>NZ_CP006644.1:2651666-3977500 GCF_000512205.2 Sphingomonas sanxanigenens DSM 19645 = NX02
CTGGATCCGCACGCAGTATCGCGATCCATGCCGCATCGACGAGGCGGCCGAGATCGCGGGGATGAGTAGATCCTCCTTCCACCGGCATTTCAGGGCGATCACCGCGATGAGCCCGATCGAATTCCGCACCCAGTTGCGGATGCAGGAGGCCCGGCGGCTGATGGTGAGCGAGGCGATGGACGCCGCCAGCGCAGGCTTCCAGGTCGGCTATGGCAGCCCGTCCCAGTTCAGCCGAGACTATTCCCGCCTGTTCGGCGTCCCGCCCGCATCCGACGCGGCGCGGCTGCGCGCGGCGGTGGACGCCTGAGGCGCGGGGCGCGCAATGACCCGCGCCCCGGGCCTTGGGTATATCCTCAGAAATCCCAGAATCCGGCGACCCAGCGGAAGGCATCGCCATCCACCGCCACACGGCCGACCGAGGGGAACGGCAGGTGCGTCGCAACCAGCAATTCACCGGTCGCCGCGGCCTCGTTCAGCAGGCGGACGCGGACGCGGACCGACTCCTCGGGGTCATGCTCGAAACCGTTGAACCAGTCCGGATGGTCGAAGCCGACCGGGAAGATCGCATCGCCGGCGAAGGTCAGCCGCTCACCGCCCGATGCAAGGCGGACGACGCTGTGCCCCGGCGTGTGCCCGCCGGTGCGCGAGACGGTGACGCCCGGCGCCACGTCAAAGTCCTGCTCGAAGGTCTGGATGCGATCCCGATAGGCCTCCACGAACTGCTGCGCGGTCTTGCGCAGCACGGGCGGCACCGGCGACGGCATCGCGGTGTGCGAGAAATCGGGCGTCGCCCAGAAATCGACCTCGGTGGCGCAGACATGCACGCGCAGGTCCGGTCGCAGCCGGCTCTTCACCGCATCGACGAGCAGCCCGCCGACATGGTCCATATGCATGTGGGTGATGACAACGTCGGTCACTGAGCCGAGATCGATGCCTGCCGCTTCGAGCCGGTGCGGGAACTGCCCGGCACGGGGGAAGCCCGGGAACTGCCCGCCGAGACCGGCATCGACGAGAATGGTCTGGTCGCCGCTGCGCACCACCAGCACGTTCAAGGGCCAGTCGAACGCTTCGGGGGGCAGGAACATGTCTTCCAGCCATGCGGCGCGCACCGCCGGATCGGCGTTGGTCGCCAATGTTTCGGTCGGCAGCGGCAGCACACCGTCGCTGACGACCAGCACGTCGATCTCGCCGACCCGCAGCGCGTAGCGCGACGGCACCAGCTCCTCCGCGCCCGTCCCTGTAGGCTGCGCGAAAATGTCCAGCTTCATGATTCGATCCTCCTGGTTGCCGCGTCTGACACGGCAGGGAGAAGGCTAGGCCGGGCCCGGCCAACGATCGATCGGGTCGAGGGATTGGCTGTCCTGTGCGGCTGCACAGGTGGGGCTATGCCGATTGCGAAGCGCCGCGATACGCGGAGCCGATACCGGCCATCCCGGGGGCATCACGCCCTTATCGGTTCCAGCTGATCCCGGTGAGGTCGGCCTGGCCCTCTGCCCCGGCATGACGGATCGCGACGGCTGCCGGATGCTCGTTCATGGCCATGCGCGGCTCATGCCTGCGCGAAATCGATGACATGGATAGGGTTGCTGCCGTCCCATCCGCGCGTCGCGGCGATGCCGTCCGCAATGAGCTGGCGGGTCTGCCCGCTTTCGATGAACTCGAAGAGGATGCCCGCTTCGCCGGGAGCCTCGAGATAGGCGACGCGGGTGCCGGGGCTGTGCGCCCGGAACACGGTGCGCAGCCCGTCCAACTCCGCACCGGCCACGGTGGCGTCGAGATCGTCGGTGAGCCACGCGAGATGGTGCAGGCCCGCCAGCGGCGTCCCGTCCGCGGCAAGATAGGGCGAGACCGCGCCATTGGTGACGTGGATCAGTTCGACCTGGGTGTCGCCCTGATAGGCAAGGCCGACGTCCATTCGCACTTCGGTATCGCGCCCGAGAAACCGGCCCTTGAGCGTCACGTTGCGGAACACCGTCCACGGGCCGACGCCCATCGTCGCGATCCAGCGGGCGATGCTGGCATCCAGATCGTCGGTAACCATGCCGATCTGCGCGATCGGTCCGTATTTCGCCTGACTCATCCTCCCGGCCCTTTCGATGCGGGGCATATCTTGCGCCGTCGATGCCCGATGTGGGATAGGATGGCAACGAGCCCAGAGCCCCGAACAATGCCGATCACCACGGCATGAGCGCCGGGCCCCCATCGAGAGTTGATCATGACCGACGACACGTCCGGCGTGAGGCTGGAGCCGCGCATCATTCCCTTCCCCGCCTCGATCAGCACGGAGGCGCGTGCCGCCCTCCAGCGGCTGGTACGCGACGACGGCGTGCCGCTGAACAGCCTCCATGCAATGCCCTCACCCGACGATCATGACGGCTGGATGCGGCTGAAGGCGGCGGTCGATGCGCAATATGCCGCGGGCATGACGGCGCTGGCCGGGCAGTTGCAATCGAGCGTCACGACGATCGAGATCGACGGCGCGACCGTCCATGTCGCCACACCGAAGGATCCGCTGCGCACCGACTGCGCCTATATCGATCTGCATGGCGGCGCGCTCGTCCTGGGCGGCGGCGGCGACGCCTGCCGCATCGCGGCGCAGGCACAGGCCGACCGGCACCGCGTGACCTGCTATGGCGTCGACTATCGCATGCCGCCCGAACATCCCTTTCCGGCGGCACTCGACGATTGCCTCGCAACCTATCGCCATCTGCTTGACCGTTATGGCGCGGCGAACATCGTCATCGGCGGGCGGTCCGCGGGCGGCAATCTCGCCGTCGCGATGCTGCTGCGCGCACGGGAGGAGGGGCTGCCCTTCCCCGCCGCTCTGGTGCTGCTCTCGCCGGAGGTCGATCTCACCGAATCCGGCGACAGTTTCCAGGTCAACCGTCTGGTCGACGTCGTGCTGCCGGGCTCGCTGATGGCGAACAACCTGCTCTATGCGAACGGCGCGGATCTGGCGCATCCGTACCTGTCGCCGCTGTTCGGCGATTTCGGCGGATTTCCGCCGACCTTCCTGCAGAGCGGCACGCGAGACCTGTTCCTGTCGAACGCCGTCCGCATGCACCGCCTGTTGCGGCGCGCGGCGGTGCCGGTGGAGCTTCATGTCTTCGAGGCGATGCCGCACGGCGGCTTCATGGGCGGTACACCCGAGGATCTGGAACTCGCGGCCGAGACGTCGCGCTTCGTCGCCGCGCACTGGCCGACCATATCCGGCTGATCCCGGTCCGGTTAGATCGCGCTGCCATCCTTGCGGCGGAAGCCGAGCCCCGCGAACATGTGGAGATCGATATCCGGATAATGGCAATCGCTCAGCGCCGGCCGGCCGATGGCGATGAACACGCAGTCGGACGCACTTTCGTTGATCAGCGTGTGAGCATTGCCGTCCCCCTTCGGGAACGCCGCGCAGTCGCCGGCCTTAAGCGGCGTGCGGCCATGGTCGTCGACCAGCATCGCCTCGCCCGAGAGGATCACGACGAACTCGTCCTCCTCCGCATGCCAGTGGCGCTGCGACGACCAGGCGCCGGGTTCGAGCCGCACATGGCTGACGCCGAAGTCGTCGAGCCCGCCGGGCGGGCCGAGCCGACGATACCAGCGCCGCTCGATCACGTCGCGATAGGGCGCGGGATAGCCGCTGGCGTTGGTTTCGGGGATGGCATCCAGATCGATCTTCGGCATGGCGCCAGTCTAGGCAAAGCCGGGCGGCGCCGCTAGGCGGTCGCGATGATCGATCCCGTCACATTCGCCCGGACATTGATGGCCGTACCCAGCGTGACGCCCGCCGGCGTCGCGATGATGGAGGTGCTCGCCGAACCATTGCGTGCGCTCGGCTTTGCCGTCGACATCTTCGAAGCCGGCGCGGCACCCGACGGGCCGGTCGCCAATCTGTTCGCGATCCGCGGCAACGGCGGCAAGCATTTCGCGTTCGCCGGCCATCTCGACGTCGTGCCGCCCGGCGAGGGCTGGACAAGCGCGCCCTTCGCGCCCGAGATCCGTGGCGGGCTGCTGCACGGGCGCGGTGCGGTCGACATGAAGGGCTCGATCGCCGCCTTCGTCGCCGCGCTGGCGACGGTGGGCGATCTCGACGGCACGATCAGCCTGATCATCACCGGTGACGAGGAAGGCCCGGCGCTGTTCGGCACGGTCGCGCTGATCGAGCATATGCGCGCACGCGGCATCTGCCCCGACCTGTGCCTGGTCGGCGAACCGACCTCTACCGTGCGGCTGGGCGACATGGTCAAGATCGGCCGGCGCGGCTCGGTCAACATGTGGATCGAGGTGCCCGGCACACAGGGCCATGTCGCCTACCCGCACCTCGCCGACAATCCGATCCCGCGCCTGGTGCGCATCCTCGCGCGGATCGAGGCAATCGTGCTGGATGAGGGCACCGACTGGTTCCAGCCCTCCAACATCGAGATCACAGATCTCGAGGTCGGCAACCCCGCGACCAATGTGATCCCCGCGCTCGCGAAGGCGCGGATCAGCATCCGTTTCAATGATCGCCACAGCGGCGAGACACTGACCGCGATGATCCGCGCGATCGTCGAAGAGGAAGCACCCGGCGCACGGCTGGTCTCGCGCATCTCGGGCGAAGCGTTCCTCACCCCGCCGGGCACGCTTTCGAGCCTGGTCGCCGAGGCGATCGCGCGGGTTACCGGCATCACCCCCGAGCTTTCGACCACCGGCGGCACCTCCGACGCGCGCTTCCTGTCGAAGCTGTGCCCGGTGGTCGAGTTCGGCCTGCCCAACGCAACGATGCACAAGCTGGACGAAGCCGCGGCAGTGGAAGACATCCACGCGCTGACCGCGATCTATGCGGAGATCCTGCGGGCGGCGTTGCCGGGCTGAGCGGTTCGCGGGCAGCCCCTCCCAGGCCCCTCCCGCAAGCGGGAGGGCAGCAGAGGTCAGAGCCGTCCCTGGATCGTTTGTGAGAAGCCCGGGCCATCGCCCTGGCGCACGGCGATATCGGCGGTGAAGCGGCCGCCTTCGCGGATGCGCAGCATCACCTGCTCCATTCCCGATTCCCCCACCAGCGGCAGCAGCAGCGCCCCGCCCTCGCAGCGGGCATTGCCGGTGAGGCCACCGCCCAGCCGAACGCCGGCAAGCGCGCCTTCCAGATTGGCGCGCACGCGGCCGCTGGCACGCTGGCACTGGCCATCGGCGTAGCGCACCGAAAGGTCGGTGAGATCGATCGTCGAGAGCGGCAGCGGCGCGAAGCTGCTGCCCGCCTGCAGCTTGGCGGTGACATCGTCGATGCCGAAGCTGTTGCGCGAAATCCCGACCGCGCCATGCACGCCATCCGGCCCTTCCCCATCGAGATCGACGCGTGCCCGGCCGACGAGCAGTTGCACCGGCGAGAGCGATGCGCCGACGTCACCCAGCGGGATCGTGCCGACGCGCGCCTCGGTCAGCCCCCCGAACCAGACGCTGCCGCGCACCTCGCGCGCGGAAAAGCCGCTGTCGTCGAGCCCGATCGCACCGAGCGCGAGGCGCATCGGGAAGGTGATGATCAGCGCGGCGACGAAGGCGGCGATCAGCAGCGCGCGGCGCCCCAGCGGAAGCTTCAACCGCATCAGCGCATCCTTCCCCTGAGCGCGAGCTCGACGTTGAGCGTCGGATCGGCGTTGTCACGCACCACCAGCCGTTCGACCAGCACGCCGCGCCGTTCGAGCCCGGCGATCCAGCCGAACAGCGCCGCCGGCCGGGCATTGGCGATGGTCAGCGTCAGATGATCGGCGCTGTCGGCGTTGAGGCTGGCGAAGGTGAAACCGGCCTCCCCCGCGGTCTGCCGCACGATGGTTTCCAGCGGGCCGTCGAGCGGCGCCGGCGCGGCGCGGGTCAGTGCGCGCAGCGCGTCGCGCTTGGCGAGCACCTCGCCATAGCCGATCACTGCCTGCGCATGGCGCTCCCGCGCCAGCGACAGTCCATCGGTTACCGGGCGCAGGATACCGAGCCAGACGATGACGATGGCGAGCAATGCCGCCATCACCAGCAGCATCCGCTGCTCGCGGAGCGACCGACCGCCCCACCACAGGCGCAGGCGCGCGTTCATCGCGGCGCCACCGTCAGGTCGCCATTGATCCGGTCACCAGACTGCTGGAATACGCTGGGCACGACGCGCAGGCCGAGCGCCTCCAGCCTTGCCTTCACCGCCTCCACCTCGGGGCCGGTGCCTGCCGAGAGCGTGAGCTTCATCGTGCCATCCCGTTCAAAGGTCATTGCGTTGAGATCGACCGCGGGCACGGCTTCGACCGCGGCGAATACCGCGCCCGCGGTTATCGAAAAGCCGTAGCCGCCGCCCCGCATCCCTGCGAGCCGTTCATCGAGCAGCGCCACCGCATTGCCCTGCCCTGCGCCGCCGGGCAGCGCCTCCGCAGCCGCGACCTCGGCACGCCGTTCGAGTCCGTCCGCAGCGAGCGTGTAGCGCAGGATCAGCGCCAGGCTGATCGCCAGGGTCGCGCCGGCGATGGCGACGCCGATGGTGATGAGGCGCCGCACCTGTTTCCAGTCGATCGCCCACCGCCGGCGGCGCGCAAACGCGCCTTGCCTGAGATCGAGTGGCGGATCGGCGACACCTGCGGCGATCGCCCGCTCCAGCGCCTCGCTATCAAGCGTGTCGGTCGGCGCATCGCCGATCAGCAGCGGCGCCAGCTGCGGATCCTCGACGAAGCCGCTGTCGCGGCCGCGGACCACGACCTCACCGCCCAGCGCGCCGCGCACGAAGCCGGTCTCGGGCCGCGGCAGCAGCAAGGCAGCCGGCACGATCGCATCGGGATCGAGCCCGCGCGCCTGCAGCGCCGCCAGCCACGCGCTCATCCGCGCCGCATCCAGCGTCGCCATCGGGCGGACGCCCGCCTCGGCCTTATCATCCGGCTCGCCCAGCGCGACGTGCAGCGCGTCGGCCGGCTGAATCGTGTTCTCGGACGCCAGCAGCTTCGCAGCCGCGCGCGCCTGCGCGGGCGCCAGCTTGGGCAGTTCCGCCCAGTCGAGCGTCATCGCGCCCGCCGGTGCCACCGCGACGACGCGCTCGATCTCGGCGCTGTCCGCCGATGTCGCCGGAATCGTCTCGGCGCCCTCGCCACGCCCCACCACCGCATCGCCGGCGAAACGCAGCCAGCGCCACACGCTCTCCGGGCGCTCGGGCAAGAACAGCACCAGCGCATTGCTCATGAAGGATCCCCCCATTGCCGCCGCACCAGCCGCGAGGGCGTGCGCGTGGCATCGATCAGCGCGGTCTCGCTCAGCTCGGCGCCGGCCAGCTCGACGCTGATGTTCAGATTGAAATATCGCGTCCGCACCTTGATCTGCTCAGCCGCCTGCATCGGCGGCACCAGCGCCTCCAGCGCCGGCAGCTTCCAGAAGGCGGCGGGGCTCGAAAAGCCGTTCGCCGGCCGCTCGAGCAGCATCTGGCGCGCGCGCTCGAGCGTCAGTTGCTGCGGGATCAGCATGGCGAAGAGCGGCGCCTGTTCGGGCGACAGCGTGTTGACGTTGATCGGTGACGGCTCATTGTTCGGCAATGCGCAGATCCAAGGCCTGAGGCGCGCGTAGACTTCGGGCGTGACGCCGGCAACCGCACGCAATTCGCTGGGATCCTGGATCAGCATGTTGGGAGGAAGATAGGGCTCGGCGAGCGCGGCGTAATAATTGTCCTCGGCGCCGCCGGACCCCGGCATGCTGTCGGTATCGATCCAGTCCGCTAGCGAGACCGCGATCGTCCGCGCCTCCTGCGGCGGGATCTCCAGCAAGGTCATCAGCGCTTCGAACTGCGAGATCCCATAGGGAGAGGCCTGCTTCTCCAGCCCCTGCGCGCCGCTGACGACGCTGTTGAGGTTGAAGCAATTGCCGCCGTCCGAGACGGTCGCCGTGGCGAGGCCGCCGGGGATCGGCAGGCGCTGGCGGCGGCCGTTCCAATTGCCCTCCAGCGTCGTGCGCGCCGCATCGCGCTCCATGATGTCGTCGATACGACGCTGCGCCAGCGTTTCCGCGGCATAGGCATAGGCCCGCGCCTGATCCGTCGCATTGGCGTTCGCGGCCAACCGCGTCGAGATGCGCAACTTCTCCAGCGCGCCGGCGGCGAGCACCGAGATCACCGCGACGAGCAGCAGCACCGTCAGCAGCGCGGCACCGCGCTCTCCAGCGGAAACGGGCGGACGCGCGCGCATCAGTAGCCCGTCCCGACGAGGAAGAGCTGCCGATACTCTACGCCATCGCGGCGGCGGATGGTCAACTCCATCGCGCGCGGCAATCCCTCGGCGCGCGTCGGCTGCCACGTGTCCATCCAGTCATTGTCGATGCGGTAGCGGACGCTGAGCCGGTCGACATCGTCGAGCAACACCGATCGCGTGATCGGCTCGGCCCCGTCGAGCATGGCGAAGGGCACGCGTTCGAGCCGGCCGTCGACGAACTGATACTCGACGCGCTGCAGGCTGGCGCGCGCCGCGCCTTCGGCATTGGTCCAGCCGGTCCGCACGAAGGACAGGAAGGGCTCGCCATTGCTGACGGCAAGGCCATCGAAGGCGGGCAGCGGATCACCTTCCCGGTTACGGGTCGAGCGCGGGATCACCTGCGCCATGTCCGCCGAGACGATCGCGCCGACGCGGCCGAGCCCGGCGATCTCGGTCAGACGATCGCTCGCCGCCGCCTGCGCGCGCACGCTGAAGGCAAGGATTGCGACGCCGGCGCTGGCGAGCAGCGCAAAGATGAACAGCGCGACCAGAAGCTCCACGAGCGTGAAGCCGTGTTCGGCGGAACGCCTCACGGGCGTGAAGCCGTGTTCGGCGGAACGCCTCACGGGCGTGAAGCCGTGTTCGGCGGAACGCCTCACGGGCGTGAAGCCGTGTTCGGCGGAACGCCGCGAAGACAGGATCGAGGTCATTCGCGCGGCCTTACGATGGTGAGGCGCGCAGCCTGCAGGCCGGCCGCATCGAACACGGCGATATCGACGCGGGCGATGCGCTGGTCGCCGGTCAGCGAGGTGCGGCGCTCCCACCGCCACTGGCGACCGCCATTCTCGGCCTTGCCGTCGCTCTTGCCAAGCGATGGCGCGAGCGGATCGCTCAGGGTCTCGACCGCGACGTTGCGCGCCACCATCTGCCCCACGGTCTGCGTCTCGAGATCGGCCGTGCTGCGGATGGTCGCGCCCTCCAGCCGCAGCAACGCCAGCGCGGCGAGGCTGAACACGATCAGCGCGACGAGCATTTCGAGGAGGGTGAAGCCGGCTTCCCCCTCGGGTTCTCCCCTATCCATCGATCCGCACCGTACCGTCGGTATCGATCACCACGATGCTCCGCACGCCCTCGCGCAACAGCGTGACTTCCATGCGCTGGCTGGCGAGGCCGGTGGAATCGAAGGTTACCCGGCTGCGGCCACCCGCGGCGACAGCGACGGTGCCGTCCGTCCATTCCTCGGGGCGGAAAGGCTTATCCGAGAGCGGTACCCAGCGGCCGGCGCGGCGCGCCTCGAAGCGATAGCCCTGGGCGGAAACGCTGAGGTTGATGCTGTGCGATTCCACGACCGCCGCATCGCGCGCTGCCTTGGCGCGCGCCGCGAAACGCTCGGCCTCATCGACCAGGCGGCCGCGCGGATCGGGCATCGCGAGCACCACCGCCGCCGACATCAACGCCACGATCGTGATCACGATCATCAGTTCGACAAGCGTGAAGCCGTGTTCGGCGGCACGCCTCAGGGACGTGAAGCCGTGCTCGGCGGAACGCCTGAGAGACGTGAAGCCGCGTTCGGCGGAACGCCGCAAGGGCGCGAAGCCCTGTGCCAGATCGCTCCGCCGCGAAGTCATCGGATTACTGCCAGCTGCCGATATCGGCGTTGTCGTCCGTCCCGCCCTCGACGCCGTCGGCGCCATAGGACCAGATGTCGAACGGACCATTCCGGCCCGGCGCGCTATAATTGTACGGGCGGCCCCACGGATCGTCCGGCAGCTTCTTGATATAGCCGCCGCGCTGATAGCGTTGCGCGTTCTGCAGCGACGGCGGCGGGGTCAGCAGCGCCGAAAGACCATCCCCGGTCGACGGGTAGTTCAGGTTGTGCAGCCGGTACATCTCCAGCGCCTGCTCGATCGTGGCGATGTCCGCCTTGGCCTTGTCGACGCGGGCACGGTCCCCGGCGGGGATCACGTTGATCGCGACGATCGTGGCGAGCAGGCCGATGATCACGATCACGACCATCAACTCCACCAGCGTGAAGCCGTGTTCGGCGGAACGCCTCACGGGCGTGAAGCCGTCTTCGTCCGGCCGGCGTGCCGGCCCGGCCGCCAGGCGGCGGCGCAAGGAAGCAAGGATCGGGGAACTACGCATGAAAAACCTCATGATGCCGCCAGCGTTTCGAGCTGGAGGATAGGAAGCAGGATGGATAGCACGATCATGGCGACGATGCCGCCCATCAGCACGATGATCGCCGGCTCCAGCAGCGAGAGCGCCGCCGAGGTGAAGCCCTCGAACTCGCGTTCCAGATAGTCCGCCGCGCGTTCCAGCATCGTGTCCAATCGCCCCGACGCCTCGCCGGAAGCGGCGAGATAGACCAGCAGCGGCGGAAAGATGTCGGCGCGGCGCAGCGCCGCCGACAGACTGCCGCCGCCTCTGATGGCTTCGACGATCTCATCGGTCGCCGCCCGCAGTGCGCGATTGTGAACGGTCTGGCTGGTCAGCGCGAGGCCTTCCAGCAGCGGCAGGCGCGAGGCGATCATCGTCGAAAGCGTGCGCGCCATCTGCGCGGCATGGAGATCGCGGATCAGCCGGCCGATGAACGGAATGCGCAGCAGCATGCGATCGAAGCGCAAGCGGATGCCGGGGTCCTTCAGCGCGCGCCAGCTGACGAACCCGATCAGGGCGATCGCCAGCAGCAACGCCCACCACCAGCCGCTGAGAAAGTCCGAAAGACCGATGACGATCCGCGTCAGCAGCGGCAGTTCCTGCCCCACCGTATCGAACTGTTCCACCACCTGCGGCACGACGAAGATCATCAGCGCCATCACCACGCCCATCGCCACGAAGGCGAGGACGGTCGGGTAGGCGAGCGCGGTCATCACCTTGGAGCGCATGTGCGCCTGGCGTTCGAGGAGATCGGCCTGGCGTTCGAGGATCGACGGCAAGGTGCCCGAGCCTTCGCCGGCGGACACCATCGCGCGATAGAGCGGCGGAAAGCTCTTCGGCTCGCGGCCCATCGATTCCGACAGTCGGCGGCCTTCGACGACGCCGGCATGGACGCGCTCGAGCACCGCGCGGACGTGCGGCTGTTCGGTCTGGCGCGAGATGGTGCGGAGCGATTCCTCCAGCGGGCTGACCTGGATCAGCGTCGCGAGCTGGCGGGTGAACAGCGTCAGCGCCTTGCCCGACATGCGCCGCGGGCCGAACAGGCTGCCGCCCGCCAGCAGCGGACGCGCCCGCGTTGCCGCCGCCGCGCCGCCGCCGCCGCTGCCGGCCTCGATTCGAACGACATAGAGGCGGCGTTTGTCGAGCCGCGCCCGCGCATCCTCGATTGTCGGCGCCGCAACGCTGCCGCGCCGCTCACGACCGCCGGTGTCGAGCGCAAGATAATCGAAATCAGGCATTCAAGCCTCACGCATCGATCGTCTCGCGGCGGGAGACACGCACCGCTTCCTCCGGCGTGGTTACTCCCTCCCGGACCAGCGCACGTGCGGCCGCGGTGAGATCGGTCGTGTTTCGGAAGGCGTGGCGGGAGATCGCGACCTCGTCCCCGCCCTCGTTGATCAGCCGGCGGATCGTATCGTCGACGCGGACCGCTTCATAGACGCCGATACGCCCCTTGAAGCCGGTACCGTTGCAGTCGTTGCAGCCCTGCGGCTCATAGACCGTCGTGCCCGGCTCGATGCCGAGCAAGGCTGCAACCGACGCGCCTGCCGGCATCGGCTGGCGGCAGTTCGGACACAGCCGCCTTACCAGCCGCTGCGCGATCACCGCGCGCAAGGTCGAAGCGAGCAGAAAAGGCTCCACCTTCATGTCGCGCATGCGCGTGATCGCGCCGACCGCGTCGTTGGTGTGGACGGTCGAGAGGACGAGATGGCCGGTGAGCGAGGCCTGCACCGCGATCTCGGCGGTCTCGCGGTCGCGGATTTCGCCGACCATCACCACGTCCGGATCCTGGCGCAGGATCGCCCGCAGCCCGGCAGCGAAGGTCAGGCCGACCTTGGAATTGACCTGCGTCTGGCCGACACCCTCGACCGCATATTCGACCGGATCCTCGACGGTCAGGATGTTGCGCGATCCGTCGTTCAGCAGGCGCAGGCTGGCATAGAGCGTCGTCGTCTTGCCCGAGCCGGTCGGACCGGTGACGAGGATGATCCCGTTGGGTTCGGTCAACGCCTCGCGCAGCAGCGCATGCATCGCCGGCGCCATGCCCAGCGCATCGAGCGTGATGCCGGCATTCTCCTTGTCGAGGATACGCAGCACCACCCGCTCGCCGGCGCGGCTCGGGAGCGTGGAAACGCGCACGTCGAGCAGCTTTCCGGCGAGGGTCAGGCCGATGCGGCCATCCTGCGGCACGCGGCGCTCGGCGATGTCGAGCCGCGCCATGACCTTGATGCGGCTGACGACGACCGGCGCGACATGCGGCGGCATCCGCAACGTCTCGCGCAGCACGCCGTCGACGCGCATGCGCACGACGAGGCCGGTTTCATAGGGCTCGATATGGATATCCGACACGCCCTGCCGCGCGGCCTCGGCGATGATGCCGTTGATCAGACGGATCGCCGGCGCATCGTCGGCGGTATCGAGCAAGTCGTCCGCAGTCGGCAGGTCGGTCGCCAGCAGGTCGAGCTCATCGCCCAGCCCCAGCGAACCCGCCGCCATCGCCGCCGCCTGTCCGTCCATCGCGTACCGGTTGGACAGCAGCCAGTCGAACTCGATCGCGGGCACCTGGGTGACGTCGAAAGCGCGGCCGAGATAGCGCCGCACCTCCAGCAGCACGCGCGGGTTCCCGCCCTCGCGCAAGGTCACGGCATAGCCGCCCGCCTCGTCCGGTCCGTTGAGAACGACGCCGAACTTGCGGGCGAAGCCGTAGGGAATGGCATAGACCGTCTCGGCCGCGGGTACGGAAGCCACATCGGCCGCAGCCATCGCGGCGGCGGCCTCGGCTTCGGTGTCGACCGCCATCGCCTCGCCGCCCTTGCGGATTCTCATCCCCGGATCCTCACTTCGGCTCCAGCCCGGTCGCGGGATCGACCGGCCGGATCGTTGAGGTCGAACCGCGGACTTCGGGGCGGATGATCGCAGGTTCTGCCGGTGCCGGCGGCGGCGCGGTTTCAGCACCCGGCGCGGGCGCCGCAACCGCATCGCCAGGAACAAGCTGGGACGCCGGAATCGGCGGCGCAGCGCCCATATACTCGCGCACCAGTTCGTCGATCGTCGGCTCGCGCTCGGGTCGCGCATCGAGTTGCTGCTGGCGCATGTAGCCGTAGCGGCGCTCGGAAACCTCGCGCGAATCCGCGGCGGTGCGCAGGATCGTCGGGCGGATGAACACCATCAGGTTGGTCTTGGCGCGCGACCGCGCCTTGGAGCGGAACAGCACACCGAGCCCGGGAAGGTCGCCGAGGAACGGGATCTTTTCGACCGTGCGCCGCTCATTGTCGTCGAGAAGGCCACCGATGCCGACGATCTCGCCGTCGTCGATCGTAATCGTCGTCTCGATCTCGCGCTTGTTGAGGATCAGGTCCGAGAAATCCTCGCTCACCGGGCCGGCGATCGAGCTGACCTCCTGCCGCAGTTCCAGCTTCACCGTGCCGCCCGCGTTGATCACCGGTTTCACCTCCAGCGAGATGCCGACATTCTGGCGCTGAACGGTGCGGAACGCATTGTCGAAATTGTTGCTGAGCGCCTGGCCGGTGGTGATCGGGATTTCCTGCCCGACGAGGATGCGCGCTTCCTGATTGTCGAGCGTCATCACCGAAGGCGCAGACAGCAGGTTGGACTGGTTGTCCGACTTCACCGCGTTGACGATCGCGCCGAGGATCAGGTCGCTCCCGATCTTGGTCGCGAAACCGGCAAAGCCCCCCTGCGCCGCGAGGATCTGCTGCGCCGCGTTCTGCTCGAGCAGGTCGGTAACCGCGGAGTTGGTGCTGGTGGTGACGGTGTCGCCGTTGATGACGGTGGTCGTAGAGCTCAGCTCCCGCGCGCCGATCGCACCGGCGATCGAAAGGATGCTCGGCGAGCTGTTCGAATAGTTGGTGACGGCGAAAGGCGCGTTCTTGCCGCCGAAGAGGAGCTGGACGCCGAGCCGCTTGGCGGTCGCGTCCGAAATTTCGGCGATGACCGCCTCGACCAGCACCTGCTCGCGCCGGGTGTCGAGTTGGCGGACGACCTCGCCGAGCGTGCGCTGGATCTCGGGCGGCGCGGCGATGACGAGCGCATTGGCACCCTCGAATCGGGTGATGATCGCGGGTCCACGACCGGCGATGCCGCCATTGCCGCCGGAACCGGTGGCCGCGGGGGCGGCCGAGGCCGCCGGGCTCGGCGAAGGCGTAGGAGCCGGCGCATCGGACGCGGATCCGCCCGATCCGCTCGTGCTGCTGCGGCGGCTGAGCCCCGAGCTCGAGGAGGAGGAATAGCTCGGCTGCTGGCCGACGAGCTGCTGCAGCACCGGCAGCATTTTTTCGGCATCGGCATGCTGCAGCCACAGCACGCGAATCTCCGTGCCGGTGGCGGCGCGGCGATCGAGATCGGCGGCGATGTCGGCAAGCCGTGCAACGGTGGGCCCGTCGCCGCGCAGCGCGATCGAGTTGGAGCTGTCGATGGCGACGATCGTTGCGGCCGGGCCGCGCGCTGCGGCGCCCTCCCCGCCACCGGTGCCGACGAGCTGCTGCAGAGACTGCGCGATCTCACGCGCGCCCGCATTCTTCAACGGCACCAGCCGGGTCGTCGCGCTGTCGCGGTCGATCTCGGCGATCACCTGGCGGATGCGGCGGATATTGTCGGCGAAATCGGCGACGACCACCGAATTGCCCGAGCGGTTGGCGGTGACCGAGCCCTCGCGGCTGACCAGCGGACGGATCGTCTCGACCGCAGAGGTCGCATCGATCGACTTCAGGCGGAAGATCTCGGTAACGAAGGCATTGCGCGGCGCGCGGCTGGCGCCGCCGACGGCGCCGGGCTGCGAGGCGGCGCCATCGGCCGGCTGAATGCGGAACGCCCCGCTTGCGGTCGGCACCGCGATCAGGCCGTTGGCGCGAATCGTCGAAAGGAAGATCTCGAAATATTCGCTGCGCGACAGCGGCCGATCGGTCACCACCGACACCTTCCCCTGCACGCGCTGGTCGATGATGAAGGTCCGCCCGGTCACGCGCGCGGCGTCCTGGATGAACGCGCGGATGTCCGCATCGCGCACATTGAGCGTCTGCTGCGCATGGAGCGGCAACGGCGCAGCCAGCGCGAGCGCGAGGCCGATGGTCAGGAGATGCTTCTTCATTGTCTCGCAATCGTGATGACGAGGGGAATGACCTGTGATCCGCGTTCGACCTGCAGGCTGATATTGCCGCCCTTGCCGCCGGCCTCGGTGGCCATGCGTTCGAGGTCGCTGGCGTTGGTGATCTTCTGGTTGTTCACCGAGACGATGATGTCCCCGTCCTGCAGCCCGGCGACGCGGAAGGCAGTGCCCGCGCCCTTGGGCTTCACGACGAAGCCGGTGATCTGGCCCTGATCCAGCCGCGGCGCGAAATCGATCTCGCCGAGCAACTGCTGCGGCGCCACCGTCTGCGATCCGGGTACCGCCGCAGCCGTCGGCGAATCGAGCAATGTGCTGGTGTCCGACTGATCGGGCACCGCCGGCGGCGGCGCCGCGCCCGACTGATCGAGGAAAAGCTGCTCGTCGGCGCCGCCGCGGCTGATCGTCACGCCATCGAACTGTACCATCTTGAGCGTGACGCCGGGGATGATCTCGTCGCCCACCGCATAGCTGTTCTGCACGCCGTCGGGCCCGCCGATGATCGCCGAGCCGCGCCCCATCGCCTCGTCGACGCGCACGCCGAACAATGTGAGTTGCAGCGAGGTGACGACGGCTTCGGCAGGGCCCGCCTGCTGGCGGAAAAAGGGATCGAATCCACCCAGCAGCCGGGCGCGCGACTCGGCGCCCTGGACGATCCCGTTCTGCGGGCGCCAGTCTCCGAGCGGGCCGACCGGCGTGACGACGGCCCACAGCAGGCGCGCGCACTGCACCGCCAGCACCAGCAGCAATAAAAGCTCGACGACCCCGTAAGCGCTGGTGCGGGGCAAGCGTCGCAACAGCCGCTTCGCGCGCGGATCCAAGGCGATACGCATCAAACACCCCCGATCCGGCCGCGCTAGGGGCCAGATGTGACGGAACAATGACTCTCTGGTGACGGATTTTCTGCAATCCGGGCAAGCCCAAATCGTCAGGCGCGATCCTCTGGCGGAAATCGCCGTCTTCCGACCTCCGCGAAATTGATCGTGCCCGCTCGGCGCTTTAGACGCAACCGCGGATCAAGGAGTGCAACATGGACATCGCATCGCGGCTGTTGGGAACCCCGGGTGTGCAGAAGGTGCCGAGCCCGAAGCTCGACCTTTTCATCAACAAGAAGTTCCTGTCGGCCGAGGAATGCGCGGCGCTGATCGAGCGGATCGATGCCAAGCGCCGCCCCTCCACCGTGTCCGACGACATGGGCGACAAATATTTCCGGACCAGTGAGACCTGCGACCTCAGCTGGGACGATCCGGTTGCCATCGCACTCGACGACAAGATCGCGGGGTTCATGGGCATGGACGCGGCGCTCGGCGAGCCGCTGCAGGGCCAGCGTTATGCGGTGGGCCAAGAGTTCAAGGCGCACACCGACTATTTCGAGGTCAACGGGCCCGACTACGTCAAATATTGCAGCGAGACCGGCCAGCGCACCTGGACGGCGATGATCTATCTCAACACGCCCGAAGCCGGCGGCGCGACGCGCTTCAAGGTGATCGACAAGATCGTCCAGCCCGAAGAGGGCAAGCTGCTGATGTGGAACAATCTGCGCGCCGATGGATCGGGGAACGTTGCCACGCTGCATCACGCGATGAAAGTGCGTGCGGGTTATAAGTATGTGATCACCAAATGGTATCGCCAGCGCCCCTGGCCGCGGCCCGCCGCGGGCTAGCGATAACCGCCTGTGGCGTAAATGCCACAGCCGAGCCTGTCATAAAATCGCAACTCCGCTGACTTCGATGAGTCATCGAACCACAACCCCGGTGTCATGCGCCACGCTTAGGGCCCCCCGGAGGGCGGCAGGGGGCGCGGCCGAATCCAGCATTTTCCCCTTTCGCTCCGATACCCGAAGCTAACCGGAGCGTAGACGATAATGGCCAAAATTTCCCGCGTAACGAAGCTGCTGCTCGCGACCTGCGGTTGCGCGGCGCTCGCCGCTTGCGGCGCCGACGACGTCGCCTCGCCCGGCGACGGCGTCATCATCCAGCCGACGCCGACCCCGACGACGCCGACCCCCACGCCGACCCCCACGCCGACCCCGACCCCGGGTCAGCCGGCGGCGAGCTGCCCGTCGGGCACCACCGACCGCGGCGTCGTCGGCTCCAAGCGCGCCTGCGAACTGCCGGCGCGCTTCACGCAGGACACGCGCATCGATAACCTGCCGGGCGTCGTCTACTCGATCTCCGGCGCGACGAACGTCGGCACCGATCTCGGCGGCAGCGGCACGCAGGCCGGCGGCCAGGCCGTAACCCTCACGGTGCAGCCGGGCACCTTGTTCATGGCCTCGTCGGGCAACGACTATCTCGTCGTCAACCGCGGCTCCCGCATTATCGCTAACGGCACCGCGACGCAGCCCATCATCTTCACGGCGCGCGCCAATATCGAAGGCACCGCCACGGACGCGTCGCAAGGGCTGTGGGGCGGCATCATCCTGCTCGGCCGCGCACCCATCAGCGACTGCAACACCTCGGTTCCGGGCGGTTCGGTCGGCTGCCAGAACGTCATCGAGGGAACGACGGGCTCGTTCTACGGCGGCGCCACTGCGAACGACAACAGCGGCTCGATGACGTACGTGCAGATCCGCTACTCCGGCTTCGAGATCGCCTCGGGCAACGAACTGCAGGGCCTTACCCTGGGTGGCGTCGGCAGCAACACCACGCTGAACCACATCCAGATCCACAACAGCTCGGACGACGGCATCGAGATCTTCGGCGGCCGTGCGAACCTGAAGCATCTGGTGATCACCGGCACCGACGACGATGCGCTCGACACCGACCTCGGCTATCAGGGCTTCATCCAGTACGTCATCGCGGTCCAGCGCGACTCGAACAACGGCGACTCGATGATCGAGGCCGACTCGAACCAGAACGAAGACGCGCTGCCGCGCCAGAAGACCGTCGTTTCGAACGCAACCTTCGTTCAGCGCTCGACCGTCCAGGGCGGCAACACCATCCTGATCCGCGGCGGCGCGGATTATAAGCTGCTCAACAGCGTCGTCGTCGGCACGCAGAACTGCATCGACATCGACCAGGAGAATGGCACCACGATGCGTCCGGCGGACAGCGCGCTGCAGGACGACGGCCCCCCGGAGTTCCGCTCGGTGCTGATTTCCTGCCCGAACCCGGTGCGTGACGAATCGAATGTGCCGGCGGCTCAGATCACGGCGCTTCTTGCGCTCGATCCGAACAACCGTACCAACGTCACGCCGACGCTGAGCAGCGTGTTCATCAACGGCGCGGCTGAAACCGCCATTCCGGCGTTCAACGCCAACACCCTGAACGCGTTCCTCGAAACGACGAGCTACATCGGCGCCGTCCGTGACGCTTCGGACACGTGGTACCAAGGCTGGACCTGCAGCGCGAGCTATGTGAGCTTCGGCTCCACCAGCGCGAACTGCACGACCATCCCCACCGCCTAACCCGGGCATTTGCCTGAGCCCCGGGGGCAGCGGCCAGCGCCGCTGCCCCCGTATTTCCGACAAGACCGCTTGGGGGAAACGATGAAGACTTCACTCACCTTCGGGAGCTTGCTCCTGCTCTCGACGGCGCTGATCGCACCGTCGGCAATCGCGCAGACGACCGGTGCACCCGCCGGAACGACAGCAGATGCCCCCCCCTCGAGCACGGCCGACGCGGAACCCGCGCCGCCGACGGCGGAACAGGCCGACAATCCCGAGGAACAGGTCGAAATTTCGGCGCCCGGCGCCGATACCGGCGCCGACATCGTCGTCACCGGCCGCTTCATTCCCAATGTCATCCGCGCAACGCCCGAAGTCGTCTCGGTGCTGTCCGCTGCGGACATCGCGCGTTCCGGCGAGGGTGACATCGCTGGCGCGCTTTCAAGGGTGACCGGCCTCAGCGTGGTCGGCAACGGTTTCGTCTACGTCCGCGGTCTCGGTGACCGCTATTCGTCGGCCCTGCTCAACGGCTCGCCGCTGCCCAGCCCCGAACCGCTGCGCCGCGTCGTTCCGCTCGACATCTTCCCGACCAGCGTCATCGCGAGTTCGCTCGTTCAGAAGAGCTATTCGGTCGACTACCCCGGCGAGTTCGGCGGCGGCGTGATCAACCTCACGACGAAGGCCGTACCCAAGGAATCCTTCCTGACGATCGGCATCTCGGGCAGCGGTGACAGCGAGACGACCGGCAGGCTCGGCTACACCTATTACGGCAGCGATACCGACTGGACGGGTTTCGACGACGGCACCCGCGACATGCCCAACGGACTGCGGCAGGCAGTCAGGGGCGGCGGCTTCGGCGCCACGACCGATGCGCAGCGTCGCGACTTCGCCGCAGGGCTGGTCAACGCGTCGACCAGCCTCCTCCAGCGCAATTTCGACATTCCGATGAACTTCGCCGCGGACATCAGCGCGGGCGGTTCGACCGACGTCGGCGCGACCCGCATCGGCTTCATTGCCGCCGCCGGCTACAGCAACTCCTGGCGCACCCGCAGCGCGCTGCAGCAATTCTCCAACGATCCGAACGTCGCTGGAACGCCGCAGGAGAGTTTCAATCGCGTCACCACCGATAACCGGATCATCGTCAACGGCCTGCTTGGCCTGGGCCTCGAGTTCGGCGATCACCAGCTCCGCTGGACCAATCTGTATATCCGCGACACGCTCAAGCAGGGCCGCCTGGCCGCCGGTTACAACCGCAGCGTCTCCGACCAGAACGAGGGTCAGCCGCCCTCGATTATCGAACAGAACACGTTCTGGTTCGAGCGCCAGCTGATCGACACGCAGCTCGTCGGCGAATTCAAGTTCGACGATCTCAGCGTCGATGTGCGCGGGGCCTATGCCAACTCCCAACGCGAATCGCCGTACGAACGCAGCTTCTCCTATTTCTACCAGGGCGACGGTGATCCGACGACCAAGGGTCCCGGCGATGTTGACGACTACATCAACAATCTGTCGTCGGCGGGGCAATCCGCATCCGTGGCGTTCAGTGACCTGAACGAAGATGTCTATTCCGGGGCAATCGACCTCGGCTATAAGCTGCCTTCGTCAATGCCGATTTCGCTGGCGGCCGGCTATGCCTACACAAAAACGGAGCGATCCGCATCGCGCTATCAGTTCCGCTACTTCCGTCCGGAAGGCGCACTGCCGCTCGATGTTGCGCAAGAGCGGCCGGATTATCTGATCTCCGATTACAATATTTACAATTACAACATCCAGCTTCGTGACGTGTCCGGTGCCGAGGGCGCGGCCGCCTATGACGCCAATCTCGAAGTCCATGCCGGTTATGGACAGATCGAGGCGGAACTCGTCGACGGGCTGCGACTTGCGGCGGGCGTGCGTTACGAGGATGCGAAGCAGACCGTTCTGCCGGTCGGTGCAACGCTTGTGCCCACCAATCTGAACAACAGCTACTGGCTGCCGGCGGCAACGCTGACCTGGAACTTCGCCGAGGACATGCAGATCCGCCTGCACGGTTCCAAGACGATCGCTCGCCCGCAGTTCCGCGAGCTCGCGCAGCAGATCTACCAGGATTATGAATCGGACCGCGAGTTCACCGGCAACCCGTTCCTCATCGACAGCGAACTGCTGAATGCCGAAGCCCGCTACGAATGGTTCTTCGGTCGCGGCGAGCGCCTGACGCTGGCGGGCTTCTACAAGAAGATCGACAATCCGATCGAAGCGGCAGCCTTCATCGCGGGTGGCGGTCAGTTCCGCAGCGGCTTCGCCAACGCACCCGAGGCGCAGCTTTATGGTGCCGAAATCGAAGTGCAGAAGCATGTCCCCCTCGACACGCTCGGCGGCGATTTCTTCTCCACCCGGCGCCTCGTGCTGATCGGCAACTACACCTACACCCAATCCGAGTTGAAGGTGGATGACTCGCTGATCGTCGGGCCCAGCCTCCAAACGGTGGCTGCTAACCTGCTGTTCCAGGACGGTGCGCCGCTGACCGGCCAGTCCGACCATCTCGCCAACATCCAGATCGGTATCGAAGATACCGACAAGCTGTCGCAGGCGACGGTCCTCCTGACCTACGCCAGCAAGCGTGTCGTCGATCGCGGTCCGATCCAGGGCGAACTGCGTCAGCCGGACATCATCGAGAAGCCGGGTTTCCGCCTCGATTTCGTTGCCCGCGAGGGCTTCACCTTCCTCGGCAAGGAAATCGAGCTCAAGTTCGAGGCGCGCAACATCACCGGTACGCGCCACCAGGAATATCAGCAGGCCGGCGACAACCGCATCGACATCAACACCTATGATGTCGGCCGCAGCTTCTCGCTGGGTGCGCAGGTCAAGTTCTGACCCGATACCGGGGCGGGTGATCCCTGCCCCGGCATGAGATGAGCAGGCGCCGCAGCCGTAAGGCTACGGCGCCTGTTTCATTTTCATCATCGACCAGGCTGGCTCCCGTCGCGCCCATTTCCGGCAAGAGCCGCTCCCGCCCATGCGGCGCTTGAACCGGAAAGTCGCAATCGCGCTGCCGTGCCGGCGGTTGTGGGTAAGCGATCGGAGGTCCGCGCGGTCTGCCATGCGATATGGATGGGAATCGGACGAGTGTCGTTGCATGAGCGGCCGCTTGTGGTCCTCCGAAACGGGCTAAAAAGGCTTTGGCGACAGTCCCTTTTGGGAGCGCCCGCTATCCAAATCGGTAACGCTCGCCTATCGGAATTCCTGACGCGGACATTGCTCCGAAATGACTTGCAATAGGAGGAAGTTGCCCGTTAATCGGGCATCACACGCACCTACCGGCCCGAATGCGTATTCTGTTGCGGACGGCAGCGTCTGTTTACGCAACAACAAGCGGGCGGCCGTTGGTGCCGTTCGCTCCATAAGGGCGAGAGTGTCGAATGCACGTCGATCGGCTTGTCGGCAATGAATGAGCGCGATCTGGCGACCATATTGTCGCGGGCCAGGCAATTGATGGCCGAGGCGCTTCATTTGCTGGATGACGTCCAGGCATGGGAACCGAGCGCGCATCTCGATCTTGCCATCCAGCGCCTCGATGCGCTGCTGGACGAGGACGCTTCGACGCGGCGCGATCATTGAACCGGATACCCACCGTCCCCGCCCGGCTGCGCGCGTTCGAGACGCCGCCGCCGAGCGGGGATCGGCGTTGGTCAGGCGGCGCGCACGCGCATCTCGCCCATCGTCTTGATGCCGGTGCGGATATGGCCGCGCCGGTCGAGCATCGACTGGAGCCCTGCCGACCCATCGAGCACGCCGGGCCGATCCCACGCACCTTCGGGACGGATGGTCACCAGCGGATCGGCACCGAAGCGGATCGCGCCATCCGTGGGCTCGATGTCCATGTGCATCTCGCGGAACTCGACGTCGGAGAAGCTGAACGGCGGCCGGTCTTCCAGCAGCCGTGCGCCGAACCGGCGCCACAGCGGCACCAGATCCTCACGGGCATGCGCATAGAGCTTGCGGAAGCCCTTCTCGCGGCAATGCTGGATGCACATCCGCGCGAGTTCGAACATCAGCCGCGTGTTGCGATATTCCACGCGCACCGCCATCCGTTCCAGCTTGGCGAAATCGCCGAAATAGCGGATCCGCGCGCAGCCCGCGGCATCGCCGTTGACGGTGCCGATCAGATGCGTGGCGCAGAAATCATTGCCGTCGAACTCTTCCTCGAAGGTTGCGAACTGCTCGGCCATATAGGTGGCGGAACGGACGGCGAAGACCCGCATCATGTCTTCCATCGTGCGGACGACGCGCACCGACAGTTCGGGGCGCTTGCGCTTGGCCTCGGCCGCCGGCGTCTCGCGGGCGTGGAGCACGATCGCCCAATCCGGCGCATCCGGATAGAAATCCCGCGCCGCCATGAAGCCGGCATTGCGCTGGATCTTGGCCGAAACCTCGCTGATCGGGCGCGAGAAGACCGGGCATCCGCGGCCGATCGTCTCCAGCACCTTGAGGAGGCGAAGGCCGTCGACCATCCGGCTCGGCGCGAACACCAGCCAGATATAGATGGCCGCAGGCGCTTCCGCCGGGGTCGCGATCCATTCCGGCTGCGGCGTGGCGCCATCGAACTGGCCGGTGACCAGGGCGGCGGCACCCGCCTCGTTGAGCGGCAGGAAGGCGATGAACGGCCAATCGGCCACCGTCTCGCCGCGCCGCATCAGGCGGAACAGGTCCGGATTGCGGCTGCGCACCGCCGCAACCGTCTCAGGGCTTGCAATCGCCATCGACTGGCGCACATGGGCCAGTGCATCGGTGATGTCGCGTTCGGACGGGCGTTCGATCGCCGGCGCGTTCTCCGCACCTCGATCGGTCAATCGATAGAAGTCGGGGGAGAAGGCAAGTGCACCAGTCGTTTCATCGGAGAAATGCCCCACAGCATGTTTCATTGTCTTCGAACCCCTGATGCGTCAAAAAGGGTAACGCCCCTCGGGAGACCTAATAAAGCGAAGCATGGAGCGTGGGGTGACCAAGAAAACTGACCGGCCCGTTCAATCATTGCACGCCCCCCTTCCGGTGATGCTTCCGCGTGGCCTGCGCTGGGACGATGTCCGCGCGTTTTTGGCGGTCGCGGAGGTCGGCAGTCTTCGCCGTGCGGCGGTGTTGCTCAACCTGTCGCCCAACACGGTGCGCGCGCGCGTCGCCCGGCTGGAAGAAGCGGTTTCGCACATCCTTCTCGAACGATGGCCCGATGGCGCCCGGCCGACCGCCGCCGGCATGCGCGTGCGCGACCTCGCGCAGCGGATGCGCGGTGCCGCGATCGACCTGTTCAGCGACGAACCGCGTTATGAGCTGCGCCGCCCCGGCGAGCTCAGAATCGGCGCCAGCGAGGCGATCGGATCGGGCTGGCTGACGCCGCGGTTGCTCGACCTGCAGCAGCGGATGCCCGAGCTCACCGTCTCGCTGATGTGCGATTATGACGTCCAAACCGAACGCAGCGACGAGCTTGACGTCGGTCTGCTGTTCCGCCCGCCGGCCAATCCCGAACTGATGGTCAGCAAGCTCGCGACGATGCACTTCCTGCCCTTCGCCTCGCACGACTATGTCAGGCGCAATGGCGTCCCGACATCGCTCGACGACCTGCTCAACCACCGCTTCATCGAGCAGGAGGCGCCCGGTGTCCGGTCCGATCTGCTCAACCAGCTCGTCGGCTCGGAACGGCCCCCCGGCTTCCTGCCGATCCGCACCAATTCGAGCCTCGCGCTGTTCTGGGCGGTGGCAAGCGGCGCCGGCATCGCCTTCATGCCCACCTATGTGATGGGCGTGACGCGCAAGCTGGTGCCGATCGCACTGCCCGCGCAGTTCAAGTTCGAGCTCTATTATTACTATCATCCTGCCGCCCGCACCTCGGATCCGGTGCTCAAGACGATCGCCTGGCTGCGCGAGCTGTTCGACCCGGCGATCTACCCGTGGTTCCGCAACGAGTTCGTCCACCCGTCCGAATTCGGGCCCGCCATGCGCTCGGAAGGAAATGTGGTGCAGCTGTTCGAACCGATGATCGGCGACGCGATCTGAAGGCGCGCGGAGCCGGGGGAGCGAGGTGCCATGCTCGTTTCGTCCCGCGCCGTCCTCTATTTGGCGCGTGATGGGACACCAGGGCCGCCTCGCGCGTTTCCAGGTCGATCGTAACAGCAATCGGGAGTCACAAGATGATCGAGGACGCCATCGAAAAGCAGCAGGCCGGGCTGGATCTGGCCGAAACGCCGCGCACCACGCGCGAGCAGATCAATGCGGGAATGGAGCGCGGCCGTGAGGCTGCCGGCAATCTTATCGCATCGGCGCAGGACCATCCCTGGACGACCGCGGCGATCGCTGGCGGCGTGGTCGCCGCTGCCGCGGCCGCGACTGCTGGTGTGGTCTATCTGAACCGCCGGCGCGGTGATGAGCCCGCGAACTCCGGCACCGACGCGGCGAGCGAAATCTCCGCGGCGGCTCGGTCGCCCGCCTATGGCATTGCGGCGGAGTGACCACGGCGGTTTCCACCCCGGATTCCTGATGACGAACGCGCCGCACGGTTTACCGGGCGGCGCTTTCGCTTGCACGCTGCACCGCAGCAGCTTATCCGCAATTGATGTCAACGAACGCCGAAAGAGCTGACGCCGCCGCCCTCGTTGCCGAGCTCGAGCGGCTCTATTCTACAGCCGTCGATCGGCTGCGCGATGCATTGGCGGATTTCATCGCCAATGGCGTTCGCCCTACGGCGGAACAGCGCCGCGACGGCAGCTTCGCCTATCCTGAGATCCGCATCCGTTTTCAGGGCGACAACGGCCTTGTCGTGCCGCCGAGATCCTATGGCCGGCTGGTGACGCCCGGGGAATATGCGATCAGCGTCACCCGCCCTGCCCTGTTCGCCGATTATCTGATCGAGCAGCTGGAACTGCTGATCGAGGATTATGGCGTCACTGTCGAGGTCCGACCCGGCCGGCAGGAAATCCCCTTCCCCTACGTGCTCGATCCGGGCCACGATCTCTCGCTCGAGGGGATCAGCGCGCTGGACCTCGCCCGCTGGTTCCCGGCGACCGAGCTGGCGCATATCGGCGATGAGATTGCCGACGGCACGATGCTCGCGGGCGATCAGCCGCGGCCGCTGGCGCTGTTCGACGGCCTGCGCACCGATTTCTCGCTCGCGCGGCTGCGCCACTACACCGGCACCCCGTCCGAGCATGTCCAGCGCTATATCCTGTTCACCAACTACCACCGCTATGTGGACGAGTTCGTCCGCTGGGCGTGCGACCAGCTTCAGGATCCCGATACGCCCTATACCGCGCTGTCGGGCGCCGGCGGGCTGATGGTGACCGCGGACACCAGCGATCCCGAGCGTGTGGTGGCGGACAGCGCGTGGCGCCGGCACCAGATGCCCGCTTACCATCTGATCGCACCCGACCGCACCGGCATCACGCTGGTCAATATCGGCGTCGGCCCGTCCAACGCGAAGACGATCACCGACCATCTGGCGGTCGTCCGCCCCGAAGCCTGGCTGATGATCGGCCACTGCGGCGGACTGCGCCCCAGCCAGCGCATCGGCGACTATGTGCTGGCGCACGCCTATCTGCGTGACGATCATGTGCTCGACGATGTGCTGCCGCCGGAGATCCCGGTGCCGGCGATCGCCGAGGTTCAGCTGGCACTTGCGCATGCCGCGGAGATCGTCTCGGGCGAAACGCAGGACGCGCTCAAGCGCCGGTTGCGCACGGGCACCATCGTCACCACCGATGATCGCAACTGGGAATTGCGCTACAGCCGCTCGGCGCTGCGCTTCTCGCAGTCGCGCGCGGTCGGCATCGACATGGAATCGGCGACGATCGCGGCGCAGGGCTATCGCTTCCGCGTTCCCT
Organism: Sphingomonas sanxanigenens DSM 19645 = NX02; assembly: GCF_000512205.2. Lineage (NCBI taxonomy): Bacteria > Pseudomonadati > Pseudomonadota > Alphaproteobacteria > Sphingomonadales > Sphingomonadaceae > Sphingomonas > Sphingomonas sanxanigenens. The sequence goes on from NZ_CP006644.1 coordinate 2,678,346, forward strand.
ACGGCACCCTGTTGTGCGTGTCGGACAAGCCGCTGCACGGCGAGCTCAAGCTGCCGGGTCAGGCCAACCGCTTCTACGAGCGGGCGATCAACGAACATATGCTGATCGGCATCGAGGCCTGCGAGCAGCTCCGCCGCGAAGGTGCCAAGCTGCACAGCCGCAAGCTGCGCGCGTTCAACGAGCCGCCGTTCCGCTGATCGGTGATGCCCCGGGCCTGCCTCCGCGCAGCCCTGGCATTCCCCCGAAAATGCCCCAGCGGAGCCCCGCCGGGCGGACGAATCGTCAGATTGCAACCGGCTGCGGCAGCGTGGCGCGCGCCGCGTCTTCGGCGCGGCGGATGATCGCCCCGGCCGCCAGATCCCCCGGTCCGGCCTGCGCGACACCGATCCGGATGCCGTCGACGATATGGCCTTGGCCGGTGAGCGTGGTGCGCATGCGTTCCGTCACCACCGCGGCGCCGGCAACGTCGGTATCGATCAGCACCACGCAGAATGCGCCATTGCCGAGATGGCCGAACACATCCTCCTCGCGGATGACGGCGCTCAGCGTATCCGCCACAGCGGAAAGCCGGCGTTGCGCGGCCTGTTGATTGAGCCCGGTCAGGGTTCCGCCGACGTCCAGCAGCAGCAGGGTCATCGGTCGCCGGCGGCGGCGGGCATTGGCGAGCGGCGGCAATATCGCCTGCTCGAGGCCGCGGCGGTTGAACAGCCCGGTCAGGGCGTCGCGCGTCACCATCACCTGCAGGCGATCGTTGAGGTCGGATGCGATGAGCAGCATCGCCGCGATGCCCGCCGCGACATAGGCGAAAGGCATGGTGATGAACAATGCATTGGTCCTGAGCGCGGCGCGCGCCAGATCATGCGGCCCATCGATCTGGAGCCAGACCGCGGCCAGACCGATCTCGCAGGCGGCGAACAGCAGCGTTGCGCCGACCGCGGCATATTCGGCGAAGTTCGCCTTCCGGTCGCGCGGGCGGATGACCATCGCCCCGAGCAGGAACATCGATGCCGAAAACAGGTTCACCGGCGCGCCACGCAGCGCGATGCTGCGCGGCTCCATCAGGAACATCCCCCATGCGGCGAGCCCCATGACCGCCAGCGCAGCCGCCAGCATCCACAGGATCGGCGGTTGGCGCTTGGCGCGGCGAAAAAAGCCCAGCGCCACCAGCATGCTGTCACATACGGTCAGCAGCCCGGTAAGCATCAGCATCCAGCCGCCTTCGGGCGTGTCGCGCGACGAGAGCGCGTTGATCAGCCACAGCACGGTCTCGCCCGCGCCGGCGGCGGCCCAGAACAGCGCGTAGGGCATGCGGCCGAAGATGAACCAGCCCACCACCAGCGACCCGGACAGCACGGCCGTGATCGCAAGCAGCAGCGTGAAGCCGCTGATACCGATGCTCATGGCCGGTGCACCACCTGCAGCGTCGCGCACGCCGGCGCAGACATGCGGGTCACACCGTCAGGCCGCAATCCGGATCCGGGCCACCGTCGAATCCGAACCATTCTCGCCGGTCATCTCGCGCTCGGCGCGATCGAGCAGCAGGCTGAACGCGAAATCCTCCGATCGCAGCTGCGCGACGCCCCAGCTGATCTTCAGCGAACGCCCAGCGGCGGCCGAAGCGGCCACAGCCGCCCCGGCCTGACGTGCGATCACCAGCGCCTGCTGGAGGCGCGTATCCCCCAACAGCAGGCAGAAGCGCGTCGGCCCCAGCCGTGCGAACACATCTTCCTCGCGGATCAGCGCGTTGAGCTGATCGGCAGCGCCCACCAGCAGCTGGTTGAGAACGGCGCGCGACGGACCGCCGCGCTGCGCACGCACACCGTGCAGATCGATCAGCACGACCGACAGCGGCAGGCGGCGGCGCCGCGAATTCGCCATCGCGGCGACCGCGGCCTGATCCAGCCCGCGGCGGTTGAGCGCACCCGTTTCCAGATCGCGCGTCGTCAGCGCCTCGAGGCGGTGTGCCAGATCGGCGACGAGCAGCATCACCGCGCTGATGCCCAGCGCGACATAGGAGGCCGGCATGCCGATGCCGAGCACCAGACGATAGGTGTTGGCGGCCGGCGCGACACCTTCCGACCCAAAGCCCAGCGCGCTGCCGGCAACGGCCATTTCGAACAGCGCGAACACCGTCGCGACCGCAGCGGTAGCGATCTCCATCGGCTGCGCGCGGCGGCCGTTGGAGAGGAGCGCACCGACCGCGACCAGGAACAGCGCACCGCAGCCCGCGTTGGCGATGAATGCGCGCCAAGCGGCGTCGTGCAGATCGGCGACGACATAGCTGACCGCCGCGAACACGATGAGGTTGCCCGTAACCCACAGGCCGATCCGCGGCTTCAGCCCCGCACGCTGGCGGAAGGCGATCGCGATCAGGCTGCTGTTCATCACCACGAGCTGCGTGGTGATGATGCTGGGAAGCGGCGATTCGGGAAAGGCGAGACGGCCGATGATTGCGATCGTCCACTGGAGCATGGCGCCGCCCGCCGCGAGCGTCCAGAACAGCGAATATTGATGGCGGCCGAAACAGAACCAGGCGATCGACATCGCGACGAACAGCGCGATACTGGTTGCAAGCAGGACGCAGATGGTGATCAGCTCAAGATTCATGCGATCCCCGCCGGCCACGGCCGGCGGCCTTCTCCGCCCCTTGTTTCGGTCTGGTTCCCGCCCAGCGTCGCGGCGTACAACGCTTGAGCGCGCCCAATAGCCGATTCAGCGCAGAATGTCAGCCGTCTCATGCCGTAAACCACGGCGACATGAAAGAATCCCATGATTCTCTTGCCGGTGTTGCCGACAATCACCATCCGCAGGTGCGGGCAGCGTTCTGCTCCTTCAACCAGCTCATCAACGGCTCGAAATAAGCGATCATCGCCTTGCCCGAAATGTCGCGCTCGCCGGTGAAGGCTTCCAGCGCATCGGGCCACGGCTTGGACGCGCCCATTTCGAGCATCGCCTCGAATTTCGCCCCGACATCCTTGTTGTCGAAGAAGGAACAGCGGTGCAGCGGCCCGGTCCAGCCCGCCTGATCGCAGGCCGCCTTGTAGAACTGGAACTGCAGGATGCGCGCGAGAAAATAGCGCGTGTAGGGCACCGATGCGAGGACATGGAACTTGGCGCCGGGGTTGAAGGCGCTCTCGTCGCGGTCGACCGGCGGTGCGACGCCCTGATACTGCAGCCGCAATGCATCCCAGGCCGCCTGATAGCTGCGATCGTCGATCTGGCCGGCGAACACGCCCCAGCGCCATTTGTCGATCAGCAGGCCGAACGGCAGGAAGGCGACCTTGTCCATCGCCTGGCGCAGCAGCAGCCCGGTATCCTTGTCCGCCGGCGGCACCCTGGCAGGATCGAGCAGGCCGATGCGGAGCAGATAATCGGGCGTAATCGACAGCGCGATTGTGTCGCCGATGGCCTCGTGGAAGCCGTCATTGGCGCCGTCGCGGAACAGATAGTCCTGCTTGTTGTAGGCGCGCTGGCAATAATTATGGCCGAGTTCGTGGTGGATGGTGACGAAATCGTCGCCATTCACCTTGATGCACATCTTGATGCGCAGATCCTCGACATTGTCGAGATCCCAGGCGGACGGGTGACAGATCACCTCGCGATCGGCGGGCTTCGCGAACTGCGACCGCTGCCAGAAGGTCTCGGGCATGGGTGCGAAGCCGAGCGAGGAAAAGAAGCCCTCACCGGCCTTCACCATCTTCAGCGCATCATATTTCTTCGCGGCGAGCAGCGCGCTCGTATCATAGCCAATATCTCCCGCCCCCTTCGGCGCGACGACATCATAGATGTTGCCCCATTCCTGCGCCCACATATTGCCGAGCAGGTCGGCGCGGATCGGGCCGGTCGCCGGCTGCACCGCATCGCCATATGTCTCGTTGAGCCTGGCGCGGGTAAAGCAATGCAGCTCGTCATAGAGCGGCTTCACATCCGGCCAGAGCCGGTCGACCAGCCGTGCGAAATCCTCGGGCGGCATGTCGTAGCGCGCGCGCCACATCGACCCGGCATCCTTGAAGCCGAGCTCGCGCGCGCCCTTGTTGGTCAGGTCGATCATGCGGACATAATCGTCGCGCATCGGCGCGCCGACATTGTCATGCCAGCTCAGCCACATCTCCTTGAGCTTCGCCGGATCGCGCACCGTGCCCATTTCGGCCTCGATGTCGCTGCCGCTGATCGGCTTTCCATCGAGCGTGCCCCTGCCGGCACCGTAGATCGCCTTGATCTTGGTGCCGAGCTTGGCGAGTTCGGCCGCTGCCCCGGGCGTCGTCGGGGCAGGAGACGTGATGCCGCCGCGCAGCGTCTCAAGCTTGCGCCGCGTCTCGTCCGACAGCCCGGCGACCTTTGTGAACTTTGCCGCCTCCTTCGCCTGGCGCACGCGCATCTCGCTTTCGCGCGTCGCGAACAGCGCAGCGATCGCGTTGGTGTCGTCGGTGATATAGGTCTCGTTGATCCAGTCGACCTGCTGCCTGGAGGTGCTGAACGCGAGCAGTTCCTTCTCCGACGCTGCGACGAAGGCATCGGCCTCCGCCACGGTCTGCGCGGCGGCCGGCAACGCGGCGGCCAGCGTCAGCAGCGAAATCTTGCGATGCATGAGAGCGGTCCCCGGGACTGAAGGCTGTGCAGGAGGCGAGATTGAGCCTCGCTCCGTTCTCCGTCAAGCGGCGAGGAAGCGGGCGATTGCGGCACCCAGCTCGGGCTTGGTCACCGCGCTCATATGGTTGCCCGGAACGATCGCGCGTTCGCCCTGCGGCAGCAGTTCCGCCAGGTCCTGCGCCGAACCATTGTCGTCGTCATCGGCGCCGGCGAGCACGAGCAACGGCAGATCGAAGCCGGCGAGCACCTCACGCGGCGTATCGACGAAGCTGTCGAGCAGCCGCAGCAGCGCGATCGGATCGCCGCCGGTCGTCTTGAGGAAGGCCGCTGCCATGAATTCGGGCGATCCGCGCGGATGCGCATCGAGATCGGTCAGCACGCGGCGGAAATGATCGGCGCGGTTGCCGGTCGAGGTCAGCCCGGTCAGCCCCATGCCGGAAATGATCGCGCGGCGCGGCGCGGCGCCGCGCGCCAGCATGCGCGCGATGGTGCGACCGCCCAGCGAATAACCGCCGAGATCATAGTCGGTAAGGCCGAGATGCGCGATCAGCGCGAGACCATCGTCGGCGAGGATGTCGGGCGGATAGGCGGCGGGATCATGCGGCTTGCCGCTGCTGCCATGCGCGCGCAGATCCGGCATGATGACGCGGAAGCCTTCGGCAGCGATCGCCGCGGCATGGCCATATCTGATCCAGTTGGTGCGCGCGTCGGAGAAATAGCCGTGGATCAGCACCACCGGCCGCCCCTCGCCCAGTTCGTGCCACGCCAGGTCGACCCCGTCCGGGGCGGTGAAGCGGTCGGTCACGACCTCGCTGCTGTTCGTCACGCTGCCATTCCTCGTCCGTTCGTTCCGACCGCGGCGACTAGCCGCGGCGATCGCCGCTGTCGATCCGGACGCGCGCCGCGAGCCCAGCCCGTACCGACCAGAGGGCGGCGATCAGCGCACCGAGACCGGCGAGTGCCATATCCTTCTGGGCATCCCACATGTCACCCTGCTGGCCGTTATAATCATCGGCCATCGAGGCTGGCGCGGCGAGGCTGATGCCCCATTCGAAAATCTCGTAGAGCCCGCCGGCCGCGAGCACGAAGCCGACCGCGAGCGACGCGCTCCAGGCGGCCCCCGCCCCCGCGCGCCGGCAGGCCAGCCCGACGATCGGTGCTACCGCGAGTGCGCCGAAGGCGAAATGGACGATGCGATCGTAATTGTTGCGTTCCCAGCCGAGCAGCGCATCGATCGAGACGCCCAACGCCGCCTCGCTCCAAGCATCATAGGGCATGTTGGTGTAGGTCCAGCGCGCGCCGAACGTGTGGAGTGCAAGAAAGCCGGCGATGCAGCCCAGTTCGGCCGTGCGCAGCGGCCACCGCGCGAGCAGCAGCGGTGCCGCGATCAGCAGCAGCGCTGTCGGGATATGGTGGAGCGGCGCGGTGCGCGGAAAGGGCTGGTCGATCTGGACGACGAGCAGCAGCGCGGCAAGCGCGATCAGGATCCAGCGCTGCGCCTTCGGCAGCGCACGCCATGCCTGCAGCCACCCCGCCATGTGCCCCCCGGACGCAAAGAAGGGGCCGGGCGACTCCCGCCGCCCGGCCACGATCTCGTCAGGCCGCCTTCTTGAGGTGACGGCGGCCGAGCAGTTCGGCGATCTGCACCGCGTTCAGCGCGGCGCCCTTGCGAAGGTTGTCGCTGACGCACCACAGGACGAGCCCGTTGTCGACCGTCGGGTCTTCGCGGACGCGGCTGACGTAGGTCGCGAATTCGCCGACGCATTCGACCGGCGTCACATAGCCGCCGTCCTCCCGCTTATCGACCAGCATGATGCCCGGCGCCTCGCGCAGGATGCGCTGCGCCTCGGCTGCACTGATCTCTTCCTCGAACTCGATGTTGATGGCTTCGGAATGGCCGACGAACACCGGTACGCGGACGCAGGTCGCGACCACCTTCACCTTGGGATCGAGGATCTTCTTGGTCTCGACGACCATCTTCCACTCTTCCTTGGTGAAGCCGTCATCGAGGAACTTGTCGATGTGCGGGATCACGTTGAAGGCGATCTGCTTGGTGAACTTCTTCGGTTCGGCCTGGTCGCCGACGAAGATGTTGCGGCTCTGCTCGAACAGTTCGTCCATGCCCGCCTTGCCGGCGCCCGAGACCGACTGATAGGTCGAGACGACGACGCGCTTGATCTTCGCGGCATCGTGCAGCGGCTTGAGCGCCACCACCATCTGCGCGGTCGAGCAGTTCGGATTGGCGATGATGTTGCGCTTGGTATAGCCGTCGATCGCTTCCGGGTTCACTTCCGGCACGATCAGCGGAACATCCGGGTCCATGCGGTAGAGCGACGAATTGTCGATCACCGTGCAGCCCGCCGCCGCCGCCTTGGGAGCGTAGATGGCGGTCGCGTCGGAGCCGATCGCGAACAGCGCGATGTCCCATCCCGCCCAGTCGAAATGCTCGATGTTCTTGACCTTGAGCATGCGACCGGTTTCGCCGAACTCGATCTCGTCGCCCGTCGAACGCGCGGACGCGACCGCGGCGATCTCGTCGATCGGGAATTCACGCTCGGCAAGGATGTTCAGCATTTCACGGCCGACATTGCCGGTCGCGCCGGCGACCACCACGCGGTAGCCCATCGCAATCACTCCAGTTCTCAACAAAAAAGGAGCGGGGGCCATAGCGCCATGATCGCAAAACGCCAACCCGCTTCCGCGACAGAAGATGTCGTTTGACACCAATATATGGTATCGATGCCGATCGTCGGTTCGTCCGACTCCGCCAAGGTACGGCGCAGCCAGCAACCGACAGGATGATGGACATGCCTGAACACAGGAGGAGAGGATGGTCGCGCTCAGCTTGGACCCGGTACGCACGCCGGCTTTCGATACGATTGCGGTCCGGAGGATTGGGTCGGAAGATATAAACGCCGCGTTGCGAGACGCCCTCGACGATTTTCGATCCAAACGCGGCGACCTGATCTTCGCAGGCCTGATCTATCCGTTCGTCGGCCTCGCCGCCGCCTGGCTGGCGCTGGGCAACGACATCCTGCCCCTGTTGTTCCCGGTCGCCGCCGGCATCTCGCTGCTGGGGCCGCTCGCCGCGACGGGCTTTTACGAGCTGGCCCGCCGCCGGGAGGCGGGGCTCGAGGCAGGATGGCGGCATTTCTTCGATATCGCGAAGAACCCCGCGCGCGACTCGATCGCCGTGGTCGGCACCATCCTGATCGCGCTGTTCGGCGCGTGGCTGGTCGCCGCTGTGCTGATCTACACCGCCTTCATGGGCACGGCGGACCCCGCATCGCCGGGCGCCTTCCTGTCCGCGCTGTTCGGCACCGCCAATGGCTGGGCGATGATGATCGTCGGCAACCTCGTCGGCCTCGGCTTCGCGATCCTGGCGTTCGCGATCAGCGCGATCTCGCTGCCGATGCTGGTCGATCGTGACGTCGGTGCGGGCCCGGCGATGCGCGCCTCGATCGAGGCGGTGCGGCGCAATCCGATGGTGATGACGCGCTGGGGTCTGACCATCGCCGTGCTGCTGGTCGTCGGATCCCTGCCGTTCTTCCTCGGGCTGGCGGTGGTGCTGCCGGTGCTGGGCTATGCGACCTGGCATCTTTACACGCGGGTGGTGGATCGGGAGGCGCTGGCGGCGGTTTAGAGGCGTCCCGCCCGCCCCCTCCCCATCCTCCTTGTTCTCCGTTCGCCCGCAGCGACGTCGAGGGGCGAACGGAGGGGGTGTTGGGGCGGACCTATTCTTTGGGTCGGTCCTTCCCCACGGTCCGGTCGAGAAACGCCTCGATCGTCCTCCACAGATGCACGCTCACGCCCGGGCCGCCGACGCTGTGCGTCTGCCCCGGATAGACCATCGTCTCGAACGGATGCCCGGCCTTCTGCAGCTTCGCCATCAGCGCGGTGGAATGTTCGAACACGACATTGTCGTCCGCCATGCCATGGATCAGCAGCAGCGGGTCTGCGATTCTGTCGGCATTGCCCAGCGCGTCGGAGCCCGAATAGGATTGCGGATCCTTGTTGGGATCACCCAGATAGCGCTCGGTATAATGGGTGTCGTAGAGACCCCAGCGGGTGACGGGCGCGCCCGAGACGCCGGCGGCAAAGATGCCCGGCGCGGCCTCCAGCAGCTTCAGCGTCATGTAGCCGCCATAGGACCAGCCATAGACCGCGACCTTTTCCGGATCGACGAAGGGCTGCTGCTTCAGCCAGGCAACCCCGGCGAGCTGGTCGTCGACCTCGACCGTGCCCATCGCATGGTAGATCTGGTTCTCGAACGCAGTACCGCGATCGGGCGAGCCGCGGCCGTCGATCGAGAAGATCACCCAGCCGCGCGAGACGAGATATTGATGCAGCGGATTGCCCCACTGCTTCAGCACCTGCCGCCCCGCGCCCGGCCCGTTATAGACCTGCACCAGCACCGGATGGCGCGTGCCGTCGGCACCCCTGGGCTTCAGCAGCTTGTAATGCAGCGTGCTGCCGTCCTTCGCCTGCAGCGTCCCGAACTCCGGCGTGACGTGTTGCGCGAGATAGGGCGTGTAAGGATGATCGCCGGCGATGGCGTTGCGATCGAGCCAGCGTAGCCGCTTGCCCTGCGCGTCGGCGAGATAGGTCTGCGCGGGCTGGTCGGGGCCGGAGCGGTTGACCAGCATGCGCGTGCCGCTCTTGTCCATCTCGGCGGCGTTCCAGAAGCCGGCCTCGGTCAGCCGGCGCGGCGCGCCGGGCTTGGCAAGATCGATCTCATAGACATGCTGCTCGATCGGCGTGTCCTTGTTGGCAGTGAACAGCAGCCGTCCCCCGGACTCGTCGACCGCGATGACGTCCCGCACCTCCCAAGCGCCGCTGGTGAGCTGCGTCCATTTGCCGTCCGCCCAGCGATAGAGATGGCCATGACCGTCCCGCTCGGACCACCAGATCAGGCTGCCATCCTTCAGCGCGCGCAGATTGTCGCTGAGGTTGATCCAGCTGCGCGCGCCCGCGACCTCGCTGAACAGCACGGTCGAAGCGCCGGTTTCGGGATCGACCTTGAGCATGTCGAGCCGCTTCTGGTCGCGGCTCTCGCGCTGGACGAGCAGCGCCGATCCGTCCGCGGCCCAGTCGACGCGCGCGAGATAGATGTCGGTCTCGGTGCCGAGATCCACCTTCACCGGCGTGCCGCCCTTCGGGCTGACGATATAGAGTTCGACCAGCACGTTGGGCGTGCCCGCCGCGGGATAGCGCTGGTCGTAGACCTTGGTGCCGTCGGCGCCGATCGCGGCGCGGCTGACGACGCCGACCGGCGCCTCGTCGAACTTCTCGACCGCGATGCGCGTGTCGTCCGGCGACCACCAATAGCCGGTATAGCGGTTCATCTCTTCCTGGGCGACGAACTCGGCCTCGCCGAAACCGATGGTGCCGCCACCGCCCGCGGTCACCTGCCGTTCCTCATTCTTCGCAAGGTCGAACGTGAACAGGTTGCGATCGCGCACGAACGACACATGGCTGCCGCGCGGGCTGACCATCGGGTTGAGCTCGCCCGCCTCGCTCCTGGTAAGCTGGCGCACCCGGCCATCGCGGGTGGCGAGGTAGAGATCGCCTTCCAGCGGCACGAGGATGGTCTGGCCGTCAGCCGACCATTGATAGGTGACGATGCCGGTGGTGCCGCCGATGCGACGGCGCTCGCGCTGCATCTTCTCCGCTTCGGAAAGCTCGGCGCCGCTGCCGAGCCGCTTGCTGTCGACCAGCATCCGCTCCTGACCCGTCGAGAGGTCGAGCGCCCACAGGTCGAACCGCTCCTTCTCGTCGGCGCGGGCGCGCAGCGAGGTCAGCAGCTTGCCGTCGGGCGACAGCTTCTGCGCGCGGACCGGGGTGCCGCTGAGCGCGGGCGTACCGAACACACGCTCCAGCGTCAGCCGGCCATCCTGCGCGGGCGCCTCAGCCATGACTGCGGTTCCGGCCAGCAGCGGCACGATCAGCGCCGCAGCGCCCAGCAACGATTTCAAACGCATCGACGATCACCTCGGATATCATCCCTGTTCGGGGTCATATCCTCCCGCTTAGCCATAGCGCGGCGGAGGTAAAGCGCCACCGCCACGAAAATGGGCGCGCACGAAAAAGGGCGCGGAAGCCATGCCTCCGCGCCCTGATCCTTGCACTCGCGTGCGACCGATTACTCGGCGGCAGCGGCCGGACGCGGATCGCGACGCTCGGCGATACGCGCCGACTTGCCGGTACGGCCACGCAGATAATAGAGCTTCGCGCGACGCACGACACCGCGACGGACGACCTCGATCGAGTCGATGTTCGGCGAGTAGAGCGGGAAGACGCGCTCGACGCCCTCACCGAAGCTGATCTTGCGGACGGTGAAGCTGCTGCCCATGCCCTTGTTGGAGCGGGCGATGCAGACACCCTCGAAATTCTGGACGCGGGTGCGTTCACCTTCGACCACCTTCACGCCGACCTTCAGCGTGTCGCCGGGACGGAATTCGGGAATCTTCTTCGATTCGGTGAACTTGGCAATCTGCTCGGCTTCGAGCGTCTGGATGAGGTTCATCTCACCGGTCCTTCTTTTTTTGCCGCGCGCCAGAGGGCGACTGGACCCGAGCGCCCTCATGGCGCTCCCAAAGATCCGGCCGCCTTAGCCGTGTATCGCTCTCCGCCATCGACTTGCGCCAGGCGGCGATCTTCGCATGATCCCCCGATCGCAGCACTTCGGGGATCGTGCGCCCTTCCCATTCGACAGGTCGGGTATAGTGCGGATATTCGAGGAGGCCGTTTTCGAAGCTTTCCTCGTCTCCGCTGGAAGCGGCGCCCATTACGCCGGGAAGCAGGCGAATGCAAGCGTCGAGCAGCACGAAAGCGCCGATTTCGCCACCCGAAAGCACATAGTCGCCGATCGAGACGGGCTCCACCTCGCGGGCCTCGAAAAGGCGCTCGTCGAAGCCCTCGAACCGGCCGCACACGATGATCGCGCCCGGGCCCTCGGCAAGCCTGCGGACGCGCTCCTGCGTCAATTGCCGGCCGCGGGGCGACATCGCCAGCAATGGCCGGCCATCCGCCACGCTGTCGATCGCCGCGGCGAGCACATCGGCGCGCAACACCATGCCGGCCCCGCCGCCCGCCGGCGTATCGTCGACCGAGCGATGCTTGTCGGTGGCGAAGTCGCGAATCTGCACGGTCTCCAGCGACCAGGCCTCCTCACGCAGCGCCCGGCCGGCCAGCGACGCACCGAGCGGGCCGGGAAACATTTCCGGATAGAGGGTGAGGATCGTGGCGGCGAAGCTCATGGGTGTACGCATTCCAGCGGGATGGCTGCTCGGGGGCAAAGTGGTGCGGCTGCCCTAGTTCGCCGCCCTGCCGTCGGCAACCGCCTCAGCGCCGGAGCGCCATCACCGCGACGAACGCCGTCGGCACCCCCAGTATCGCGCCGATCACCAGCGCGTAGAAGAGGAAGAAGGTCAGCGCCAGAATCGGCATTCCCGCCGAGACGCCGGGATCACCGGCAGATGACAGCAAGGCGATCACGAAGCCGAGCGCAAACAATATCGCCGACAGTATCGGAAAGCTGATTGCCGAGAACAGCAAATGCGCCCCGCGCCCGATGTTTGGCCTAATCTTTATTACCAGCCACGCCGCAAAGGTCGTTACACCAACGGCAAGCAATGCAGAAACGAGAACGAACTCCATCGCTTTGCCGCTCCTTTCATCATTGAAGCGCAGCAAGGCGATTTAGGTTCCGTTTATGCGATTCACTCTGCGGCGAAGGCGGCGGTTACCAGCAGATGCCTGTCGTTCCAGTCGGGCACAGCATCGGGCTGCATCGGCACCATGAAGCGCTTGCCCGTGGGCCGCTCGATCTCGACGACGTCGCCGGCGCCGAAATTCTCGACCGCCACGACGGTGCCGAGCGCCTCCCCCTCGGTCGAAATCGCGGGCAGGCCGATCAGGTCGACATGATAATATTCGCCCTCGCCCAGCGCGGGCATAGCCGAACGCGGTACGGTGAGCGGCACCCCGCGCAGCGCTTCGGCGGCGTTGCGGTCGTTGATCTCGACGAAGCGGGCGACCGCACCATTGGGGCCCGGGCGCACCGACTTGAGCGTCAGCGTGCGGCCCGCGGCATCGAACGACGCATACGCCCGCAAGCCCTCCGGCCCGTCGCCGAACAGCTTGAGGCGTACCTCGCCGGTCACCCCGTGCGCGCCGATGATGGCGGCCAGGGTGACGGGCGCATCGCCCCTCCCGCTTGCGGGCGGGGTCGGGGGAAGGCTGGTTTCAACCGGCATAGAGGTCGGCAACAGGCCCTACCAGTCGCTGCCATGCTCTCGGTACGACATGCGCGCCGCGCATGTCTCGATCATGCCGGGGGCATGGTCGACCGAGCGCCTGGCCGCTACGCCCCTCCCGCACGCGAGAGGAGGAACAAGGCTTACGCCTCGGCAGCGGCTTCTTCCTCGGCCGGCGCGTTGGCGGCGGCTTCGGCCTCGGCCAGCTTCGCGGCCCGCTCCTCGGCGCGCTCCTTGGCCTTGTCGCCCGGCTCGGCCTTCTTCGGGTTGTTGCGCGCGGCGCGCTCCTTGAGGCCGGCCGCATCGAAGAAGCGGGCGACGCGATCGGTCGGCTGCGCGCCGACGGTCAGCCAATGCTTCGCGCGGTCGGCGTCGATCTTGACGCGCTCGGGCGAATCCTTGGCGAGCAGCGGGTTGTAGGTACCGATCTTCTCGATGAAGGCGCCGTCGCGCGGGCTGCGCGAGTTGGCGACGACGATGCGGTAATACGGGCGCTTCTTGGAGCCGCCACGCGACAGACGGATGGAAACGGACATTCTACACTTCCTTCTTCAGCATTCGAACGGCGTGGAGCCGATCACTTCTTCTTCATGAAATTCTGGAACCCGGGCGGGAGCCCCTGCGGCGCACCGGGAAGCCCCGGCAGCCCCGCCGGCGGGGTACCACCGGCACCGCCACCGCCGAGCAGGCCGCCGAGCCCGCCCATGCCGCCGCCGCCGCCACCGCCAAGCATGCCGGCCAGGCCCTTCAGCCCGCCCATCTTCTTGATCTTCTTCATGGCGTTGGCCATTTCCTGGTGCATCTTGAGCAGCCGGTTGACGTCCTGAACGGTCGTGCCGCTGCCCTTGGCGACGCGGATCTTGCGCTTGGCGTTCATCAGCTCGGGCTTGCCGCGCTCCTTGGGCGTCATCGAGCCGATGATGGCATCCATGCGGACGAGGATGCGATCGTCGACCTGGCCGTTGGCCATCGCGTTCTGCACCTTCTTCACGCCCGGCAGCATCGAGGCCAGCATGCCGAGGCCGCCCATGCGGCGCATCTGATCGAGCTGGGCGCGCAGATCGTTGAGGTCGAACTGGCCCTTGGCCATCCGCGCGGCGAGCTTTTCCGCCTCGTCCTGCTTGATCGTCTCGGCGGCACGCTCGACGAGGCTGACGACGTCGCCCATGCCGAGGATGCGGCCGGCGACGCGGCTGGGGTGGAAGGCCTCGAGCTGGTCGAGCTTTTCGCCGGTGCCGGCGAACTTGATCGGCTTGCCGGTAACGGCGCGCATCGACAGCGCCGCACCGCCGCGCGCATCGCCGTCCATCCGGGTCAGCACGACCCCGGTCAGCGGCACCTGATCGGAGAAGGTCTGCGCGACGTTGACCGCGTCCTGGCCGGTGAGAGAGTCGACGACGAGCAGGATCTCGTTCGGGGTCGCGACATCGGCCACCGCGCGCATCTCGTCCATCAGCGCCTGGTCGACGTGGAGACGACCGGCGGTGTCGAGCATGACGACGTCATAGCCCTGCAGCTTCGCCGCATTGAGCGCGCGCCGGGCGATGTCGACCGGCTGCTGGCCGGCGACGATCGGCAGGGTCGCGACATTGGTCTGCGTGCCGAGCACCGCAAGCTGTTCCTGCGCGGCCGGGCGCTGGACGTCGAGCGACGCCATCAGCACCTTCTTGCGCTGCTTCTCGCTGAGGCGCTTGGCGATCTTGGCGGTCGTGGTCGTCTTGCCCGAGCCCTGAAGGCCGACCATCATGACGACCGCGGGCGGCGTGACATCGACCGAGAGCTCGGAAGCCTCGGAACCCAGCATCTCGACGAGCGCGTCGTTGACGATCTTGACGACCTGCTGGCCGGGCGTGACCGACTTCAGCACCTGCTGGCCGACGGCCTGCTCGGTGATCTTGTCGATGAAGTCGCGAACCACGGGAAGCGCCACGTCTGCCTCCAGCAGCGCGATGCGCACTTCGCGCATCGCCGCGCGCACGTCCGCTTCGTTCAGCGCGCCACGGCCACGCAGGCGGTCGAAAACGCCGCCAAGCCGTTCGCTCAGACTTTCAAACATGCCAGGGCACTCCAACCGTTTCGTTCGATGCCCGCCCACGCAACGCAGAAAACGCCGGTGGGCGAAACCTCGCCGACCGGCGTCGCACCTCCTCCAGCGGACGGCGCGTCGTTGTCACGTTCGTAGCGGAACGATCGGGGCCCCTTAAACGAGCGCGCGGGAAATGGCAACATGATGGACAGCGCGGCCCGGCATCCCTAGATCGCGGCCATGACGCTGCGGTTCCACAAGATGCACGGGCTTGGCAACGACTTCGTCGTGGTCGACGGCCGCGAGGCTCCGGTCGCGATCGACGGGGCCCTTGCGCGCGCGATGGCCGATCGCCATCGCGGCATCGGCTGCGACCAGCTCATCCTCATCGAGGAGTCCCCGCACGCCGATGTGGCGATGCGCATCTT
Source organism: Sphingomonas sanxanigenens DSM 19645 = NX02 (assembly GCF_000512205.2). Classification (NCBI taxonomy): domain Bacteria; kingdom Pseudomonadati; phylum Pseudomonadota; class Alphaproteobacteria; order Sphingomonadales; family Sphingomonadaceae; genus Sphingomonas; species Sphingomonas sanxanigenens. Next base: position 2,693,648 of record NZ_CP006644.1, read on the forward strand.
CAACGCCGACGGCAGCGAGGTTTCGGCCTGCGGCAACGCCACGCGCTGCGTCGCGCAACTGATCGGCGGCGAGGCGACGATTTCCACCGCCGCCGGGCTGCTTCACGCCAGCCGCACCGAGGGCGGCATCAGCGTCGACATGGGCGAGCCGCGCTTCGGGTGGGAAGACATCCCCCTCGCCTTCGCGATGCACAGCGCCGGGCTGCCGCTCGCTTGGGAGACGCTGGAAAAGCCGTGGGCAATCAATGTCGGCAACCCGCATGTCGTGTTCTTCGTGGAGGATTGCGACGCGGTGCCGCTCGAACGGCTGGGGCCGCTGATCGAGCATGACCCGGTGTTTCCCGAGCGGATCAACGTCAATGTCGCGACGATCGTCGACCGCGGCCATCTGCGCCTGCGGGTGTGGGAACGCGGCGCCGGCCTCACCCGCGCCTGCGGCACCGGCGCCTGCGCGACCGGGGTGATCGCGATGCTGCAGGGGCTGGTCGATTCGCCGGTGACGGTGTCGCTGCCCGGCGGCGATCTTTCGATCGGCTGGGCAAAGGGCGAATCGATCCGCATGACCGGCCCCGCCACCCATGTCTTCAGCGGCGAGGCGGAGCTGGCGGCGTTCGGCGCATGAACGCGCCGCGCACGCGCGGGCCCGAGCTGATCACGCTCGGCTGCCGGCTGAACATCGCCGAGAGCGAGGCGATGCGCGCGCTCGCCCCGGACGCGGACGATCTCGTCATCGTCAACAGCTGCGCGGTGACCGAGGAGGCGATGCGCCAGGCACGCAAGGCGATCCGCCGTGCGCGCCGCGCGCGGCCCGAGGCGCGCATCCTCGTGACCGGCTGCGGCGCGCAGATCGATCCGCAGGCGTTCGCGGCGATGCCCGAGGTCGATCGCGTCGTCGGCAACGCCGAAAAGCTCGATCGCGCGGCGTTCGACTTCATGCGCGATGGCGACCGCCGCGTGCAGGTCTCCGACATCTTCGCGGTCCGCACCACCGCGCCGCATCTCGCCCCCGCCTTCGCCGAACATGCCCGCGCCTTCGTCGAGGTGCAGACCGGCTGCGACCATCGCTGCACCTTCTGCGTGATCCCGCAGGGGCGCGGCAACAGCCGCTCGGTGCCCGCCGGCGCGGTCGTCGAGCGCATCGCCGCGCTCGTCGATGGCGGCCATGCCGAGGTGGTGCTGACCGGCGTCGACCTCACCAGCTATGGCCCCGACCTGCCCGGCGCGCCGACATTGGGCATGCTCGTCGAGCGCATCCTCAGGCATGTGCCGGCACTCCGGCGGCTGCGCCTCTCCTCGCTCGACAGCGTCGAGATCGACGATCGGCTGTTCGACCTGATCGCGCATGAGCCGCGGATGATGCCGCATCTCCATCTCTCGCTGCAGGCGGGCGACGACATGATCCTCAAGCGGATGAAGCGCCGCCACAACCGCGCGCAGGCGATCGCGCTGGTCGCGCGGCTGAAGGCGGCGCGGCCGGAGATCGCGATCGGCGCCGACCTCATCGCCGGCTTCCCGACCGAGGATGAGGCGATGTTCGGCAATTCGCTGCGCCTCATCGACGAGTGCGACATCGTGTTCGGCCATATCTTTCCCTATTCGCCGCGCCCCGGCACGCCCGCCGCGCGCATGCCGCAGGTGGCGCATGACCGCATCCGCGATCGCGCCGCGCGGCTTCGCGCCGCGGCGGCCGCACGGCGGACGGCGTGGCTGGCGACGCTGGTCGGCTCCGCCCAGTCGATGCTGGTCGAGCGCGACGGCCGCACCGGCCATGCCGGAAATTTCGCGCGGATGCGGCTGGTCGAGCCGGCGCGCGCGGGATCGATGCTGCCCGTTCGCGTCGTGCGGCTTGAAGACGACGTGCTGATCGCCGAAAGGGCCGCATGACCGACGATCACCAGACGGGGCAAAAGCCCTGGCAAAACCGGCTGCTGGGCGGCTTCCGCCGCACCTCCGACCGGCTGAGCGAAAATCTGACCGGCCTCTTCACCAAGGCGACGCTCGACAGCGAGACGCTCGACGAGATCGAGGAAGCGTTGATCGCATCCGACCTCGGCCCGGGCACCGCCGCGCGGATCCGCGAGCGGCTGGCCGGCGAGCGCTTCGAGCGCGGGCTCGACGAAGCCGGGGTACGCCAGGTGGTGGCGGACGAGATCGCGCGCATCCTCGCCCCCGTGGCCGAGCCGCTGGAGATCGATGCCTTTCCGCGTCCCCAGGTGATCCTCGTGATCGGCGTCAACGGATCGGGCAAGACGACGACCATCGCCAAGCTCGCACGCCGCTTCATCGAGCAGGATTATGGCGTGATGCTGGTGGCGGGCGACACCTTCCGCGCCGCCGCGATCGGCCAGCTCAAGGTGTGGGCGGAGCGGCTGGGCGTGCCGATCATCTCGGGCAAGGAAGGCGGCGATGCCGCGAGCCTGGTGTTCGAAGGCGTCAAGCAGGGCGTTGCGACCGGCATCGACGTGCTGATCGTCGACACCGCGGGCCGCCTGCAGAACAAGGCCGGGCTGATGGACGAACTCGGCAAGATCCGCCGCGTGCTCGGTCGCCTCAACCCGGAGGCCCCGCACGACGTGGTGCTGGTGCTCGATGCGACGACCGGCCAGAACGCAATGTCCCAGATCGAGGTGTTCAAGGAAGTGGCGGGCGTGACCGGGCTGGTGATGACCAAGCTGGACGGCACCGCGCGCGGCGGCATCCTGGTGGCCGCCGCCGAGAAATATGGCCTGCCGATCCACGCGATCGGCGTCGGCGAGGGGATGGACGACCTGCGGCCGTTCGACCCGCACGAAGCGGCGGCGGCGATCGCCGGCGCCTGAGGATAGTGAAATGAACCAGACGACTTCCGAGAAGCAGCTCAGCCCGCTCGGCCGCATGGCGATCGACTTCGGTCCGATCATCGCCTTCTTCGCGACCAACAGCCTGCTCCCCTCCGACTGGGCCTCGCTGCGCCGGATCATGGCGGCAACCGCGGTGTTCATGGTCGCGACGGTCGCGGCGATGATCTATTCGCGGCTCAAGGCCGGCAAGATATCCCCGATGCTGTTCATGTCCGGCGCGCTGGTGCTGGTGTTCGGCGGGCTGACCTTGTGGTTCCACAACGACACCTTCATCAAGGTGAAGCCGACCATCGTCTATTCGATGTTCGCCGCCGTCCTTGCCTTCGGTCTCGCCACCGGCCGGCCGCTGCTCAGGATGCTGCTGGAAAGCGCCTATCCGGGGCTGACCGCCGAAGGCTGGCGCAAGCTGACGATCAACTGGACCGTCTTCTTCGTCGCCATGGCGATCCTCAACGAGATCGTCTGGCGCAACAGCAGCTTCAATTTCTGGCTGGGCTTCAAGGTGTGGGGTGCGATCCCGCTGACCTTGCTGTTCGCGATCGTCAACATTCCGATGCTGCTCCGGAACGGCATGTCCGACCCGAGCAAGCAGGCACCGGTACCGCCCGAGGGCTGAGCCGACACCACTCACCTCAGCTGGGCGGCCCCTCGATCTCTTTCAGCGCCATCCGCACGGCGTGATCCGCGGCGCGCGTCGTCTCGGGCAGACGATAATCGCGGGCGAGGCGTAATATCCACCCGCAGGCGCTGTCGAGCGCGATGCGATGCCCGATCGAGGCATAGATCGGCCTGACGCCATCCTGCGTGCGCAGCACGGCGCCGATCGTCTCGTCGGCATCGACCAGCAATGCAATGCTGCCGCGTTCATCCTTCAGCGGATCATGGGTGCCGATCAGCCGGTTCTTAGCGCAGCCGATCGTCGGCAGGTCGCAAACGACGCCGAGATGGCTGGCGAGGCCGAACCGGCGTGGGTGGGCGATACCCTGCCCGTCACAAACGACAAGTTGTGGCGGCTGTCGAAGCTGCTCCAGCGCCTTGAGTACGATCGGCAGTTCGCGAAACGAGAAAAGGCCGGGCACATAGGGAAAGTCGGCCGTGCCCCAGGCGGTGGCGATCTCGATCGGCGCCAACGTGTCGGCATCCAATGTCACCGCCGCGCAGACGATCCGCTCACCATCCGCCGCATAGGCGACATCGACACCGGTGACGCGCAAGACCGGGTCGACGAACGCATCGTGCCGGATCACGGCAGCGGCAAGCTCCGCCTGCAACGCCAGCGCCTGTTCGACCGCGATCATCGCATTTCGCTTGTCCTCCCCGGCGTGCAGCGTCGGGGAGGACATTTGTCGGATCAGATCCGCATCGTCGGGGTCAGCCACACCGTCCCGCGGCCGCGGAACACGAACACCAGCCCCTCGCCGCTGCGCATCGCGTTGCGCAGGCCGCGGACCAGCGGGCGGAGTTCGACCTGCAGCGAGGCGGAATACATCATCATCAGGTCGCCATCGACGATGAGTTCCTTGGAGCCGTCGAGCTCGATCGCCTCGACCTCGTCCACCGGCACCGGCGCCTCGACCACGAACACGCCCGTGCCTTCCAGCTTGGGCTGCATCAGGCCGTTGCCCGAGAGCACGCCCGAGATCGTGTTGTGCATGTGCGTCTTGACCTGGATCGAGCTTTCGCAGGCGTAGAACGCCTTGTCGTCGAGAATCAGCGCATCGCCGGGGCCATCCATCTCGGCGATGATGAACTGCTTGGAGGTGGGCTCGCTCCACACCTCGCCATAGCCGCTGTAGCGCGTCGCATAGGCCGACTCGCCGCTGCCCGCCGAGCGCACGGCGCGGGCGAAGAAACCGCCCTGCTCGTTCTGCTGGACTTCGACCTGGAGCTTGCCATGCGCATATTGCAGCGCGCCCGGCTCCAGCAGCGCAGAGCCGCCATCGAGGATGATGCGGAGCTGGCGAACCGTGATCGGCTCGCCGCCATAATAGGTCGCGCCTTCGCCGCCGATGCCAAGCGAATAGCTCTTGCGCTTGAACTGATAGAGTTCGAAGCGCGCGCCCCGGCCGGTCTTCTCGTCGATCTTGGTACGATAATCGGACATCTGGACTCTCCCACTACTCGGAAATGGTCAGGCTCAGGCGGTGCGCGGCACCTCGATCGCATGGCGCAGGCCGAAACAGTCGGCACGGCGCAGGATCGTCGAGGCCCAGCGGCCATGGGTCGCCGGCTCGCACATCGTCGCCTGGCTGGCGAACACGGCGCGGCTGTCCCGCGAGAGCATCGCGGTCGCCTCGACCAGCTCGTCGGTCGTGACCTGATACGCCTCGTGGATCGGGCCGATCTGCGCGGGGTGGATCGCGGTCTTGGTCAGCAAGCCATGCTCGATGTCGCGCGCAAGCTCCTCACGCAGCAGCGCGGTGTTGCCGAATCCCTCGAACACCGGCGCGCTGAGCGCGAAACCCCAGGGAGCGAAGGTGGCGACGAGGCTGACGATGGTGCTGCCAAGCGGGCCGTCATAGGCCGTGCGGACCGGCGAGCGGCGCGCGCCCAGCGTCTGCAGCAGATCGTTCCCGCCGATACGGATCGCGAGTACGCGCTCGTGGATCGCCAGCAATTGCTCCCGCAGGCGGCGCATCTCGGCCTGGTCGAACACCTCGCGGGTTTCCAATGTCGGCATCAGCAGATGATGGTCATGATGGCCGAGCGCCGCGAGGTAGCGCGGCATCGTGTCGGCCGTCGCCTTGGGAATGACGAAGCCGTCGACCTGCTCGATGCCCGCCATCGCCGCGATCTCGCCCAGCATCGCCGCATCGCGCGGGCGGATGAACAGCAGCGGGCGCGACGGCTGCTCCTCGCGCGGGCGCAAGGTGGCGAGCACGGCGGCGAGCCGGCGCAGCGCGAATGACGCTTCATCCTCGCGCACCGAATCCTCAAGGCACAGCACCGCCGAACGCAATGTCGGATGGCGATGACCGCTCGCCACCTCGCCCAGATCGTCACGCGTGGCAGGCACATAAAGCGTCGCGCCAAGCGCGATCGGGTCGACGGTGGGAAGACCGTTCATCCTGCTACTCCGATCCGAGGGATTTGATGATCGCAACCGCACGGAACCGGCAATCGGGATCGAGCCGATCGACGGGAACGCCGCGGCCGCCGGCGAGATGGATGAGGTGCGCGACGTCGGGATCCGCCGGATCGCGCACGAACAGCCGGTCGGGTATGCGGCGCAGCACCGCACGGGTCGCCTCGGCGATGCCGGGCTTGACCCGGTTGCGGTCGGCGATGTTGAGCCGCGCCATCAGCGTCCCGACCAGCGCGTCGCACGCCGCCGACGTCTCCGCGCGCTGCGCATCGTCGCGCGGGTCGCGCGTCGGCACCACCTCGGTGGCGAGCGCATCGATCGTCTCGACGAAGGCGCGGGTCACGTCATGCGCGGCGAACTGCGGATAGGTGACGCAGGCGTGGAAATCGCCCGGCCCCACCACCGTATCGTTGAGTATCGAGCGGCTGACGAGGCCGGAGACGATCGAGTTGAGCAGTCCCGATGCGATCAGATAATCATCCTCGGTCGCGGCGAGATCGGCGCGGCCGGCGGGGTCGGCGATGACCGTCAGGAAGGGCGCGACGCCGAACGGACGATCGGCCAGGCAAGCCTGCAATTCGGTGGAAATCGCCCCCTTCCCCGTCCAGCCGTCGACGAAGACGATGTCCTTTGGATCATGCCGGCTGGCAATATGCTCCAGCGCGACGCGATCGATGCCCCGATCGCGGATGATGCTCACCGAATAATGCGGTGCCGACCGTCCCTGCCGGCGCAGCGCGCGCGCGAGCAACGCGCCGATCGGCGTGCCGGCGCGCGCGAGCGAGACGATCACCACCTCGCGGCCCGGCCCCGCGCGCTCGGCCAGCGCCAGCGCCAGCCCGGCGACATCCGCGGCGAGCCGCATGCCGTTGCGCGCCAGCGCGGCCTGGTAGAGCTCGATATAGATCGGATCGGGCAGGCTTTCGGCGGAAAGCATCTCCGAATAATGGCGGCGGCCCGACTGGATCAGGCGCTCCTTGGTGTCGACATCGGTCGGCGCGAGCGCAACCGGCTTCATCAGGAAGGTCACGTCGGCTGGATCATAGCTGCCCGGAAAGCCGACCATTTCAGCGCCGCGCAAAGGGCGTTGCCGCCGCCAACTGGGACCCGGTGGGGGTCATCGCGAAATCGCACAGCCCCATGAACGGCGCGTCGGTCAGGCTGTCGCCGATCCCGATCACCGGCAGGTCCGGATAGCGCACGCGCAGCGCCGGCAGCATATGCGCGACCGCCTGGCGCTTGCCGAGGAAGGGCGGCATCAGCGCGACATTGTTGCCGTTGATATGCGTCGTCCAGCCCGCGGGCACCGCATGTGCCGCCGCCCGCGCCGCGCTGTGCAGCGCCGCATCGTCGGACTCGGGATGCTTCACCAGCACATAGAGGCCGCCGACATTGTCCTCGGTCAGCACACGGACGTTGAGGCGGTGGCCGGCGGCGCTGGCGGCCGCGTCGATCGCCTCCGCAACCAGCGCGAGCGGCTCGGCGTGGAGCGCAGCCGCCTCGGATATCGTCTCGGCCCACACCGGATCGGGCTCGCCATCGTCGCCCAGCACGACGCCGCCATGCGCGCAGACGGCGGCGCGATAGTCGAGCTTGACGCGGCGCAACGCCTCCAGCCCGCGCGCGGTGACCGGCACGAACAGCGTCGAATCGAGCAGCCAGCGGATGAAGCTCATCTGGCGCGGCGTCGCATAGCTCAGCGGCGATCCGTCGCGCGCGTAGCCGATCGGCGTCATGTCAGCCTCGGCGACGTCGGCGGGCCGCTTGCGCATCGTCTGGAACAGGGTGTCGTCGAGGTCGACGAGCGTGATCGCCCTCATGCCCGCGCTCCGAAGTCGATCGTCATCGCGTCTAGCAGCGCGACCAGTTCGGGATCGACGCTGCCTTCAGGCGTTTCGTGGCAGATGATCGTCACCCGCGGGTCGTCCAGATCGACATTATAGATGTGGTTGGGCACGGCAGTTCCATAATTGTCCGAAAAGCGCAGGCGGCTGCGGATCGCACCATCGATCCGCGCGGGGCTGCGCGTCGTCGACTGCATGACCACGTCATGCCCCATCGCCTCCAGCGCCTCGGCAAGGCGGAACGGCGGATAGGTGAATTCGCCGGTGGCGATCACGCGGACGCGCGCGGCCGGCGGCAGATCGAGGCCGGCGGCGATGGCATCGACATCGACCGCGGTGTCGGTGCGGCCGAGCCGCCCGAAATTATGGTGCCGCGTCATCGCGCCCAGCGCCAGCGCCGCCCGATCGAAGGTCTCGGACGCCGTCTCCGGCGGCAGCGGCGCACCGGCCTCCCATTCGAGTTTGCCCGCGAGCAGGCTGGCGCAGCGTGCGGGCACCGGCATCCGTTCCAGCCAGCCGGTGCTGCCCGTCCAGTCGGCGAGCGTGGCGACGCGCACCGCTTCCAGTGCGGGCAGCTTCCCAGCAAGCGCGGTGGCGAGATTGACCAGGGTCGTGCCGGTCGAGACCTCGTCATCCACCAGTATCAGCGAGCGGAAGCGCGCGGTGAGCCCCTCGCCCCAGTCGGGCGCGTAGATCAGATGGGTCGAAGCGTGGCTGTGCGGCTCCTCGAAGCGGCAGAGCAAGGGATGATCCAGTTCCTGCCGCGTCGAATGGATGAAGGCGACATCGCTGCGCCCGGTGAGGCGGCCATAATCCTCATGGACGCTCTGCCCCAGGCACACCGCGGTCTCGGCGAGGCCGACGACGAGCACCGGGCCCGGCAGATCCGCCTCCAGCAGCCCGGCGAGGTCGCGCGTGCTGGCGCGCATCGTCGAGGGTTTCGCCGGGATATGACGGCCGAGCAGTCGCGAGACGACGAGGAAGGCACGGCGCGGATTGTCCCGCGCGGCGAAATCGCATAGCGCCTCCAGCGGCCAGTGCGCGCGGTCGATCCTGGCATGAAGCCTGCCGCTGGTCAGCGCGATCGAGACGGTGTCGGAATGAGCGGCGGGGTTGGCGGCCATCGTCGCGCTCACGCCTCGCACTTCACGAGATAGATATAGCTGCGCGCCTCGCGCACGATGTCCGCGCGGTTGCGCTGCGCGCTGTCGTCCGAGACGGTGCAGCCGACATCGTTGGTGGCAAGAAAAGTCCGCAACATGGGTGCCTTCGATCCGAAATTGACGTTCTCCGCGTTCACGCCGCCCTGGCGGATGCGCTCGATGTTCAGCGAACTGTGAACCTGCCCGACGACCAGCCCCGCGGTGTCGAGGATCGGCCCCCCGCTGTTGCCGCTGGCGGTCGGTGCAGTAAATTGCATCACGCTGCTGTCATTGCCCATCCCGCAAAGCGAGGAGACGTTGCCGGCGGTGGCCTGCGGCCCCGATCCGAGCAGCCCCTGCAGCGGGAAGCCGACCACGACGATATCCTCGCCCAGATGCAGGTCGAGCGCGAAGCGGAAGCGCGCGGCGGCGGGCAGGTCGCGCTCGACTCGCAACAACGCGATGTCGTTGCGGCTGTCGACGAACACCACCTCGGCGGGGCTCGTCAGCTTTTCCGAGGCGACCGAAACCGTGCGCGCGCCATCGACGACGTGCGCGTTGGTCAGCACATGGCGGCTGTCGACCGCGAAGCCGCTGCCGGAAAATTTGCTGCCCGGCGGCGGCCGGTCATGCCCGCCCGGTGACGGTGCAATATCCTGCACATCGTCGGGATAGGTTACGGGGATGTCGATGTTGAGCGAGGAGGCGACCGCGCCGATCCCGCCGACGAAGCCCTGCCCGTTGGCGGACAGGCGCCATTCGCCGTTGCGGCGATAGATCTCGACGAGGATCACCGAGGCTTCGCCGCGATTGGTGGTGTCGAGCGGGAAGCGATGGGCGGCGATCGTCGTCGTGATGCTCTGCAGGTCGCGCAGGGTGACGCCCGCACCGATCCCGCCGAGGATGTGCAGTACCAGCATCAGCCGGTCGACCTCGGCAGGCAACGCGTTCAGGTCGATGCGCAGCGCGCCGCCCTCGACGAAGCTGGCGCCTGGGCGCATCTCGCGCGCGCCGCTGTCCATCGGCCGGAAGCTTTCGGGCACGCGCCGGCTGGCGTCGAGCGCGATCAGCACCGCGCCGAGATGCCGGGCATAGCGATCGAGCCCCGCGCCCGAGACGTTGATCTCTACCGCATCGGCGCCCAGCGGCACCCGCTGGCCCGCGGTGAGTTCAGCCATGAACCGTCGTCCGGTCGGCGATCAGCACGGCATCGCCGACCGCCGCGACCAGCGCGCCCGGCTCGGGCTCCGGAATATCCTGCGGCACGATCAATCCGAGTTCGGTCGCGACATGGCACCACGGCAGGCGCACACCGGCATAGCGCGTGTAGACGCAGCCGCCGCTCATCCGCGTGTTGATTTCCAGCAGCCGCGGATCGCCATCGTCGATGCGCGCGGCGCGGCATTGCAGATTGATCAGCCCCGAGAGGCCGAAGGCCGCGATCGCGCGGCGGCCGATCTCGAACGCCGGTCCGTCGGTCTCCAGCCGCTGCGCGCGCCCTTCCTTGCGCCGCGCCACGCCGACGATCAGTTCGCCGTCGCGGCAGACGCAGTCGAGGCTCCATTCGACACCGGCCAGATGCTCCATCACCAGCAGCCGCTTGCCGAGTCCCGGCTCCGCAAGCGCGCGATGGACGACGTCCGTCGCGACGACATGGCCTTCCGGGTTCATCAGGGTCGAAAACAGGTCGCAGCCATCATCGAGCAGCCAGAATCCGGCGCCGAAAACACCCTCGGGCGGCTTGATGCACGGGTTCAGCCCGGCGGCGCGGATTTCCGCAACCGCGGCGTCGAACCCCGTCGCATCGCGCACCTCGATGGTCAGCGGCATCGGCAGCCCGACCTCCAGCGCCGCCTCGTAGAACGCCGCCTTGTCCTCGATCAGCGCCAGCATCTCCGACGAGGCCGGGACGGATACGCGGGTGCCGATCGCGGCGAACGCTTCGGCATGGGTTGCGATGAGCGCGCGCCCGTTCTGCGGCACGAACAGGTCGACATCATGGGCGCGGCAGATATCGAGGCACCAGGCGACGAACGCTGCCGCCCCCTCCTCGGTATCGCGTTCGAACATGGGCTCGATCAGCGCCAGATCGGCCGCGTCGAGAACCGCGGCCTGCGCATCGCGATGCGACGCGATCAGACGCAGGCCGGCGGGGTCGGGATGAAGGGGAAGGCCCGCGTCGTGCGCGCCTTCCCTGATCATGACGAGTGCGTCACGGACGCTTGAGTAGCCGTGATTGTACCAGACTGTTGCCACCGAGCGTCCGTTTGCCGATCAGATGTTGACGCCGAAGGACTTGGCGAGCGGCCCCAGGCCACCGGCAAAGCCCTGACCGATCGCCTTGAACTTCCACTCATCGCCATTGCGGTAGAGTTCACCGAAGATCATCGCGGTTTCGGTCGAGGCGTCTTCCGACAGGTCGTAACGCGCGATCTCGGTGCCGCCATCGTTGTTGAGCACGCGGATATAGGCGTTGGAGACCATGCCGAAATTCTGCTTGCGCGCGTCGGCGTCGTGGATCGTCACCGAAAAGGCGAGCTTGGTGACGTCGGCGGGCAGCTTGCTCAGCCCGACGATCACGACCTCGTCGTCGCCGGCGCCCTCGCCCGTGGTGTTGTCACCCTGGTGCTCGACCGCGCCGCCGGCGCCGGTCTTGTTGTTGTAGAAGATGAAGTCCGCATCGCTGCGCACCTTGCCCTCGGCGTTCAGGATGAACACGCTGGCATCGAGGTCGAACGCGCTGCCGTCGGTGACGCGCGTGTCCCAGCCCAGGCCGACCTTGACGGTCGTGAGGCCGGGGGCCTCCTTGGACAGGCTGACATTGCCGCCCTTTGAAAGTGAAACCGCCATAACGTTACTCCTCTCTCCGAATTACGCGCCGGCTCAGCCGACATTGACACCATAGTTGCGGGCGAGCGGGCCGAGACCGCCCTGATAGCCCTGACCGACCGCGCGGAACTTCCACTCGCCATTGTGGCGATAGACCTCGCCGAAGATCATCGCGGTTTCGACCGACGCGTCTTCCGTCAGGTCGTAGCGCGCGATCTCGCGGCCGGTGGCATCGTTGACGACGCGGATGAAGGCGTTCTGCACCATGCCGAAATTCTGGCGCTTGTTCTCACCGTCGTGGATGGTCACCGCGACCGCCACCTTGTCGATCTCGGCGGGCACGCGGGTCAGTTCGACCTTCAGCGACTCGTCATCGCCCTCGCCCTCACCGGTGCGGTTGTCGCCGGTGTGCTCGACCGAGCCGTCGGTCGATTTCAGCTGGTTGTAGAAGATGAAGTCCGCGTCCGAGCGCACCTTTCCGTCGGTCTTGAGCAGGAAGGCGCTTGCGTCGAGGTCGAAATCGGCGCCGTCGGTCGAGCGGACGTCCCAGCCGAGACCGATCAGGATCTTGCTGAGGCCAGGCTCTTCCTTCGACAGGCTGACATTGCCGCCCTTGGACAGGCTGATGGACATGATTGATGCTCCTCTTGGCTCAGATCTTTTCTCAATGTGCCTTGCCGGCGGTGAGATCGATGCTCTCGGAATCTTCCGGGTGGAGGCGGTTGTGCCGCACCGACCACCAGAAGGAGAGACCGATGAACACCGCGCCGATCAGGCCGGTGACCGTTTCAGGAATGTGGAAGCGCTCCGATGCCGAGAGCAGCATGATCACGGCAAGCGCGATGATCGCCCAGAAGGCGCCATGCTCGAGGAAGCGATACTGCGCGAGCGTGCCGCGATCGACCAGCATCACCGTCATCGAACGGACGAACATCGCACCGATGCCGAGGCCGAGCGCGATGATGAACAGGTTGTTGGAAAGCGCGAACGCACCGATCACGCCGTCGAACGAGAAGGAGGCATCGAGCACTTCCAGATAGAGGAAGGACGCGAAGCCCGAACGCGCGACCGCGCCGGTCAGTTCATCCTCATCGCCCTCCAGCAGCGAACCGATCGCCTCGACGCCGATGAACACGACGATGCCGAAGATGCCCGAGACCAGATAGGTCACCGCATCGCCCTGCGGCAGGAGGGTCGACACGCCATACATGAACAGCAGCACGATCGCGATCTCGACCGACTGCACGCTCGACAGCTTGGCGAGCTGCGCCTCGATCACCGCGATCCAGTGGACATCCTTGTCGGCGTCGAAGAAGAATTTGAGGCCGACCATGCCGAGGAACGCGCCACCGAAGCCGGCGATGCCGACATGCGCGCTGGTGATGATCCGCTCATATTCCTGCGGATTGCCCGCGGCCAGCTTCACCGCCGAGATCGGATCGAGTTGCGCCGCGATCGCCACGATGGCCAGCGGGAAGATGATGCGCATGCCGAAGACCGCGATCGCGATACCCCAGGTGAGGAAGCGATGGCGCCACTTGTCATCCATGTCACGCAGCACCGTGGCGTTGACCACGGCGTTGTCGAACGACAGCGACACTTCGAGCACGCCCAGGATCAGCACGATCCAGATGATGCCCAGCGTACCGGGCACGGTGCCGGTGAGTTCCCAGCCCAGCCAGGCGCCGAGCGCGAGACAGACCGCCGTGAACAGCAGCGAGCCCTTATAATATTTCCAGAACACGCATTTCCCCTTGTTCCCCGCGATGTGCCGACCCGGCCGTCAGTCCTTGCGGCCCGCCGTCCAGCGGAGCCCCCATCCAAGCGCCTGGTCGAGCTCGCTCTGGTCCCTGAAATAGTCGACCAGGCGCGTAGCCTTCAACGTTCCGCGGTCATTTTCAAGCAGCACGACACCGCATAGCCGCATGTTGTTGCGACCCTCGGTCATCCGCACTTCGATCGGAGGCTGATCGGGCATGGTGATCGACACTACGCCATCGGTCTGCTGCCAGTTCGGAACGCCATCATAGATGTTGGCGAAAATGGCTATCCGCTTGAGTTCGTTCCAGAACTGACCGTTGATCCGCATCGTCTCACCCTTGGAGACGTCGCCTGTCCGGTCGTCGCCGTCAAGCTCCACATAGGGCGGATTGCGGAAATTGCCGAACACCCGGCCAAGCGCCTGGACGACGCCCTTCGAGCCGTCCGCCATCTCGATCAGGCAGCCAAGATCGAGATCGACCGCATTGCCGCCGCCGAAGAAGCCCTTCTTGCCGCGCGACCAGTTCAGGTTGACCACGATCTCGCCGAACGAACTGCCGCGCTTCTCAAGGCTCACCGCCTGGCCCGGCTTGTCGAGCGTCACCTTGCCGAGGCTCACCGGTGCCGCGGGCGGCGGCGGTGGAGGTGGCGGCGGCGGCGGTGGCGGCGGCGCCGCTGCCGGTTCGTCCGCCACGTCGATTCCGAACGAGCGCGCGAGCGGCCCGAGGCCGCCGTTGAACCCCTGCCCTACCGCGCGGAACTTCCACTGGCCGTTGCGCAGATAGAGTTCGCCGAAGGTCATCGCCGCCTCGCTGGCGCCGCCGAGCTGGGGCACATAGCCGACGGTGGGCGCCTCGCCGCGCGGCGACACCGCAATGCGCGCCCCCGAAACCATCCCCAGCGTCTGGCGCCGCGCGGCGGCCTGGTCGATCGTCACGCAGAATACGATTCGCTGGATCGCCGGCGGCAGACGCGACAGATCGAGATCGAAGCTGCCCTTAGGCGAGGATCCGGGGGTATAGCGCACGGCGCCATCGCCGCCGCTGTTCTGGTTGTAGAACACCATGTCCTGATCACCGCGGACCTTGCCGGTCTCGGTCAGCAGATAGGCCGAGACATCGACCTCGCAGCCCGCTGGCGCCGTCCAGTCGACGGTCACTGTAACGGAATCGCCCGTCAGCGGCGCATTCCCGCCCTGCTGCAGTTCGTTCATCGCACGCTCCTGTCTGGTCTTTCGGTCTGCCGCGCCTTCCCCGGCCCCGCGGCCCGGCCGTCACGCCAGACCGTCAGAGATGCTGCGTGATCGCAGGCATCAAATCATGGAAGGTGCGGCCCTTCGTCCTTTCGCCGATGGCCTTCATCTCCCAATCGCCATTGGCGCGGGATATACGGGCCATCAGCTGGCCGGTGTGATCTCCGGCACCGGTCAGGTCGAAACGCGCCAGTTCCTGATTGGTTGTCGCGTCGACGAGCCGGCAATAGGCATTCTCGATCCGGTCGAACGTGTCGCCCGTGAAGCTGTTCACGGTGAAGATCAAGGTCACGACGTTCGCCGGCAGCGCCGTCAGGTCGACGATGATCTGCTCGTCGTCGCCATCGCCCGCGCCGGTGCGGTTGTCGCCGGTGTGAACGATGCTGCCGTCCTGGCTGCGAAGCTGGCGGAACCAGACCGCGTCGAGCAACTGGCCCGCGCGATCGAACAGCAGGCACGATGCGTCGAGATCGACGTCGCCGCCGCCACCACCGAAAAATTTGCTCAACCCGCCCGCCTTGCGGACGTCCCAGCCGAGCCCCATCGTGACGCGCGTCAGTGCGCCGCCCCCGGACTTTTCGAGGCGGATCGTCTGACCTTTTGCAAGGCTTACCATGTGCCGCTCCCGTCGTAGAGCGCGCCGGACGGCGCGAAAAGGATGACCATACACCGATCTTCCTGATGGGTAGCGATGAACTCTTGATGACGGCAGTGCCACCCGCCGCGTGCCGGGCACGCTTCGTCTCCGCATCGTATTTCGCGGCGACTGCGCTATATCCGGGCGCGGGTTTCACGCCCCTCATTTGCCCGCAGCCTGCCGGAGTAGCCTTTGACCGCGTTGCTCGTTCGTCCCGCCACTCACGCCGACCTCGATGGACTCGTCGCGCTTGCCGGCGCCGGCGGCCCCGGACTGACCAATCTGCCTGCCGACCCCGGCGTCATGGCGGAGCGGCTGGCGGCGAGCGACGCGACGATCGCCAGCCATGGCGGCGGCCGCGCGGTGATGCTGGTGCTGGCGGATCATGGCCATGTCGTCGGCAGCGGCATGATCTTCCCGCGTGTCGGCGTCGACTGGCCGTTCTACAGCTATCGCATCAGCCGGCACACCCAACGTTCTGCGGTGACGGGCGGTCGCGTCTCGTACGACACGCTGAGCCTGACCAACGATTTCGACGGCTGTTCGGAGGTCGGCGGGCTGCTGGTCGATCCGGCCGTGCGGCGGCAGGGCGCGGGCCGGCTGATAGCGCGCGCGCGCTATCTGTTCATCGCCCAGCATCGCGACTGGTTCGGCGACCGCATCGTCGCGGAACTGCGGGGGGTGCAGGCGGATGGCCGCTCGCCCTTCTGGGATGCGGTGGGCAGCCGCTTCTACGACATGAGCTTCGAGGAGGCGGACAGGCTGAACGGCATCGCCGGCAATCAGATGATCGCCGATCTCGGCCCGCGCTTCCCGATCCACGTCAACCTTCTGTCGGAAGAGGCCCGTGCCGCGATCGGCCAGCCGCATCGGGATGGACGCAAGGCGCGTGAGCTGCTGCTGGCAGAAGGCTATCGCGAGGAAGGCTATGTCGACATTTTCGATGCCGGCCCCACCTTGTGCGCGGAGATCGACACGCTCGCCGCGGTGCGCGACAGCCGCTGCGCGCCGGTGGCCGCAATCGCTGCGATCGAACGGCAGGAGGGGACCGACTCGCTGATCGCTTGCGGAACCGGCGCCGGCTTTCGCGTCGTGCGCGGCCTGGTCTATTCGGTGCCCGGAGGCATCGTGATCGAGCCCGCCGCCGCCGAAGCGCTGATGTTGAGTGAAGGAAATGAGGTCCGCCATGTCCGATTCTGAACCCGCCGAGATCGTTTCGACCGATCCGATCACCGGGGAACTGCTGTGGCGCGGCGCACCGGCACGACGCGATGAGATCGACGCAGCGGTGGCGGCGGCGCGGCACGAGTCTCGCAGCTGGCGGCGCGTGCCGCTGGACGATCGGATCGCGATCGTGCGCGGCTTCGCGGAGCAGGTGGCGGCGCGGCGCGAGGCGTTCGCGCGGCTGATCGCGCGCGAGACCGGCAAGCCCTATTGGGAAGCGCTGACCGAAGCGGACAGCGTGCGCGCAAAGGTGGAAATCAGCATCACCGCGCAGGCCGAGCGCGCCGGGCGCCGTGAGAGCGAGACGGCGGGTGTCCGCGCGGTGCTGCGCCACCGCCCGCACGGCGTGCTGACCGTGCTCGGGCCCTATAATTTTCCCGCGCATCTGCCCAACGGCCACATCGTGCCGGCGCTGCTCGCGGGCAATGTCGTGATCTTCAAGCCGAGCGAGAAGGCGCCGGCGACGGGTCTGTTCATGGCGAGCCTGTGGCACGCAGCCGGCCTGCCGCCGCACGCGCTGAGCGTGCTCAACGGCGATGGCGAGACCGGCAAGGCGCTGGTCGGCCATGATGGGGTGGACGGCGTGCTGTTCACCGGCGGCGTCACCGCAGGCCAGGCGATCCACCATGCGCTGGCGGACCAGCCGCACAAGATCGTTGCGCTCGAACTGGGCGGCAACGCACCGTTGGTCGTCACCGAGCCCGCGGATCCGGAGGCTGCGGCGCATCTCATCGTTCAATCCGCCTATATCTCGGCAGGGCAGCGCTGCTCGTGCGCACGCCGGCTGATCGTGCCGGAGGGGGCGTTCGGCGACAGCGTGATCGCGGCGCTGCTGGCGGTGGTCGATCGCATTCGCGTCGACGAACCCTTCGCCGATCCGCCCCCCTTCATGAGCGCGCTGGTCGACAATGCGGCCGCCGATGCGATCCTGGCAGGTCAGGACCGGATGATCGCCGCGGGCGCCGTCGCGCTGCGCCGGTCGGAGCGGATCGCTGCGAGCAAGCCGCTGCTGACGCCGGGGCTGCTCGACGTGACCAACCAGAGCGACCGCGAGGATCGCGAATATTTCGGCCCCCTCCTCCAGCTCGTCCGCGTCGCCGATTTCGACGCGGCGCTGGCGGAAGCCAACGCCACGCGCTTCGGCCTGTCCGCCGGGCTGATCGGCGGCGGCGAGGAGGATTATGCCCGCTTCCAGGACGAGATCCGCGCGGGCGTGGTCAACTGGAACCGGCCGACCACGGGCGCGGCGTCCTCGGCGCCGTTCGGCGGCGTCGGCGTGTCGGGTAATCACCGGCCGAGCGCCTATTATGCCGCCGACTATTGCGCCTATCCGGTCGCCAGCCTCGAAGCGGACGCGGCGCGCTTCCGGATCGAGACGGGGCTGACCGCATGACGGCCCCGCCACAGCCGGTGCGCGAGATCAATTTCGACGGGCTGGTCGGCCCGATGCACAATTATGCCGGGCTGTCGCTCGGCAACATCGCCAGCGCGAGCAACGCCGGCAAGACCGCCGCGCCGCGGATGGCGGCGCTGCAGGGGCTGGCCAAAATGCGCCGGCTGATGGAGCGCGGGCTGCTGCAGGGCTTCCTGCCGCCGCTGCGCCGTCCGGCGGTGGGCCTGCTGCGCAAGCTGGGTTTCGCCGGCGACGACGCGACGGTGCTCGCGACGGTCGCGGCCGAGGATCCGGTGCTGTTCAACAATGCCTGCTCCGCCTCCTCGATGTGGACCGCCAACGCCGCGACGGTGATCGCGGGTGCGGACAGCGCCGACGGGCGCGTCCATCTGGTCACCGCCAACCTCGCGACGATGCTCCACCGCAGCATCGAGCATGGCGAGACCGAGGCCAATCTGCGCCGCATCTTCCGCGACGAGCGCCGGTTCGCGGTGCATGCGGCGCTGGCGCCCGCCAATCACTTCGCCGATGAGGGGGCTGCCAATCATATGCGCGTCGCCCCGACGCGTGGCGAACGCGGCACCAACATCTTCGTCCACGCCCCCGCCACCGAAGGCCGTTTCCCCGGCCGGCAGAGCCCGCGCGCGGGGCAGGCGGTGGCACGGATCGCCGGGCTCTTCCATGCGATCCACACCCCGCAGGCGGGCACGGCGATCGAGGCCGGCGCCTTCCACAACGATGTCGTCGCGGTCGCCAACGAGAGCGTGCTGTTCGCGCATCATCAGGCGTTCGACGATCGCGACCGGCTGTTCGAAAGCCTCGCCCACGCGCTCCCCGGCATCCACATCGTCGAGACCGAAACCGTCCCGCTCGCCTCTGCGATCGGCAGCTATCTGTTCAACTCGCAGCTTCTGACGATGCCGGAAGGGCATATGGCGCTGGTGCTGCCCGCAGAAACGCAGGCCGATCCGGCGGTGAAGGCGGCGATCGATGCGGTGGTCGCGGGCAACAACCCGATCAACGAGGCGATCATCGTCGACGTGCGCGAGTCGATGCGCAATGGCGGCGGCCCGGCCTGCCTGCGGCTGCGCGTGCCGGTGAGCGAGGCGGCGATCGCCGGCATCGACCCCGCCTTCCTGCTGACCGAGGCGCGCTGGGAGCAGCTTCATGCGCTGGTCGAGCGTTACTGGCCCGAGCATATCGCCCCCGAGGATCTCGCCGAACCCGATCTGTGGGCGGCGGCAGCGGCCGCGCATGACGCGCTGGAGGCGTGGCTCGCGGCATGACATCATGCCCGACGGGGCAAACAGGGAGAGGCTATCCATGATCGACAAGTCAGTCCGCGATGCCGCGATCGCGCTCTACGACCGCTTCACCCATGTCGATCATGATCGGCGCGCCTTCATGGCGGATCTGACCAGGCTGGCCGGCAGCGCCGCCGCCGCCAATGTGCTGCTGGCGACGATCGCAGCCGACCCCGCCGCTGCCGCGATCGTCGCCGCCGACGATCCGCGCATCACGGGTACCGCGACGCAATGGCCGGTCGCCGGAGGGCGCGTGATGAAGGGTTATCGCGCGCGTCCGGCCAAGGCGAACGGCAAGCTTGGCGGCGTGCTGGTGATCCATGAGAATCGCGGGCTGAACGAGCACATCCGCGACGTCGCACGCAGGGTCGCGCTGGCGGGGTTCGACGCGCTGGCGCCGGATTTCCTCAGCATCTCGGGCGGCACGCCAGCGGACGAGGATGCCGCGCGCACCGCGATCGGCGCGCTGGATCTGGCAACCGCGGTGGCGGACGGCGCCGCCACGATCGCCTGGCTCGGCACGCAGCCCGGCGCCAACGGCAAGGTCGGCGCGATGGGCTTCTGCTGGGGCGGTGCGATGACCAACCGGCTGGCGGTCGCCGCCGGCCCCGCCCTGACCGCCGCCGTCCCCTATTACGGCCCCGCCCCCGACCCCGCCGAGGCGCCCCGGGTCAAGGCGGCGATGCTGCTGCACTATGCCGGCAATGACGAGCGGGTGAACAAGACCGCGCAGCCGTGGATCGACGCGCTCAAGGCGGCCGGCGTGCAGACCGAGGCCTATTTCTATGCGGGCGCCAGCCACGCCTTCAACAACGACACGTCGGCCGAGCGCTATGACAAGGCGACCGCCGACCTGGCGTGGGGTCGTACCCTGGCCTTCCTTGAATCCCGACTCGACGGCTGATTTCGTTCCCTATATGTTCTGTCTTGTTAACAGGAGGGTGAGATGGCCGGAAAGATCGATTTCTACTACAATCCGCAAAGCCGCGCGGCGGTGACGCGCTGGGCGCTGGAGGAAGCCGGCGCCGATTATGAGATCAAGCCGGTGACGTTCGACGGCGGCGACGGGCTCGACTCGCGGTCGGACGAATTCCTCGCGATCAACCCGATGGGGAAGATTCCGACGCTGGTGCTCGACGACGGCACCGTTCTGACCGAGAATGGCGCGATCATCGCGTGGCTGGCCGACGCCTACCCCGACGCCGGTCTTGCGCCGCCCGCGGGCAGCCCGGAACGCGGGACGATGTATCGCTGGCTGTTCTTCATCGGCAGCTGCTTCGAACCTGCGATGACCGATCGGATGATGCGGCCCAATTCAGCGATCAACCCGCGCTCGCTGGGCTGGGGCGATTATGACCAAGTCGTCGATACGCTGGAAAAGGCGCTTGCGGAGGGGCCATGGCTGCTGGGCGACAGGTTCAGCGCGGCGGACATCTATGTCGCCGCATCGCTCGGCTGGGCCGGCATGTTCGGGGCGCCGCGGATCAAGGAAAGCGCGGTGATCCAGGATTATGTGGCCCGCGCCCAGGCACGGCCCGCGGCGCAGCGGGCGAATGGGGGGTGAGGGCGTCGGGCGCGCATTAGCCCCTCCCCTTCAGGGGAGGGGAAAGGGGTGGGGAAGCGGCGGCGGGGGCTCAATGCCCCCATCGGCGCTATTTTCCTGCGTTGCCGGAAGCTCGCTGCGCTCGCCTCCACCCCCAACCCCTCCTCTGAAGAGGAGGGGCTAGAGACCCCACATAGAAAAAGCCCGGCGGATCGCTCCGCCGGGCTTTCTTGTTGCCCGTTCCAGGCCGCGGGATCAGTCGCGGCTGCCGAGGAAGCTCAGCAGGAACTGGAACATGTTCACGAAGTCCAGATACAGGTTCAACGCACCCATGATCACCGCCTTGCCCAGGAAATCGGTACCCTGGACCTGGTAGTAGATGCTCTTGATGCGCTGCGTGTCATAGGCAGTAAGGCCGGCGAACAGCAGCACGCCAACCGCGCTGATCACGAACGACAGCGTGCCCGAACCGAGGAAGATGTTCAGGATCGACGCAACGATCAGGCCGACGAGACCCATGATCAGGAAGGTGCGAAAGCCCGACAGGTCACGCTTGGTGGTGTAACCATAGAGGCTGAGGCCCGCGAATGCCGCCGTCGTCGAGAAGAAGGTCAGCGCGATCGACGGGCCGGTGTAGCGGATGAAGATCGTGGACATCGAGATGCCCATGATCGCCGCGAACGCCCAGAACAGCGCCTGCATCGCGCCCGTCGACAGGCGGTTGATGCCGAAGCTCAGCACCATGATGAACGCCAGCGGCGCAAACATGATGATATATTTGAGGATGCCGGGGCTGCCGAAGATCGACGCCGCCATACCGGACGTCGCGAAGAACAGCGCGACCGTGCCGGTAAGCAGCACGCCCAGCGCCATATAATTGTAGACCGACAGCATGTACTTGCGCAGGCCGGCGTCGAAATCGACGTCACGTGCACCTGCGCCCGCTCCGGGCCTGGCTCCAGCGCCAGCCGCGGGCGACCTCGGGTCAGACCAGTTTGCCATCTTTCAATAAGCTCCTTTGACCGCCATCAGTGGCGGATGCCCGTAATATCACCGCCGGACCCGCGATTTTCAAGGGAAACAGGTCATCCGGTGGCAGACTGAAATGTAACATAATATGTCCCCGACTGGCCTGATGCCGCATAACAAGGGTCGACCGACATGCACCGCCTCTTCGTCGCACTACGCCCGCCACCGCCAATACGTTCCGCACTGATCGATGCGATGGGCGGCGTCCCCGGCGCGCGCTGGCAGGATGACGACCAGTTGCACATCACCTTGCGCTTCATCGGCGAGGTCGATCGGCACCGCGCAGAGGATATCGCGACCGCGCTGGGTTCGGTTTCCGCCCTTCCCTTCGAGCTCGCGCTCGACGGCGTCGGCCAGTTCGACCGGCGCGGCGTGGTGGATACGTTGTGGGTGGGCGTGCGCCCGCACGATCAGGTCGCGGCGCTTCACCGCAAGGTGGATCAGGCCGTACAGCGCGCCGGTATGCCTCCCGAGGGACGCGCCTATATCCCGCACATCACGGTCGCCCGCTTCGGACGGACCTGCGGGGCGATCGACGGCTTCGTCGTCAATGCCGCGGCGGTGATGGGGCTGCGCTTCACCGTCGAGCATTTCATGCTGTTTGAAAGCACGATCGGCAGCGACGGCGCGCGCTACGATGCGATCGACCGCTACCACCTGCGTTGACCGATCGCGTCGGCGAGCGCGCGGGCGCCGGCGGTGACGTCCGCCCAGGTGACGTCGAACCCCGCATCATCGCCATAATAGGGATCGGCCACCGCCTCGCCGGCGCGGCCCGGCACATGGTCGAGCAGCAGCGAAAGGTCGGCGGTGGCGTCGGCGGGGCGGATGCGCCGCAGGTCGCCGAGGTTCTGCGGGTCGAGCGCGACGATCCGGTCGAAGCGGCGAAAATCGCCCGGCGTCACCTGCCGCGCCCGCAGCCCGGAGATGTCGACGCCATTGCGGCGCGCCACCGCCTGCGCGCGCCGGTCCGGCGCGTCTCCCGCGTGCCAGCCGCCGGTGCCCGCGGAATCGACCAGCAGGTCGAGCCCGCGTCGCTCCGCCTCGGCGTGCAGCGCGGCTTCGGCGAGCGGTGACCGGCAGATATTGCCGAGGCAGACGAACAGCACCGATTCGGTCATCGCAATCCCTTCGCATCGCTCGATGGACGCGCGCCGTAACGTCTTTGGCGCTGTTACGCACCTCTGCTAGCCTGCCGCGCAAAGAGAAGGACAGAGCGAGAGGAAGTGCCTTGGCCACTGCCGACACCGTCGTGCCGCGCCCGTCCGGCATGGCCGCCACCGATGCACGCCCCGATCTGCGCTATGCCTGGTATGGGCTGACCGTCCTCGTCATCGTCTACATGCTCAACTTCATCGACCGGCAGATCCTGTCGATCCTCGCCGAGGAGGTGAAGCGTGACCTCGGTCTCGACGATGCCGATCTCGGCTTCCTCTATGGCACGGCGTTCGGCGTTTTCTACGCGCTGTTCGGCATTCCCCTCGGGCGGCTGGCGGACAATGTCAGCCGGGTGCGGCTGATGGCGGTCGGGCTCGCGCTCTGGTCGGCGATGACCGCGGTCAGCGGGCTGGTGCGCTCGGGCGGCGAACTGGCGGCGGCGCGCATCGGCGTCGGCATCGGCGAGGCCACCGCATCGCCCTGCGCCTATTCGCTGCTTTCCGACTGGTTCCCGCGGGAGAAGCGCGCGACCGCGCTCGCGATCTATTCGTCGGGGCTCTACCTGGGCGGCGGCCTCTCGCTGTTCCTCGGCGGCGCGATCGTCGCGCAATGGAGCGCGGCCTTCCCGGGCGATGGCCCGCTGGGGCTCAAGGGGTGGCAGGCTGCGTTCCTCGCGGTGGGGCTGCCGGGGATGCTGCTCGCGCTGTGGGTCGCCACCCTGCGCGAACCGGTGCGCGGACTGTCGGACGGGATCGTGACGCCGGCGGCACCGCACCCCTTCCGCCTGTTCGCCGCCGAACTGCTGACGATCATCCCGCCGCTGACCTTGCTGGGCGCCGCGCGCAACGGCACCCGCGCGCTCATCGCCAACATCGCGGGGCTGGTCGCGATCGCCGCGATCGCGACCGGATTCATCGCGCTGACCGGCGATGTCGCGCAATGGACCGCGATCGGCATCGGCGCCTATGCCGTGCTGAGCTGGGCGAGCGCGCTGCGCCACCGCGACAAGCCGACCTTCGCGCTGATCGTCGGCACACCCGCCTTCCTGCTGGTGGTGATGGGCTATGGCCTGATCGCGTTCCTCGCTTATTCGGTCAGCTTCTGGGCCGCGCCCTATGCGCTGCGGGTGCTGGGGGCCGAGCCACATTTCGCGGGGCTGTGGCTGGGCAGCGCGGGCGCGCTGGGCGGGTTCCTCGGCGTCGTTCTGGGCGGCCGGCTCGCCGATCGGCTGCGGTTGCACAATCCCGGCGGCCGGCTGCTCGTCGCGCTGATCGGCGCGGTGGCGCCGCCGCCGCTGGTGGCGATCGCCTTCACCACCGGCAGTTCGACGCTGTTCTTCGTGCTGGCGCTGCCCTTGCACATCCTCTCGTCCTGCGCGCTCGGTGCATGCGCGGCGACGACGCAGGATCTGGTGCTGCCGCGGATGCGCGGCACCGCTACCGCGACCTTCTTCATCGGTACGACGCTAATCGGCCTCGCGCTCGGGCCCTATGCGGCGGGCAAGGTCTCCGCAGTCAGCGGCAGTCTATCGATCGGCATGCTCGCCTTGCTGGCGGCAACGCCGATCTCGATCGCGTGCCTATGGCTCGCCTATCGGCGGCTGCCCGCGGCAGAAGCCAGCCGCGAGGCGCGCGCACGGGCGGCGGGCGAGGCGATCTGACCGGCTGAAGCGATCAGTCTCATCGAAATCGCCCGCTTGAATATTTGCGACTAATTCGCAATATCGACTCTCGAAAGGGAGTGACGCCATGTCGCGGGATATTGCCAAGACGCTGAGTTTTCTGTCCGTCCACCTCGTGGTGGGGTTCACGGTCGCCTATCTGCTGACGGGCTCGATTGCGGTCGCAGGCGGTATCGCGCTGATCGAGCCGTGCGTGAATGCAGTGGCGTTCTATTTTCACGATCGCGCATGGTCGCGCGACTGGAGCGGCTTTTCGTTGCGCGACCTGATCCATGTCCATGGTCATGCGCGGGAGCCCGGAATGGCGTGAAGCCGCCCCCGCCGGTCCTGAACCGGTGGGAACGGCTTCACCAGCGGCGCTTTGCGGCCCCGCAGCCGATCGCGCGATCAGCCCTGGGTCTGGTCGGCGCGGCTGGCGCCCTGCCCGTCCAGGTTCTCGGCGACGAAATCCCAGTTGATGATGTTGGTCAGCACCGTCTCGGCGAACTTCGGCCGGGCGTTGCGATAGTCGATGTAATAGGCGTGCTCCCACACATCGAGGGTGAGCAGCGGCACCTGGCCGTTGACGATCGGCGTGTCGGCATCATGCCACGAGGTCACCTTCAATTCGGCGCCGTCGAGGATCAGCCAGGCCCAACCGCTGGCGAAGTGGCCGACGGCTTCGGCCTGCAGCTTCTGGAGCAGCGCCTCGGTGGAACCGAAGCTCTTCTCGATCAGCTTGAGCAGGTCGCCCGAGGGGGTCTGGCCGGCGGGGGCCAGGCAGTTCCAGAAGAATGTGTGGTTCCAGATCTGCGCGGCGTTGTTGAACAGGCCCTTGTCGCCGTCCGTCTTCGCCTTCTCGATCGTCTCGATGAGGGTCAGGCCGCCGAGGCCCTTCTCGTCGATCCAGCCGTTGACCTTGTCGACATAGGCCTTGTGATGCTTGCCGTGGTGGAAATCGAACGTTTCCGCTGACATGTGCGGCTCGAGCGCGCTTTTGTCGAAGGGAAGCTCGGGAAGGATGAAAGCCATGGGACTGGACCTCCTGATTGGGGTTTTTTGGCGGTCCCCCGCTAACGCACCAGACCCCGCCGGTCTCCAAAAATCTTGCTTGGGGGCGGCTTTCGATTTCTTTCAGCCGCCGCCGAGCAGTCCGTGCTTGCGCAGGCAGTGGCGAAGCTGGTCGTAACTGAGGCTCAGCGCCTTGGCGGTCGCGCGCTGGTTGAAGCGGAAGCGCGCCATCGTCGCCTCGAGGATCGCGCGCTCATAGGCATCGACCGCATTTTTCAGGTCGGCGATGCTCGTCATGTCGCCAAAGGCAGCGGCGCCGCTTTCCGCCATCTTCGCGACCGCCGCGGCCACCGGCGCCTGCGGCTCGGCGGCGGCACCGGTCGGTCGCCAGGGCGAGGCGAAGGGATCGAACACGATGTCGTCGACCGGCCGCTCGGGCTGATCCCAGCGATAGACCGCGCGCTCGACGACGTTGCGCAATTCGCGCACGTTGCCCGGCCAGGGATGGCCGACGAGCCGCGCCGCGGCCTCGGCGCCGAACCCCGGCCAGCGATCCCATCCCAGTTCGGCCGCCATC
Organism: Sphingomonas sanxanigenens DSM 19645 = NX02; assembly: GCF_000512205.2. Taxonomy (NCBI): domain Bacteria; kingdom Pseudomonadati; phylum Pseudomonadota; class Alphaproteobacteria; order Sphingomonadales; family Sphingomonadaceae; genus Sphingomonas; species Sphingomonas sanxanigenens. The sequence goes on from NZ_CP006644.1 coordinate 2,719,937, forward strand.
CGCCGCCCGAAATGTTCGGCGAGCACCGCGACGTCGCCTTCGCGCGCGCGCAACGGAGGCAAGGTCACCACCTCGAAGCTCAAACGGTCGAGCAGATCGGCGCGGAAGCGGCCCTTCTCCACCAGCGCGGGCAGATGCTCGTTCGTCGCCGCGACGATGCGCACATCCACCCTGACCGAGCGGTTGGAGCCGATCCGCGTCACCTCGCCATATTCCACCGCGCGCAGCAGGCGTTCCTGCGCGGCGGCGGAGAGCGTCGCCAGTTCGTCGAGGAACAGGGTGCCGCCGTCCGCCTCTTCGAAGCGTCCCACGCGCACCCGGGTCGCGCCGGTGAAGGCGCCCGCCTCATGGCCGAACAGCTCCGCCTCGATCAGCGTCTCCGGCAGCGCGGCACAGTTCATCGTCACCAGCGGCCCGTCCCAGCGCGGGCTGAGGCGGTGGAGCCGCTCCGCCACGAGTTCCTTGCCGGTGCCGCGTTCGCCGATGACCAGCACCGGCCGATTGAGCGCGGCGGCGCGGCTCGCGCGCTCGACCGAGTCGAGAAAGGCGAGGGATTGGCCGATAAAGGCATTGTCGCGGTCCATACCCGCGAGTTGGCGCAAATCCCCAACTATTGGCAACAGAAATCTGAACAACGTGGCGTTCGAACGCGCAAAAAATGGCGGATTCCAGCCATTTTCCAGAGTTGGCACACCTCCTGCAAAGCTATTGGCGAACCGCCACGCGGCGGCACGCACCATGCTGAGGTTCAGGAGTTCACGATGTTCAAGACCGAGAAAAACCGCAAGCACGCCGCCGCCGCCATCTGCGCCGCGATGTTCGCCAGCACCTGTCTGCTGAGCGCGATCGGCCCTGTGCGTGCCGCCGAAGCCCATCCTGGCGCAGCCGGCCATGTCGTGCTCGCCCGGTCCACCGCCGCCATGCCCTTGGCCTGACGGCACTCCCCGCCGGGGGCGGAAATCCCCTTGCACCGCCCCCGGCACCCCAACCACGCTGCCATCACCGAGACCAGAGCAATAACGTCCAGGAGTTCACCCGATGGGTATCTTTTCCCGCACCCGAGACATCATCGCAGCCAACGTCACCGACCTGCTCGACAAGGCTGAAGACCCCGCCAAGATGATCCGCATGATCATCCTGGAGATGGAGGAAACGCTGGTCGAGGTTCGCGCCTCCGCGGCGCGCACCATCGCCGACCAGAAGGAAATGCGCCGCCACATCAGCAAGCTCGATGCGCTGCAGGAAAGCTGGACCGAGAAGGCCGAACTGGCGCTTTCGAAGGACCGTGAGGACCTCGCCAAGGCGGCACTGATCGAGAAGCAGAAAGCGGCCACGATGGCCGACCAGCTCAAGGCCGAGATCGAGACGCTCGACGAGGCGCTGCGCGCTTCGGAAGAGGATATCGGCAAGCTGCAGAACAAGCTGCGCGAGGCGCGTGCCCGCCAGAACTCGATCGTCACCCGCCTCGAATCGGCGCATAATCGCGCACGGATGCGCGAGATGTATGCCGGCGCCAAGATCGACGAGGCGTTCAGCCGCTTCGACCTGATGGAGCGCCGCGTCGACATGGCCGAGGGCCGCGCCGAAGCCGCCGGCATGGGCGCCGCGCCCAAGTCGCTCGAAGAGGAGATCGCCGAGCTGCGTTCCTCCGAGAAGGTCGAAGCCGAGCTCGCCGCGATGAAGGCCCGCGCAGGCAAGGAAGGCTGATCGATGGAAGACCTCGTTCCCCTGTTCGCGGTCGGCATTCTGTTCCTCGGCCTGCCGTGGGTCATCCTCCACTACATCACCAAGTGGAAGCAGGCCGCGACACTCACGCGCGAGGACGAGAACCTTCTCGACGAACTTCACGACATGGCGCGGCGGCTCGAGGATCGCATGCAGACGATCGAGCGCATCATCGCCGCCGACCACCCCGACTCGAAACCCGGCGCCTGACGGCGCCGGTCATCGCCCGACAGACAGCTTCAGACTCACAGGGAGACTGACATGAGTGCCCGCCGCACCAAATTCTACCTCGACAAGAAGAACGGCAAGTTCATGGGCGTCTGCGCCGGTATCTCGGAATATACCGGCATCGACGTCACCTGGGTCCGCGTCAGCGCGGTGCTCATCACGATCTTCGCCTTTCAGCCGCTGATCATCGTCTATCTCGTGGTGGGCATGGTCGCGAAGCCGGAGCCGCGCGATCTGTATGAAGACGCCGAGGATGCCAAGTTCTGGCAGGGCGTCCGCCAGTCGCCGACACGGTCGACCCGCGATGTCCGTTCGAAGTTCCGCGATATCGATCGCCGCCTTGCCGAAGTCGAACTCTACTATACAAGCCGTAACCGCCGCCTCGCCGACGAAATCGACGCGCTGCGCTGAGCGACCGGCAGTTTTGCGAGAGGAGCCGAACCATGGATAGCACGATGCTCTATGTCGTTCTGATCGTCCTGGTCTCGACCGGAGGCTGGCTGATCAACAACTGGATCCGCGCCAGGCATGGCTACCCGATCGAGAACGAATGGTCGGGAACCACGACGCGCGAGGATCCGGAAGCCGGCCGCAAGCTCGACTTTCTCGCCGCCGACAACGCCCGTCTCCTCGCCAAGGTCAGCCGGCTGGAAGAGCGGATCGCGGTGCTGGAACGCATCGTGACCGATCCGGCCAACCGCACCGCCCAGGAAATCGACGCGCTGCGCTGAAGCGCGCGGCACCCTCTCACGGAGGATTACCGATGTTTCCGTTCGAAGCCTTCATCCCCGTCGCCATCGTCGTCGGCCTTGCCGCGATCTGCGGCTGGGTGCTGGTCACCTGGCTGCGCATCCGCCACGGCTATCCGCTGGACGGCGCCTGGGGACAGGCCGTGTATCCCAGGACGAGTGACGAGGCGATGGAGCGCATCAAGCTGCTCAGCCAGGAAAATGCGCAGCTTCGCGCCGAGCTGGGCTCCATCAAGGACCGCCTCGCCAATGTCGAGCGGATCGTCACCGACGGCGCGCACAGCCTCGACCGCGAGATCGAGATGCTGCGCAAGGCGAACTGAGCCGAGCGCCACATACAGGGAGGAATAACATATGTTCGACAACCCCTTCTCGATGGTCGTCGCGATCGTGCTGATCGTATCCATCGCCGGCGTGATGCGCGCCAGATACAAGGCCGAACGGCAGGAAGCCGAACGCACGCCCGATCCGGAAGCCGGCCGGCTGCGCGACGAGATCAAGGCGCTGAAGGACCGCGTCGCGGTGCTCGAACGCCTCGCCACCGACAGCACAAGCGCACTCGACCGCGAGTTCGAGATGCTGCGCAAGCGCGACAGCTGATCGTCCACCCCAGACCCGGAGCATCGCCATGTACGGCGCCGATCCCACCATCATCTACACGATCGAGATCGCGAGCCTCGCCGCCATCACGATCCTCGCGTTGACCGCGCTCAAGGCGTGGCACGGCTGGCTCGACCTGCGCCGGACGGAACTGGCGCGCGGTCTCGTTGGCCAGCACGATGACGGCGTGCCCGCGATCGGCGCACGGATCGAACTCGCAGACCTCAGGGAACGCATCCGCCGCCTCGAAGCGATCGCCGCCGGCGTCGATCTTTGACCGACGCCGGGGGATGACGGCGGCCACCGCCGCCGCTAAGCCCCGCGGCATGAGCGCCGCCCCCACCCTCTCCGCCATTCTCGACGATTACGACCTGCTCGATGCCGACGATCGCTATCGGCTGCTGATCGATCTTGGTCGCGCACTGGAACCGATGCCCGATCCGCTCAAGACGGACGCGACGCTGGTCAGGGGCTGTTCGGCGGCGGTGTGGGTCTACCCCACCCGCCTGGAGGATGGCCGGCTCCACTTCCTGGCGGACAGCAACGCCGCGATCACCAAGGGCATCATCGCGCTGGTGCTGCTGACCGTGCAGGATCGCAGCCCCGCGGAGATCAGCGCCACCGACATCGAAGGCGCGCTCGCCCCGTTCGACCTGCGCAACCAGCTCAGCTCGAACCGGACGCAGGGCATTCCCAACATGATCGCGCTGATCCGCGCGACCGCGGAACGCTACGCGTGACGGGTGCGGGTATCCGCGCAACGACCATCGCCGTCCTGATGCTGCTGGGCGGATGCGGCGACTCCGGCGCTGGACCGACCGCCACCGCCGACGGTGCATCGCCGACCGGGACCGACCCGGAGCCGGTCCGCTATGCCAGCGTCACCGGCGATGCCGAGGCGGGCGAGCGCAGCTTCCTCCAGTGCAAGATCTGCCACACGATCGAACCGGACCAGAACCGCATCGGCCCCTCGCTGCACGCGATCATCGGCCGCAAGGCGGCAACCGTGCCGGGATTCGCCTATTCGCCGGCGATGAAGAACAGCGGCATCACCTGGAGCGAAGAGGAATTGTTCCGCTTCATCGGCGACACGCGCGGCACCGTGCCGGGCACCAAGATGGCGTTCGCGGGCATGCGCAACGCGCAGACACGCGCGGACGTAATCGCCTATCTGACGGCCGCGCCGCAGTAGTAGGCCCGATCGTCGCGGAACCGGGGATGTCTTCCCGGTCGCCGCCCGCCGGCGGCGCGTTCGATTTCTCAGATCTCGACCTGGCTGCCCAGTTCGACCACGCGGTTGGTGGGCAGGCGGAAGAACTCCATCGCGCTTTCGGCGTTGCGCAGCATCCAGGCGAACAGCTTTTCGCGCCAGATCGCCATGCCGGGGCGTGACGAAGGCAGCAATGTCTGCCGCGCGAGGAAGAAGCTTGTGTCCATCATCTTGAACGCCGGGCCGCAACCGGTGAGGCGCTTGAGCGCCTCGGGCACATCGGGTTCCTGCATGAAGCCGTAGCGGATGATCAGGCGGTGGAAGCCCTGGCCCAGATCCTCCAGCTTGCAGCGCGTTTCCTGCTCGACGAAAGGCTCGTCGGCGATCTTCACCGTCAGCAGGATCACGCGCTCGTGCAGCACCTTGTTATGCTTGAGGTTGTGAAGCAACGCGTGGGGAACGCCGTCGGGCGACGAGGTCATAAACACCGCGGTGCCGGGCACGCGCGTCGCCGAATTTGCGGCCGAGTCGACGAAGATCGAGATCGGCATCGCCGCCTCGCGCATCCGCGCCATCATCAGCTGGCGGCCCTTGGCCCAGGTGGTCAGCAAGGTGAACGCGATGAGGCCGATCATCAGCGGGAACCAGCCGCCGTCGGGCACCTTGGTGAGGTTCGCGCCGAAATAGGCGAAGTCGATCGCGAAGAAGATGCCGAGCATCGCCATGGCCGCGAAGCGGTTCCACTTCCACAGGTTGAACAGCACCACCGCGAGCAGGCAGGTGTCGATCAGCATCGCCCCGGTGACGGCAATGCCATAGGCGGCGGCCAGGTTGGACGAGGTCTGGAAGCTCAGCACGAGCACCATCACCATCACCATCAGCCCCCAGTTCATCACCGGGATGTAGATCTGCCCCGCGGCGGAGGCGCTGGTGTGGGTGATGCGCAGGCGCGGCATGAAGCCCAGCTGGATCGCCTGCTGGGTGACCGAGAAGGCACCCGAGATCACCGCCTGGCTGGCGATCACCGTCGCGAGCGTCGCGAGAATGACCAGCGGCAGCCTGAGCGATTCGGGCGCGAGCAGGAAGAAGGGGTTCTGGATCGCCACGGCGGCGTCGGCGGGGGTCAGCGACAGGATCATCGCGCCCTGCCCCAGATAGTTGAGCATCAGCGCGGGCAACACGAAGAACAGCCAGGAGACGCGGATCGGATTGCGGCCGAAATGGCCCATATCCGCATAGAGCGCCTCGGCGCCCGTCACCGCCAGCACGACCGAGCCGAGCGCGAGGAAGGCGGTGAGGCCGTCGCTGAGGAAGAACTGGATCGCATACCACGGGTTGAGCGCGATCAGGATGCCGGGGTCGGCCGCGATATGGACGATGCCCAGCACCGCGATCGTGACGAAATAGACCAGCATGATCGGGCCGAAGAGCTGCCCCACCTTCTCGGTGCCGCGCGACTGGATCGCGAACAGCCCGGCGAGGATGCCCATCGCCAGCGGCAGCACGAAGGGCGCGAAATCCTTCTCGACCGTGGTGATGCCCTCGACCGCCGAAAGCACCGAGATCGCCGGCGTGATCATCGAATCGCCATAGAACAGCGCCGTCGCGAACACGCCGAGCAGCACGATCGGCGCCGTCCAGCGCTTGTTGCCCGAAACGCGGTTGATCAGCGCGAGCAAGGCGAGGCTGCCGCCTTCGCCCTTGTTGTCCGCGCGCATGATGATGGTGACATATTTGATCGAGACGACGAGCATCATCGACCAGAAGACCAGGCTCAGCACGCCATAGATGTGCAACCCGTCCGGCGTCAGCTGATGATGCCCGGCGAAGGTCTCACGGAACGCATAGATCGGGCTGGTGCCGATATCGCCGAACACGATGCCGATCGCACCGACGGCCAGCTTGGCCAGCCCTTCGTTGCGATGGCCATGACCACGATCCGCCAGCGCAGCGCCAGCGTCTATCGAGGCCGGATCAGCCTCGGCTGGCACTGATTGGGGTTGATCACTCACTTCGCGACGCGCTTCGGATGGTTCAGGTGCATCCACATCATATCAAGTCCCTGCCCCATGGGCCCCCGGCGGCGAGCGACGCGCGCCCCTACCACGCACATGGGCGCCCCGCAACGGCGGCCGGCATCCGCCCGATATAGGGGCTTCCGGCGGCACAGGGAGGGGTGCAGCGAAATGATCAGGGGGCGGCAACACCCCGCTCGGCATCGGCCTGGGCGATTCGCTTTTCCAGATCCGCCCGCCACGAGGCGTTGGGCGGCGTGCGCGCGAGCAATTCGCGCCAGATCGTCGCGGCCTGATCGAGCTGGCCGGAGCGGGCGAGCGCCAGGCCGAAGAAGAAGGGCGGCGCCGGATGCTGCGGAGAGAGGCTCGCCGCCCTCTGGAAGGCATATTGCGCCGCCGGGTTGATCGCGCCGCCGCCATGTTCGACCAGCGCATTGCCGAGACCGACCCAGAGATCGGAATTCTGAGGATACTTCCTCGTTGCGGACCGCATGATCGCGACCGCGTTGGCGGTGCTGCCGTTGCGGATCAGCGCTTCGGACGTGTCGATATACTGCGCCGCGCCGTTGAACTCGCCCATCATCGCGCGGCGCTCCGCGGTCACCGCGAGTTCGCCGCCGATGTCGGGGGTCGCCGGCTCGACCGGGCTGCCGGGCAGATCGGGATGCCCCTGCCAGGCATAGCCGGCGATGCCGAGCAGCAGCGCGGCGACGACATATTCGAGCCCGCCCTTGGGCAGCCGCCCGAACCACCACAGCGCGCCGCCGACGAGCGCGGCGAAAGCCAGCAGGATCACCCAGCCCATCAGCGCTTCGCCTTTCGCTTGAACCGTCCGCGCGCCAGCAGCGCCCCCACCGCCAGCAGCAGCAGCGGCAACACCCAGAGCGGCCAGGTGACCGCGTTGACCGGCGGCTCATAGGTCACCCACGCGCCATAGCGTTCGACCAGCCAGGCGCGGATCGCCCCCGGATCCTCGCCCGCGGCGACACGGCGGCGCACCAGCGCCCGCATGTCCCCCGCCATGTCGGCATCGCTGTCGGCGATCGACTGGCCCTGGCAGACGAGGCAGCGCAACGTTTCCATCAGCGCCTTGGCCTTCGCCTCCTGCTGCGGATCGGCAAGCTGGCGGTTGGCGAGGTCGGCGGCGGGCAACGCCGACTGGCCGAGCACCGGCGCGGCAGCGGCGAGCGCGAGTGCGGCGAGCGCCACCCTCATCGTGCTTCCCCCAGCGCGGTCAGCACGTCGGGCAGATCCTGCGGCATGATCGGGCCGATATGCTGGAAGCGGATGATGCCCTGGCTGTCGACGACGAAGGTCTCGGGCACGCCCGACGAGCCGATCGCGAGTTGCAGGCTGGCGTCGACGTCCGAACCGATCCGGTCGTAGGGATCGCCGTTGCGGCCGAGGAACAGCGCGACATCCTCGGGCCGGTCGCGGATCGCGACGCCATCGATTGCGATGCCCTGGCGCTTGAGCTCCATCAGTACCGGCGCCTCGGCGATGCAGGGCACGCACCAGCTCGCGAACACGTTGAGCAGGCGCGGCCTGCCGCCTGGGACCGAGCCGGTGGCGAAGGCGGCGCGGCCGGCGACGCCCGGCGGCAACTGCATGCGCGGCATCGGCTTGCCGATCATCTTGGAGGTGATCAGCGTGTCTCCCGGATTGACCAGCTTGTAGCCGACGAACCCGAAGAACAGCACGAACAGCGCCAGCGGCACCCACAGCACCCAGCGCTTCATGCCAACGCCTCCTCCGGCGCGCGCACACGCCGCTCCCGCATCAACCGGCCGGCCAGCGACAGCAGGCCGCCGAGCGCGATCAGCCCGCCGCCCAGCCAGATGAAGGTCACGAACGGCTTCCACCACAGCCGGAGCTGCCAGCGGCCCTGCTCATCCTCCGGCCCAAGGACGAGATAGAGCTGGCCGTCGAGTTCGGTCTTGAGCGCCGCCTCGGTGGTCGCGGTCGGCGGGTCGGGGAACATGCGCGCCTGCGGCCGCATCACGAACGCCGCCCCATTGCCGCGGCGGACCTCGAGGACCGCTTCGAGCGCGGTCCAGTTCGGGCCCGCGATCGGCGTGATATCCTTCAGCCTGACGCTGAACGGGCCGACCTTGGCGCTGTCGCCGACTTTGGCAGCGACCAGCGTCTCGCGGTTGAACGCGCTTTCGCTCGCCATGCCGGCCAGTGCGACGGCCACGCCGAGATGCGCGACGACCATGCCCCAGGTAAACAACGGCGTCCGGCGCAGGTTGCGCTTCCACAATGGCGCGAGACTGGCGACGCCCACGCCGACTGCGAGCACGAGCCCGAGCAGCGGCAGGATGCGCATGCCCGGCACCAGCACCACAACCGCGAGCAGGGTCGCGGCGGTCAGCAGCACCGGCAGCGCGAGGCGCGGCAAGACCGCCTTCAGGCGGTCGCGGCGCCAGCGCATCACCGGCCCCATCGCCATCACCACCACCAGAAACAGCGCCAGCGGCCCCGCGGCGCTGTTGAAATAGGGCGGTCCGACCGAGAGCTTCTCGCCGTTCACCGCCTCGACGCCGAGCGGATAAAGGGTGCCGACGAAGACGATGCCCAGGATCGCCGAGAGCAGCAGGTTGTTGACGACCAGCGCGCCCTCGCGGCTCACCATCTCGAACTGCGATCCTTCCTTCACCGTCGCCACGCGCAGCGCGAACAGCGCCATCGCGCCGCCGATATAGATCGCAAGCAAGGCGAGGATGAAGCTGCCGCGCTCGGGATCGACCGCGAAGGCGTGGACCGAGGTGAGGATGCCCGAGCGCACGAGAAAGGTGCCGATCATCGACATCGAGAAGGCGACCACCGCGAGCATCACCGTCCATGCGCGCAAGCCGTCCCGCGTCGCCAGCACGGTCACCGAATGGAGCAAGGCGGTCGCCGCCAGCCACGGCATCAGCGAGGCGTTCTCGACCGGATCCCAGAACCACCAGCCGCCCCAGCCGAGCTCATAATAGGCCCAGTAGCTGCCGGCGGTGATGCCGAGGGTGAGGAAGATCCACGAGATCAGCACCCACGGGCGCATCGCGCGGGCGAAAGCCGGCCCCACCTGGCGCGTCAGCAGCGCGCCGACCGCGAAGGAGAAGGCCACGGACATGCCGACATAGCCGATGTAGAGCGTGGGCGGGTGGAAGGCGAGGCCGGGATCCTGCAGCAGCGGATTGAGCCCCTGCCCGTCCCGCGCCGCCGGCACCAGCCGCTCGAACGGGTTTGAGGAGAAGAGCAGGAAGGCGAAGAAGCCGATGCCGATGAAGGCCTGCGCGGCGAGCGTCGCCGCCAGCATCCGCGCCTCGACCCGCCGTTCGAGCACGGCCACGGCAGCCCCCGCGACGCCGAGCACGGTGACCCAGAGCAGCATCGAGCCCTCATGGTTCCCCCAGGTGCCCGCGAACTTGTAGAGCCAGGGCTTGGCCGAGTGGCTGTTCGCCGCGACCAGCTTCACCGACATGTCCGAATCGAGGAACAGCCTGATCAGCAGCAGGAAGGCGATGAGGGTCAGCACACCCTGCACGACCGCGACCGGCCGGATCGCCGGCAGCAGCGCATCACGCCCGCCGGTCAGCCCGATCGCGCCGAGCGCGAGCTGGAGGACGGCGAGCGCCGCCGCAAGCCACAGCGCGGCCAGCCCGGCTTCGGCGATCATTTGTCCAGCGTCTCCGTCTTGTGCATCTTGCCGTCGAGTTGCGGCGGCATGTAGCGCTCGTCATGCTTGGCGAGCAGATTGTCGGCGACGAAGCTGCCATCGGCATCCAGCCGCCCTTCGGCGACGACGCCGCTATCTTCCTTGAACAGATCGGGCGTGATGCCGCGGAAGCTGACCGGCGTCTTCGCGATGCCGTCCGTCACCACGAAATGGACGGTGACGCCATCCGCATCGCGACGGATCGAGCCATGCTCGACCATGCCGCCCAGCCGGATCGCCTTGCCGGTTTCGGGCCGGTCCTTCTTGATATCCGCCGGCGCGTAGAAATAAGCGGCCTGCTCGCTCAGCGCCGACATCGCCAGCAGGGTCGCGCCGATCATCGCGACCAGCGCGATCACGATCAGCACGAGCCGCTGATGCTTGGCCTTCGCCATCGTGCCCGCGCGCGCGCTCATCGATCGCGCCTCAGCGTATCGCTCTTGCGCTCGGCGCGGCGCATCGCGGTCCAGGCCCAGGCAATCATGCCGCCGGTCCCGCCCAGCGCCAGCATGTAGGCGGCGATGATGAAGGGCCAGTGGTTCATATCGTTCGGTTCATGTCATCAGGCCTCGGCCAGCCGGCGCATCCGCGCTTCCACCCGCGCCTCGGCGAGGATCGCGCGCATCCGCATCAGCACGATCGCCGCGAACAGCAGGGTGAAACCAAGCACGGTAAAGCCCAGCGGCCACAGGATCGAGCCGTCGATCGTCGATCCCTTCAAGGTGATGCTCGGCCCCTGATGCAGCGATTTCCACCACACCACCGAGCGGTTGATGATCGGCACGTTGACCGCGCCGATCAGCCCGAAGATCGCCGTCGCGCGGCTGACCGACGTGCGCTCCTCGCTGGCGTTGGCGAGCGCGATATAGCCGAAGTAGAGGAACAGCAGGACGAGCATCGAGGTCATCCGCCCATCCCATTCCCACCAGGTGCCCCAGGTCGGCCGCCCCCAGATCGAGCCGGTGGCAAGGCAGATCGCGGTGAACAGCGCCCCTGGCGCCGCGGTCGCGCGCCCGGCGACGCCGGCCAGCGGATGCCGCCAGACGAGCTGGACGAGGCTGGCGATGGCCAGCCCGAACCATCCGCCCATCCCGAGCCACGCCGCCGGCACATGCACATAGAGGATGCGCACGCTTTCGCCTTGCAGATAGTCGGGTGGCGTGAAGAACAATCCGGCGCCGACGCCGATCGCGATCAGCAGCAACCCGCCCAGTGCCAGCCAGGGCGTGATCGGCTTGGCGATCGACAGGAAACGGGCTGGGTTGGCGAAAATGTGCATCGGCACGCGAAGTCTAGAGGGCTGGTGGACAAAGCGGAAGCGACCGATGGTACAACCCATTCGTGCGATGGGCTTGGGGCCTGCCTAGCGCCAAGCGCGCATGCGGGGCAAGCGCCGATGCGGAGCCCGGGCTCGGATCGTCGCAGCGGGTGGAGACTTTGCGCCTGCCGGCGGTTGAGGCCTTGGTTCGTCCCCCGGCACCGCTATCCTCCTTCGCGGTGCCTTCCCCTTTTGCCGGAGATTCGCCGATGCAGCGCCATTTCGACCTGATCGTGATCGGCAGCGGCCCGGCAGGGCGCCGCGCCGCGATCCAGGCCGCGAAGCTCGGCAAGGCAGTCATCGTCATCGAGAAGGGCCGCCGCGTCGGCGGCGTCTCGGTCCACACCGGCACGATCCCGTCGAAGACGCTGCGCGAAACGGTGCTCAACCTTTCCGGCTATCGCGAGCGCGGCTTCTATGGCCGCTCCTACCGGGTGAAGCAGGATATCTCGGCGGCGGACCTGATGGCGCGGCTGCACAAGACGCTCGACCATGAGGTCGAGGTGCTGGAGCATCAGTTCAGCCGAAACGGCGTGCGCACCGCGCGCGGCGAGGCTCGCTTCGTCGATCCGCACCGGGTGGAGGTGACCAGCGACGATGGCAAGACCTGGCATTGCACCGGCGATCATATCCTGATCGCCTGCGGCACCCGCCCCTTCCATCCGGACAACATCGCCTTCGACCATGAACTGATCTTCGATGGCGACGAGATCCTCGAAATCCCCAAGCTGCCACGCAGCCTGACGGTGATCGGCGCGGGCGTGATCGGCGTGGAATATGCGACGATCTTCAGCGCGCTCGACGTCGCGGTGACGCTGATCGAGCCGCGCGATACCTTCCTCGACTTCATCGACCGGGAATTGATCGAAGAGTTTACCCACGAACTGCGCGACCGCGGCGTGCGCCTGCGGCTGGGCGCCAAGGTGGAGGACGTGACCGCCGAGGGGCATCACACCGTCTGCAGGCTGGCCGATGGCCGCCGCGTCGTCAGCGACGTGCTGCTGTTCGCTGCCGGCCGGGTCGGCGCGACCGACCGGCTGGGGCTCGACGCGATCGGGCTGGAGGCGGATCGGCGCGGGCGCATCTCGGTCGATCCGCAGACGATGCAGACCGACGTGCCGCACATCTACGCCGCGGGCGACGTGATCGGCTTTCCCAGCCTCGCCTCCACTTCGATGGAACAGGGCCGCCTCGCCGCCTGCCACGCCTTCGGCCTCGAACCGCCGCCGCCGCCCGAATTCTTCCCCTACGGCATCTATTCGGTGCCCGAAATCTCGACGATCGGCATGACCGAGGAGGAAGCAAAGCGCCGCGGCATTGCTTATGAGGTCGGCATCGCCCGCATGCGCGAAACCTCCCGCGGCCACATCATGGGGCTCCACAGCGGGCTGATGAAGATGCTGTTCGCGATCGAGACGCGTGAATTGCTCGGCGTCCACATCATCGGCGAAGGCGCGACCGAACTGATCCATATCGGCCAGGCGGTGCTGAACCTGAAAGGGACGATCGACTTCTTCATCGACAACACGTTCAACTATCCGACGCTGGCGGAAGCCTACAAGATCGCCAGCCTGGATGCGTGGAACCGGCTGCCCGCACCGCCACGGGCGTCGGACGTCGCAGCCAACGGCGCGTCGGCCTGAGCGCGCCGGATCAGCGGCGTGTCGATCTGAGCGCGCCGGATCAGCGGCGTGTCGATCTGAGCGCGCCGGATCAGCGGCGTGTCGATCTGAGCGCGCCGGATCAGCGGCGCGATGCGAGTTCGGTGAAACTCTTCGTCCCGATCGCGTAGCGGCGCCACGTCCTATAGTCGAAGTGCCACCATTCCTCCGGGTAAACCTCGAACCCCTCGGCGACCATCGCCTCGCGCAGCATGTCCCGCAGCGCGCGCTGCCGTGTCGTGCCGCCGACGAAGTTGGAATAGGATCGGCGAGACGCCTCGTCATAACGGCTCGGCATCTCGACGACCTTGCCCGTCCTGAGGTCGTAGAGCGTGAGATCCACCGCGCAGCCGCGGTTGTGGCGGGAACCCTGTGCCGGATCGGCGACGAAGACATGGTCTTCGGGAGGAGTCGCTTCCCAGAACATCCATGTGACGAACCATGGCCGATAGGCATCGTGGATCATCAGCCCATAACCCTTGGCGGCCAGCGCCTGTTGCGCGCGCCCGACCGCCGCGGCGGCGGGGCGCTGGAGAAACGCCGCCGCGCGCTCATAGAGCGGGATGCCCATGAAATTTCTGGCGCCGGCATAGCGGATGTCGAGGCGGATGCGGCGATCGACGCCGGTGAGATCGACGAGATCGTCGGGCAGATGCGGGCCGGCCTCGACCGGCGGGGTCGCTGCCAGCGCGCGGCGGCGCAAAGCGACCGGATCGGCCTTCACCGCCCTGCGGGTCGCCGCTTCCGACTCCGCGCCGAAATCATGGAAGGCCAGCGTCCGTCCGTTCAGGCGCACCGCGCGCTTCGCCAGCACCAGTTCGCCCCCGCCCGCGATCACGTAAACGCCGTCGTCGATCCGCGTCAGCCGCGCCGCGGCATATCCGCCGCCATCCACGAACAAGGCACCGTCGCGCTCGAACAGGGTCAGCGGCGCGTTCTTCTCACCATATTGGCCGATGGCGCGCCATTCGGCGCGCGTCTGGGCGACGGCAACCGGCGCCATAGGACCGGCGGCTGCAGCGACGACCATCAGGAGCCCGAAGCGACTGCGCATCCCTTTTCCCTGGCCCACGCCCACGATGTCGCAGGGCAACGCCGAATCGCTGCCCAGCCTCGCCGAATTCGGCAAGTCTTCCAACATATCTGGCAGCAGGGAAATGATGGGGCGATCGACGGGGATTGAACCCGCAACCTCCGGTACCACAAACCGGCGCTCTAACCAATTGAGCTACGATCGCCACGTTCGGCGGTGACGCCGAGCGCGGGCTCTTAGGCCCGAGCGCGGCGGCACGTCAAGCACCAACGCCGAACAAGTTTCGGATCGAACGGTCGAGAAGCAGCAATTGCCACAACAGCGGCGCATGATCGGCGGCGCCGGAGCGGTGCTGGTCCGCAAGCCACGCGATCGCGGCGGGCCGGAACCAGCCGGTTGCGGTCAGCGCTGGGTCGCGGACGAGCGCCGAAACCGCATCGGCCAGCGCGGCAGCCGGCCAGCGCGCGGGCTGCGGCACCGCGCCGGCGCGATCGGGCAGGTCGGCGGGGAGGTGCCGGTGCAGCGCCTTGCGCAGCATGCCGGCCGACCGCAGCCCGGCCGGCAGTTGGGCCGTGAACCGGACAATGTCCGGATCGAGCATGGGCGTGCGCAGTTCGACGCCGAACGCCATCCCCGCCCGATCGAGGCGGGTCAGAACCTTGCCCGGTGCGGCAATCGCCAGATCGGCATGCTGGACGCGATCGAGCGGTTCGCGCGCAGCGGCGGCCCGCACCGCATCCTCATAGCGCTGCTCGGCGCGATGGCCCTGCAGCGCCGACGTCATGCCGGTGTCGTAGAGCGACGCCCGCTGCGCCGGCGGCGTCACCGCGACGGCCGCGGCATAGAGCGTTGCCGGATCGGCGGCGATCGCGCGCAGCGTACCATCCGCGCCGAACCGCCGCGCGAGTCGCGAAGGCGCCGATTCCCCCGCACCGATTCGCCCCGCCTGCTCACGCCATCCGGCAGGCAGCAGCGCCCGCAGCCGGGCGAGCCGGGCATGATCGCGGTGGCGGGGCTCGGCGGCGATCAGCAGATCGAGCCCGTCGACGCCGAGCGCGAGCGTCATGCTGCCGCCGGCAGCCGCCGCCAGCTGAAGCGTGGCGGCAGCCGCGGGATCGGCGAAGGGTTCATCGAAGACCTGCGCCAGCAGGTCGGGCAGCGTCATCGGATCGGCCGGCACCGCGGCATCGACATGCCCCGTCGCGAAACGCTCGGCGACGAGGGCTATCGCCCGGCCGGCGCCGGACGAATCGCCGCTCCCGGCTGCGACCGTCGCCACCGCGCGCGGGCTTGCCGCCGCCATCAGCGCGACCAGCGCCGCCGTATCGGCACTGCCATCGATCAGCGCGCCCGGCGGCGCATCCGCCTGCATCGCCCGTCGCACCGCGGCCTGCAGCCGTTCCGCCGCTTCGGCCTGGAGACCTGCGGCACGCCGTTCGCTGCGGTGGGTGAAGTCGAGGCTCCACCAGCGCCGCGCGTCGGGCACCGGCCGCCCCCGCGTCACCAGCAGGCAATGACCGGCGGCGAGTTTCTCGACGCCATCGACCAGGCAGGCATCGTCGGGCACATGGCCGAGCGCCAGGAAATCCTCGATCGCGCGCGGATCGGGCCGCCGCCGCAGCAAGCGGTTGGCAAGCAGTCCCTTGAGCTCGGACGCGAAGGCCAGGCTGCCATCCGACAGCAGCGCATAGTGCAATGGTTTCGCGCCCATCCTGTCGCGCGCGAGGAACAGCCGCTGCCGCTCGGCATCGTGGATGGCGAAGGCGAAACTGCCCTCCAGCCGCGACAGGCAGGCCTCGCCCCAGCGTTGCCATGCGGCGAGGATCAGTGCGGCGCTGCCGGTGCCCGCCAGCGCATGGCCGGCGCCTTCAAGTTCGGCGCGCAGCGGAGCCTGATCGAGCAGTTCTCCGTCGCACACCACGCTCAGCCGCCCGGCGGGGTCGGTCAGCGGCTCGGCAGCTGCATCGGCGACACCGATGACCGAAAGCCTGCGGTGGCCGAGGCCGATCCCGCGCGCGGTCCACACGCCCGATCCATGCGGACCGCGATGGCGCATCGCGTCGGTCATCGCCCGCACGCGATCGGGATCGACCGGCTTGGCCGTCTGGAGATGGAAGATGCCTGCGATACCGCTCATGGTCGCGCGCCCTATCGCCCGCCGGGGCGGCAGGGGGCAAGGGCGACCGACCCGCCGAACTCATCGGCGCGGCGCATCCGCCGCACCGTTGCGCGCCGATCAGGCGCCCACGAGCATCTCGATCGCCGGCGGATGGCCGAGAAAGGCGGCGGGGCTCGCGCTCGCGCCATAGGCGCCGGCCATGAACAGGGCGACGACATCCCCCACGTCCGCGCGGGGCAGGCCGACCTGATCGCCGAGGCGGTCGAGCGGCGTGCACAGGCAGCCGACCACGCTCACCTCCTCCTCCACCGCCCGTCCGAAGCGGTTGGCGACCGCGATCGGATAGTTGCGCCGCACGACGGTGCCGAAATTGCCGCTCGCGGCAAGCTGGTGGTGCAGCCCGCCATCGGTGACGAGGAAGACCTGCCCGTGGCTCGTCTTCCGGTCGACGATGCGGGTGAGATAGACCCCCGCCTCCCCCACCAGCCAGCGGCCGAGTTCGATTGCGAAGGCCGATTCGGCGAGGATGGGCGCGCGCGCCGCCAGCGTCTCGCCGAGCGCCGCGCCGACCTGCTCGACGGCGAGCGGCACGTCGCCGGGGAAATAGGCGATGCCGAAGCCGCCGCCGAGATTGACCAGCGGCGGCACCGCCCCCACCGCCTCGGCGATCGACGCCGCCAGCGCGACGGTTGCCGCCTGCGTCTCGGCGATGGCGGCGGCATCGAGCGCCTGGCTGCCGGCGAAGATGTGCAGCCCCTGCCAGTCGGCGCCGGCCGCGATCAGGCGGCGGATCAGCGCCGGCACCTCGGCGGCGTCGATGCCGAACGGTTTGGCGCCGCCACCCATCCGCATGCCCGAGCCGCGCAGGTCGAAATCCGGATTGACCCGGACGGCGAGCCGCGGAACGCGCCCCAGACGATCGGCGATCATCAGCGCGCGATCCGCCTCCCCCGCCGATTCGAGGTTGAGAGTGGTGCCGGCGACGATCGCTGCCTCAAGCTCCCGGTCGCGCTTGCCCGGCCCTGCGAAGGAGATCCGCCCGGCGCCGATGCCGCTGTCGAGCGCGCGATGCAATTCGCCGGCGGACGCGACGTCGAGCCCGTCGACCAGTGCGGCCATCCACGCCACCAGCGGCGGATAGGGATTGGCCTTGACCGCATAATGGATCGCAAGCTGCCCCGGCATCGCCGCGCGCAGCCGTGCCACGCGCGCCGCCAGCAACGCCGCATCATAGACGAACAACGGCGTATCGCCGGCCGCCGCGATCAGCGCATCGACCCGCTCGCCGCCGATCCGCAGCATGAAGTCGTCGTCGGCCGCATAGCCCAGCGGGATCGCACCGGCGGGCTTCATCCGCCGATCTCGCGCTTCAGCCCCGCACGGTCGAGCTTGCCATTGGGATTGCGCGGCAGGGCGTCACGCCAGTGCAACCGGTGGGGCTGCATGAAGGCTGGCAGTTCGAGCTTGAGCGCGGTGCGCAACCGCTCCTCCGCCTTGTCCACTTTCAGCCGCTTGGCCGGGTTGACGACCAGGTGGATCGCCTGCCCCAACCGCTCGTCGGGCAGGCCGATGGCGACCGCCTCGCCCACGGCACCGCTGGCGACCGCCGCCTCCTCGATCTCGGTTGGGCTGATGCGGTTGCCGGCGCTCTTGATCATCTCGTCGTCACGCCCGACGAAATAGAGCAGCCCTTCCCCGTCGCGCACCACCGTGTCGCCGGACCAGACCGCGGTGCCGCCGAAGGTGGACGCCGGCGGCGCCGGGCGGAAACGTTCGGCGCTGCGTTCGGGATCGTTCCAATAGCCCTTGGCAACCAGCGGGCCGGCATGGACCAGTTCGCCCGGTTCGTCGGCACGGGTCAGGCTGCCATCCGGCCGCACGACCAGAATTTCGGCGAAGGGAATCGCGTCGCCCATCGATTCGGGGTGGCTGTCGACCAGCGCGGGATCGAGATAGGTCGAGCGGAACGCCTCGGTCAGCCCGTACATCGGATAGAGATCGGCGGCAGGAAACGCCGCACGCAGCCGGCGGACGAGCGACGTGCCGAGCGCCCCGCCGCTGTTGGTCAACCGCCTGAGCTTCGCCGCGACCTCTGGCGGCCAGGCCGCCTCGACGAGTTGCACCCAGAGCGGCGGTACGCCGGCGAGCGTCGTCGGCTCATGCGTCTCTACCGCGCGGATCACGTCGCGCGGCGTCAGATAGTCGAGCGGGATCGCGACCGCGCCCGCCGCCCACGTCGACAGCAGCTGGTTCTGGCCATAGTCGAAACTCAGCGGCAGCACGCACAGCGTGCGGTCCTCCGGCGCGAGGTGCAGGTAGTCTGCAACCGCGATCGCCCCCAGCCACAGATTGGCGTGGCTCAGCATCACCCCCTTGGGCCGCCCGGTCGAGCCGGATGTGTAGAGGATCGCCGCGAGCCGTTCGGGATCGCCATCGGAGGGCGGCAGCCGCCCGGGGTTGCCGGGCAGCACATCATCGGCCTGGTTTTCGGTCAGCAGCGCGCAACCGGCCGGCACGTCGCCGTCTTCGAGCGTCGTCGCGCGCGCATCGCCGGCGATCAGCATCCGTGCGCCGCTGTCCGCCAGGATATGCGCGACCTGCGCATGCTTGAGCAGCGGGTTGACGGGCACGTGGATCAGGCCGGCCCGCGCCGCCGCCAGCGGCATCACGCAGGCCAGGCGCGTCTTGGCCAGCCAGCTCGCCACCCGGTCACCCGGCTCCAGACCCTGCGCCAGCAGGCCCGCGGCGACATGACCCGTGAGCGCATCGAGCGCGGCATAATCGAGCGTGCCGAAGCGGCCGATCAGCGCCGGCGCATCGGGCGCACCACGAAGGGCCAAGCGATCGAGCGTCTGCGCCGCGGCATTCAGCATGGCATGGGGATCCGGGGAAGACTGGGCATCTGACCGGAGTCGATAGCGGTTAAGGCGGCGGCGGGGAATATCGGCGCACCTGCCGCCGCCGTCCGATCGTCGCAGCGTTGCCGGTGAGGCACAGTGCGGGGACGGATGGGGCCGATGCTTGTCCTGCCTGCGCCCGTCGACTAAGCGGCCCGCGCATGAAGAAATAATGACAGTCGAGGGAAGCAGGTGATCGCTGGGGACGATGCAGAGCTGATCGAACGGACCGTACGTGCGGTGCTGCAGGATGTGCTGGGGCTGGACGATGCCCGCACGCGGGCGCTCGACGCCGATTCGGGGTTGTTCGGGGCCATGCCCGAACTGGATTCGATGACCGTCGCCGGTCTGCTGACCGAGATCGAGGATCGGCTCGGCATCATCATCGACGATGACGAGGTGGACGGCGAGATGCTGGAGACGTTCGGCAGCCTCGTCCGCTTCGCGCGCGGCAAGGCCGAGCGTTAAGGACGGTAAACGTTCGATCGGCCGGCGTGCTCGCTGCCCGCCGGCCGATCCTTGCCGATACCGACCCGTTCCGATTCAGGCGGCGACGGTCACGTCGCGGATCGACTCGAAATCAGCTTCCTGCAGGAAGCGCTCGGCATCGAGCGCGGCCATGCAGCCCATTCCCGCGGCGGTTACCGCCTGCCGATAGATCTTGTCGGTCACGTCGCCTGCGGCGAACACGCCCGGGATCGCGGTGTGGCTGGTACCCTTTTCGACGACGACATAGCCCTCGTCGAGTTCCAGCTTGCCCTCGAACAATTCGGTCGCCGGCTTGTGGCCGATCGCGACGAACGCGCCATCGGTTTCGATATGGCTCTTCTCGCCGGTCACGGTGTCGATCAGATCGACGCCGACCAGCCCTTCCGGATTGCCGCCACCGACGAAGCGGTCGACCGCCTTGTTCCACAGCACCTTGATCTGGGGGTGGGCGAACAGCCGATCCTGCAGGATCTTCTCCGCGCGCAGCGAATCGCGGCGGTGGATCAAGGTCACGTCGTGGCTGTGGTTGGTGAGGTAGAGCGCTTCCTCGACCGCGGTGTTGCCGCCGCCGATCACGACCACCTTCTTGCCGCGATAGAAGAAGCCATCACAGGTGGCGCAGGCGGAAACGCCCTTGCCCTGCAGCAGATGCTCGCTGTCCAGCCCCAGCCATTTGGCCTGCGCGCCTGTGGCGATCACCAGCGTGTCGGCGACATAGATCGTGCCGCCATCGCCGCGCAGGCGGAAGGGACGCTCGGACAGGTCGACGTCGACGATCTGGTCATAGACGAACTGGGTGCCGACATGCTCGGCCTGCGCCTGCATCTCTTCCATCAGCCAGGGGCCCTGGATGACGTTGCGGAAGCCGGGATAATTCTCGACATCGGTGGTGATGGTGAGCTGCCCGCCAGGCTGGAGCCCCTGCACCACGATCGGCGCCAGGCCGGCGCGCGCGGCATAGATCGCAGCCGAAAGACCGGCGGGGCCCGATCCGAGGATCAGCATGCGGGTGGAATGGGTGGCGGTCATCGCAAATCTTTCATCCTGTTCGAGCCCCGAAATAAGGACTGGAACCACCCCAGCGCAACCGATGGAATTTCTTGGGGGGCCGCAACCCCGCCTCGCGACATCCGCGACATTTCGCGACACTAATGAACCGATCTTGTCGAAGCTGCTCAGAATCCGTTCAATCGACCGGACGTAGAAGCATGGTCATCGAAGTGATCAGGATAAGGAATTTGGTCATGCTGAAGTCGATTGGAACTATCGCCAAGATTGCGATCGCCGCCGTTGCCGTCGGCGGAATGACCGCGCCCGCCATGGCGCAGAGCTGGGGCCAGCAGCAGCAGGTCCGTTTCGATCCGCGTTACGATCGCGATCGGAATGGCGGCTGGAACGGCGGCGGCTATCGTTTCGAACTGGCCGGCAACGGCGTCGCCCGCCTGCACCCGGTGCTGAAGACGACCCGCGAGGGCCTGCGCTTCGTGAGCCAGTTCGACTATAACCGCGACGGCCGGCTGAACATGAACGAGGCCGGCGATGCGAACCGGGCGCTGATCCGCGGTGCCGACCGCAATGGCGATGCCCAGGTCTCCAGCCGCGAGGCGGCGCGCTTCCTGCGCTGAGCTTCCTGCGCTGAATCGCAGCGGGTTTCATCAAGAACGGCGCCCCGGCGATGGCTGGGGCGCCGTCTTTTCGTGCGGAACCGGCGATCGGCTATCGTCTTAGCTGTCGACAGGCGTTGAAGCCGGCCACCAAAGCGGGCTAATCGGCGCGGGTAACAGTGAGGACGCGAAGATGAGCCACGAGGCCAACCACGACGATGACGAGCAGGGCCTCGGGGCTGAGCTTGCCCAGATGCGCAGCCGGCGGATCGGCCGCCGCCGCGCGCTGTCGCTGCTTGCGAGCGCCGGCACCGCCGCGCTGATCGCGAGCTGCGGTGGCGGTGGCGGAGACGATGACGACGGCGGCACCCCCACGCCGACGCCGACCCCGACGCCGACTCCCACGCCGACGCCGACGCCGACCCCCACGCCGACGCCGCTTCCGCTGCCGACGACATGTAGCAACTATCCGCCCGAGGAAGTCGGCCCCTATCCGGCAGACGGCAGCAACAGCCTGCCCGCCGGCGCGCCGACGCAGACCAACATCCTGACCTTCAGCGGCATCGTGCGCACGGACATCCGCCCGAATTTTACGGCGCCGACGCCGACGCCGACACCGACGCCCACCTCGACACCGACGCCGACCCCCGCGCCGGCACCGTCGCCCACCCCCACGCCGCCGCCTACGCCCGGCGTGCAGGTGACGTTGACCTTCATCGTGGTGAACACGGCCTCGACCTGCGCGGCGCTTTCCAACTATGCCATCTATCTGTGGCATCCGCGGGCGGACGGTCGCTATTCGCTCTACGACGATCCGGCCGACACCTATTGCCGTGGCGTGCTTTACACCAATTCGAGCGGCCAGTGCACGTTCACGACGATCTTCCCGGGCTGCGAACCCGGGCGCTTCCCGCATATGCATTTCGAGCTGTTCACCAACCCGAGCAACGCGCTGGCGGGCAGGTTCGCCAAACTCACCTCGCAGATCGTCATGCCGCCCGAAGCCGCGGCGTCGGTCTATTCGAGCAGTGCGGATTATGCCGCGAGCGCGACCAACTTCGCTTCGGCGACGATCGCGGGCGATCCCGTGTTCGGCAACAACACGTCGGGCCAGATCACCAGCATGACGCCGACATTCACCGGCACCGCCGCGACGGGCTTCACCGCCTCGATCGTGATCGGCGTGACGCCATAAGCCGGTTTGCCTCCCCGGGCTCGGCCCGGGGAGGCAAAACCCGCGTTACCGCATCAGCACCAATTCCTCCGCCATCGTCGGGTGCAGCGCGACGGTGTCGTCGAACGCTTGCTTGGTGAGCCCCGCCTTCACCGCGATCGCAGCGGCCTGCAGGATCTCCGGCGCGTCGGGCCCGATCATGTGGAGACCGACGATCACATCGGTCTCGGCGTTGCAGATCATCTTGTAGAGCGCACGCTCGTTGCGGCCGGCGAGGACATTCTTCATCGGCCGGAAATCCGAGGTGTAGACCTTGATCGTGCCGAAGCGGTTGCGCGCCTCACCCTCGGTATAGCCGACACCGGCGATCGGCGGGTGGCTGAACACCGCATTGGGCACGCAGTGATAATCGACGCGGCGCGGCTTGTTGCCGAACACGCTGTCGGCAAACGCCTGCCCCTCGCGGATCGCGATCGGGGTGAGCTGGATGCGGTCGGTCACGTCGCCCACGGCATAGATGCTGTCGACGCTCGACTGGTTGTCGGCATCGACGACCACGGCACCGCGCTCGTCGAGCTTCACGCCCACCGTCTCCAGCCCCAGCCCCCTGGTATGCGGCACGCGACCGGTGGCGAAGAGCAGCGCATCCGCCTCGATCGTCGGCTGGCCGGTCATGAACAGGCGAAGGCTGCCATCCTCCTGCTTTTCCACCTTCTCGAACGGCGCGTTGAACAGGAACTTGATGCCCTTGGTCATCGAGATCTGCAGCAGCCGGTCGCGCACCTGCTCGTCATAGCCGCGCAGGATCGTGTCGGAGCGGTTGACGATCGTCACCTCGGCGCCGAACTCATGGAAGATGCCGGCGAACTCGTTGGCGATATAGCCGCCGCCGGCGATCACCACCCGCTTGGGCATCGCATCGAGGTGAAACACCTCGTTGGACGTGATGCCATACTCCGAACCCGGAAAGGCGGGCACGACCGGCCACGCACCGGTGGCGATCAGGATCTTGCCGGCGGTCACGGTGCGCCCCGATGCCAGGGTGATCTCGTTGACGCCGCTCACCGTGGCACGTTCCAGGATGACCTCGACGCCATGGCTGTCGAGCGTGCTGGTATAGGCAGCGTTGAGCCGTTCGACATCGGCGAGCACATTGTCACGCAAGGTCGGCCAGTCGAAATCGCAGTCGGGCACGTTCCAGCCGAAGCGGCGTGCGTCTTTCAGATCCTCGGCGAAATGCGCACCGTAGACGAGCAGCTTCTTGGGCACGCAGCCACGGATCACGCAGGTGCCGCCGACCTTGTATTCCTCGGCGATCGCCACCTTCGCGCCATGCGCCGCGGAGACCCGCGCCGCACGGACACCACCGGAACCGGCGCCGATGACGAAGAGATCATAATCGAAACTGCTCATGGACCCGCCCTTGATATGCTGCGCGAGCATCTAGGGAGCCCGACCCGCGGGGACAAACGGGTTTTCCGGTTTGCGCTGATCGATTTCCTTCGCAACCCGCGGCTCGCCGCCGACAGGTGTGGCGATTCTCGCCGGCTTCACCGGCGCCTGCCGGGCGACGGTTCCGGCAGGGCGCGCACCATCGCGCCGTGCCCGGCCCCCGGGGGGCGGGCGCCGGGATCTGGAAATCAGCCGAACGCGCGCTCGATCAGCGCGCGCGTCGAGGGATCGAACCGGTCCGTCCCCTCGCTGTCGATCGACTTGGCGATCGCCTTGCCCAGTTCCACGCCGAACTGGTCGAACGGGTTGATCCCCATCAGCGCCGCATTGGCGAAGGTGCGCTGTTCGTAGAAGGCGATCAGCGCGCCAAGCGTGCGCGGATCGACGCGGTCGAGCAGGATCGTCGACGACGGACGGTCGCCCGCATAGGCGCGTGCCGGATCGTCGCTGTGCTTGCCTTCCATCAGCGCCGCGCCCTGCGCGAAGCAATTGACCAGCAGCGCGCGATGGTGGCGGTCGTCGAGGGGATGGCCGGGCTCGATCGCGGCGATGAACTCGACCGGGATCAGGTGCGTGCCCTGGTGGAGAAGCTGGAACACCGCATGCTGCGCATCGGTGCCGACCCCGCCCCAGGTGACCGGCGCGGTCGGGCCGTCGACGGGCGTACCGTCCGCCTTCACGCTCTTGCCGTTCGATTCCATCTCGAGCTGCTGCAGATAGGAGGGCAGCAGCCGCAGCCGTTCGTCATAGGCGAATACCGCGCGGGTCTGGCAGCCGCGGACGCGGGCATAATATTGATCCGCGAACGCCGCGAGCAGAGGCACGTTGCGGCGCGGCTCGGCGAAGCGGAAATGGCGGTCCATCGCAGCGGCGCCTTCCAGCAATTCCTCGAACGCCGTCCAGCCGAGCGCAAGCGCGGCGGGAAAACCGATCGACGACCACAGCGAATAACGGCCGCCGACACTTTCGCCGAAGGGCAGCACGCGGGTTTCGTCGACGCCCCAGGCCACCGCCTTGTCCGGCGCCGCGGTCAGCGCGACGACGCGGCCATAGGGATCGTCGACGCCGCCTTCGGTCAGCCACGCCAGCGCGCTGTCCGCATTCATAAGCGTCTCGGTGGTGGTGAAGGTCTTGGAGGCGACGGCGATCAGCGTGCTGCTGGGATCGAAGCGCGCGAACGCCTCCTCCAGCGCGGCGCCGTCGACATTGGAGACGATCGCGGTCTGATAGCGATCGGCCTCGCGGCCCAGCGCATCGACCAGCAGGTTCGGCCCCAGCGCCGAACCGCCGATGCCGATGTGCAGGATGTTGGTGATCGGCCCCATCGCGCCGGCCTCGATCGCATCGATCAGCCCGCGCATCCGCGCATGGAACATCCTGGCCTGCGCCACGCTCTCGGGCGCGCCCTCGCCGCGCTCGGCGCTATGCTCGGCGGCGCGATCCTCGGTGACGTTGACCTTGGCGCCGGCGAACAGCGCGGCGCGCTTGGCGGCGAACTCGCTCGCCTCGGCCAGCGCCACGAAGGCGTCGATCAGCGCCGGGGTCAGGTGCGTCTTCGACCAGTCGAAGCGCATGCCCACCTCTTCGATCACAAGCTGCGACAGGCGATCGGGCGTGGTCTCGAACAATTTGGCCAGGGTTTCGGGCTGCTCCGCCCGGATGGCCGTCCACGCCGTTTCGGTGCCGCTCATGTCGCGAATCTCCCTGATATTGCAGCGCACCCTCTACGCCGCAGTCCGCGCCGCTGCCACCCCCCGGCCTGCCGCTTTTCTCTCCGACGGTGCCCCGATGCGCGCGACGAACGCCTGTCGATCGAAGCTTGCTTGACCAAAGCGCGCCACGCTTCCAAACCGCGGCATGACCGACCAGACGTCGGGCGGCGCGCGAGCCGCCGCCGCCAAAGCCAATAAACGGGGCCGAAAGGCAAAAAGCGAAGGGCGCGAGTCCTTCATCTTCCTGCTGAAACTGCTGCTGTTCGTCTTCATCCTGCGCAGCTTCATCGTTTCCCCTTTCGTCATCCCCTCGGAATCGATGCAGCCGCGGTTGCTCGTGGGCGATTATCTGCTCGCGGCGAAATGGCCCTATGGCTTCTCGCGCTACAGCCTGCCCTGGGGCATGCCGCTGCTGCCCTCGTCGCGCATCCTCCCGCGCCAGCCCGAGCGCGGCGACGTCGTGATCTTCCGCGCACCGCCGACCAACGATGTCGACTATATCAAGCGCGTGATCGGGCTGCCGGGTGACCTCGTCCAGATCCGCAAGGGCCAGATCATCCTCAACGGCACGCCGATCCCGCGCCAGCGCATCGCCGATTTCGTCCACCCGGTGAGCCCCAACAGCCCCTGCTATGCGCTGGAAAAGGGCGTCCCCTCCCCCTTCCTGCACCGTGACAGCACGGGCCAGGCGGTCTGCCGCTATCCGCAATATCGCGAGACGCTGCCCAACGGCCACAGCTATGCCGTGCTCGACCTTCGACCGACCGAGAATGACGACACCGAGGTCTATGTCGTGCCCGAAGGCCATCTGTTCCTGATGGGCGACAATCGCGACCGCAGCCTCGACAGCCGCTTCTCGGTGGAGCGCGGCGGGATCGGGTTCGTGCCGCAGGACAATCTCGTCGGCCGGGCGATGGTCTCGATTTTCTCGACCGACGGCTCGGCGAACTGGTTCCTGCCCTGGACATGGTTCACCGCCGCGCGCTGGGAACGGATCGGCGAAACCTTCTGATGGCAGCCGATCTTTCCTCCTGGATCAGGGAGACCTTCCAGCACGAACCCGGCGACCTCGCGCTGTTCGAACGCGCGCTGACGCATGGTAGCCAGAGCACCCTCAACTATGAGCGGCTCGAATTTCTCGGTGACCGCATCCTCGGCCTGCTGGTGGCGCGCTGGCTGTTCGTGCTGTTTCCCGACGAGCCCGAGGGGAAGCTCTCGCGCCGGCTCAACGCACTCGTCTCGGGCGGCACCTGTGCCGAGATCGGCCGCGCGATCGGCGTGCCGACGCATCTGCGCCTCGGCAAGCAGGCGCGCGACGATGGCGCGAACGACAGCGACAATGTGCTGGGCGACGTCGTCGAGTCGCTGATCGCCGCCGTCTTCCTCGAAGGCGGGCTCGAGGCCGCCGACCGCTTCGTCCGCAGCGCGTGGGGCGACCGCGTGCTGCAGCAGCAGCGTGCGCCGCTGCACCCCAAGTCCGCGCTGCAGGAATGGGCCGCGGCGCACAACCGGCGCCCGCCGGTCTATGAAATCACCAATCGCGCCGGGCCGCACCACGCGCCCCGTTTCACCATCACCGTCACGATCAAGGGTGCCGGCGAGGCCTCCGCGGAAGGATCGTCGAAGCAGGATGCGGAAACCGCGGCGGCGCGCGCCCTTCTGGAGAAACTGCAATGAGCGAACGGTGCGGAACCGTCGCGATCGTCGGCGCGCCCAATGCGGGCAAGTCGACCCTCGTCAACGCCCTCGTCGGGCAGAAGGTGGCGATCGTCAGCCCCAAGGCGCAGACCACGCGCACGCGGCTGATGGGCCTCGCCATCGAGGGCGAAACGCAGATCATCCTCGTCGACACGCCCGGCATCTTCGAGCCGCGCCGGCGGCTGGACCGGGCGATGGTCTCCGCCGCGTGGGGCGGCGCCGAGGATGCCGACCTGATCGCGCTGGTGATCGACGCCAAGGGCGGGCTCAGCCCCAAGGTGGAAGGCATTATCGAGCGGCTGGCGGCGCGGCGCGAGCCGAAGATCCTGATCCTCAACAAGGTCGACATCGCCGCCAAGGAAAAGCTGCTCGTCCATGCGCAGCGGCTGAATGAGCGCATCGGTTTCATCGACACCTATATGGTCTCCGCCGCGACCGGCGACGGCGTACCCGTCCTCAAGGCCGCGCTCGCCGCCAAGATGCCGGAAGGACCGTGGCACTTTCCGGAGGACCAGGTCTCCGACGCGACCGACCGCATGCTCGCGGCCGAGGTGACCCGCGAACAGCTCTACCTCCAGCTCTACGCCGAACTGCCCTATGCCGCGGCCGTGGATACCGAGCGCTATTCGGAGCGCGAGGACGGATCGGTCGAGATCCACCAGCAGATCCTGGTCGGCCGCGCCACCCAACGCGCGATCGTGCTCGGCAAGGGCGGCACCCGCCTGAAGGAGATCGGCTCACGCGCACGCGCCGAACTGACCAGGCTGCTCGGCGCGCGCGTGCACCTCTATCTGCACGTCAAGGTCAAGCCGGACTGGGAGGAGGATCGCAGCCTCTACCGCGCGATCGGGCTGGAGTGGGTGGAGTAGGTCGATCGGGCCTCTTCACCCGACAATCCGTTCGTAGCATCCATCAGCGCGTGCAGAACGCGAACGACGTAGATGGCATCGTGCAGTCCGATAGAACGGGCGGTGCCGCCCTGCGCCGGAACGCCGGTAACCAGCAAAATGCGCACCGCCCTCAATGCCGAGCGCGGGATGCTCGCACGAGGCGACCGACGTGCTACGCGTCACGGCAATCTCCCACATGACCAGATATTCGTAACGTCATCGCATTGCAGCGGTCAGTCTCCCAGCACGTCCGCCACCCACGCCGGGACCAGTTCGCTCGCCGGCCCCAACCGCGTTTCGTGGAAATAGACGCTGCCCGCCGACGGATCGAGGTTCAGCTCCAGCGTCCGCGCGCCATGATGCCGTGCGGTCTGGACGAAGCCCGCGGCGGGATAGACCGCGCCCGAGGTGCCGATCGAGACGAACAGGTCGCAACGCATCAGCGCCGCTTCGATCCGGTCCATCTCGTAGGGCATCTCGCCGAAGAAGACGATGTCGGGGCGCAGCTTCGGACGGCCGCAGCCGTCGCAGACGCTGCCCGGCGGCATCGCGCCCTGCCACGGCACCGCCTTGTTGCAGCCCGCGCAGAGCGCCGAGAGCAACGCGCCATGCATGTGGAGCATGCGCTTCGCCCCGGCGCGCTCATGAAGATCGTCGACATTCTGCGTGACGATCAACAACGCGCCGTCCCACGCCGCATCGAGTGCGGCCAGCGCCTGATGTGCCGGGTTGGGCTCGACGCCGGCAAGCGCGGCGCGGCGGGCATCGTAGAAATCATGGACGAGCCGCGCATCGCGCGCGAGCGCTTGCGGCGTGCAGATATCCTCCACCCTATGGCCTTCCCATAGCCCGTCGGGCCCGCGGAAGGTGGCAAGCCCGCTCTCGGCGGAGATGCCGGCGCCGGTGAGGATGACGATGTTCCGGATGTCATGCATGACGCCTTCCATAACCGCGCTTCGCACTTACGACCACGCCGCGCGTGACGGGGCCGCACCACGACGCTATGCAGCGCCAAACACCCGATCCAGAGAGTGGGGGACGATTTGGCCGACATTTATCGCACCATCGTGATCTTCGGCGCGACCGGTGACCTTGCGCACCGGATGCTGTTTCCGTCGCTCTACAATCTCGACGCGGATGGCTTGCTGCCCGAAGGCTTCACGATCATCGGATCGGGCCGCACCAAGCAGGATGAGGCGGCGTTCCGCGAAGACGTGAACGCTGCGCTCGAAAAATTCCTAGGCGAGGGCTGCTATGATGCCGCACGGGCCGCGGTCTTCGTCGAGAAAATCCGCTATTGCCCGGTCAGCGTGGGCGACGAAGGCGACTTCTCCGCGCTGCGCGACATGATCGGCGACGCGGCCGATGGCGGTATCGCCTTCTATCTCTCCACCCCGCCCTCGCTGTTCGCGCCGGTGGTGAAGGGGCTGCAGGCGGCAGGCCTGACCGGGCCCAACACCCGCATCGCGATGGAAAAGCCGATCGGGCAGGATCTCGTCTCGTCGCGCGCGGTCAACGCCGCGGTGGCCGAGGCGTTCGACGAATCGCATGTGTTCCGCGTCGACCATTATCTCGGCAAGGAAACCGTCCAGAACCTGCTGATCCTGCGTTTCGGCAACATGCTGCTCGAGCCGCTGTGGAACGCCAACGCGATCGAGCATGTCCAGATCACCGTCGCCGAGACGGTCGGGCTCGAAGGCCGCGTCTCCTATTATGACGGCGTCGGCGCGCTCAAGGACATGGTGCAGAACCATGTGCTGCAGCTGCTCGCGCTGGTCGCGATGGAACCGCCGGCCCGTTACGATGCCGCCGCGGTGCGGGACGAGAAGGTCAAGGTGCTGCGCTCGCTGCGGCCGATGACGCGCGCGGACGCGGCGCAATGCAGCGTGAAGGGCCAGTATGTCGCAGGCGCGATCAACGGCCAGCCGGTCAAGGGCTATGCCGATGAGCTCGGCACCACCTCCGACACCGAGACCTTCGTGGCGCTCAAGGCGTTCATCGACAATTGGCGCTGGAAGAATGTGCCCTTCTACATCCGCACCGGCAAAAGGCTGCCCAGCCGCCAGTCCGAGATCCTGATCCAGTTCAAGCAGGTGCCGCACTCGATCTTCTCGGGCAAGGGCCGCGGCACGACCAGCCCGCTCGAAGCCAATGCGCTGATCATCCGCCTGCAGCCGGAAGAGAATATCCGCATGCAGCTGATGGCGAAGCAGCCCGGGCTCGACCGCGACGGCATCGACCTGAAACAGGTGGGTCTGGACGTCTCGCTGAGCACCGCCTTCGCCAAGACCCGCCGTCGCATCGCTTATGAACGGCTGCTGCTCGACCTGCTGGAAGGCGACACGACCTTGTTCGTGCGCCGCGACGAGGTGGAGGCGGCCTGGGCGTGGATCGATTCGATCCATGCGGCATGGGCGGAAGCGGGCGTCCCCGCCCGCCCCTACACCGCCGGCACATGGGGCCCCTCGGCGGCGATCGCGCTCACCGAACGTGACGGCGCGACCTGGCACGACTGATCTCGGCGGCGCGTCAGGGTTTCGCCTGCGGCTCCGGCACGCAGGCGATCACGCCCTTGACCGGCAGCGCGATCGAGTCGCCGCCCGGGCGATCAAGGCGGAGCGCGCCGCGCTCGATCGCGGCCCCGCCCGTCATGTCGCGGCGATCGTCCATATCGAGGTCCAGGTCGATCGCCGCCGCCTCGCTGGCGTAGCGCATCCGCGGTGAGAAGCCGGAGCGCGGCACGCCCTCGAACCCGGCGAAGGGCAAATCGGTCGCCACCCCGTCGAGCGATATCCGGGCGACGCCGGTGCTGCTATCGGCGGCCAGCACCAGCGCCTGCCCCGGGCCGCTGGTGTAGAGGTAGAGCGCGCAGCCGGCGCGCGGCGCGCCCTGCGGCGGCAGCACGCCAAGCCCGCGCGCAGCCGGCGCCGCGGGACCGGCGGCGCGCTGCGGCATCGCGCAGCCGGCGAGCATCAGGCCCAGCAGCAGCACCCTCGCCCTCATGATGCGGCGGTCACCAGCCAGACCGGAAAGGCCGCGACGGCGAGCAATGCGCCGAAGGGCAGCCGCGTCGTCGCGGTGACGGTGTCGCCGCGCAGCCGCATCGCGACCACCGCCGCCAGCCCGGCCAGCGCCGCGAGCAGCAGCACGAAGGGCAGCATCTGCCAGCCGAGCCATGCGCCGATCGCGCCGAACAATTTGGGATCGCCGCCGCCCAGCCCGACACGGCCGCGCAGCGCGCGATAGGCGGTGGCGATCAGCCAGAGCGCGCCGAACCCCGCCGCGGCGCCGATCAGCCGATTGATCATCGGCGGTGCCAGCCCGGCGGCGCCGGCTGCGATGCCCGTGACCGCAAGCGCGATCGTCAGCCGGTCAGGCAACCAGTGATGCTCGACGTCGAGCGTGGCGAGCGTCAGCAACAGCCAGCCGAACAGCGCGCCCGCCAGCCCCACCAGCCCCGGCGCCGCGATCATCGCGGCGGCACCGATCAGCGCCGCCGCCGTCTCGATCAGCGGGTGACGGGGATCGATCCGGCCGCAACAGCGCCGACAGCGCCCCCGCTGCGCGGCAAAGCTCAGCACCGGCAGGAGTTCGAACCAGCGCAGCGGCTGGCCGCATGCATCGCAGGCGGAACGGCCGGCGACGATACCGCGCCCCTCGGGCCAGCGGATCGCCAGCGTGGCGAGGAAGCTGCCGGCGACCAGCCCCAGCGCTGCCCCCAGCGCCACCCAGGCCGGCGTCGCGATTCCCATCATCGGTTCGATCGCCTCGAATGCCGCCACGGACTGCCCCAAGATTGTCAATTGGTCGGCCGCTTCCTAGATTCCCTTCACCGAACATTCCAGCGAGTGAAGCGCCCATCATGCCCAACGATCCCGTCGTCATCCTTTCCTATGCGCGCACCCCGATGGGGAGCTTCCAGGGCAGCCTCTCGGGCGCGAGCGCCACCGATCTCGGCGCCACCGCGGTCAAGGCCGCGGTCGCGCGGGCCGGCATCGGCGGCGGCGATGTCGACCGAATCTATATGGGCTGCGTGCTCCCCGCCGGCCTCGGCCAGGCGCCCGCGCGGCAGGCGGCGCTGAAGGCCGGGCTGCCTCAATCGGTGGAAGCGACCACGGTCAACAAGATGTGCGGTTCGGGCATGCAGGCGACGATCATGGGCGCCGAGGCGTTGCTCGCGGGCTCGGTCGACCTGCTCGTCGTCGGCGGCATGGAGAGCATGACCAACGCGCCCTATCTGCTGCAGAAGCATCGCGGCGGCGCGCGGCTGGGGCATGACCGGATCATGGATCATATGTTCCTCGACGGGCTCGAGGATGCCTATGAACCCGGCCGGGCGATGGGCAGCTTCGCCGAGGAGACCGCGGGCGAGTATCAGTTCACCCGCGCCGACCAGGACGGCTTCGCGATCGCATCGCTGACGCGCGCGCAGGAAGCGCAGCGCTCGGGCGCGTTCGATCGTGAGATCGTCGCGGTCGAGATCGCCGGCCGCAAGGGCACGACGCTCGTCGACAGGGACGAGCAGCCGCTGAAGGGCGACGCCGCGAAGATCCCGACGCTCAAGCCCGCCTTCGCAAAGGACGGCACCATCACCGCCGCCAACGCCTCTTCGATTTCGGACGGCGCGGCAGCGCTGGTGCTGACCCGCGCGAGCGTCGCCGCCGACAAGGGTCTCGCCCCCGTCGCCCACATCGTCGCCACCGCCGCGCATGCCCACCAGCCTGCGCGCTTCACCACTGCGCCGGTCGACGCGGTGCGCAAGGTGCTCGACAAGGCCGGCTGGTCGGCGGACGCGGTCGATCTCTTCGAGGTCAACGAGGCGTTCGCCTGCGTCGCGATGATCGCGATGCGTGACCTCGGCATTCCGCACGAAAAGGTCAATGTGAATGGCGGCGCGACTGCGCTCGGCCACCCGATCGGCGCGTCGGGCGCGCGCATCATCGCCACCTTGATCGCCGCGTTGCAGAACCGCGGGCTGAAAAAGGGCGTCGCGGCGCTTTGCATCGGCGGCGGCGAGGCGACCGCGGTCGCGATCGAACTCGCCTGAGACAAGTCGATCGGGGTATTAGACCGCCCCGATCGGTCTACGCCCGGTCAGGGCACGGTTTCGCCCGTGCCCACGCCCCAGATATGGTCGGTGCTGATGAAGCCGCCGCGCCCGGCGACGTCGAGGCGGCACCAGCCATCCCCACAGCGCGAGATGCGGCCGACGACGCCCGGTTCGACCCGCCAGGCGATCGCCGCACTTTCCTGCGGGGCGGTGCGCAGCGGCTGGATGCCGCCGCGAACGATCGCGGTGCGGCGCTCGCTGAGCAGATTGGCCTGCACCCAGCCCTTCGCGCCATCAGGATCCTCGATGCGGCGCCAGTTGGGGACCGAGGCGATCACGCGGATCGGCAGATCGGCGCGAACATACAGCCAGACCGCTGGAAACTGGCGCCCCGGCCCCGTACGCATCCGCGCCTTGCCGGCGGCGACCGACGCCCAATAAGGCGGCGTCCGCTGCTGCGCCTCCGCCACCCCCGCCGCGGCAACGGCGAGCACCAGCGCCGCCACGATCCCGAACCCCTTTACGCTACGCATCACCAACCCCTCATATCCGTGGGCCACGTTGGCAAAAGCATCGCCGCGCTTCAAGGCACCGCCGCTTGACGCGCGCGCGCAGGCGGGCCAATCGCAGGTCATGCCGGACCAGCGCCCCCGCCGACCACGCATCGTCGTCACGCGCACGCTGACGCCCTCGGTCGAAGCACGGATGGTCGCGCTGTTCGAAGCACGGCTCAACCGCGACGACCGGCCGATGGACCGCGCCGCGCTGGAAGCCGCGATCGCCGATTGCGACGTGCTGGTTCCCACCATCACCGACGAGATCGATGCCGCGCTGCTCGCCAAGGCCGGCCCCGGCCTGAAACTCATCGCCAGCTTCGGCAACGGCGTCGACCATATCGACCTCAAGGCGGCCCGCGCGCAGCGCATCATCGTCACCAACACGCCCGGTGTGCTGACCGACGATACCGCCGACATGGCAATGGCGCTGATCCTCGCGGTGCCGCGACGGATCGGCGAAGGCGAAAGGCTGATCCGGTCGGGCGGCTGGAGCGGCTGGGGGCCGGTTGCGATGCTGGGCCACCGCATCACCGGCAAGACGCTGGGGATCGTCGGCATGGGCCGCATCGGCCAGGCGATCGCGCTGCGCGCGCGCGGGTTCGGCCTCTCGATCCGCTATCACAACCGCCACCGCCTGCCCGACATCGTCGAGAAGGCGGTCGATGCGGTGTGGTGCCCGGACCTCGACGCGATGCTGGCGGAGGCCGACATCGTTTCGATCAACTGCCCGCACAACGCCAGCACCCACCATCTGCTCGACGCGCGCCGGCTGCGGCTGATGAAGCGCGACGCCTATCTCATCAACCTCGCGCGCGGCGAGATCGTCGCCGAGGCAGCCCTCATCGAAGCGCTGGAGCAGGGCGTGATCGCCGGCGCCGGCCTGGACGTGTTCGAACATGAACCGGCGGTCGATCCGCGGCTGCTGGCGCGCGACAATGTCGTCCTCCTCCCCCACATGGGATCGGCGACGCACGAAGCGCGCGACGCGCAGGGCGCCAAGGTGGTCGCGAACATCCGCGCCTGGGCGGATGGCCACCGGCCGCCGGATCAGGTGCTGGAAGGCTGGGTGTAGGGCAAGGGGCGGGTTAGCGCCCTCGCCGAACGGAAATCAGCGCGTGAGCCGGCGACTTTCCTCGCCGATGCTCCGTGCCTGGGAGGAAATAGCCGGGCCCGGCAAAACGATCACCGCCCTCAATCGTCCAGCCCGGCCAGCCAGTCCGCGATCATCCGGCGCCCGGCGGCGACGGTGGTGGAACCCAATCGGTCATGATCGTCGCGCAGCCGATCCTGCGTCACGCCGGCCTGCGCGATGTAATCGGCGCCTTCCTCCACCCAGATGTGGAAGCGCGGATCCTCGCCCATCTCGGCATGGCACTGCAGCGCCAGCAGATTGGGGCCCCGGCGGAACGCCTGGTTGGCGTAGAGCGGCGTCGAGGCGAGGCGCTCGGCACCCTCGGGCAGGTCGAACGTATCGCCATGCCAGTGCAGAACCGGCAGTCCGCCGATTGGCGCCAGCGGGTTGCCGGGAAGATCGGCGATGCTGAGCGGTGCGAAGCCGACCTCCTTCACCGGCCCGGCATAGACCTTCGCGCCCATGGCGGCGGCGATCATCTGCGCGCCGAAGCAGACGCCCAGGGTCGGCCGGCCAGCCGCGATGCGCAGCGACAGGCGCGCGATCTCGCAATCGATCCATGGGTGGGCATCCCGCTCATAGACCCCCATCGGGCCGCCCATCATCACGACGAGATCGGGCGACAGCAAATCGGTGTGCGGAAAAACCGGATCGGTCACGTCGATCCGGTCGATCGCATAGCCCGCGGCCTCGATCGGCGCACGGAAGCCGGCAACGCCCTCATAGGGCACATGGCGGATGATCAGCGCAGTCTTCATGCCGCGCCTCTTAACCGCACGCACCTGCCCGGGAACCGCAATTTTGCTTGTGGCCTGCCAAGCGGCTCAATCGCCGGTCAGGATGCGATCGACGAGTTGCTTCACCGAAGGCACGAAACCGTTCGAATAGAACGGATCCTTCTTGAAGTTATAGGCATTGTGCCCGGCGAACATCAGGTTCTGCTCGGTATCGCCGCCATGGGCGATATCCTGCAGCGTCTTCTGGATGCAGAAGCTGCGCGGATCGGCGAGCCGGCCGGTCGAATTGGTCGCGCTGTCCATCCACGCCGAGAAGGAGCATTGGCTGAGGCAGCCCATGCAATCCGCCTGATCCTTGCGGATCACCGCCTTTTCCTCGGTCGTCACGAACACCAGCGTGTTGTCGGGCGTCTTGAGCGCGTCGGTGAAGCCGTGGCCGAACCATTCGCGCGCGCGCAGCAGATCGTTGCGCGTCACCCAGAAATTCTTGCCCTTCACGCCCACGTCGAGCTGGTACTGGTGATCGCCCGCCGCTTCGAGCGAGAAGGCGATCTGCCGTTCCGAGCGCGCCTCGAGGTGGCGCAGGAACGGGTTGCGGACGGCGCTGGAATAAAAGCCGGTCGGCGAGAAACGGTGCAGCAGCACATCGCCCTCGTCCAGCGTCATCAGCCGTGCCTTCCACTCTTCCGGAATGGGGCTCTCGCGCGTCAGCAGCGGACGGGTACCGAACTGGAAGGCGATGCTGCCCAGTTCCTCATTGTCGATCCAGTGGTTCCAGTCGCGCAGGTACCAGACGCCACCGGCCATCACGATCGGCACATCGTCCGAAATGCCGCCCTCGCGCATCGTTTCGCGCAGCGCCTTCACGCGCGGATACGGATCCTCTGGGCGCAGCGGATCCTCGGCATTGGACAGGCCGTTATGGCCGCCGGCGAGCCAGGGATCCTCGTAGACCACCGCCGCCAGCCATTCGGACGCCTTGGAATAGGCGCGCTTCCACAGCGCGCGGAACGCGCGCGCGGAGCTGATGATCGGCAGATAGCTGACATTGTAGGACGCCGCGATCTCGCTGAGCTTGTAGGGCATGCCTGCACCGCAGGTGACGCCCGAAACGAGTCCGCGGGTGCGCTCCAGCACGCCGTGCAGCACTTCCTGCGCGCCGCCCATTTCCCACAGCACGTTGATGTTGATCGCGCCCTTGCCGCCCGCGATGTCGAACGCGCGCTTCACCTGCTCCACCGCGCCCTCGATGGCGTAGGCGATCAGTTCGTCATGGCGCTCCCGCCGGGTCTTGGCGTGATAGATCTGCGGGATGATCTTGCCGGTGGGGTCGTAGCTGTCGGCATTCACCGCGGAAACGGTGCCGATGCCGCCTGCCGCCGCCCATGCGCCCGAGCTGGTGTGGTTCGAAACCGCCACACCCTTGCCGCCCTCGATCAGCGGCCAAACCTCGCGACCCGCATAGACGATGGGCTTCAGACCCTTGAACATCGACACTCCTCAACTGCTCCCCAAATATCCACTATAGCAGCGGCAGCGCATAGCTTGCACCCCAGGCAGCGCGCAATAAGCCGGCGCCCTAGCCGAACGTGGGGCGCTTTCCAAGGGCAGCCATCCGAATCCGCGCCGAAACGGCCGACACGTCTAAGGCCGCATCGCCGGGCTTCAGGCCGCCAGCACGCGCGCCAGCAGACGGTCGATCGCCGCCACCGCTTCCGGTTCGGACAGGGTCGGCGTGTGGCCGATCCGGTCGATCGTCACGGTCTCCGCCTGCGGCAGCGTCGTCGCCATGCGCTCCAGCGTTCCCTCCCCCAGCACGTCGGACAGCCCGCCGCGGACGATCAGGCTCGGCACGGTGCGGAACGGGGCGAGCGCCGGCCACAGATCGATACCGGCATCGCTGCCCGGCAAATGGAAGGGCTCGGCGATCTTCAGGTCATAATCATTGACGATGCGGCCGTTGCTGGTGAGCCGGTAGAGCCGCTTCGCCATCGCGAGCCAGTCCGTCAGCTGATAATGCGGATAGACCGCGCCCTGCATCTCGGCGAGCGACCGTGCCGCATGCAGCCAGGTCGGCCAGCTTCCGCCCTTGCCGACATAGCCGCGGATGCGCGCGCTGCCGGCGGGTTCGATCACGGGGCCGACATCGTTGAAGAGCGCGCCCGCGATCTGTTCCTTGCCGGTTGAGCCGAGCAGCATCGTCACGATCCCGCCCAGCGAGGTGCCGAAGGCGACATAGGATGTGACCTTCAGGTCCTCGAACAGCCGCTCGACATCCTGCACATAGGTGAGCGGCACATAGCTCATCGCGTCGCGCGCATAGGCACTCTCGCCGCGCCCGCGCAGATCGATGCAGATCACGCGCCAATCGCCGGACAGCCGCTCCGCCACGTCGGCGAAATCGCGCGCGTTGCGGGTGAGGCCGGGGATGCACAGGATCGGCGGGCGCCCGTCGCCGCCGCCCGGATAGTCGCGATAGTGGAGGCGGAGATTGTCGTTGGACCACCAATATCCGTCCACATAACCGGCCATCAACGCGCCTCCCTGCCTTGGCCATCACCATATCGCGGGATGGCGGCGGCGCCGCAAGCGCCTCGCGGCGGCAGGCGGTGATCCGCGGCGATGGTCAGCGCGGCGGGAGCTTGGCGCCCGCGGGCTGGACGCGGGCGAGCGGCACCGGGTTGATCGACACGCCGAACAACCGCCAACGCCCCTGAACCCATTGATAATGAAGGTCGAACTCGATCGCCGTCGGCCGCAGCCCGAAATAGCCCTGCAGCCGCAGGATGTCGGGCTTCACCAGCGCGGGTGTGCGGATGAAGCTGGGGGTGAGCAGCAGGGCGTTGGAAAGATCGATGTTCTGCGCGCGCAGGCTGGCGAAGATCTGCCCGAGCCGTGCGGCATCATTGTTGATCTGGAAGCCCGGCGCGGAGAGATCGCGCAGCACCGAATAATTGCCTGCCAGATTGGCATGGTCGATCGCGACCAGCGTGCTCCACACCATCTTCGAGAGCTGGAGTTCGTCGGGCACCGGCACGGAGGACGGCCCCGGCGCCGCGGCGGGCGGCGGCGCCTGCGCCGTTACGGGCGCGATCGCCGCGCAGGCCAGCAGCCCTCCCAGAACGACGTGGACCGGGGCGCAGTGCCCCGGCCCGGTCGACAACTGCCTCATTTTCTTCATCGTGCGGATCACCATGCGACCTGGAATCCGCCGCGGGCGCCGATCTCTCCTGAATCGAAGCCGAAGCCGACGCCGCCCGTGATGGCGGCGTTGGTGCCCACCCGCGCGCTGAACGCAGCGGTGCCGGCGGTGCGATCCTGATAATAGCCGATCCCGCCGGAGAGCGCGAAACGCGTCTCTCCCGGCAGCATCGGCGTATCCATCGCCAGCGCCATCGCGACGCCTTCATTCGCCCGCCGGATCTCGCGCCGCTGCACGCGGGTGATGTCGAACAGGGTCGCCTGCCCGGCCTGCAGCGAACTGATCTGCGCCGATTGCTGGGTGTTGAGCGTCTGGATCGCCGCGATCGCCGGGATGATCGTGTTGTTCTGGCCGAGCGTGCCCGAGGCATCGACGGTCACCACGCCCACCGGCCCGCTCTGCGCGGCGGTGGAGGCGCCGATGTCGCCCACCGTCACCGAGCTTCCCGCGCCGCCCAGCACGACCTGGTTGGCGCGCGTCGTCGTGGCGCCGAAGCCGACTGCGGTCGAGCCGTCGAACTGGGCGTTGGCGTTCTTGCCGATCGCGCTCGCATTGGCCCCCGCCGCCACCGCCTGATGGCCGACCGCAAGGCTGAGACCACCCGTTGCCGCCGATTGCCAGCCGAACGCCTGCGCGCCACGACCCGAGGCGACCGCCTCGCCGCCAACCGCAGTCGAATGGAAGCCGGTCGCCTGCGCCTTGTCGCCGAAGGCTGCGGCATCCTCGTCCGACGCGACGGCGAAGCTGCCGACCGCGACCGAGGTGGTCCCCGACGCCACGGCGCTCTTGCCGACGGCCGTCGCGGTGTCGCCGCTCGCCACCGCCTGGTGGCCCGAGGCGAGGCTCAGCGCGCCGGTGGCCTGTGATTGCCAGCCGAACGCCTGCGCGCCCCGCCCGGAGGCGACCGCCTCGCCGCCGACTGCAGTCGAATGGAAGCCGGTCGCCTGCGCCTTGTCGCCGAAGGCGGCGGCGTCCTCGTCCGACGCGACGGCGAAGCTGCCCACCGCGACCGAGGTGGTGCCCGATGCCACGGCGCTCTTGCCGACGGCCGTCGCGGTGTCGCCGCTCGCCACCGCCTGGTGGCCCGAGGCGAGGCTCAGCGCGCCGGTCGCCTGGGCCTGCCAGCCGAACGCCTGCGCGCCGCGGCCCGAGGCGACCGCCTCGCCGCCGACCGCGGTCGAATGGAAGCCGCTGGCGGTGGCGAGGTCGCCCATCGCCACCGCATCCTCATCCGACGCGACCGACTGGTTGCCGACCGCGACCGAGGTCAAACCGCTGGCGCTCGCCGCCTCGCCGACCGCGGTGGCGCGGACGCCGGTGGCGGAGGCGAGATGGCCCAGCGCCGTCGCGCGCTCGGCGAGCGCGTCCGCGCGCCAGCCGAAGGCGCTGGCGCCCGGCCCCACCGCTTCCGCCTCGCCGCCGACCGCGGTCGTCGAGTTGCCCGTCGCGCGCGCGGGCGCAGCGCCGGCATCGTCGGAACCAATCGCCACCGCATCCACGCCATCGGCCGTGGCGCCGGTGCCGACCGCCGTCGCGCCCGCAGGACCCGCGGACGACAGCGCGCCGCATTCGGTGTTGTTCACGCCGGTCAGCGTGCTGTTGCATTCGGGGGTGACATCCGCCGCGGCGGGAGCAACGATCGATATCGTGCAAATACTCGCGGCCGCAAACAGCGCGGCACGCGCGCCCTTAAAGGTCGGGGTCATGTTTCGCTCTCCTAGGCAATTATGCCGATCGAACCATGTTTTACGGCGCAAGCGCCGCAACGACCCCGATATGCGACTCGTCGGCTATAGACAGCCTATGCCGCCACTTGGATGCGTGCAATTGATCTTGCATCTCATCTTGCGGCTGATCTTAAAACCACTTCGCGGCGCCCGTGCTGGCGGACGCCGCCGAATTCCTACCGTTCCGCTATGGAATAGCCGAGCTAGGCCAAACGCAACAATCTCTCGATTGTCGCACGGCGGCACCGCGACCATCTGCGGGTCGATGACTTATTCCGCTCAAGCCAGTCCCGTCGGCACGGTGCGACTGGTCGGCGCCGGCCCCGGCGATCCCGACCTGCTGACCGTGCGCGCCGCCCGGCTGATCGGCGCCGCGCACCTGATCGTGCATGACGGGCTGGTCGATGCCCGCATCCTCGCGATGGTCGTCCCGGGCGCCGAGCTGATCTCGGTCGCCAAGCAGCGCAGCCGCCACACGATGCAGCAGGAAGAGATCAACGCCCTGCTGGTAGCGCGCGCGCTTGGCGGCGAGGATGTGCTGCGGCTGAAGGGCGGCGATCCCTTCATCTTCGGACGGGGCGGAGAGGAAGTGGATGCCTGCCGCGCTGCCGGCGTGCCCGTCGAAGTGGTGCCGGGCATCTCCGCCGCGATCGGCTGTGCCGCCGAAGCACTGGTGCCGCTGACGCATCGCGAGGCATCGAGCGCGGTGAGCTTCGTCGCCGGCCAGTGCAAGGGGCTGACCGAGCAGGACTGGTCCGGGCTTGCCGGCCATGGCCGCACGCTGGTGATCTACATGGGCATCGCCACCGCCGATGCGATCGCCGAGAAGCTGATCGCGGACGGCGTTTCGCCGGGCATCCCGGTTGCCGTGCTCGAAAAGGGCGGCCGGCCCGATGCGCGCGCGTTGCGGACCTTGCTGGCCGACCTGGGTGGCCTGATCGCACGCGAGCGCGTAACGAGCCCGGCAGTGATCGTCGTCGGCCAGGTCGCGGCGCGCGCCGATGCCGACCGGATCGCGACATTTGCCAAACAGGCGGAGCTTCTTGCGTGAAGATATTGACGGGCAATGATTTGAAGTCGGGCGCGGTGACCTGGTGGACCGGCAGCGACTGGTCGCTCCATGTCGAGGATGCTGCCGACGTCGGCGAGCATGGCGAAGCGATTGCCGCCGCCGAGGAAGGCGCGCGCCGCGTCAACGGCCCCTATGTGATCGATGCGACCGCGACGCCGGAAGGCCCCCGCCCCGCGCACATCAAGGACCGCATCCGCGCGCTCGGCCCCACGGTGCGCGCCGACCTGACCCTCAAGCCCGCCGACCCCGATGCCGGCAATTGGGTGATCTGATGTATCAGTACGACCAGTATGACCAGGCGATCGTCGACGCCCGCGTCGAGGAGTTTCGCGACCAGGTCCGCCGCCGCATCGCCGGCGACATGACCGAAGACCAGTTCAAGCCTTTGCGGCTGATGAACGGCCTCTATCTTCAGCTCCATGCCTATATGCTGCGCGTCGCCATCCCCTATGGCACGCTCAACGGCCGCCAGATGCGGATGCTGGCGCACATCGCGCGCAAATATGACCGCGACTACGGCCATTTCACCACGCGCCAGAACCTGCAGTACAACTGGATCAAGCTGGACGAGGCGCCGGACATCCTCGCCGAGCTGGCGACGGTGGAGATGCATGCCATCCAGACGAGCGGCAACTGCATCCGCAACATCAGTTCGGACCAGTTCGCCGGCGCCGCTGCCGACGAGGTCGCCGATCCGCGCCCCTGGGCCGAACTGCTGCGGCAATGGTCGACCTTCCACCCGGAATTCAGCTATCTGCCGCGCAAGTTCAAGATCGCGGTGATCGCCTCCCCCACCGATCGCGCGGCGATGCGGCTGCACGACATCGGCATCGAACTGGTCAAGCGCGGCGAGGTGCTGGGTGCCCGCGTGTTCGTGGGCGGCGGCATGGGGCGCACGCCGATGATCGCGCCCGAGATCAACCCGTTCGTCCCCGCCGACGATCTGCTGAGCTATCTCGAGGCGTGCCTGCGCGTCTACAATCGCTACGGCCGCCGCGACAACATGTACAAGGCGCGGATCAAGATCCTGATCCACGAGATCGGCGCGGACGCCTATCGTGCGCAGGTCGAGGAAGAATTCGCACATGTGAAGACGCTCGACCTCGATCCGCCCGCGGCCGAGTTCGATCGCATCGCCGCCTTCTTCGCACCGCCGGCGTTCGAGGCCGGGCTGGACGACAGCGTCGATCGCACGGATCCCGACTTCGCGGTGTGGATCGACCAGAATGTCTCGGCGCACAAGCAGCCGGGCTATGCGATCGTCACGATCAGCCTCAAGCCGATCGGCGGCATCCCCGGCGACGCGTCCTCCGCGCAGATCGACCTGATGGCCGACCTTGCCGAGCGGTACAGCTTCGACGAGCTGCGCGTTACCCATGCGCAGAACATCGTGCTGCCGCACGTCCGCAAGGCCGATCTCTACGCGATCTGGCAGCAGCTCGCCGAGAACGGCCTCGCCGAAGCCAATCTCGACCTGATCAGCGACATCATCGCCTGCCCTGGGCTCGATTATTGCAGCCTCGCCAATGCGCGCTCGATCCCGCTCGCGCAGAAGATCTCGGCACGCTTCGGCGCGGCGGAGCGGCAGCGCGACATCGGCGAGCTCAAGCTCAAGATCTCGGGGTGCATCAACGCCTGCGGCCACCATCATGCCGGCCACATCGGCATCCTCGGCGTCGACCGGAAGGGCACCGAGAACTTCCAGCTGCTGCTCGGCGGATCGGGGGCGGAGGATGTCAGCCTCGGCAAGATCATCGGCCCCGGCTTCGACGAGGACGGCGTGGTCGACGCGATCGAGCGCGCGATCGAGAAATACAGGACACTGCGGACCGACGGCGAACGCTTCGTCGACACCTACCGCCGCGTCGGCATGGAGCCGTTCAAGGAGGCGATCTATGGCTGAGTTGCGCTTTCGCGACGACCTGCCGCATGACGAACCGGCGGTGACGCTGGATTCGTTCCTCGACCAGTCCAATGCCACCGCGGTGCGCATCGAGCCGGGCGACGATGCCCGCGCGCTGCTGCCGCATCTCGAACGGCTGGCGCTGATCGACGTCAGCTTCCCCAAGTTCCGCGACGGCCGCGGCTATTCGGCGGCGCGGATCCTGCGCGAAGCCGGCTATGCCGGCGAACTGCGCGCCTCGGGCGACGTGCTGGTCGACCAGATCCTGCCGATGCGGCGCTGCGGCTTCGACAGCTTCCTGCCCGATGCGCCGCTCGACGCCTCGGTCGTGGAGGCGAGCCTCGCCCGTTACGATCATGTCTATCAGCGCGCGGCCGATGGCGTCGCGCCGGTCTGGAAACTCCGTCATGGCTGAACCCGCCCTCGCGCGTCAGCGCGACCGGATCGACGTTGCCCCGCGCTTCACCGCGGCCGATGCGATCCGCCTCAACAATCTGTTCCGCGGCACCGAAACGCAGGAGATGCTGAAGACCCTGCTGACCGAGCAGATGCTCGGCGAGGTCGCGGTCGTCTCATCGTTCGGCGCGGAATCGGCGGTGCTGCTGCACCTGATCGCCTCGGTCGATCCGGCGACGCCGGTGCTGTTCCTCGATACCGGCAAGCATTTCCCGGAAACGCTTGCCTATGCCAAGACGCTGACCGAGCGGCTGGGGCTCACCAACCTGCGCGTGCTGACACCCGACGCGGAAGAGATCGCCAAGCGCGACGAGACCGGCCTGCGCTGGTCCTACGACCCCGATGGCTGCTGCGAGATCCGCAAGGTGAAGCCGCTGGAAAAGGCACTGGCCGGGCTCGATGCCTCTATCACCGGCCGCAAGGGCTTCCAGTCCAAGACCCGTGCCGGCCTGCCGCGCTTCGAACTCGATGGCGATCGGCTGAAGGTCAACCCGCTGGCGAGTTGGGACGCGGCGAAGATCGACGCCTATTTCGAGGCGCATGACCTGCCC
Organism: Sphingomonas sanxanigenens DSM 19645 = NX02; assembly: GCF_000512205.2. NCBI lineage: Bacteria > Pseudomonadati > Pseudomonadota > Alphaproteobacteria > Sphingomonadales > Sphingomonadaceae > Sphingomonas > Sphingomonas sanxanigenens. The sequence continues at coordinate 2,764,601 of NZ_CP006644.1, forward strand.
CGCCATCCGCTGGTCGCGGAAGGCTATCCCTCGATCGGCTGCCAGCCCTGCACCAGCAAGGTGAAGCCGGGCGAAGACCCCCGCGCCGGGCGCTGGCGCGGCTGGGACAAGGTGGAGTGCGGCATCCACGTGCCCGTCGCCGATCCGGACGATCCCGCGAACCAGCCCGCGTTCTGATAGCCTCCGTCATCGTCGCGACGATGACGGAGCGGGGATCGGGGCCAAGTTACCTCAAGTATTCGCCTGCCTTATAGTTCGGCGACGCAAAAGACGAGCAAACACTCGCTTCTTTCTTGATTTTCCCACTGGAAGTCATGGCCTTAATGCGCCATCCTGTGGCTGACCCAACGGGTTTGGTCGCACTGCAGACTATAACGGGCCGCGCTGCAGCGAAAACATAAGATCGTTCGTCCGCTGACGTTCCATAGGAGCAGGAACCATGAGTCGTCTCATGCGCACCCTGGCGATTGCAGGCGCATGCGCGCTTGCGGCGCCAGCCCTTTTTTTCTCGGCGCAGTATTTCTCGCCGGCCGCCGACCACCTCGACCCGCCGGGCCGCACCGACAAGGCGTTCGATACGACGCCCGATCGCGCCGCCGACATCGCCGACGTCTATACGTGGCACACCGACACCGCCCTGGTCATCGCGATGACCTTCGCGGGCCCGGCCGGCACCAACCGCCCCGGCACCTATGACCGCGACGTCCTCTACGGCATCAACGTCTCCACCGATGGCGTGCGCGAGACCACCGAATTGCCGATCCGCGTCCGCTTCGGCAGCGGCGGCGGCGGCTATGGCGTGCAATTCTCCGGCCTGCCCGGCGTCGCCACCCCCTTCGCCGGCCCGGTCGAGACCGACCTCACCACGCCCAATGGCATCAAGGTGCGCGCGGGCCTGTTCGACGATCCCTTCTTCTTCGACCTTCAGGGTTTCCGGGAGACGCGCTCCACCGGCATGTTGAGGTTCGACAGGACGCGCGACTTCTTCGCCGGGCAGAACGACACCGCGATCGTCATCGAAATCCCGCGCGCGGCGCTGCCGGAAGGGACCGGTTCGGTCGACATCTGGGGCTCCACGGCCCGTTTCGCGGCGGGAGAATCCTGATGCGCAAGATCCTGAAAGCGTTGCCGATCGTGCTCGCCCTGGCATCGATGACGTCGCTCGCCGCGTGCGACGACAATGACGATCCGACGCCCACGCCGACGCCGACCCCCACACCGACGCCAACCCCGACACCGACGCCGACACCGACCCCCACGCCAACGCCGACGCCCACCGCGTTCAACGTCACCCCCTGCCTGACGCAGACGGTGCCGGGCACGGGTCGCACGGTGGCGAGCCTGGTGATCCCGGATACGATCCACGTCGACTTCTCGGCTGCCTCGGGCTTCCCCAACGGCCGCCGCCTGCCGGATCCCGTGATCGACGTGACGCTTGCGGTGATCTTCCTGGATCTCAGCACGCACAGTCCGCTGACCTTGTTCAACCTGCCGCTGAACCCGCCGCAGAACGACGTGGCGTTCCGATCGAGCTTCCCCTATCTCGCGGCGGCGCAAGGCACGCCACCCTTGCCATCGGGGCCGGGCCGACTGTGGAATTTCCGGACCGATCCGGAATCCGCCTTCGTCCGCGTCGACCGGATGGGCATGCCGGCGGTAGCGACGGCGCTGGTCGGTTCGTCCAACAAGAACGCCTATAATGACGACAGCCCCGAGCAGGATGTTCAGGGTGGCGGCAAATGGGCGGGCGAATTCGCCGGCCAGCTTACGACCCTGACCAACGCGCTTGCCGACGACCTCACGGCCGCCGGACTGAAACCCTGCGCAACCCCCGTCACACCGTGACGATCGCGGCGCGGCCGGCACTCCGGTGCCGGCCGCGCCGCCCTTTCTCCAGCGATGACGACGACCCTTCCCCATCCGCGCACCACACTGGTGCGCATCCTCGTGCCGGCCTTGCTCGTCGCAGCGTTGCTGTTCCTTGCCACCCGCCTGTTCCAGACCGCGCCCCCGCCGGCACCGGCGCCATTGCCCGGCGCGCCGCCGATCCTGCTTGGGAGCGGCAGCCCGCAGACCTATGCCGAAGCGGTCGCACGCGCCGATGAAGCCATCGACGGCGCCGCGCGACGCGCGCGCCATATGCCGGGCCAGTGGCTGCCGCTCGAATCGCTGGCGCGCGCGCAGTTCGATCGCGCCCGGCTGACGGGCGATCTCGCATCCTACATCGCCGCCCGCGACAGCTTCGCGCGCGCGTTCGAGGGACTGCCCCCGAAAACCGGCCCGCATCTGAGCCGTGCCGAGTTCGCGCTGGGCACGCATGACCTTGCCGCGGCGAGCGCCGACCTCGACGCGGTGGAAGCCTATGCAACCATCCCTGAGCCCGCCGAGCAGGCCGAAATCCAGGCGATGCGCGGCGATATCGCCTTCTATCGCGGCGACTATAGCCGCGCCTCGCGCCACTATCGCGCGGCCGCGGCAACCGCCCCGGCGACGGGCATCGACGTGCGCCTCGCCACCCGGTCGATGCGGCTGGGCCGTTTCGACGAGGCCCTGCGCCTGCTCGACCTGGCCGAGCGGGAGGCGAAAACGATCACGCCGCAGATCCTCGCGCGGATAGAACTCCAGCGCGGGATGATCGAGCGCGCGCGCGGCGACTGGCCTGCTGCCACACGTCATTTCGACAAGGCGCTGGCGGTCTATCCGGGCTGGTGGCTGGCCGAGCAGCAGCGCGCCGCGATGGCGGCCCTGGCGGGAGACATCGGCGGTGCGATCCGCCGCTTCCAGGCACTGGCCACCCGCAGCGGGCTGCCCGAGCCGATGGATGCGCTCGCCGCGCTCTACCGCGTGTCGGGTGACAGCGCGCGGTCCCGGGCATGGGCGGCGCGCGCCGGCGCGCTGTGGGACGCGCGCGTCGCCGCCTTCCCCGCCGCATTCGCCCAGCACGCGATCGACCATCATCTCGCCTTCGGCGATCCCGACCGCGCGCTGCGACTCGCCCGCCAGTCGTTTGCGGCGCGCCCGTTCGGCGAGACCGCGATCGCGCTCGCCGCATCCTTGATCGCCACCGGCTATCCCGATCGTGCGATCGCGGTGCTCGCCGAAGTCGACCGCACCGGTTGGGTCTCGGCGGAACAGCATCTCCTCGCCGCGCAGGCGCTCGCCATGCTCGGCCGCGGCGCAGATGCGGAGGCCGAGCGCGCGCGCGCGCAGGCGATCGATCCGCACAGTTCCGATCGGAATCCGGCGCTGCTATGGTTCGATCATTGACGCCGACGAGCGCGCGGGAGGGATGATGGGTAGTTTCCGGTTGGTCCGGCTGATTGCGGCGCTGTTCGCGACACTCTTTCTCGTGTCGCCAGCGACCGCGCACCTCACGCCCAATTCCGAGATCCAGCTCGAGATCGGCCAGCGCGATGTCGTCGCGGAAGTCGCGATCCCGCTCAGCGAGGTCGAATATGCGATGGGCAAGCGCTTCACGGTGGCCGCGGACGGCTCGGTGGGTGCCGGCGCAGCGCAGATCATGGCCTATGTCGGTGATCGCCTTGCGCTTTCCACCAGCGGCGCGCGCTGGCGGATCGTGCCCGGCGGCCTCACCATGATCGACAATGGCGGTTCCTACGACGTCCATCTCCGCTTTCGCGCGACCCCGCCCCCCGGCCGGTCCCCGCGCCGTTTCGATCTCGACTATCGCGCGGTGATCGACGTCGTCCCCAGCCATTTCGTGCTGGTGCTGCTGCGATCGGACTATGCCGGCGGCGCGATCAGCCATGAGCCCGAGCTGCTCGGCGGATTGCGGAGCAAGACGACGGTGCTGCATGTCGACCGCGGCAGCGGCAGCGCCTGGAACGGCTTCATCTCGTCGATCGGCCTCGGCATGCAGCATATCGCCGAGGGACATGACCATCTACTGTTCCTGCTCGCGCTGCTGCTGCCCGCGCCCGTGATCGCCGCGGCCGGGCGCTGGACCGGCTATGCCGGCGTGCGCGGTGCGGCGCGCAAGCTCGTCCGCATCGTCACCGCCTTCACCGTCGGCCATTCGGTGACGCTGATCGGCGGCGCCTTCTTCGGCTGGCAACTGCCGGCGCAGCCGGTGGAGGTGCTGATCGCACTGTCGATCCTGGTCTCCGCAGCCCACGCCTTCCGGCCGATCTTCCCCGGCCGCGAGGCGCTGGTCGCCGCCGGGTTCGGCCTGATCCACGGCCTCGCCTTCGCGACACTGGTCGGCAATTACGGGCTCGATCCCTGGCAGAAGGCGCAGTCGATCCTGGGTTTCAATCTCGGCATCGAACTGGTGCAGTTGCTCGTGGTCGCCTGCGTGATGCCCGCGCTGATGCTGCTGGCGCGCGCGCGCGCCTATGCGCCCGTGCGGCTGGCGGGCGCCGGCTTCGCCGCGATCGCCGCCACCGCGTGGCTGATCGAGCGGCTGTTCGGCACGAGCAACATCCTGGCCAGCGCGATCGATTCGATGCTGGTGCATGCGCCCTGGCTGATCCTGGCGCTGACGCTGGCGGCGGTGGGGGTGTTCTGGGCGCGGCGACGGGTGTTGGCGACGGTGTAAAGTCGGCAATTCTCCTCCCCGGCGCGCAGCGTCGGGGAGGAGAAGAGTGGCGTCTACTCGTACCCCGTACGGTCCGGCAGATAGGCGTCGTCGATGAGATCGCTGAACTTGGTGATGCTGCTTTCGAACTTCAGCCTTACGCGCCCGGTCGAACCGTGGCGCTGCTTCGCGACGATCAGTTCCGCGGTGCCTGCCACCGACTGCATCTTGCGGCCCCATTCATTATAGGCCTCATGCACCTTCGCATCGTCCTCGGGCCCCGGCACCTTGGGCTCCACCGACTGGACGTAATATTCCTCGCGATAGACGAACAGGACGATATCCGCGTCCTGCTCGATCGAGCCGGATTCGCGAAGATCCGACAGCTGCGGGCGCTTGTCCTCGCGATTTTCGACCTGGCGGCTGAGCTGCGACAGCGCGATCACCGGCAGATGGAGTTCCTTGGCGAGCGTCTTGAGACCCCGGCTGATCTCCGAGATTTCCTGCACGCGGTTGCCGTCCTTGTTCTTGCCGGACCCGGTCAGGAGCTGGAGATAGTCGACGATGATCATGCCGATCTCGTGCCGGCGCTTCAGGCGGCGCGCGCGAGTGGTGAGCGCGGCGATGGTGAGGCCGGCGGTGTCGTCGATGTAGAGCGGCAGATCCTCCAGCTCGCTCGCGGCACGGGCGAATTTGGTGAATTCGTCGCGGGTCAGCGAGCCAGAGCGGATCTTGTGCGCAATCACGCCCGACTGTTCGGCGAGGATACGCGTCGCCAGCTGGTCGGCGGACATTTCGAGGCTGAAGAAGGCGACCTTGGCGCCCAGCGACTTTTCGTGCGGTATCCCGTCCTGCCGGTCGCGCAGATAGCGCTTGGCGGCGTTGAACGCGACGTTGGTGGCAAACGAGGTCTTGCCCATGCCGGGGCGGCCGGCGAGGATCAGCAAGTCGCTGTGGTGGAGGCCGCCGGTCTTGGCGTTGACCGAATCCATGCCGGTGGTGACGCCGGAAATCTTGCCGCCGGCATTCTGCGCCTTTTCGGCTAGATCGACCGCCAGCTTGGTCGCCTGCACGAAGGTCTTGGTCGATCCGGTTTCGCCGCCTTCCTCGGCCACCTTGTAGAGCCGCATCTCGGCGCTCTCGATCTGCGACCGCGGATCGACCGCCTCGCTGGTATCCATCGCCGAATCGACGAGGTCGCGGCCGACGCCGACCAGCGCCCGCAGCATCGCCAGATCATAGATCTGCTTGGCAAAATCCTTGGCGCCGATCAGACCGGCGCCGCTGCCGGTGAGTTGCGCCAGATAGACCGGGCCGCCCAGCGCGCGCATCGCCTCGTCGCTTTCGAACAGCGGCTTGAGCGTCACCGGATTGGCGATGGTGCCACTTGTCGTCAGGCGCAGGATCGCGTCGTAGATCCTGCCGTTGAGCGGATCGAAGAAATGATCGCTGCGCAGTTTCTGCATCACGTCTTCGGCGACGCGGTTGTCGATCATCATCGCGCCGAGCAGCGCGGCTTCGGCCTCGGCGTTGTGCGGCAATTCGCGCGGTGTCTCCACCGCATTGGGTACGATCTGGAACTGGGGTTCGGCCATGCGCGCCATTGTCGGCCTTTCGCCCGTCCTGCTCAAGCCCCTTGGGCCGACCGACGCGGGCATTGAGGCAAGCCGCCTTCCCCGATAGAGCGGGACGAACCATGTCCGATCCGCGCATCATCGACATCGCTCTCGACGAACGCTCCATCCTGTGGAGGAGCGCGGATGTCGAGCAGGAGCGCCGGATCGCGATCTTCGACCTGATCGAGGGCAATTATTTTGCACCGCAGCGCCAGCATCCCGATGGCTATGCCGGTCCGTACCGCATCCAGCTCGGCGTCGAGGAAGGGCGGCTGGCGATTCACATCAAGCGCGAGGATGATTCGCCGCTCGAATCGCTGATCCTCGCGCTTGGCCGCTTCCGCCGGCCGATTCGCGATTATTTCGCGATCTGCGACAGCTATTATCAGGCGATCCGCCAATCGACGCCGCAGCAGATCGAGACGGTCGACATGGCCCGCCGCGCCGTCCACAACGACGCCGCCGAGCTGCTGCGGACAGCGCTCGACGGCAAGATCGACGTCGATTTCGACACCGCCCGCCGCCTCTTCACGCTGATCTGCGTCCTCCACATCAAGGGATGAACTTGCAAACCCGTCCAAAGCGGACGCTCGGGCGTCTGCTCGCGCGCGTGCTCGCCGTCACTTTGCTGATCGCCGGCCTGATTGCGCTTGGCTGGGGCTGGGCCCAGCGCTGGCGTCCGGGCGAGGAGACATTTCCCGTGCAGGGCGTCGATGTGTCCCACCACCAGGGGCCGATCGAATGGCATATGCTGCGCGCGGGCGGTGCCGACTTCGCCTACATCAAGGCGACCGAGGGCGCGACGCTGCGCGACGAGGCGTTCGAAGCCAATTGGCGCGATTCGCGCGCCGCCGGCGTCCGCCACGGCGCCTATCATTTCTTCACCCTGTGCCGTTCCGGCAGCGACCAGGCGACGAACTTCATCGCCACAGTCCCGCGCGAGGCCGATGCGCTGCCGCCGGCGGTGGACCTCGAATTCGGCGGCAACTGCGCCGCGCGCCCCTCGCGCGACGTGCTGATCGCCGAGGTCGGCCGCTTTCTGACCGCGATCGAGGCGCATTCGGGAAAGCCGGCGCTGCTCTATGTCACCCGCGAATTCGAGGACGCCTATCGGATCAGCGACGCGTTCGATCGCCGGCTGTGGCTGCGCAGGCTGGCGCTGCGCCCCACTTATGGCGCAAGACGCTGGGCGATGTGGCAGGCAAGCAATATCCACCGGGTCGACGGCGTCGACGGACCGGTGGACTGGAACGTGATGAGACCATGACCGATGAGACCCACGATCCCGCCCCGCTGATCGCCGCCGCCCGCGCCGCGGCGGCGCATGCGCACGCCCCCTATTCGCGCTTCGGGGTGGGTGCCGCGCTGCTGTTGACCGACGGCAGCGTCATCACCGGCACCAATTTCGAGAATGCCAGCTATGGCCTGTCGCTGTGCGGAGAGACTGTGGCCCTGGCCAAGGCCAACAGCGAAGGGCGACTGCGCGACGTGGCGGCGATCGCGGTGATCGGCGGCATGCTGGGCGCCGATGGCGCGATCACGGGCGCCGATCCGGTGCGCCCGTGCGGCCGCTGCCGGCAGATCCTGAACGAGGCGGCGCAACTCGGCGGCCGCGACGTGACGATCTGGTGCGCCTCGGGCGACGGCGCGGCGGTGGAACGCTTCCACCTGTCCGACCTGCTGCCCAACGCCTTCGGCCCCGCCGACCTCGGCATCGGCTGAGGCGATGCGGCCCACGCTGCTGATCGTCCACCATTCGGCGACCGGCGGCACGCAGCAGATCGCAGAGGCTGCAGCTGCGGGCGCGCGGCATGGGGAAGAGGTCGACGTCATTTTCCGCCACGCGGCGGAATCCGGTCCCGACGATCTGATCGCGGCCGATCTTTTCCTCTTCGCCACGCCCGAGATGCTGGCGGCGATGGCCGGCGTGATGAAGGACTTCTTCGACCGCAGCTACTACCCGGCGCTCGATCGCATCGCGGGTCGCCCCTATGCGCTGCTGGTCTGCGCGGGCAGCGACGGCAGCAATGCGGTGCGTCAGGTCGAGCGCATCGCCGCGGGCTGGCGCCTCAAGCGCGTTGCCGATCCGCTGATCGTCTGCACCGAGGCGCAGACGCCCGAAGCGATTCTGGCGCCGAAGCGCATCGCGCCCGAGGATCTCGCCCGCTGCGGCGATCTCGGACGGGCGCTGGCCGCGGGTCTGTCGCTCGGAATCTTCTGATTCGTGGAACGCTTGGCATTTGCGGCGCCTCATCCGCGCTGATAGTGGCTGCCGCCATGTTCAACGAACTCTCCTCCCCCGCCGCTCTCGTCGCCACCCGCCGTTCCGGCAAGCCGCGCGACATGGTGGCTCCGGGGCCGGACGATGCGCAGCTCCGCACGATTCTCGAGGCGGCGATACGCGTGCCCGATCATGGCAAGCTGGCGCCGTGGCGCTTCGTGATCGTGCCCGGGGACCGGCGCTATGCGCTGGCGGCGCTGCTGGTCGATGCCTATCGCGCCGGCCGGCCCGAAGCCGGGCGGCTCGAAGTAGAGGCGATGGAGCAGTTCGCGCGGCAGGCACCGACCCTGATCGTCGCGCTCTCGGCTCCGCGCCCGGAAAGCCATATCCCGCTTTGGGAACAGGAATTGTCGGCGGGCGCCGCCTGCATGAACCTGCTCGTCGCGGCACATGCGCATGGCTTCGTCGGCGGCTGGCTGACCGGACCGATGACTTACGACGATCGCGTGCGCGACGCCTTCGGCAGCGCTCCGGAACGGATCGCCGGCTTCATCTTCATCGGATCGCCCTCGCGGCCGCTCGAGGAGCGCCCCCGTCCGGCCTATGATACGGTCGTTTCGACCTGGGCGGGCTGAACGATCGTTGCAACGGGACTCGACCTGCCGCGGTCTTGCTGTATTAGGGAAGCATGACAGCGCTTGAGAGCGACGACAGCCCGATCTACCTCCGCCTGCGCGGCATCATCGTTGCCGCCATCCTCGACGGTGCCTATCGCGAGGGCGACCAGCTTCCCTCGGTGCGCGCCTTCGCCGCCGAACATGGCGCCAATCCGCTGACCGTGGCCAAGGCCTATCAGACCTTCCAGGACGATGGCTATGTTACGGTGCGCCGCGGCGTCGGCATGTTCGTTGCGCCGGGTGCGGTGGGGCGGCTGCGCGATGCCGAACGCGCGCAGTTCCTCGAGCGGGTGTGGCCGCGCGTCAAAGCGCAGATCGACCGTGTCGGTCTCGACGCCGAAGACCTGCTCGACCGCGCGCACGCCTGATCCGTCAGTCCGTCCTGAGCTGCGGCATCGGCTGCGCCGCCGTGCCGAGCGCGCGCACGTCGAGTTCGATTGCGCCCTGCACGATCCGCAGCACATTATAGGACGGCGCGGTGTCGCGGATGCGTTCGGACAGCGTGCCCGCGCCGATCAGCCGCACGGTGCGGCCCGCCACCTCGTGCGCGACGTCGAACGGATCATGGACATGGCCGGTCAGCACCGCATGCGCGCCCGCGGCGGCAAGCCGGTCCAGCGCTGCGGAGCCGCCATGGGTCCGCGCGCTCGATCGCGTGCCCGCCTCGATCAGCGGATGATGGCAGGCGACCAGCACGACATGACCGGCGGGGGCCGCCCGCGTCAGGTCCAGCGCGGCGGAGAGGCTGCGGCCGCTGACCTTGCCCTTGGACCAGTTGAGCCGCCACTGCGCGCGCGCCGTCGTCTTGAGCGGCACCAGGGTCACGCCGTCGAGGTCGAGCGGGCGTTCGATCATCCGCTCCAACCGACGGTAGCGCCTGTAGGGCGTGGCGAAGCGCGCCAGCGGGTTGAGATAGGGCAGGTCATGGTTGCCGACCTCCACCGTGACCGGCACCGCCAGCGCTTCCAGCCAGGCCGCCGCCGCCGCGAATTCCTGCGCGCGCGCGCGCATCGTGAGGTCACCGGTGACGATCACCGCGTCGGGCCGCTCGGCGCGCACCTCGTTCTGGAACCAGTCGAGCGCGATCCGATCCTCCATGCCGAAATGGAGATCGCTGATATGGTAGAGCTTGGTCATATCCTTTCAACGCGCCAGCGGCGCCGCCTGCTCCCTGCTGGGCCGGGATCGGCCGCAATGCTATCGCGCTAATCCGATGAAGCGACTGATGTCCACACTCGGCGCCGTCGCCGCGCGCGCGGGGCTGACCGGCCCGGCGCTGCTCGACCTCGCCGACCGGCTGGCGCCCGGCGGGCCGCGCATCCGGCGACGGGTTGCCGGCGCGGCTTATGGCCCGGCGCCGCGCCAGCGGCTGGACCTGTGGCGCGCGGCGGGCGCGCGAGGGCCGCAGCCGGTGCTGGTCTTCTTCTATGGCGGCGGCTGGAGCGCGGGCGAGCGCCGCCATTACGGGTTCGCGGCGCGGGCGTTCGCGGCGCTGGGCTTCACCGTCGTCGTCCCCGACTATCGCCTCGTACCGGCAATCCACTTCCCCGCCTTCGTCGAGGATGCGGCCGCGGCGTTGCGCTGGGTGGCGGATCATGCCGCGGCGCATGGCGGCGACCCGGCGCGCATCCTGCTCGCGGGCCATTCGGCGGGGGCGCACATCGCCGCGCTGGTCGCGCTCGATCCCGGCTATGCGCAGGCGGCGGGGATCGAGCCGCGATCCATCCGGGGCGTCGCGGGGCTCGCCGGACCCTATGACTTCTTCCCCTTCGACGTGCCCGCCTCGATCGCCGCCTTCGGCCGCGCGCCCGACCCGCGCCTCACCCAGCCGATCCACTTCGCCCGCCGCGATGCGCCGCCGCTCTGGCTGGCGACGGGCACCGCCGACACCGTGGTCCGCCCGCGCAACAGCCAGGCGCTGGTCGCAGCGCTGACGTCCGCGGGCGGCAGCGCGGTCTATCGAGACTATGCCGGGCTCGACCATGCCGGGATCGTGATGGCGCTGGCCAAGCCGTTTCGCGCCAGGGCGCCGGTGCTCGCAGAGAGCGCGGCGTTCCTGATGCGGGCGGCGTTCGCGGATTAGCGGCGGGGCCTTACTCCCAGAAGTAGCGCCGCTTCTTCGCGGTGCCGGTCTCCACCTCGTCCATCGTCAGCGGGTCATAGAGCCGACCGCCGAGCATCACCCGCGCGATATGATCGGAATTGCGGATGTCGGTGAGCGGATCGGCGTCGAGGACCACCAGATCCGCAAGCTTGCCGACCTCCAGCGAGCCGATGTCGCGATCGAAGCCGAGCGAGCGCGCCGGCGTGATCGTGCCCGCGCGCAGCGCCTCCAGCGGAGTCATGCCGCCGCGGACGAACGACCACAGCTCCCAGTGCGAGCCCAGCCCCTCCTCCTGGCCGTGCGCGCCGATGCTGACCATCACCCCGCGCTGCGCCAGCTTGCGCGCCTCGCGGGCATTGTCGTCATCGACGAAATCCTCCTCCGGCGCCTTGGTGCGGCGGACGTTGCGCGCCTGCAGGTCGCCTGGCGGCACGTGGCGCGAGAGGATCGGGTGCAGCCACACGTCGGTCGCCTGCCGCCAATAGGGATCGCCGGCGAGGCCGCTGTAGCTGACCACCAGCGTCGGCGTATAGCCCACCCTGGTCGCGGCGAAGAAGTCGACCACATCCTTGTAGAGGATGTTCTGCGGGATGTTGTGTTCGAGCGTGGTGTTGCCGTCGGCGATCAGCGCGATGTCCATGCCGAACAGCGCGCCACCTTCCGCGACGGTCTGGATATTCTCCTCGATGCCGGCGGCGACGACCTGCTGGCGCTGCTCGCGCCGCGGCTGGTTATAGTTCTTGATGGCGTGGGCGCCCTGCGCCTTTAGCCGGCGAACATGCGCGCGGGCGTCGTCGATCGAATCGATCCGCGCATAGAAGCCGCCCGCCTTGGCACCATAGACCACCTCGCCCGTCGAGAAGATGCGCGGGGCGAGAAAGTCGTTCACCCGCTGGCGCTCGGCGGCCGGGAAGATTTCCGCGGCGGTGCTCGACGGATCGTGGATGGTGGTGACGCCGAGCGCCAGGTGCGCGATCGCCGACCAGTTCTGCTGCGGCACGATCTCGTCGACGCCCTGCAGGCCATGGGCATGCGCGTCGATCAGACCGGGGATGATCGTCTTGCCGGCGACGTCGATCGTCTTCGTGCCGGCGGGGATGGTCACGCGCGCACGCGGGCCGATCGCTGCGATGCGGTCCCCGTCGATCAGGATCGCACCATCCTCGACGATGCCGCCGTCCGTCGCCGCCATCGTCACGATGCGCGCGCCGACCAGCGCAACGCGGCCCTGGTGCTTGCGCGCGGCGACGTCCATCGAGAGCGACACGCCACGCGCCGGCGGGACATAAGCGGGTGCGGACGGGGTGCCGGCGGGCGGCGGCGGGGCACTGGGGAAGAGCGACGCGGTCTGCGCGGTAAAGAAAGTGGGGCCCAGGCTCCAGTGCAGCGCGCGGCCATCGGCGCCCCAATGGATATAGTCGGCCCCGCCCGCGCTCGCGCGCGTCACCGGCAGCGGGCTGCCGCTGGCGCCCGCGCCGATATCCTGATTGCCCGGCAGCAGCGGCATCACATAGGCGCCATAGCTTTCGCGGAAGGCGAAGTATTCGCCGGTCGGCGACACCGAGAACGTGCTGACCAGTTCGCCCGTCGCATGCGTACGCGCCGCCTCGCCATTGAGGTCGAGGCTGACCAGCATGCCCTTGCCGCCGGCGAATCGGGTGACGAACAGCCGGTCGTTGGCGGCGCCGAAGTGCGGTTCGCCGCCATCGGCGGTGATGCGGACGACCTCGCCGCCGCTCGCCGCGACGCGGAACACGCCGCTGCTGTCCGAATGATCGGACGACGTGAGCTGGCCGCCCTTGCCCTTTTCGAAGACGATCGTCCTGCCGTCCGGCGAGAAGCGCGGGCGGCGATAATGGCCGGGTTCGGCGGTGACCGCCCTGCCCTGCCCGCCCGCCGCGGCGATGGTGCGGATCGTGCCGAGGCCGGCGTCGGTCCAGCCGACATAGACGATCTGCCGGCCGTCGCGCGACCAGCTTGGGAAGAGTTCGAGTTCCTCGTCGCCGCGGGTCAGCCGCCGCGCCGCGCCGCCGGCCGCTGGCTTCAGCCACAGCTTGCCCATCGTCTCGAACAGGATCTGGCGGCCATCGGGAGAAACCGTCGCGAAGCGCGGCATCCGCGTGGCGAAGCTGTCCGGCGCGACCGCGACCTGCGGGCGCACCGGATCGATCACGACGCGATCGTCGGCGACGCGGAACGGGATGATCGTGTCCGCGCCGCTCGCCATGTCGATGCGGCGCAGCTTGCCGCCCGCCCAGACGATCAGCGCGCGCGAGTCGGGCAGCCAGGCCATGTTGGGATAGAGCCCCTGCACCGCCCAGGTTTCCTGCATGTCGAGGTCGAGCGTGTCATAGATCTTGCGGACGGTGCCGCTCTTCAGATCCTTGACGTAGAGCTTGGAGCGGGCGCGCTCGCGCCGCACGAAGGCGAGCCACTTGCCGTCCGGGGAAGGCGTCGCGCGCACTGCGCCGCCGGGGCCGCTCACCACGGTTTCGACCTTGCCGGTGTCGAGATCATAGCGCTCGATGTCGAACAGGTCGGTGTTCGAATCCTGCGCATATTCGAACACCGGGCCCGGCGTGATGTTGCGGCTGTAGTAGATGCCCTTGCCATCGGGCGTGAAGGCGGGCTCCCCCAATTCCTTCTGCAACTGCTCGCTGGCGCGCTTGACGAGCGCGACGCCGCTGCCGCCGGAGACATGGTAGAGCCAGATCTCACCGGTGCCGGCCGAGCGGGCAGTGGTGAAATGCTTGCGTGCGGCGATGAAGCGGCCGTCCGGGCTCCAGCTCGGATTGTTGAGCAGGCGGAAATCCTCCTTGCTCACCTGGCGCTTGTCGCTGCCGTCGCGGTTCATCACCCAGATATTGTCGCCGCCGCCGCGATCGCTGGTGAAGGCGATGCGCCTGCCATCGGGCGAGAAGCGCGGCTGGACCTCGAAGGGCAGCCCCTCGGCGATGCGCGTCGCGGTGCCGCCGGTGACCGGCATGGTGTAGATGTCACCCAGCAGGTCGAACGCGATCGTGTTGCCGTCCGGGCTGACATCGAGGTTCATCCAGGTGCCCTCGTCGGTATCGACCGGCACCTTGCGCGTCTTCATCCCCGGCGGCGCGGCGACATCCCATTTGGGCTTGGCCGCCTCTTCGGCGTGCGCGGCGGGAATGGCGAGAAGCGCCGCGGCGAGCGCGGCGAGGCTGGTTTTCATGGATGGTCCCCTGTGTTGACCGGGAACCTATCGGCAGGCGGCGTCGTGCGACAAGCATCGTTCGTCGAAATGCGGGCCGCACCCTGACGCAAAAAAAGGCGGGCCGCGTTACCACGGCCCGCCCTCTTCGATGCAACGCCGCCGTAGCGGCGCGTCAGCGATCAGTAGCGATAATGATCCGGCTTGAACGGCCCTTCGACCGATACGCCGATATACGCCGCCTGCTTCTCGGTGAGCGTCGTCAGCTTCACGCCCAGCTTCTCGAGGTGAAGGCGCGCCACCTTCTCGTCGAGATGCTTGGGCAGCACGAACACGTCATTGTTGTAGGCGTCGCGATTGGTGAACAGTTCGATCTGCGCCAGCACCTGGTTGGTGAAGCTGGACGACATCACGAAGCTCGGATGGCCGGTGGCGTTGCCGAGATTGACCAGACGGCCCTTCGACAGGACGATGATCTTCTTGCCATCCGGGAATTCGACTTCGTCGACCTGCGGCTTGATCTCGGTCCACTTCATGTTGGCGAGCGCGCCGATCTGGATCTCGCTGTCGAAGTGGCCGATGTTCGAGACGATCGCCATGTTCTTCATCGCGCGCATGTGATCGAGCGTGATGACGTCGGCATTGCCCGTCGCGGTGACGAAGATGTCGGCGCGGGTCGCCGCTTCCTCCATCGTCACGACCTCGAAGCCTTCCATCGCCGCCTGCAGCGCGCAGATCGGGTCGACCTCGGTCACCAGCACGCGCGCGCCGCCGTTGCGCAGCGACTGCGCCGAGCCCTTGCCGACGTCACCGAAGCCCGCAACCGCGGCGACCTTGCCGGCGAGCATCACGTCGGTGGCGCGGCGGATCGCATCGACCAGCGATTCCTTGCAGCCATAGAGATTGTCGAACTTCGACTTGGTGACGCTGTCGTTGACGTTGATCGCCGGGAACGGCAGCTTGCCCTTCTTGGCGAGGTCATAGAGGCGGTGGACGCCGGTGGTGGTCTCTTCCGAGACGCCCTTGGTGTTGGCGACCGTCTTGGTCAGGAAGCCCGGCGTTGCCGCCAGCCGCTTCTTGAGCACCTGGACGAAGATTTCCTCTTCCTCGTTCGACGGCGTGAACAGCTCTTCGCCCGCCTCGACGCGCGCGCCCCACAGCGCGAACATCGTGGCGTCGCCGCCATCGTCGAGGATCATGTTGCAGGTTTCGCCATCGCCCCAGTCGAAGATGCGATCGACATAGTCCCAGTAATCCTCAAGGCTCTCGCCCTTGATCGCGAACACCGGAATGCCCTGCGCGGCGATCGCGGCGGCGGCGTGATCCTGCGTCGAATAGATGTTGCAGGTCGCCCAGCGCACTTCGGCACCGAGCGCGACCAGCGTCTCGATGAGAACGGCGGTCTGGATCGTCATATGCAGCGAGCCGGTGATGCGCGCGCCCTTGAGCGGCTGCGCGGCGCCATATTCGGCGCGCAGCGCCATCAGGCCGGGCATCTCCGTTTCGGCGATCTCGATTTCCTTGCGGCCGAAGGCGGCGAGGCTGAGGTCCTTCACGACGAAGTCGGTGAAGCCGGCGGCGGGGGCGGTTGCCACTCGATAATCTCCTGGAACTGGCTCTTGATGGCGCGCCGGATACAGCCTCACCGCCTCTAATGCAAATATAAAGATGTCTTTATATGCCTTGCCGGAGAACCCGGTTCAGGCTTGGCCGGCGCTTGCCGCCAGCAGCCGCGAGTCGATCCCGGCGCTGGAAAAGCCCTCGCGCCAGCGCGCCTCGGGGCGGGTTTCCCACAGCAGGCTCTCGGTACCCGGGGTGACGAACCAGCCGTGCCGCCGCATCTCCTCATCGAGCTGGCCCTCGCCCCACCCGGCATAGCCCAGTGCCACGATCCATTTGCTGGGCCCCGAGCCCGATGCGATCGCGCGCAACGCATCCACGGTGGCGGTCAGCGCCCAGCGCCCGGCGACGTCGATGCTCTCGCTGCCGGACCAGTCCCGGCTGTGGATCACGAAACCGCGCTGCGGCTCCACCGGCCCGCCGGCATGGACCGGCGCATCGGGCACGCCGTCGGTCGCGATCTCGAACTGGTTGAGCAGCAGATGGAGGCCGACGCCCTCCACGCGGTGGCCGATACCGATGCCGAGCGCGCCCTTTTCGTCATGCGCGCACATCGCGATCACCGAATGCTCGAAGCGGGGATCGCCGATCCCGGGCATCGCAAGCAGGAATTGGCCGGTCAAGAAACGAGGCGACTCCATATGTCCGTTTATACCCTCCCGGCAGGGAGTGTCACGGTGGGGTTGCGCCACGCGGTCCGCAGGCCCAGTTGAGCCGCGGGCGGCAGCGGCGCCGCCGATATGCGCAAGGAAGCCAGCAATGACGATCACCAGCGGCGAGACGCTGCCCACCATCGCTGTTACCAAGGTGACACCCTCCGGCGCCGAGGCCACTGACACCCACAGCTATTTCGCCGGACGGCGCATCGCGCTGTTTTCCGTACCCGGCGCCTTTACCCCCACCTGCTCCGCCAAGCATCTGCCCGGCTTCATCGACAAGGCCGCGGCGCTGAAGGCCAAGGGGATCGACGAAATCGCCTGCACCGCCGTCAACGACGCCTTCGTGATGGCCGCCTGGGCGAAATCGGCGAACGCGGGCGAGGCGGTGACGATGCTCGCCGATGGCAATGGCGACTTCGCGCGCGCGGTCGGACTGGTGCAGGACAGCAGCAAGTTCGGCATGGGCGAGCGCGGCCGCCGCTATTCGATGATCGTCAACGACGGCGTCGTCGAGGTGCTGAACGTCGAGACGCCGGGCGAATTCAATGTGAGCTCGGCGGATTACATGCTGGGGCAGCTGGAGCGGTAACGCGACGATGTCGTACCGGCGCTTGTATCGCTTGTATCGCTTGTATCGCTGAAAATGGTTGCGTCCCGATCCCTTGGATCGCGGGGATGCGCCGTCGCACCTTCGTCCTGATCATCGGCGGGCAACGCCCGATGACGATGAGCCCCATGCCTGCGCTCCAGCGCTACGATTGGCGCGATCGGATGTGTCGGCAGCGCGGGGGCCCGCCTATGTGTCGCTCATGCACGGCCCCGACACCTTTTCGCTGTCACCCGCTGTCCTGTCGAAGCTGGGCATCCCGATCGAACGCCTATGTGCTCGTGCGGGCGTGGCGACATCGAACGCGTGGGCGACGAGCGATTTCTTCCGGATCTGGGCGGCGGCCGAAGAGGAATTCCATGATCCCGGCGCGGGCCTTCGCTTTGGCGACGAAGGGATTGCGCGCGGGTATGGCGTCGCGGCGATCGTCGCCTTGCACGCGCCCGACTTTCGCAGCGCGCTCGCGGCACTCTCCCGATACAAAAGCCTGACCTGCCCCGAAGTCGTGGAGGTCGAGGTAAAGGGTGCCGAAGCCGTCGTTCGCTATCGCTGGCTTCAGGCGACGGGACCGGCGCCCCGCCTGCTCGTCGATATGACGATGGCCTCCCTGCGCCAGCTCGCTCGACGCGGCACCGCCGGAACGGTCGCGCCGATACGTCTCGAACTGACGCGGCGCCCCAGCGACGAGGCGCTCCTGCGTCGGCACTTCGATTGCCCGATCGTCTTCGGCGCCGCGATCGATGCCATGGCGTTCGACCGCGCAGCGCTCGACGTTCCGTTTCTCACCGCCGACGGCGGCGCCTTCGCACATGTGCTGGATGGCCTGGAACAGCGCGTCCGCGACGGAGAGGGCTTCCCCGCTGTCGTGGGCGAGATGCGCGTCGCCATCGCACGGCAATTGAGCGAGGGCGGCCAACCCAGCGTCGCAGCGGTGGCGGGTCGCCTCAAGATGAGCACCCGTACGCTTCAGCGCCGCCTCCACGGCCTCGGGACGAGCTTCCAGGAGCAACTCGCGGGGGTGAGGCGGACCACGGCAAACCGGCTGCTCGCCGCCACCGAACTCGATACGGTGGCCATTGCCATGCTGGTCGGCTTCGTCGAGCCCAATTCATTTGTTCGGGCCTTCCGCCGCTGGGAACGGACGACCCCGACGCGCTGGCGCGACCGACTGGCCGACGATCATCGTGTTTCCAAAGGGGCCTCTTCATGAGTCCGCAGCGGGTTCTCGTTACCGGCGGCTCCGGCTTCATCGCCGGGCACTGCATCCTCCAACTTCTCGAGCAAGGCCATCTCGTCCGCTCCACCATCCGATCGCTGGCCAAGGAAGCGACGGCGCGCGGCTTCCTCGAGGGTGCAGGCATGGTCCATTCCGACAAGCTGAGCTTCGTCGCGGCCGATCTGCTGCACGACGAAGGCTGGGCGGAGGCCGCCGCCGACATCGATGTCGTCTTGCATGTCGCCTCCCCGGTTCAGCCCGGGGCGGTCGCGAACGAGGATGATGTGATCGTCCCCGCGCGCGAAGGCACGCTGCGCGTGCTGCGCGCCGCACGCGACGCGGGGGCAAAGCGCGTCATCCTCACCTCCGCATTCCACGCCGTGAGCTGGGGACATCCGCATAGCGACCATGTGTTCACCGAAACCGACTGGACGATCCTCGATGGCCCCGGCGTCGATGCCTATGGCAAGAGCAAGACGCTTGCCGAACGCGCGGCTTGGGACTTCATCGCCGCCGAGGGACGCGGGCTGGAACTGACCACGATGCTGCCGGTCGCCGTCATGGGACCGGTGGTGGGCAAGGACGTTTCCGGCTCGAACCACATCGTCCGGCATATGCTCGACGGTGCGATGCCCGTCGTCCCGAACCTCTTCATACCCGTGGTCGACGTCCGCGACGTGGCCAGCGCACACATCATGGCGCTGACCGATCCGGCTGCGGCAGGCGAGCGGTTCCTGCTCTCCAACGGCCGGGCGCTTGCCCTCAAGGAGATCGGCGCCATCATCAGGGCGGCGCTTGGCGATGCGGCGAAGCGGGTCCCGACGCGGACAATGCCCGACGTCCTGGTCCGCGTTGCCGCGCGCTTCAATGCCGGGATGCGTCCGTTCGTTCCCGACCTCGGCTACGCCAAGAGGACGTCCAACGACAAGGCGCGGCGCGTGCTCGGCTGGACCCCGCGCGCGCCCAGGGAGGCGATCGTCGCGGCGGCGACTTCGATGATCGGGACCGCTCGTTAGGCCGGCAGCCGAGACGCTTCGTCGCGCCCGCACCGACATTCTTGCGCATCGACCGTAGGTCCGATGACGAGGAGCGCCACACCCACGCTGTATCGCTACGATAGAAAGCGGCGGCTTCCGCCCGGCCCATAACCTTGGCGCTTACCTCGCTCTCTCATGCTTTCGGCAGCCCTTGTTCGCTCAACCCCGGTCATAATCCCATGAGCCGGCGGCCTCCAGTGCCTTGAGAAAAGGCTCGCGACCGGCTCCGGCGAGCCACTCCCGGACGGACATCATCGCGGGGTTGATGTCTTGCAGCGTGGCCAGGTCGGCATTTCCGGCGAGCAGGCCGTCGTCCATCAGCGCGGTGAGTCTAGCAAGAAAGGCGCTTTCTTTCAGCACATCGTCGGCGAAGCGCGCATAAACGATCGGGCGCCCGGCGGCCTGACTGAACAGCGCCTCCAGTTCATTGCCGGTCACGGAATCGCTGGCGATCTCGAAGGTCTGGCCACCGAAGCGGACCGGGTCTGCGAAGACGGGCTCTACGAACTTGCCGATGTCCTCGACTGCCAGCAGCTGCATCGATTGATCGGGACGCATGAAGAAATTGAATTGCCCCCGGTCGAGTCCAAAGCCCGGCATGACGAGCATATCGATGAAAGCGGCGGGGCGCACGATCGTCGCCCTGATCGGCAGCGCACGAATATGCGCTTCGATGCGCATTTTCGTGTCGAAATGGCTCATACCGGTGGGAGTCTCTCTGACGGCTCCGCCCGAACTGTAGACCAGGTGGGCAATGCCGCACGCGACGGCCAGATCGGCGATCATGATCCCGGCCCGCACTTCCTCTTCGTCGCTCACCTCACCACTGGGCGCGCTCTGCTGAACACTGAACACGCCATACGCGCCCCGCATCGCCGTGCGGATCGCATCGGTATCGGAATAGCTGCCCTGGACGAGCTCGACGCCCGCGTCGCGCAGCGCGGCCGACTTCGCGGAAGCGGGTTCCCGCACCACGGCGATCACCGGCCATCCCGCTTTCAGAAGCGCTTTGGCAACGGAGCCACCCTGCTGACCGGTTGCGCCGAAAACGACGATCGGCTGGTTGCTGTGCGACATATTTTCCTCGATGAACTGGCTTGAGTTACGAATATATACTCTTGGCGGGTTGCTGGAAGACGGCACAGATTTCAAACTCAGGCACAAGGATGATACCCATGGATCACACCATCCACGGCCGCCCTTACGAACAAACGGAAGACGGCCCGCGCTTCCGTCCCTGCGCGCCGCATGGCGTGCTCGCACGCCTCGGGGACAAATGGACGATCCTCGTCTTGTCGCATCTTGCCGTCGCCAGCGGGCACCGGCTCCGCTTCTCCGAGCTCAAGCATGGCATCGAGGGCATCACGCAGCGCATGCTGACGCTGACGCTCCGCAATCTGGAACGCGACGGGCTTCTCAATCGCCACTATTTTCCTGAAGTGCCGCCGCGCGTCGAATATGAGCTGACCGACATGGGCGCGAGCATGCTGCCCGCCCTGGAAGGCTTCACGTCGTGGATCAGGGAAAACTGGCCGCGCATGGAGGCCTGTCGGCAGACCTTCGACAAAGCCCGAGAATAGTCGCGATCCAGCCCGTCATCGCCGTGATGCCTGCACGGCAGCTTCGGCGGCATCGTACGGCCGCGTAACTGCAACTGCCGGAAAACAGCATCGTCGCTAAACGGCGACAACTGGCGGAGAGGGTGTCCGCCTAAACTCGCCCACATGATCTTGAAAACAAAACATTTTTTGTCTCCTTGCAGGCCTGTTCCACCATAGCTTCTGCCATGATCGACTCGGCAGAAATGCTTCAATCTTCGAAGCATTTTCGAAGAGAACGAATCGAAAACATGGCTTCGTTCGTCACTGGAACCGGATCCCAGCCCCCACCCAGCGCCCGGAACGATGCGACCGCCCCGCGGCTCGCCGCGGCGCGCGCCTGGATCGCGCCGTCCCGGGTCTCGAGCAGACGGCGGTCCGCATCGATTACTTCGATCAGACTGGCGACCCCGGCCTTATAAGCCGCAAACGAAGCGCTGCGTGCGCGCGTGAGCGATGTCTCACCCTGGGCCAGAGTAGCGGCGCGTGCCTCCTGCTGCACCAGAATAGAGAACGCATCTTCGACATCCTGTGATGCGCCCAGCACGGTCAGGCGGTAGGCAGCCAGTGCCTCGGTATTGCGGCCTTTGGCAGCCTTGATCTCGGCATCGACGCGGCCAAAGTCGAACAGACGCCAGCGCAAGCCCAACGCGCCGTTGGCTTGCGTCGCGTTGCCGGTGAACAGACCGCCTGCCGCCGTCGTCGCCGTGCCAAGCAGGCCACCGAGAGAGATCTTTGGATAAAATTCGGAGACAGCGACCCCGATCCGCGCGTTCGAAGCTGCGAGCGTCCGTTCCGCCGCGATGACATCGGGTCGGCGGCGCAAAAGCGCTGCCGGCCCGCCCGCCGTCGATACTGCCGGGGGCAGCGGTATCGGGGAGAGAGGTGCGGTGCCCGGCATTGATGTCGGGTCGGCGCATCATTGCAGGTGCTCGCTGAGCTTACAGCGCCATGTCGGCGTCAGCAGCGAGCGCGCGCAACTGCGCGAGGCGGCACGCTCCACATCGTGTCCCTAAGGGCGTGAGCCAGCGCGGGATCGCGATCGCCCGCTTCATCGGCATCCTCCTCCAAGGCCCAAATAAGTTTTCCAACATAACAGTTGAATATTCATACTGATTGGGTTTACACCTATCTCAGCGGTGCAAAAGACGCCGTTGCGAGATGGAGAGGAGAGCATCGTGGCGACCCGTCGCTTGCCGTCTGTGCGGCTGCGCATTGCTGCATCCGTTGCTGCCGCCGGGCTGACGACCACGCCCGTGGTCGGGCAGACGGACCACATGACACCCATCGCCGATGATCCGGCGATGGTCCGCAACTCCTTCTATCTGCCTGTGCGCGACGGCACGCGGCTTGCGGTGAACCTCTACCGCCCCGCTGATCGCGGCATGATCCGCGACGGCCGTTTTCCGGTGGTGTTCGCCTTCACCCCCTATCGCGCGCGCTACCGCAAGGATGGGCAGGTCGTCGACCTGATCGACTCGACCACCTTCGGCCTGCGCCAATTGGTGCATGCCGGCTATGTCGTCGCCACGGCCGATGTGCGGGGCAAGGGCGCGTCCTTCGGGGCACGGCGCGGCTTCCTCGACCAGACCGAGGCGCGCGACGGCTACGATATCGTCCAGTGGCTCGCCGCCCAGCCATATACCACCGGCAAGGTGGGCATCACCGGCTGTTCCTATCTGGGAGGCAGCGCGATGCTCGTCGCCGGCACCCGGCCGCCTGCGCTCAGAGCAGTGTTCGCGGCAGCAACCGACCTCGACAAATATGCCTTCGTCCGCAACGGCGGCATCACGGCGCAATTCAACACGCGCCCGGACGAACCGCTCGACGTCGACCTCGCCAGCGTGCCGGTCGATGCCGACCCCGACGGCCGCCTGCTGAAAGCCGCGGTGTCGGAACATGCGCGCAACACGCCGATGGCGCCGCTGTGGGCAGGGATGCCCTATCGCGACAGCGTCTCACCGCTCACCGGGACGCGCTTCTGGGAAGAGGTCGGCCCCTACTCGCATCTGGCGGCGCTGCGTAGCCCGCAGCTTGCCTGGTATCTCTGGAGCAACTGGAACGACGAGCCCACCGAGCAGATCATCAAGGCGGCCGCCAATCTTAACGCGAAGATGATCGTCGGGCCGGGCAGCCATTGCGAGCCGCCCAAGGTGTTCGACATCGTCGGCGAGCAGCGCCGCTTCTTCGACCATTATCTGAAGGGCATCGATAACGGCATCGACCGCGAGCCGCGCTACGCCTGGTGGCGCGAGCAGGGCGATGGCGGAGCGATGGTCCATCGCGCGACGCTCCCCGGCGTCGGGGTGAAGCGCACCGCGCTCTATCTGTCGCCGACCGTCAATGACGCCCCGGCAGAGGTCGACCGCGGCAGCCTTGCGGTCCGCACGACCGCCGCCAAGGCGCTGCCCTTCGCTGCGGATTATGGCGTTGCCACCAGGGATTATTTCGAGTTCTGGCCGAGCCCGCTGGACGGCAGGGGCGTCACCTTCACCAGCCGCCCGCTCGCTGCCGATGCCACGATCGAAGGCTATCCGGTGCTCACCGTCCGAGCCGCTGCCGATCGACCGCAGGCCAATCTGTTCGGTTACCTCGAAGAGGTCGACGCCGCCGGCAAGGTGACGATGCTTGCGTTCGGCCGCCTCGCCTTCAGCCACCGCAAGACCGGCAAGGCGCCCTACGATCATCTCGGCCTGCCCTATCATTCCGGCCTGAAGGCCGACGTCGCACCGGTCACACCCGGCCAGCCGGTCGAACTCTCCTTCGCGCTGTCCCCCCGCGCCTACACGATCGCCGCCGGCCATCGCCTGCGAGTCACGCTGACCGCCGCCGATCCGCGCCAGCGCAACCTCGCCGAGATCCGCGACGGTCTCGCCCGCACCCTTACCGTCTACGCCGGGCCCGCCTCGCACATCGACATTCCGTTCACGACACCCGTCCGCTTTCGCTGAGGCCCTCGCCCCCGCGCACCAAGGAGCCGCACCATGTCCAAGCTTCGTCAGCGCCCTCTGCTCCTCGCCACCGCCGCCACGCTCGCCTGGAGCAACGGCGCCGCCGCACAGACCGCGCCGGAAACGGCACAGGATGCGGCTGCAGCCGCTGGCCCGGTCACCATCGGCGCGCAGGACGCGCTGGAACAGGATATCATCGTCACCGGCAGCCGCATCCGCGGCGCCGCGCCGGTCGGTTCGACCGTGATCGCCGTCGATCGCCGCGCCATCGAAGCGTCCGGCGCGGTCACCACCGATCGTCTGCTCAAGGAGATTCCGCAGGTCTTCGACCTCGGCACCTCGGAGAATTCGCGGGGCCAGTCGGGCGGCAACAGCAACATCACCTTCGGCAACGCGATCAACATCCGCGGCATCGGGCCCTACGCGACGCTGACGATCCTCGACGGGCACCGGGTTGTGAACAACAGCCGGTCGGTCGACCCCTCGATCATTCCGTCTCTCGGCCTCGAGCGCGTCGAGGTCGTCGCCGACGGTGCATCGGCCGTCTACGGCTCGGACGCGATCGCCGGCGTGGTCAACCTGATCCCGCGCCGTAGCCTCGACGGTTTCGAGACGATTGCCCGGATGGGCGTGGCCAAGAATTTCCACGAGAGCCAGTTCGGCATTGCCGGCGGCAAGACCGGCAATTGGGGCCAGGTCATGGTCGCCTATGAGCATGTCTTCCGCAGCAACCTCTCAGGCGGCGACCGGGACTTCTTCACCAGCGATCAGCGCCGCTTCGGCGGTCGTGATTTCCGCTCGAACCAGTGCGATCCCGGCACGCTGGCAGTCGGGGGCGTGAACTACGCCATTCCAGCCGGGGGCGTCACCCCGGCCAATGCCGCAGCGCTCATTCCGGGCACGACCAACCTCTGCGAGGGGTTTCGCGGCCAGGACCTGTTCCCGGAAACCCGCTACGACAGCGTCAACGGCACCTTCACCGTGCATCTGACGGACTGGCTCGATGCGTTCGGCGACGGATATTTCTCCAAGCGCCGCTTCCGCCGCCTCAACGGCTATACCGGCGCAACCGTGACCATTCCGTCGACCAACGCCTTCTTCGTGCGGCCGGCGGGCACCACCGGTCCGGAGACGGTCCAGATCCGGCTCGACGACCTCCCCAACAACGAGAGTTCCGGCTTTACCCGCAGCTGGCAGGGCGCCGGCGGCCTTCGCGCGCGGTTCGGCGGCTGGGAAGTTCAGGGCCAACTGATCTACGGCCGCTCGAACGACAGTTCCTTCACGCCGAACGGAATCAACACGCCCGCGCTCAATGCCGCGCTGGCAAGCAGCAATCCGGCGACCGCCTTCGATCCCTACGGCCAGAGCCGGACGTCCGAGGCGGTGCTCGCCGCGATCAACGACCAGGTGTTCGACGCCCCGACGCTCAACCGCTTCACCGGCGCGGAAGCGACGGTCAACGGGACACTGTTCGACTTGCCCGGCGGCGGCGTGAAGCTGGCGGCGGGCTATGAGCGACAGGAACTGGAGGTATCGCTCGGCATTCGCCGCGGCGCGCCGACCACCCCCCTCACCTTCCGCGACTTCAGCCGCAAGGTCGAATCCGGCTATGCCGAGTTGTTCGTGCCATTGTTCGGGGCCGACAATGCGATGCCATTGCTCCAGAGGCTCGAAGTCAGCGCGGCAGTCCGGCACGACAAATATAGCGACGTCGGATCGACTACCAATCCCAAGATCGGCGCCAACTGGTCGCCGGCCCGCGGGCTCGTGTTCCGTGGCAGCTACGGCACCTCGTTCCGCGCGCCGCTGTTCTCCCAGATCTACGGCAACAGCTCGAACATCTTCGTCCAGCCCTATGCCGATCCGGCACTCGGCGGCACGATCGTGCAGGGCGCGGCGCTTTCCGGCGGCAACACGGCGCTCAGGCCCGAGGAAGCGAAAACCTGGTCGGCGGGCGTCGACTGGGATCCGCTGCCCAATGCGAGGATCAGCCTGACCTATTGGAACGTCAACTACACGGGCCAGGTCGACAGCTATCTCGGTGACCTCGCGATTCTCAGTCGCGAAGGACAGTTCGAAGGCACCGGCGTCATCCTTCGCGGCGCGGAGGCGGCGGCGCGGGTGCAGCAGTTGCTGGCGCAGGGCATCACGGTGGCACGCGGCGTTCTACCCGCCGATCCCATCCTTTTCATCGACGGCCGGACGCAGAATCTGGGACGCTCCAACACCAGCGGCATCGACCTCATGGCGAACTACACGCTGGAAACCGCCAACGCCGGCATCTTTTCGCTCAACGCGAATGCGACCTACCTCACCCGCTACCGCGCGGCGATCACGCCCACCGGTACGCTCGTCGATCGTCGCAACACGGTCTTCAACCCGCTGAAATTCAAGGGCCGTGGAAGCCTGAACTGGCAATATGAGGGGGTGAACACCCGCCTTACCGTCACCCATGTCGGCGGCTACGACAACAACACGCTGCCGAACGGCGGCATCCAGAAAGTCGACAGCTACACCGTCGTCGACCTGGGTCTGACCTTCAACGTCGGTGATCCGCAGGCCACGCGCTTCTTCGATGGCGGCTTCAGCATTTCGTTCGACGCGCTCAACCTGCTGGACAGGAAACCGCCCTTCCTGGATTTCGCCCCGACCGTGAACGGCAGCGGCGGCTATGACGCGACGGTCGCCAATCCGATCGGTCGCGAGATCGCAGTTACCGTGCGCAAGCGGTTCTGATGCGGACCACTACAGTTTCAGCCGCGGAAGCAGGTCTTGTAGACGCGGTCGAGGATGCCGTTGAGCAAGATCCGGTCGGCCTCGCCGAGCGCGTCGAGCACGTCATGCTCGACCAGTTCCAGCGCCGCGAACATCTCCGTCAGCCAGGCCTCTCCGGCTTCGGTGGTGTAGAGCGCGTGCCGGCGCCGGTCGACCGGCGAGCGGCGGCGTTCCGCCCAGCCGCGCGCCTCCAGTTCGTCGACCACCATCACCGCAAGCGACTTGTCGAGCCCGACCTCGCGCGCGAGCATGATCTGCGACAAGCCCGGATTGGCCGAGATGATCGCAAGGGCGGAGAACAGCCCCTGACGGAGCTGATATTTGTCCGTCACCTTGGCGAATTCGCGCGACAGCTGGTTCTGGATCCGCCGGAGGCGGAAGCCGACGAAGTCGCCGAGGCGGCCAAGTTCGAGATCCCCCTCGGTTTGGCTCTGCACAGGGGCAATCGAAGCGTCATCCATGTCGATCCGCCTAGCGCATGGACGGCATGAATGGAAACGCCCAGACGATTGGCCGCCACGATGGTTGAAGGAAGCAATCAAATGCGGTCGGCTGCCCTACCCGCCCAAAGGTGCATGCCATGACCCCGGAATCCACGCTGGAAGACTCCGCACCGGCTCGGCCGCTGCTGACGCGCGCGATGCTGGCGATCGGGTCGGCCGGACTGCTGTCGGCGATGGCGACGGATGCGCTCGCGGTGGCGGGCCGGCATGCCGGCGTCCGCCTGCTCGGCGCGATCGAGATCGTCCAGGCGTGCATCGTGCTGATCGCCACCAGCGCCATCATGCTGGCGACGCTGGTGGACGGCCATGCCCGCGTCCATATTTTGCTCGAACGGCTTGCGCCGGGTCGCGCAAACCGGCTGCTCCGCGCCGCCGATGCGCTCAGCGCTCTGGTGTTCCTGGGCCTGGCGATCGGGTCGGCATGGCTGGCGTCCGATCTGTGGGACGCCTTCGAGTGGACCGAAATCCTGCATCTGCCGCTGCGCTGGCTGCGGCTCGCCTGGATCCTGGGCGCACTGGCGGCGGCGATCATGTTCGCCCGGCGTGCGGTGACGAGGCGTGTCGCATGATCTCTCCCGAATGGGCCGGCTTCGCCGGCATCCTCGTCCTGCTGGGGCTGCTCGGCCTCGGCGTGCCGATCGGCGTCGGGCTGGCGCTGGTCGGCGGCGTCGGCCTGGCGCTGCTGCTCTCGCCCGAGGCGGCGCTGATCAAGGCCGGCGTGATCGCCTTCGACACGATCTCCCGCTACGAACTGGGCGTGCTGCCGCTGTTCGTTCTGATGGCGCACCTGTGCTTCGCCGCGGGCGCGAGCCGGGACTTCTTCGATGCGGCTGCGCGGTTCGTCGGGCATCGCCGCGGCGGCCTGGCAATGGCCTCGATCGGCGGCTGCGCGGGCTTCGGCGCGATCAGCGGATCGAGCCTCGCGACCGTCGCCACCATCACCTCGGTCGCGCTGCCGGAGATGCGCAAGGCAGGCTATGCGCCCTCCTTCGCCACCGGCGCGCTGGCGGCGGGCGGTACGCTCGGCTCGTTGATTCCTCCGTCAGGCGCGCTGATCGTGTTCGGCATCGTCGCGGAACAGTCGATCGGCAAGCTGTTCGCCGCCGCGATCGTCCCGGGGCTCACCCAGGCGCTGTTCTACATCGCCATGATCGCCATTCTCTGCCGCCTGCACCCGCTGCTCGGCCCGCCGGCCCCGCGTGCCCCGTGGCGGGAGCGCTGGGCATCGCTGCGCTCGATCCTGGACGTCGCGCTGCTGATCCTGTTCGTGATCGGGGGATTGTTCATCGGCTGGTTCACGCCCACCGAAGCCGCATCGGTCGGCTGCGTGGCGGCGCTGCTGCTGTGCTGGCGGCGGGGACGCTTGCGCTGGCGCGCGGTGGCGACGGCGCTGGAGACGACGCTGCGCACCACAGGCATGATCTACATCGTCGTGATCGGCGCCTTGCTCTTCGCCACATTCATCAGCGCGACGGGTATCGCGGCGTTGCTTTCCAACATGGTGATCCAGCTCGATGCCGGGCCCACGGT
Organism: Sphingomonas sanxanigenens DSM 19645 = NX02; assembly: GCF_000512205.2. Classification (NCBI taxonomy): domain Bacteria; kingdom Pseudomonadati; phylum Pseudomonadota; class Alphaproteobacteria; order Sphingomonadales; family Sphingomonadaceae; genus Sphingomonas; species Sphingomonas sanxanigenens. Next base: position 2,793,433 of record NZ_CP006644.1, read on the forward strand.
GGCGATCGTGGCGATGGCGCTGGCGCTGCTGCTGCTCGGGTCGTTCCTCGATGGGCTGGCGCTGATGCTGCTGACCACGCCGATCTTCCTGCCGATCGTCGATCAGCTGGGCCTGAGCCCGATCTGGTTCGGCATCTTCCTCGTCCGCACGATGGAGATCGGCTTCATCCACCCGCCGCTCGGCCTCAACGTCTATGTCATCCAGGGCATCGCCGGGGACATTCCGCTGGGTACGATCTTCCGCGGCATCGTGCCGTTCCTGCTGGCGGACTTCCTGCATCTGGCGCTGCTGATCGCGGTGCCGGCGCTGGCTCTGTGGCTACCGGGGGTGCTGGCATGATCGCCCGTCTGTTCGCCGCCATATTGATCGCGCTGCTCGCGGGCTGTGGCCCGGCCACTGAGCCCGATGGCGGCACGGTGCTGACCTATGCCAGCCCCTATCCGCCGACCCATCCTTTCAGCCGCGCCGACATCCGGTGGATGGAGCATGTGCGGCAGGCATCTGGCGGGCAGGTGCGGATCAAGCCCTACTGGGCGGGCGCTCTGCTCTCCAGCGACCAGAGCATGGCCGAGATCCGCCACGGTGTCGCCGATATCGGCCTGATCACGCCGATCTACACGCGGGGCGGTGCGCATGCCCAGCGCGCGCAGGCAGGCTTCTATGGCGGCGTGCGCTCGATGGCGGAGCAGATCGCGGTGTACCAATGCATCGCCGCGCGCTTCCCCGCACTGCGCGACGAGGTTCACGGCCTGCGCGTGCTGGCGGTGCAGCCGGGCAATTTTCCCGGCATCCTTACCCGCACCCGGCCAGTGCGCAGCCTTACCGACCTCAAGGGGCTGCGGCTGCGTGCGCCGGCCGAAAATCTGGAGGTGCTGCGCGAACTCGGGGCCGATCCGGTCGACATGCCGATGAGCGACGTCTATTCCGCGCTTGCCAAGGGCGTGATCGACGGCGTCATCGCCCCCGCTGATACGCTGCGGAGCCTTCACTTCGCGGAGGTCGCCCGCTTCTTCACCACGCTGCGGGTCAGCCGCGGTGCCTATCCGGCGCGGGCCATGTCGCAGCGGCGCTGGCGCAGGCTGCCGCCGGCGCAGCAGCGCCTGCTCGCCGACAGCGAGCGGGTGTGGGAGGCCGCACTGATCGACGAGATCGACAAGGCGGAGCAGGCCGGCATCGCCTTCGGCAAGGCGCAGGGTGTGACCTTCCTGCCGATCGCCCCTGCCGACCAGGAACGCTTCGACATCCTCTACAACCGCAACGCGGCCCAGATCGCCACTGCGCTGCGCCGGTTCGGGCAGGACGGCACCCCAATTTTCCTTGAGGCGCAGCGGCTGATCACAGCTGGCCGCGCGGGCAGCCTGCCCGCCTGCGCATCCCCTCCCTCGCACCAGGGTACCCCATGACCAATCCAGAACTCTCCCCACCCCGGCCCCTGGAGGGCCTTCGCGTCATCGATTTGACCCGTGCGCTTGCCGGCCCCTATGCGACTTTGCTCCTCGCCGGTCTCGGCGCCGAGGTGATCAAGGTGGAAGACCCGCGCGGCGGCGACCTCGCGCGCGAGAACAGTCCCTATGTCGGCCGTGACGGCGTTACCGTCGAGCGCGCGCATGCCGACGACGTGTCGATATCCCACCTCTCCCGCGCGCGGGGCAAGCAGGGCGTGTCGCTCAACCTGAAGGCGCCGGGCGCGCAACAGCTGTTCCAGGACCTTTGCCGTAACGCCGACATCGTCGTCGAGAACTTCACCGCCGGTACCGCCGACCGCCTGGGCGTCGGCTACGCGGCCGCGCGTGAGGCAAACCCGGCGATCGTCTATTGCTCGCTCTCCGGCTTCGGCGCCGACGCACCCGAAGGCGGCAAGGCGATGGACGTGATCATCCAGGCCTTGTCGGGCGCGATGTATACCAGCGGCGATCCCGACGCGCCGCCGGTGCGCATGGGCATTCCGATCGCCGACATGCTGGCGCCGGTGTTCGCGGTAATCGGCATCCTCGCCGCGCTCGAGCAGCGCCATCGCACCGGCCAGGGCCAGCATATCGACGTGTCGATGCTCGGCGCGCTCACCTCCTTCGTCGCGATCGAGAACTGGGCGGCGCTGGCCGCGGCCGGTATGCCTGCACGCACCGGCCTCACCGTCCAGCGGCTGTCGCCCTTCGGCGTGTTCGAATGCGCCGACGGCTATGTCGCCCTGGTCGCCGTGCACGAAAAGCTGGCGCGTGGCCTGTTCCAGGCGATGGGCGCTCCCGAGATGAGCGACGATCCGCGCTTCGCGAGCCGGGATGCGCGCGTCGCCAACGCTGTTGCACTCGAGGCGAAGATCGCCGCCTGGTCGAGGACATTGCCCACCGCCGAGGCGGTGCGGTTGCTGGAAGCGCAAGGCGTGCCGGCCGCCCCGGTGCGGCATCCCGAGGAAGCGCTCACCGATCCGCGTGTGATGGCGCGGGTCGAGACCATGGCCATCGCCCATCCGCGCTACCCGCATCAGGCGGACCTGCGCACTTCGGGCATTCCAATCCGCTTCTCCGAAGCGCGTACGGGCTTCGACGAGACGCTGCCCATCGCTATCGGCGAGCATAACCGGCAGATCTATGGCGACCTGCTCGGCTATGATGCAGCGCGGCTGGAGCAACTCGCCAAGCAGGGTGTGATCTGATGGACGCACGCGCAGCCCTCGACCGGATCGCAGAGGCTTATGCCGATCCGGACGACGCCGCCGCGCGGCTGCAGGCCGAAGGTGCCCTGGTGGTGCGGACGATCGGCGCAGACGCGCCCTTCGCCTGGCTGCGTGCTGCAGGCGTGTGCCCGGTTCGGCTGGTGCCGGCACCGGGCGCCGCGCCGCGCGGACAGAGGCTGATGGAGCGGCTGCTCGACCCCGCACTCACCGAAACGCCGCTGCTGATGACGCGCGCCGATGCCGATCAGGCCCAGCTCTTCGCCGCTTTGCGGCAGCGCCGGCGGCTCGGCCAGCCCGCACCGCGCCACCTGCACCTGCTGGATCTGGTTCATCAGGGGCGGCCGACGTCCGCGCGCTACAATGCCGTTCGCCTCGCGCAGACGAATGCGTGGCTGGTGTCGATCGGCGGCCGTACCGTGACCGACGCGCTGCTGGAGCAAGCGGCCGCGGAAGACGCGGACGCGATCGCGCTGCTCCGGCAGGCCGGTGCCCTTTGCAGCGCCGATCCGCCGCGGCTTCGCGGTTCGGAGATGCTGCGGATGATCGGCTGCGCCGCGATTCTCCCGCCGGGCGAACTGACCCCGCTGATCGAAACGGTAATCGCCGGGGCAGACGCGCTGCCGACGCTCCACGGTCGCCGCGCATTCGTGGCCGGCAGCGCGCAGGAGAATGACGCGCTGTACCGGCAACTGGAAGCCGAGGGCTTCGTCCTCGTCGGCGACGATCAGGATTGGGGCGACCGCCGGCTTGGCGCAATGCCGTTCACCGGCATGGCGCCGCTCTCCGCCCGCAAGCCATCAGAAGAGGCAGCGGTGACAGCGGCAGCGGCGGCGGCCAGCCGCGCCGAATTGGTTCTGCACCTCTCGATCGAGGGGGACGAGGCGGCCCCCTGGCAGGTCTCCGCACTGGCCCGCGCCGTCGATCAGGGGATTGCAGTGGAGCCACGCCGCATCCGGCTGAACGCACCACGGCCTGCTCAGCAGAAACCGGCGGCGGCGAAGGCGGCAGCCCCGCCGTCGCACAGCCGGAAATCGCTTGAATCACTCGCCGGCTTCGGCGCCTATCAGCGCAGTTGGTTCCAGGAGGTGCGACAGCAGGCCGCCGCCGGCACGCCTTTCGCGATGGTCAACGCCAACGCACCGCAGGAAATCCTGCGCGCGCTCGACATACCGTTCGTCGTCAACCAGTGGTGGGCGTCGATCGTCGCCGCCAAGCAGCAGACCCGCCGCTATCGCGAATTGCTGCGCTCCCACGACTATCCGACCGACGTCGAGGCCTATAGCGCGCAGGGGCTTGCCGCGGCTTTCGATGATGATGCGGATCAGGCGCCCTGGGGCGGTCTCCCCAAGCCCGATTTCGTCCATGCCGTCGTGTCCAGCGACGCGACCACCGGCATCTTCGATGCGTGGGCGCAGGAAACCGGCGCCCACCTGTTCCTCTACGAGCGCACCGTCGATCCCCGCTCCACCATCGCGACGCGCTGGTGGGAGGAACTGCCCGATCGTTGGGAAGAGGTGCTCGAACCCGAACGCATCGACCTGCTCGTCGCGGAACTGGCAGATGTGATCGCGACGATCGAGGCGACCACCGGCCGCCGCTTCTCGCATGAGCGCTTCCTCGAGGTCATGGAACTCGTCAACGAACAGGAAGATTATTACCGTCGCACCCGCGATCTGATCGCGCGGACGGTGCCCGCGCCGATCAGCATCGTCGATTCCATGCCCGCGACGATGGTGCCGCAATGGCATCGGGGTACCGTCTGGGCACGGGATGCGGCGAAGGCCTTCTACACCGAGGTCGCAGACCGCGTTGCCGCTGGCCAAGGCGTGGTCGGACAAGAGCGGGTTCGGCTGATGTGGGTCGGCCGCGGGCTGTGGAGCGACATGGCCTTCTATCAGCGCTGGGAGGAGAGCCATGGCGCGGTATTCGTCTGGTCGATGTATCTGGCGCTTGCGGCGGACGGCTATATCCGCCGCTTCGACCGGGGCCGCGATCCGATGCGGGCGCTGGCCGCGCGCTTCCTGACGATGGGTGACGAGTTGCGGATGCCGAGCTGGGCCGGCCCATGGCATGTCCACGAAGCGGAGACGCACCAGGTCGACGGCGCGGTGGCGCTGTCCGATGCGGATCCCTTCGTGCTTGAGGCGTTGAAGGCCGCAGGCATCCCCGTCCTCGAGCTGGGCGTCGATAATTTCGCGCTGGATCCGGAAACCGCCGAGGCTCTGGAAGCGCGCATCACCGCCTTCATCGACGGGCCGGCGGCCGATCGCGCGGGGGCGCGACGCGCATGATGCGTCCACTCTCGGGCCTCCGCATCCTCGATTTCACGCGCTATCTGCCGGGCGCCTATACCGGCTGGATCGCGGGCGACATGGGCGCCGATGTGATCCGCGTCGAGAATCCGCGCGAACTCGCCAAGCATGCGCGCATGTTCGGCCACGCCGACGACCCCGAGGCGGCACGGCTGCGGCGCGCCCGTCCGTCCTACTGGCGGAACCGCCGCTCGATCGTGCTCGACCCCGGCAACCCCCACGGCGAGGCATTGCGCGATGCGCTGATCGCCTCGGCCGACATTCTCGTGGAGGATTACCGACCCGGGACGATGGCGAAGATGGGGCTTGGCTATGATGCGGTGGCAGCGATCAACCCGCGCCTCATCTACTGCTCGGTTTCGTTCGCCGGGCAAACCGGCCCGCTCGCCGATCGCGCCGGACATGATCCGGCGGCGCTGGCGCTGGCGGGAGTGCTGTCGCGGCTGAACGGCCTCGCCGAGCCGACGCTGCCGGGCGTGCAGGTCGCCGATGTCCTCGCTGGCGCTCATGCCGCAATCGCGGTGATGGTCGCGCTCCAGCAACGCGCGCGCACCGGTGTCGGCACGCATGTCGATGTCGCGATGTCCGACGCGTCGATGCCGCTGCTGGCGGTCGCGCTGGGTCGCGCCGAGGTGCCGGAGGATAGTCTGCCACCGGATGGACAATGGCACCCCAAGGGTGGCGTCTGGCGCTGTGCCGACGGCGAATGGCTCTGCACCACCGACATGGAGCCCCGCTACTGGCAACGTTTTTGCGCCGCCGTCGGCCGGCCGGACTATGCCGCGCTCCAGTTCGAACCCGCCGCGCATCCCGCGATCCGCGCCGATCTGGAAAAGCTGTTCGCCACCCGGCCGCGCGCGCATTGGCTCGAGCTGCTGCAAGCGGCCGACACGCAGGCGATGCCGGTGCTCAACCCGGCCGAGGCGCTGCGTCACCCGCATGCGGCGGCGCGGGGCATGCACCTCCGCCTGTCGGTCGGGGACGACAGCGTCGAACAGATCGGCACACCGTTCCGCCTGTCCGGCCTGCCCCAGCCCGAGCATCGCCCCGCCGGTCTCCCCGGCACCGAGCGCGATGCGATCCTCGCCGAACTCGGCTTCGATGCGGCAGCACGCGACGCGCTCGCCGCCGCTGGAGTCTTCGGCGACACCCCCGGAGACGCCGCATGAACGCGCTCGACGGACTCAACGTGGTCGATCTCAGCCACGCCATTGCCGGGCCCACCTGCACCAACATGCTGGCCGAACTCGGCGCCGACGTGATCAAGATCGAGCCGCCCCAGGGTGACGGCTTTCGCCACTACACCGAACATGGCGGTGCGCCGCTGCTCAGCATTCCCTTCGCCTCGATCAATGCCGGCAAACGGTCCGTGGTGCTGGACCTGAAGACGCCCGCCGGCATCGAGCTGCTGTGGCAACTGGTCGAGCGCGCCGACATATTGGTCGAGAATTTCCGGCCTGGCGTGCTCGCGCGGCTCGGCATGGATTTTGCGGCGCTGCACGCCCGGAACCCGCGGCTGATCCTCGTTTCCATCACCGGCTTCGGACAGTCCGGGCCGCTTGCGGATCGCGGCGCCTACGACCACATCGCCCAGGCGATGTCGGGCTTCGCCATGCTCAACGCCACGGCGGACGGCCCGCAGAAGATCGGGATCCCGATCATCGACGGCTTCACCGGCTATCTCGCCACGATCGGCCTGTTGGCCGCATTGCGGCGCCGCGACCACCGCGGCGTGGGTGAGCATGTCGACGTCGCGATGCTCGATGCGGCGCTGAAGCTGGTCAACACCACGGTCTCCGTCCACTCCTACACCGGGCGAACGCCCGGCGGCACGGGCAACCGGGGCTTCAGACTGGTCGCGACTTCCGAATTCTATCCGACCGCGGAGGGCTGGATCGCGCTCGGCGCCAACAACCAGCCGCAGGTCGAGGCACTGCTCCGCGTGCTCGGCCATCCGGAGATGATCGACGATCCGCGTTTCGCCAGCCATGAGGCGCGGGTGGAGCACTATGTCGCCGTACGGCAATGGCTCACCGAGACATTGGCCCAATGGCGCGCGGCCGATCTCGAAGCCCGGCTTGCGGACGCACGGGTGCCTGTCGCGATGCTTCGCACCGTGGGCGAGATCGCGCAGCATCCGCATGTCCGCCAGCGCGGGACGCTGCATCCGGTGACGCTGCCGGATTGGGATAGGCCGCTCGACGTCGTCGGCCCCGGCTTCGCCGTGGAGACGCAAGCACAGCCGATGGTGCCGGTGCTTGGCGCCGATACCGACGAGGTGCTCGCCGGACTCGGCCTGACGGCGTCAGACCTGGCGACGCTGCGTCAGGCGGGAGCCATCCAATGAACCCGCTCGACCTCGTTTTCCTCGGCGACATCATTCTCGACCTGCCGGAGCCGGACCATTGGCTCGGCGGCGTGGCGCCGGTCACGCGGGCGGCGGACCTCGCCATCGCCCATCTCGAGGTGCCGCACACCCGCCGCGGCGAGGAACTGGAAGGCGACGTCCCGGCGCCCGGCGCTGATCCGGCCCATCTCGCCGGGCTCGCCCGCGCCGGCATCGGGATGGTCTCGCTGGCCGGCAACCACATCGCGGATCGCGGTGCGATCGGTATCGCGGACACGATCGCGGAGCTCGATCGCCTCTGCATCGCCCATGCCGGTGCCGGAGCGAACCTCGCCGCCGCGCTGAAGCCTGCAATGGTCGAGCGCGATGGCCGGCGCATCGCGTTGCTTAGCTACAATTGCGTCGGACCGGAGATCGCGTGGGCGACCGACACGAAAGCGGGCTGCGCCTATGTGCACGTCCTGCCGGACGACGGCGGCCCGTCTCGCCCGCAGGCCAATCTCATGGTTGCGGAGCCCGCCTCCGTGGCCGCTATGCAGGCAATCATCCGCGCGGCGGCGGCTGAGGCGGATATCGTGCTCGTCGCCCTGCACAAGGGGATCACCCATCGGCCGGCGCAGCTCGCACCCTATGAGCGCCCGGTCGCCCAGGCGGCCATAGATGCCGGCGCCCATGCGATTCTGGGCCACCACGCGCACATCGCGCGCGGTATCGAAATCCATCGTGGCCGCCCGATCTTTCACGGCCTTGGCAACGGTGTGGTCGTCACCCACGCCTTAAGCCCGGCACAGGATCACCCGGCGCGCGCCGCCTGGGTGGAGCGCAGGAAGCAGATGTTCGGCTTCGAACCCGACCCTGCCTACACGGTCGCTCCCTTTCATCCGGAAGCCGTCAACGGGATGATCGGTCGCCTGCGGATCAAGCCGGACGGTACGCTGGAGACGAGCTTTCTTCCGATGTGGAGCGCCCCTCCCGGCCGCCCGGAAGTTGCGCAAGTCGACCGCGCGCCCGACATCGCCGCCTATATTGCGGCGATCGGCAGACAGGCCGGCCTGCCGCCGCTTCGTCTCAGCTGGCAGGATCGGTGGGTTCAGGTCAATCTGGCTGTCGCGCATCGTGCAAGGCGGATCGCGCGAAAGAGCGTTCGACGCAGCGCAGATAGATCGCCGACGTCGTGATCGAAGCCTGATCGAGCAACACTGGCATGATCCAAGCGGGGCCAGGTCGGGATTGGTGCGGGCCTGCACCAGGCGCCAGGCAAGCATCGCATCAAGCAGGCGCTCTCCGAGATCCGTAACCTGGTCGGTAGCTGCCCATGCGCAAATGCCGCCTGGCCTAAGAGCCCAATTAGCCTATACCCTATCGAGCCAGTCCTGGCGCATAAGGCTCACAACGGCAAGGGCTGCTGTCGACCATGGCGGTCTGGTCCGGGGGACGCCTGACGATCTATGAGGCGACGCAGGGCGCCCAGGTGGTCAAGGCGAACGTCGCCAAGTCGCTTGCGCTCGATCCGGCGGTCATCGACGTGAAATCCAGCTATGTCGGCGGCGGCTTCGGACAGAAGGGCCCGCCGTAACGGCAAACCGCGCTGGTCGCGCGCGCGGCGATGCTGACGGGGCGTCCGGTCAAACTGGTAATGCCGGGCGGTCAGGTCTTCCACAACGCCAGTTTCCGGCCGTTCAGCGACATCATTGGGTTATGAGTCTGAGAGCGCCTTCAGCACCGCCTTCAAGTGCCTGATCGGATGCGCGCGCCGTCAGTTTGGCCGTACAGCGAAAGAGGAACAGCCCTCCCCTCCCTCACGCTCGCCCTTTCTCTCGCCGATCGGGCCGATGCCGGCCGACCAAACGGCGATGTGAGCGAGACGGCCAGAGGCGCGTGATGCCGGTTCCGGCACCGCGCCTCGGATTCGCCGTTCGCGCTTCTGCCCGGCTTCGTTATGGTCGAGGCGATGCTTCGTAAAAGCAGAGCCAAAGCCGGAGTATAGATGAGGACGATCATTCTCGCGGCGATGCTCTTTGCGCTTGTCGCCGCGCCCACAGCCGCCCCGGCAAAGCGCGGACCGACTGACCGCGGGCCGACTGGGCGCGAGGTCGTGCAGGACGCCTTGTTGCAGCACGGACGCCTTGAGGGACCTTTCGAACTACACTCCCGTATCTACCCCGGTACGGTGCGCCGTTACTGGGTCTATGTGCCGACGGTTTATGATCCGGCGCGGCCGCCCAACCTGCTGCTGTTCCAGGATGGTCAGCGCGCGGTAAACCCGCGCGGTTCACTCAAGGTCCCGGCCGTGCTCGACCAGCTCATCGCGGCACGGACCATTCCGGCCACGCTGGGCATATTCGTGACCCCTGGCAATCGTTCTGAGCATTATCCTGCCGACCTAGGCATGCAGAACCCGGATCATCGGGCCGAGGAATATGATGCGCTCTCCGATGGCTATGCGCGCATGACGCTTGAGGAGCTTCTGCCTGCGGTTGCGCGGAGGTGGCGGTTCACGGACGATCCGAAACGGCGCGCGATCGGAGGCACCTCCAGCGGCGCGATTGCGTCATGGACGGTGGCATGGCGTCATCCGGAGGCGTTCGGGAACATCATCAGCTTCATCGGCAGCTATACGTCGATCGGGCTCGCGCTTGGCTCCGACGGTTCACCCGTCACCTATGGCGGCGACACTTATCCCGGCCTTATCCGCAAAAGCCCGATCCGTCCCTTGCGGATCTTCCTCCAGGACGGCAGCAGCGATCTCGACAATGAGCACGGGAACTGGTTCCTGGCCAACCAGCAGATGCTGAAAGCGCTCGAATGGGCAAATAAGCGCGCCGACGAAGAGGGACACCCCGGCCCGCGATACGACGTGAAGCACGCCTGGACCGACGGAAGCCACTCGGACGCTGACGGCGGCGCCATCCTGCCCGACGTCCTGCGGTGGATCTGGCGGGATCAGCAACCAGGCAGCTAGGCATAGGTCCGCTCGCCGGTGCGCTACACGATCCATGCCGGGGAACTGACGGTCGTCCCGCAAGCGAACATCAATGCAATCCGATCCGCGGACTCATCGCGCAAACCGCCAATAGTCGAGATCAATTAGCGGGTGATAGCCGTCGCCTTTGAAGATCAGATAGAGGTCGCGGGTACCGATTGCGCCGCGGATGTGGTCGTGCGCTCCTGCCACTGGCCGGTCGAGCCGGTTGCGCCGACCTGAAGCGTTCCGATCACCCGGCCGTGGATGCGATCCAGGCGAAGTTCCACGACCGAACTTTCGGCGCCGTTAGAGACGGACGCGACGAAGCGGCGCGCGCCGGCAGTCCCGAAGTCGACGCCCGCCACCTTGATGTAGCTGCGCTCCAGCACGCGCGTCACGTACATGCCCCTGCGCGCATCGCGTGCGGTGGTGACGCCGGGCACCCAGTCATAGTAGCGATCGCGATCGCGCGTGATCCGCGATGTCCAGGCGATCATTTCCGCCTCTACCCGCTTGTAGGGGTCGAGCGGCTCGATCTGAGGTGCGCTGGCCACATCCCACCAGTGGAGGTTCGGGATGGTGCCATCCGCATTGTAGGTGAACTTCGCAACGGTCACCGCGCGCCGCTCATGATGGATGGGCCAATCGTCCCCCGGTTCGACGGACACGCTGAGTTATCCGGTCATGCGCTGCTCGGCTTGCTCGGGTGTGAGATACCCGATGGCCGAGTGCATGCGATGCCGGTTGTAGTAGCCCTCGATGTATCCGAACAGCGCCTGCCGTGCCTCGGCCTGCGTCGCCCATCGGCACTGATGGACCAGTTCGACCTTCAGCGTATGGAAGAAGCTCTCCATCGGAGCATTGATGCTCCTATGTCGTGTGTGTATCGCCCATGGCGCGCCACAGCAGATCGGCGCTGCCGGCGCACAGCATATGCCAGGCGAAGAGGCTTGGCTGGTTGTGAATCGGCGTGGAATATTGGCTCTGACGCAGTTTTGATGATCGGTAGTCATGTCGCGCCGATCAGTCTGGCCTGAAGGAGGTCGAGTTTCCCGCGGCCGTACATTTGACGTTTGACTAGCTTGAGCTTCGTGATCTGCCCCTCGGTCTGGCCATTCGACCATCGGGAGACGACGGCGGCTCGAACCGCGGCAATATCCTTGGCAACGCCGTTCGCGAACGACGCGACCAGGCTGGCGCGTGCCCAGGCTATCCATGGATCGAGGTCGGTGCCGTCCTTGCGGCGGATCATGACGTGGAAGCGTTCGATGACGCGCCGCGCATCGACAAGGGATGGCACGCCAGCTTCAACCGCCGCCACAGTAAGGGTCTCCGCCTTGGAGAGATCGTTGCGCTCAAGTGTCATCAACCGCGCGATGGTTCTGGCCGACGGCACTCGGTGAAGCGTGTCGGCATCGACCTTCTCGGCGCGCCGTCGACGTGTTGCCCACTCCGTCACGACGCGCAGCGATCCTCGGAAGCCCTGCGCTTGCAATGAACGCCACAGCGCTGCGCCGTTATGGTGGCCCGCCGCCCACTGCAAATCCAGCCATGGCAGGTAGGTCTCGAGAGACGTTTCCCTCGTTCTGAACACATCGCTGCGTTCTCCGCGCAGGACTCGGCGCACCGTGCCGCGACTGTGGCCAGTGCGGCGCACGATCTCCTTGATCGCGACACCGGCTCTGGAGAGCGTCATGATCGCGGCATTGGTCTCCTCGCGATGCAGATACCCTTCGTATTGGAGCCGCTCGGCCGCCGTGAGTAGTTCCGGCTTGATCGTCATCGCACCGATGGCGCATCGGATTTGGCGCATCGACCGGCGTACCGCGTCCAGGAAGGCATGGCTGGCGTTTTCCATGAGATGCCAGCGGTCGGCGACCTGCACGGCGTTCGGCAGGGCCTTGGCCGCTGCGCAGGCATAGGCGCCGCCGCGGTCGCGCGCGATGATCGCCACTTGCGGCTGTCCTGCGAGCCACGCCTGAGCGGTCGCCGGTTCGCGGTCTGCCAGCAGGCCTATGGGCCGGCGCCGTTCGAGGTCGCAGATGATCGTGCCGTACCGTTGATTACGCCGCCATGCCCAATCATCGATGCCAATCACCGTCGGCGGCGGAGACGGCGGGCAGCCTCGGCGTCGCACGACGCGGAGCAGCGTGTCATTGCTGACCGGCAGCATGAGCCGCCGTGCAAAGCTGGCTGCGGGCCGACCACCAAGGGCGAGACCGAGGTGATGAACCAGCGTCTCCAACCGACCCGTGCGCCGCGCCCAGGGGGCTACGATGCCGTCGGCAAAGCGCTCCGCGAAAATCCTTTGTCCGCACCGTACCGCTTCGCAGCGGAAGCGGCGGACATCCGCCACCAGCTTAACGGGTCGGCCTGCCAGGGGCAGATCCGAGATCTGACGGCGATATCGACTGTGAACCCGGCAACTGACGCTGCCGCATCTTGGGCAATAACTCGTCGGTGACGTGCTGCGAATCAAGATCGTTGCGCCGTCATCATCCACCGCAGAGGTGACAATCGTGAAGCCCGGTGGGATCACTGAGGCCGGCCGAAGCGCTTTCTTCATGGCGTTTGCTCCCGATTGGAAACCGCCGCCATTCAACCCGCCAATTTCATCAAAATTGAGTCAGAGCCCAATTTTGCCCCCCTGAACGGAAGCGGTTCAGCGTCCTCGCTTTGAGCGGGGGCGATCGGGGAGATGCTGATCGTGGAGACGGTGGCGCGGATCCGGCGCGAGTTTTTCGTCAAGGGCAAGTCGATCAAGGAGATCGTGTGCGATCTTGGCGTGTCGCGGAACACGGTGCGCAAGGTGCTGCGGTCGGGCGAGACGGCCTTTTCGTATGAGCGGAGCGTTCAGCTGCTGCCGAAGCTGGGCCCATGGGCAGCCGATCTTGAGCGGCTGCTGGAGGCAATGAACGCAAGGCGCCCCGCGAACGGCTGACGATGATCCGGGTATTCGAGGAGTTGCAGGGGCTGGGCTATCGCGGCGGTTACGACGCGGTCCGGCGCTATGCGGCGAGCTGGTATCGTGATCGGTCGGCCGCGACGGCGGCGGCATTCGTGCCGCTGAGCTACGCGCCTGGCGAGGCTTACCAGTTCGACAGGAGCCATGAGGTGGTCGTTATCGCCGGCGTCACGACGACGGTGAAGGTCGCCCACATGCGGCTCTGTAACAGCCGGATGTTTTACGTGCGGGCCTATCCGCGCGAGAGCCAGGAGATGGTGTTCGACGCGCATGATCGGGCGTTCGCGTTCTTCGGCGGGGCCTGCCAGCGCGGCATCTATGACAACATGAAGACCGCGGTCGATGCGATCTTCGTCGGCCGCGAACGCCGATATAACCGGCGCTTCGAGCAGCTGTGCGGTCATTATCTGGTCGAGCCGGTGGCCTGCACGCCGGCATCGGGATGGGAGAAGGGGTAGGTCGAGAACCAGGTGGGGCTGGTGCGCGAGCGCTTCTTCACACCCCGCCTGCGGTTCAAGAGCTATGACGAGATGAACGCCTGGCTAATCGATCGCTGCATCTCCCATGCGCGGCGCGCTATCCACCCCGAGTTGAAGGACCGCACGGTCTGGGAGGTGTTCGAGGCCGCCGACCGTCCTGCGCTGATCGCCTATCGCGGCCCCTTCGATCGCTTCCGTGCGCTGCCGGCGTCGGTGTCGAAGACACTGCTCGTGCGGTTCGATTACAACAAATACTCAGTGCATGCGAAGGCGGCGGGGCGGCCAGTCGAGATCCATGCCTATACCGATCGGATCGTCGTGCGCCAGGATGGTGAGGTGGTCGCCGAACATGCCCGTCGGTTCGGGCGCGACCAGACCATCTACGACCCCTGGCACTACGTGCCGGTGCTGGCGAGGAAGCCTGGCGCGCTCAGGAGGGTGGCGTCTTCGGGCATGGCCTCGATCAGCGCCGGGACTTCACAGGCATCATGAACCTGGCCGCCGCTCAGTCGCAGGCTGACAGGACGTCCCTCAACGTCGACAAGAGCATGGAGCTTGCTGGTAAGGCCGCCCCGGGAACGTCCCATGTTACGATCTGCGGATCCCCCTTTTTACCCGTCGCCGCGTGCTGGTGGACGCGAACGCAGGTAGAGTCGATCATGACCAGTTCGCCGTCGAAACCCGCGGAAACTGCTGCCAGCAGCCGGTCCCAAACTCCGGCTTTGCGCCAGCGAACGAACCGGTTGTAGCAGGTCGTCGGCGGCCCATAGCGCTCCGGGATCTCCGCCCATGGCGAGCCGCTCCGGAACCGCCAGAGAATGCCATTCAGCACCCGGCGATCATCAACCCGTGGCACGCCTCGCTGCTTGTTCGGCAACAGCGGCTCGATGATCGTCCACTCACGATCCGTCAGTTCGTACCGTCGCCGCGTCATCTCGCCTCCCCATCAACAAGGAGGCTGAATCACGCCATCAGCCGAAGCTCAAGCCTGTTTATGAGTATACGCCCTCATCATCTCGATCGGCCGGTCGCCCGATCGCGGTCGCGAGCATGGCGTCGCGAATCTGGCGAAAGAGACCCGCGGGGATAAACCCGTAGCTTACATCCGGCTCGCGGCCGCGTATTGGCCGGATATCGTAGCCGGGCCAGGCAGAGCGGTTCCACTCGTCGACGATGATCCATGAGCGCTCTGCCGCCAGGCCGAGTTGCCGCCCAACGGCTTGCGGCACCTCGATCGCCGGCTGCCCGCGGCACGGTGGCCTGTTGGTCATCGGCACAACGTGGACCTGATCGATGCCGTCGATAGTCTGCGTCACGAGAACGACGGCGACGGGTCGGTCCTTGACGCCCTCATCGCGCCCCTGGCGATACTCGGCTTCCCAGAGGTAGCTGTAGTTGAGAACCTGGCCGGGCTTAGGCGCGACTGATGTTGGCTTCTGCGTCTTCGCACTCGAGCGCGGGCTCGACGGTCCGGAGCGCTTCGAGGGTGTCGTCATCCAGATCCTCCGTGCGGCCGGCAACGCGCTCACGGCGTCGCATGCGCTCATATTCGTCGACAGGGACCATGACGAAGCGCACGCGGCCATTTCGGCTTACCGCGACGGGACGGATCATGGCCTCATCGGAATATCGGCCGAACTGCTTCTGCAACTCGCCTGAGGGTACGATTTCCATGCTCCTGGCCATATCCGGTGGTCCTTTCATGGAAGCTGTAACAGCCTTGAAGTTCGGATAACAGGGAAAATAGGGAAAACCCGGAAAAGCTTCAAGACCTTGCCCACGAGAGGGCGTGCGACAGCGAGGCGTGTTTACCCTATGTGCGCGGGTGGCCACGCCAGCTCGATCATATCTTATGTAAAATCACGCCATCTTCAGCCGATCATTCGCCGTCACCCGAGCCGTATAAAATCGAGTGCGGCGCAAGGGAAACCTGTGAGGGTCAACCGATCGTTCCGAAGGAGCCGATAGGATTTCCGAGAGAAGCTCGAAAGGATTGCTGATGCGCGGCCTTTCGCCAAGATACGCCTTAACTTGGTCGTTCCTCCGCCCTAGCGTCGTGAGATGATCGCATTTCCGTTTTCCATATGGCCGAAGCCGGCAGGCCGATGAACGGGGATCGCATCGAGCACCTTCGCGGTCTCGCCGGTCCCATCGAGAATGCCGCGATCGACGAATGGCAGACGGGCGCCATCGATCGACGCAGCTTCATCCGCTTCGCCCGCGCGGTCGGCATGTCGGCGCCGTTGCTCGCGGCGATGGGATGCAGCCGCCCGGTGGAAAATGGCGAGGAGCGGCCGGGCGGTGTCGTTCGCATCGGCATGCCGGTGCCCGCCGGGCAGATCAATCCGATCACGGTTGCAGATACGGGTGGCGTCTGCATGCTGTCCCAGACCGGTGAATATCTTGCTTTGTCCGATCATGATCTGACTCTGAAGCCCATGCTGGCGACGAGCTGGCGGCCCAATCACGACGGCAGCATCTGGACGTTCACGATCCGCACCGGCGTCGCCTTCCACGACGGCCGGTCGCTGACCGCGGCGGATGTCGTTGCCACGATCGATCGTCTCGCAGATCCGGCCAACGGCTCGATCGCATTGTCGGCCTTTAACGGCGTGCTGTCCAAGGGCGGCACGCGCTACGTGGATGACGAGACGGTCGAGTTTCATCTCGATGCGCCCAATGGCAGCTTTCCCTATCTGGTCTCGTCGGACAATTTCAATGCGATCATACTGCCGGCGGACTTCAGAGGTGACTTCGAGGCAAGCTTCATCGGCACCGGGCCGTTTCGCCTCGAACGCTATGTCCCCAAGGCACGCGCCTCGTTTGTACGCAACGACGCCTATTGGGGCGCCAAGGCGCTGCCGGACCGGACGGTGTTCCTCTTCTATGAAAGCATCCAGGCTCAGGTGCTGGCGATGCAGGGCGGGCAGCTCGACGTGCTGCTGAAGGTGCCGGTTCATGGCGCGCAGGCGCTGCTCGCCGATCCGGCGTTCGACGTCCTCGCGTTGAAGTCGAGCGCACACGAGCAGCTCCACATGCGCACCGACATGCCGCCCTTCACCGACAAGCGCGTGCGGCGCGCGATTGCGCTCTGCCTCGATCGTGACCAGCTCGTCACCGGCATGTTCCGCGGCAAGGCCACGCCCGGCAACGATCATCCGTTCGCGCCGATCTATGCCGCGACCGATCCGAGCGTGCCGCAGCGGCGCAAGGATTTGCGCCAGGCGCGGGAGCTGATGGCCGCCGCTGGCCACGCGGACGGGTTCGCGGTGACGCTGACCACCGAGCGCTTCCAGGAAATC
Source organism: Sphingomonas sanxanigenens DSM 19645 = NX02 (assembly GCF_000512205.2). Taxonomy (NCBI): domain Bacteria; kingdom Pseudomonadati; phylum Pseudomonadota; class Alphaproteobacteria; order Sphingomonadales; family Sphingomonadaceae; genus Sphingomonas; species Sphingomonas sanxanigenens. The sequence continues at coordinate 2,810,478 of NZ_CP006644.1, forward strand.
CCGGATTATGCTGTGGTCGTGCAGAATGCGGTCAAGGCCATCGGCATCGGTCTCAGCCTCAATGTCGAGGACCAGGCGGCTTTTTATGGCCGCGCCGCCTTCGGTCAGTCGGACTGGCTGGATTCGGCCATGGGAATCTCGGATTACGCGCATCGCGGCGTGCCGAACACCTATCTGACTGCGACGCTGGGCAGCGACGGTCCGTTCAATGCCGCTCATTTCCGAAATCGCGACTATGACCGGCTCGTCGCCGGCTATATCGCCGCGCTCGATCCTGCGGCGCAGCGCGATTCCGCCCGACAGATCCAGCTTCTGCTGCTCGACGAGACCCCCGTCATCACCGCCTATTTCTACGACTGGCTGTCGGTGACGACCAGCCGGATCAAGGGTGTGCGGCCCACGGCGATGTCGCAGCTCTATCTCGACCGGGTCAGCCCGAAATAGACTGAAGACGGGCGAGGTCGGCCGCGGGGATGTGACAGCGGATCGCATGGCCGCCGCCCGCGTCGATCAGGTCGGGCTCGCGCTCCTCGCAGATCGTGCCCAGCTTGCGCGGGCAGCGGGTCTGGAAGATGCAACCGGATGGCGGGTTGAGCGGGCTCGGAATCTCCCCCTCCAGCCGGATGCGTGCGCGGCCACGACTGACCAGCGTCGGGCTCGCCGAAACCAGCGCCTCGGTATAGGGATGGTGAGGCCCCGCCAGCACCCGCGCGGTCGGACCGATTTCGAGCAGCCGCCCGACATAGAGCACCGCAACCCGATCCGAGACGTAATTCACCACGCCGAGATCGTGCGAGATGAAGATGTAGCTGACGTTCCGATCGACCTGCAGATCGACCAGCAGGTTCAGGATGGCCGCCTGCACCGAAACGTCAAGCGCGGACGTGGGCTCGTCGCACACGACGATCCGCGGTTCGCCGGCAAAGGCGCGGGCGATGCCGACGCGCTGCTTAAGCCCACCCGAAAGATGGCCAGGCGTCTCGTCGAGATGGTGAGGGGTCAGCCGGACATTCTCCGCCATCGCCTGCAGGCGCTGTGCCCGCTCCTGCCTGTCCGCGTCGGTCAGGCGCAGCGCGCGGCCGATCAGGTGCCGAACCCTGTGCGACCGGTTGAGCGCGAGGCCGGGATTCTGGAAGACCATCTGCAGCGATTTAAGCTGTGCCCGCGCCCGCCGCCTTGCCCGCGCGGGCAGGCTCTTGCCATCCAGCAGGATCGCGCCGCCATCGTCCGGGCCGACGAGGCCGAGCAGCATCTTGGCGAGCGTGCTCTTGCCGCTACCCGATTCTCCCACCAGCCCCAGCGTCTCGCCCGCGCGCAGATCGAAACTGACGTCGCGTACCGCGTGCAGCGCCTTGCCGCCCACGGTGAACGTCTTCGTCAGGTTCCGAACGTTGAGGATCGGCGTGTCCGCCGCCACCTTGCCGATGCGTGCATCCGCGATCGCGGCCTGCGGCGGAATGTCAGGCACCGCTTCGGGGAAATGGCAGCGGCTCGCCCGTCCGCCGAGATCGCGCAGTGGCGGCGCATCGGTCCGGCAGATGTCCCGCTCCATCGGGCAGCGCGGGGCATAGATGCAGCCCGCGAAGCTGCTGCCGGGCGCCGGCAGGAAGCCGGGGATCGCCTCGAGCGGCCCTTCTTCCTTGCGGCGCCCTTTTTCGGGCGCGCAACGCAGCAGCCCGAGCGTATAGGGATGGCGCGGATCGGCGAAGATCTCGGCGGCGCAGCCTTCCTCGACCAGCACGCCGGCGTAGAGCACCCCTACCCTGTCGCACATCCGCGCGATCACCGGCAGGCTGTGGCTGATCAGCAGGATCGCGGTTGCGGTTTCGGCGCGCAGGGCTGCGATCAGGTCGAGGATCTCGGCCTCGACCGTCGAATCCAGGCCGGTCGTCGGTTCGTCGAGGATCAGCAATGCCGGATTGGTCGACAGCGCCATCGCGATGACCACGCGCTGCTGCAACCCGCCCGACAATTCGTGCGGATAGCTTGCCATGACCCGTTCCGGCTGCGCGATGCGGACGCGGGCGAGCATCTCCAGCGCCTTCTGCCGCGCCGCGGCCCCCCGCACGCCGGCCGCTTCGAACAGTTCGGTCATCTGGCGGGCGACGCGCAGCGACGGGTTCAGCGCGCGGCCCGGATCCTGATAGACCATCGCCACGCTTTCCCGCCGCAGCGCGCGCAGCCCCGCCGGCGACAGGGCCATCACATCGCGGCCGTCGATCAAGATGCGTCCGCCGCTGACCCGGCCGTTGCGCGCGAGATAGCGCATCGCGGCGAAGGCGGCGGTCGATTTGCCGCAGCCGGATTCGCCGACCAGCCCGAAGGCTTCGCCCGCGCCGATGCGGATCGCCAGCGCATCGAGCACGCGTTTCTCACGCCCGCCGGTCTCGTAGGCGACGGTCAGCCCTTCAAGGATGAGCGCATCGGGGGCGGTCACAGTTCGAACACCTCCTGCACGCCCTCGGCGGCGAGGTTGAAGCCGATGACGAGCGAGGCGGTTGCCCCGGCATCGAACAGCACCGTCCACCAATAGCTGCCGATCAGGCTGTAATTCTCCGCGATCGCCAGCCCCCAGTCGGCGGATGGCGGCTGAATACCGAAGCCGATGAAGCTGAGCGAGGCGACGAAGAAGATGGCGAACCCCAGCCGCACCGTCATCTCGACGACGATCAGGGGCACGACATTGGGCAGGATCTCGACGAACATCACCGCCAGCGCGCCCTCCCCGCGCAGATGCGCGGCGGCGACATAATCGAGCCGGCTCTCGATCATCACCGCGGTGCGCACGGTGCGTGCGATCAGCGGGGTGAAGGTGAAGGCGATCACCAGGATCACCGGCAGGTTTGAAGTGCCGACCGCAGCCAGCGCCATCAGCGCGACGATCACCAGCGGCAGCGCCTGCAGCGCCTCGATCACCCGCCCTGCGAGCGCGTCGACCATGCCGCCGAAATAGCCGATCGCAAGGCCGAGAACGGCGCCGCACAGTGTGCCGAGCAAGGTCGCGACCAGCGAGATGGTGAGGATATCGGTTGATCCGATCAGCACGCGCGAGAAGATGTCGCGGCCCAGCTGGTCGGTGCCGAACCAGTGCGCGGAGGATGGCGGCGCCAGCGTGGCGAGCAGGTTGTCGGCATAGGGATCGGTCGGCGCCAGCCGCTCGCCGAAGAAGGCGCACACCGTCCAGAACAGGATGATGCCGACGCCAGCGTGCAGCGTCGGCGAGCGCAAGGCGGCGCGGAGGCGTTCGTTCGCCATCACCGTAGCCGCGGGTTGAGCGCGGCGCTGATGAGATCGCCGGCGATCGATCCGATCGCGTAGAGGATGCCGATGGTCAGCACGCCCGCCTGCAGCATCGGAAAATCCTTCGCCTTGGCGGCGGTGTAGATCAGGCTGCCGATCCCGCGATAATGGAACAGCGTCTCGACCACGACCAGCCCGCCGGCGAGATAGCCGACCAGGCTCGCCGCGACGGTGACCGTGGGCAGCAGCGCGTTGCGCAGGACGTGGCGGATCAGCACGATCCGCCAGGGCAGTCCCTTGAGAATGGCGGTGCGCGTATAGTCGGCGTCGAGCGCCTCGACCGCGCCGCTCCGCGCGACCCGCGCGACATAGCCGAAGAACAGGATCACCAGCGGCAGCGCCGGCAGGATCAGATAGCGGAGCTGCGTCAGCGGCCCCGCCCCGTCGGGCCAGTCGGCGGACATCGGCAGCCATTTCAGCCACACGCCGAACACCAGGATCAGCACCAGCGACGAGATGAATTCCGGCACCACGCCGAGCGACTGGCCGGTGACGGTGATCAGCCGGTCGCTCCACCGCCCGACGCGCAATGCCGCGACGACGCCCGCGGCGATGCCGAGCGGCACGATCATGCAGAAGGCGAGCGCCGCCAGCTTGAGCGAGTTCGCCAGCGCCTCGGCGACGAACGGGGCGACCGGCGAGCGGAAAGTGTAGGAGATCCCCATGTCGCCGCCGACGAAGTTGGAGATCCAGTCCCAATATTGGACGAGGATGGGGCGATCGACGCCGATCTCGTGATTGAACCGCGCCACCGATCGCGCATCGGCCAGCGGCCCCAGCACCGCGCGCCCGACATCGCCGGGCAAGAGCTGGCCCCCGAAGAAAACGAGGATGCTCAGGATCAGGAGCGTGACGAGCGCGAGCGGGATACGTCGCGCCAGCACGGCCCAGATCAATGGCTGTCCCCCCGGTCCAAAATCTAACCCCTTGCCGCGCTTGCGAAAGGGTGCCCGACGCGCGCCTCCGCATCAAGCCGGGCCCAGAGCGCGCGGACCATGTCCATCAGCATGCGCGATTCCATCCAGCGATCGGACAATTCATATCCGTCCGCCCCGGTCATTGCATATTCGCGCGGGCCCAGCTCGCACAGGAAGGTCAGCGTGGCGTCTTCGGGTGCGCGGGCGCGCCAGCTGCGGAAACCATATTCCCACCAGCCCATGAAGACATCGACCCAGTCGCGCTGGTGGGGGAAGCTGATCTGCACCTGAACCTGCTCGCGGCTGGCGACGCGGCCGTGAAAGCCCCAGCACCGATCGAGGATGCGGTGGACCAGCCGATGATTCTCCTCGTCGACCGGCCACTGGAATTCGCGCGCGACGAGGAAATGCGAGAGGTCGCCGGTCAGCCGGAGGTCGGGAAAATGATCGAGGAGCTGGAGCGTCAGCATCAGGTCCGTCGTCATCCGGTCGCGATGCGTCTCGATATGGACGGGGATGCCCGAATCCGCGGCAAGCCGCTGCCAGCCTTTGAGGTAGGGAAAGCATTCGGCGAGCGTATAAGGCCTGACGTTGGGCTGAAGGTTGATATGGTCCGCGCCCAGTTCCTGGACATGGGCGATGATCGGCTTCAGTTCGTCTACCGTCCGCGGATTGCACATCGCATGCCACATCATGCCATGGGCGCGCAGCGTGTCCGTCACGATGCGGGCATGGCCGAGATCAGCGAAATCCACGCCCGCGCCATCGAAACCGGCATCGCGGATCATGTCGAGCTGCACGTCGAGCGGCCATTCCAGGCCGTCGGGGCGCCGCCGCTCCATCGCCCACAAGGCCTGGCTGACGCGAAGCCGCTGCATCTAGCGCACCCGCGGGAAGGTCGCGCAGGTCATCGGTCCGCCCTGCACCAGATCCTCGCCGCGCGAGGCCGGCCCGGTACCGGGCGGGATATCGTTATAGGTCACGTCGTCGCCGAACCAGCTCGTCGAGAGCGCCCGACGGCGGCGGGACCCGAAATTGCCGGGCGCGCTGTGGAAGGTCCGCGAATACCAGATCAGGCTGTCGCCCGGTTCCATGTCCCAACCCAGTATCTCATGGTCGAGGCTGTCGAAATCGGGCGGCAGCGGCCGATCCATGATTTCGTGCGGATGGTGGGTACGCGGATCGAACGACACCGCGCGATACAGCGTGTCGAAGCGGTGCGATCCCCTGACGAAGCGCAGTCCGCTTTCCTTCGGGATCACGTCCATCGCCGTCCAGATGTTGCAGATCTGCTGGCCGTTGACCGGCCAGTAGGAATGGTCCTGATGCCACGGCGTGGTGCTGCTCGTGCCCGGTTCCTTCACCAGCAGGAAGTCGAAATAGAAGTTGAGCGTTCGCGACCGCAGCAGCTTCATCGCCAGGTCGGCCGCCGGGGAGTCGAACACGAAGTCGCGAAACGCCGGTATCTTCTTCCACATGAAATTGTCGGTGAAGAAGAAGCCCGGCTCGCCCGGCATCGCCACGGTGTAGGAATCCGGCCCGGCGAGCGCGATCGCCTCGTCGATCGCCTGGTCCAGCCGATCCACCCATTCGCGCCCGAGCCCGCCGCGCAACAGCACCACCCCGTCACGCTCGAGTGCGGCGATTGCCGCCTCGCCGGGCTCGCCGCGCGCGATCGGCGTGAAGCCATCCGCGCCGATGTCTTGCCGGGGCGCCGTGTCAGCGTTGGCCAGTCCCGTCGTCATGCCGCGATCTCCGTTGCAGGGCGCTGCCGTCTCCGGCGTTCGCAACCGCAGCATAGGAGAGATCGGGCGGACGAATGAATTTCATAATTTTCATCACATCCATCAAATCGGATCATGATGCTCCAGCCCGATATTGTGGCCGAACGCTTCGCGGTCGGTCTCGCACCAGTGCTGGAGCGCGGTCGCCATTCGCCACGCCGGGCAGTCCGTGCCCTCGGACTTGCGCGTCACCGCGTGCCAGCTGACGAACAGCCCCTTGCGCGTGACCTGCGCCGCACGCAGCGCGCCTGAGCGAAGATAGGGCCCGACCGCCCAGCGCGACAGGATGCTCACCCCGAAACCGCCGATGACCAGTTCGATGATCGCCTCGGTCAGTTCGACCTTAAGCATCTTGCGGTAGCTGACCTGCGCCGGCTTGAGAAAGCTGTCATATTCATGACCCTTCTCGGCGATGTCGCTGTATGAGATGTAGATCTGGTCGGCGAGATCCTCCGCGACGATGAAACCGCGATCCGCCAGCGGATGATCCGGCGCGATGATCAGGATCAGTTCGTCGCGGAACAGGCGCAACGATCGGGTCGCCGCCTTGCTCGGCGTGCCGGAGGTCACGGCGATGTCGATGCTGCGCTCGATCAGCGCGTTGATCGGCCGGCGCGTGGCATCGGCAACCACTTCGATGTCGATATCCTCGGCCTGTTCCTGAAAACCCTTCATGAATCGCGGCAGCCAGCGATAGCCGCTATAGGCGCCGCAGCCGATCCGCACGATCTGGCGGGCATCCGAAGCACCATTGGCGACGTCGGTTTCGACCCGTTCGAGTTGGGCCAGGATGCGGCCCGCCTCTTCGTTCAGGCTGCGCGCCGCCGCCGTCATCTCCATCCGTTTGTTGCCCTTGACGAACAGATCGACGCCGAGCCGCCGCTGGGCCTCGCGGATCTGGTGGCTGAGCGCCGACTGGGTCAGGCCAAGCATCGTCGCCGCCTGCGTGACGTTTCCGGTAACCGCCATCGCCTGCAGCATGCGCAGATGGCGTATCTCTAGGCTCGGCTGGAACACTGGCCCATACCCCCATGATCGATTTTCATGCTATCGTTGAAAATTCGGAATTTCGCTAATCGTGCACCCGTTCCTACTATCGATCAACAGGACCAATCGAAGTCCAGCCGGGGAGAGGCCGATCCAGTCGCAACAGGGAGGTCTCATGGGAACACAGGATGTCAGCGTATCGCCAACGGCCGCGTCGCTGATCGATCTGGCGACCTATCCCATCGACGATCTCGACGGACCTGAAGGCCAGGCGCTTGTCGAGTCCTGTCGCCTCCGACTGGCCCGTTCGGGCGCCCTCGATCTTCCCGGTTTTCTCAGGCCCGATGCAATCACGCTGCTTGCCGAGGAAGCGAACGGGCTCGAAGACCACACCCATCAATATGCCACCGAGCATAATGTCTATTTCGATCCGCCTGACCACACCCTGCCGCCGGATCATCCGCGGCGGCACAGGGTTCGCACCAACAAGGGCAATGTGCCCTATGATCTGATTCCGCGCGGATCATTGCTGCGCGCGATCTACGAATGGGATGCGGTGCTCGCCTTTGTCGCCGCCGTGCTCGGCGAACCCAGGCTCTACCGCCACCAGGATCCGATGGCGGCGCTCAACATCAACGTCCATGCCGAGGGCCAGGAACTGGGCTGGCATTTCGATCGCACCGATTTCGCGATCACGCTGTCGCTCCAGCAATGCGAGGCCGGCGGCACGTTCGAATTTGTGCCCAATTTGCGCAGCGCCGACGACGAGAATTATCCCGCGGTCGCCGCCATCCTCGCCGGCGGCACCGAGGGCCTGTGTCGGACGGACGCGGCACCTGGTACACTGACGCTGTTCCGCGGCCATTTTTCTCTGCACCGGGTCACACCCGGCACCGGGCCGCGCAAGCGGCTGATGGCGGCACTGAGCTATGTTCGCGAACCGAACGTCACGTTCAGCGCCTATGCCCGCCAGCTCTTCTACGGGCGCGAGACGGTTCATGCGGAGTTCGCCTAGGATGGCGGCGCTCCTCACCACCCGGCACGACATCACGCTCGACACTTATCGCCGCGTCGCCTGGCAGCATGAACCCGTGCGCATCTCGGAGGCCGCGATCGAACGCATCGCCGCCTGCCGCCAGTCCTTCATGGATCTGATCGAGAACGACCACAGCGTGATCATTTACGGCGTCACGACGTCGATGGGCGAACTCGCCAGCCAGCGGCTGACCCACGCCCAGCGCGATCGCCACGCCCGGCTCAAGCCTTTTGCTGCCGCCACTTCGTTCGACGACGACCTGCCCGAGCGCGTCGTGCGCGGGATCGTGCTGGCGCGCCTCGCCAATTTCCTCGACGGGCATGCCGCGACGACACCACGCATCGCGCTCGCCGTGGCGGCGTTGCTCGACGGCCAGCCGATGCCCGCGGTACCGGCGTCGGGACAGGGCGGCGCCGGAGAGATCCTTGCGCTCTATCCGTTGTTTGCGGGATTGTCCGAAGGCTATGATCTGCAGGTGAAGGAGCGCGGCTCGCTGATCAACGGCTCGCCCTGCGCCGCCGCACTGGTTGCCGAAGGAGCATTGGCGGCTCGAAGGCGGATCGCGCTTGCCACCCGCACCCTTGCCTTGTCGATCGAGGCGTTCAGCGCCCCGCTGGAACATTATGACATGGCGCTCGCTGGATTGTGGGGCGACGAGCATGAGGCGATCGCGCTCGACAGCTTGCTTACATTGCTCGTCGGCGCGGGCGAAGGGCGGCGCAACTATCAGGCGCCGGTCAGCTATCGCATCGTCCCGCGCATCCTGGGTCATGCCCATCGTGCCCTGGCCGGCGCCGAGCACGCGGCGGCGGTGTCGCTTTCCTCGGTATCCGACAATCCGGTCTATCTGCCGCCGGACATCGTTCATCCCCATGGTCGCTGCATCAGCACAGGCGGCTACCACAATGCCATTGCTGCGCCCGCGCTTGACGACCTGGCCGCGACCTGGGCCGATCTCGCCCAGCTCTGCGCGCGCCATGCCGTGAAGCTGCTCGACGGTCGCGCCTCGCACATGCCGGACATGCTGCTGGTCGGGCGCGAGGCCGGAGACAGCGACGGCCGGGGCAATATTGGCTACATCCCAATGGCGATGGCTGGCTATATCGAACAGGCCAAGGCAGCCGCGCAGACCAGCTTCATCCCCGGCAGCGACACCGGCGGCGCCGGCCAGGACGATGTCGGCACGCCAGCCTTCCTGTCTTATTCGCGTGAGGCGACGGCGGGGCGTTGCCTCGATGCATCGCTGGCCATGCTGGCGGTGATCGCGGCGCAGGCCCTGTTCGTGACCGGCCGGCAGGCGCCGCCGATGCTGCGCGGCTTCGTCGACATGATCCGTGGCCACGTCCGCCCGGTCGTGGAAGACCGCGTGCTTGGGCCGGAACTCCATCGTCTGGCGCAGGCGTTTACCGCGGAGATCTTCGACCAGGACGCGGATGCCGAGCGCGCGGTGGCGTGAGCACTGCTATCGCGACCTTCGCGACCCTGCCAATTTACGACTTCCCGGATGCGCGCGAGGTAACCGATGCGTGGTGGCGAGGGCTCGCACGCCATCTCGTTGCAGCGGGGGTAGGAACCCCGTTCCCAGCCTTGCTCCGCGAAGGCGATCTCATCGGACAATGGCAATCGCCGTCGCTGCTGATCAGCCAGACCTGCGGCTACCTCGCCACCCACGAACTGCGAAGCCACGTCACGCCGGTCGCGGTGCCGCACTGCGCGGCGCCGGGCTGCGACGGTCCGAACTATGCAAGCGCGATCCTCGTCCCCGCCGATCATCCGGGACTGGATCTCGCCGATTTCCGGGGCAGCCGGGCCGCCTATAGCCGCGCTTACTCGCATGCCGGCTACAACGCCTTCCGCAGCATCGTCGCGCCGTTGGCCGACGGGCAGGCGTTCTTCGCTTCCGTGCTGGCGAGTGATAGCCACGTCGCGAGCATAGCCGCGATCGCCAGCGGTCGGGCTGACATCGCGACGGTCGATTGTGTCGTCCATGCCTTCGTCGCGCGCTGGCAGCCGGCGATGCTGACCGGCACGCGCATCCTCGGCTACACCCCGACTGCCCCTGCTCCGCCCTATGTCGCACCCATAAATGCCGATGCGGTAACCATCCGTCGCCTGCAGACCGCGCTCACCGCAGCCATGGCCGACGACACACTCGCCGAATGCCGGGATGCGCTATTTCTGGCGGGGTTCAGCGCACCCATCGCCGGGCAATATGACGTGATCCTCGACCGCGCAGCGACGGCGATCGCATCGGGATATCCGGTACTCCGGTAGCGAGCGGGCCAGACCGATTTTCAGGGCGCCGCTGGCAGTGCGACGCGTGCACGGATCTCGTTTTCTGTCTCGACCAGGCCCGCAACCCTTCGAGCACCCGCGAGTACGTCCAGCGCCGAACCGCCGAAGGCAAGTCACCGCGCGAAATCCGGCGGTGCCTCAAGCGGTATATCGCCCGCGAAATCTACCAGCACCTCTGCACCGGAAAGGCGGCATCACCATCCGTGAAAAGCACTTGACCGACATAGGAGCATCAATGCTCCGATGGAGAGCTTTTTCCATACGCTGAATGTCGAACTGGTCCATCAGTGCCGATGGGCGACGCAGGCCAAGGCACGGCAGGCGCTGTTCGGATACATCGAGGGCTACGACAACCGGCATCGCATGCACTCGGCCATCGGGTATCTCACACCCGAGCAAGTCGAGCAGCGCATGACCGGATAACTCAGCGTGTCCTTCGAACCGGGGGACGATCACCTCGGAACTGCCCAAAACCTCAGATTCTCATCGGTGCTCGATCAGACCAGCCAACTGCCCGAGATCGTGCTGCACGCCGACAAGATCTCGTTCGAGATTGGCGACTACCTGATGCGATCGCGCTATGAGGGCTGGCTGCAGCCGGGCAGTCCTGGGGCGTGGGCGAATGGCTTCGCAGCGAGCCTAGAAAATTGCTGGAAACCTTCCCCCGCGCTCGTTCCCTTGCGGGCGGCCAAAGAATAGCGTCAAAAAGGCATAGCGTCGAGAGTACGCTAAACAACGCTAAGGGAGAACAATCGGCGCCCGCCGCGACACGGCTATCCGGTGGTAGATCGAGGGACCTGCGGCCAACGGAAGCGGCGGCGCGATGTCAAAGGAAATCGCCGGAGAAATCAATATGCTTCCAGCCGACAGGGGAGGTATGAGCGAGCAGATCATCCGGCACCGCGACTGATGTTGATCGTAGATGCCGGGCTGCGGCGTCCATGGCATCTGAGGCGGAGCGGCTGTCCGCACACTTCGGCAAGATCTACGTCGCTCCCTGATACCGCATTCGACGGTTCAACCCGTGTAACGGTGCGAACTTCGCCCCCTCATCGTGCGCGCTCAAGATACACCCACGGCCGCCGAACCGCATCAGCGCGCCGGAAGGACTCGATCTCGTCACGGCGCTTGAAGGTCAGCTCGATCGCATCCTTGCCTTCGAGCAGCATCTCGCGCGATTCGTCTTCCAGCGCGAAATCCCAGCGCCCCGCGCCGAACGCAACGAAACCCTGTTCAAGATCGACCGCGACGGTCGCCGCGGCATCTGCCTCCACCCCGGCGGCGATTTCTTCCACCACCGCGCGCGGCAGTTCGACCGGCACGATGCCGTTGCGAATGCAGTTGCCGCGGAAGATCGGGTTGAAGCTGGGCGCAATGATCGCGCGGAAGCCCTGTTCGGCGAGCGCCCAGGCGGCATGCTCGCGGCTAGACCCGCAACCAAAATTGGCGCCGCCGAGCAGGATCGCCGCATCGCGATAGCACGGCTGGTTCATCGCGAAATCGGGATCGGGATCGCGCCCGCCGACCGCGGTGTAGCGCCAGCCGGCGAACAGACCGTCGGCCAGCCCCTTCTTGGAGACCGACTTCATCTCGCGCGACGGGATGATCGCGTCGGTATCGATATTGTCACGGACCAGCGGCAGCGCGACGGCGGCCAGGCGGATGAAAGGTTGCGCGCTCATGCTGACCCCAGGCGGCGGGGATCGGCGATCATACCCGCGATCGCCGAGGCGGCCACCGTTTCGGGCGATGCCAGATGCGAGCGCGTCTCGGGCCCCTGCCGGCTCTCGAAATTGCGGTTGGTGGAGGTGACGACGCGCTGGCGGTGGCCGAAGCTCTCGCCGCCGGCGAAGAAGCACATCGAGCAGCCCGCCTCGCGCCATTCGAATCCGGCGTCGCGAAACACACGGTCGAGCCCCTCGGCCTCGGCCGCCGCCTTGACGCGCGTGGAGCCGGGCACGCAGATCGCCTTCACATGCGGCGCGACATGCCGGCCCCTGAGCACCGCGGCGGCGCGGCGCAGGTCCGACAGGCGGGCATTGGTGCAGGATCCGATGAAGGCCGCGTCGATCGGCAGCGCCTCAAGCGCCTGCCCTGCCTCGATCCCCATATAGGCGAGCGCGCGATCATAGGCGGCGCGGGTGTCGCGCGTGCCGGTTGCCTCGAACGCGGGCACCGGCTGACCGATCGGCACCGCGTGCTGCGGGCTGGTCCCCCAGGTGACCATCGGCGCGATATCCACAGCATCAACGACATGCTCGACGTCGAACACCGCATCCGCGTCCGAGCACAATGTGCGCCAGTCGGCGAGCGCGGCATCCCATTCGATGCCCGTCGGTGCATAGGCGCGACCCTGCAGATAGGCGAACACGGTCTCGTCGGGCGCGATGATCGCCGAGAAGGCGGACATCTCGGTCGCCATGTTGCAAAGGGTCAGCCGGGCCTCGACATCGAGCGCGCGCACCGCCTCCCCGGCATATTCGAGGATGCAGCCATTCGCGCCGGCCGCGCCGAAGCGCGCCAGCATGTGGAGCGCGAGATCCTTGGGCGTCACCCCCCGCCCGAGCCGCCCGTTCACGGAAATCCGCATCGTCCGCGGCTTGCGGACGCGCAAGGTGGAGGTGGCGAGCGCATGCTCGGCCTCGGTCGATCCAATCCCCCAGGCAAGTGCACCCATCGCGCCCTGCGTGCAGGTGTGGCTGTCCGGGCAGACGAGGCTGACGCCGGGCAGCACAATCGCCTGTTCGGGGGAGATCACATGGACGATGCCCTGGCCGATATCGCCGATGTCGAACAAGGTCAGCCCGGCGGCCTGCGCGGCCTTGCGGGTCGCGGTGATGAACTGGGTGCCGGTGGGCATGATCGTATGATCGCTCCGGCCCGGCAGCGTATCGACGATATGGTCCATCGTGACGAAGATCTGCGCAGGCGCCATCACCGGCCGCCCGGCCTCCGCAAGGCTTTCGAGCGCGACGCTGCCGGTGCGCTCATGCAGCATCACTCGATCGATCAGCAGCAGCCCCACGCCATCGCCCAGATCGGCGATGGCGTGGGCATTCCAGATCTTCTCGAACAGCGTCAGGCCCATCTCAGCCGATGCTCCCCGCCGCGCGCATTTCCGCCACCCGCTCGGGCGTTAAGCCCAGGTCGGCGAGCAGCGCATCGCCGTCCGCGCCGATCTGTGGAATATCGCGCTGCAGGTCGAGCCGTTCGCCGTCAATCTCCACCGGCAGGCCGGGCAACCGCGTCGGCGTGCCGTCGGTCAGGGTGAGGTCGAGCAGGCCGCCGGCGTTGAGATGGGGATCGTCGAACAGATCCTCGGGCCGCGTGATCGGCGCGAAGGGCAGCCCGATCGTCTCCAGCTTCGCCACCAGATCCTCGCGGCGCATGCCGGCGAACAGCGCGCGCACCTGCGGCAGGATCAGGTCGCGCGCCAGCACGCGCTGGTTGTTCTTCGCATAATCGGCATTGTCGCCGAGTTCGGTCAGCCCGAACGCGGTGCAGAAGGCCGCCCATTGCTGGTCGCTGACGACGCCGACGAACAATTGCTCTCCGGGCCGCATCGTGTCGAACACGTCGTAGATCGCCCAGGCGGAGATGCGGACGGGCATCGGCGCCGCCGCCTTGCCGGTCACCGCCTGCTGCGCCATGTGCTGCCCGACGAGGAAGGCGGTGGTCTCATAGAGCGAGCAGAGCACCTCGCCGCCCCTGCCGGTGCGGTGGCGACGTTCCACCGCGGCGAGGATGCCGATTACGCCGAACATGCCGCCGGTGATGTCGATCACCGATGCGCCCGCGCGCAGCGGCCGGCCGGGGGGGCCGGTCATATAGGCGAGGCCGCCCATCATCTGCGTCACCTCGTCCAGCGCGGCGCGCTTCTCATAGGGACCGGAGAGGAAACCCTTGGCGGAGCAATAGATCAGCCGCGGATTGGCCCCGGACAGCGTCTCATAGGACAGGCCGAGCTTGGCCAGCGTACCGGGGCGGAAATTCTCGATCAGGATATCCGCGTCCTCGACGAGCCGGCGCGCGACGGCTAGGCCGTCGGGGGCCTTGAGATCGAGGCAGATGCTGCGCTTGTTGCGGTTGAACATCGGAAAATAGCCGGCGCCCGAGCCCAGCAGACGACGGGTCTGGTCGCCGCCCACCGGCTCCACCTTGATCACTTCGGCACCAAGATCACCAAGGATCACGCCAACCGCAGGGCCCATCACCATATGGGTGAATTCGACGACTTTCAGGCCGGCGAGCGGCAACGCATCCTTGTCCATCTTGATTCCGTTTGTGGCCCCACGCCTTGTATGACGTGGCTTATTTGATATAGAAATAGAACAAATAAGGCAACCAGAGTCGGAATGCACAGCAGATGAGCGCCATGGACGGCATCGACATCCTCGTCAGCGAGGTCGGCCCGCGGGACGGGCTGCAGAGCATCGCCCCGATCATGCCCATCGAGGCGAAGAAGGCGTGGATCACCGCCGAAGCCGCGGCCGGCGTCCGCGAGATCGAGGTGGGCAGTTTCGTGCCCGCCAGGATCCTGCCGCAGCTTGCCGACACGCGCGAGGTCGTGACGCACGCCCTCACGATTCCGGGCCTGACGGTTGCCGTGCTGGTGCCCAATGCCCGCGGTGCCGAAGCGGCGCTGGAAGCGGGCGCGCACAAGATCACCCTGCCCCTGTCGGTATCGGAGACGCATTCGCTGCGCAACCTGCGCCGCACCCATGCGCAGGTGCTGGAAGAAGCACGCGCGATCGCCGGCATGATCGCCGCCCTGCCGACCGAACGCCGCCCCCATTTCGAGGGCAGCCTTTCCACCGCGTTCGGCTGCACCCTGGAAGGCGCGATCCCCGACGCGCAGATCGCGCGCCTTGCCGAAGGGCTGATGGCGGCAGGCTGCGACGAGGTCGGCCTGTCGGATACCACGGGCTTTGCCGATCCCGCCGCGGTCAAGCGGCTGATCGCGCTGGTGCGCGGCACGGTGGGGAACGCCGCGCTCACCGGCATCCATCTGCACAACACGCGCGGGCTCGGCCTTGCCAACGCGCTCGCAGCACTCGAATGCGGGCTCACGACGCTGGACAGTTCGCTGGGCGGCCTCGGCGGCTGCCCGTTCGCGCCCGGCGCATCGGGCAACATCGTCACCGAGGATCTGGTGTTCATGCTGGAGGCGATGGGCCTTCGCACGGGTATCGACATCGACCGGCTGGTGGCGGTGCGCGAGATTCTGGCGGCGGCGGTGCCGGGCGAGCCGCTCTACGGCTTCATTCCGGATGCGGGGGTCCCGCTGGGGTTCAACAGGGCGGCGGACCGCCAGCCGATCAAGGAGGTAGCATGACGATCATCGGCACGAAGATGGTGCGTGAGGACAAGACAGCACGCCAGCTCTTCGAAGAGGTGATGGCCAACCCCGCGCGGCGCAAGTTCGGCTTCGGGGAGAAGCTGGCGATCGTGAATGTCGACTTCCAGCAGGCCTATACCCGCATCGACATGTTCAAGACCGCTTATGAGACCGATCCGCGCCAGATCGAATATACCAACACCATCTCGCGCCTCGCCCGCGCGAGGGGCATGCCGGTGATCTGGAGTCATGTCGCCTACAAGGACGATGCCGGCGATGCGGGCGTATGGGGCACGCGCACCAACACCGAGGATTCGCTGCAGAACATCAAATATGGCAGCGAGCGCCACGCCTTCGATCCGCGCTGCGAGATCGATGCCAACGACCTGCAATATACCAAGCGCATGCCCTCCGCCTTCTTCGAAACGCCGCTCAATTCCTATCTGCGCTGGCACAAGGTGGATACGGTGGTAGTAACCGGCGGCAGCACCTCCGGCTGCGTACGCGCGACCGCGGTGGATGCGCTGGCTCATGGCTTCCGCGCGATCGTCCCGATCGAGACCTGCGCGGACAAGCATGAGAGCTATCACTTCGCCAACCTCACCGACCTCCAGCTCAAATATGCCGATGTCGAACCGGTGCAGACGGTAATCGACTGGCTGGAGGCTCGTTGATGCGCGAGGGTGAGGCCGATCCCGGCCTGTATGATTTTCGCCCCTATCGCGATCGTGCGAAGATCGCGTGGCCGGAAGGCAAGACGGTCGCGGTCTGGGTGTCGCCCAACATCGAATTCTACGAGCTCGATCCGCCCGCCAACCCGCACCGCAAGAGTTGGGCGAAGCCGCATCCGGACGTCGTCGGCTACAGCCACCGCGACTATGGCAACCGCGTCGGCCACCAGCGCCTCGTCGACGTCATGGCGCGGCACGGCTTCAAGGGATCGGTGTCGCTGTCGATCGCGATGTGCCAGCATCACCCGGAGATCGTCGAGCAGGTGAACGCGCTGGGCTGGGAATTCTTCAGCCATGGCGCCTACAACACCCGCTATTCCTATGGGATGGACGAGGCGCAGGAACGCGCGCTGATCGAGGATTCGATTCAGACGGTGCGCGCCGCGACCGGCCAGACGATCAAGGGCTGGCTCGCCCCCGCGCTCACCCACACGCCGCGCACGCTGGACCTGATCGCCGAGTATGGCCTGACCTACACCTGCGACCTCTATCATGACGACCAGCCGGGGCCGGTGCATGTGAAGTCCGGCAAGCTGATCTCGATGCCCTACAGCCTCGAGGTCAACGATCATTACGGCTTCTCGGTCTATAATATGAGCCCGCGCGCCTATGCCGAGACACTGATCCGCCAGTTCGAGCGGCTGGCGGCGGAGGGTGAGACTTCGGGCACCGTCATGTGCATTCCGCTGCACGCGTATCTGGTCGGCCAGCCGCACCGCATCGGGCCGTTCGAGGAGGTGCTGCGCCACATCGCGGCCGACGGCCGTGCATGGATCACCCGCTCGGGCGACATCGCCGATCATTTCCTCGCCAACGATTACGACGCGGCGGTGGCCGACGCGGCCCGCTATGCCAGGGAGGCCCGCTGATGGCGCTCGATCCCGCCTATCTCGACTATCCGAAGCGCCGCCACGGCATGGACCATGAGCATTATCGCTGGTCCAACCTGTTCGAGCGGCCGCCGATCACCTGGCCGAACGGCAAGCGGGTTGCGCTATGGATGCTGGTCAACCTCGAATGGTTTCCCATCACGCCGGAAGACAAGCCGTTCCGCGCGCCGGGCCACATGCAGACCGCCTATCCGGACTATCGGCACTATACCGCACGCGAATATGGCACGCGGGTGGGCTTCTATCGCCTGCTCGACGCCTTTGCGAAGGTGGGCGCGCGCGTCTCGGTCGCGGTCAACGCCACGGTCGCGGAGCGCTATCCCTCGATCATCGCCGACATCGTCTCGGGCGGACATGAGATCGTCGCCCACTCGACCGACATGAACGCGACGATCGCCGGCGGCATGGACGCGGCGGTGGAGCGCGACATCATCCTGCGCTCGCTCGACACGCTGGAGAAGGTCTCCGGCACGCGCCCGCGCGGCTGGCATTCGATCGCCCGCTCGCAATCGTTCAACACGCCGCGGCTGCTGGTCGAGGCCGGGCTGGATTATATGTGCGACTGGGTGAACGACGAACTGCCCTATCGCTTCGCGACCGAGGCTGGCGAGATCGTCAACCTGCCGCTCAACCATGAGCTTTCGGACCGGCAGATCCTCGTCAACCAGCAACACTCGGTTGACGGCTATGCCGAACAGTTGCGCGACGCCTATACGCTGCTCGACGGCGAGGCGAACCGCTTCGGCGGCCGCATGCTCCCGCTGAACCTGACGCCCTACATCATCGGCCTGCCCTATCGCATCGACATCTTCGAGGATCTGCTGACCGACCTCGCGGCACGGCCGCGCACGTGGATTGCGCGGGGGGACGAGATCGTGGACGCGGCGCGGCCGGCGTTGGGGTGAACGAACCCAGGATCCGTCGACCAACGAAATCCAGGGTGCGAGCGGGAGCCATGCCCGGCCTGCTTCGCTACGCCCGCCCATATTATCGGGCGGGCGTTGCTGCGCTCAAACGCCGAGTTTCCTGAGCGCGATCGGCCGGCGCGGGATCGTGACGGTCTTCTGGCGCGTATAGAAGGCCTCGCAGGCGGCCCCGCCATCGGCGCCGACGCCCGAATCCTTGTAGCCGCCGAACGGCGCCCGCAGTTCGCGCATCATGGGCGTGTTGCACCAGACGATACCCGCCTCGATGCGCTGCTGCGCCTCCATGATCCGCGCGATGCTCTGCGACCAGACATAGGAGACCAGCCCGAAGCGGCTGGCATTGGCGATGCGATAGGCTTCCTCGTCGGTGTCGAACACGATCAGCGCCGCGAACGGCCCGAAAATCTCTTCCTGGCAGACGCGCGCATCGTTGGAGGAGGCGAGGACGACGGTGGGCTCGACATAGCAGCCGCGTTCGAACTGCGGCGCGCGGCGGCCGCCGGTGAGCAGCGCATCGCCCGATCCCGCCTCGGGCACGAAGCTCAGCACATGCTGCATGTGGCGCTGCGAGACGAGCGGGCCGATGTCGGTCGCCGGATCGAGCGGATCGCCCACGCGGATGTTGCGGGTGCGCGCGACGAACGCCTCGATGAAGCGATCGGCGATGCCGCGCTGGACGAGGATGCGCGAGCCGGCAAGGCATTGCTGGCCATTGTTGGTGAAGATGCCGAGCAACGCGCCGTCCACCGCCTGCTCGAAATCGGTATCGTCGAAGATGATGTTCGCAGACTTGCCACCCAGTTCCACCGTCGCCGGCTTCAGCAGTTCGCCGGCGGTGCGCATGATCACCCGGCCGGTCGGCGTGCCGCCGGTGAAGGTGACGACGTCGACGCCAGGGTTGCGGATCAGCCGGTCTCCGGTGGTGGCGCCGCGGCCGTTGACGAGGTTGACCACGCCCTCCGGCAGCCCGGCATCGCCGAGCAGCGCGACCAGCCGGCTGATGCCGAGCGGCGCCTGTTCGGACGGCTTGAGCACGCAGCTGTTGCCGAACGCGATCGACGAGGCGATCTTCATCGATCCCAGCGCCAGCGGCGAATTCCACGGCGAGATCAGCGCCGCGACGCCCACCGGCTCCCGTCGCACGAAGGTGAGATAGTCGGGGTTCTGCTCGTAGAGGTCGCCGACGCTCTGGCCGATATAGTCGGCGAAGAAGCGGAAATTGTCGGCGGCGCGCCGGATTGAACGGTTGCGGAGCTGGCTGCGCGGGATGCCGGTGTTGGCGGTTTCGATGTCCGCCAGTTCGTCGGCGGCCCCATCGATCAGATCGGCACAGCGCCGCAGCACCTCCTGGCGCTTGTCGACCGCCATGTGGCGCCATGTCCCCTCGTCGAACGCGCGGCGCGCGGCGGCGACGGCGCGGTCCACCGTCGCGCCATCGGCCTCGGGCAGTTCGGCGATCAGGTTGCCGTCGGCGGGGTTGATCACGGCGATGGGCGCATCGCCGGTGGCGACCGTCTCGCCGTCGATCAGCGCGGTAATCAGTTCGGTCATCACTCTCTCCCGGCAATGGCAGTGGCGGCGCGGCAACGCTCGCGCCAGGCTTGGCCCGGCGCCGACGCCGGATCGATCGGATCGCCCAGCCCCAGCCGCGCGCAGAGCGCGGCGGCGAGGCACAGGTTGGAGGACAGAAGGGGCACGCCGAGATCGGCATCCGCGATCAATGGCAGCGAGGGCATGCCGGTGCCGCTGAGCAGCACCGCATCGACGCCGGCGAGATCGGCGCGCGCAAGCGCCGCACCGGCATCGGCGCTGCCCAGCGCATAGATGCCGCGCGTATCGCCGGTCGGGCCGAGATCGCCGGCGGTGCCGGTGGCCGCGACCTCATAGCCCCGGCCCCGCCAGTAGCGGATGGCGGCAACCGCGAGCTCGGGCGGATAGGGCGAGAGCAGCGCGATCCGCCGCGCCCCGATCCGGCTCAGCGCGAGGTCGATCGCGTCGGCCGCGGTGACGATCGGATAGCCGTAACGATCCTCGCAGAAATTGAGCACTGCGCGCTCGTCCCCGCTATCGACCAGATAGGCGGAAGCGGTGCAGCCGAAGCCGAACACGTCGGGGCGGAAGCTGTCGAACGCGGTGAGCTGTTCGCACAGCCCGAGCAGATAGGCGCGCAGCCGGTCCGCCGGTGCCGCGGCATTGCTGGTCAGCCGCAGCACGGTGAGGCTCACCGCCGGCGGCATGAGGATACGCAGTTCGGCCTCGACCGTCGGGTTGGCCTGCGGCGTGCCGACGCCGATCCGCCCCGCTCGGCCATAATCATAGCCGCCGATCATCAGCCGATCGCCGCCGCGCGGCGCAGGCCGGCGATCATCGAGCTGCGCAAGAGATGTTCGCGCGCCGCTTCGGGATCGCGCGCCGTCTTCTGCAACGCCGCCAGCATCTCCTGCCGCTTGCTGCCGTCCCGCTCCTGCATGCGCGCGCGGTTGCGGTCGGCCTGTGCCAGCACTTCCTGCTCGGCGATCGGCCGGCGGCGGCGCGTATAGCGATCGAGCAGGTTGAGCGACGCGCCTTCGCGGATCTCGGCGAGCGTCGCGACCAGTTCGAACGCGTCATGGACGCCGCCGTTCATGCCCATGCCGCCCGAGGGCGAGTTGAGATGCGCGGCGTCGCCCGCCAGCACCACGCGGCCGCGCCGATAATCCCCGGCGATGCGCATGTGGATGCGATAGGCGCGCGTCTCCAGCACCTCATGTCCCGCCGGGTCGGGTGCGATTTCCTGCAGCTTGCGGGCGATGCTTTGCGGTTGCAGCCCATCCTCGATCGTTTCGTCATGATCGGGATAGAGGCTGCAGCGCCACAGATGCGGCAGCCGCAGCAGGCTGAAGGTGCCGCCCGCCTTCCAGACATAGTTGACGTTGGAGAGGTCGGGCAGCCGCTCGTGGAAAGGGAAGCGTGTCGTCGCGAGGATCGTCGTCTCGGGGTAGGTCTTGCCCGCGAACGCGATCCCCGCCTCCCGCCGCACGACGCTGCGCGCGCCGTCCGCGCCGATCAGGAAGCGCGCAGTAAAGGCTTGCGGCTCGGCGTCCTCGGGCGCGCCGGCGGGCCGCGAGAACAGCGTGACGCCGTCCTCGTCCTGCCGGAAGCCGGTGCTGCGCATGCCGAGCAGCACGCGGCCGTTGGGATCCTGCGCCAGCCGATCGAGCAGCAGCGCGCAGAGCTTCGACTGTTCGCACTGCAGCCGGAACGGATGGCTGGTGTCCCCGGCGATCACCGCGAGATCGAATTCGGCGCGCTCGCCGGTCTCGTGCATGCGGATCTGCCAGGTCGAGCTGCGCAGCCCCTGCGCGATGAGCGGCTGGGCAAGGCCGAAGCGATCGAGCAGGTCCAGCGTCGGCGGATGGAAGGTGGAGGCGCGCAGATCGGTCGCCAGCACCGCCTCCTCGGCGATCAGCGTCCAGGATATTCCGCGCTGGCCGAGCAGGAAGGCGGCGGTCAGCCCCACCGGGCCGGCACCCACGACGATGATCTCGCTATCCATTGCCCCGCCCAAGCCAAAGAGGGTTGTTTCATTTGTACTATCTCTAATAGTAATCGACTTGTCCAAACGGATTTTTGCGCCTCGCAAATCCTTTTGCGTCAGGCGCATTGGGCGATTGCTGGCAGGCAATCCAAGTGATACGCTCCGATTCGGAACGATGTTCTGACATTTGGAACATGCAGGAACTGGCCGCGCAGCGAAAGGGTCGCAATGCAGGATCGCGCCATCACCAACTCGGCGGTCGCCGACATCGAGGCAGTCACCCATGCCACGCATGACGAGGTCGCGCGGCAGCGTTTCTGCAGCGTGCTGCGCCGCCATGCGATCCAGGATTTCGCCAACGCGTTGGAGAGCGATTATCGCGGCCGCGTCGCGCCGAATCTGCCCGCCGCGCCGGCAAGCTGGCGCGAGATTGATCGCGCGATGGAGAATGAGGCGAGCTACCGCTTCTATTCCACGTTGCGCTACAATGCGCAGGAGATGTGCTTCCTTTCGGTGCAGCCCGAGGTGGAGCGCGCCCTTCCCGAACTGGTCGCGGTCGCGCGCGCCGCGGCGGAGCGCAACCCGGCGGGCGGCTCGCTCACGCTCGACCCCGCGTTCGAGGTGCCCGCCTATGTCACCACGCTCGACGTCCATCTGACGCCGGGCTGCTTCCACAGCGAATTCACCGCCGACGATGTCGCGCAGGGCGCGGTGGTCAATCTCGGTGCGCGCGTGTTCACCGCGCAGCAGAGCCACCGCTCATGGGGCGGCGTCGCCCGCGTCGTCAGCCGCTGGATCAAGGCCACCTATCCCGACGTCCGGCCGCTGCGCATGCTCGATATCGGCACGACGTCGGGCAAGAATCTGCTGCCCTATGTCGAGGCGTTCGAGGGCGTCGAGGCGCATGGCATCGATGTCGGCGCGCCGCTGCTGCGCTATGGCCATGCGGTGGCCGAGCATCATGGCCTGCCGGTTCATTTCAGCCAGCAGAATGCCGAGCAGACGAACTTCCCTGACGGCCATTTCGACCTGATCGTCTCCAGCTTCTTCTTCCACGAGATTCCGGTGTGGGCGACGAAGAAGGTGCTTGCCGAATGCCAGAGGCTGCTGAAGCCCGGCGGGCTGATGGTGCATCAGGAACTGCCCGCGCACCATCTGGTCGACGCCTGGGAGAATTATTTCTGGAACTGGGACACGCGGAACAACAATGAACCGGCCTATACCGCGTTCCGCAACCAGGATCCGATCGAACTGATGGCCAATGCCGGTTTCGACCGCGCGGCGAGCTTCGCGCACATCCTGCCGGACATCAACGCCTATCCCGATCGCGCCGCCGCCTTCGCGTGGGACGAGCCGGGCCGCCCGCGCCACGGCAAGGGCGGCTGGTATGTGTTCGGCAGCCGCAAGCCCGCCTGAACAGGCAGCACCATCACCACACCGACATTCTGAAACACCCGGCGGGGCAGACCCCGCTGCATCGGGGGATTGCGACGTGATACTGGACAGACAGGGCGCCGGCTATCGCTGGTACGTCGTCATCCTCCTGCTGCTGATCTTCATCCTTTCCTATTTCGACCGCTTCATCCTCAGCCTGCTGGTGGAGCCGATCAAGGAAGCGCTGAAGCTCAGCGATTTCCAGATCGGCCTGCTGCTGGGACCGGCCTTCTCGCTGTTCCACATCATCGTCGCGATCCCGCTCGGCTGGTACGCAGATCGGTCCAACCGCAAATATCTGCTGATCGCAGGCATATTGCTGTGGTGCACGATGACGGCCAGCAGCGGCCTCGTCGCAACCTTCCTGCCGCTGTTCCTGATGCGGCTGGGCCTCGGCCTCGGCGAGGCGGTGGTCAGCCCCTGCTCTGTCTCGATGATCAGCGACTATTTCGAACGCAAGGATCGTCCGCGCGCGATCAGCGTGTACATGGCAGGCCCCTATCTGGGCGCAGGCCTCGCCTTCCTGCTCGGCGGCTTCCTCGTCCGCGAACTTCATGAACTGGGCCATGTCACCTGGCCGCTGTTCGGTACGCTGGCGCCGTGGCAGGCAACCTTCGTGCTCGTCGGCATCCCCGGGTTCGTCTTCGCCGGCCTCATGATGACGGTGCGCGAACCGCAGCGCCAGGAACGGACCGCCATCGGCCGCAACGGCTGGTACGCTTTCCAATATATCTTCGCGCGCTGGCGCGGTTTTGGATCGCTGTTCGTGGGTTCCACCTGCAATTTCGCGCTGAGCGCGCTGACCTTGTGGAACGTGCCCCTGTTCTCGCGGGTGTGGGGTTGGGGCGTGGCGGAAACCGGGCTCGTCACCGGCGCCTTCTATTTCACCGCCGGGCCGATCGGCACCGCGGTGGCGGTATGGGCGCACAAGCAACTGGGGGCCCGGCATATCGACGCCTCGATGCGCGTGCTGCTGCTCGGCCTGTTGATCTGCGTGCCCGCAAGCGCGCTCTACCCGAGCATGCCGACGCCGGAGATCGCGGTGGTCTTCATGTTCATCGCCTTCATCGGCAAGTCCGTGGCGACCGCGGGAGGCCCCGCATCGATGGCGAGGATCACGCCGGGCGAAGTTCGCACCCAGTCGATGGCGATCTTCAACACCGTCATCTCGCTGATCGGCCCGCTGCTCGGCCCGCCGATCATCGGCGCGGCGACCGATCTTTCGGGAGATCCCCGGAATATCGGCCTCGTTCTTTCGGGCTATGTGATCCTGCTTGGCGCGCCGGCGATTTTGATTACATGGCGCGGTCTGGCACATTATCGCTTGGCGGCGCGCGATCTCGACGCATCGCTCGCAGCGTCGAAGGGTTGAGTAGCGGGATGGACAAGACGATCGTGAAGGGCATGTCGGTACTCGAGGCGCTGATCGCGGCGCCCGAGCCGATGGGCGTCTCCGAACTGGCGCGTCAGCTGGGCCTGACCAAGAGCAACATCCACCGGTACCTCCAGACCTTCGTCGGCCTCGGCTATGTCTCCAGCATGGACGGGCGCTATTCGGCGACGCTCAAGGTCTGGCAGCAGGGTTCCAAGATCATCGAGCGGCTCGACATCCGCCGCTCGATCCGCCCGATCATGGACCGGCTGGCACGCGCGACATTGGAGACCGTCCACCTCGCCATCTCGGCCGGTCCGGACGTGATCTACGTCGACAAGTCCGAGGGTGTGCATTCGGTGCGCGCCTTTTCGGAGATCGGCGAACGCGCGCCGACGCATTGCTCGGCGACCGGCAAGATCTTCCTCGCCTATCACCCGACCGCGATGCAGGAGACGCTGGCCAAGTCGCTGCGCTATTACACGCCGCGCACCATCGTCGATCCCGACGCGCTGATCGCCGCCGCGGAGGAGGTTCGCGCCTCGGGCATCGCGATCAATCGCGGCGAATGGGAGGTCGCGGTCGGCGGCATCGCCGCGCCGGTGTGGGGGCCGGACGATCAGATCATCGCGGCGATGGGGCTGACATTGCCGCTCGTCCGCTTCACCGAGGATGGCGCCGCGACCCTGATCGCGCAGATCCGTGCGGCGGCGGCGGAGGCTTCGCGGTCGCTGGGGGCTTCGACGCGGCAGATTGCGGAGGAAGGGCCGGCAAGGCTGGTGGCGTGAGGTGATTAGGAATGTCCTCCCCGGCGCTGCGCGCCGGGGAGGACAATTGGCCCCTTAACGCTTCACCGCGTCCTTCACGAACCCCGCGGCGATATCCGACCAGCGCGCGGGTTCCACGATCAGCATATGCGCCGAGCCGTCCGAGAATTTCTCGTAGCGGAAGTTCGGCTTCATCGCCCCGTCCGCTCGTCGATCGCATCGAGCGCGTCAACGCCGTCGAACTAAGTGCCAGAGTGTCTCGATCTACGTGACACCAGCTCATATACCAGTCGACGTAGACAACCGCACGCCACCGGGATCAAGCGCATGGCAAGAGATTGGGATTATTTCGAAGACAACAATAGGAAAAACTGGGATTCCGAATACAGTCCCCCACAGTGTGGTTTTTGTAACAATAAAACAACAAGAAAGATGAGCTCGAAGGAGCACATATGGCCACAATGGATGCACGAGAGACTAGAAAACGAGAGTAAAATTGAGAAGCCAACTGGTACAACATCACGAGATTTTGTCACAAGATCCACTTCGAACGAGCTGCCGGCCTACGAGAGAAATAAAATTAATATCGGAGGACCGTGGAGGAAGACAATAAGATCACTCTGTCGACCGTGCAACAACGGATGGGCCAGCCAAATTCAAACCAACTCAAAGGAATCTCTTCGAAATTTAATGGATGGCGGCTTAATCATATCAGAAAAAGATCAAGACGATCTAAGAACATGGTTCTCGATGTTTTCATACAACGCCGATTTTTATGACAATCAAGGCCTGATGATAACGCAAGCCACCAGAAGCAATTTCAGAGAAACGCAGCAAAATCCACCCGAGTTTAGATTTTGGATCGCAAGAAATGGAACAGTGATTTCCAATTGCGCTCACAATCACGTCACTCAATCTCAAACCGTATATTTCGGAGGTTACAACCACGATGGTACAATAAATTATAATACAGACTGGAGGATTTTTAGAATTGTCCACGAATCTGTAACAGTTGCAGTTATCGGTTCTGCTATATTATTTGGATATACATACGAATTGCTACGGACGGATATCGACAATTACACTAGAGAATTCGCTTTTGACCAACATCCGATTATGCGCAAATTCCACGAAATAACAGACAGTAGGCCGCAAATTAATTTAATGTTTAAGCCGAGCATAAAAGAACAAGCCCTTCATCATGCAACATGTCTATTTGTGCATGAAAATAATCGCAAAAGTATTCTCAGACTCGATCACATGGCGCCAGATTATTTATCCAATCAATCATTGATATAACATAGAGGACAATCACAAACTCTCCGCTCACCGCTTCTTCACCGCCTCCTGCACGAAACCCGCCGCAATATCCGACCAGCGCGCCGGCTCCACGATCAGCATGTGCGCCGAGCCGTCCGAGAATTTCCGATAGCGGAAATTGGGCTTCATCGTCCCCGTCCGCTGGTCGATCGCGTTGAGCGCGTCGCCGCCGTCGGACAACACCAGCAGCGGCGCCTCGATTCGCTGGAGGTCGCCCGCCATGTCGTTGGCGTAGACGGCGGCGTGCGCCACGTCCGACGCACCGGCGAGGAAGATGTTCAAGGTCGACCAGTTGATCGTCGCGAGGTTGCGCGGATAGGCGCCCTGCGCCTTGAACAGCTTGTCGTAATAGGCGCTGAGATGGCTGCCGTCGGGCTTCAGCGAGAGGTCCGGATGCGGCAGCGCGCGGCGTTGGGCGCGCTCCGCATCGTTGTAATTGGGCGCACCGTGGAGGATCACGCCGGTCACCCGGTCGCCATGGCGCGCGGCGAAGGCGGCAACGATGGCGGCGCCGGTGTGGTGACCCGCGAACGCCGCCTTGCGGATGTGCAGCGCGTCGAGCACCGGCAGCATATTCCCGGCATAGGCGGCGATCGTCGGCTTGCCCGCCGGCGCGTCGGACATGCCATAGCCCGGCGTGTCGATCGCCAATGTGCGGATGCCGCGCGCCGCCAGGCAGGGCTGGATGTCCGCGAACTCGATCAGCGACCAAGGCGTCTGATGGATCAGCACCAGCACGGGGCCATCCTTCGGGCCCATCAGCCGATAATGCACCTGCCCCATCGGCGTGGTGACATAGCCTTTGCCACCCTTGAGCACGCCCAGCCCGTCCCACTGCGAATCCTGCGGCGAGGGCGGCGCGCAGCGATCGGCGCGCGCGGTCGGCGGCTCGATCTCATCGGCGGCGAAGGCGGAGCCCGCCAGCACCATGGCCATCAAACCGGCTGCGACTGTCGCCTTGATCATTCGATCACCCCTTGTTCTATTATTTGGAACGTCGTTCCACAGTACAGCGTGGTTGTGACCGGGCGCCAAGTCAATGGTCCATCGAATGTCGACCGACGAAACGGGGATTTCCAGCGCGCAACGTGTCAATTGCCGCGTATCAAATACCCGCTTGACGACCAGTAAAACCCAGCGCTAGCCTCAATTATGGAACATCGTTCTGAATATTAGAACAATAGGAGTCGCGGGGTCCATGTGGGATGTCATCATCGTCGGCGGGGGATCGTCGGGGCTGCCGGCTGCGATCTTCGCGGCGGATCGCGGCGGACGCGTTCTGCTGATCGATGCCGCGACTGAGCTTGGCGGCACGTTGTGGGTCGCGACCGGACAGATGAGCGCGGCAGGCACCCGGCTGCAGCGGGAGCGCGGCATCGCCGACAGCGCCGACGCTCATTTCGAGGATGTCATGCGGATCAGCCGCGGCACCGCCAATCCCGGCCTCGTCCGCCTTGCGATCGACAATGCCGCCGACACGTTCGACTGGCTGATGGATGTCGGCTTCGAGCCGCTGCCCGACCATCCCGTCACCGGATTCGGCCATGAGCCCTATCGCGAGAAGCGTTATTATTGGGGCGCCGAAGGCGGCATCACCGTCAAGAATGTGCTCGTCCCCCGCGTCGAGGCGCTGGCGGCCGCGGGCCGGATCACGCTGAAGTTGCAGC
Organism: Sphingomonas sanxanigenens DSM 19645 = NX02; assembly: GCF_000512205.2. Taxonomy (NCBI): domain Bacteria; kingdom Pseudomonadati; phylum Pseudomonadota; class Alphaproteobacteria; order Sphingomonadales; family Sphingomonadaceae; genus Sphingomonas; species Sphingomonas sanxanigenens. Next base: position 2,838,759 of record NZ_CP006644.1, read on the forward strand.
ATGAGGTGACCGCGTTGCGCAGCAATGCCGACGGCCGGGTGATCGGCGTCACCGCGCGCGACGCCGAGGGCACGCCCCATGATTTCGACGGCCGCAACACCGTGCTGGCGACCGGCGGCTATGCCTCCAACCCCGAGATGTTCGAACGGCTGAGCGGCTATCCGCTCTACAACGCCGCCCCCTACCCCTTTTCGCAGGGCGCCGGGCTGGTGCTGGGCGAAGCCGTGGGCGGCTATCTGCGCGGCCACGAGAATGTGTTCAACAATTTCGGTACGCTCTACAACAGCGAGACCTACCCGGCGCGGTCGCTGGGCGTCGTCGAGACCTTCCCCGAGCGGCGCGAGCCCTGGGAAATCTATGTCAACGCGAACGGCCAGCGCTTCATCCGCGAGGATATCCGCAGCGTCGATGCGCGCGAAATGGCGCTGATGGAACAGTCCGACCGCCGCTACTGGATCATCTTCGACCAGGCGATCCTCGACGCGGCGCCGCCGATCATCGTCGGCTGGAGCCGCGAGGACATGCTGCGCGCCTTCGTTGAGGACGGCCCCGCTTTCTCCAGCGCGCCGACGATCGAGGCGCTCGCCGAGCGCGCCGGCATCGATGCCGCGGGCCTCGCGAGCGCGGTTTCCGGGTTCAATTACGGCGTGCTGACCAGCAATGATTTCTTCGGCCGCACCCATGCGCCGCAGCCGATCGGCAGCGGCCCGTTCTACGCCATCCGCATGCAGGGAAGCTCGATTTCGAGCGCGGTGGGCCTCGCGGTGGACGACGACCTGCGCGTCGTCCACCGCGACGGCCAGCCGATCGGCAGTCTCTATGCGATCGGCGAATTGCTGGGATCGGGGCAGACGATGGGCAAGGCGGCGTGCGGCGGCATGATGGTAACGCCGGCGATGACCTTCGGCCGCCTGCTGGGCCAGCGCCTGCCGGTGGGGAACGCCTGATGCTGCCCTCCGTCAACCTCCTCGCCGGCGAACGGCGCGGTTACGTTCCCGGCCCGTGCGGCCAAGTCCATTATCGCGATCTCGGCACCGGCCCGGTGATCGCGCTGGTCCATCAGGCGCCGTGGGGATCGATCCAGTATCGCAGGGCGGCGCCCGAACTGGCCGCCGCGGGCTATCGCGTGATCGTGCCCGACCTGCCCGGCCACGGCATGTCGGATCCGCCCGCCGACGGCGCAAGCGTCGAACTCTATGCCGATACGGTCGCGGCAGTGATCGACGCGCTCGGCCTCGGCCCGGTGGCGATCGCCGGCCATCATGGCGGCGCACTGGTCGCGGCGCGGGTCGCGGCCGCCTATCCCGACAAGGTCCGCGCGCTCGCGGCCGACAACATGCCCTATTACACCGCCGAACAGCGCGCCGCGCGCGCCGCATCGCTCAAGGATCTGCAGGAGATCAAGGCTGACGGCAGCCACTTCACCGATCGCTGGGCATTGGTGCGCCGCATCGCCGATCCGACGTGGAGCGACGAGACGGTGCATGTCGGCATCGTCGCCTATTTCGCCAACGGGCCCTGCAAGGAGGACGGCCACCGTGCCGCCCCCGCTTATGATCTGGAGTGCGATCTCGACCGGATCCTGTGCCCGACATTGATCCTCGCCAGCCACAAGGATCCGCTGTTCCCGATGGGCCGCGAGCTCGTCGCGCGGCGGCCGGGCTGGACATATGCCGAGTATCCCGGCGGCGCCGGCATGGTCTTCGAACGCGCGCCCGAATGGGCGGCGCCCATCCTCACCTTCCTCAAGGGTGTTCCAGAATGACGATCACGATCTACGGTCGCCCCGGTTCGCGCGCGCGCCGCCCCCTGTGGGTCGCGCGCGAGCTCGGGCTTGAGGTGACCAGCATCGAGCCCGCGCCGGGTGAGATCAAGCAGCCGCCCTATCGGGCGATAAATCCCAATGCTAAGGTGCCGGCGCTGGTCGACGATGGCCTGACCCTGTTCGAATCATTCGCGCAGAGCCTCTACCTGGCCAAGAAATACGGCACGGGCCGGCTCTATCCCGAGCAGATCGAGGATGAGGCCCAGGTGTGGCAGTGGACCTTGTGGGGCCTCAACGAGCTGGAAAAGCCGCTGACCGTCTGCCTGTTCGAGCGGATCATCAAGCCGGAGGCGGACCGCAACGCCGCGCTGGCCGATGCCGCCGAGCGCGATCTGCAGGCGCCGCTCGCGGTGCTGGAAAAGGCGCTCGATGGGCAGAACTGGCTGTTGGGAAATGATTTTTCGGTTGCCGACATCAATGTCGCCGCGGTCGCCGCACTGTCGCGATCGACCAAGGTCGACCTGTCGGGCTTTCCGAGTGTCGCCGCCTGGCTGGAACGCGCGCTGGCGCGCCCAGCCTATAACGGCTGAGTGTTGCAGAACGACCACAAAACCCGCCCCGATCACGCTAAATCGACAAAAGCCGCGTGACATGGGCGTGAATTATGTCATACTCCTATAACAAATAAAAATTGCCGTTCGCAGGGCATCCCGCCGGTCATGTGCCGGGGGGATTGAGTGGGGTTTTGTCCGGAGTTCGCCGGGCAGGACGCGAGTTGGGCAGGGTCGGCCGGCGCAGGACCGGATCGGCGAAGGATTGGAAGGGACGACATGTTGACCAGAGCAAAAATGGGGGCGCTCGCAGGGTTGAGCTTGTATGCGTTGACCGCGGGGGCGGCACAGGCGCAGGACGCGGTACCCGCCGCCGATGCCACCGCGGCATCGCAGGAAGGCGTCGGCGACATCGTCGTCACCGCGCAGCGTCGCGAACAGCGCCTGCAGGACGTTCCGATCGCGGTCAGCGCCTTTTCCTCGGCGGACCTCCAGACCCGCCAGATCAGCCGCACGATCGACCTGCTCAACTATGTGCCCAACCTGATCGGCCACAACAACACCTCGGTCGGCACTGCGAACAGCTATTCGATGCGCGGTCTCAACAACAACGAGACGATCTCCACCTTCGACCTGCCGGTCGGTACCTATGTCGACGACGTCTATATGTCGCGCCAGAGCGCCAACAACTTCGCCTTCTTCGACGTCGAGCGCATCGAGGTGCTGCGCGGCCCCCAGGGCACCCTGTTCGGCCGCAACACCACCGGCGGCGCGATCAACGTGATCATGAAGAAGCCCGGTGAGGATTTCGGCGGCTTCGCCGAGGTCGGCTATGGCCGCTTCGACCGCATGACCGCGCGCGCCTCGGTCGATCTGCCGATCGTGTCGGACAAGGTGCTGAGCAAGATCCAGGGCTATTACGTCAATGACGACGGCTATGTGAAGAACCGCGTCACCGGCGATCGCCTGAATGACGAGAAGAGCTATGGCTTCCGCGGCGCACTGCGCGTGTTCGGCGGCGACACTGTGACATGGGACGGCACGGTCGATTACAACTATCAGAGCTACGCCAACTTCCCGAACTTCTATGATCCGGCGACCAAGGACCGCGTCAGCTATACCCGGCTGCGTAAGGGCCAGACCGTTTCCGACGTGTTCGGCGGCCGCTCCTATCTGTCGGAAGGCTTGGCGGACAACACGCTGGGCAATGTCGCCGAGAGCTGGTCGTTCACCTCGAACCTGCAGATCGATGCGACCGACGATCTGACGGTCAACATCATCACCGGCTATCGCCACATCTATAACGAATATCTGACCGACAGCGCGATGAGCCTGGCCAGCGCGAGCACGGTCTACACCTATCCGGCGGACATCGTCACCGCGACGCCGGGTTCGACCTCGGTTCTCGCCAACGACAGCTGGCACGGCCAGTTCAGCCAGGAAATCAAGGCGACCGGCAAGGCGCTCGACAACAAGCTGACTTACACCGGCGGCCTCTATTACATCCGCGAGGACAACAAGACCAACTTCGCGAACCTGGCGATCACCGCCGCTGGCGCCGGCACGCTCTCGGCCGATCGCACGATGTCCAACAACACCGACGCGATCGCCGCCTATTTCCAGGCCGACTACGAGGCGATCGAGGGGCTGACCCTGACCGCGGGCATCCGCTACACCGAGGAATATAAGGACATTGCCTTCCAGGCGAACGACAGCCCACTGCCGCCGGTCGGCCTCAACCAGCCGTTCAACACCGACGACATCGTCGCCGCCGGCCTGCCGATCAAGCAGACCGCCAAGGTGTGGACGCCGCGTTTCGCGATCAACTACAAGCTTGCTCCGGACGTGTCGGTGTTCGCATCGGCAACCAAGGGCTTCAAGTCGGGCGGCTGGGTGTCGCGCGCCTACAACGCCGCAGGCATGTTCCCCTTCTCGCGTGAGACGATCTGGTCGTTCGAAGGCGGCCTGCGTTCGGAATGGTTCGACCGCAAGCTGCGCATGAACCTGACCGGCTTCTACTTCAACGACATGGACAACCAGCTTCCCGCGGGCCGCGAAAACCCGCTGGTGCCGGGCCAGATCATCTATGTGACGCGCAACTTCGCCGACCTGCGCAACTATGGCCTCGAATCCGAGATCACGCTGGCGCCGGTCCGCGGCCTGAACATCTACTGGACCGCGGGTCTCCAGCACGCGCGCTTCAAGAACGTCGATCCGTCCGTGATCGCGCAGGCTGCAAACTGCCGCAACGGCGTCGCCTCGGCGTGCAACCAGGGTATCGTCACCGCCGCCGGCGAGATCGCACTGCCCTCGCGCGTGGCGCCGTTCAACTCCACGGTCGGTGTCAACTACACTGCCGAATTCGGCGACTTCCGCCTGACCCCGTCGGTGAGCTGGGCCTACACCGATGGCAGCTGGCCGTCGGCGCAGAACGACATTCGCGGCTATCAGGAGGCGCATGGCCTGTGGAATGGCGGCATCTCGCTCCGCAACGTGGCGCAGGGCTGGACGCTGTCGGCGGAGTGCACCAACTGCTTCGACCGCCGCTTCGTCTCGTCCTTCCTGATCTTCCCGTATCTCAACGAGCCGGGTCGCTGGACGGTGCGCGCGCGCTACGACTTCTGATTTGCCAATCCCGGGCGGCGGGGCGCAAAAGCGCCCCGCCGCCTTTCTTTTTCGCGTGACGTCTCAGGAACATCGCCATGGACGAACTTCCCAGCGCCGATCAGGTGAAGCTGCCGCGCAGCAGCAAGGGCCGCCGCCCCCGTTTCTTCGAGGATCCGGCAATCGATCAGGTGATGACCTTCTTTCTGGAACTGATGACCGAGGTGGCAGTGGTGCGCGAGCGGCTCGACACCGTCGAGCGCCTGCTCGAAACCAAATCCAGCATCACCCGCGCCGATATCGAGGCCTATCGCGCCGACGAGGCGGTGGAGGCGGAACGGCTTGCCTGGCGCAACGCCTATGTCCAGCGGGTCATGCGGATGCACGCGCCCGACTGACGATCCTCGATGACCGCTTATCCCAACCTCTTCTCAGCCTTCACGGTGGGCAAGCGGACGCTGAGAAACCGCGTCGTGCACGCTTCGATGTCGACGCATTATGCCGATCGCGGCCGCATCACGCCGCGCCTGATCGACTATTATGTCAACCGCGCGCGCGGCGGTGCGGCGATGCTGGTGACCGAGCCGATGGCGATGCTGAGCCATCACAAATTGCCGACGCGCCCCGCGGTGCTTTCCGGCATCAACGAGGGCGAACTCACCCGCTGGGCCGATCTGGTCGGCGCGGAGGGCGGGCTGATGCTCGGCCAGATCCAGGACAATGGCCGCGGTTTCCGCGCCGGCTTCCGCAACCCCGATGCGATCGGCCCTTCCGCGCTGCCCGACGATCTGAGCTGGACGGTGCCGCACGCGCTCTCCACCGACGAGATCCGCCGGATGATCGACGAGTTCGCGCTGTGCGCCACCCGGCTGCAGGCGGCAGGCTTCGCCGGCGTCGAGATTTCCGCAGGTCACGGCCACCTCTTCCACCAGTTCCTCGCCGCGCGCTCCAACGTGCGCGACGATGCGTATGGCGGTGACCTTCCCCGCCGCACCCGCCTGTTGACCGACCTGATGCTGGCGCTGCGCGACGCCTGCGGCGACGATTTCATCATCGGCGTCAAGCTGCCTGCCGAGGACGGCATGGAAGGCGGCATCGACCTCGACATCGCCGCGCAGATCACCGATCGCGTCCACGCCACCGGGGTGATGGATTATCTCACCTATTGCTGGGGCGCACACGGCCACACGCTCTACCGGCACCTGCCTGACCTGCACGGGCCGCGCACGCCCTTCGTCGATCGCATCGCGGCACTCGGCAAGCATGCGCCGGGCGTACCGTTGGGCGCGCTCGGGCTGATCACCGATCCCAATGAGGGCGAACGCATCGTCCGCGACGGGCTGGGCGACCTCGTGATGATGGGCCGGCCGCTGGTCACCGATCCTGCCTGGGCGGTGAAGGCCGAACAGGGCCACGAGGCGGAGATCCGCTACTGTGTATCGTGCAACACCTGCTGGCACATGATCAACATCGGCCGCGGCCTCCACTGCGACAACAACCCGCGCGTCGGCACGCCCGACGAGGCGGACTGGCGCCCCGAACCGGTGGCTGCACCCAGGCGGGTCGTCGTGGTCGGCGGCGGCATCGCCGGCATGGAGGCGGCCTGGGTCGCCGCCGCGCGCGGCCACGTCGTCACGGTCTTTTCAAGCGGCGACGAAGCGGGCGGCAAGACGCGGCTCCATGCGCTGCTCCCCGGCGGCGAGAATCTCAGCAGCATCTACGACTATCAGCGGCTGTCGGCCGAGCGCGCCGGCGCGGATTTCCGCTGGGGCACCACCGCCGACATCGACGACATCCTCGCGCTCGCGCCCGACCATGTCGTGCTCGCCACCGGCGCGACGCCCGCCTGGCCGGATTATCTGCCCGCCGAATATCGCGGCGAGGGCTTCTTCCCCGATCTGCGCCAGGCGATGCTCGACCTGACCCGTCTGACCGCCCGCCAGCCGGGCACCGCGGTGATCCACGATGCCGATCATGGCGCGTTCACCTATGCCGCCGCCGAACTGCTCAAGTCGCGCTACGACCGCGTCGTCATCCTCACCGAGCGTGAACGCATCGCCAGCGACGAGGCGATGGTGACGCGGCAGGGCGTCTATGCCCGCCTCTACGCCAAGGACATCGAGATCGTCACGTCGGTTCGCCCGCTCGCCTCCTCGCGCTTCGAGGAGGGCGAGGTCGCCTATGCCAATATCTTCAGCGGCCGCGAGACGGTGATAACCGACGTCGCCCTGTTCACCTACGCCACCGCGCGCATCCCCGATGATGCACTCGCCGCGCCCTTGCGCGCGGCCGGCATCGATGTCCGCACCATCGGCGATGCGCATGCGCCGCGCACGGTGCTGGTCGCAACCGCCGAGGGCTATCGCACCGCCATGGAATTCTGAGGGAGAACGCAATGTATCCGGATCTCGCGGGCAAGGTCGCCATCGTTACCGGCGCGGGCCGCCATGGCGGGCTCGGCGCCGCCATCGCCCGCAGGCTGGCGGAAGACGGCGTCCATGTCGTCCTCCACGATCTCGGCCAGACCAAGGGCGCGATGGCGCCCGAACATGGCGTTGGCCAGGCGAGCGAGCTCGAGCAGATCGCCGAGGAACTGCGCACGCTCCACCCCAACATCGCCACTTTCACCGCCGACATGCGCATCGAGGCCGAGGTCGAGGCGCTGGTCGCCTTCGCGGTCGAGCGCTTCGGCAAGCTCGACATCCTCATCAACAATGCTGGCGTCGGCTTCCTGTTCGGCCCGTTCGTCGATCAGACGCAGGAGATGTGGGACACGGTGCTCGACGTGAACCTGCGCGGTTCGTTCTTCGCGATGAAGCATGCGATCCGCCAGATGCTCAAGCAGGACGAACGGCCGGACTGGGGCCGCGGCCGCATCGTCTCGATCGGCAGCCGCGGGTCCAAGTCGGGCTCGGCGCTGACTTCGTCATACATCGCCTCCAAGCACGGCCTCGTCGGCCTCACCCGCTCGGTCGCGATCGAGATGGGGCCGCAACAGATCAATGTGAACGCGGTCTGCCCGAACCATGTCACCACCGGCCTCGGCTCGTGGCAGAACGAATATATGGCCAACATGCGCGGCCAGACGCTCGACGAATATCTGGCGGCGATGCGCAGCCGCATCCCGCTGGGCCGCGTCGGCACGCCGGAAGACACTGCCAATGCCTGTGCCTTCCTGTGCTCCGGCCAGGCGCGCTACATCACCGGCGAGGCGATGAACGTGTCGGGCGGCGAGGAAATGCACTGAGTCGCGCTTTTCGTCCCCGAACTTGGCTCGGGGAAGCACCGGCGCCGCGATGCCGGTGCTTGAGGGGCCGGCGCAGCGCGTTCCGCTCGACCGCCGTACGATCGAATTGTTTCGTCGCCGGGCCCTCTGCCATCTGCTCCGCAACCGGTTCCCCCTTTTCCGACGCTAAGCGCCGGGGAGGCGATTTCCTCACCCGATCGCCGCGATCCCCGCCTCGGCGATCGCCACATCCTGCTCGGCATTCCCGCCGGAAACCCCGATCCCACCGATGCACATGCCATCCCAGCGGACCGGCAGCCCGCCCGGCATCGGCAGATAGTCCGTCAGCCGCAGCAGTTCGGGCTCATCCTTCAGCCGGCTGGTCAGCACCCCGCTCGGCGCACGCATCAGCGCCGCCGTGCGCGCCTTTGCGGTGGCCACCGCGGGCGTCATCGCCCCTGCCCCGTCGCACCGCTCCAGCCGGAACGGATAGCCGCCATCGTCGACGATCGCGATCGTCGCGGCGATACCGATCTCCTGCGCCTTGGCGCGTGCCGCCGCCAGCATGGCATCCAGATCGGCACCGCCGAGCACAGCCTTGGTCTTCATCTTCCTTTTCCTCCGTCTTCGATCATGATTAAGGGACAAGAGCGCGCCACCCCGGCGTCGAGGGGATCAGGGCTTGATCAAACGCAGCGAAGAGATGGCGTCGGTCGATCGACTCCAGGCCATTCCGCTCTATCATCAGATCTTCGTGCAACTGCGTGAGGAGATCACCAGCGGCAGCCGTGCCTATGGATCGCGGATGCCGACCGAAGAGGAACTGTCCGAAAGCTTCGGCGTCTCGCGCATCACCGCGCGGCGTGCGCTGGCCGAACTTGCGGATAACCACCTTGTCGCGCGCAAGCGGCGGGTGGGTACGCACGTGATCTACCAGTCGCCGGCCAGGCCGATCCAGGGCAGCATCGATCAGGCGATCGAATCGCTGATCAGCTTCGGCCGCAACACGCAGGTGAAGATCCATGATTTCGAGACGGTGGCGGCACGCGCGCCGGTGACCGACGCACTCGACCTCGCCATCGGCACGCCGGTGCTGCGCGTCACCCGCGTCCGCTGGCTCGACGACGCTCCGCTCAGCTACATGGTCAGCCATGTGCCCGATGTGCTGGCCGGCGCGATGACGCGCGCGGCGCTCAAATCCACGCCGATGCTCAGCCTGCTCGAACAGGGCGGCGCCAGGATCGGCGCGGCGAGCCAGACCATCTCCGCCTCGCTGGCGGACGCGCAGCTTTCCAACCTGCTGGACGTCGATATCGGATCGCCGATCCTTCGTGTCAGCCGCACTGTCATGGATGTCGACAAGCGCCCGATCCAGCATGTGCTCGCCCATTTTCGGCCCGATCGTTACCAGATCAAGCTCGACCTCCAGTCGGCCTATTCCTGACCGCCGGAGCACCGCCGGCGCACGCGGATCGGGCCTTGCATCGTCCATGCGCCGTTCCTGCCACGGATCGCTCATTTGATATAGAAATAAGTGTAATTGGCGCTAAGCTGCCCTTGATGGACGAGAGGGCGAGATGAGCGACTGGACCTCACATGGCGATCCGTTGCTGACGCGGTTCCGCTTTGCAACGATCGGCGCGCCCGACATCGGCGTGATCGAGGACCAGTATTGCAGCTGGCTCGGCTATCATGTCCGCGAACGCGGCACTGTCGATGCCGGTCTCGCCGCGAGCTGGGGCGCGCCCGCCGCCGCCGGCTGCCCCTATATCGTGATGAGCACCGATGGCGCGTCCCAGGATTATATCCGCGTGGTGCAGGTGGGCGGCGTGCCGGGCTATCGCCCGCTCACCACCTTCGGCTGGGCGGCGTTCGAGATCATCGTCGACGACGTCCATGAGGTGCATGACCGGCTGCGCCAGTCGGGCTTCGAGATCCTCGCAGAGCCGAAGCCCTTGCAGTTCATGCCCTCGATCGTCGCGATGCAGGCGGCGGGACCGGCGGGCGAATGCCTCTATTTCACGATGGAGAGCGGCGACCGCGCCGCCTCTATCCTGCCAAGCCCGCGCTCGCTGATCGACCGGCCCTTCATCCTCGTCATCGCCGGCCCCGATTTCGACCGGCTGCGCAACTGGTATTGCGACCTGTTCGACCTCAAGCGCAGGCCGCTGCGCGACAGCAAGATCCGGCTCGTGCAGGATGCGCAGGGGCTGGATCATGACCATGTGATCCGCATGACCACCGCAGGCCTGCGCGAGCATGGCTATTTGTTCGAGTTCGACGAATATCCGGTCGGCCCCGGGCTGATTGCGGCGCCGCGCCCGCGCGCCGAAGGAGACTTGCCGCCGGGCTGCGCGATGGCGAGCATCGCCACGGTCGCGCTGGATCGCGTCGCCGACCAGGCGATCACGCCGCCGGTGCGGCGTGACGGCATCGGCTATGAGGGCCGACGCGCCTGCACCGTGCTGGGGCCGGCGGGCGAATTGGTGGAATTCATCGAGGAGGCTGAATGATGAATGTTCGCGACGTCCAGCACCCGATGCTGCCGCAGGCGACCGAGGAGGAACTGAGCCGGCAGCGCGCGGTCGTGTCGCTGCGCAAATTGCTCAACGCGCGGGTGCGGTCCGAAAATGTCCGCCGTTTCGCAGAGGAAGGCGCCCCCGCCTTCGCCGCGCGCCACGGCCGCCAGCCGCAATCGCCCGACGAGATCGAACAGGCGCTGTTCGAGTCGGTCGGTTACCGGATGTGGAGCGCCGCCAACCGCGCCGCGCAGGAAATGATCTGGGTGTCGGTGGGCGAGCCGATCTTCCGCGATCGCGACCGGATGCAGGCCGCAGCCGCGGCGCTTGCCGGCGCCGCAGACCGCAAGGGATCGCTGACGCTTCACGCCGATTATGATCCCTCGCCCGAGATCGCGGGCACCGACGTCCACCTCCAGCCCGGCGGCTATGCGCGTGACGACAGCCCCGATGATATCGTCGCCGGCGCGTTCTACGAGACCGGCGGCAACGTCTTCTCCTTCGGCCAGGGGGCGGGCAAGAGCGACAGCAAGGCGGGCGTAATCTTCCGCCTGCTCGAAGAACGCTTCGGCGGCTTCACCCCCGGCCGAGTGCTCGATCTCGGTTGCTCGGCAGGTGCCGCATCCGCCGCCTATGCTGATCGCTTCCGCCAAGCGGATGTCCATGCTGTCGATATCGGCGCGGGCATGCTGCGCTATGCCCATGCGCGCGCCGAGGCGCTGGGCGTCGCGGTGCATTTCCACCAGATGGACGCTGCCGACGTGCGCTTCCCCGACGACCATTTCGACCTCGTCGTCTCGCACAACATGCTGCACGAGATCGGCGCCGACAAACGCCGCCGCGCGATGGCCGAAGCGCTTCGCGTCGTCCGCCCCGGCGGCCTCGTGATCTTCCAGGATGTCGATACCCGCTTCGCGCCGACCGACGTCCACCGCGTCGAGAAGAATTGGGACACCGGCTTCAATGGCGAGTTGTTCTGGAAGACCTACAACGACGCCGACCTGCTGGCGGACATGCGCGCCGCCGGCTTCGCCGAAGGCAGCATCGAGGAACATAATGTGTCGGCGGTGAGCAACCTCAACCGCTGGTACGTGATCAGCGGCGGCAAGCCAGAAGGTGGCGCGAAGTGACAACCGCCGCCGAAGCCATTTTCGCCGTCATCGCCGGGCAGCGTGGCGACCGCCCGTTCAGCCTCGACAGCCAGGAGGCCGAGCAGGTCCTCAGCGTGGCGCTGGCGCTGATGGTCGAACTCGCTGCCTCCAACGACCGTATCGACCGGCTCGAACGCGAGGTCGCGGCGCTGCGCGGCATCCCGCTCGACGATCTGCGCAACACACCGCTCGACGATGCCGCCCGCACCGAGCGGCAGGACGCGCTCGACGCGATGCAACTGCGCGTGATGCGCATCTTCCTCGACCCGCGCAGGAAAACGGAACGGCGATCAGCCAGGTCGCGCCAGCATCCGGCGTGAAATATTTGACGAGCGGATGCGGATCGAAGTGCGAATCGTCGAGGGCGGCGACGCCTCTTGCGAGCAGGTCGGAGCGAATTTCGGGGGGAGCAGTTCCACGGCGAAGCTCCAGATCGGGCGGCACGCGCATTCGCGCAGCCCCACCGCCATCTCCTCTCTTTCCCTTCGAAGCGCCGGCCGGACCAGCGGCCCCGACGAGCCGCGAGCCGGGATGTCCGGCACAAAGCTTCGAGCGCCCCCGGCTCAGTCGGGGGACGTTATGTAGCCACAGTTCCAGCGCCCGTGCCGCCACCGCGTCGCGGGCTCTCAGTTTCCTGATGAACGGCTTGATCCTGTGGAACGGGAGAGCCGCATGGTGCCCCCGTCCCCCTTTCCGACGCTTCGGCAGGAGCTGATCCAGGTACCCGCCCCATCTCGCCGGATTGTCGCCATCACGGAGCCCCGCCACCTTCGCCGCGTCGAGCACGCTCTCGATTCGCCCGCGGAGGCGGCCAGCCGTCTCCGGTACGCGTGTCCAGAGCGGCTTCAGAACCTTGAGGATCTGGTCGGTATCGATTTCCTCGATGATCGTCTTTCGAATCGGCGCCGCATAGACGGTGAGGGTCATCTTCCACTGCGCGACGTGTTTCGGATTGCGCCAGGACGGACTCATGGTTTCGACATAGTCGTCAGCGAAGGAGCCGAATGTCACCCGCCGATCGAGTTGCTCGCGCTCCTTCTTCGGATCCAGCCCATTGGCGATCATCGCGCGATATTCGGAGGCCTGCTCGCGCGCCTTGGCGAGCGAGAGCCCCCGAGCGCTCCCGAGTCCGATCTCACAGCGGCTGCCGCGTCGGGAGTAGCGAAAGGTCCAGCTGCGGCCGCTGTCGGTGACAACGAGGTAAAGGCCACCCCCATCGGGGTACTTGCCGGGCTCCTTGATCGAAGCCGCCTTGGCGGCAGAAAGGCGGTTCAGCGCACGGCTACTCACAGTCGAGGACTCCTGTCCAGGACCTGTATCCGCCATAGGTCAGGTTGCGTTCGGACGCGCTGACTCGCGGCCCCACCCCGACCCGGGCCGCGCTCCAGTTCTACCACCAGTTCTACCAATTGCACCGCGATGCAACGGTTCGGCCTGAGATTACCCGAGACACGCGAATCGGACAAGTCACTGAAAATATTAGATTTTTGAGACGCCCTGGGAAGGCGTGAGACGCGCTGAAAAAGCGAGATTGGCGGAGAGGGTGGGATTCGAACCCACGGTACCGTTGCCGGCACGCCGCATTTCGAGTGCGGTGCTTTCGACCTCTCAGCCACCTCTCCGCTCAGAGACGTACAACGCGAACCGTATGGGCCGCGTCGGCCGGGTCAAGAGCGGGGGCCACTAGCGCAGGAAATCCCGCTTGCCAAGCGGGATCTTGCCTACCGCGCACGACGGCCTAAATGAGATGTATGACCAGTCCCCGCTTGCCCCATGACGTGCCCGCCGATGTGATCGCGCCGCCCATTACGCATGCGCGTTTTGCGATCGGCGATGTCGTACGGCACCGCTCGTTCGAGTTCCGCGGCATCGTGTTCGATGTCGATCCGGTCTTCGCGAACACCGAGGAATGGTACGAATCGATTCCCGAAAGCGCGCGGCCCGCGAAGGACCAGCCCTTCTATCACCTGCTCGCCGAAAATGCGGAGAGCAGCTACATCGCCTATGTCAGCCAGCAGAACCTGATGCATGACGACAGCGAGGAGCCCGTTGAACATCCCGGCATCTCCGGCCTGTTCGACGGTTATCGCGACGGCCGCTACCAGTTGCGCCGCGAGCATCGCCACTGATCGGGGCGGCCGATCGTTACGGCCGCGCACGTCGCCGCCCGAGCCGGGGCAAACCCTGCGGAATCGGTTGACAATCCGCCATTCGGCCCCTAGTTGGCCGGCTTTCCGCGCTGGGTTGTGGCGTCGCTGCCGCCTTATGCGAGGTTCAGCTTTAAGAAGTGATGAGGGCCATGTTCGCTATCGTGCGCACGGGCGGCAAGCAGTATCGCGTCGCCGCCGGAGACAAGATTGTCGTCGAGAAGCTTGCCGGTGAAGCCGGTGAGACCGTGTCGCTGGGCGACATCCTGCTTGCGGGCGAAGGCTCGGAGCTCAAGTCGACCGACGGCCTGACCGTCTCGGCCGAGATCATCGCGCAGGCGAAGGGCGAGAAGGTCATCGTCTTCAAGAAGCGCCGCCGCCACAACTATCGCCGCCGCAACGGCCATCGCCAGCAGCACACGATCCTGAAGATCGTGTCGATCGGCGGCGAAAAGTCGGCCGAAGCCTGAGCGCAGCGAGAAGCAAGGAGTAATTCGAGATGGCACATAAGAAAGCAGGCGGCTCCTCGCGCAATGGTCGCGACTCCGCTGGCCGTCGCCTCGGCGTGAAGAAGTTCGGTGGCGAACAGGTCATCGGCGGCAACATCATTCTGCGTCAGCGCGGCACCAAGGTGTATCCGGGCCGTAACGTCGGCATGGGCAAGGATCACACCCTCTTCGCGCTCGGCGAAGGTCGCGTGGTATTCCACGACGGCAAGCTCGGCCGCAAGTATTGCTCGGTCGACGGTATGGCGGCTGCGGCCGAATAACGGACGACATGCTCAGGGTCGTCCGCAAGGGGCGACCCCGGGTCTGCGCATAAGCGGACCCATGAGGGAGACGGGACGCCCCCAGTCTCCCTTTTCTTTTGCCTCCCTCGGTCGCCGCTGTCGCCTGCCAGCAATAATGATGCGGCATGGCGCGAATTAGAGGAGAGTCACATGTTCGCGCGTACCCCCCGTTTGCTGTTGCGGCCCGGCTGGCACGAAGATGCCCCGGCGCTGTCCCGAGCCATTGGCGAGGAAGCGGTCGTCCGCAACCTCAGCCGGGCGCCCTGGCCCTATGCGCTGGGCGATGCCGAGCGCTTCCTGGCGCGGGAAAACGATGCCAGGCTGCCCAGCCTGCTGATTGCCGCCCGCACCGCCGGCTCGCCGCGGATCATCGGCGGCATCGGCCTCACCGCCGATGGCCGCGATGGCGCGGTCGAACTCGGCTACTGGATCGCCCGCCCTTATTGGGGCCTCGGTTTCGCCACGGAAGCCGGCCGGGCGGTCGTCGCGCTCGCGCGCGACAGCCTGCGGCTGCGCCGGATCAGCGCCTGGCATTATCTCGACAACCCCGCTTCGGGGCATGTGCTGGCCAAGCTGGGCTTCCATCCCAGCGGCCATATCGGCCAGCGCCACAGCATCGCGCGCGGCCGTGCCGACGCTTGCGCGCATTATGTGCTCGAGCTGGACGAGAGCTGCAACGGGCCGATGCCGCTGGCGGCGTAAGCCGGGCTCGGCCCGTTCGTCGACGGTGCCGCATGGCGTTCCAGGCTGACGGACGGAGGGCTCCAATCGCGCCGTTCGTCCCGAGCCGTCTTTTTTCGAGGAGCGGGCCTGAGCCCGCTCACTCCCCCGCCGCGATCAGCGCGGCGGCGATCCAGCGCCCTTCCCCGCGCAGTACGCTCCACACGCGCGCGGCGGCGCGGCTGTCCATCGCCTCGACGCCGATGCTCCGCGCCTCCAGCGCGGCGACGAACGCGCGCGGCGGCCGGCGCAGCGTGGCGCCGGTGCCGAGCAGCAGGAATTCCGGCGCGCGCGCGATATCGGTAACCAGCGCGACGTCGTCGGGCGTCAGCGCGTCCAGCGCCGGCGCGTCCCAGGGCTGTGCATCCTCGGGCGTCAGCAACAGCGCGCCCGGGAACACCGTGTCGTTGATGCGGAAGCGGCCGCCGGCGGCGATGCCCGTGATCAGCGGTCCCGTCGCGACCGGCTCCCGATCGAGCCGCGCCATCAGTCGGGCATCCGCTCCGCGCCGAAGGGATCGGCGGCCTTCGCCTTGCGGTCGACGAACTGCGGCTTGAGGCCGAGCGTGATCAGCAGCGACGACGACACATAGACCGACGAATAGGTGCCGACGAAGATGCCGAGCAGCATCGCCGAGGCGAAGCCGCGCAGCACATGGCCGCCCAGCAGCAGCAGCGAGAGCAGCGCGAGCATCACCGTGACCGTCGTCATCACCGTCCGCGGCAAGGTCTCGTTGACGGACAGGTCGATCAACGACTTCAGGTCCATCTTGCGATATTTGCGCATATTCTCACGGATACGGTCGTCGATCACCATCTTGTCGTTGATCGAATAGCCGACGATCGTCAGCATGGCGGCGACGATGTTGAGGTCAAATTCGAGCCGGGTGATCGCGAAGAAGCCCAGCGTGATCAGCACGTCGTGCGTGATCGCGACGAAGGTCGAGACGCCGAACTGCCATTCGTAGCGGAACCACGAGAAGACGGCGATGCCGAACACCGCGAGCACCACGGCCAGGATGCCGTTGGTCACCAGTTCGCCGGAGACCTTGCCCGAAACCGCGTCATAGCGGTTGAAGCGTGCGCCGGGGAATTCCTTCTCCAGCGCGGTCCGTACCTTGTTGAGCACGGCGTTGGTCGCGCCCTGATCGGCGCTTTCGGGTGCCGGCAAGCGGATCGACACGGTCTTCGGGTCGCCGAACTGCTGCAGCGAACTTTGACCCACGCCAAGGCCGTCGACGACGCTGCGCACGCGCTCCAGATCGGGCGCGGCCGGGAAGGTTTCCTCGATCATCAGGCCGCCGACGAAATCGACGCCGAGATTGAGCCCCTTGTAGAAGGTCGCCCCCATCGCAAGCACGGTGAGGATCGCGGTGATGGCGAACGCCCAGTGACGGACGGCGACGAACCGGATGTTCGTGTTGTCGGGGACGAATTTCAGAAGCTTCATCTGGGATCTCCGTCCGTCAGATCACGAGTTCGGTGGGACGCGTGCGATGCAGCCAGCCCGCGGCGAGCATGCGCGTGAACATCACCGCCGTGAACACGGAGGTCGCAATGCCGATCAGGAGAACGAGCGCGAAACCCTTCACCGGCCCGCTGCCCATGAACAACATGATGCCGCCGGCGATCGCGTGCGTCACATTCGCCTCGAAGATGGTGCGGCTCGCTTCCTTGTACCCGAATTCCACGGACTGCATCACCGACCGTCCGCGCCGGCGCTCTTCCCGGATGCGTTCGTAGACCAGCACGTTGGCGTCGACCGCGGTACCGATCGTCAGCACGAAGCCGGCGATGCCCGGCAGCGTCAGGGTCGCGCCGAAAATGCCCATCACGCCCAGGATCACCAGCACGTTGATGACGACGGCGATGTTCGCGTAGATGCCGAAGCGACCATAGCTGACGAACATGAAGACGATGACAGCAGCGGCGGCCACCGCCGAGGCGATCAGGCCCGCGCGGATGGAATCAGCGCCGAGGTCAGGCCCCACCGTCCGCTCGTCGACGACGTTGAGCTTCACCGGCAGCGAACCGGATTTCAGCGCGATCGCGAGCTGGTTGGCGCTTTCGACCGTGAAGCTGCCCGAGATCTGCGCCGAACCGCCCGTGATCGGCTCATTGATGTTCGGTGCGGAAAGCACGACCCCATCGAGGATGATCGCGAACGGCTTGCCGACGTTGTCGGTGGTGACGCGCGCGAACTTTTTCGCGCCGGAGCCGTTGAAACGGATGCCCACCACCGGCTCGTTGCTCTGGGGCTCGAACGCCTGTTGCGCGTCGGTCAATTCCTCGCCCGACACCATCACCTGGCGCTGCACGGCGATAACCGGAATGCCGCCCGGATTGGTCGGATAGGGCAGGATCTGGGTGCCGGCTGGCGCACGATTCTGCAGGAGATCGGCCTGCGACACATCCGCGACGAGCTTGAATTCGAGCTTGGCGGTCTGCCCGATCAGGTTCTTGACCTGCGCCGGATCCTGCACGCCGGGCACCTGCACGAGAATGCGGGTGCTGCCCTGGCGCACGATCGTCGCCTCACGCGTGCCGAGCGAGTCGATGCGCTTGCGGATGATCTCCGTCGCGACCTCCATCGCGGCATCGACGCCGGCCTTGATGCCCGCCTCGGTCGGCACGACGTTGATGGTATTGCCATCGCGCACGGTCACGTCGAAATCGCGCTGGCCTGTCATGCCGGCGCCCTGCGTCAGCGGGCGGATGCGCTCCACTGCGGCATCGACCTGCGACTGGTCACGCACCATGAAGACGAGCCGGCCGTCCCGCGACGAAATGTCACCGATCGCGATCCGGGGCGCGCCAGCCCGGCGCAGCTCGGTGCGGACCTGTTCCTCCATCGACGTGAGCTTGAGCTTCGCCACTTCGTCGGCGTTCGCTTCGAGCAGCAGGTGGCTGCCGCCGGCAAGGTCGAGACCCAGGCTGATGCGCGGCTTGAGGAAGCCCGGCAAGGGCTGCAGCACGCGTTCCGGAAGGAAGCTCGGCACGGCGCACAGGACGCCGAAGACGATGATCGCCCAGATCAGCAGCTTTTTCCAGCGCGGGAAGATCAGCATCGGCGGATCAGTCGTTCGCGGGCTTGGAAGCGCCGCCGGTCAGCACGTCGGTGAGCGTGCCCTTGACCGCCTTGACCTTGACGCCGTTGGCGATCTCGACCTCGACATGATCGTCGGCGACCTTGGTCACCTTGCCGAACAGGCCGCCGCCGGTGACGACCTCGTCGCCGCGCTTGACCGCCTCGATCTTGTCGCGATGCGCCTTCGCGCGCTTCTGCTGGGGGCGGATCATCAGGAAATAGAAGACGACGACCAGCAGCAGCATCTGGCCGATCATCAGGAAGGTACCGCCGCCCGCTGACGCGATGCCGGTTGCGGATTGAGCGAAAGCGGGAGAGGAAAACATGCGCGGAGCCGACCTGAATAGCGTTTGGGGGCCGCGTCACCGCGTCCCCGGAGAAGGCGCGCGCCTATCACGGAGTCGCGCGGCGACGCAATGGCGGCGTGGCGCTCGATCGCTCCTCCGCACGCCGATCGGCCATGCTTCGCGCAGGACAAATCGCGGTCGGGGAAGATGCAGGCGCCGCGCTTGCCGGCCCTCCGCCGGGAAGCACCGGCGAATGCCGCCCGTCGTCCGGCTATTTCCCGCCGTCGACCTGCGGCGCCGGCGCATGCAGCCGAACGCGCGTCACGCGTTTCTCGTCGCCCTCGGTCACCTCGATCTTCCAGCCGCTGTCATGCGCCACGATCTCGCCGGGCTGCGGCACATGGCCGGCGAGCACGAAGGCGAGGCCGCCCAGCGTCTCGACGTCTTCCTCGACATCGGCGAGCCGCGGGTCGATCGCCTCGGCGACGTCTTCCAGTTCGGCACGCGCGTCGGCATCCCAGATGCCGTCCTCGACCAGCGCGAAATGCACGGGGGCCGCCTCGTCATGCTCGTCCTCGATCTCGCCGACGATCTCCTCAACGACGTCCTCGATCGTCACCAGCCCCTCGGTGCCCGAATATTCGTCGAGCACGATCGCCAGATGGACGCGCTGCGTGCGCATCAGCACGAGCAGGTCGATCACCCCCATCGCCTGCGGCACGTAGAGCGGCTGGCGGATCAGCGAGGAAATGCCGTCGGGTCGGGGCTTCACCCCCGCCATGATCTCGAACACGTCCTTGATGTGGACCATGCCGATGACGGTATCGAGGCTCTCGCGATAGACCGGCAGCCGGCTGTGCCCCGCATCTGCCAGCAGCGCGACGAGTTCGTCGAAGGTCGCGGTCTCGGCGATCGCGACGATATCGGCGCGGGGCACGCCCACATCGTCCGCGGTGCGCTCACCGAAATGCAGCAGGTTGCGCAGCATCTGGCGTTCGAGCGGCGATAGATCGCCCTTGGCGGGGATCGCCCCGCCGGTTTCCTCATGCTCGTCGATCGCTTCCTCGATCTGGTCGCGAAGCGATGGCTCCACGTCCTCGCCGAACAGCAATCCGCGCAGTCCGCGCCACAATCGGCCGCTACTGTCGCCGCTACTCGAATCGTCTGGCATGTCGCTGCCGGTCAGCCCTCATCTACGGGATAGGGGTCAGCGATGCCCAGGCCAGCGAGCGCCGTTCGTTCCAGCGCTTCCATGGCTTCCGCTTCGTCAGTCCCCTGATGATCATAACCTAGCAAATGCAGGGTGCCGTGGACAATCAAATGCGTTGTGTGTGCTTCAAGCGTAATGCCGCGCTCTTCGGCTTCCACCTCGCAAACGCCCTGCGCAAGCACGATGTCCCCCAGCAGGACCTCGCCATCGTCCGAATTGGTCAGCCCTTCGATCAGGTCGGGCTGCACCATCGGGAAGGACAGCACATTGGTCGGCCGATCCTTGTCGCGATAGGCGGCATTGAGCGCGCGCACCTCGGCATTGCCGGCAAGCTTCACCGATACCTCCACCGCGAACGGTGCAGAGGCGAGGAAGCCGTGCGGCGTCTGGGTGATGGCGGCGGTCACCGCCTGGGTCGCCAGCGCATCCCAGTCGACCGCGTCGGACCAATCGGCGTCCTGCAACAGGGCGATGTCGAGCATGCTAGTTCCCCCGCCCCTCATAGGCCTCGACGATGCGGCCGACGATCGGGTGGCGCACGACGTCCGCCACGCCGAAGCCGATCACCGAAATGCCCTGCACGCCCGTCAGCCGGCCGACCGCGTCGGCAAGGCCCGATTTGCTGGCATCCGGCAGATCGACCTGCTTCGGGTCCCCGCAGACCACCATCCGGCTGCCTTCGCCGAAGCGGGTCAGGAACATCTTCATCTGCGCGGGCGTGGTGTTCTGCGCCTCGTCGAGAATGATGAAGGCGTTGGCCAGGGTGCGACCACGCATGAACGCGATCGGCGCGATCTCGATCTCGCCAGAGGCGATGCGCCGCTCCACCTGCTCGGCGGGCAGGCAGTCATAGAGCGCGTCGTAAAGTGGGCGGAGATAGGGATCGACCTTCTCCTTCATGTCGCCGGGCAGAAAGCCCAGCCGCTCGCCGGCCTCGACCGCGGGACGCGACAGGATGAGGCGGTCGACCGAGCCGGTGATGAGCTGCGCCACCGCCTGCGCGACCGCAAGATAGGTCTTGCCGGTACCCGCCGGGCCGAGCGCGAAGATGATCTCGTCGCGCGCCAGCGCTTCCATGTAACGGATCTGCGTCGCGGAGCGCGGCACGATCGTCTTCTTGCGCGTGCGGATCATCACCGCGGGCGGCTGGCTGACGTCGGCGCGGATGATGCCGTCCAACGTCGGCTCCGAAGACATGGCGATCACCGCCTCGACCGTGCCCGAATCGATATCCTGCCCCTGCACGATGCGGTTGTAGAGGCCGGTCAGCACGTCGCGCGCCCGCGCGGTCGCGCTCGCCTCTCCCTCAAGCTGCAATCGATTGCCGCGCGCGCCGATATAGACGCCGAGTCGATCCTCGATCGCAACCAGGTTCTGGTCATATTCGCCGAACAGGCGGCCGAGGAGCTGGGGCTTGTCGAAGACGATCTCGAGACGGGATCTGTCACCGTTCTGGGCTGGCACTGGCTTGCGCGACATAGGGCTCCTGGCTCGTCCGCGGGAACGCCCGCTACCGGACGCCGCTACAATGCGGATGTGGCTGAACGGTGTCCATCGGCTCGATCAAGCGCGATGGCGATTCTCAGGCGGCCTGTCGCCCAAACAGCACAGCCGACAGGCTGTTGGGCCCGGCCCGCGCGATCTCGACCTCGACGAGGTCGCCGATCGCCGCGGTCGGATCGACGACATGGACGGACTGCAGCCAGGGCGACTTGCCGATGAGCTGCCCGGGCAGCTTGCCCTTGCGTTCCAGCAGCACGCTGGTGTGCCGGCCGACGGTCGCCTGGTTGAACGCGTGCTGATCGGCGTTGATCGCGGCCTGCAGGCGCTGCAACCGTTCGTCCATGACCGCAGGCGCGATCTGGTCCGCCATGGTCGCGGCGGGCGTGCCGGCGCGCGGCGAATATTTGAAGCTGTAGGCCTGCGCGTAGCGCGCTTCGCTGACCAGCGCGAGCGTCTCCTCGAACTCCGCGTCGGTCTCGCCGGGGAAGCCAACGATGAAGTCACCCGACAGCGCGATGTCCGGCCGCGCCGCGCGGACGCGCGCGATCACCGCCCTGTAGCTGGCGGCGTCATGGCTGCGGTTCATCGCCTTCAGGATACGATCGCTACCCGACTGCACCGGCAGATGGAGGAAGGGCATCAGCTTTTCCACCTCGGCATGCGCGCGGATCAGTCCCTCGCGCATGTCGTTGGGGTGGCTGGTGGTGTAGCGGATGCGCGCCAGACCCTCGATCCGGTCGAGCGCGCGGATCAGCCCGTCGAGGCCCTGGCGCTGCCCTTTCTCGTCCTCCCCTTCCCAGGCGTTGACGTTCTGGCCGAGCAAGGTGATCTCGCGCGCGCCACCATCGACCAGCGCCCTGGCCTCGTCGACGATCGCCGACCAGGGCCGGCTGATCTCGGCGCCCCGCGTATAGGGCACGACGCAATAGGTGCAGAATTTGTCGCAGCCTTCCTGAACGGTCAGGAAGGCACCGGGCGAGCGCCGCCGCGCGCGATCGGGCAGCGCGCCGAACTTGGAGGCGGCGGGCATGTCCGTATCCAGCGCGCGCTTGCCCGCGGCCGCATCGGCGACCATCGCCGGCAACCGGTGATAGGCCTGCGGCCCGACGACGATATCGACCTGCGGCGCACGCCGTGGAATCTCACCTCCCTCGGCCTGTGCGACGCAACCGGCGACCGCGATCATCGGCCGCGCGATCCGGTTGCCCTCGGCATCCTCGCGCTTCGCGAGCCGGCCGATGTCCGAATAGACCTTCTCCGCCGCCTTCTCGCGGATATGGCAGGTGTTGAGCACCACCAGATCGGCGGTATCGGCGCCCACTTCGCTCAGCCCCTGCCCCGCCAGCAGTTCGGCCATGCGTTCGCCATCATAGACGTTCATCTGGCAACCGAACGACTTGACGTGGAAGGTCCTGGGATTTTGGCGGGTGTCGATCATCGCGCGCCTATACAGATGGCAGCGGCCGCTTGGAAGCGGTGAGCGCCGACTGGATCCGCGCCCGCGCCTCTGCGGCAACGGCCTTGCGTCCCGGCAGCGTGGCGGGATCGAATGGTTCCAGGAAGTGCAAGGTCACCCGGTAGGGTCTGTGCCGGCGCAGCACACGGATCGCGTTCTCGTCGCCTTTCTCTTCGCCGATCCAGGCGATCTCGGGGCCCGCCGCGCCATAATCGAGCAGCAGCGGCTGCACGAGCATCGCCCGCGGCGGCGGCGCCATCACCGCGAACAACGCGGGTTTGAACGGCAGCAGATGGCTGCCATCGGTGGTCGTACCTTCGGGAAAGATCGTTACCGGCTGGTGCACGGACACCGCGACGCGCAGCGCCTCGATCTGCTCGCCCACCGCCAGCCGGTCCGACCGCGAGACGAAGATCGTGTTGTTGAGCGAAGCGAGCCATCCGACCACCGGCGCCCGCGCGATCCCGTCCTGCGCGACGAAGGCGGCGCCGCTGGCGCCCGCGATCACCGGGATGTCGATCCAGCCCAGATGATTGGCGACATAGAAAACATCATGCGTGACCGGCGCGCCGACGATCGTGACGCGTGCGCCCGCCACCCACGCCACAGCCTGCAGAAACCGGCGCGGCCAGGGCGAAACCTGTCCGGCGAGGCGCCACAGGACGTGCAGCGCGACGCACAGGATGACGAGAAACAGGAGCGTCGCGACGCGCGCGGCGAACAACGACCAGCCGAACGGATCAGCTCTTGCGGTCGATCGCGACGCCATAGAGTTCCATGCGGTGATCGACCAGCCGGAACCCCAGCTTCTCTGCGATCTGCCGCTGCAGCGCTTCCAGTTCCGGATCGACGAATTCGATGACATTGCCGGTCTCGACGTCGATCAGATGATCGTGATGCGCTTCCGGCGCCGCTTCGTAGCGCGCGCGGCCATCACCGAAATCATGGCGTTCGAGAATACCGGCCTCTTCGAACAGGCGCACCGTGCGATAGACCGTCGCGATCGAAATGCCGGGATCGATCGCCGAAGCGCGGGCATGCAGTTTTTCGACGTCGGGATGGTCCTCGGCCTCCGACAGGACCCGTGCGATCACGCGGCGCTGTTCGGTGATCCGCAGCCCTTTCTCATGGCAAAGGGCTTCGACGTCGATCTTACGGGGCATGCAACTCGCCTGATTGTTTTCGCGCAGACGCCCCGTCTAGCGACTTTCGCAGCGCAACGAAAGCCGGCTGGCGCCGATCCCGCCGATGGGGATCGGCGCCGATGGCAAGGCCTCAGCGGCCCTTGCGCGGCTTGGTGCCGAGGCCGATCTTCTTTGCCAGCGAACGACGCTGTTCCGCATAGCTCGGCGCGACCATCGGATAGTCGGCAGGCAGGCCCCACTTGGTGCGATACTGTTCCGGCGTCAGCTGATAGTGCGTCATCAGGTGGCGCTTGAGCATCTTGAGCTTCTTGCCGTCCTCGAGGCAGACGATGTAGTCCTGCTTCACCGAGGAGCGGACCGAAACCGCCGGTTCCTGCTTCACTTCGGGCTCGACCGGCTTCTCGCCCAGATTGGCGAGCGCGCCGTGCACGTTCTGGATCAGCAGCGGCAGATCGGCAACAGCGACGCTGTTGTTGCTCACATGCGCAGCGACGATGTCGGCCGTCAGGGTGACCAGCGTCTCGTTGAGTTCGGCCAGTTCGGTGTCTTCGCTCATCTAGTTCAACTTTCGTGTCGGTTGTGCCGGGATGCGACCTTATATCGGCGTGCCGCGGCTCGATCCGATGTCAAAATCATCCGACCATTGCAAGCAATAAACGACGAACATTGGGTACTATCGAACGCGAGCAGTTCAGACGTCTATATCCAGTAATCGCCGATAGGTGAGCGCATCGCGCGCACGACCATCATTTCCGCGATAATAGCCTCGACGAATACCGACTTGCACGAAACCGACGGAGTCATACAACGCAACCGCGGGATTGTCCGCGCGCACTTCCAGATTCATCGCGGTGACACCATGATCACGCGCTGCATCCATTGCGGACAGTAAAAGCCCGCGACCGATGCCATGCCGCGCATAAGGGGGATGCACCGCAAGCAGCAGCAATTCCGCCTCGTCGAGGATCGATCGGGTCAGCGCGAAACCGGCGGGCGAGTCGTCGACGCGGGCGATCAGCAATTCGGTGCCCGGCATGCCCAGGATGCCGCTGCACTGCGCGGCGGTCCACGCCTCGCCGAACGCGGGCAGGAAAGCCTGCTTCATCACCACCATCACGTCCGGCAGGTCATACGCGGTCCCGCATGACAGCACCCAGTCGAGCGGCGCAAGGCTGCTCATGCGGGCGTTCGCCCGCCAGGCAGCTTCGCATCGGGCGCGCGGCCATAGATCGGCACCGGCGGCAGCCCGGCAAGTTCGGACGGGAACAGGATCAGATCGGCAGCGGCCGGAAGGGCATCCCGCGCGTCCCCCCATCCGCGCGCGGCAACGACCGCCGCCGCACCGGATCCGACGACATGCGCATCGGGTACGGCATGGGCCGCATCTGCCGGGGTCAGCGAGGCGAGCGCATCGAGCGGGCGCACGGGCGATCCTGCGAAGCGTTGCACGAAGAGCTGACCATGCCCCCCCGTCATCGCGATCGCAAGCGTCGAAGGCGCATTTGCCTGCGACAGCGTCGTCGCCGCAAGCAGCGCCAGCGTCGGATAGCCGTTCACCGGGACGCTCCAGCCCAGCGCAAGCGCACGCGCCGCCGCGACGCCCACGCGCACGCCGGTGAAACTGCCCGGGCCACAGCCGACCAGAATCGCGTCGGCGCGGCCGCCATCGGGCAGTGCCGCGATCATCGGCATCAGCCGCTCGGCATGGCCGCGGCCGACGACCTCGTGCGTGGCGGCGATCACGCGATCACCCTCCAGCAGCGCCACCGAACAGGCAGCGGTCGCGGTTTCGATAACCAGGCGGATCATGCCAGTGCCGCAACCGGGCGCAGCGCGGTCAGACCGCCCGCACCTCGGTCACTTCGGGAACATAGTGCTTCAGCAGCGATTCGATGCCCTGCTTGAGCGTCGCGGTCGATGAGGGGCAGCCCGAACAGGCGCCCTGCATGCGCAGGAACACGGTGCCCTGGCGGAAGCCGCGATAGATGATGTCGCCGCCATCGTTCGCAACGGCGGGGCGGACGCGCGTATCGATGAGATCCCGGATCTGCGCGACGATGTCGGCATCCTCGGGATCGTCCTCGACATCGGAGGCTTCCTCCTCCTCGGCTGCCGCATCGCGGAACAGCGGCATGCCGGCGCTGAAATGGTCGAGCAGGATGCCGAGCACCTCGGGCTTCAGATGCGACCAGTTGCTGCCCGGGCCCGCCGTGACCGAAACGAAATCCTTGCCGAAGAACACGCCCTCGACGTCGCCGAGCGTAAAGAGCGCCTCCGCAAGCGGCGACGCTTCCGCCTCTTCGGGGTTGGCGAAGTCGCGCGTGCCCGCCGTCATCACCGGGCGGCCCGGGAGGAACTTGAGCGTTGCCGGATTGGGCGTCGTTTCGGTCTCGATCAGCATGCGCCGCATGTGGCGCCTCGCAGCCGCGGGATCAAGGGCGGAGCGCGGGTTAATCCACCCGATCACCCCAGCGCGCGGCGCAACGCCCCGGTGGCGATGGCGACCGCCTCCGCCGCGATCGGCGCGATCGCGAAGAAGCTCGCGAATCCGTGGATGCCGCCGGAGAAGTCGTGGAGGTCGGTCGGCACCCCTGCCTCGCGCAGCCGCACCGCATAGGCGAAGCCTTCGTCATGCAGCGGGTCGCTGCCGGCGAGGATGATCGTCGCGGGGGCGACGCTTTCGAGGCGCGCGGCGCGGATCGGGGCGGCGCGTTCGGTGGGTTCGGCGTCGCCGACATAGGCATTCCAGAAGAAGCGCATCATGTCGTTGGTCAGCAGCCCGCCGGCCTCGTTGGCGCGGTAGGAGGCGGTGCCATAGTCGTTGTCGATCACCGGATAGAACAGGATCTGCGCGGCCGGGCCATCCGCCCTGCCCTTCAACACCAGCGCCGCCGCGGCGGCGAGGTTGGCGCCGGCGCTGTCGCCAACCAAGGCGTAGCGATCCGCGCGCACGCCGAATTCGGCGGCGCGTGCCGGCAGTTCGGCGATCGCGGCGAGGCAATCGTCGAGCGGTGCCGGGAAAGGATGTTCGGGCGCCAGCCGATAATCGAGCGAGAGGACCGCGCAACCAGCATCGCGCGCGATCACACGCGCCAGCCCGTCATGCGTATCGAGCGTCCCGATCACCCAGCCGCCGCCATGCATCAGCACCGCCACCGGCACGCTATTGCCGGGCGCCGGGTGATAGAGCCGCGCCGCGATCGGCCCGGCGGCGCCCGCCACGACGACGTCGCGAACCTCGGCCACCGCGATCGGCGGCTGCGGGAACGGATTGTTCATCGCCGCGCGCAGTCCCTCGGGCGTCAGCGGGTCGGGCAAGGTAAAGCCGCTCGCCGCCATCGCGTCGATCATCTGCTGCAGTACCGGATCGATCATGCTACGTCCCTCTCCCAATGCCGGACGTGGTGCCCGACGATTATCCCGACATGCCCGGCGTGCTCGCCGCGCTGTTCGCCAGCCTGCTGGACGAGGAGCCCTGGCGGGCCTTTCTCGACCGGTTGGCCGCTGCCGCCCAGGCGAACTGGACGACCCTGATTCTTACGCCCAAGGCGGCCGACCATCCCGGCATGATCCTGACGCCCGGCGCCGATCCCGGCGTGGGGCAGGATTATGTCCGCCGCCTGTTCGCCGACGATCCCTTCACCGGGCTGCCCGAGGGCAAGGTGGCGCATTTCCGTGACTTCGTGTCCGAAGCGACGCTTCGGCGCAACACGGCCTATCGCGAGTTCCTGACCCAGACGAGCAGCGACGAAGTGCTGGGCGTCGACATCATGGGGGCGAGCCGGCTGGAACTGCGGCTGCGGCTGACCCGCGCCGCCGACGCGCCGCCGTTCGAGCCCGTCGACCACCGCCACATGGAACGGCTGGTGCCGCATCTGCGCATCGCGCTCGCCCTGTTCGAGCGGCTGGCGGCGGGCGAGGCCGAGCAGCGCATCTATGCCGGCGCCGTGGCGCAGATGGCGGTGGGCGTGATCATCCTCGACCGGCTGGGCAAGGTGCTGCGGCTGAACGCCCCCGCCTCGACGATCCTCGCGGAGGCAGACGGCATTGCGCTGCGTCGCGGATCGGTGGCGATCGAGGATGCCGATATCGCCCGGCAGTTGCAGGCGCGGCTCGCCGGGCGCGACGATGGCGCGCCGCTGTCGCTCAGGCTGCAGCGGCCGTCGGGTGCCGGCGACCTGCTGCTGGTGGTCGGCAGCGCGCCGGGGCCGGAGTTCGTCTCCGCCGGCGGGGGCCCCGCGGCGGTGCTGTTCCTCACCGACCCGACGCACGGCCCGCGCATCTCCGCCGACGCGGTGCGGGACCTGCTGGGGCTGACGCAAAGCGAGGCGGCAGTCACCGCGCATCTCGCCGAAGGATTGGCCCCGGCAGAGGTCGCGACGCGGCTGGGAATCTCCCCCAACACCGTCCGCGCGCACCTGCGCTCGATCTTCGGCAAGACCGGGGTCAGGCGGCAGAGCCAGTTGGTGCAGCTCGTCCATCATGGGCTGCGCGGCCTTTCCTCGACGGCGGGTTGAGCCCCCTTTTTTCCTCCCCGCAAAGCCATGCGGATCCCCCGTTCGTCCCGAGCGACGTCGAGGGACGCCTCGCGTGACGGATGCCCGGGGAGTCCTCGGCCGCTCGGCCGGTCCCTCGACGTCGCCCGGGACGAACGGGGTGGGTGTAGCGCAGGCTGGAAGGGCCGGAGCGCTCCCCCCTACAGCCCCTCCAACGGCGGAAAGGACGACAGCAGCGCCGCGTCCACCAATTGCGCCTGCCCGTTCACCCCCGCCGCCCTGCGCGACAGCAGGAACAGCGCCACCTCCGCGATGTGCTGCGCAGAAAGCCCGCCGCGATAGTCGGGGTCCGTCAGTTCGTCGGCGATCGCATCGTCCTGCTGCAGCCCGTTCATCGGCGTCAGCACCATCCCCGGGCAGATCGCGTTGACCCTCAGTCCCTTCGCCGCGAACGCGCGTGCCGCCGAACGCACCAGCCCGACGAGGCCGTGCTTCGAGGTCGCATAGGCCGCCGCCTCCGAAAAGCCGATCAGCCCCGCCGCCGACGCCGTGACCACGCAGGCGCCGCCGGGCCGCAGCCGCGCCAGCGCCAGTTGCATGCCCAGGAAGCTGCCGCGCAGGTTGACCGAGATGATCTTGTCGAACAGCGCCGTCGTCACCTGGTCGAACGGGATGTAGGGCTGCAGCATCCCCGCGTTGAGAAACGCCAGGTCGATGCCGCCGAACGCCTCCGCCGCGGCATCGTACATCGCCGCATTGTCGGCTTCGCTGGAGATATCGGCGGTGACCGCAACCGCGCGGCCGCCGGCCTGCTCGACCAGCGCGACGGTGGCTGCCGCCCCCTCCCCATTGAGGTCGGCGACCACCACGGCCGCTCCCTCCGCCGCCAGCCGCCGGCTGGCGGCCCGGCCGATGCCGGAACCGCCGCCGGTGACGAGGGCGACCTTGCCCTCGAACGGAGTGCCGCTCATTCCGCGGCCAGCGCCGTGGTCTGCTGCGAACGGAAGTGCGGGATCACCTTCTCGCCGATGTTGCGGATCGTTTCCATGATCACGTCGTGCGGGATCGTGCCCATCTGGAAGAGGAACAGGATCTCGTCCGCGCCGGCATCCTGCAGCCGGGTCACGTAGCGGATGCAGTCGTCGGCATTGCCATAGGCATCCTCGGCGATCGCATAGTTGCTGGTATGCTCGTCACCGATGGTGATCTTCTCTTCGGAGAGATAGGTGACGATCGCTTCCTTGCCCTGGTTCAGCGCCGCTTCCTGCTCTTCCGCCGACAGATCGTCGATGCTCGGCTTCGGGCCGCCCTGATACCAATGGGCGATGGCTTCGGCGAAGAAGCGCTGGCCGCGCAGCCCGATGCGTCGGGCCTTCTCGCGATCGTCGAGCACGCAGGCCGCGCAGAAGGCTGCGAGATGCTCCGTCGGCACCAGCCCCACCTGGTCCTCGACCTTGCGGTTGCGGAAATTCTCGCGGTAGACGGCATTCTTGCGCGCGATCTCGTCGGGCCCCGAGAAGCCCAGCACCAATGCGCCGATGCCGCGCCTGCCGGCCAGTTCCAGCGTCGCTTCGCGGGTGCAGGCATAATAGAGCGGCGGGTGCGGCGTCTGCAGCGGCTTGGGATGGATCGGCCGGCGCGGGATCTTGATATACTCGCCGTCATGCTCGATCTCGTCCTGCGTCATGATCTTGGGGATCAGATACATCGACTCGTCGATCATCGGCTGCAGCGACGCCAGGTCGTAGCCGAACGTGCCCGCTTCCTGCTGGGTGCCGCCCTTGCCCATGCCGAAGTGGACGCGCCCGCCCGACAGGATGTCGAGCGTCGCGATCCGCTCCGCCACCTTGACCGGATGGTTCATCGCCGGCGGCAGGCAGACGACGCCATGACCGATGCCGATCCGGCTGGTGCGGCCGGCGATGAAGGCGAGGAAGGTTTCCGGCGCCGACATATGGGCATATTGGGTAAGCGCGGTGTGCTCGACCGCCCAGACATTGTCGAAGCCCATTTCCTCCGCGAACACCACCTGCTCGACGATCTCGTTGAAGCAGGCGACCTCCGAGGCCGGCGACGGGTCAGCCATCTGGGCTTCGTAGATGATCGAGAATTTCATGGCCCTGTGCTCTCCTTGGCGCCGCCTTGTCGTCGCGGCATGGACGCAGACTAGGCGCATGGAATCGACCCGGCATCGTCCGTTCGGACTATGCGCTGCAGGAAGCGATGCTGCAGGGTGGCGGCCGCAGCACGACTGCACAAAAGAGAGAGGATGAAGGATGGCCAGCCTGTCGCACCGGGGGATCTGCGTCAGCGATTTCGACGCGTCGGATCGCTTCTACCGCGAGGCGCTCGATTTCGCCGAGCACCAGGACTACGGCATCATCGAAGGTCCGGACATGGACAAGACGATGGAGCTGCCGGGCGTGAAGCTGCGCGCCAAGATGCTCAAGCGGGCGGACGGCCCGATCATCGAACTGCTTCACTTCCTCGCGCCCGAAGCCGGCGGCCCGCGCGAGAAGCGCTCGACATTGGAATATGGCCTCGTCCACCTCTCCTTCTATGTCGACGATATCGACGCGACCGCGGCGCGGATCGCGGCGGCGGGCGGCACCGTCCATGAGGAGACGCGCGCGCACTACGCCGAGAACGATACGACGATGCTCTATTGCACCGATCCGGACGGGGTTCGGATCGAGCTGATGAAGGCCCCGGGCGAGAGCGAACGCTTCTCGCACAGCGGCATCTGCGTGGCGGACGTCGACGCGTCGCTCGCCTATTACCGGATCCTGGGCTTCGAGCCGGCGGAAAATTACGTGCTCGACCAAGGGCTGGACTGGCTGGGCGTGATCAACGAGGTGCCCGGCATCAAGCTGCGCGCGCAGATGATCCGCGACGCCGCCGGCAACACGCTGGAACTGCTCAAGGTGTACGAACCCGACAGCGTCGGCCCGCGAACCCGCAAACCGCTCAACCGCTTCGGGCTGACGCACCTCGCCTTCTGGGATCAGGCGCCAGATGCAACCGCGGCGGCGCTGACCGAGCAAGGCGGCTATTTCGTCGAGGAGGCGCATGTGGTGACGCCGGTGATCGAACTGATGCACGGCGCCGATCCGGATGGCGTGCGGGTGGAGCTGATGCGGCCGGTGGGGTGAGCCAGCCCCTCCCGGACATCCATACTCGTAACCCCGTGCCTATCGCCGGTTTCCCCCGCCCAGGCGTGCCCATCGACACCGCCGCGCTTGAGGCGCCGATCGCCGCCGCCTATCGCGACATCCGCGCGCGACGCCGGGCGTTGATCCCCGCCGAAAGACACAATGCCCGTCCTCACCCATCGCCTCGCCCGCCTCGACGACCTCCCCGACCTGCGGTCGCTGATGCAGCGGGCGATCGAGGGACTGCAGCGTGGCTACCTCACCCCCGCGCAGATCCGCACCAGCCACAAGGTGATGGGGCTCGACACGCAGTTGGTGCACGACCAGAGCTATTTCATCGTCGAGCGCGAGGGGCGGATCGCCGGCTGCGGCGGCTGGAGCTGGCGCGCGACCCTGTTCGGGGGTGACGACAGCGTCGTCGCCCGCGCCCCCGCCGCGCTCGATCCGACAACCGATGCAGCACGCATCCGCGCGATGTACACCGATCCCGCCTTCGTCCGGCAGGGTGTGGGCAGCGCGATCATCGCGCTGTGCGAGGGCGCTGCCCGCGCGCATGGCTTTCGCCGCGCGGAGATGATGGCGACGCTTGCCGGCGTCCCGCTCTACACCGCGCATGGCTATCGGCCGATCGAGCCCTTCACGACCGATCCGATCGACGGCGTGACCGTGCCGCTGATCCGGATGGGGAAGGATCTCGCCTGATCGCGCGGCGCCGCAGCAGCGCGGCGTGAACCACCGCCGCCGTCCGCCCATGGCCGCGCCGCTCTGCGCGGAACATCTGCCCGACGCGCTTGCCGTGGATCATCAACGGCAGGCCGGCGAAGGTCAGCGGGAAGAGGATCGCCATCCAGGGCGTATCGCCCGCGGCGATGCAGGCGCTGCCGGCGATGGCGGAAAGCGCGAAGCCGCCGCAGCGCCAGCCGAGGTCACGGCGCGTCATGCGCACCGCGCGGCGGCATCGTCGCCGATCACCACCCTGCCCGCCCCGGCGAGCGCCGCCGAAACGATCGTCCTGCGCTCGGCGCGGCGGGGCCGGTGCCAGAGCACGATATCGGCGGGAAATTCCGCCTCCTCGAACAGCGCCTGCAGCATGTCGGCCAGCACGAATTCGATCCCGATCGCCGGATCGCGGAGCCCGTCGGCCGCAGCGCGGGCGCGGCTGATCAGCGCGGGGGAGCCATCGACGCCGCGCCCCTCGATCGCGGTGAAACCGAGCGACCGGGCATGACGCACCGCCTCGATCAGCAGGGCGCCGGTGCCGCAATCCGCATCGACGATGCGCACGGCACGCCGCCCCTCCTCACGCAGCGCGGCGAGCGTTGCCGCGATGTGCGGCCAGCGCGGGTCGCTGCCGGCGGTATGGCCGCTTGGCGTGATCGATCGATTGCGCCGCGCACGCACCGCCGGCAACGCCGCGTCCAAAACCTTGTATCTTCCGATCATGGCCGGGGCCCCTCAGGCAGCGCGCCGGTGCGCGCGCTCGTCGGCCGCGAGCGGGCGGAAGGGGATCAGCGGCACCAGCGGCGCCGCAGCGATCTCGATGCTGGCATGATAGATCTGCCGTTCCGCCTCGGCGAAGCTCAGCGCCGCACTGCGCGAGACGAAGCGGCCTTCAAGGCTCTTGCCGCTATCCTGGACGAGCCAATGGCCCGCCTTGTCCTGTCCGACATAGATGATCAGCCCGCGTTGATCGGGCTCCGAATAGAGTTCAGGCGACATGCACCGCACCTTCTACGAACGAGCATCAAGCGCTCGCCCGCAGAATTACGAACCTCGCCATAGCGTTTCGAGATCGATCGGCGCGAACCGCATAATGGCCGCATAGCATTGCCTTCGGCCCGTCGCGTTTGCCGTCGGTTCGTCGACGCGGCGATGCCTTCAGAACTGGATCGTCAACCGCCCCGCATAATCGCCCGCAGCTTCGGCGGGTTCGCCCGCGGGGCCGGTGAGTTCGGCCGCCTGCCCCTTGGCGCCCATCGCCGGGATGGCGTGGAGGAAGCCGAAGTCGCTC
Source organism: Sphingomonas sanxanigenens DSM 19645 = NX02 (assembly GCF_000512205.2). Taxonomy (NCBI): domain Bacteria; kingdom Pseudomonadati; phylum Pseudomonadota; class Alphaproteobacteria; order Sphingomonadales; family Sphingomonadaceae; genus Sphingomonas; species Sphingomonas sanxanigenens. Next base: position 2,872,579 of record NZ_CP006644.1, read on the forward strand.
GCCGGGAAATCGACCGTGGTCGTCGGGAAGTCGGCCAGCCGCGCGCCGAGCTGGAGATAGGGCGCCCCCTCATTGGCGATGGTCAGCGTGCCGCCATCGGCGCCGAGGCGCACCCAGCGCGGATCGGCGAAATAGCCGGCATGGCTCGCATCGGGCACGCCTGACGGTTCGGCGCCGGCGATGTCGTATACGCCGAGCACCGGCCCGCGCAGCCGGTTCTGCCAGACCGGCGACGGACCCCGGACCAGCGCGCGGGCGGTGCGGATCCCACCTCCGGTCCGATCGAAGCCGATGCCATGGTAGAGGAAGCGGCCGGTGAGCCGATAGCGATAGTCGAGCGTCAGCCGGCCGTCCGCCGCCATCGTCCAGCGCGCACTGTCCAGCCCGCCGGAATGGCGCGCCTCGATCCAGGCGATGGCACGGCCGGTGACGGGATCGCGGCCGGTGCCGCTGCTGATCGCAGGCATGGCGGCCGCCTCGGGCAGCGCGAACCGCTCCCCATCGCCCGCCAGCCTCACCGAGCGGATCGTGGGGGCGGCGCGCACGCCGGCGATGTTGGTGAGCCGCACCGCGCGCAGCATCCGCGGCGCAAAGGCATAGGTCTGGCCGTCGCGCGCCACGCGTGCGCCGTCATAGACCATGTCCCAGTTCTGCAGGTCAGAAGAAACCTCGATACAGAAGCCCGCCCAGCCATCCTGCTCGGCGATGCCGGTGTCGATGCTGGCGAGGTTGGCCAGCATCGGCCGCGGCAGCGTATAGACGCCGCCCTCGCCCGCCTTCGCGTCGATCCAGGCCGGCTCTTCCTTGGGCTTTGGCCGCGCGACGGCCAGTTGCGGGCCGGCGGCGAAGGCGTGCTGCCGGCTGCCGTTGCGGAGCCCGGTGAGCAGGCCGGTGGCGGGATCGAAGGTGGCGCTGACCGGCCCCGCCTGCAGTCGCAGCGCGGCGCCATCCTTGACGATGCGCGGCTCGCCCACGGCCGCTGCCGGCGCGGCCGCCGGCTTCTCCGCGGTCGGCCAGACCCAGCTCCACAGCACCGCCTCGCCGCGCCGCGCGGTGAGACGGAGCGCATCGGCGCGCTTGCCCGCAGCCAATGGCGGCACGCTCAGCGTGCCGCTCGCATGCGGCGCCACCGGCGGCCCCGCCAGGTCGCCCGCGGCAATGATCCCCGGGTTGGTGGTGACGCTGGTGGGCGCGGCGAAATCGATCCACTCGTAGCAAAAGCGCACCTGATCGAGCGCGGTGAAGTCATAATCGTTGCGCACGTCGAGGCGGCCGTCGAAACCGGCACCGAGGCTGGGCGTGACGAGCTGGACGGGGGACCAGATGGCCTTGACGGTGAACCAGCTCGGCTCCTTCTCCATATGCGGCCCGACGATACCGTCGGGCGCATAGGCGGCATAGGTGTCGATCCGCCCGCCCTGGTCGGTCCGGACGATGCCCTCGTCCGCATAATTCCACAGGAAGCCGCCGGCCCCGCGCGGCGAGGCGGCGATCGCGCGCCAATAATCGTCGAGCCCCGATCCGATGCCGCCATCGAACAGGCCGTGGAGGAACTCGGTTGGCATCACCAGCATCGGCCCCGCCAGCCGGCGCTGGAGATCGGGATAGCGCGGATAATGCTTCGTATCGATGCCGCCGAACGCCTCCCACGGGTGCAGCACGCGGCGGCGCTGCGGATCGTAGAGCGCGAAATCGCCGTCCAGATCGCGGTTCCAGCCGCCCTCGTTGCCGTTGGTCCACAACAGGATGCTGGGATGGTTGACGTCCCGCTCGACCAGTTCGCGGATCAGCTTGCGGCCGACCTCGGTATCGTGCGCGTGCTGCCAGCCGCTGAGTTCGTCGATGACATAGAGGCCGAGTTCGTCCGCCGCCTCGAGGAAGGATTCTTCCGGCGAATAATGCGACATGCGCACCGCGTTCATGTTGAGCGCGCGGAGGCTGCGGACGTCGGCATAGGCGTCGGCGCGCGAGATTGCGCGGCCGGTTTCGGGCCGGAAGCTGTGGCGGTTGACGCCCTTCAGCAGGATACGCTGGCCATTGAGGAACAGGCCGATGCCGTCGCGCACCTCGAAGGTGCGAAAGCCGAAGCGGCGGGTGACATGATGTACCGCCGTCTCGCCCTCGAACAGGGTGACGTCGAGGGTGTAGAGGTGCGGCGTTTCGGCGGTCCACAGCGCCGGCCGGTCGACCTGCCCCTGCAGTCGCACCGCGCCGGCGCCGCCGGCGGGGATGATCGTCTCGAACGGCCGCCCGACCGGCTTGCCGTCCGCCCCCAGCACCTGCCCGACGACGCGGGTGACGGTGCGGGGTGCTGCGAGCGCCACATCGGCGCCGACCACGCCGTTCGCCTGCGCGTCGATCGCGACATGGGCGATCGACTGCGCCGGCGCCGCTTCCAGCCAGACCGGGCGGTAGATGCCGCCGAACACCCAATAATCGCCATGCCGCTCGGCAATGTCGGTGTCGCGCGCGGCGGAGGCTTCGCTCACCTCGACCTCCAGCCGGTTCTCCGCGCCGGGCTTCACCAGCGCGGTCACGTCATGGCTGAAGCGATTGAAGCCGCCCTGGTGGATCGGCCCCGCGGGCACGCCGTTCACCTTGACCAGCGCGTCGGTCATCACGCCGTCGAAGACGATCCGGATCGTGCGCCCCTTCCACGCCGCAGGCACCGTGAAGCTGCGGCTGTAGACCGCGCGGTCGCTGGCGCGCGGACCCTTGTCATAGCCATATTGATAATGGCCGAAGCCCTGCTGCTGCCAGTTGGAGGGCACCGGGATCGTGCCCGGCCGCCCGGCTTTCCGTCCGCCGTCGATCACGAAATCCCAGGGCACCGCATCGTCGGGGCCCTGACCCGACAGCATCTGCCGTTCCGTTGCGGGCGCCTCGGCATGGCCGAGCGCGGGCAGCGACACCGCTGCGAAGAGCGCGGCCGCCGGCATCCGGAAGATGCGCGTCTTGCCCAACGGCCGCTGGCGGCATGCCTTCATCCTCATCCCTCTGTCAGCGTGGCGACATTGATCACCATCATGCGGAATATAATTCCATATTATGCCAGTGCTACCGTGCGACAATATACGGGTCCAGCCATTTTTCTCGTGCACGATCAGCCGGAGATTCGCCGATCGCCGCGTCGAGCGCACATCGTATCCGAGTTTCCGGCCCTGCGGGTTGATCCGGATGCGATCCGAAGCGTTGTCCCCCGCTCTTGCCGTATCGAGGAGCATATAGTCGATGTTCACTGCCGCAGTCGTCCCCGCACCAACGGCCCGGGTGGATGCCGCGCGCCAGTTCCAGGCGATGGTGGACGAAAGCGTGGCATGGCTGGGCGACAATTGGCTGCGCATCCTGATCGCCCTTGGCGCCGCCGCGCTCATCGTGCTGCTGCTGCGCGCCGCGCGCGGCTGGAGCGCGCGACTGTGCGACCGGCGGGAAAGCGGCAATGGCTGGCTGCGCATCGCCGGCGCCACGATCGGGCGCACGACCAATTTCTTCATCGTGATGGCCGCGGCGCGGCTCGTCGCCGGCTATGCCGCCCTGCCGCCGCTGCTCGACCGCACGATCGGCTTCCTGTTCACCCTCGCGGCGGCCTTTCAGGCGGCGATCTGGGCACGCGAGTTCATTCTGGGCGCGATCGAGCGCCGCACGCGGTCCGACGCCTATCATGGCGAGGCCTTGCTCAACGCGATGGGGCTGATCCGCCTGCTGATCAGCTGCGTCGTCTTCGCGATCGCGCTGGTGGTCGTGCTCGACAATCTCGGCGTCAACGTCACCGGCCTCGTCGCGGGTCTCGGTGTCGGCGGCATCGCGATCGGCCTCGCCGCGCAGGGCATCTTCGCCGATCTGTTCGCGGCACTGGCGATCATCTTCGATCGCCCCTTCCGCCGCGGCGACAACATCCAGTTCGGCACCAGCAGCGGCACGATCGAGGAGATCGGCCTGAAATCCACCCGCATCCGCGCGTTCAGCGGCGAGGAGCGGATCATCTCCAACAAGTCGCTGCTCGACAAGGAGATTCTCAACACCACGCGGCGCAACCATATCCGGGTCGCGATGCCGATGCTGATTTCCTATCGTACGCCGACCGCGCAACTCGAGAAACTGCCGGCGATGGTCAGCGAGATCGTGACCGAACAGGGCGCGACCGCGGCGCGCTCGGGCTTCGGCGGCCTGCGCGACAGCGCGATCGGTTTCGAACTGGAGGTCGATTTCCCGGGCACCGATTGGGGCGCCGCGCATGCCGGCCGCGACAGGATCGTCGTCGCGCTGCTCCGCCGTTTCGAAGAGGATGGCATAGAGATCGGGCTGCCCGCGCAGACCAGCTACATCGCCGGGCTGCCCGAGGCGCCCGCGGTTGCGCTGCGCACCGCCAAGGGCGCGACCAATGGAAATCTCGCAAAGCATCACGGTTGAACGCGATCGCGGGATGCCGCAGGGAAAAGCGGATCCATGGTGGAGGCAATGTTGGTTCAGATTGTCGAGACGGTAGCGTTTGACGACCAGAAGCCGGGCACGTCGGGCCTGCGCAAGAAAGTCCGCGTGTTCCAGCAGCCGAACTATGCCGAGAATTTCGTGCAGTCGGTGTTCGACTCGCTCGAAGGCTATGCCGGCGATACGCTGGTGGTCGGCGGCGACGGGCGCTTCCTCAACCGCGAGGTGATCCAGGTCGTGCTGCGCATGGCCGCGGCCAACGGCTTCGGCCGCGTGATCGTCGGCCAGGGCGGCATTCTTTCGACCCCGGCGGCGAGCCATGTGATCCGGAAATATGGCGCCTTCGGCGGCCTCGTCCTGTCCGCCAGCCACAATCCCGGCGGGCCGGACGAGGATTTCGGGATCAAATATAATATCGGCAATGGCGGCCCCGCGCCGGAGAGCGTGACCGATGCGATCCATGCGCGCTCGCTGACCATCACCCGCTACAAGACGCTCGAGACGCCCGACATCGATCTCGACGCGATCGGCACGCACGACGTCGCCGGCATGGCGGTGGAAGTGATCGATCCGGTCGCCGACTATGCCGAACTGATGGAGACGCTGTTCGACTTCGCCGCGATCCGCGCGCTGCTCGGCACCGGCTTCACGATCAGCTTCGACGCGATGAGCGCCGTTACCGGCCCCTATGCGACCGAAATCTTCGAGCGCCGGCTGGGCGCGCCCGCCGGCACCGTCGTCAACGGCACCCCCCTGCCCGACTTCGGGCACCATCATCCCGACCCCAACCTCGTCCACGCCAAGGATCTCTACGATCGGCTGATGCAGGCGGACGGTCCCGATTTCGGCGCCGCCTCGGATGGGGACGGCGATCGCAACCTGATCATCGGCAAGCAGCGTTATGTGACGCCGTCGGACTCGCTGGCGGTGCTCGCCGCGAACGCGCATCTGGCGCCGGGCTATGCCTCCGGCCTCGCCGGCATCGCGCGCTCGATGCCGACGAGCGGCGCCGCCGACCGCGTCGCCGCCGCGCTCGGCATCCCGCTCTACGAGACCCCGACCGGCTGGAAATTCTTCGGCAACCTGCTCGATGCCGGCCTCGCGACGATCTGCGGCGAGGAAAGCGCCGGCACCGGATCCAGCCATGTCCGCGAGAAGGACGGGATCTGGGCGGTGCTGCTGTGGCTCAACATCCTCGCGGCGCGGCGGGAATCGGTCGCGGCGATCATGGCGGACCATTGGGCGCGCTACGGCCGCAACTATTACGCCCGGCACGACTATGAGGCGATCGCCACCGACCGGGCCAACGCGCTGATGGCGAAGCTGCGCGACAGTCTGGCGACGCTGGCCGGCACCGAAACGCCTGCGGGCGCGGTGCAGGCTGCCGACGATTTCAGCTATACCGACCCTACCGACGGATCGGTGAGCGCGAAGCAGGGCGTGCGCATCCTGTTCGCCGAAGGCTCGCGCCTCGTCTTCCGCCTGTCGGGCACGGGAACGCAGGGCGCGACGTTGCGGCTCTATATCGAGCGTTACGAGCCGGCGGGTGGCGATCTCGGGCTCGAGCCGGGCGACGCGCTGGCGCCGCTGATCGCTGCGGCGGAGCAGCTAGCATCGATCCGCGAATTCACCGGCATGGACGAGCCCAGCGTCATCACCTGACCGGAAAGAAAGAGGGCCGCCTCCTTTCCGGAAGCGGCCCTTGTTCCTGTTCAGGCCACGCGCTTACAGCACATATTTGCTGAGATCGGTGTTCCGCGCGATCGCGCCGAGTTGCGTTTCGACATAGGAACGGTCCACGACCACCTTCGAACCGCGGCGGTCCTCCGCCTCGAAGCTGACTTCCTCCAGCAATTTTTCCATGACCGTCGCCAGGCGGCGGGCGCCGATATTCTCGACCTCGCCATTCACCTCGGCGGCGATACGCGCGATCGCGGCGATGCCATCGTCGGTGAACTCGACCTCGACGCCCTCGGTGCCGATCAGCGCGCGATACTGCTCGGTCAGCGACGCGCGCGTGTCCTGCAGGATGCGGACGAAGTCGGCTTCGGTCAGCGCCTTCAGCTCGACCCGGATCGGCAGGCGGCCCTGCAGTTCGGGCAGAAGATCGCTGGGCTTGGCGACGTGGAACGCGCCCGAGGCGATGAACAGCACATGGTCCGTCTTCATCGGCCCATATTTGGTCGCCACCGTCGTGCCCTCGATCAGCGGCAGCAGATCGCGCTGCACGCCTTCGCGGCTCACCGAACCGCCGCGCACGTCGCTGACCGCGATCTTGTCGATCTCGTCGAGGAAGACGATGCCGTTCGCCTCGGCGTCGGCAAGCGCGACACGGCTCACCTCATCCTCGTCGAGCCGCTTGTCGGCCTCTTCCTCCACCAGCTTCGCCCAAGCGGCGGAAACCGGCATCTTGCGCCGCTTCGCCTTGCCGCCGGTCAGCTTGCCCATCATGTCCGACAGGTTGATCATGCCGACCTGCCCGCCCATGCCCGGGATCTCGAACGGCGCGCCGCCACTGTCGGAGACCTCGATCTCGATCTCCTTCTCGTCGAGATGACCGTCCTCGAAGCGCTGGCGGAAGGCGGTGCGCGTCGCCTCGCTGGCATCCTTGCCGACGAGCGCGTCGAGCAGGCGCGCCATCGCCGCCTCTTCGGCCTTGTCCTTCACCGCCAGCCGGCGGCGTTCCTTCTCGAGCCGCACCGCTTCCTCGACCAGATCGCGCGCGATCTGCTCCACATCGCGGCCGACATAGCCGACCTCGGTGAACTTGGTGGCTTCGACCTTGACGAACGGCGCATCGGCCAGCCGCGCCAGGCGGCGGCTGATCTCGGTCTTGCCGCAGCCGGTGGGCCCGATCATCAGGATGTTCTTGGGGCTCACCTCGTCGCGCAGTTCGGGCGCCAACTTCTGGCGCCGCCAGCGGTTGCGCATAGCCACAGCGACCGCGCGCTTGGCATCCTGCTGGCCGACAATATGCGCATCGAGCGCAGCGACAATGGCTTTGGGGGTAAGATCGTCGTTCATCTTTTCGTCTTTCTCCCCTTCCGCCTGGCGGAAGGGGCCCGGATGGGGAATGTCGGGAGCCGCCGTGCGGGACGGAATCAGGCCGCGGCGTCGAGGGTTTCGAGCGTGAGCTGGTCGTTGGTGTAGACGCACAGGTCGGCGGCGATCTTCATCGCCTTGCGGCAGATCGTCTCGGCATCGCTTTCATATTCGTTGAGCCCGCGCGCGCCAGCCAGCGCGAAATTGCCGCCCGATCCGATCGCGGCGATGCCCTCGACGGGTTCGAGCACGTCGCCATTGCCGGTAAGGATCAAGGTCACATCCTTGTCGGCGACGATCATCATCGCTTCGAGGTTGCGGAGATATTTGTCCGTCCGCCAGTCCTTGGCGAGTTCGACCGCGGCGCGCAGCAGCTGGCCATGATGCTGCTCCAGCTTGCGCTCCAGCCGCTCGAACAAGGTGAAGGCATCCGCAGTCGCGCCGGCGAAACCGCCGATCACGCTGCCGTCATGCAGCCGTCGAACCTTGCGCGCATTGGGTTTCATCACGGTCTGTCCCATCGAGACCTGACCGTCGCCCACCACCACGACCTTGCCGCCCTTGCGGACCGAGAGGATCGTGGTGCCGTGCCATTTGGGTAATTCGCTCATTGCCGTCCCGCTCGTGGTAGGTGGGGCGCGATATGGGAAGCGTGCCGCCGTCCCGCAATCGCACACCGCGGAGAGACGCGGGCTCAGCCCCGCGCGGTGCGGAACGCGGCGAGCCCGCCGGCGAGATCGGCGATCAGGTCGTCCGCATCCTCCAGCCCGACATGCAGCCGCACCAGTAGCCCCGCGCCCTCCCATTTCGCGGCGGTGCGCACGGGATCGGCGGGCACCGCCAGGCTCTCGAACCCGCCCCAGCTATAGCCGATGCCGAACAGCTCCAGCGCATCGATCAGCGCCGCGCGCTCGGTCTCGTCGCCGCCGTCGAGCTCGAACGCGAACAGCCCCGACGCCCCCTTGAAGTCGCGCACCCACAGTTCGTGGCCCAGGCAGTCGGGCAGCGCGGGGTGAAGCACACGCGTCACCTCGGGCTGCTCCGCCAGCCAGCGCGCGACCTTCAGCCCATTGTCGTGATGCCGCGCCAGCCGCACATCCATCGTGCGCAGCCCGCGCGCGCCGAGATAGGCATCGTCGGGGCTGACGCACTGGCCGAAGCCATAGGTGGTCGCGCGCAGATTTTCCCAACGGTCGGGTGCCGCCGTCACCGAGCCCAGCATCACGTCGCTGTGGCCGACGACATATTTGGTGCAGGCGAGGATGGTGAGGTCGATGCCATGCGCCATCGCCGGGAAGAACAGCGGCGTCGCCCAGGTGTTGTCGAGCAATGTCACCAGCCCGCGCGCTTTCGCCGCGGCGACGATCGCCGGCACATCCTGCACCTCGAAGGTCAGGCTGCCGGGGCTCTCCATGAACACCGCGCGGGTGCGCTCGCCGATCAGTTCGGCGATGCCCGCGCCGATCGTCGGATCATAATAGCGTGTGGTGATGCCGAACGTCTTGAGCTGCCTGGCGCAGAAGGCGCGGGTCGGGCCATAGGTGCTGTCGACCATCAGCAGTTCGTCGCCGGGCGCGAGCACGCTGAGCAGCGCCATCGTCACCGCCGCCACGCCCGACGGGTAGAGCAAGGTGCCGGCAGCGCCGGGCTCGAGCTGCGTCAGCGCGTCCGCCAGCGACCATTGCGTCGGCGTGCCGCGCCGGCCGTAATAGAGGCGGTGGTGGGTATCGTCGCCCACCGCGCCCATCGCGGCCATATCCTCGTAGAGGATCGTCGAGGCGCGCCACACCGGCACATTGACGATCCCCTGCGTCCACTCGCTGCGGCGCCCCGCCCCTACCAGTTGCGTGGGCAGGCGACGCTTCGCATCATTGCCGTCGGTCATGCAGCGCCGGTCGCCTTCGGCGTCGCGGGGTCGGCACCCCATTCGGACCAGCTACCGTCATAAAGGCCGACATCGGTCTTGCCGAGCAGATGCGCGCCGAACAGCACGACCGCGGCGGTGATGCCGCTGCCGCACGTGGTGATCATCGGCTTGTCGAGGTTCACGCCCGCGTCGGTGAAGGCGGCGCGCAGCGCGTCGCCCTGCTTCCAGGTGCCGTCGGCGTTGAACAGCCGGCTGTAGGGCAGGTTCTTGGAGCCCGGGATGTGGCCGGAGGCGACGTCCGCGCGCGTTTCCGGCTCCTCGCCGGTGAAGCGGCTGGAACTGCGAGCGTCGACCACCTCGTTCACCTCATGGCCGAGATTGGCGAGCAGATCCGCCTTGGTGCGCGCCGCCGTCTCGTCCTGCCAGACCGTGAAGTGGCGATGGCGGACCGACGGCTTGCCGCTTTCCAGCGCGCGCCCTTCGGCCTTCCACTTCGGGAGGCCACCATCGAGGATGGCGACATCGTGCGAACCGAAGATCTTGAGCATCCACCAGGCGCGCGCCGCGGTTTTCCAGGGGCTGTTGTCGTAGACGACGATGCGGCTGCCGTCGCCCAGCCCCAGCGCCTGCATGCGGCTGGCGAACTTCTCGGCCGGCGGCAGCATCGAAGGCAGCGGATCGTTGGTATCGCGCAGTTCCGCGAGGTTGAAATAGACCGCGCCCGGAATATGCTCCGCCTCGAATTCGGCGGCGGGATCGCGGCCGGCCTCCGGCAGCACGAGGGTCGCATCGACGATCCTGAGGTCCGGCGCCCCGATCTCTCCGGCAAGCCATTCGGTGGAAACAAGCGCGTCCATCTTCATCTCCCTGCGGCCTTTGTCGCCGATCTAGTCGGTGGCCGAATTGAGGGAAAGGGTCTTAAGTCCTATAGGGGCATTCATGCAGACCACCCATCTCGGGCAGACGTCGATGCTTCCGCACAGCCCGGAAGCCGCGACGCTCGACTATGTCCCCAATCCGCGGCCCGGCCGCCCCTATCTGGTGCGCTTCACCGCACCCGAATTCACCTCGCTGTGCCCGGTCACCGGCCAGCCCGATTTCGCGCATCTCGTGATCGACTATGCCCCGGCTGAAACGATCGTCGAATCGAAGTCGCTCAAGCTGTTCCTCGGCGCGTTCCGCAATCATGCGGCGTTCCACGAGGATTGCACCGTCGGCATCGGCGAGCGGCTGTTCACCGAGATGAAGCCGGTCTGGCTGCGCATCGGCGGCTATTGGTATCCGCGCGGCGGCATTCCGATCGACGTGTTCTGGCAATCGGGCGCGCCGCCGCAGGGGATGTGGCTGCCGCCGCAGGACGTGCCGGGCTATCGCGGCCGGGGCTGATCCCTCGGCCGCCGATCACCATCTTTCGACCAGTGGCGTTGCCGCGGTGCGGCGCAACCGCTATCTCCGCGTCGACACAGACAAGGGACGCAGATGCCGCTCATTCTCGATATTCTCCAGTATCTGATCAACATCGTCTGGTGGATCATCGTCATCCAGGCGATCCTGTCATGGCTGGTCGCCTTCAACGTGATCAACACCAGCAACGACTTCATCCGCCAGTTGCTCTACGCGCTGGATCGGCTGACCGAGCCGCTCTACCGCCCGATCCGGCGGATCTTGCCGGATCTGGGCGCGCTCGACCTGTCGCCGCTGGTCGTGCTGATCATTCTTGCGATCCTCAGCATGGCGATCAACCGCGCCTACTTCATGCTATGACGTCGACGGCGTCGATCATCGACGGCAAGGCCTTCGCGCTCGGGCTGCGCGCGCGCATCGCCGAACTGACCGCGGATTTCGCAGCGGAAGCAGGCCGCGCGCCCGGCCTTGCGGTGGTGCTGGTCGGCGAGGATCCGGCGAGCGCGGTCTATGTGCGGTCCAAGCACAAGGCCTGCGTGGAAGCAGGGATGGCGAGCTTCGAGCATCGCCTTCCGGCAGACACGTCGCAGGTCGAACTTCTCGCGCTCGTCGGCACGCTCAATGCCGACGATGCGGTGGACGGCATCCTCGTACAGCTGCCCCTGCCCGCGCAGATCGACGAGAACCGGATCATCGCCGCGATCGATCCCGACAAGGATGTCGATGGCTTCCACCCGGTCAATGCCGGCCGGCTGGCGACGGGGCTCGACGGCTTCGTACCCTGCACGCCGCTGGGCTGCCTGATGCTGCTCAAGAACCGGCTCGGCAGCCTTTCCGGGCTGGACGCGGTGGTGATCGGCCGCTCCAACATCGTCGGCAAGCCGATGGCGGCGCTGCTGACGAAGGAAAGCTGCACCGTCACCGTCGCGCACAGCCGCACGCGTGACCTGCCCGCGGTCGTTCGCCGCGCCGATATCGTCGTCGCCGCGGTCGGCCGCGCCGACATGGTGAAGGGCGACTGGATCAAGCCGGGTGCCACCGTGATCGACGTCGGCATCAACCGCGTCGATGGCAAGCTGGTCGGCGATGTCGACTTCGCGAGCGTTGCCAGGGTCGCGGGTGCGATCACCCCGGTGCCCGGCGGTGTCGGCCCGATGACGATCGCCGTGCTGCTACGCAACACGCTGGTCGCGGCGCACCGCAATGCCGGCGTGGCGCTCGCCCCCGACGCGATCTGATGCTGCCGCTGCTCCTGCTCGCCGCCGACACCCAAGCGCTGGCGCCTGGCGCCAAGGCCGCGGTGGATGGCGCGGTGAAGGCGGAGCGGACATTCGCCGCGGATGCGCAGCAGGGCGGGCAATGGCCCGCATTCCGCACGACCGCCGCACCCAGGGCCGTGGTGTTCACGCCGCAGGCGACGCCGGTGGAAGACGCGTTCAAAAAGCCGCCCGAACCGGCGATCCCGGTGATGTGGTGGCCGGCGACGGTGTTCCCGGCGTGCGATGGCGCGTTGGCGGTCAACACCGGCCCGTGGGTGCTTGCCGCCTCCGCCACCACCGGCACCTTCACCACCGTGTGGACGAAGCAGTCGAACGGCCGCTGGCGCTGGCAGCTCGATCATGGCCGCGACACGCCGCACATGGTCCCCGCCGGCAAGGAACCGCAGGTCCGCGCGCCCGCCTGCGCCGGTGCCGACGCCGCGACCGCGCCGGAGCGCAACGCCGCCTTCCAGGGCACGATGGCGCGGCTCGCGGAGGTTGCCGAAAGCGGCATCACCTCTTCGATGCTCGATGGTCTCGTCGCCGAGGATCTGCTGCTCCAGCGCGACGATGCGATGCCGGCGACGGGCGTCAAGGCATTGCCCGCCGCCACCTATGGCGCGCGCATCGGCTTCGGCAACGACTCGCTGTGGACATTGGTCTGGGAAAGCTATGCGACCTCGACCGGCGGGCATGACCTGCGCGTGTGGCAGTGGCGCGGGCCCGATCTGGGCTGGCGCCTCGCGCTCTACGAGCTCGCCGAGCCGCCACGGCCATGATCGAGCTCTTCGTCTCCACCTTCGTCACCTTCTTCGTCGTCATCGATCCGCCGGGCTGCGCCCCGATCTTCGCGGGACTGACGTCGGGAACGTCGGCCGCGCATCGCCGCGGCATGGCGATCCGCGCGGTGCTCTATGCATCGGGTATCCTGCTCGTCTTTGCGCTGTTCGGAGAGAATTTCCTGCGCGCGCTAGGCGTCAGCCTCGATGCGTTCCGCATCGCCGGCGGCATCATGCTGTTCCTGATCGCGCTCGACATGGTGTTCGAGAAGCGCACCGAGCGCCGCGAGGAACGCGCCGCCAAGGTGAAGGAAACGGCGGAGGCGGAAGATATCTCGGTGTTCCCGATGGCGATCCCGATGATCGCGGGCCCGGGTTCGATCGCCTCCGCGATGCTGCTGATCGGCAAGAGCGAAGGCTGGGTGGAAGGTGCGGTCGTGCTCGCCGCGCTTGGCTCGATCCTGTTGCTGACACTGGTTGCGCTGCTCGCATCCGGCCCGATGATGCGGCTGCTGGGGCACAAGCTGGAAGCGATGATCACGCGGCTGCTCGGGGTCATCCTTGCGGCGCTGGCAGCGCAATTCGTGATCGACGGCATCAGGGAAAGCTTCGCCTGATCCTGCGCGCCGTCAGCCGCCCGCGTCGAGCACGACCACCATCGGCCCCAGGGGCGCCCCGCGATCCTCGCGACCGGCAGCGGGGTCCCAAAGCCTCGAGATCGAGCCGTCGAGATAGAGCGCGTCGCGGCAGCCCAGTTCATCGCGGAACAGGCGCGCGAAACGACCGAACGACACGCGCTCTTCGCTGATCGCGAAGATCGCATTGCCCTCCTCATCGATACCGACGCCATTGCGGATATGCTTCGATGTCCCATCGGGTGCGAAAGCCGGATGCAAGCGGCCCTCGATCACCAGCATCGGGCCGGACTGGGTGGCGAAGTCAATGCGCCTCGGCCGGTGCGCGGCGAAGGCGTCGGTCGCGGCAACATGCCACCCACCCGCGTCCCCGTAGAAAACGCCATTGGGCTTCAGGTGAAAATTACCGCTGCCGTCGCGCCGGCTGAGCGCCGCCTGCTCCACACCCGCCTCGACATGGAGCCCGATCGGTCGCCCGCCCAAGTCGTACATGCCGGCATTCATCGCGAACGCCACGCGCCGGGCATCCGTGCCGAGATAGACCTTCAACGTCGAGAACTGCCGCAACGGCCGCCCGCCGGCGTCGAGATCCGCGAGGCGAATGCGATGATCGCCGGAGCGGGCGGTGCAGATGGTGAAGCGGCTGCCCTCGAACGCGAGCGGCCGGCATGCCGGCGCCACCGCACCCGTCGGCCGAGGGAGCGAGTCCCCGGCATTGAGCAGGGTGACGGCAAAAGCGGTGAGCGTGAGGCGAGCGAGCATGGCGCGCACCCTAGTGGCGCCGGCGCGGAACGCGAAAGGCGCTTTGATGGAGATGCTGTGCAGACTTGGCGCGCGGCCATTTTCGCGCGAGGGAGCGACGATGCTCCAGATACTCGTCGATGCCGATGCCTGCCCCGTCAAGGAAGAGATCTACAAGGTCGCCTTCCGTCATGCGCTGCCCGTCGCGGTGGTCAGCAACAGCGCGATGCGCGTGCCGGTGCATGACCTGATCCAGCGCGTGGTGGTGAGCGACGGCTTCGACGCCGCCGACGACTGGATCGCAGAACGCGCGGGCCCGCAGACGATCTGCATCACCGCCGACATCCTCCTCGCCGACCGCTGCCTGAAGGCCGGCGCCGCCGTGCTCGCCCCCAACGGCAAGCCCTTCACCGACAATTCGATCGGCGCCGCCATCGCCACCCGCGCGATCATGGCCGATCTGCGCGCCGGCGGCGACGCGATCGGCGGGCCCCCGCCCTTCTCGAAAACGGATCGGTCACGCTTTCTGTCGGCGCTGGACGAGGCGATCGTGAAGCTGAAGCGGGGGCGATGACGCTGCGGCCTTGAGTCAGATGAACCCGTTTGCCCTGCGTAACGGCTGAGCAAAGCCGAAGACGCGTATCGAAGGGCTTGCTCCGAGCTAGCGCTGACCGCTCCGCCGCCTTCGTCGATCACCCCTATGTCAACCATGCCGAACTTCTCTATGATGAGAATGGCTTGCCGCAAGCTGGCGATGGGCCGCCGGCAACGGCAGCAAGGCACAAGCCCGTGTCAAGGAATCGCGCGTGATTGCGCTGCTTCTCGCGCTTCAACTGGCTGGCCAACCATCCGAACCAGCCATCGCTGATCTGACCCAGCGTCAGTTGGACGAAATCTCCACCGAATGTGGCACGCCAAAACGGTGGCTAAGAGAAGGTCCTTCGGTTCGCTTTCGCCCTTCGCCTTCCGCCAAATATGCGCAGATCGACTGCATCCTGATAAGGCTGAAGCGCGACGGTTACGCTGGTCCGGTTGGCATCATCGGCAATGAAACATCGGATCGCGATCAACCGAGATGATCGACCGGAGACATAGGCGGCAAAAGAAAAGGGGCCGGAAAACCGGCCCCTTCCCTTGATCGTTCCGTTCGGAAGCGGATCAGCGCTTCGAGAACTGGAAGCTGCGACGCGCCTTGGCGCGGCCATACTTCTTGCGCTCGACCGCGCGGCTGTCGCGGGTCAGGAAGCCGGCGGCCTTCACCGGGCTGCGCAGCACCGGCTCGAACTTCGTCAGCGCCTGCGCGATGCCGTGCTTGACCGCACCGGCCTGCCCCGAAAGGCCACCGCCCTTGACGGTGCAGATCACGTCATACTGACCCGCGCGCTCGGCAACGTCGAACGGCTGGTTGATGACGAGACGCAGCGTCGGACGCGCGAAATAGATTTCCTGATCGCGGCCGTTGACCGTGATCTTGCCGGTGCCCGGCTTCAGCCACACGCGGGCGACGGCGTCCTTACGACGGCCGGTGGCGTAGGAACGGCCATAGGCGTCGACGTCGCGCTCGCGCAGCGGCGTGGTCGGCAGAACCGGAGCCTGCGGCGCCTCGCCCTCGGCTTCGGGAGCATCGACGACGGCCTGGGTGCCGATCGCCGTGGTGAGGTCCTTCAGGTCGGACAGCGACTGACGGTTATCGGACATTATGCGCCCACCTTGTTCTTGCGGTTCATCGACGCGACATCGAGCACCTCGGGGCTCTGCCCCTCGTGCGGATGCTCGGTGCCGGCATAGACGCGCAGGTTGCGCATCTGCTGGCGGCCCAGCGGACCACGCGGGATCATGCGCTCGACGGCCTTCTCGATAACGCGCTCCGGAAAGCGGCCTTCGAGCACCTTGCCGGCGGTCACGCCCTTGATGCCGCCGGCATAGCCGGTGTGCCTGTAGTAGATCTTGTCCTGCAGCTTCTTGCCCGTGAAACGGATCTTGTCCGCGTTGATCACGATGACATTGTCACCGCAGTCGACGTGCGGGGTGAAGCTCGGCTTGTGCTTGCCGCGCAGGATGTTGGCGATGATGGTTGCCACACGGCCGACCACCAGGCCATCGGCATCGATCAGATGCCACTTCTTCTCCACCTCGGCCGGCTTCGCCGGCTTGGTGGTCTTCATCAGCGCCTTCATGGGGCCAGACCTCTTGAAAATGACTGCGCCGCCCGTTCTCAGGGCGGCGTTGGTGGGGCGCTAATGACGAGTCGACCCCGAAAAGTCAAGCAAACTGCGGCTTTCCCGACGGGTATCAGGATACCCAGTCGCCGAACCGGCGTCTTTCCTCCACCACCTGCTCTCCCTTGGCGGAGCGGATCCGCTTTATCGACTGCGATGCGGTGATGAGGCCCCAGTGGCGCGAGACGGTATAGTCGACGGTCTCGTCGAAGGAGAGCGTGCCCATCGCCGCGAGTTCGCGCTCCAGCTTGGTGCGCTCGGCCGTGTCCGACGCGGCGGAAAGCTGGCGCGCCAGATCGGCAATGCGGCGGTCCAGTTCGGGTCCGCCCGAACGCGTGGTGCTGCGATAACGCGCACTGTCCGCATCGACGTCGATCCAGCCCGAGGCGATGTCGACCGGGATGGTGCCGCCGAACGGCGTCGGCGTCTCGCGCGTTTCGCTGGTCTGCACCGACGCGCCCGCCTGCCGGCCGGCGAAGGCAAGCAGCCGTTCCGGATCCTCGCGCAGCATCCGTTCGCGCGCCGGGAGCGGCAGTGCGATCAGCGCATCGAACACGCGGCGGACCAGCACCTGCCCGTCCGGCGATTTGCTTCTGGCCAGTTGCGCGTCGCGGATCGCCGGCAGCCGGCTCCAAACCGCATCGCTGTTTTCCACCGACACCACCTTGCCCGTGCGATCGATGCGGAAGCCGATCTCGATATCGGCGAGCAGCGCGGTCGACAGGCGGAAATTATCGCCGCGCCCGCCCGCCGCATCGGTGAACGCCTCGATCGCGCGGGAGGTCATGCGATAGCCACCATCGCCCGCAGGCACGAACTGCACCTCGCGGACGATCGTGTACCGCTCCTTCCCCGCCTCGCCATCGCGGATCTGCGTGGTTTCGTAGCGCAGCTTTCGTCCCGTCGGCGGCGCGAACGGCAGCATGACGGTTGCCGCGGTGCCGGCCGGCGCCTGCGCCTGCGCCTGCGCGGCAGCCGGCGTCACCATCGACAGCAGCAGCGCCGCGATCGGCCATCCCCTCACGCCGTCACCCCATCGTGCCAGGCGCTCGACGCCATCATGTTGACGCAGCCCGCCAGCCCGTCCTCCACCACCGGCTGCCCGATCCGCTCCGCCTCTTCGGCGTCGGCGAACAGCGCATAGCCGCAGGCGAGCGCGCTCATCGCCGCGATCCCAGCCGGTGTGCCGCCGCGGCCGCGGCAGCAACCAGCAACGCCCCGACCGCCTGGTGGGCGACGGCAACGTCGATCAGCACGCCGGTCAACAAGGTGGCGATACCAAGTGCGATCTGGGTGACGATGAGAAGGCCGAGCAGCAGCGCCACCCCGCCCCGCGCACGCCACGCGAGCAGTGCCAGCATCCCGGCCGCAACCCAGGCAAACCAGCGATGCGCGAACTGCACCACGATCGGATTGTCGATGAGGTTGCGCCACGCCGGCTCGATCATCGGCGTCGCCGCCGGGAACCATTCCTCGCCCATCTTCGGCCAGCTCGAAAAGGCGAAGCCGGCATTGAGACCGGCGGTGAAGGCGCCGAGCAGCAGCTGCACGAACAGCAGCGCCAGCACCGCCAGCGCGAAGCCGGTCAGCCGCGCCGGCCGTGCGCGATAGTCGCGGTGAAGCGCGCGCAGGTCGAGCGCGGTCCACACCAGCCCGCCCAGAATGAACAGCGCGGTCAGCAGGTGGACGGCGAGCCGGACATGGCTGACGTCGGTGCGGTTGACGAGGCCCGACGCGACCATCCACCAGCCGATCGTCCCCTGCAGCCCGCCGAGCAGCAGCAGCGCCACCAGCCGCGGGCCATAGCCCGCCGGGATCGCGCGCTTCATCCAGAACCACAACAGCGGCAGCGCGAAGGCCAGTCCGATCAGCCGGCCGAGCAGGCGGTGGATATATTCCCAGAAGAAGATGAACTTGAAATCGGCAAGGCTCATGCCGCGGTTGATCTGCTGATATTCCGGCGTCGCCTGATAGGCGCGGAACGCCGCTTCCCATTGCTCATGCGTCAGCGGCGGGATCGCGCCCGTCACCGGTTTCCATTCGACGATCGACAGCCCCGACTCCGTCAGCCGGGTGATGCCGCCGACGACGACCATCGCGAAGACGAGCAGGGCAACGAGCAACAGCCAGCGCGACAGCGCCAGCGGACGAGGCCGCGCCGCGCGGGCGGCACCGGAAGCGGCAAACGGAAGAGCCATCGCCGGCCTATGCGCCGCGCAGCCGGCCGAAACAAGCGAGGCGTGAGCGCCGCGCCGCGCAGATCCGCGCCAAATGTTATGTTGTCACGTCGCCATCTTCGTGGCACAGCGGCTGCCGACAAGAGGAGTCGTCGTGAGTAGCCTGCTGGTGCGTGAGGGGATGCTGGATCGGCTGGCCATCGGCCTGTCGGGCATTTGCCTCGTCCACTGCATCGCCACCTCGCTGATCCTCGCCCTCGCCGCGTCCGCCGGCGGGCTGTTGTTCGATCCGCTGGTGCATGAGATCGGTCTCGGCGTCGCCATCCTGCTCGGCGCACTGGCGCTTGGCCGCGGGGCGATGATGCATGGCCAGATGCTGCCGGTCGCGATCGGTTCGCTGGGCCTCGGCGTCATGATGGGCGCGATGAGCCTGCCCCACGACGGCAGCGAGTCGCTGTTCACCATCGTCGGCGTCGCGCTCCTCGCCTACGGCCATCATCTGAACGGCCGCGCGGCCGCGCTCGCCTGAACTTGCCGCGGGGCCACCATGGCCCTAGATTCAGGTCATGGCCGATCATCATCATGCGCTCCACGAGGGCGAGTCGCTGACCACTGCCGCGCAAGGCGCCCTCGAACGCGCCGGCGAGCAATGGACGACGATGCGCGCGAGCGTCTTCGAGGCGCTGGCGGGCTTCGAACGCCCCGCCTCCGCCTATGACATCGCCGAGGCGGTTTCGAAGGCGGAAGGGCGCCGCGTCGCGGCCAACAGCGTCTATCGCATCTTGGACCTGTTCGTGACCGCGAACCTCGCGCATCGCGTGGAGAGCGCCAACGCCTATATCGCCAACGCGCATCCGGCCTGCCGCCACGATTGCATCTTCCTGGTGTGCGATGTCTGCGGCCAGACCACGCACATCGATGACGATCATCTGTCTGACGCGGTGCGCGGCGCTGCGCGCGGCGCGGGATTCGTGCCGGAACGCCCGGTTATCGAAGTGCGCGGGCGGTGCGCGGCGTGCATGGAAAAGCAGGCGGCCTGATCGCTCCCCGGGAGTGACTTGCCTAGCCTCCCCTCACCGTCCGCCCCGCGCGACGTCGCGATCGGGAGACGGCCTCCGTACCGCGCCCCCCGCAGGGGAAGCGCCGGCCGGTCGGTCCGCAACGATTCTTCATCGCATCTCCATTCGACACTTTTATCCGGCTCGGCTAGACCCCCGAGCTTAGAGGAAAAATATGTCAGATTTGCCGAAGACCCCGCTGCTCGATCAGGTCAACACGCCAGACGATCTGCGCAAGATCCCCGTCGAATCGCTGCGCCAGCTTGCCGATGAGTTGCGCCAGGAGACGATCTCCGCGGTGGGCACCACGGGCGGGCATCTGGGTTCGGGCCTCGGCGTCGTCGAACTGACGGTCGCGATCCACTATGTGTTCGACACGCCCAACGACCGGCTGGTCTGGGACGTCGGCCATCAATGCTATCCGCACAAGATCCTCACCGGCCGGCGCGATCGTATCCGCACGCTCCGCCAGGGCGGCGGCCTCTCCGGCTTCACCAAGCGCGCCGAGAGCGAATATGATCCGTTCGGCGCGGCGCACAGTTCCACCTCGATCTCGGCGGCGCTGGGCTTCGCGATCGCCAACAAGCTCGCCCGCAAGCCCGGCAAGGGAATCGCGGTGATCGGCGATGGCGCGATGTCCGCGGGCATGGCCTATGAGGCGATGAACAATGCCGCGCAGGCCGGCAACCGGCTGGTGGTGATCCTCAACGACAACGACATGTCGATCGCGCCGCCGGTGGGCGGGCTTTCGGCCTATCTCGCGCGCCTCGTTTCCAGCCGCGAGTTCCTCGGCCTGCGCGAACTCGCCAAGCGGCTGGCGCGCAAGCTGCCGCGCCCGCTGCACAAGGCGGCGCGCAAGACCGAGGAGTTCGCCCGCGGCATGACGATGGGCGGCACGCTCTTCGAGGAACTCGGCTTCTATTATGTCGGCCCGATCGATGGCCATAATCTCGAGCATCTCATCCCGGTTCTGGAGAATGTGCGCGACGCCGCCGCGGGCCCGATCCTCGTCCACGTCGTGACCCAGAAGGGCAAGGGCTATGCTCCGGCCGAGGCTGCGGCGGACAAATATCATGGCGTCCAGACGTTCGACGTGATCTCGGGCGAGCAGGCCAAGGCCCCGCCGGGGCCGCCGAGCTATACCGGCATCTTCGCCAAGGCGCTCGCCGCCGAGGCGGAACGCGACCCGAAGATCTGCGCGATCACCGCGGCGATGCCGGGCGGCACCGGCATCGACCTGTTCGAAAAGCGCTTCCCCGACCGCGCGTTCGACGTGGGCATCGCCGAACAGCATGCCGTCACCTTCGCGGCGGGGCTTGCCGCGCAGGGCATGCGCCCGTTCTGCGCGATCTATTCGACCTTCCTGCAGCGCGCCTACGATCAGGTCGTCCACGACGTGGCGATCCAGAACCTGCCGGTGCGCTTCGCGATCGACCGCGCCGGGCTGGTCGGCGCCGACGGCAGCACCCATGCCGGCAGCTTCGACGTCACCTATCTGGCGACCTTGCCCAATTTCGTGGTGATGGCGGCGGCCGACGAGGCCGAACTGGTCCATATGGTCCACACCTGCGCGGTTCATGATTCCGGGCCGATCGCGCTGCGCTACCCGCGCGGCAACGGCACCGGTACTGCGTTGCCCGAAACGCCCGAGCGACTGGAGATCGGCAAGGGCCGCATCGTCCGCCAAGGCAAGACGGTGGCGATCCTCTCGCTCGGCACCCGGCTGGAAGAGGCGTTGAAGGCGGCCGACCTGCTGGAGGCGCAGGGGCTGTCCACCACCGTCGCCGACCTGCGCTTCGCCAAGCCGCTCGACGAGGCGCTGATCCGCAAGCTGCTGACCAGCCACGAGGTCGCGGTGACCATCGAGGAAGGTGCCGTCGGCGGGCTCGGCGCGCATGTGCTGACGATGGCGAGCGACCAGGGGCTGATCGATGGCGGGCTCAAGCTGCGCACGATGCGGCTGCCCGACATCTTCCAGGATCAGGACAAGCCCGACAAGCAATATGCCGAAGCGGGGCTCGACGCGGCGGCGATCGTCCAGACGGTGTTGACCGCGCTGCGCCACAACAGCGCCGGCGTCGCGCAGGGCGCGCGCGCCTGACGGGCGCGGTGGCCACCCTCCCCCTGCGCTGGGCGGATCATCTCCGCCGCGACCGCCGCCGCTCCCCCCACACGGTGCGCGCCTATCAGGCGACGGCCGAGCGGCTGATGGCGTTTCTGACCGATCATCTCGGCGGCCCGGTCGATGCGGCCGCGCTGGCGCGGCTGGAGGCTTCCGATCTGCGCGCCTTCCTCGCCGCGCGGCGTGGCGACGGCATCGGCAACCTCTCGGCTGCGCGTGAGCTTTCCGCGGTGCGCGGTTTCCTCGCCTTTGCCGGCGGCGAAGGCGCCACGGTGCCGCGGTTGCGCGGCCCACGCGTCAAGAAGGGCGTGCCCCGCCCGATTTCGCCCGACGAGGTGATCGCGCTCGCCGAGGATGTCGCCGAACAGCAGGAGGAACCGTGGATCGCCGCGCGCGACTGGGCGGTGCTGCTGCTGCTCTACGGCGCGGGGCTGCGCATCGGCGAGGCGATGGCGCTGACCGGCGCGATCCTGCCGCTGGGCGAAACGCTGGCGGTCACCGGCAAGCGCAACAAGACACGGATGGTGCCAGTGCTGCCGCAGGTGCGCGACGCGCTGGAGGCCTATGCAAGGCTCTGCCCCTGGGCCCCGGCCCGCACCGAACCCCTGTTCCGCGGCGCGCGCGGCGGGCCGCTGTCGGCCGCGATCATCCGGCGCTCGGTCCGCGGCGCGCGCGCCCGCCTCGGCCTCGGCGATCGCACCACGCCGCACGCCCTGCGCCACAGCTTTGCGACGCACCTGCTGGGGCGCGGTGCCGACCTGCGGTCCCTGCAGGAATTGCTGGGCCACGCGAGCCTGAGTTCGACGCAGGTCTACACCGCGGTGGATGCCGCGCATCTGCTTGACGTCTATCGCAACGCCCATCCGCGCGCGTGAGCCGCGGCTCAGTTCCGATCGGAAAGCCGCGAGATTTCACGCCCGACCAGCGCCTCGACGATCGCCGGCAGATGCGCGTCGAGCCATTCGCGCAGCATCGGGCGCAGCAGGTCGCGCACCAGCCCTTCCAGCGTATTGTCCCCCGGCGCCGCGTCCCTGACGACGAGGCCCGACAGCGACGACAGCGCCTGCCGGCTCGCCTCGGCGGCCGCATCCGAAACCAGCGACGATGCGGGGATGCCCGGCCCGGCGGCGGCCGGTTCGGCGTCGTCGGCCGGATCGTCCGGCTGATCCTCGTCGATCGCGGCACGGCGCGGGCCATCATTCTCCTCGGCGATGATCCTTTTGATCGACGCGAGTATCTCTTCCATCGACGCGTCTTGCCGGGCTTCGCCCATCATACCGGTCCCCGTGCGCGAACTACTCGCCGGGCGGCGTGGCGGGACGCTCCGGCAAAGGCTGAACAGAGGGGGTTTGGGCGGGCGTGTCAACGGTGCGCGTCGATTGCTGCTCCGGATCGGGGCGCGAATGCCAGTCGAACGCCTTGTTCTTCACCCGCCGATAATTGTCGAGCGGGTCGTAGAGCGGGCCGCCATCCAGCCCCAGGTCGCGCGCCTCGGCCTTGCCCATCGCCGCGAGCAAGGTGAAGCCGGCGACATAGGCATCCCGCCGCGCGGTTACGAGTTGCACCTGCGCGTTTAGCAATTCCTGCTCGGCGTTGAGGATGTCGAGGATGGTGCGATTGCCCACGCTGTTCTCGGCGCGCACGCCCTCCAGCGACAGGCTGTTGGCATCGACCGCGCGCTGCTGCGAATCGATGACCGCCTGCGAGGCGCGCCAACTGGCGAACGCCGCACGCGTCTGCGCGATCACGCCGCGCTCGACCTCGACCGCCTGCTCGATCGCCTGACCAGAGCGCGCCTGCGCCTGGCGGATCTGCGCGGCGGGCCGGCCGCCCTGGAAGATCGGGATCGATGCCTGCAGGCCGATCTGCGCATCCTTCTGCGTCTGGGCGACGCCGATTCCAGGCACGTTGCTGCCGAGCGTTCCGAGATAATTGACGTAAGACGCGCTGCCGACACCCGAAAGCGTCGGAAGGCGTGCGGCGCGGGCAACCCCGATATCGCGATCCGCCGCCGCGCGCCGCGCGATGGCGGCGGCGATATCCGGATTGTTCGCGGTCGCCACGTCCACCGCATCGTCGGGGTTCTCGGGCAGGTTGGGCAGCGGTGGTGGCGGCTCCAGTTCGCCGGGCGGAGTGCCGACGAAACGGATATACTGCTCGCGGCTGTTGATCAGTGCCGCTTCGGCCGAACGGAGCTGGCTCTGCGCCAGCGCCAGCCGCGCTTCGGACTGGGCGACGTCGGTACGCGTCAGGTCGCCCACCTCGAACCGGTCGCGGGTGGCCTCCAGATTGGTCTGGAGCACGCGGTTGTTCGCCTGGTTGAGCTGGACGATCGCCTGATCGCGGATGACGTCCATATAGGCCGCGACCACCTGGTTGAACACGCTCGCCTCGGTGCCGCGCAGATCGCCCTGCCCCGCCTCGACGCGCTTCTTGGCCGCGGCGATGCCGTTGCGCACCAAGCCGCCCTGATAGATCGGGACCTGGAGGTTCACCTGGCCCGCGGCCTGCCGCGACGGCGCGTTGAACGCGTTGGCGGGGATGACGACAAATTCGGTGTAGCTGCCGCCGAGGCGCAGATCGGGCAGCGCATCCGCCTTGGCGATCGGAACGCCCTCGTCGGTCGCGCGCTGCTGCGCGCGCGCCGCGGTCAGGGTCGGGTTGTCGGCATAGGCCTTGATCAATGCCTCGCGCAGCGTCTCGGCATGCGCAGGCGCACCGGCAAGCAGCGGTGCGACCGCCGCGCCTGCGCAAAGAAGAAATGACTTACGCAGGCAGCGGCGCATCGTGGCCCTCTTAGAAGCTGAAAGTTCGCGGCCGCTCGAAACCGGGCAGCACGGCTGCCTCGGCATCGGTGACACGCTGGAAGCTGACGGCGCCGCCAGCCACGCGACCGATCACCAGACGGGTGACGCCATCGTCGATCATCGGCGCGGCGATACGGCCGCCCGGCGCGAGCTGCGCGACCAGCGCATCGGGGATCTGTTCCACCGCGCCGTCGATCAGGATCAGATCATAAGGCCCCTTGTCGGCGGCACCGGCAGCAGCCGGGCCCTCGACGACCGTCACATTGGCCGCATCGGCCAGCGCGATGCGCATCTCGGCGACGAGTGCGGCATCGCCCTCGACCGCGACGACCGACGCCGCCAGCCGCGCGAGCAGCGCCGCCGCATAACCGGTGGCGGCACCCACCACGAGCGCCTTGTCGGTGGCGACGACATTCGCCTCGGTCAGAAGGCGGCCCACCACCATCGGCGGGTTGAGCGCGCGGCCGCCGGCCAGGGGCACCGGCGTATCGACATAGGCGAGCGCGCGACGCGCGGCCGGCACGAAGCGTTCACGCTCCACGGCGCCCATCGCCTCGATCACGCGCACGTCGTTGACGGCGGTGGTCCGCAGCTGGCTCGCCACCATCGCGCGGCGAAGGGTTTCAAAGCTCTGATCGTTCACAACGCCCTCGATGACATAAGTGTGTTAGTGACGCAATACACCAATTGCGCGCTCCGCAATTCCCTATCGGTTGCTGCAGCGCACGCCAAGCGTCGTTCGCCGAAAACAGTCGGTCGCTGGTAGTTGACAGACGGCTTCGCTTTCATCACATGGCGCCGCTCCGGCCCGATGGCGGAGTGGTGACGCAGAGGACTGCAAATCCTTGCACCCGGGTTCGATTCCCGGTCGGGCCTCCACTTCCTTTACCGCACCGGCGCGACATGCGCCGAACAGGCGGAAATGCCCGGCCGGTGGCGCGGCCGGGCGGCCCGAAGCCGTGATTTGCGGATGGAGCATCGCCCAAAAGTCCCATACTCTCATGCCATAGCCGCGCACACAGACTCGGCGCGACGCAGGGCGGGAGGGGATCTAGACCATGGCGATCTACAGGGTTCTGGGCGAGCAGCTCGTTGCCGAAACCGAATTCAGCGCGAAGGGCGCGGATCTCGTCCGTTCGCTGAACGCAAGCCTCGCAGGGGGCGATGCCGGGCCCGAGATCATGCTCGACGATGGCAGCCCCTTCGCCTTCGCCGCCAAACCGGCAGCAGCCGCCACCGCGGCGACGACGGGTTTCACGCCGGTCAGGTTCGGCAGCCCCGTCGCGATCGATATCCGCCACGTCTATACCGGCAAGGTCGGCGACGATGGCGGCTTCCTGAGCGGCGGCACCGGCGACATCGCGGTCGTTTCGGGGGTCAAGACCTGGGGCGCATTCCAGGCGAGCGCGCGCGCGCTGAATTGGATCGCGCCCAAGAAGGGCAAGAAATCCAATCTCGGCAAACCCGGCGCGCTGCGCGACGGGACGCCGATCATCGCCTACCAGAAGGCGATCGCCACCCGCCAGCTGACGGTCACGGTGGAACTTTCATCGGCACCGCGCGACAAGAATATTCTCGATCATCTCGCCAGCGCCTTCACCGCCGCTGCCGGCATCCCCCTGTTCATGCCCTATTCCGGCGCGCTGCTCGCTGCCGGACAATTGCTGCCGGCCGCGGGCAAGCTGCTCGAATCGATCTCGGGCAGCCACCGGCAGTGGGATGCCAGCGAGGATCTCAACTTCGGCCTTGCCGGCACGGAGGATGCGGATGCCGGATTCCGCGTGATCGCGGATGCCAATGCCGGGCTCGAAGGATTGCGGTTCGATGCGAAGAAGGGCCTTATCGATGCGGCGGGCCAAAGCTATTCGGGCGACCAGCCCTATATCGTGATCGCCGTGGACGGCGCCCCGCAGACCGAACTCGAAGCCTTCACTCCCGCCGTCACGTCGGCAGAGGTGCTCAAGCGCTTCCGCATGGGACAGACCGGCCAGAGCCCGATCATCGACGACCTGACCGACCTGATGACGATCATTTCCGACGTGAAGTTCCGCGGCCAGGCGATGGACCTCAAGGAAAAGATCGCCGATCTCACCGGCGCCGATAAGGACAAGGCACAGGCGCAATATGATGCGCTGGTGAAGAACATCATGAAGAAGGAACTCAAGCCGCCGGTCTGACGTGCGTCAGCGCAGGATGTGGAAGTCGCAATAAAGATCGGTTTCTTCCACGACGCCATGCTCGAAATCGGCCAGCTCGACGTCCGCAAGGTCGTCGTCGCTTTCCAGCAGGCCCGCCAGCCGGGCGCGGACGTCCGGCAGCTTGAGGTCGCCGCGCAGGATTCGTCCGCGCGATTGGCGGATTAGCCCCTTGTAGGTTTCGGGATTGGGCATCAGCCAGCCCTTGCTGCCCTGATGAAGCGCGAAGGCCTCGTCGGTCGGGATCAGCACCACCAGTTCGGGGTGCGTCATCAGTTCTAGCCCCTGCGCCTTCAGGGTCGCGTTGTGGCTGCCATGATGGCCGACCTTGTAGAGCCGTGCGCGCGCCAGCAGTTGCGCGGAGGTGATATCCAGCTTCGCCCTCGTCTTGTGGTCGGCATAGTCGACCTTTTCCCAGGACAGCCAGCTGCCCACCTGCGCGTCGGCGGCGAACAGCATCGTCGTGCCGTCCGGCAGCGCGAAGGCGATGACGAGGCTGGAATTGTTGGTGTTGCTGTCCATCCGGATCGCCAGCGCATTTTCGACCGGCGCCATGACATTGCCGATCTGGCGATAGCCCTGCCAGCGCCCACAGAGGAAATCCTGCGCGCAGGCATGGCCGGATGGCGCGGCCCGGCCCGCAAAGCGGCAGGGCGTCGTCGCATCCACATAATGTTCGCGCAGGAATATCTCGGCCGGGCTGAGAGCGCGCGGGGTTGCCGGCGAGAGCTGTTCGAGCGTGCGCCAGCGATAGCGATCGGAAAAGGGCGAGCGCGCCTGCGCGCGCGCATTGTCGTCGCCCGAAGCGTCGAGCCCGAGATAGGTCTCCTTCGCCTCGCCGCTGGACGGCAGCGCCTTGAACAGCAGTTTCTCGTCGCGCGGGGGCCCGAGCACATGCGCGCGCAGCGCCGTATCGCCCGGCGTGTCGAGCACATGACCGGGCGAGAGATAGATGATGTCGCCGGCCACCGCCTTCAGCTGCGCATAAATCTCCCGGCTGTTGCGCGGCTTCTTGCCGGCGGCGAGCGATGCGGGGTCTTCGTCCAGCCCCTCGAACGCCGGCAGCCCGAAAACGCCGCCGGCCACCGGCGTCGGCACGTCGAGCGCAATGCGCAGCGCGGCGAGCTTCTGGTGCGCCGCGGCGAAGCGTTCCTGCAGGCTTGTGCCCATCGCATCGTCGGGATCCTCGGTCCAGCCGAGCCAGAGCTGGCCGATCTCGATCTTGCGCCCGGCCCTGAACGCCGCCTCGTCGGGCGCCTCGATCACGTCGAAGAACCAGCCCGAGGCAAATTTGAACCCGGCGATATGGTCGAAATGCTCGTGGGTGACGACCAGCAGGTCGAGCTTGCCGCCGGTCCGCGCCCAGATGTCCGCCGCCACCTCGCGCATCCGCGTCGGCGCGCCCGACGTCCCCTGCAATATGCCGAAGTCGATCAGGATATGGCTTCTCGAACCGGCCGCGCCCGCCGTGATCAGGAAGCAATCGCCCAGGAAGCCGCGATACATGCGGACGGTGACGGGGAAGCTCATTCATGGCCTCCGTGCATGAAGCAGAACGGCTCCATCCTGAGCGCCATACCGTCCGCCGTCATCGCCAGCGCCGCCTCGTCGCCGAGGATGAAGCGGCGCTGCTCGGCGAGCCGCTCATCCTTGTCGACGCGCTTGCGCACGATGTGGGTCAGCCGCCCATCGTGGAGATTGACGATGATCGTGGCGCCGCCGAAAAAGGTGAAGTCGCTGTCGACGCGCTCCTCGGAATCCGGATCCTCGAGGATATGGGCATTGTTCGGCCCCTTCTCATCCGCCTCGCGCTGCGCGTTGGGATCGAAATAGCCGTAGCGCTTCTGTGTGACCTGCGCGATCAGCTGATAGAGTTCGCGGCCATCCACCGTGCGCCGCCGCGCGATCCGCACCGAATGGACCTCGAACTTCGGCGCGCGCCGCCCCTTGCTGGTCGTGCGGCATTCGACAGTCCGGCACGGATCGTCCGCATCCAGCTCGCGCAGGCGCAGGCCGAGCAGTTTTTCCCACAGGCGGTCCTTCGGCAACCCGTCGGACTTTTCGAGCCATCGATGCAGCGCGCGCTGGTTGTCGAGCACGATGCGCATCGATTCCTCGCGCATGTTCGGCTCATGCACCTCGGGGTCGCGATACTCGGAATAGTTGATGAAGTCGTTGCGCAGCTCCCACGGCATCTTCGGCGGCGCACTTTCGGGCCTGCGCTCTTCCTCCGTCCGGCGCGACGACGTGCCGGGCTCGGCGAAGCGCGGCGTGTAGGTCATCCCCCCCAGCGCGTCCGCGAACAGCGTGTTGGCGTCGGCGCCGTCCGTCAGCACGCTGAACTCCGACATGTCGGGCGCTTCCCAGCACAGGCTTTCGGGCGCGTAGGACAGGCACCCCGGCACCGGGATGCCGCGCTTGCGGAAGGCCTCGGCGATCGCCACGCGATATTTCAGCGGATCGTCCGGATAGAGATCGGTGTCCGCGGTCATGATCGCGCGGAGATATTCGCCGAAGGTGGCGGAGACGGCGGGCAGATAGTCGAGCGCGCGCACGCACATCTGCATCACGCTCGCCGCCGACTTGCAGGCCTCCGCCGCCAGCCGCACGACCAGGGCCTCGGGCAACGCATCCTGCTGGCCGGCGACGGTGCCGGTCATGCGGAACAGGTCGAGGGTGCGGCGCTCGTAGATCGTCACGAACGCATCGAAGATCGCCGCGACGAGGAACTGGCCGCGCTCATGCGGTTCGGCGACATCGGAGATGCGCTTGATCTTCGCCGCCGCCCCGGTCTCGCCGCCGGTGCGGCCGACGCTGGCGTTGTGCAGCGCGCGGTCCATCGCGCGCTGTTCCTCGCCCAGCGTATCGAGCGCCTTGCGCAGTGCGCCACGCCGGCCCGTCGCCCAGCCGAATTGCTCGGCCAGCCCGGTCAGCAGGCTGACCGAACGCAGCAGCCCGCGGGTGCGGCCGAGTTCATGCTCGACCACGCGCCGCATCGAGAAATGCTGCATCAGCGCGACGATGTCGGCGAACCCCTCATGGAAGGCGAGACTGTCCTCGTTGCTCGCCTCCACCGAGCGGCGGCGCATGCCGTGGAGGATCGCGTGCGTGGTTTCGTGCGCGATGATGTCCTGCGAGAGCGCGGTGAACACCCACGGCGCATCGAGGCCTGGCGCCGGCGGCGCACCCTTGAAATAGCCGAACAGCAGCGCAGCCTTGGCCGGGCTGTAATAGGCGTTGGCCGCCAGCATCGCGTGCGGATAGATGCGCAGCCGCTTGATGAAGTCGGGATAATAGCGCCCGTTGATCGGCGGTTCGCTGCCGTCTGGCGCCCGAAACTTCCACACCTCCGGCTGCGCCCAGAACACCGGCCGACCCAGCGCGCGTTCGAAATCGAGGATCGTCTTCATCGCCACCGCGAACACCATCTGCTGATGGAATTGCGGGCGCCCCTCCGAAAGCGGCAGGCCGTGCTGCGCGAGCAGCGCGGGATCGTTCAGGTCGAGCGGCTCGTAGAAGGTGCGGCTCGGAAAATCATAATCGACGATCTCGAGATATTCGTTGGTCGGCCCGATCGTGACCGGATCCTCATAGGGTCGTTCCCACGGCAGTTCGATCTCCGCATCGTTGATCACCGCGGTTTCGAGCGCGACCGACGCGTTGGGATCGAAGGCGTAGACGCGCAGGCGTCGCCGGGTCGGCAACGGATGCGGGACCGATGGAGGAAGATGGCCGGTCGTGATCTTCGTCGCCATCGTCGCGCCTCCGCTCAGAGATTGTCTTCGATCACCGCGAAGGCGTTGGCGATCGGCTTGCCGTCAGCGTTCGGAAAGCCGGCCAGGAACTGCTTCATGTCGTCGATCAGCGCGATCACGCGCGTGCGACTGCCGCCGTAGGAGATCGGCTCGT
The DNA here is from genome assembly GCF_000512205.2 of Sphingomonas sanxanigenens DSM 19645 = NX02. Lineage (NCBI taxonomy): Bacteria > Pseudomonadati > Pseudomonadota > Alphaproteobacteria > Sphingomonadales > Sphingomonadaceae > Sphingomonas > Sphingomonas sanxanigenens. Next base: position 2,903,221 of record NZ_CP006644.1, read on the forward strand.
GCGCACCCGGCAGGTTCTTGCACAGGTTGATGCAACCGATCGACGCGAGAAAGCCGATGCCGGGGTGGATCAATATCTCGCTGCGTCCGCCGGTCTTGAGCAGTTCTATGCCTGGCTTGCGCAGCGCCGCCTGGTTCGCATTGCTCGTATAGTTGAGCGTGGAATATTTGCCGCCCGCCTGCGTCGCCAGCGGATAGCGGCCGGGTTTGATCCGCACGCCCTTTGTATCGTTCGAGCTCGGGCCGCGCGATTCCGCGGTCATCCCCGAAAGCTCGCCGACCGGCGCGCCATCGTGGAAGACCTGATAGAGCCCCACCGTACGGACCTTGCCGTCGCTCGCACGCTTCTGCGTCGATTTGCGGACGATCAGGATTTCCCAGCCTGTGTTGCTGATCGGCATGCAGCACCCCTCATGCCGCCCGTCTTTTTCGAAGAGCGACGCGATATCCTACGCCTTTCCCGGCGCTTCTATTGGATAATTGCGACACCGGAGCCGATCATCTGCGACGTGTCCGAATCTCGCGCGTGATCGACCGGCGGGTTGCCATCGGCCGGTCGCGCCCGGCGACATCCCCCCTGCGCCATCGCCCCCGCGCCATCGGACAACGCGCTCGACAATGCTCTCGCCCGACACATCCCCCGCCCTGCATGCGCCGCCGCCGTGCCCAGGCGGGGCGTAATCCGTTGGGAATGCACATCATGAAGCCGCGGCGATGGCCTGCGACCGCCCCGCCTTGGGGTTCGACATTCCCTGCGGCTCCTGTATTCTGCCCAACGAGTCGTAAGAACAAAAGACGGGCGCAAGATGATGGCCCGGCTGGAATCGGCATGTCGCCGTACTCTGGCCGGAGGGGAGATCTGTTGTGCGCGCTGGTCCGTTGCTTGCCTCGATTCCGCTCGTTGCCTCCCTGTTGTGCGGCACCGCCCTGCCCGGCGTCGCCCATGCGCAGATGATGGCGCCCAGCCTGCTCGACAGTTTTCGCCTCGGCACCGGTGGCGGCGTGCTCTGCCAGGCGCAGAACAGCAGCCGCGATCCGGCGCTGAAGGGCATGTTCGACCGCGCCTGGACGGTGGTGTGCCGGGATGCGGCGCGGCCGATCGCCAAACTCTACGCGCTGCGCACCGACCAGCCCGACCTGATGGCGCGGCTGGCGGACGCGCGCGCGAAGGAGGTCGATTGCGGGGCCGAGGGTCAGGGCACGGTCGCCGGGCTCGGCGCGGTTGCGGTCACCCGCTGCCGGCTCAAGACCGCCGAGGTCGATTATACCGCCTACAGCTATCGCGAGGGGCGTACGCTCTACGTCGCCGAAGGGCTGGCGGGCTATGACAGCGCGCTCGCGCTGGGCCTGCGCACGATCGTCGAGGACCGGATCGCCGATGGCATGGTGACGGTGGCGACCACCTCGGTTGCCAACCCCGCCGCGTTCGCGCGCGTGCAGGCGGGCACGCTCGATCCCGATCAGGCGCTGGCCGAGGGCTATCGCCGCAACGCCAGCGGCGACTATGCCGAGGCGGCGGAATTCTTCGCGACCCTGCAGCAGCGCGCCGGGCAGGACGACGCCCAGCGCGAGCGTTCGGGCGAATATCTGATCAACCAGGCGCTGCAGAAATCCAACCTCGGCGAGTTCGCCGAGGCCGACCGGCTGTTCGCGGAGGCCGAGCGCATCCCGACCAGCGACCGGGTGGAATCGCGGTTGCGGCGCAACTTCATGGCGCTCCACCTGCTCAACCAGCAGAAGCTGCCCGAGGCGCTGGCAGTGCTCGACAAGCCGATGGCGCAGATGGACGATCCAATCCCGGTGCGCGGATCGGCGATCGAGATCGGCGCCGACGTCGCCGCCGAGATCAACAGCGGCCTGCCCGTGGCACAGCGGCTGGGCGCGACCGAGAGCACCGCGCTGACCCCGGTGGAGCGCGCGGCGATCCTCGATGCGCAGGCCGGCCAGCTTCGCGGCACGATCTGGCGGCTGCAGGGCCGCCCCGCCGAAGCGCGCACCGCGCTGGAACAAGCGCTGACGGATGCGGTGGCGGTGCGCGAGGGCCGGATCGTCTCGATCACCCGCCTGCGCGCGCAGATCCTTGCGGAGATCGCGCTGTCCGAAGAAGCCGGCGGCAATGTCGCCGGCGGCGAGGCACGGCTGCGCGAGGCGCTGACCCTGCTGCAGACGCAATATCCGGAAACCAGCGCGGTCAACGGCGCGCGCGCGCGGCTGGCCGCCTATCTCGCGCGGCACGCGCAGGCCGATGCGGCGATGGCGCTCTATGCCGAGGTGATCCGGTCCGCCAGCAGCAACGGCGGCTCGATAACCGGCATCGCCAACCAGATCGCGCCTTATTACGCGCTGCTCGTCGAGCGGATGCCCGCCAATCCGGCGCTGGCCGACGATTTCTTCCTCGCCAGCCAGGTGTTCGTCCGCCCCGGCGTCGCCGATACCCAGGCGGTGCTCGCACGCGAACTGAGCGAAGGCGGCAGCGAGGCGGCGCGACTGTTCCGCCAGTCGGTAACGCTCTCGCGCGACATCGAGCGCAACCGCATCGAACTGGCGCAGGCGGCGATGCGCACCGAACAGGAAGGCGCGGCCCCCGTCGACGTCGACGCGATCCGGACCTCGCTGATCCAGCTCGAGGCGCAGCAGGCGGCGACGCAGGCGCTGCTCGGCAATTATCCGCAGTTCCGCGCGGTCGCCGCCTCGACGCTGACGCTCGCCGACCTCAGGGCGACGCTCAAGCCCGGCGAGGCCTATATGAAGCTGCTGACCGTCGGCGGCGCGCTCTACGCCTTCTACAACTCCCCCACGCTGACCACCGCCTATCGCCTGCCGATCAGTTCGGCGGAGCTCGACACCAAGGTGGATTCGATCCGCGAGACGATCGCCAGCGAGGTCAACGGCCAGCTGCTGACCTATCCGTTCGACATGGACAGCGCGCGCAGCCTGTTCGTCTCGCTGATGGGGCCGGTCTCGGCCGATCTCGCCAATGTCACCCACCTCGTGTTCGAGCCCGACGGCGGCATGCTGCGCCTGCCCGTCAACCTGCTGGTCGAGGATGACGCCAGCGTGCAGCGCGTCGCGGCGCGGACGGCGCAGCCGGGTGCCGATCCGTTCGACGTCAGCGGCGTCAGCTGGCTCGGGCGCAACCGCTCCGTCAGCACCGCGGTTTCGGCGCGCGCGTTCCGCGACACGCGGATGGTGCGCCAGTCGGCGGCGACGCGGCAATATATCGGTTTCGGCCAGAACGCGCCGGTAAGCGGCACGGTGCAGCTCGCCGCGACCCGATCGATGAGCGGTGCGGGCAGCACCGGCTGCGACTGGCCGCTGGCCGCCTGGGATCGGCCGATCTCCGCCGCCGAGTTGCGCACCGCCAGCAACGCGCTGGGCGATGCCTCGTCGGCGATCGTCACCGGTGCGCAATTCACCGACACCGACGTCACCTCGCGCGGCGATCTCAACACCTATCGCATCCTCCATTTCGCGACGCACGGCTTCGTCACCGCGCCGCGCATCGGCTGCCCGGCGCGCCCGGCGCTGCTGACCTCGTTCGGCCCGGCGGGCAGCTCGGACGGGCTGTTGAGCTTCGGCGAGATTTTCGACCTCAAGATCGATGCCGACCTCGTCATCCTGTCGGCCTGCAACACCGCCGGCACCGCCTCGATCGCGGCGACCCGCGAGGCGGGCGTCACCACCGGCGGCGGCACCGCGATGGATGGTCTGGTGCGCGCCTTCATCGGCGCGGGCGGCCGCTCGGTGCTTGCGAGCCACTGGCCCGCGCCCGACGATTTCGATGCCACGCAGAAGCTGATGAGCAGCCTGTTCGAGGACGGACGCGGTGAGAGCATCGGCCAGGCGGTGCGCGGCGCCTCGATCAAGCTGATGAACGATCCGCTGACCTCGCACCCCTATTACTGGGCCGGATTCGCGCTGGTCGGTGATGGCGCGCAGCCGCTGCTCGCCGCCCGCTGAGGGTGGTGCCGGGGAAAAAAGTGGCAGAGGGGGATGACGATCGGGCGCCGCGGCAGCGGCTGAAGCTCGCACGGCAGGTGATCCGCCAGACCGGCTGGGCCCGGCTGTTGGTGACCGCCATCTTCCTCGTGACGGCAGTGCTCGTCGGCCGCTACAGCTGGTCGATCCCGCTGATCAAGGATGCCGCGCGCGCCTTCTACGGCATGCGCATGCTGGTCGCCGCGCCCGCGGTCGGCCAGGACCAGCGCATCGTGCTCGTCACCTACAATGACGAGACATTGCGCAACACCGGCATCCGGTCCCCGCTCGACCGCGCGATCCTCGCGCGCGCGCTGCGCCAGATCGATGCGATGGGGGCGAAGGCGGTGGGCATCGACGTCATGATCGATCAGCCGCGTCCCGAGGATGGCGAACTGATCGCGGCGCTCGCCGCGATGCGGATCCCCACCTACCTCGCCTTCGCCACCAATGAAGCGGCACCGCGCGTCATCCAGCTCTGGCAGGAAGACTTCGTCCGCAACTTCAAGGCACAGGTGCGCAATCCCAGGGTCCGCTTCGCGCACATCATCGTCGATCCGGATCCGGAGGACGGGGTGATGCGCAGCTGGCCGCGGCCGCGGCGTGGCATGCCCCCCAGCTTCGCCAACGCGCTCGCGGGCGGCGTCCATCCCGAAATGAAGGACTATACCGGCAGCATCGCCTATCGGCTGCCCGCCGATCCATCGGTGCCGGTGTTCAGCAACCTGCCGATCGACCTCGTCGCCGATCCCGCGACCGCGCCGATCGTCGCGTCGCAGATCCGCGGCCGGATCGTCCTGATCGGCACCGACGTGCTCGAGATCGACCGCTTCGACACGCCGATCAACCTGCGCCCCGCCCCACCCGCCGCCGAGGATGTGCCGGCGGGCGACGAGCAGCCGGCCGACCTCAACGAACGCATCCCCGGCGTCGAGATCCACGCGACGATGCTTGCGCAGCAGCTCGATGGCGTGGTCATGCGCCATGCCCCGGATTGGGTGCTGTGGCTGGCTGCGGTGCTGGTGGTGATCGCCGCGATCGCCACCAGCCTCGCCGATCTCCGGCCATGGAAGCTGGTGATCGCGCTGATCGTCCAGATCGTCGGCTTCGGCCTCGTCCCCTTCTGGCTGCAGCAATGGGGGGTGGATACCCAATTCCTGCCGGCGTTCGGCTGGATCGTCGGCTGGGTCATCGCCTTCACCGCCGCCAGCTCGGCCGCGCGCGCGGTCAATTCGGAACAGAGGCGCTTCGCGCAATCCGCGCTGGGCAAATATCTGCCGCGCGACATCGCCAACGAGATCATGCGCGATCCCGAGCGGCTCGCGCTGCACGGCGAGAAGCGCGGCATCTTCGTGGTGTTCACCGATCTGGAGGGGTTCACCAAGCTCAGCCACGCGATCGAGCCGGAAATGGTCGCGCTGCTGCTGAACCGCTATCTCGACATGCTGAGCGCGGTGGTGCTGCGCCATGGCGGCACGATCGACAAGTTCGTCGGAGACGCGGTGGTCGCGTTCTGGGGCGCGCCGATCTCGCGCCCCGACGACGGCGAGCGGGCGGCCCGTGCGGCGCGCGCGATGTACGAGGCCGGCGAGGAATTCCGTCGCTCGGTGCCGCCGGGCCTGCCGCCGATCGGGCGGACGCGCGTGGGTTTGCATTATGGCGAGGCGATCGTCGGCAATTTCGGCGGCGAAGGCCGCATCCAGTACACCGCGCTCGGCGACAGCATGAACACCGCGGCCAGGCTGGAGGCGGCGAACAAGCAGTTGAAGACCACCGTGCTCGCCAGCCGTGACGCCGTCGACCGGTCGGGGCTCGACTGGTGGCGGCCGATGGGTACCGTCACGCTGCGCGGCCGCGCGACGCCGATCGAGGTGTTCGAGCCGGTTCCCGACATGCCCCCGGACGCACGTGCACGCATGCGCATGCTGTTCTCGCTCGGCAGCCTGAGCGCAGACGAGCTGCGCGCGCTGCTCGCCGCCGAAGCACCGATCGAGGATGAGGATCCGGCGCTGCAATGCCTGATCGACAGGCTGAACAAGACCCAGGAGGGCAGCTATGTTCTCGACTGACCGGTACGTCATGCTGCCGATCGCGGGTTCGCTGGTCGCGGCCATGCTGCTCGGCGCGCCGCTGCCGGCGCTGGCGCGCACGGTGATCATCAAGTCGATCGGCCCGGTCGCGGCGCGCTATCCGCGCGGCATGGTGCTGCCCGATCGCGTCCGCATCCAGCTCGGCCGGCTCGACGCGATCACGTTGCTCGATGACGAGGGCACCCGCGCGTTTCGCGGACCGATCGCGATCACGATGCCGCTGCCGCGCAACCGCTATCGCGCGCGGCCGGTGCTCGCGGGCTTCCTGCGCGCACTGTCACCCTCGGAGGTACTCTCCGTGCTCGACCGCGCGCCCGCCCCCGCCCCCGCGTCCGGCCGCCGCAGCCGGCTCGGCGCGCGTCGCGCGGCACCGTCCAACATCCCTGCGCCGGCACCGGCCCCCGCGCTGGCCCCGACACCCGCAGGATCGTTGGCCAATCTGTGGCTGATCGATCCTCAGCAATCGGGCACCTTCTGCCTGCCGGCGGCGGACGCCGCGACCATCCTCGATCGCTGGCCCGGCCGCCCCTTGCACGTAGCGCCGGTCGATGGCGCCCCGTCGATCGAGACGATCGGCGCTGTCGGCGGGATAGGCTGGCCGGTGGCCGCTGTGCCGATCGTCAACGGGCACAGCTATGCGCTGGGCGATGGCGGCGCCCGCCGCGCGGTGGTGCGGCTGGTGGTGCTCGACGGACTGGGCATGGAACCCGCCCCGGCAGAGGTCGCGCTCAAGCTCGCATCGGCGGGATGCGATTTGCAGCTCGAACGGCTCGCGGCTGATGCGCCGATCAACGGACCGGAGTAGGATGCTGCGCAGAGTCGTGTGTTTGTGCCGCCGATCACTGCGCGAGTCGCGGGGCAGTCGTAGAGCGGGGGCAGCAGGTGTGGGCCGCGATTCGCCACTGCCCGCCATGTTCATGATCGGTCGTGCACGATCGGCGATGGCGGTGCGGAATGCGGCAACGACTCCGGCGAGAATGATCGCCGGAGGACCAGAATGCGGGAGGTGAAGGTGTTGGTTAACAAGCTCAAGGCCCTCGGTTACGCCGCCGGTGTCGCGGCGCTGGCCGGTACCGCCGGCGTGGCCGCGGCGAAGACGATCGTCGTGCGGGCGACCGGCCCGTCGTCGGCCGCCTATCCGGCAGGCAAGGTCCTGCCGGACGATGGCACGATCACGCTGAAGCCGGCCGACGTGCTGGTGGTGCTCGACAGCCGCGGCACGCGCACGCTGCGCGGCAGCGGCCCGCACCGGCTCGCCGGGACCACGCAGACCGCAGCGACGACGCAGACCGCGTTCCAGCGGCTGCTGACCGACAGCGGCGGCCGCCCGTCGCGCGGCGGGGTCTCGCGGGATCCGACGACCGGCGCGAAGATCGTGACCAGCCCCAATCTGTGGTTCGTCGACGTGCGCCAGGCCGGCACCGTCTGCGTGGCGGATGCGACCACGCTGAAGCTGTGGCGTCCGTCGCTAGATGGCGGTGCGAAGGCGACGATCACTGCCGCCGGCGGCCAGGCGAACACCGTCGACTTCGCCAAGGGGGCGATGGTGCGCGAATGGCCGGCGCAATTGCCGGTGACCGACGGCGCCACCTATCGCGTCCAGATGGACGGCGCCCAGCCGGTGACGATCCGTTTCGCGCTGGTGCCCGCGGGCTCGGCGGCGCATGCGCTGCCCGACACGGCGGAGGCGCTGGCGCAGCACGGCTGCACCGCGCAGCTCAACCTGCTGGCGCAGGCGGTCAGCGCCGACGGCTCGGTGCCGCCGGTCAGCTGACGCGCCGACGCCATTCGCCTCGCTGCGGCAACGCCGTGGCGGGGCGCACACCGGTCAAGCCCTTGTAACTGTAGGGCATGGCTGGTAGCCAATTGTGGTGGTCTGATCGCGAGTCACGCGATGGGCCAAGCTCCGTGGGTCGTCGGAGTGCGGTGTTCCGGGCCATTGCCCCTCACCGCTGCAGCCGCCAACGAGTGGCCTGTGCGTAGCGGTCGGCCCCATGCCCGGCTCGCGGCGGCTTTGGCTGGACGGAGCAGGCATCGGTCGCTCCCGCCCCCTGTGCCGTCGCGTGGCCGTTTCCGGTTATGCGGTCCGGCCTCGCAAGGGGGATGGGGAATGCGCTTGATCCGGACGAGGCTGCATGTCGCCGCCTCATTGCTCACCGGAAGTTTCTGTATCGGCTTGGCTCCGTGGCAGGCGGCGGCGCAGACCACGCCGCCCGAATTTCCCGCACAGAACCCGTCGACCGGTCAGACCCGTGAAGAACTCGAGCGCGGCCGCGAGGAACCGCTCGACCAGACGCGCGGGCCGCGGCTGACCGTCGAGGGCGAAGTCGAACGCGCGCCCTGCCCGCTCGCCGATCCGCAATATGGCGCGGTCAGCGTCACCTTGTCCGAAGTCGCCTTCGACAATCTCACGGGCGTGCCCGCCGAGCGGCTGCGCCCGGCCTATGCCGAATTTCTCGGTAGGCCGGTGCCGATCGCCACGGTCTGCGAGATTCGCGACCGCGCCGCCACCATCCTGCGGCGCGACGGCTATCTGGCCGCGGTACAGGTGCCGGCGCAACGCATCGAGAATGGCGTCGTCCGCTTCGACGTGCTGATGGCCAGGCTGGTCGGCATCCAGGTGCGCGGCGACGCCGGCCGGTCCGAACGCACGATCGCCGGCTATCTCGAGAAGATCCGCGAGCAGCCGGTGTTCAACATCCGCGACGCGGAGCGCTATCTGTTGCTCGCACGCGACCTGCCCGGCTTCGACGTGCGGCTGGTGCTCCGCCCGGCGGGCGGCGCGCGCGGCGAAGTGATCGGCGAGGTCGCGGTGGTGCGCCGGCCGGTCGAGGTCGACGTCAATGTCCAGAATTTCGGCTCGCGCGACGTCGGCCGCTTCGGTGCCAATGCGCGCGTGCAGTTCAACGGCCTCACCGGCCTGGGTGACCGCACGACGATCGGCTACTTCGCCACCGCCGACTTCAAGGAACAGCACGTCCTGCAGGCGGGCCATGCGTTCAAGCTGGGGCGCGAAGGCCTGGGGATCAGCGGCGACCTGACCTATGCCTGGACCAAGCCCTCGATCGAGGGCGGGATCGACCTCGAGTCGAAGACGCTCGCAGCCTCGCTGGCGGTCAGCTACCCGCTGATCCGGTCGCAGAGCCGCAACCTGTTCGCCTCGGGCGGCCTCGACTATGTCGATCAGGACGTGACCGTGGTCGGCCTGCCGCTGACCGAAGACCATCTGCGCGTCGCCTTCGCCCGCCTCGACTATGAGGCGATCGACGATGACAGCGTGACCAGCGGCGTCGGCTACAACGCGGTCGAGCCGCGCTGGCGCGTCGGCGTCTCCGCGGAACTGCGCCAGGGCCTCGACATCTTCGGCGCGAGCGATCCGTGCGGGCGCAACTTCGCCAACTGCACGGGTGCGGGCAATGTGCCGCTCAGCCGCATCGAGGGCGATCCCACCGCCTTCGTCGCACGGCTTTCCGGCACCGCCGAATATCGCCCCACCCCTTTCTGGGCGTTCGTGCTCTCGCCGCGTGCCCAATATGCGCCGCATGCGCTTCTTTCCTATGAAGAATTCTCGGCGGGCAACTACACCGTCGGGCGCGGTTACGATCCGGGCAGCCTGATCGGGGACAGCGGCGTGGGCGTGCAGGCGGAGGTGCGCCTCGGCAGCATATTGCCGCGCGAGCGCGATGGCTTCGCGTTCCAGCCCTATGCCTTCTTCGATGCCGCCTGGGTGTGGAACGAGGATGCGGCGTTCGACGGGATCGATCCGCAGAAGCTCTATTCGGTGGGCGGCGGCGTCCGCGCCGCCTGGGGCGATCGCGCCCGGCTCGACGTCAATGTCGCGGCGCCGCTGAAGCGCGTCGGATTGCAGGAAGATCGCGGCGATGTCCGCGTGCTGGTGTCGCTTACCGCCCGGCTGGCACCGTGGCGGTAAGGAAGGCGTAAGAAAATGGAGAGCAAGGCCATGCTGCCGTCGATCCCCGCCTCGCAGGTCGCTGCCGCCGGCAGCCGATCGCGGCTGCTCACCGGCTGCGCGATCGCGGTCGCGCTCGCCGCCGTCGCGCAGGCGCCCCGCGCCCGCGCGCAGGCCTCTCCCGACAAATCGTTCCAGGGCACCGGATCGGTGGCGTTCGGCAACGCGTCGATCAACCAGACCGGCACGCAGGACACGATCACGCTCAACAGCAGCCAGGCGGCGATCGACTGGCGGCTGGACAATGAAGGCGGCACCGGGCCGATCAACTTCCTGCCGGAAGGCCGCACCGGCCTGTTCACCAGCGGCGAGGTCAGCAATTTCGTCGTCCTCAACCGCATCGTGCCGACCGACCAGACGCGCGGAATCCGTCTCGACGGCACGGTGCGCAGCCAGGTTCGGTCGGCCGCCGGTGCGCCGGTTACGGGCGGTTCGGTGTGGTTCTACAGCCCCGGCGGCATCATCGCCGGTGCCTCCAGCCTGTTCGACGTCGGCAGCCTGCTGCTGACGACCAACGCCATCGACATCAGCGGCGGCCTGTTCGGCCCCGGCGGCGAGATCCGCTTCCGCGGCGCCGAGGGCAGCCAGTCCACCGTACAGATCGATGCCGGCGCGCGCATCCGCGCGCTGGCGACGAACAGCTATGTCGCACTGGTCGCGCCGCGCATCGTCCAGAACGGCAATGTCCAGGTCGATGGGTCCGCCGGCTACGTCGCCGCCGAGGCGGCAGATGTCACGATCAACAACGGCCTGTTCGACATCCGCTTCGTCACCGGCACCACGGCGGAGAATGCGATCACGCACGGCGGCACCACCACCGGCCCCGCCTCCACCGGCGTCGGCGACAATCACCGCATCTACATGGCGGCGGTCGCCAAGAATGACGCGGTGTCGATGCTGCTCGGCGGCACGATCGGCTATGAGCCTGCGTCCAGCGTGGCGGTGGAAAATGGCGTCGTCGTGCTGTCCGCCGGCTATGCCACGGTCGGCGGCGATGGCGTCGATACCGCCAGCGCAACCGGCGGCGACGGCAATATCGAGATCGGCAACAGCGCCTTCCTGTCGCGTCTCACCGCCAATGCGTCGGGCTCGATCCTCGTCAATCCGGGCGGCCCCGCCGGCGCCGGCCGCGTGCGCTTCGATGCCGATGCCACGCTGACCGCGGTCAATTCGGTGGTCGCCGCCACCGAAAATGCCAATGAGTCGATCTCCGCCTTCGGCGATCTCACCCTGCGCGCCACGGGCACGGGCACCGGCGCCCAGCGCGCGGCGATCAGCGCACTGGGCAATGAGACCGGCTATGGCGGCATCTTCGTCAATGGCCGGCTGACCGTCGATGCGAGCGGCATCGGCGCCAGCGCCGGGCAGCTACCGGGGCCGGGTGGCGCCGGTGTCGGCGGCACCGCATCCGTCGATGTGGCGGGCACCAGACTCAGCGCCGACAGCCTCTATGTTCAGGCGAACGGCATCGGTGGCAATGGCACCGACGTGGGCGGCAATGGCCGCGGCGGCTCCGCAAGCGTCTCGCTTGCCGATGGCGACATTGCCGTCAATCGCGAGGTCAACATCTCCGCAGCGGGTCGCGGTGGCACCGGCCTCACCGCCGGCGGCATCGGCGTGGGCGGATCGACCGCGCTCGCACTGAGCGGCGATTCGCTGTTCAACGCCAATCTTCGGGGCACTGTCGAAGGCAGCGCGCTGCTCCTCGACAGCAGCGGCATCGGCGGCGGCGACTTCCGCGTGCCGCCCGCGACGGGCGGCGCTGCATCCGGCGGCGACGCCACGATCTCCGTCGATGGCGGGCTGCTGCTCGTGCCGGGCTCGGTGCAGGTCGATGCCGGCGCGACCGGCGGCTTCGGCTCGGCGGTCTCCGGTGCGGCAACCGCGGGTGCGATCGACGTGACGCTGGACGGCGGCGATGCGACGCTCGACCAGCTCACGCTGTCCGCCAATGCCGAGGCGCCCGGCAATTTCGGCAGCGAAACCGGCACTGCCGGCGCCGCCACGGGCGGCGACGTCGCCCTGTCGGTCTCGAACGGCACGCTGACGTCGTCCTTCGGCGTCTCGATCGGCGCCACGGCGAATACCTATTCGTCAACCGGTCTCGGCACCGCCACCGGCGGCACCATCGACCTCTCGGTCGGCCCGGGCGGGGGGCTGTTCGCGGGCACCGCGCTGTCGCTCAGCGCCGATGCCTATGCGTCGAGCTTTTCCGGCATCGGCCGCAACGCGACCGGCGGCGACATCGCCATCACCCTCGGCGGCGGCCAACTCGGTGCCGCCGAGCTCATCGCATCGGCGGTCGCCTTCGCCGGATCCGGCGTCGATGCCGGCGGCGTCGGTACCGGCGGCTCGGTAACTATCGAGGCGGGTGCGGCTTCTTCGCTCACGGTCGGTACCCGCACACAGATCGACGTCGGCGGCACCGGCGGCTCGGGGCTCAACCGCGATCCGGGCGGCCTGCCGACCGCGCGGCCCGGCGCCGGCAATGGCGGCACCGTCCGCATCGCCACCGAAGGCAGCACGATCGCGCTCGGCGAAACCGCGCGGATCGATGCCAGCGGCCATGCCGGCAATGCGCAGGCGGAAGGCGTCGCGGGCCCCGGCGCGTTCGGCGGTCTCGTCGATATCGACCTCGACGGCGGCGGCCTGTCGTTCGGATCGCTCGACATCGTGGCCGATGGCGGCAGTCCCTATAGCGGCGAAGGCGGATTTTCCAACGGCAATGGCGGCGTCGGCAATGGCGGCACCGTGACGATCAACACCGTCGGCGCCAGCCTCACCGGTACCAGCCTGAGCGTCTCCGCACAGGGCTATGGCGGCCCGGCGTTCGACGACTATGTCGGCGGCACCGGCACCGGCGGCACCATCTCGGTCACCACCAATGGCGCTGTCGATATCGGCACCATCGGTCTCACCGCGGACGGCATCGGCGGCGCCGGCGAAAATGGGGCGACCGGCGGCATCGGCCGCGGCGGCAGCGTGACGTTCGACATCCTCGCCGGCAGTTTCGACAGCAGCGTCGTCGGGCTCAGCGCGGCGGGCTATGGCGGCGCCGGCGGCGACGCGTTCGAGGCGGATGCCGGTGACGGCGGCGACGGCTTCGGCGGCACGACCCGCTTCACGATCGCAACCGGCGCGCTCGCCGATATCGGCGAACTTCGGGTGCTCGCCATCGGCATCGGCGGGGTCGGTGGCGATGTCGGCTATTTCGACAGCGGCTATGGCGACGATTATGGCTTCGCCGACCAGAATGGCGGCGGCGGCAACGGATCGGGCGGCATCGTCACGATCAACATCGCCGGCGGGACGGACGCGACCGACCTCATTTCGATCGGCAGCCTGACCGCAAGCACCGCCGCGAGGGGCGGCGCCGGCGGCACCTTCGTCGATTTCGGCAGCAGCTCCTCCGCTTCACCCGGCGGCTTCTCCCCCTTCGCGCTGGGCGGCCCCGGCTCGGGCGGCGATGCGACGGGCGGCAGCACCTCGGTGACGATCGCCTATGACGGCATCGACCTGGGCGCGACGCTCGTGGATGCCAGCGCCATCGCCGGCGCCGGCGCGACCGGCATCGAGGGTGGTGCCGGCGGCAGCGCTATCGGCGGCACCGCGCTGTTCGACGCCGTCCACGCCGAACTGGCGCTCGCCAACCTGCAGGTGCTGGCGACGGCGACCGCTGGTGCCGGCGCGGACTCGCTCGGCTTCGGCGGGGCGGGCGGCGATGGCGGCAATGCGACCGGCGGCACCGCGACGATCCGCGCGCAGACCGTCGACACGCGCCTGACATTGGGCATCGTCACGCTCTCGACGGACGCGGTGGCCGGCGCCGCCGGTGACGGATCGGTCGCGGCGATCGGCGGCAATGGCGGCGTCGGCGGTATCGCGATCGGCGGCACCTCGGCGGTCAGCGTCGAGGATGCGGCGCTGTTGTTCGACAATTCGCCCTTCGGCGATCCCCTGCCCCGCTACACGATCACCGCGCGTGCGACGGGCGGCGCCGGCGGCATCGGTGCCGACGGCACCGATTTCGGCGATACCGGCGGCTTTGGCGGCATCGGCGGCGCCGCCACCGGCGGTACCGCGCGCATCGGCGTAGCAGGCGGTTCGGTCACCGGGCCCGGCCTCACGCTGAATGCCAACGCCATGGCGGGCCTCGGCGGCCTGGGCGGCACCGGCGCCACCTTCCCCGGCGAGCCGGGCGGGCAACCGCCGATCGTCGGCGTCACCAAGCTGCAGGCACTGAGCGGCACCGGCACCGGCGGCACCGCCGCGCTGAGCGTCGGCGACAATGCCAGCTTCGGCAGCATGACCTTCGGCGCAACCACCCTGACCGCGACCGGCACCGGTGCCGGCGGCGCGCAGCCGGGCGCCTCGATCGGCGGGCTGATCTCGATCCGCGACACGTCTTCCACCCCGGCGGGCTCGCTGCTGCTCGCCAGCCTCGACGCGCAGGCCGGCCCGTTCGGCGGTGGCGGCTTCCAGCTCTACAGCGCCGATGGCCCGGTGCGCGTGACCGGCGACGCGACGATCGACGTCGGCGGCCAGATCCGCATCGAAGGGGCAGGTGCCGGCGGCCTTTCGGTCGGCGGCACGCTCGACCTGTTCACCAACGCCGATATCGCCGTGCTGCAGACGGGGCCGCTCAGCAGCGGCGATCCGTTCGTCACCATCCGGGCTGGCACGATCATCGCCGAATCCTTCACCGGCTTCGTCGCAGGACCGGGGTCGCGCATCGTCTCGACGGGCAGCACCCGCATCGATGCGCATTCGGGCGGGCTGGTGTTCGACACGATCATCGCCGGCGGCGCGCTCACTGCGCTGGCGGGCACGATCGACGGCACCACCGCGGAGTCGGGCGGCAACGCCTTCTTCTCCGCGCTGGGAGACGTCGCGCTGCGGTCGGTGACGACCACCGGCGAGACCGGCTATGGCAACATCACCGTCAACGCCGGTGGCAGCGCAAGCGCAGGCACGCTCGATGCGTTCGGGCGTCTCACCATCGAAGCGCTCGGCAATCTGGTCGGCCTGCCCGACCCCGGTGCGCCCGACCCGGTCGGCGCCGTGCTGATCGCAGGCACGGACATCGCCGTCACCACCGGCGTCGATGCGCAGATCCTGAGCGCGAACGCGGGCGACGAGATCGACCTCGATATCGGCGGCCGTCTGAGCTTCGGCACGCTCGACGCGGCCGGCAGCATCGAAACCGCGTCGGTCGACGGCACCGTGGGTGACAGCGTGACCGCCGGGACCAGCGCCTTCCTGCAGTCCGGGCTGGCCGGGCTGCGGCTGGGCAGCGTCACCACCGGCACCAGCGCGGCGCTCAACAGCACCGGCGCCGTCTCGCTCGGCGCCGGCAGCGCCGGCGGCGATTTCGGCGCACAGGGCGCGAGCGTAACCGCTGGCGTCATCACGACGACGGGTGCCAGCGACGCGCTGGGCAATATCGTGCTGATCGCCGCGGAAGGCGACGTGCAGGTCGATCAGGCCAATGCGTTCGGCAGCGTCGCGCTGCAGGCCACCGCCAATGTCGGCGCCGGCACGCTCGATGCGGGCGCGCATGTGCTGCTGTTGTTCGGCGGCGATGCGACGATCGACAGCGCGACTGCCACCGGCATCTTCCTGGCGCAGGGCAGCGGCGCGCTGAATTTCACCACCATCGATGCCGGGCTGCAGGCCAGCTTCGACCTCGGCGGCGCGCTCGAGGGCGGCACGATCCTGTCGGGCGGCGTGACCGAGATCGACGCCAGCGACGTTTTCCTGACCGCACTATCTTCTGACGGGCTGGCAACGGTCAACAGCGGCGGCCTCCTCCAGATCGATTCGATCACCACCCCGCTCGGCGGCAGCTTCACCGCAAGCGGCGACCTCATCGTCGGTGCGCTCTCCTCGGGCGGGCTGCTCAGCCTCGACGGCCTCAACGTCACCGTGCTCAGCGACATCACCGATGCCGAAGAGCTTGCGATCACGACGCAGAACGACCTGACCTTGCAGAACGTGACCTTGGCGGGCGATTTCGACGTCGTCGTGCCGGGCGCGATCGGTGCGGGCACGATCACCAGCGGTGGCGACATCCGCATCACCGCGACACAGATCGACCTCGCGGGCGCGTTCGCGCGCTATTCGGTGAACCTGTCGGCGCAGAGCACCGTTGCCGTCGGCGCGGGCAGCGCGGGCGATGATTTCCTGATCGATACCGGCGGCGACGTGACGCTCGGCGCCATCACCACCACTGGCGCCGAAACCGGCTATGGCGGCGAAGGCGGCGTCGGCAGCAACATCGACATCTCCACGCTCGGCACATTGCGCGCGCGCAGCCTCGACGCGTTCGACCGGCTGACGATCGACGCCGCGACGTTGACCGGCAACCCGCCGGTCGAAGGGCGCGGCGAAGGCGGAGCGGTGCTCGCTGCGGGCGACGATATCGCGGTCACGATGACGGGGAGCGCGCTGATCGCCAGCGCGGATGCCGGGCTCTCGATCGCGATCGCCAGCGACGACCTCGAATTCGGTACACTCGATGCAGGCACCAGCATCAACTTCACCGCGACCGGCGACATCGCCGGCGACGCCGCGACTGCAGGCACCGGCATCACCATCGGCACGCCCGAGGGTGTGACGATCGACAGCCTCGTAGCCGGCGGCGCGGTGGACCTGGCCGCAGGCATTTTCGACCTCGGATCGCTAACTGCGAACAGCCTGCTCATCATAAGCGTTGGCGGCGGCTCGATCGACCTCGCGCGGACCATAGGCGATTTCACGATCCAGACCGACGCCAATGTGACGCTGGGCGACATCGCCAGCAGCGCGGGCGCGATCGACGTGACCGCGGGCAATATCAGCGGCGGCTCACTCGTCGCAGCGACCAACCTCTCGCTCGACGGCGATGCGATCGCGTTCGGTACGATCCGTTCGGGCGGCGCGACCGACATCATCGTCCAGCGGCTGCTGGACCTCGGCAGTGCGCAATCCGGCACCGCCTTCACCGCACACTCGCTCGACGGCGCGATCGACATCGACACGCTGACCGCCGGCGGCTTCGCGCGGGTGACCACGGACATCGGTGCGATCCGGGTCGGCCAGATCAACACGCCGGTCGGCGGCCTCTTCGACGCGACGGCGGACCTCACGGTCGGCGGCCTCAATTCGGGCGGACTGCTGACGCTCGACGGCTTCAACGTGACGGTGCTGAGCGACATCACCGACGCCAACATCCTCTCGATCACGACGCAGAACAATCTGACGTTGCAGAACGTGACGCTGAGCGGCGACTTCGGCGTCACCGTGCCCGGTGCGCTGACCGCGGGCACGATCACCAGCGGCGGCGACATCATCGTCGATGCCGGCGCGATCGACCTCGCCGGCGCGTTCGCGCGCTACAGCGTCGACCTGACCGCCACCGGCGGCATCTCGGTCGGCACGGGCAGCGCCGGCGACGACTTCCTCGTCGACGCGGGCGGCGACGTCTTCCTCGGTGACATCCTCACCACCGGCGCCGAGAGCGGCTATGGCGGTGAAGGCGGCTTCGGCAGCAACATCATCGTCACCGCCGGCGGCGATATCGTCGCGGGCAGCCTCGACGCGTTCGACGCGATCGGCATCGTCGGTGACGGCGATCTCGTCGGCGTGCCCGTGCCCGAGGGGCGCGGCGAAGGCGGATCGGTGCTGGTCGCCGGCGGCGACATCGATGTCATGACCGGCGGCAACCAGCTGATCGCCAGCGCGACGGCCGGCGGCAGCATCGGGATCGGCGCCGACGCGCTCGAATTCGGCACCCTCACCGCGGCCGACGGCGTCACCATCGGCGCGGCTGGCGACGTGGCCGGCGATGCGATCGACGTCAGCGGCGGCTCGATCGGCATCGATGCCGACGGCAGCGTCACGGTGGATGAGCTTGCGGCATCGGGCAGCATCGGCGTCAGCGCCGGCGCGGTCGGCACCGGCATCACCATCGGCACGCTGCAGGCGGGCAACACCGCCAGCCTGACCAGCCTTGCCGGCATCCGCCTCGATGACGGGCGCTCGACGGGCAATTTCAGCATCCGGGCCGAAGGCGATGTCGTGCTCGGCGCGGTCGTCACCAGCGGCAGCGAGTTCGGCTATGGCGCCACCATCGCCATCGCCACCGGCGGCAGCCTGACCGCGGCATCGCTCGATTCCGCCGGCCAGGTCGCGGTCGACGGCGACGGCGGCATCATGATCGACAGCCTCGCCGCGGCGGGCTTCGCGCGCGTCACCGGCGGCGCCGGCGTCACCGTCGACAGCATCGATACGCCGGTCGGCGGCAGCTTCTCGGCGGTCGGCGACCTGACGGTCGGCGGCCTCAATTCGGGCGGACTGCTGACGCTCGACGGCTTCAACGTCACCGTCCTCAGCGACATCACCGATGCCGACGCGCTGTCGATCACGACGCAGAACGATCTGACCCTGCAGGATGTGACGCTGGCGGGCGACTTCGCGGTCACCGTGCCCGGCGCGCTGACCGCAGGCACGGTCACCAGCGGCGGCGACATCCTCGTCGATGCCGGCGCGATCGACCTCGCCGGCGCCTTCGCGCGCTACAGCGTCGATCTCACCGCGATCACGACCGTCTCGGTCGGCTCCGGCCGGGCGGGCGATGATTTCCTCGTCGATGCGGGCGGTGCGGTCAGCCTCGGCAGCATCGTCACGACCGGCGCCGAGAGCGGCTATGGCGGCGAAGGCGGCCCCGACGGCAGCAACATCATCGTCACCGCGGGCGACTTCGTCGCCGCCGGGCGGCTGCAGGCGTTCGACGATATCGACATCGAGGCCGATGGCGGCCTGACCGGCATCCCCTCCCCCACCGGGCGCGGCGAAGGCGGCGCGGTGCTGGTGTCGGGCGGCGATATCGAGGTGACCACCGGTGACGATGCGCTGATCGCCAGCGCCACAGCCGGCGACGAGATCGACTTCGACATCGGCGGCGGCCTCGAATTCGGCACGCTGGTCGCCGGCCGCAGCATCGAATCCACCTCCGGCGGCGCGACCGCGGGCGATTCCGCGCGCTCGGGCACCAGTTCGGTGTTCAACGCAGGTGCTGCCGGCCTGACGCTCGACAGCCTGACCGCGGGCACTAGCGCCGCGCTCAACAGCAGCGGCACGGTGACCCTGGGCACCGCCACCGTCGGCGGCGACTTCGGCGTCGGCGCGGGCGATGCCGTGCTGGGCTCGATCACCACGACGGGGACGGCAGGCAACCTGGCCGGCAATATCGTGCTGATCGCCACCGGCGACCTCGGCATCGACAGCGCGGATGCGTTCGGCAGCATCGGCATCCAGACCGGCGGCACGCTGACGGCGGACACGCTGGACGCCGGCGGCAGCATCGCGCTGATCCCGGCGGGCGACGCAACGCTGGGCTCGGCACGTGCGGGCACCGCCTTCGTCGCGCAGGGCGCCGGCGCGCTCGCCTTCGGCAGCATCGAGGCGGGCACGTCGATCGAAATGGTGGTGGGCGGCCTGACCGGCGACAGCATCACCGCCGGCACCACGCTGGCGATCACCGCCGACGACGTCATCGCCATCGCGACGCTCATCGCGGGCGGCCAGGCGACCGTCACCGGCGGGTCCGATGTAAGCATCGGCTCGATCGAGACGGCGTCGGGCGGCAGCTTCACCGCGGCGGGCGACCTCGTCGTCGGCGCGCTCTCCTCGGGCGGGCTGCTCAGCCTCGACGGCTTCAACGTCACCGTCCTCAGCGACATCACCGATGCGCAGGACCTGGCGATCACCACCGACAACGACCTGACGTTGCAGAACGTGACGCTGAGCGGCGACTTCGGCGTCACCGTGCCCGGTGCGCTGACCGCCGGCACGATCACCAGCGGCGGCGACATCATCGTCGACGCCGGCGCGATCGACCTCGCCGGCGCGTTCGCCCGCTACAGTGTCGATCTCACCGCGATCACGACCGTCTCGGTCGGCTCCGGCCGGGCGGGCGATGATTTCCTCGTCGATGCGGGCGGCGACGTCTTCCTCGGTGACATCGTCACCACCGGCGCCGAAAGCGGCTATGGCGGCGAGGGCGGCTTCGGCAGCAACATCATCGTCAGCGCGGGTGGCGATATCGTCGCGGGCAGCCTCGACGCGTTCGACGCGATCGGCATCGTCGGCGACGGCGATCTCGTCGGCGTGCCCGTGCCCGAGGGGCGCGGCGAAGGCGGATCGGTGCTGGTCGCCGGCGGCGACATCGATGTCATGACCGGCGGCAACCAGTTGATCGCCAGCGCGACGGCCGGCGGCAGCATCGGGATCGGCGCCGACGCGCTCGAATTCGGCACCTTCACCGCGGCCGACGGCGTCACCATCGGTGCGGCTGGCGACGTGGCCGGCGATGCGATCGACGTCAGCGGCGGCTCGATCGGCATCGATGCCGCCGGCAGCGTCACGGTGGATGAGCTTGCGGCATCGGGCAGCATCGGCGTCAGCGCCGGCGCGGTCGGCACCGGCATCACCATCGGCACGCTGCAGGCGGGCAACACCGCCAGCCTGACCAGCCTTGCCGGCATCCGCCTCGATGACGGGCGCTCGACGGGCAGTTTCAGCATCCGGGCCGAAGGCGATGTCGTGCTCGGCGCGGTCGTCACCAGCGGCAGCGAGTTCGGCTATGGCGCAACGATCGCCATCGCCACCGGCGGCAGCCTGACCGCGGCATCGCTCGATTCCGCCGGCCAGGTCGCGGTCGACGGCGATGGCGGCATCATGATCGACAGCCTCGCCGCGGCGGGCTTCGCGCGCGTCACCGGCGGCGCCGGCGTCACCGTCGACAGCATCGATACGCCGGTCGGCGGCAGCTTCTCGGCGGTCGGCGACCTGACGGTCGGCGGCCTCAATTCGGGCGGACTGCTGACGCTCGACGGCTTCAACGTCACCGTCCTCAGCGACATCACCGATGCCGACGCGCTGTCGATCACGACGCAGAACGATCTGACCCTGCAGGATGTGACGCTGGCGGGCGACTTCGCGGTCACCGTGCCCGGCGCGCTGACCGCAGGCACGGTCACCAGCGGCGGCGACATCCTCGTCGATGCCGGCGCGATCGACCTCGCCGGCGCCTTCGCGCGCTACAGCGTCGATCTCACCGCGATCACGACCGTCTCGGTCGGCTCCGGCCGGGCGGGCGATGATTTCCTCGTCGATGCGGGCGGTGCGGTCAGCCTCGGCAGCATCGTCACGACCGGCGCCGAGAGCGGCTATGGCGGCGAAGGCGGCCCCGACGGCAGCAACATCATCGTCACCGCGGGCGACTTCGTCGCCGCCGGGCGGCTGCAGGCGTTCGACGATATCGACATCGAGGCCGATGGCGGCCTGACCGGCATCCCCTCCCCCACCGGGCGCGGCGAAGGCGGCGCGGTGCTGGTGTCGGGCGGCGATATCGAGGTGACCACCGGTGACGATGCGCTGATCGCCAGCGCCACAGCCGGCGACGAGATCGACTTCGACATCGGCGGCGGCCTCGAATTCGGCACGCTGGTCGCCGGCCGCAGCATCGAATCCACCTCCGGCGGCGCGACCGCGGGCGATTCCGCGCGCTCGGGCACCAGTTCGGTGTTCAACGCAGGTGCTGCCGGCCTGACGCTCGACAGCCTGACCGCGGGCACTAGCGCCGCGCTCAACAGCAGCGGCACGGTGACCCTGGGCACCGCCACCGTCGGCGGCGACTTCGGCGTCGGCGCGGGCGATGCCGTGCTGGGCTCGATCACCACGACGGGGACGGCAGGCAACCTGGCCGGCAATATCGTGCTGATCGCCACCGGCGACCTCGGCATCGACAGCGCGGATGCGTTCGGCAGCATCGGCATCCAGACCGGCGGCACGCTGACCGCGGACACGCTGGACGCCAGCGGCAGCATCGCGCTGATCCCGGCGGGCGACGCGACGCTGGGTTCGGCACGTGCGGGCACCGCCTTCGTCGCGCAGGGCACCGGCGCGCTCGCGTTCGGCAGCATCGAGGCGGGCACCTCCATCGAAATGGTAGTAGGCGGCCTCACCGGCGACAGCATCACCGCCGGCACCACGCTGGCGATCACCGCCGACGACGTCATCGCCATCGCGACGCTCACCGCGGGCGGCCAGGCGACCGTCACCGGCGGGTCCGATGTAAGCATCGGCTCGATCGAGACGGCGTCGGGCGGCAGCTTCACCGCGGCGGGTGACCTCATCGTCGGCGCGCTCTCCTCGGGCGGGCTGCTCAGCCTCGACGGCTTCAACGTCACCGTGCTGAGCGACATCACCGATGCGCAGAACCTGGCGATCACCACCGACAACGACCTGACGTTGCAGAACGTGACGCTGAGCGGCGACTTCGGCGTCACCGTGCCCGGTGCGCTGACCGCCGGCACGATCACCAGCGGCGGCGACATCATCGTCGACGCCGGCGCGATCGACCTCGCCGGCGCCTTCGCGCGCTACAGCGTCGACCTGACTGCGATCACGGCCGTCTCGGTCGGCTCCGGCCGTGCCGGTGACGATTTCCTCGTCGATGCCGGCGGCGACGTCTTCCTCGGTGACATCGTCACCACGGGCGCCGAAAGCGGCTATGGCGGCGAGGGCGGCAACGACGGCAGCAACATCGTCGTCACCGCCGGCGGCGACGTGTTCGCCGGCAGCCTCGCCGCGTTCGACGCGATCGGCATCGACGCGGGCGGCGACCTGACCGGCTTCGACGGCAGCGGCGCACCCGGTGGCGGCAATGGCGGCGGCACCGACCAGCCGATCGGCGAAGACGCGCTCGGCGAAGGCGGTGCGGTACTCATGGCGGGCGGCGGCATCGGCGTCACCACCGGCGGATCGGCGACGATCCTCAGCGCCGAGGCGGGCTTCGACATCGACATCCTCACCGGCAGCTTCGTCGATTTCGGCACGCTCGATGCGGGCAGCGACGTGCGGATATCGGCGCAGGGCGTCGATGGCGGCAGCGTGACCGCGGGCGACGATGTCGACATCCTCTCGGGCCTCGCGGTCGCGATCGGCACGGTCTCGGCGGGTGACGAGGCACGCGCCAGCGCCGGCACGCAGGGGCTGCTGATCGGCACGATCACCGCGGGCAGCGCCGTCACCATCGCCAGCCTCGGCACCGCCTCGATCACCGACGGCACCGCCGGCGACGGCGACTTCATCGTCGACGCAGACGGCGATGTGACGCTCGGCACCATCCTCGCGCTCGGCGAGAGCGGCTATGGCGGCGAAGGCGGCGCGGGCAACATCCTCGTCGGTTCGGGCGGTCTGGTGACGGTGGGCAGCGCCACCGCATTCGGCGCGATCGACATCGACGCGGAGGGCGACATCAGCGGCACCAGCTTCGTCGCGGGCGACACGCTCACCGTCAACGGCCGCGGCCGCTTCACCGCGCAGTCGGTGCGCGTGACCGGCGAAACCGGCAGCGGCAACGCCGCGATCGACGCGCTGGCGGGCATCGACATCCGCACGCTTGCCGCGGCCGGCGATGCGGCGTTCACCGCCACCGGCGGCGACATCGCGGTGACCGACGACATCGCCGTCAACGGCATCGTCACCGCGCTTGGCCGCACCGTGCTGCTCAACGCCCTCGGCGGACTGCGCGTCGGCTCGGCCACCGCGACCGCGGGCGGGATCGACATCGCTGCCGGCCTCGGCCTCGCCGTCGATGCCGGCAGCGCCACCGGCGGGATCGCGCTCGCCAGCAGCGGCGGCAGCGTGACCGTGGGGACGCTGACGACGATCGCCGGCGACGGCGCGGGCGATATCGCCATTGCGGCGGCCGACGATGTGCTGCTCGATGGCGCCGTCACCGCGCGCGGCGCGCTCGCGGTCGATGCGGGTGACCTCATCCGCGTGTCGGCGCTGGCGGATGGCACCAGCGTCACGCTGGGATCGAACGATATCGAGATCGGTGCGCAGGGCCGGGTCGGCACCATCGGCAAGACCACCCTCGTCGACATCACCAACACCGGCGGGCGCCGCACCTTCATCGGCGGCGGCGGCGGCAATGCCGGCTTCGACCTCTCGGCGGCGGAGATCGCCCGGATATTCTCCGACGACATCTTCATCCATGCGCCGCCGGTCGCCACGCAGGGCGGCCAGTCGGTCGGCTCGTCGCGCGCGCCGGACGTCATCGTCGGGTCCTTCACCCTCACCTCGCGCGCGGGCACGCAGGGCGGCAACCTCGGCAGCGGCGGCACCTTCGGCATCGACACCACCGGCAAGCTGCGCGTCGTCGGCGACGCGCTGTTCACTGGCCTCGGCGCCGACAACCGCGTCGACCTGGTCGCCGACGATGCGCTGGAGGTGGACAGCCGGACGGGTTCGATCCAGCTCAACGGCGGCGGCGGCCTTGCCGGCACCCTCATCCTCACCTCCGCCGATATCTTCGTCGGCACGCTGGAGGCGCTGGCGGATATCGCCGCCGCCCCCGACATGGCGGCGATCGACGAGCGGCTCGGCCTCAACGACGGCGTCATCGACGAGGGCGGCGCGATCCAGGCGGGCGGGCTCGAGGTGAATGCGGGCAACGGCGTCTTCGTCCAGAACAGCGGCGTCGAGAGCCGCAACCTCGGCGACCGCCGCGGCTTCACCGTGGGCACCGGCGGGCTCACCATCCGCACCGGCGGCGGCGCCACGCGGATCGTGATCAACGGCCGCGAGGTGGATCCGGCGACCAACGGCTTCTTCACCGGGGTGGACCTGATCCCGCGGGTGCGCATCCTGGGCGCCGACGGCGACCTGCCGGGCGCGTTCGATCAGGGATCGACGATCAACGGCTGCGTGATCGCCAACACCGCAAGCTGCCAGATCGTCGTGACCTTCCCGGTGCAGGACGTGATCCAGGATATCACCGATCCGTCGCAGGTGACCGTCCAGCCGCTGCAATCGCCGCTGATCCAACTGCGCGGCTTCGAACGGTTCGGCTTCCAGCCGCTGATCGACGAGCCGGTGACGGGCGCGGGCAACGACGATCTGTGGACCGGGCAGTGCGGCAACGATCCGCGCCTGCCCGACTGTGCGCTGCCCAAACCGTGACAGCCGCCAACCCCGGTTGACCTTGGCGGCGATCCGTTCGAAGGGTCGCCGCCATGCCGGAACCAGCCATGACGGGTGCGCCCCTCACCTTCTACGACAGCTACACGCGCGAACTGCGGCCGTTCGTGCCGATCGAACCCGGCAAGGTCCGCATCTATTCATGCGGGCCCACGGTCTACAACTATGCCCATCTCGGCAATCTGCGCGCCTATGTGTTCACCGACACGCTGAGCCGCACGCTGGCCTTCAAGGGCTTCGCGGTCGACCATATCATCAACATCACCGACGTCGGCCACCTGACGTCCGACGCCGATGCCGGCGACGACAAGATGGAAGCGGCGGCGCGCGCGCAGGCGAAGAGCATCTGGGATATCGCCGCACACTATACCGAGGCGTTCAAGGCCAATATCCGCGACCTCAACATCCGCGAGCCGCGGCTCTGGTCGGTCGCGACCGACCATATCGTCGAGATGATCGACTTCGCGAAGACGATCGCGCCGGGCCATTGCTATGAGCTCGACAGCGGCCTCTATTTCGATGTCGAAACCGTGCCCGACTATGGCCGGCTCGCGCGCAGCGTCGACGATGAGGGCGAGGGCCGCATCGATGCCGTCGCGGGCAAGCGCCATGCGCAGGATTTCGCGATCTGGCGCAAATCAACACCCGGCGAGCAGCGCCAGATGGAATGGGATTCGCCCTGGGGGCCGGGCGCGCCCGGCTGGCACCTCGAATGCTCGGTAATGAGCCGCAAATATCTGGGCGACCAGTTCGACATCCACACCGGCGGCATCGATCATCGCGAGATCCATCATCCCAATGAGATCGCGCAGAACCAGGCGCACAGCGGCACGCCCTGCACCGGCGCCAACTGGTGGATGCACAACAATTTCCTCGTCGTGCGCAATGGCAAGATGTCCAAGTCGCAGGGCGGCTTCACCATCCTTGCGTCGATCGTCGACCGCGGCATCCACCCGCTCGCCTACCGGCTGATGTGCCTGTCGGCGCATTACCGGTCCGAACTCGAATTCAGCGGCGAGAATCTGGTCGCCGCGCTCACCCGGCTGCGGCGAATGGTGATCGCGGTCAGCCAGCTCCGCGACCGCGCCGAGCCCGAGGCGGTGGACGCGCATCCGCTGCTCGACGCGTTCGATGCGGCGCTTGCCGATGATCTCAACACGCCCAAGGCGCTGACCGTGCTCGATCAGGCGATTGCCGACAAGAAACTGGCGCCTGGGCTGCGGCTGGGGCTGATCGCGCGGATGGATGCGGCGCTCGGCCTCAACCTGCCGACGCTCACCCGCGCCGACCTGCGGCTGCGCCCCGCCGACGCGCTGCTCGATGCCGCGGCGGTCGAGGCGCGCATGGCCGAGCGCAAGGCGGCGCGCGCGGCCAAGGATTTCGCGAC
Source organism: Sphingomonas sanxanigenens DSM 19645 = NX02 (assembly GCF_000512205.2). NCBI lineage: Bacteria > Pseudomonadati > Pseudomonadota > Alphaproteobacteria > Sphingomonadales > Sphingomonadaceae > Sphingomonas > Sphingomonas sanxanigenens. The sequence goes on from NZ_CP006644.1 coordinate 2,929,678, forward strand.
CTCGGACGCGATCCGCGACGAACTCTCGGCCCAAGGCATCGAGATCATGGACGGCGACCCGCTGGGCTGGGACTGGGCGATCCGGATCGACTGATGGCCGGGCTTCCCATCCTCGCGGTGGTCAGCGCCGCCCGCCCCTTCCTCGAACCCCTGCTGCCCGAGGGCATCGAGGTCCGCTGGATCGACGGTGCCGGCGATGCGCTGCAAAAGGTGACCGGCGCCGAGATCGGCTGGCTGGATCTGTTCCCGGGCGACGGCATGGGCGCGATGATCGCGGCGGCGACCGGGATGCGCTGGCTCAACACCTGGCGCGCCGGCATCGACGCGCTGCCGGTCGAGCTGTTCAAGGCCCGTGGAATCGCGCTGACCAACGGCTCGGGCGTGCATGACGTCGCCATTTCCGAATATGCCATCGCCGGCATGTTCGCGCTCGCCAAGCATCTGCCCGACGTCGTGCGCGCGCACGACCGGCAGGAATGGGCCAGGCCCATCCCCTCGGTCAATCTCGCCGGCAGCCATGTGCTGGTGATCGGCTATGGATCGATCGGCCGCCGCATCGGCGCGATGCTCGCGGCGCTCGGCGCTACCGTCACCGGCGTCCGCCGCTCCGCCCGTGATGGTGCGATCGGCGCGGATGAGTGGCGGCCGCGCCTCGGCGCATTCGACTGGGTGGTGCTCGCGGCGCCGGGCACTGCGGACACGCGCCACATGATCGGCACCGCGGAGTTCGCCGCGATGAAGCCGGGCGCGCGCCTCGTCAACGTCGCGCGCGGATCGCTGGTCGATCAGCCCGCTTTGATCGAAGCCCTCGCCACGGGCAAGCTGGCCGGCGCGTTCCTCGACACCGTCGATCCCGAACCGCTGCCGGCAGCCGATCCGCTGTGGCGCGCGCCCAATGCGCTCATCACCATGCATTTGTCGGGCCGCGCCCAGACCGGCCAATGGGAACGCGCGGCGCCGCTGTTCGCCGCCAACCTCCAGCGCTGGATCGCGGGCGAGCCGCTGAAGAACCGGGTGGATTTCGCGCTCGGCTATTGAGCAGCCTGAGCAGCCACGTCCTACCCGAACGGCTGCTCGATCGACGTCGGCGGCGTGCTGAACCAGCGCGGGCCCTGCGCCGTCATATACACGCAATCCTCCAGCCGGATGCCGAAGCGGCCCGGCAGATAGAGCCCCGGCTCGTTCGAAAAGCACATGCCCGCCGCCAGCGGCGTCGCCTCGCCATGCACGAAATTGACCGGCTCATGCCCGTCCAGCCCGATGCCGTGGCCGGTGCGATGCGACAGGCCCGGCAGGCGATAACGCGGGCCGTAGCCGATCGTCTCATAATGCCGGCGCACCGCATCGTCGACGCTGCCCGCCGAAGCGCCGAGCTTCATCGTCTCGAACGCGATCTGCTGGCCCTGGCGCACCTGATCGAACACGCGGCGCTGCTCGGCGGTCGGCGTGCCGTACACGAAGCTGCGCGAAATGTCCGATTGATAGCCCTCGACCGTGCAGCCGCAGTCCATAAGCACCACCTCGCCCTCGCGCACCTGCTGCGGCTTGCCGCTGCCATGCGGATAGGCGCTCGCCTCGCCCAGCAGCACCAGCGAGAATTCGGGCTCCGCGCCCAGCGCGCGCGTCGCCGCGTCCATCAGCGCGCCGATATCGGCGGGGGTCATCCCTGCCTCGATGCGCGGATAGGTGTGGGCATAGGCCGCGAGCGTGACGTCGGCGGCAAGCTGCATCAGCGCGATTTCCGCCGGCGACTTGATCATCCGGCAGCCGCGCACGACGGGGTTGGCGGAGACGGTGGTGATGCCCGGCAGCGCGCTGCTCAGCCCTGCGATCGCGAACTGGCGGACGGTCTCCTCGATGCCCAGCGATTTCTGTTGCAGGCCGCGCGCGCGCATCCAGTCGGCGATCGGCACGAACGGGCTCTCATCCTCCTGCCAGGTGCGGATCTCCGCTGGGATCGCCAGGCTTTCGCGAACCGAAGGCTCCTCGAAAAAGGGCGTGACGATCAGCGGCTCGCCCTCCGCCGGCAGGATCGCCGCGGTCAGCCGTTCGGAACGCCACCAGCGCACGCCGGTGAAATAGGTCAGCGATGCGCCGGGCTCGATCAGCACCGCGCCGATGCCGTTCTCGGCCATCAGCACCTGCGCGCGGGCGAGGCGGCGCGCGCGCTCGGCCGGCGTGATCGGCACGGCCTTGCCGGTGATCGGCGCGAGCGCCCCGGGTTCGGCCCCGCCGCGCGCGGGCAGCGCGGCGACGGCACCGGCGGCGAGCGCGCCTGTCAGGAAAGCGCGGCGGCTGGGCGGAGGGAGGATCGGCATGTCGCAGACGTCCGGCAGCAGGCGGCGCCTGTCAAGCCGAGCCGCAGCTTGACCCGGCGCCCGCAATCCTCTTTCCCTTGGCGTCGAGCCAATATCCGAGGAAAGCGCCAGTGGCGAAACGCCTGACCCTGTTCATCCTGATCGCGCTCGTGCTGGGCCTGATCACCGGCTGGGCGATCAATGCGGGCATCGACGACGGCAGCACCGCGGCGGATGCGCGGCTGACCGAAATCGCCGGCTATTTCTCGATCGTCACCACCTTGTTCCTGCGGCTGATCAAGATGATCATCGCGCCCCTCGTCTTCTCCACCCTCGTCGCCGGCATCGCGCACATGGGGGATACCGCGGCGCTGGGGCGGATCGGATCGCGCGCGGTCGGCTGGTTCATCTGCGCCAGCCTCGTCTCGCTCACGCTCGGCCTGATCCTCGTCAACCTGTTGCAGCCCGGCGTCGGGCTCGATTTTCCCGTGCCGCCGGTCGAGGCGGCGAGCGGCGTGGAAAAGGCCGGGTTCAGCCTCAAGGTCTTCATCAGCCACGTCGTCCCCGCCTCGATGTTCGAGGCGATGGCGGACAACGAGATCCTCCAGATCGTCGTCTTCTCGCTGTTCGTCGGCGTCGCGATCACCGCGGTCGGCGAAAAGGCGCAGCCGCTGGTCCGTGCGATCGAGGCGCTGGTCGCGGTGATGCTGCAGATCACCGACTATGTGATGCGGTTCGCCCCCTTCGCGGTGTTCGCGGCGGTGGCGGGGACATTGGCTGAGCGCGGCCCCGGCATCATCGGCAACCTCGCCTATTTCATGGGCAGCTTCTACATCGGCATGATGCTGCTGTGGGCGCTGCTGCTGGGCGTCTGCTTCCTCATCGTCGGCAAGCGCACGGGGCTGCTGATCCGCTACATCCGCGAACCGATCCTGCTCGCTTTCTCCACCGCCTCGTCCGAGGCCGCCTACCCCCGGACGCTGGAAGCGCTCGACCGCTTCGGCGTTCCGCGCCGCATCGCCAGCTTCGTGCTGCCGCTGGGCTATTCGTTCAACCTCGACGGCTCGATGATCTACATGACCTTCGCGACGATCTTCATCGCGCAGGCCTATGGCATAGACCTGACCATCGGCCAGGAAATCGTGATGCTGCTCGTGCTGATGGTGACGTCCAAGGGAGTCGCCGGGGTGCCGCGCGCGAGCCTGGTGGTGATCGCGGCCACCCTGTCCTTCTTCAAGATCCCCGAGGCCGGCCTGCTGCTGATCCTCGCGGTCGACCACTTCCTCGACATGGGGCGCTCGGCCACCAACGTCGTCGGCAACGCGGTGGCGAGCGCGGTGGTGGCGAAGTGGGAAGGCCGCCTCGACCCGCTCGAACCCGCGGAAATCGAACCGCCGCACGCACCGACGTCGCGCACCGAGGGTCATTGAAGCCCTCTCCCGCACTTCGCGCTATCGCATGCACACATCTCGTTTGCGGTCGCGTCTTGCCCTCGCCCCTATGGGGAGAGGGACAGGTCCGCGTAGCGGACCAGGGAGAGGGGCAGTCGCGCCAAGCGTAAAGGGCAGACGGGCTTGCTCTGAAAAAGGCCAACCGAGCAGTGGTGCTGAGCGCTCCGAACCTTTACGCGGAGCGCGACTCCCCCTCTCCCCGTAGGGGCGAGGGGGCGCGGCGGCAGCCTCTCTCGATCCAGGCACAATGTATGCGCACGATAGCGCCAAGTGCGGGAGAGGGCTAACGCGCCCGCCTCGACCACCGCGCCACATCCGGCAGCCTAACACGCTACCCCCTCAGGCGAAGGCATAGGGCCCGCCGCGCTCCAGCGCGCGGGCATAGGCCGGGCGGGCGTGGATGCGGTTCAGCCAGCCCATCAGGTGCGGGCGGGAAGCGTCCAGCCCGCCGCGCTGCACGCTCGCCTCGAGCGGAAAGCTCATCATCACGTCCGCGGCGGTGAAGCAGTCGCCGACGAACCAGTCGCGCTCGGCAAGCTCGGTCTCCAGCCAGTCGAGGTGGACGTCGAGCATCCCCTGCACCGGCTTGCGTGCCGGCCTGCCCAGCAGCCCGAGCCGGCCGACGATCAGCAGCGCGAGCAGCGGCGGCATCATCGATCCTTCCGCATAATGGAGGAAATGCCGGTAGCGCAGCACCGAGGGGCGATGCCCCGGCGGGCCCAGTCGCCCGTCCGCGCGCTCGACGAGATATTCGACGATCGCGCCGGTCTCTGCGATCACCGCGCCGTCCTCCTCGATCACCGGCGATTTGCCGAGCGGGTGGACGCGTTTCAGTTCGGGCGGGGCGAGCATCGTCCGCGGGTTCCGCGCATAGCGGCGGACCTCATAATCGAGGCCGAGTTCCTCGAGCATCCACAGGATGCGCTGCGACCGCGAATTTTCGAGATGGTGGACGATGATGGCCATGACATGCTCCGCTCAGTCCAGGCAGGACGCGTGACCGCGCCGGGCGTTCCCGGCCGGCCCGGTCGCTACAGGAAACGCCCGCCAAGGATCGGCCCCGCCGCGCCCTCGCGCAGAATCACCGCATAGCGGTCCGCACCCGGTACCGCCAGAGCGCGGGCGGGCAGCGCGAAGCGCACCTTGCCGCCGCGCCATTCGCCCAGCACCTTCTCCCCGCGCACGACATTGGTGTAGCGCACGCGCCGCCCGCCATTCTCGCCCGTGCCGATCGCGACATCCGCCGCTTCTGTCAGCGCCAGCAGGCGCACCGAGACGGGCCGGGCGGTACTGCCGTCGACGACCACGCCGGTTCGGCTCGCGGCGATCGCGGGCTGCGGCACGCGGCGCGCCGCAGCGATCGTCTGGCGCAACTGCTGGCCGCGCGATCCCACCATCGCCGCCCCGCCCTGCACCACCGCCTGTGGCGTATAGACGCCGGCGCCCGTGCCACCGCGCGCGGCATAGGCACGCTGGAGCGTCGTGTTCTCCTCGCGCGCCAGCGTGTCCTTCCAGCCCAGCCGGTCCCAATAGGTTACCGGCCTGGTGATCGCGACGACGCCCGGCTCGCGCGCCAGCGCCGCCAGCAGCGCGTCGGCGGGCGGGCAGGACGAACAGCCCTGGCTGGTGAACAGTTCGACGACCACCGGCGGCGCCGCTGCGGCGGGACGAAGCGCGGCATCCTTCGCGGCAATCCTCGGCGCTGCGGGCGGTTTGCCCGCACCTTCCGGACCGGCCGCCATCAACCCGCCCACTGCCATTCCGACGCCGACCGCGCCGACCATGAAGCTCCGCATCCTCATTCTCCCTGAGCGTCTTTTTTCATATTCGTATCGCTCAGCCGAAGGGTTTCACCCCGCCGGCGTCAAACAGGGTCGTACAGGCTCAATCCGTTCGGCAATCGTCGCAGCGGGCGCCCCGCCTGCAGCGCCTCGACCGCGTCGATCGCCTGCAGCAGATCGCGTTGGGGATAGGGTTTGGCGAGGCAGCCGACGGCAAGCTGGCGCGCCTCCAGCGGGCACTGGCCGCTGACGAACAGCACCGGCACGCCGCGATCGAACGCGGCGCGCGCCACATCCACGCCGCTGCCGTCGCTCAGATTGATATCGGACAGGATCAGGTCGAGCAGCGATTCGCCGAGCAGGGCCACCGCGGACCCGACCCGATCGACCGTGCCGACGATCTCGAAGTCGTGGTCGCGCAGGAAATGCTCGGTATCGAACGCTATCAGTGGCTCATCCTCCACAATCAGGATCCGCCTCAACACACGCGTCTTCCGACCGAACAGCATTGCCGCGCCGCTCCCTTTGCGCTTATGGGTCGCGTTTCGCGACACTGGTTTGGATCCTGTAACGCGCCGCCGCCGCGACCGCTGCAAAAATCGCCGGGCGGAAACCACAGATGATTGTCCTCCGAGGAGCCTACCCTGCCCGAATCCCGTCCCGCCGCTGCCAAACGCCCGGTCAAATCGAGTCGTGAGCCGCAGCGCATCGCCAAGCTGCTTGCCCGCGCGGGCGTCGCCTCACGCCGCGAGATCGAGCGGATGATCGCGGAAGGGCGGATCGCGCTCAACGGCACGGTTCTCGATACGCCGGCCACCCTGCTGGTCTCGCTCCACGGCGTCACCGTCGATGGCAATGCGGTGCAGGCCGCCGCGCCTGCCCGGCTGTTCCGCTATCACAAGCCCTCCGGCCTGCTCACCACCGAACGCGACCCCAAGGGCCGCCCGACCATCTACGACCGCCTGCCCGGCGATCTGCCGCGGGTGATGCCGGTCGGCCGGCTCGACCTCAATACCGAAGGTCTGCTGCTGCTCACCACCGATGGCGAACTCAAACGCCAGCTCGAACTCCCGAAAACCGGCGTCACCCGCACGTACCGCGCCCGCGCCTATGGCCAGGTGAGCCAGGAACAGCTCGAGGATCTGATCGAAGGCGTCGAGATCGAAGGCGTGCGTTACGGCTCGATCGACGCCAATCTCGAGCGCCGCACCGGCGCCAATGTCTGGGTCGAGATGAAGCTGACCGAGGGCAAAAATCGCGAGGTCCGCCGCGTGCTGGAGCATCTCGGGCTCAAGGTCAGCCGCCTGATCCGCACCGCCTATGGACCGTTCGAGCTGGCCGACATGCCCGTCGGCGCGGTCGACGAGATCCGCCAGCATGACCTCGTCACCTTCCGCAAAACGCTGAAGTGAGCCGCGCATGAGGATCGTTGCCGGCCGCTGGCGCGGTCGTCCGCTCGCAGCGCCCAAGGGTGCTGCCACCCGCCCCACCGCCGATCGCACGCGCGAGGCGCTGTTCTCGATGCTCGCGAGCCGGCTCGGCAGCTTCGAGGATCTGCGCGTCGCGGACCTGTTCGCCGGCACCGGCGCGCTCGGGCTGGAGGCGCTGTCGCGTGGTGCAGCATATTGCACATTCGTCGAGCAGGACCGCGCGGCGATCGACGCGTTGCGCACCAACATCCGCGCGCTCGGCGCCGAAGGCGATGTCCGCCACCAGTCGGTGGCGGCGCTCGCGCCGGCGCAGCAGCCCTATGACCTGCTGCTGTTCGACCCGCCTTATGGCACCGGCGGCGCCGGTGCGCTGATCGAGCGGCTGACGCGGCTGGGCTGGGCGGCCGACGCCGCCTGGGCGAGCGTGGAAACCGCGCGTGACGAGGATGTCGCGGCGGGCGGCTGGACGGTCGACGCCGAGCGCGTCCACGGCAAGGCCAAGCTGACCCTGCTCCACCGCTCCGCCTGACGCGCGGGCGGCGCCATTCGCCGCTCGGCGATGGCGCATGGAAGGGGCGCGCCCCATCCGGATGCATCAGCCCAAGGCGGGCGCAGCGATGGAGCCATCAGGATGGGCCTGTTCAAGTCCTTGTTCGGTAACGCATCTCCCAATCAGGACAGCAGCACGTCCCACACCGACCTGGCCTTGGCGGAGCGCCTGCCCGCCGGGCCGATCAACGCCTATGCGACGGTGGCGGATGCGCCGCCGCCCGACTTTCCGCACCGTCCGTTCGGCATGCGCGACCGCAGCGATCCCGAACTCCTGCCGCATCTGCAGGGCTTCGGGGGCTATGTCTTCAACCCGGCGCAGCGCCAGCCGCGGCAGAGCGAATGGGCGCTGCTCAACCACGCGCTGCGCACGCAGCGCCATTTCTCGTTCGAGATCGACGTGACGGCGGTGCCTGCGCTGGCGGGTTGGGCGCGCCGGACCAACGCCATCCTGTTCCTCGCCGACGGCACGGTACGCGATCCCGATTTGCGCACCCTGTTCGATCCCGCCGGCGGCGATGAGGATGGCCGCCTGCCCTACCCCGCCGACGCCGAGGCGCGCCGCCAGCGCAGCCGTGCGTCGGCCAAGGCGCAGTTCGGGCTGCGCTCTCCCGACAGCCTGCCGCCGGTGATCGGCGCCGGCGAGGTGGTGTTCCGCCCGGCCGCCGAGGTCGCCGCACGCGCCTCCGCGCTGATGGCGGTCGCGGTGCGTGCGGAAGGGCAGAACGAGGGCGATCCGCTGCCGCCCGCGTTGATCCTCGGACGCATTCCGCTCGCGGAGTCGGCGCTCAGCCCCGGCGAGCGCGCGTTCCTGTTCGACGACGCGCCGGAGGGACAAGCGGTCGCCAATGCGCTGTGGCGCTACGAGGCGCTGACCGCGCTGCTCTGGGCGCTGGGCGAGATCGACGCGCTGCCCGCGTTGTCGGGCATTTGCGACGTTCCCCATGTCGCCGGGCTGATGGTGCAACGCGGCGCGGCGCTCGCGACGGATGCGAAACTGCGCGATCCGGCCGAGATCCTCGACGCGCTCGACCTGACGTTCCGGCTGCACTGGTCGCTGGTCGACGCGCGCCAGAAGGAAACCGACATTCCCGGACTGGTCCCGGGCGTGATCGCCGAGCGGCACCACGCATTCAACTGGCTCGTCCGCTATCACGACGCCGCGTGGGACGACGTCCAGACCCCCACCTGAAGAAGTACCGCGCTCCCCGATCGGGTGACTGCGGATTCCGCGTCGCGGCATCGTCACGTCGGATGTGCCGCATCGGCAATTGACATGACAGTTCAGTGGGATGCTACGGTAAATGCCGGATAACGGGGACAAGAGTATGACAGGTCGCGTAGCGTTTTCGGCATGGGTTCGTCGTTTCGCCTTGCTGGCAGGCACAGCGATGCCGGCGTTCACCGCCCCCGCTTTCGCCGAGACGATCGCGCCCGACATCCTGACCGTCGAGCCCCCGGCCAGCTTCGATTTCGACCTTGCGGCGCCATCGGCGACCGCTTTTGCCCCCGCCGCGATGCCTGAGGCGGCCTCCCCCTTCGACGCGCCCGCGCTGCCGCACTTCGCTGCGTTGCAGGATGCGCCGGAGGCGGCACCTGCGGTCGGCCCCGCGCTGGCCGCCACGCCGGACGGCGATCCGGAGGGCCAGCGGCTGTCGTTCGGCCGGCAGGTCGGCGCGATCAAGTGGGAGGTCGGCGCCGCGGTCGCGTGGATGACCGCGACCAACATCGTCAAGGTCAACAAGGATGGCGGCCACAGCTTTCGCTTCAAGGATGAGGGCTGGTTCGGCGACAACACCGTCAACCTCGGCATGGACAAGCTTGCCCACGCCTGGAACACCTATTGGCTGACCGACGTGATCGAGGCGCGCATCCGCCACAAGAGCGGCGCCAGCAACGCCGCGCTGCCCGCCGCCGCGGTCTCGATGGGGCTCATGCTCTACAGCGAATTGTGGGACGCGCATAAGGACACCAGCGGCTTCTCGTTCCAGGACGTCGCGATGAACGCGGCGGGTGCCGGCTTCTCGGTGCTGCGCAACAGCGTGCCGGGGCTGGAGAAGAAGCTGGACTTCCGCCTGCTGCTGACCCCCAACGACGATATCTACACCTTCTCGGGCACCGAGCATTACCGCCAGATGCAGTATATCGTGGCGCTCAAGCTGTCGGGATTCGAGGCGCTGGAGAATACGCCGCTGCGCTTCGTCGAACTGCACGCAGGCTATCGCGCGACCGGCTTCACGCTGCGGGAGGAACAGCGCGGCGACGAGCGCATCCAGCGACCGTTCATCGGCATCGGCCTCAACGTCAACCAGCTGATCTTCGGCCGCAAGAAGCCGCGCGGCTGGGTGGGCCGCGCCGCGAACGAAGTGCTGAACTACATCCAGGTGCCCTACACCTCCACCCATCTGGAAATCCGGTGAGCCGCATGGCGCACACCGCACGCCGCCTTGTGCCGCTCGCGCTGGCGGTCGCGCTCGCACCCCAGGCGGCGCTGGCAGCACCCCGCTTCGTTATCGGCGAGGCCGAGCGGCCCGAGGGCAGCGATACCGCGACCGTCGAGGTGCTGCTGCTCAACGACGGCGCCGGCGAGGAGCAGGCGATGCTGCCGCCGCGCGTGCAGGCCAGCATCGGCGGCACGCCGGTGTGGCTCGACCGCGCGCCGGACGCGCCGGACGCGCCGGACAGCGTGACGATCGCGCCCAACGGCTTCGCGCGCGCCACCTATCGCTTCACGCCGCCTGCCGGGCTGACCGGCGCGGCGCTGGTCAGCATCCCCGAATGGTCGACGCAGACGGTCGCCCTCGCTGCGCCGCTGCCTGCCCGTCCCGCCGGCACCGCGCCCGAACCGGTGCGCAGCGCCGCGCTGGCGGCGCGCGACGGCACGCCGCTGGCCGCCGCCGATGGCACCGCGCAATCGGCGGTCGAGGAGCGGTTCAACCGCTTCTTCGGCAACATCTCGGCCTATCAGCCGATGTATGTCGCCTATGGCACCGCCGAGGACAGCGAACTGCGGGTGCAGCTGAGCTTCAAATATCAGGTGCTCGGTCGCACCCGGAAGGATCCCGATTTCCCGGCCTGGTCCGACGGACTCTATCTGGGCTTCACCCAGAAGATCCTGTGGAACCTCGAATCCGACGCCGATTTCCGTGATTCCAACTATATGCCCGAGCTGTTCTTCCGCACGCCCGCGATGGCGCTCGGATCGAACGGCGCGGCCGGGCTGCAACTGGGCGTGCTGCACGAATCCAACGGCCGATCGGGCGGTTTCTCGCGCAGCCTCAACAGCGTCTATGTCGCGCCCACCGCGATGTGGAACCTCGGCAATGGCTACAGCGTCACCGCGGCGCCGCGGCTCACCTTCCTGTTCGGCGGCAAGGCGGGCAATCCGGACATCCGCGCCTATCGCGGCGTGACCGGGCTGGATTTCCAGATCGGCAAGGATGACGGGCTGAAGCTGGCGACGCATGGCCGCTACAATATCTCCAATGGCCGCGGCGCGCTGGAGACCGAGCTTTCCTATCCGCTGTCGGAGATCTTCGGCGGCGGCCCGGAATTCTACCTCTTCGTGCAGAACTTCACCGGCTATGGCGAAAGCCTGATCGACTATGACCGGCGGATGACGCGGCTGCGCTTCGGCATCGCGATCACCCGCTGACGGTCATTCGCCGAGGTCGGTTCGCCGCAGCGCCAGCAGCGCGACGAGGCTGAGCGTGGACATGGCGGCAAGGTAGAGGCCGACGAGCGCCAACCCCTTGCCCGCCAGCGCCTGCGCGACGACCGGGGTGAGGCCGCCGCCGATGATCCCGGCGATGTTGAACGCCAGCGAGACGCCGGTGTAGCGCACCCGCGCCGGGAACAGGCCGGGCAGCCAGGCGCCGAGCGGGCCATAGACGAAACCCATCACGAACAGCGCGAACGCAAGCCCTGCGAAGGTCAGACCGAGCGCGCCCGAGCCCAGGGTCGGCAGCAGCAGGAAGCCGGCGACGATCGCGCCGCAGCAGCCATAGGTCAGCACGCGGCGCGGGCCGATCCGGTCCGACGCATGGCCGGAAAGGACGATGCCCACCGCCATGAACAAAATCGCCCCGAGTTGAAGCCCGAGGAAGGTTTCGAGGGGAATTTTAAGGGTTTTCGTGCCGTAGCCGAGGGCAAAGGCGGTGGCGATATAGTAGACCGCGAAGCAGGCGACCGCGCCAAAGGTTCCGCCGATCGTGACGCGCCAATGGTCGCGCATCAGTTCGCCGATCGGTACCGCGGGCGGCGGCCCTTCTTCCAGCACCTTCGAGAAAGCGGGCGTCTCGCTGATCTTGAGCCGCACCCACAGGCCGAGCCCCACCAGCAGGATGCTGGCGAGGAAGGGCAGCCGCCAGCCCCACGCCATGAACTGCGCCTCGGTCAGCCACAGCCCGAGCAGCATGAACAGGCCATTGGCGGCGATGAATCCCACCGGTGCGCCAAGCTGCGGCACCATGCCGAAGCGGCCGCGCCAGCCCGGCGGCGCATTTTCGACCGCGAGCAATGCCGCCCCGCCCCATTCGCCGCCAAGCCCGAAGCCCTGGCCGAAGCGCAGCAGGTTGAGCAGGATCGGCGCCCACCAGCCGATCGACTGGAAGGTGGGCAGGAAGGCGATGGCGAGCGTCGATCCGCCCATCAGCATCAGCGAGGCAACGAGCGTGGACTTGCGGCCGATGCGATCGCCGAAATGGCCGAACGCCCAGGCCCCCAGCGGCCGCGCGACGAAGGCGGTGCCGAGGCTGGCATAGGACAGCAGCAGTTCGAGCCCGGGATCCTTGGACGGGAAGAAGAGCGGGCCGAACACCAGCGCCGCCGCCGTCGCATAGATATAGAAATCGTAGAACTCGACCGACGTGCCGACGAGGCTCGCCAGCAGGATGCGACGATTGGATGCCGGTTGAGGCGCTGCTGCGATGCTTGCCATGAGGTTCCTCTCGCGCCGCCCTTGATGGGGCCGGCGCGCCGCGTCAAGCGGGGTCGGCGGGCGCCACCGGCCGCGCGGCGCCCAGCGCCGCGCCGAGCGAGGCGGCGACGATCGCGCCGATCGCCCCCCATTGCAGCAGGCCCAGCGTCTCGCCGAGCAGCAGCAGGCCGGAAAGCGCGCCGATCGCCGGTTCGAGGCTCATCAAGGTGCCGAAGGTCTTGGCCGGCAGCCGCGTCATCGCCAGCATCTCCAGCACATAGGGCAGAGCGGTGGAGAGGATCGCCACGCCGAGCGCGAGCGGGATCGCCGCCGGCGTCAGCATCGCGGCGCCGGCCGAGGCGATGCCCACCGGCGCGACCAGCACCGCCGCGATCACGGTGCCCAGCGTCACGGTGCGGACTGCACCGTCCTTGCCCGCCTTCTGTCCGAAGACGATGTAGAGCGCCCAGAACAGCCCGGCCGCCAGCGCGAACATCGCACCCCATGGATCGACATGGCCCCCGGCACCGGTGATCGGCAGCAGCACGACCAGCCCGGCCGCCGCGAGCGCGATCCAGGCGAAATCGAGCGCGCGGCGCGAAGCGAACAGCGCAACCGCCAGCGGCCCGGTGAATTCGAGCGCGACGGCAATCCCGATCGGCAAGGTCTTGAGCGCGTTATAGAAAGTGAGGTTCATCGCGCCGAGCACGAGGCCATAGGGCAAGGCGCGCTTCCAATCCGCCCAGCCCAGCCCGCCGCGCCAGGGCCGCGTGGCAAGCACCAGGATGACGGCCGCGAAGGCGAGCCGCATCGCGGTCGCGCCCGACGCACCGACGATCGGGAAGAGCTGCTTGGCGATGCTCGCACCGGTCTGGATCGAGATCATCGCGAGGATGGTCAGCGCGACCGGGCCGGCCACGCCTTCCAACCCGATCATCGACCTTTTGCCCATCTGAACCCCGGACATCGCTTGCATCACCCAGCATTGTGCAACATACTGCACATCGCCCTATGAGCAATATATTGCACAGTCAAGCGTCCTCAGCGCTGCTCGCCCACCTTGCCGGCAATCTCCGGCGCTATCGTCAATCCCGCGAGATGAGCCAGGGGGCGCTCGCCGTCGCCTCGGGCGTCAGCCGCCGCATGATCGCTGCGATCGAGGGCGGCGATGCCAATGCCAGCATCACCACGCTCGACCGGCTTGCCGAGGCGCTGGGCGTGCGCTTCGCCGATCTCGTCCGCGCCGAGCGAAGCGACCCCGCGACGGTCGACGCGGTCGCCTGGCAGGGGGAATCGCCGCAGAGCAAGGCGGTGCTGCTGGCTTCGGTGCCGGCCGAGCGTGAGGCCGAACTCTGGACCTGGGCGCTCGCCCCGGGCGACAGCTATACCGGCACCGCCGCTCCGGGCTGGCACGAGATCGTCTATGTACTGGAGGGCCAGTTGACGATCGAGACCGCGGGCGGCCGCCGCGACATCCTCGGCGGCCATTTCCACGCGCAGGGCCTCGACGAAGAGCGCGTCTATACCAATCGCAGCGCCACGCTCGTCCGCTTCGTGCGCACGATCACGCACTGAAGGCGGTCGAGCGCGACAGCGCATCCCACGTCGCTATTTCGGCGCGCATCGCATCGAGCTTCCGTTCGACCAGCGCGAGCGCATCCTCGCCGAGAAACAGGCGGGTCGGCGGGTCGGCAGCCTCGACCAGTTCGAGCAGCGCCTGCGCGGCTTTCGCGGGATCGCCGGGCTGGTTGCCGCTCTTTGCCTGCCGCGCGGCGCGGATCGGATCCATGACCGCGTCATAGTCGGGGATCGAGCGCGGCGTGCGATCCATCGAGCGGCCCGCCCAATCGGTGCGGAACTGCCCGGGCGCGAGGCTGGTGACGCGGATGCCGAGGCCGGCGACCTCCTTGCCGAGCGATTCCGAAATGCCCTCAAGCGCGAACTTGCTGCCGCAATAGAAGGAAATGCCCGGCATCGTGATGAAGCCGCCCATCGAAGTGACGTTGACGATATGCCCCCTGCGGCGTGCGCGCATCCCGGGCAGCACCGCCTTCATCATCGCAACCGGCCCGAAGACATTGGCGGCGAACTGGCGCTGAAGATCGTCGATCGACGATTCCTCCAGCACGCCTTCATGACCATAGCCGGCGTTGTTGACGAGCACGTCAACCGCCCCCGCCCGCGCGACCGCGGCAGGAATGGCGGCATAGTCGGTGACGTCCAGCACCAGCGCGTGCGCACGCCCCGGCGCCAGCGCTTCGAACGCCTGCGCATCCTCCGCCCGCCGCACCGTGCCGAATACGCTATGCCCGGCGGCGAGCGCACCCGCCGCGAACGCGTGGCCGAGCCCGGAACTGATGCCTGTAACGAGGAAAATCTTGCTGCTTGCCACGATCTGCTCCGACGGTTGCACGTTGATTATATCATGATATAATTCAGCCATGGCCGATAACAAGACCGACCCGAAGCTGCCGACGCGCGATCGGGTGCTCGCCGCCGCCGAGACCCTCCTCGGCGAAGGCAAGGCCGAATTCTCGATGCGGGATCTCGCCGCGACTGCAAGCGTCAGCTTCGCGACGCCCTTCAACCAGTTCGGCACCAAGCTGGCGATCATGCGGGCGCTCTCCGCAAGGCGGACCGCGACGATGCACGAGCGGCTCGCCGGGACCGCCCTTCCCGCGTCCGCAGCGCAGCGCGTGCCGGCGGCGGTGCGCATTGCGGTTGCGGTCATGACCGAGGCGACTGCGGTCAACCGTGCGGTGATGGGCGCGATCGGCGCCCCCTGCATCGACGCCGGCGACGCGCACCGGCGCTCATCCGCCTACTGGGCGGCGGCGCTCGGAGATGGATCCGGACTGGCGCCAGACCGGCGCGCGCTCGGCCTGTCGGTACTGCCCGATCTGCTGGCGATCGCTTTCCGCGGCGCGCTGTCGTTCTGGACCGCGGGAGAAATCGACGACGACGGGCTGATGCGCAAGGCACAGGCCGCTGCGGCCGGCCTGTTGCTGGGGTTCGTCGACGAACCGGAACGGGCGGCAGTGATCGCGCTTGTCGCACCGGAAACCGCCCCTATCTCAACCCCATGATCGAGACCGCGATGGTCGCCGCGCGCGACCGCAAGCGCCTGGCCGAGATCGGCGGCGTCGTCACCCGCTTCGGCCTCGGCGCGCTCGGCGCCCGGCTGGGCCTGCCTGGACATGACGGGGCGACGGCGCCGACGCCCGAGCGCGTGCGGCAGGCGATCGAGGAACTGGGGCCGACCTTCGTCAAGCTGGGGCAGATCCTCGCCACGCGATCGGATCTGCTCGAACCCGAATGGATCGTCGAACTCGAAAAGCTCCACAGCACCGCGCCGACGCTGGATTTCGAGACGTTGCGCGGCGATGTCGAGGCAGCGCTCGGCGGGCCGCCCGAGACGATCTTCGCGCGGTTCGATACCAGGCCGCTGGCGGCGGCATCGATTGCGCAGGTCCATCGTGCGACGACCGAAGACGGCCGCGAGATCGTGCTCAAGCTGCGCCGGCCGGGTATCCGCGCGCTGATGGAGGCGGACCTGCGGCTGATCGCGCAGTTCGCCAAGGTGGCGGAAGCCAATCCGATGGTGCAGCGCTATCGCCCGCGCGAGATGGTGCGCTTGCTGGCCGAAGCGGTGCTCGCCGAACTCGACTTCACCAACGAAGCGCTCAACGTCGAGCGCTTCGCCGCCAATTTCCGCGACCGCCCCGGCATCACCATCCCCGCGATCCACTGGCAGTGGACGCGCGAGGATCTGCTGGCGATGGACTTTGTGGAAGGCGTGCCACCCACCGACGCGGCGCGACTCGAGGGCGCCGGCATCTCGCCAAGCGCGATCGCCGCGCTGGGCGCGGACACCGTGCTCGACATGGTGCTGATCGACGGACTGTTTCACGGCGACCCCCACCCCGGCAACCTGCTGTGCCAGCCCGGGGACCGCATCGCGATGCTCGATTTCGGGATGGTCGGCCATGTCTCCCCCCGGCGGCGCGAGGAGATGATGGGGTTCGTCCAGTCGCTGAGCGGCGGCGATCCGGCGCGGCTGGCGGATGTGCTGGCGGCATGGACCGAGGGCACCGGTGCCGACCGCAATGTACTGGCCGAGGCCGCAGACCGGCTCGTGCAGCGCAATGGCCAGGGGCCGCTGGTGCTGGCGCGCGTGGTGGAAGACATGATGGCGCTGATCCGCGACCGCGGGCTGATCCTGCCTGCGGACCTGATCCTGATCTTCAAGGCGATGATCACGATCGACGGGGTGATGCAGCGCATCGATCCGACCTTCGACCTCAGCGCCGCCACCCAGCGCGCTTTGGGCCGGGTGATGGCCGCGCGCTACACCCCCGATGCGGTGCGGGACCGGATCGCGGCGCTGCTGCTCGACCTGTCGACGACCAGCGATAACCTCCCCCGCCTGATCCGGGCCGCCACCGCGCGACTGACAGAGCCTGCACCGGCGCCCGCCGATACAGCGGCCGCCACGCGCGATCTGACGCGCGCCGTACGCTGGCTTTCCGGTGCGGTGATCGCCGGCGCTGCCTTGATTTCTGGAACCATGTTGTTCGGCTTCGGCTGATCCTTGCTAGATTCCCCGGTAGAGGTTCCAGGCCGCGCTCAATCGCTCGATCAGCCGACGATGCCGGGGCCAGGTCGCGAGCGGCACCTCCTGAAGCAAGTCGCGGAATCGCGCGGTCCGCCGCGTTGCCCGGTCGGCCGGCTTCCAGATGTTGCGGTCCGAGGTCGGGCCGGCCCCGCCCTTATACTTGATCGTCGTTACGGTTGCCGAAAGCTGGTTACGCTCCCCGGCGGACGACCCGTTGAAATGGACGTGATACGACGCTGACGGGTTGTTCAGTGGCCGGTTGCCAGTCGCGCGGACCTTGAACTCGACGTTGAAGCCGCCAAAGCCATCGTCCCTCTCGACGATTTCGGAGAAATAGATCTCGACGTCGTCGTCGGCGCCGTAACTTATGAACCAAAGATCGTCTTGGCTGTTGCTCCACGTCATCGGCGACTCTCAATCTGAATGTTGATCGATCATATGATTTTGACGATCAGATCGAAAGAAAGACACGCGTACGACGGTAACATCTCGATTTCACCCGTAGTCTAAGCGAGGACTGAGATCCACGCGCAACCAGCCAGCGACGTGCCACCATAGGTCAGGTTGCAAAGCAGCATCATTTCTGGCGATGCATGCGGATCGGCCGATCGCGCGGATCGCCGCCAAAATATATACGGTTTTTTCAAGAGTTTATAACAGGTGGTGCGGCGATTTTGCCCCGCCGCCCGCAATTTGCCATCGCTGGCGGGATTGACAACGCGCTCCCATTAAGCAAAACAGAATCCCAAGAAGTGAGAAACATCGAAAATGGTAGCGCAATCAGTGCGCTTTCACGTTTTTCACTCTTGTAGAAAAAGAACCCCGTTGTGGGGACGAGGGACCGACAGAGAGGGGATGACATGATCAACACATATCAACTTAAATCTACGCGGAGTAATGGTAGCGCGATCATTGCACTTGTGCTTTGTGCTTTGTGCTTGTGCTGTGCCTGCGGTGGCCCAGACGGCGGACGGGCTGTCGCCGGAAGCCCCTCTGCCCGCCGCGGACGGCGCCGATACCGATGCCGACATCATCGTTACCGGCTCGCGTATCGCACGCCCGGAGACCGACGCGTCAACGCCGGTCAATGTCGTCGGCCAGGAAGAGATCAAGCTTTCGGGCAATGTGAACATCGAAAAGACGCTGGCGCAGATTCCGCAGGCGATCGGTTCGCAGTTCGGCAGCGCCACCTCCAACACGGTTCCGGGCGGCTTTGCCGACGTCAACCTCCGCGGCTTCGGCGCGACGCGCAACCTGGTACTGGTCAATGGCCGCCGCTACGCGATCTACGGCCCCGAACAGGTCACCGACCTCAACACCATTCCATCCTCGCTGGTGAAGCGGGTCGAGGTGGTCACCGGCGGTTCGTCCGCGGTCTATGGCTCTGACGCGATCACCGGCGTCGTCAACTTCATCATGCGTGACGACTTCGAGGGCGTCGAAGGCCGTGCGCAGCTCAATCTCGACCGGCCGACGGGCACCCCGGTCTACACCTTCGACCTGACCCTCGGCGGCAATTTTGCCGAAGGCCGCGGCAATCTGGTCGTTTCGGGCAATTATCTTAAGCGCAACTCGATCACGCGCGGCGAACGCGGCAGCTTCGCGTTCCTGTCGCTGAACGACGGCTGCGTCGTACGCGGCACCAGCAGCCCCAACACCGCAGGCACGCCCTTCACGCCGCCGGCGGGGATGGGCTGCGTGGCCGGCGGTGGCGAGTTGGGCTTCGTCGCCGGCGGCAGCGGCGACATTCCCAACGGCCGTTTCTCAGGCATCCCGACCTTCGCTGCGGCCAACCCGGCGCTGCAATCGGCTTACGCGGCGGCGGGGCTTGGTCAGGTTGGCGGACGCGGCTTCACGTTCAACGACGCCGGCACGGCCGCGCGGCCGCAGATCAGTCCGCAGGACGACTTCAACCTGGGGCCGGACAATTATCTGATCCAGCCGCAGGAACGCTGGATGATCAACTCCTTCGGTCATTACGACTTCACGGACTCGATCACCGGCTACATGGAGCTGCACTACAGCAATAATGTGGTGAACGCCCGGCTGGCGCCGACGAATGTCGGCGCGCCGACGCTATTCGACGTCAACAACCCTTATCTGACGCCGCAGCTGCAGGAAGTGCTACGCCAACTCGACCTCGCCGAAATTGATCCGATCACCGTTGCCGCCGGCACCTCCAGCCGCACGACGACGCGCGGGGACGGTCTTGCGGTGCTCACCGCCGGCCGTCGGTACGCAGAAGTCGGCGCACGAATGGCCAGCGAGCGCCGCAACGTGTTCCGCGGCGCCTGGGGCCTGCGCGGCGACATCGGCAGCCTTTCGGAGAACGCGCTGAGCGACCTGAAGTTCGACGTCTATTACACCTATGCCCGCAGCGAGAACACGCTGAAGCTGAGCAACGCCATCTCGCGCAGCAGGCTGCAGGCGTCCCTGCTGTCGGTCGGCGGCGCGGCACCGGTGTGCAACATTTTCGGCCAGAACATCGACGACGCCTGCGCCTCGGCGATCGCGATCAACGCCACCAACACCACGGTCGCGACGCAGCAGGTGGCACAGGCCAGTGTTACCGGCACCTTGTTTAATCTGCCCGCCGGACCTGTCGGCTTCTCGACCGGTGTCGAATGGCGCAAGACCAGCGCCGAGTTCAGCCCCGATTCCTTCCTGGCATCGGGTGACGTCGCCGGCTTCAACCCCGGCCTGCCGACGCAGGGTTCGACCTCGGTGAAGGAAGTGTTCGGCGAGGTCCGCATCCCGCTGCTCAGCGACATCCGCTTCATCGACAGCCTGACCGCCAACGCCGCCTTCCGCTACTCCGACTATAGCCTGTCGGGCGTTGGCGGCGTGTGGACCTATCTCGGCGGCCTCGACTGGAAGATCAGCCCTGACATCACCATCCGCGGGCAGTATCAGCGGGCGATCCGCGCACCGAACGTAAACGAGTTGTTCGGCGGCATCACACGCGTGGTCGGCGTCGCCACCGACCCGTGCTCGGATCGCGGCCCGGCATCCCAACAAACGCCGGCCGTGCGCGCGGTTTGCGTCGCGACGGGAGTACCGAACGCAGCGGTCTTTACGCGAGATGTTCAGCCTGAACCCATCATGCCGGCAGATTTCGGCGGCAATCCGAATCTGGGTGAGGAGAAATCCGACACCTACACGCTGGGTGTCGTGCTGACGCCGCGCTTCGACCGCCGCCTGTTCATCAGCGTCGACTACTTCAACATCGGCCTCGAAGGCGCAGTCGCCTCACTGGGCGGCGGCCTGCAGAACACGCTCAACCTCTGCTATGTGGTCCTGCAGGACGCGAACAGCGAGTTCTGCCAGGCGATACGCCGTAACCCGAATAGCGGCGGCATCACCGACCCATTCGTCGCGCAGATCCGCAACGCCAACACCGGCATGCTCAAGACCTCGGGCATCGACATCGCGGCGCGCTATCGCCTCGACCTCGATTTCGGCTTTCCTGGCCTGGGCAGCGCCAGCAACCTGACCTTCCAGACCAACTGGACGTGGCTGAACGAGTTCACCTCGACGCCGGTCGCGGCCTTCCCGAACATCAAGAACAAGTGCGTCGGATCGTTCGGGCCGACCTGCGGCCAGCCGCTACCGCGCTGGCGGGGCACTTCGCGCATCACCTGGGAAGTCGAGGATCTCAGCCTGTCTGTGCGCCACCGCTATCTGGGGCCGGTGACGACCGACCGCTATCTGGTGCCGCTGCGTCAGGGATCGGCGGCGACGCCAGCGCTGGACTCGATCGTCTATCCGCGCCTCGCGGCACAGAACTATATCGATCTGTCGTTCAATTACGACGTGAACGAGAACATCCAGTTCTTCGGCGGCGCGAACAACGTGTTCAACAACAACCCGCCGATCACCACGCAGGGGCCGAACGCCAACACCTTCTCCGCCACCTATGACGTCATCGGCACCGAGTTCTTCCTTGGCGCCTCATTCAAATTCTGATCCCTCCCCTGGGGCCGCACATGTCGTGCGGCCCCGTTTTTTTCGCGAAAGGGCCGATCGGAATGTTTGATCGACGGACACTGCTACTCTCCGCCGGCGCGGCCGGCATCGGCGCGATGGGCGCCCTCCCCTTCCCTGCCTTTGCCGCCGGGCGCGCTGCCCTGCCCACCGAAGGCTGGGTGGATGTGCGCCGTTTCGGTGCCAAGGGGGACGGCGGCACGATCGACACCCCCGCGATCAACCGCGCGATCGATCATGTCGCCGCCAAGGGCGGCGGCACCGTCTATTTCCCGGCGGGCACCTATGCCTGCTACACGATCCGGCTGAAGAGCCGGGTGACCCTGCACCTCGACAATGGCGCAACGATCCTCGCCGCCCCACCCGTCGGCGAGACCGGCTATGACGTCGCCGAGCCCAACCCGTGGGACATGTTCCAGGATTTCGGCCACAGCCATTGGCGCAACAGCCTGATCTGGGGCGAGGGGCTGCACGACATCACCATCGAGGGCGCCGGGCTGATCTGGGGCAAGGGCCTGGGCCGCGGCGACGGCAAGGACAATTGGCTGAAGGATCCCAACGGTCCGGGCACCGGCAACAAGGCGATCGCGCTCAAGCTGTGCCGCAACGTCACCTTGCGCGACATCCGCATCCTCGAGGGCGGCTGGTTCGCGCTGCTGGCGACCGGCGTCGACAACCTCACCATCGACAATGTGCTGTGCGACACCAACCGCGACGGCTTCGACATCGATTGCTGCCGCAACGTCCGCGTCAGCAACTGCACCGTCAACTCGCCCTATGACGATGCGATCTGCCCCAAGAGCAGCTATGCGCTGGGCTATCCGCAGATCACCGAGCATGTGACGATCAGCAATTGCTTCGTCACCGGCAATTATCAGGTCGGATCGGTGCTGGACGGCACGTGGAAGAAGATGCCGGCTGAATTCGCGCCGACGATCCACGGCCGCATCAAGTTCGGTACCGAATCCAATGGCGGCTTCCGCAACATCACGATCACCAACTGCATTTTCGAGGACAGCCGCGGTCTTGCCTTCCAGACCGTCGACGGCGCGATCGTCGAGGATGTGACGGTCAGCAACCTGACGATGCGCGGCATCGTCAACGCGCCGATCTTCCTGCGCCTCGGCCGGCGGATGCGCGGGCCGGAGGGGCGCGCGATCGGCACGATGCGGCGCATCCTGATCCAGAACGTGACGAGTTCCAACGCCAACCAGTTACCGTCCGTGATCGCCGGCCTGCCCGGCCATCCGATCGAGGATCTGAAGATCAGCGACATGTTCCTCCACCATGCCGGCGGTGCGCCGGCGGCGATGGCGAGCCTGCGGCCGCCCGAGAACGAACTCGGCTATCCAGAGGCGCCGATGTTCGGCGACCTTCCGGCGACGGGCTTCTTCATCCGCCACGCGCGCAATGTCGAGTTGAGCAATGTCGAGATCGCGGTCGCCAAACCCGATCCGCGCCCTGCGCTTCGGCTGGACGATGTCGACGATGTCGATCTGTTCCGCGTCACCGTGCCCGAGGGCGCGAAGGCGGTTTCCACCCAGGGCGTGCGGCGGCTGCGGAGCCTGGGCAATCTCTGGATGCCCGATCGGATGATCGCCGGGCCGACGAGCGAGACGTTCTGACCTGAAGCGATCGGTGTCACCGTCGCCGCGGACGATAGGCGGCACCCGTCCCGCATTTGCCTTCAACAGCGGTTCCGTTTTGCCGCGATCCGCTCTAGGGCCGCGACATGAGCGACCAACAGAATGACGCAGCCTCGCCCTATACCTATGCCCGTGCGGGCGTCTCGATCGCCGCCGGCAATGCCCTGGTGAAGGCGATCGCGCCGCTCGCCAAGGCGACGCGCCGGCCCGGTGCCGATGCCGAGCTGGGCGGGTTTGGCGGTTTCTTCGATCTCAAGGCGGCGGGCTATGACGATCCGCTGCTGGTCGCGGCCAATGACGGCGTCGGCACCAAGCTGAAGCTGGCGATCGACCATGGCGCGCATGACGGGGTCGGCATCGATCTCGTCGCGATGTGTGCCAACGACCTGATCGTGCAGGGCGCCGAGCCGCTTTTCTTCCTCGACTATTATGCCACCGGCAAGCTGGAATCCGGCGTCGCCGAGCGGGTGATCGCCAGCATTGCCGAAGGCTGCCGCATCGCGGGCTGTGCGCTGATCGGCGGCGAGACCGCCGAGATGCCCGGCATGTACGCCGATGGCGACTATGACCTTGCCGGCTTTTGCGTCGGCGCGGTCGAGCGCCATCGCGTGCTGACCGGATCGGCCGTGGCCGAAGGCGATATCCTGCTCGGACTCGCTTCCTCCGGCGTGCATTCGAACGGCTTCTCGCTCGTCCGCCGGCTCGCCGCCGACAAGGGCTGGAAGCTGGAACGCCCGGCGCTGTTCGACCAGGACGTGCGGTTGATCGACGCGCTGATGGCGCCGACGCGCATCTACGTGAAGTCGCTGCTGCCGCTGGTGCGCGCGGGCATGGTGCGCGCGCTGGCGCACATCACCGGCGGCGGGCTGCTGGAGAATGTGCCGCGCGTGCTGCCGGAGAACCTCCATGCGCGCATCGACGCCGATGCATGGCCGCAGCCCCGGCTGATGGCGTTCCTGCAGGCACAGGGCAATATCGAGCCCGGAGAGATGGCCCGCACCTTCAACTGCGGCATCGGCATGGTGCTGGTGGTGAACCCCATGCGTGTCGACGATGTCGTCGCGGCGCTGGAAGGCTCGGGCGAGACGGTGTTCCGCATCGGCGCGATCGAGGCCGGTACGCGCGGCTGCACGGTGCAGGGTTCGGGCGAGGCCTGGAGCGCGCGCGACGCCTGGACCGCGACGCACAATGGCTGAACCGCGGCCGCGCGCACGGGTCGGCGTGCTGATCTCGGGGCGCGGCTCCAACATGGCGGCATTGCTCTACGCATCGCGCGCGGCGGACTGCCCCTATGAGATCGCGATCGTCATCGCCAACGATCCCGACGCGCCGGGCCTCGCGCTCGCGGCGGCGGAGGGCGTGCCGACCTTCGCGCAGAGTCACAAGGGGCTGAAGCGGGCCGAGTTCGACGCGATCGTCGACGTGCGGTTGCGCGCGGCGGAGGTCAGCCATGTCGCGCTGGCGGGCTATATGCGGTTGCTGTCCGAGGGCTTCGTCAACGGCTGGGCCGGGCGGATGATCAACATCCACCCCTCGCTGCTGCCGCGCTACAAGGGACTCGACACCCACCAGCGCGCGCTGGATGCGGGGGACACGGTTGCTGGCTGCTCGGTGCATCTCGTGACCGCCGAACTCGACGACGGGCCGGTGCTGGGCCAGACGCGGGTGGCGATCGTGCCGGGCGACACCGCGGCGACTTTGGCGGCGCGCACCCTGATCGCCGAACACCAGCTCTATCCGCGCGTGCTCGCCGAACTGGTGACGCGAGAGCGCAACCCCGATTATCTGCTGGGGCTGGTGCGCAAGCACGCGCTCGCCCTCCCCGCCTCCGAGGAAACGCTCTCGCACGGCATGCCGGCGTTCCGCATCGAGGGCGGCAAGATGTTCGGCTATTTCACGCAGGACCATCATGGCGACGGCGAGATCGCGCTGATCGTCAAGACCAGCGGCGCGGACGAGCAGGCGATGCTGATCGATGCCGACCCCGATCTCTATTACCGCCCGGCCTATTTCGGCCCTTCGGGCTGGGTGGCGATCCGGCTGGACGGCGGCGATATCGACTGGGAGCTGGTGGACGAGCGGCTGCGCAACAGCTGGCGGCTGGTGGCGCCGCGCAAGCTGGCCGACCTGCCGATCTGAAGGCGGCGATCGCTCTCCCTACCCCTTCGCCCGCCCCCGCCGGAACGGGTACAGGAACTGCGCCACATAGCCGTTGGGCACCGTTTCCGGCACGCCATAACCTTGGGGCCAACGCCCCGGCGGAAAATGATAGGTGCCGAACAGCCGGTCCCACAGCGGGAAGTGGATCGCGAAGTTCACGTCGATCGCCTCGGGCTCCAGCCCGTGATGCCAGTGGTGGAAGCGCGGGGTGGCGACGAAACGGCCGAGCCGGTCGAAATCGCCGCGCAGATTGGCGTGCAGCAGCGACGAATAGACATAGACGATGCCGATATAGATCTGCAGCGCGGTCGGCGTGAACCCCAATGTCATCATCGGGATCGCGGTGACGCCGCGCAGCGCGACGATCTCGAAGAAATGCATGCGCGCGCCGGCCAGCCAGTCCATCGATTTCGCCGAGTGATGGACCGCGTGGAAGCCCCACAGGAAGGGCACGCGGTGGAACGCACGGTGGAACCAGTATTGGACGAAGTCGGTGAGCAGCATGATCTCGATCACCTGCAGCACCAGCGGCTGCCCGGCGATGAGCGCGCGAAAGCCTTCCCAACCGCCGGTCTGGCCGAGCACCGCCCGTGACGGCGCGAAGGACAGGAAGGTCAGCGCCTGCACCATCATCGAGCTGACGAGATAGTAGAACAGATCCTCGCGCCATTCGGGGCGGAACAGCCGCTGGGTGCCGTGGCGCGGCAGCAGCCGCTCGACGGGTGCGAACAGCAGACCGGTCATCACCATGTTGAGAACGAAGAAATCGAGGCCGAAGAAGATGCCCCAGTCGCGCACCTCGCGCGCCTCCGCCCCCGCACCGCCGAGCAGCCCCGCGAGCAGCGCCAGCGCCAGCGCAGTGAAGCCCAGCACCTTGCGCGGGCGCAGCAGCAGGCTGAGCAAAGCCAGCGCATAGGCGCCGAGGATCGCGCCGTGGATGATCGGACGGAGCACCGAGGAATTGCGCAGCATCGCCAGTTCCGGCGTGCCGAACAGTGCCGGGTAACGCAGCACGACGACAAGGCCGAGCCCGGTAACCGCCAGCACCAGCGCGAAGAAGCCGGCGAACCAGCCGCTGCCGAAGCGCCGCGTTTCGATCGGCGCTTCCAGATCCTTCTTCAGTGCTTTGAAATAGTCGGCCATCCGCCCTTCGCTCCGTCCCCCAGGGCCGGGTAGCCTAGCACCATCGGGCGCGGACGACAAAAAAGAGGAGCGCACCAACGCAGGGCGGTGCGTTGGTGCGCTCCAGACTCGCTCCGACGGTCCGTGGTGGGGGGGGACCCGCCGGTGCCAGCCTAACCGATCACAGGATGAAGTCGGTGCCGGTCAGCGGTGCAGGGGTGGTCACGTTGATCGTGAAGTCTGCCGCGCCGTCGCCATTGACGTCTCCCTGCACCAGATAGCCGCTGCCCGACGCCACCGAGATGAGCTGCCCCGCCACGCCGGTGAAGGCGGCGACCAAGGTGAAGGCATCATTGGTGCCGCCGGTGACCGCGTCGATCCCCGACAGGTCGATTTGGTCGCCCTGCGCCGTGGAGAAGTCGGTGATGCGGTCGACGAGGCTCAGATTGGTGCCCGCCGTATCCGACACGCTTTCGTAGACGAAGCGGTCGGCGCCGGTGCCACCGATCAGCGAGTCGCGCCCGGCGCCGCCGACGATGACGTCATTGCCGGCGAAGCCGTAAATCGCATCGTTGCCGCCGCCGCCGCGCAGCGTATCCGCACCCGCTGCGCCGTTGAGGCGGTTGTCGAAGCTGTTGCCGATCAGGGTGACCCCGGCATCGTTCTTCGCCGTGATCTGCTCGATCGAGATGCTGTCGACCAATGTGTAGCTGGTGGTGGTGGCGATGGTGTCGTAGCCGCCCGTCGCGGTGAAGCCCTCGACGATCGCGTCGATCGGCGCATCGATATAATAGACGTCGTCGCCGTCGCCGCCAATCAGCGTGTCGCTGCCGGCCTCGCCCGACAGCGTATCGTTGCCCGCGCCGCCGGTCAGCGTATCGTTCCCGACACCGCCGATCAGCGAGTCGTTGCCGTCATCGCCGTTGAGGATGTCGTTGCCGTTGTCGCCGCGGACGACATCGTCATTGGCGCCGCCGAAGATGGTGTCGTTGCCGTTGCCACCGGCCAGCGAGTCATTGCCGTCGAGCCCACGGATGGTGTCGTTGCCGCCGCCGCCGAGGATGCTGTTGTCCAGCTCGTTGCCGATCAGGGTCGAACCCAGATTGCTCAAGCCCTGCAGCCGCTCGATCGAGGATCCGGCTGCCAGCGTATAATTGCCCCGTGCCTGGACGATGTCGGTCCCCTCGCCGGCGAGTTCGACCACCACATCATCCTCATCGACGATGTAGGTGTCGTCGCCGACGCCACCGACGAGCATATCGGTGCCCGCTTGGCCATCGAGGCGATCATTGCCGGCGCCGCCGGCCAGCGTGTCGGTGCCGGTGCCGCCATAGATCAGGTCGTTGTCGTCACCGCCATCGAGCGTGTCGTCGCCGTCGTCACCGCTGATCATGTCGTTGCCGGCGCCGCCTTCGACCGTGTCGTTGCCGGCCTTGCCATAGAGGTCATCGTCGCCGCCGAGGCCGCGAACGATGTCATTGCCAGTGCCGCCATCGATATGGTTGTCGCGGCTGTTGCCGGTCAGGATCAGATCCGCGCTGCTGTTGCTGCGGAGCATCTCGACGAACTGGTCCTCGCCCAGCGTGTAGTTCACGCTGGTGAGGATGGTGTCGGTGCCCTGCCCGTCGAGCTCGACGACGATGTCGCCGGCGCTCTCGACGATATAGGTATCCGCGCCGAGACCGCCGCGCATCGTATCCGCGCCGGCCCCGCCCTCGAGCCGGTCGTTACCGTCGCCGCCGACGAGCGTGTCGTCGCCGGCATTGCCGTAGAGCAGGTCGTTGCCGCTGCCGCCGTCGATCTCGTCATTGCCATTGCCGCCCGAGAGCGTGTCGGTGCCGCCGCGGCCTTCGATCGTGTCGTTGCCGTTGCCGCCGTCGATGCGGTTGTCGAAGGCGTTGCCGATCAAGGTGACGTCGCCGGCCGCGATCGAGGCGAGGCGTTCGATCGACTGGTCGTCGCTCAGCGTATAGCTGATGCGCGTCTGGATGGTGTCGCTGCCCTCGCCATCGAGTTCGGTGACGACGTCGCCGGCATCGTCGACGATGTAGATGTCGTTGCCGGCGCCGCCCGCCATGGCGTCGGCGCCGGTGCCGCCGTCGAGCCGGTCGTTGCCGCCATTGCCCTCGATCGTGTCGTTGCCGGCGCCACCGCTGAGCAGGTCGTCGCCCTCGCCGCCGATCAAGGTGTCGCTGCCGGTGCCGCCGGTGATCAGATCGTTGCCGTTGCCGCCGTCGATCGTGTCATCCCCCGCGCCGCCGTCGAGATCGTCGTTGCCGTCGAGGCCCGAGATGGTGTCGTTGCCATTGGCGCCGTCGATGACATTGTCGAGGCTGTTGCCGGTAAGAACGAGACCGGCGTTGGAGCCGGCGCGCAGATTCTCGATATTGCTGTCTTCGCCCAGGGTATAATCGACCGAGGCGATGACGGTGTCAGTGCCGGCATCGGCGCCCTCCTCGATCACGTCGCCGGCGCTGTCGACAGAATAGGTATCGTTGCCCAGGCCACCGCGCATGATGTCGTCGCCGGCGCCGCCATCGAGCGTGTCGTCTCCGTCGCCGCCTTCGAGCACGTCATTGCCGCCCGCGCCGAACAGCTCGTCATTGCCGGCAAGGCCGTAGATCGTGTCGGTGCCGCCGGCACCGGTAATGGTATTTTCCGCACTGTTGCCGGTCAGCGTCAGTCCGTCGTCCGAGCCGGCGCTGAGATCCTCGATATTGTCGCCGTCGCTCAGCGCATAGTCGATCGTGGTGATGATGCGGTCGTTACCGCCGCCGGCATCCTCGTTGACCGCATCGCCGGGGTTGTCGACATAATAGGTGTCGTCGCCGGCGCCGCCGGTCATGTCGTCGGCACCGGCCCCGCCATCGAGCGTGTCGTTGCCGTCGCCACCGACCAGGATGTCGTTGCCGTCGCCGCCGTCGAGTGTGTCATTGCCGGTGCCGCCGGTGATCTCGTCGTCACCGGTGCCGCCCTCGAGGATATCGTCGTCGGCGCCGCCGTCGATCGTGTCATTGCCCGCGCCGCCGTCGATCGTGTCCGTTCCGGCTCCGCCGTTCAGGACATCATCGTCATTGCCGCCCGAGAGCGTGTCGTTGCCGCCCTCACCATTGACCTGATCGTCGCCGTCACCGCCATCGAGGATGTCGTCGCCGTCACCGCCGTTGAGGATGTCGTTGCCGGTGCCACCAAGTCCGGTGTCGTTGCCGCCACCGCCATTGACGGTATCGTTGCCCTCGCCGCCGTCGAGCGAGTCATCGCCCGGGCCGCCGTTGAGCACATCGTCGCCGCCCATGCCGGCCAGCGTGTCATTGCCGTCACCGCCGTTGAGCGTGTCGTTGCCGCCGGCGCCGGTCAGCGTATCGTTGCCGCCGCCGCCGTTGATCGTGGTCGTGTCGTCGGAAGGCGCGGTGATGACATCGTCGCCGGGGGTGCCCTCGATCGTCGGGAACTCATCGACATTGGTCAACAGGATCGTGATGGTCTGATCGGTGGTGGTGCCGAACTCGTCGGTCGCGCGGACGGTGATGTCGATGTCGCGATCGGTTTCGTAATCGAGCACCGCGCCGGGCGCGACGGTGATGACGCCGGTATCGGCATCGATCACGAAACGGCCGCCGCCATCATCGACCAGCGTGTAGGTGATCGTGTCACCGTCCGGATCGGTCGCGCTGACCGTGCCGACGACGGTGCCCGCGGTCGCATTCTCCTCCACCTGCGCGTCGTCGATAACGATGCCGGTGGGCGCCGAATTGAGGACCATTTGCTGCGAGACGATCGCGGTCACCCCTGCGGTGCCGGGAGTTTCCCAGGTGATCGTGATCCTGCCGTCGGACAGCACCGTCACTGCGGGATTGAGCTGGGCGCCGGTGGTGCTGGTGTTGACGAGCACCGGGCCGCCGACCTGGACGCCGCTGGCGTCGAACGCCTGCGCAAGGATCGCGGAGCCGCTGGCGTCACCATAGGAGCCGCTGCTGTCAGTCCATACGACGACGAAGCCGCCACTGGGCAGCGCCGCGATCACCGGCTCGGTCTGCGCGCCGGTCAGCACGGTGTTGACGACGAATTCGGAGCCGACCGCGACGCCGGCGGAGGTGTAGATCTGTCCCCTGACGTTGGCATTGCCGGCGCTCGGATCGGTCCAGGTGACGACGAAATTGCCGTTGTCGAGCGTGGTCACGGTCTGGTCGACCTGCGACCCTGTGGTCGTGGTGTTGACGCGGAACTCGAAACCCACGCGTTCGCCGGACGCCGAGAAGAGCTGCGCGACGATGGCCGAGCCGCTGGCATCCCCATAGTCGCCGCTGCTGTCTTCCCAGGTGACGATGAAGCCGCCGTTGGACAGCGCGGTGATCTTGGAATCGACCTGCGCGCCATCGAGATTGGTGTTGATCCGGAAGTTGGTTCCGACCGCCGCGCCCGAGGCATCGTAGAGCTGGCCGATGACTTCGCTGCTCGTCAGCCCGAAGGTCGTGAAGGTGACGAGGAAGCGGCCGCCGGCGAGCGCGACGACGTCCGACGTGTTCTGGGCGCCGAGCAGCGCGCCGAGCAAGCCGGTGTTGACGACGAACTCGCCGCCGACGGGCGCGCCAGCGGCAGTGAACATCTGGCCATGCACATTCGCCCCCAGAATCCCGACCAACGCCGGATCGGTCCAGGTAACGACGATGTTGCCATTGTTAAGCGTCGTGATCGACGGTTGGGTCTGGCTGCCGAGCAACGTTGTGTTTACGAGGATTTCTGCGCCGGTCGGATTGCCGTTTGAATCATAGATCCTGAGCTTTATGCCCGATCCGGAAAGATCAATCAGAGATCCGCTATAATCCTCCCATGCAATAGCATAGCCACCGTTGTTCAATGCGGTGATCGATGGTGCGAGTTGATTGTCGAATGAGTCATTACGGACGACAACCTCGCCCCCCACAAGAATCAATTCAGGCATCTTTATTCTCCCCAAGGAAAACGTCACGGGAGCAATGATAGATGACCAAACCTTGAGATGATTAATAAGCATGGTTAATTTTTTGTAATGGATCGACAATGGTCATATCGCGGAAGTGGGCATCGCGACCGTTTTCGCACCGATCGTCCGTGACTTGACGCGGCTGCTATGACACCCTGCGGAGTCGCGGGGCGGGAGGCTGTCATGATCTGGTTGTTTGCGGTGCTGATCGGCGTAATTGCCGGTTTGCGGGTGTTTACGGCGCTTGCAGCGTTGTGCTGGGCTGTCGCCTTCGCCAGGCTCGACCTTTCACAGACGGGGCTGGCTTTTCTCGGTTGGCGATATTTGCCAGCGATTCTGTCACTGCTTGCGGTGATTGAGTTCATTACGGATCAATTGCCGACGACGCCCAGCCGCAAGGTTCCTTCGCAATTCGGGGCACGTCTGATCGCCGGTGCGCTCGGCGGCGCGGCGTTCGCGGCGGCTGCGCAACCCGGCCAATGGCAAAGCGCGGCGCTGATCGGCGCGGTGCCGGGGCTCGTCGGCGCGGTAATCGGCACGCTTGGCGGTGCCGCCGTTCGCGCGCGGCTCGCCGCCGCATTCGGCAGCGACCGCCCGGCCGCATTGATCGAGGATGCCGTTGCGATCGGTGCTGCCGTGGCGCTGGTTGCCGCGCTATAGACCGCGCATGAGCGAAACATTCGATGCGATCGTGATCGGCGCCGGCCAGGCCGGCCCATCCCTGTGTGGCCGATTGACCGAAAGGGGTATGACGGTCGCGCTGATCGAACGCCACCTGATCGGCGGCACCTGCGTCAACACCGGCTGCATGCCCACCAAGGCGCTCGTCGCCAGCGCCTATGCCGCACGGCTGGCACGGCGCGCCGCCGATTATGGCGTTGTGATCGACGCACCGGTTTCGGTCGACATGAAAGCGGCCTCGGCGCGCGCGCACAAGGTGACGCTCGACGCGCGCACCGGCAACGAGACATGGCTGGCCGGGATGAAGGGGCTGACGCTGATTCGCGGTCACGCCCATTTCGTTTCGCAGGACACGATCGCGGTCGGCGACCGGCAGCTCACCGCGCCGCGCATCTTCCTCAATGTCGGCGGCCGTGCGTCGGTGCCCGACATGCCCGGCGTGCATGACGTGCCGCTGCTCAACAACCGCTCGATCATCGCGCTCGACACGCTGCCCGAGCATCTCGTGGTCGTCGGCGGCAGCTATATCGGGCTTGAGTTCGCGCAAATGTATCGCCGGTTCGGCGCCAGGGTAACGGTGGTCGAGAAAGGACCGCGGCTGGTGGCGCGCGAGGATCCGGACATCTCCGAGGCGATCCGCGGGATTCTCGAAGCGGAGGGCATCGCGGTGCGCACCGGCGCCGAATGCATCTCATTCCGGCCGGAACCGGACGGCCGCATTGCGGTGGGCGTGGATTGCGAATCGGGAGAGCCGGAGGTGGTCGGCAGCCACGCGCTGCTCGCCGTCGGCCGACGCCCCAACACCGACGATCTCGGGTTGGACGTCGCCGGCGTCGCGGTGGATGCGCGCGGCTATATCCAGGTCGATGACAGGCTGGCGACCAACGTGCCCGGCATCTGGGCGCTGGGCGATTGCAACGGCCGCGGCGCCTTCACCCACACCGCCTATAATGATTTCGAGATCGTCGCGGCCAACATGCTCGACGGCGAGGACCGCAAGCTCAGCGACCGCATCCTCGGCTATGCGCTCTATATCGATCCGCCGCTGGGACGCGTCGGCATGAGCGAGGGCGAAGCGCGCAAGTCGGGCCGCCCGATCGCCATTGCGACCCGACCGATGACCCGCGTCGGCCGCGCGGTCGAAAAGGGCGAGACGCAGGGCTTCATGAAGCTGATCGCCGACGCCGATACGCATGAACTGCTGGGCGCGGCGATCCTCGGCACCGGCGGCGACGAGGCCATCCACGGCATCCTCGACATGATGAACGCGGGCCAGACCTATGATGTGTTGCGCTGGGCGGTGCCGATCCACCCGACCGTATCCGAGCTGCTGCCGACGCTGATCCTGGGGCTCAAGCCGGCCCAGTAGGGGGGTGCGGCATGGATCGACGCCGTGCCGGACCCTCCCTCCCCCATCTCAGAACGAGAATTTGATCGTGCCACCCCAGGTCTGCGGATCGCCGAGCTGCGCGGAGATCAGGCCGGTATTGCCCGGGGTGACCGCCAGCGATTCGAAGTAGTTCTGGTCGAAAGCGTTCCGGATCCAGCCGAAGACGTCGAAGCTGTCGGTACGAAAGCCGACACGGAAATTGTGGATCGAGTAGCCCGAAATATCGGTGTAGATCGATCGTGACGCGTTCGACGAGAATTTGGAGCGGTAGTTCGCGTCATAGCCCAGATAGACGTCGCCGTCGCGCCCGAGGATCGCCGCCGGGATTTCATATTCGGCGCCCCACGAGAACGCCCATTTCGAGACGCCCGGCAGCCACTGCCCGGAAACATCGCAATTCGCCGGGCTGTTGACACCCGGCGTCGCCGGCGGACCGGCAGGCGTGCCGGTGCCGCCGCCCGCCAGTTCGGGCGGGCACGGCGCATCGACGAACTTCCTGAACTCATGATCGGTGAACGCGCCGCTGACATAGGCGTTGAGCCGATCGGTGGGCCGCACCGTGAAATCGGCCTCGATACCGCGCACCCGCACCTTGTCCGCATTGGCCAGATAGCCGCGCAGCACGTTGCTGCCGCTGACATTGCTGATCACGCTGGCCTGGAAATCGTCGATCTCGGTCCAATAGCCGGTGAGGTTGAAGGTCGCACGTCGGTTCCAGAACTGCGTCTTGAGGCCGACTTCGAAATGGTCGACCTTCTCGGGCCTGATCTGCGCGACTTCCAGCGCGGGGGTGCCATCGCCACGGCTGGGCACGCCGTTCAGATTGATGCCACCCGTCTTGAACGAGCGCGCATAGGTCGCATAGGCGAGGACGTCCTCGGTGACCTTGTACGACAGATTGATGTCGTAGGAGAGGTTCCAGTCGCTGAAGTCCGGCTCGAAGAATTGCGAGGACTGGGTGCCGCGCTGTGCCGCGATCCACGGATCATTATAATAGGGATGCGTCGCGTCGTTGGTGATGAGCTGGCGCGTCCCGTCCGAGGCGGTGCCGATCACGACCGAGTCGTAGAGGCCTTCCTTCTTGTCGTAATTGATGCGGATGCCCGGCGAGATCGTGAGCTGGTCGGTGACGTGCCAGTTGACCTTGCCGAACGCGGCAAGGCTGAGATTGTCGAGACGGATGTCGTTTTCGGCGACGATACCGTTGAGCACCGCGGGGTTGCGCGAGAGCGCGCTACTCGGCGCCAGCAGCCAGGCGCTGGCCGCCGGACCGGTCTCCTGAATGCCGCTGGTGCGGATCTCCTGATAGAAGGCGAAGGCACCGACGACGAAGTCCAGCCGATCGGCCTCATAGGCGTAGCGCAGTTCCTGGGTGTACTGGTTCTGCTTCGTCGGGTTGTTGACCTTGGTGTAGACCGGAAGGCCGGTGAAATCGCGGTCGTTGGACGGATCCCAATCCCAATAGCGCCACGCCGTGATCGAGGTCAGCGTGCCCGGCCCCACATCCCATTCGGCGCGCAGCGAGGCGCCGCCCATCTCGTTGCGGGCGGCAAGCGGCGCATCGAGATCGGTCCGCCGGTCGAACGCATCGGTGCTCGGCACCCGGTAGCCCGGGAACAGCGCAGTCAGCGCCGCATATTGGCGGTTGAGCGCGCGCTGGGTGGTGCCGACGCGCGCATAGATCTGGCCGCAGCAGATCGGGTCCTGCAGATTGAAATCGCCCGCCAATGTGATCCGCAGATCCTCGCCGGGCTTCCACAGCAGCGCACCGCGAATGCCGATATTGTCCTGCGCGTTGATCCATTGATCGGTCGCGACGTTGTAGATGGTCCCCCGGCGATCGGTGCTCGATACGCTGATCCGCGCCGCCAGCGTGTCGGTGATCGGGCCCGAAACCGACGCCTTGGCCTGCTTAAAACTGTAATTGCCGAGCGAGACTTCCGCCTTGCCCTCGAACGTGAAGCTGGGCGCGCGCGTGGTGACGTTGATCGCGCCGGCCGTGGTGTTCTTGCCATAGAGCGTGCCTTGCGGCCCGCGCAGTACCTCGATCTGCTCGACGTCGACGAAGTCGAGCGTCGCCGCGGCGATGCGGTTGTAATAGACTTGGTCGATATAGATGCCGACGCCCTGTTCGAAGCCGTCGTTGGTGAGGCCGAACGGCGCGCCGATGCCGCGGATGTTGATGAAGGTGTTGCGCGGATTGGTCGAGAAGAATTGCAGGGTTGGCTGCAGCTGCGTCAGCCGGTTGATGTTGTAGGTGCCCTGCGCCTCCAATGTGGCGCCGCCGACCACCGAGATCGCGACAGGCACATCCTGCACATCCTCCGCACGGCGGCGCGCGGTCACGACGATCTCACCGCTGCTGGCGCCACCGGCGGGCTCGGCTGCGTCAGCCGCATCTGCGGCAGCGGGCGCTTCATCCGCGGCGAAAGCCGGGGTGACGGCGAGGGCGGCGGAGAGCAGCAGCAAGGGCTTGAGACGGCGCAGCATGTTTTCTTCCCCTAGAAGCGGCGCGCCGACGGCACCGCCCGAGTCATTCTCGACTTGTCGGCTAGGGAAATGCGCTAAATGTCTATTACTCTAGTGGGTAGATAGATTTCTTTGCATGCGACCAAGATCGCGCTGTGCAGCCGCATTTCGCACCGGCAACACACGCGAAAAGGCCCGGCATCGCCATCGCGATACCGGGCCGATCGGTTCAGGCAGGCGCGGCGCGATACGCCGCCGCCGATTACTTGCCCTTGAGCGAGAGACCGCCGAAGCGCTTGTTGAAGCGCGCGACCTGGCCACCCTGATCCAGCATGCGCTGGTTGCCGCCGGTCCATGCCGGGTGGACGGTGGGATCGATGTCGAGCTGCAGCGTGTCGCCTTCCTTGCCCCAGGTGGAGCGGGTTTCGTACACGGTGCCGTCGGTCATCTGCACCTTGATCATGTGATAGTCGGGGTGGATATTCTTCTTCATCTCTAGCTCCGGAGTTGGCCGGTTTCCGACCGGCCGTGGATGCGAAGGCGGCGCCATAGCGGCGCTGCGCCCAAAGGGCAAGATATGGAAGCAAAAGGGCGCGTGCGGCCGCGTATCCCGCCGGCCGCAAGCGCTTCTTCGTCAGACGGCGGGCGGATCCGCGATCATCGCTGTGAAGTTCGCCTGCGCGACGACCTTGCCGTCGATCAGCGCCTTACCGGCAAACTTACACACCGAGGCGCGCTTCTGGACGAAGTCCACGTGCAGCTTCAGCAGCACGCCCGGTTCGACCGGAGAACGGAACTTGGCCTCTTCGATCGCCATGAAATAGACCAGCTTGCCGGATCCGGCGAGGCCGAGCGATTCCACCGCGAGGACGCCGGCGGCCTGCGCCAGCGCCTCGACGATCAGCACGCCCGGCATGATCGGGCGACCGGGGAAATGCCCCTGGAAGAAGCCTTCGTTGAAGCTCACCGCCTTCACCGCGACGATCGACCGGTCGAGGATGATCTCCTCGACACGATCGACCAGCAACATCGGATAGCGGTGCGGCAGCGCCGCGAGCACCTGCCTTATGTCGAGAGGCCCAATGCTCGCGGGCGCCGAATCGGCGCCGTCGTTCACCGACCCTGCGGCTTCGGCGCGGCCGGAGCAACCGGCGCACCGGCGGCGGCCGTCTGCTGCTGGCCACCCGGACGCCAACCCGCCGGCGGGTTGATCTGGACGCTCGGCACCGTCGTGTTGAGCTCGGCGGTGACATCGGTGGTGATGTCGACGGTCGGCTGGAACGAGACGGCGGCCTGCGGCTGCAGCACCAGGCTGACCTTCTTCTTGGTCATCGCCGCTTTGAGCGCGTCGTTGAGCTTGGCTGCGATCTGCTCTTCGACATAGGCCTGCGCCAGCGCGACCGGCTCATTGAGCTTCTGCAACTCGGCCTGCCCCGCCTGCTGCTTGGTCTGGATCGCGGTGTATTGCGTCTGCAGGGCAGCGCGGTTCGGGGTCGCGACCTTCTGGTCGGCCTGGAACTTGTCGACCAGCGGCTTCAGTTCGGTTTCGAGCGCCGTGGCGCGCGCCTGAACCGCATCGATCTGCGGCTTGTAGGTGGTGCGCATCTGCGTGATCGCGTTGCGATACGCATTGGTCTGGGCGATCGCCTGCTCGAGATTGGCGATCGCGACACCGGCGACCTGCGCATGCGCGGGGCCGGCGGCGACGAGGGCGGGAATGGCAGCGGCGGCGAGCGCCAGCGCCTTGAACAAGGTCTTCATCAGAATTGAGTCCCTACATTGAAGGTGAAGAGTCGGGTATCATCCCCCGGTTCCTTCAGCAGCGCCTTGGCGATGTCGATCCGGAACGGGCCGAAGGGCGAGTTCCAGTTGACGCCGATGCCCACCGAGAGGCGCGGCTTCCAGGTATCTCCGAAGAACTGCTCGGAGAAAGGCTGTACGATGTTGCGCGCTTCCGTATTGGCCACGTCACCGATGCAACCGGTCTGCCCCGACACCATCTGGCCTGTTGCGCAGGTGGTGGAGGCGCCCGCGTTAATCTGACCGGTCGGAATGGTGTAGATCTGTTCGCCAGCGGCAGTGCGAAGCGGCCCGAGATCGAGCGGATCAGGGAAACCATCGCCGTTGGTATCGGGGAATTCGGTGAGCTGTGGCCGCTTGACGCCGAACACCGAGCCGGCAACCGCGAAGATCGAGGGCCTCAGCCCCAGTTCGCGCGCACCCGAACCGAGCGGAATTTCCACCTCGAGCTTGGCGAGATAATAATAGCGACCGCCCAGCGCGTCATCGACGCGGTTGTTGTTGTCGGGCACCAGATCCAGCGGGTCGTCGGTCGTCGCGGTGTTATACTGACGACGGATGACGCGCGGGCCGATGCCGCGGATGTCGAAGCCGGGGAATTGCGGCTGGCCGAGGAAGAAGCGATCGACGAGGCGCACCGCGTCGCGACCGGCACCCTGGCTGCTCTGGAACGGGATGATCGCGCCGCCCTCGATGGTGGCCGAACCGATGAAGCCGGCGCCGATATTGACGTATTTCGCGGCATCGACGCGGCTCTTGAGATAGCGCACCGAACCGCCGAGACCCGCGAAATCCTGGCTGAACACGACGCGCTGACCACCGGTCGGGCGGACGCGGTTGTTGAGCGTGTCATAGACCAGGCTGTAGCCCACCGACGAGGTCGTGCGCTTGCCGATCGCGTCGCAGAGATAGCGGCCCGCGATGATGGGACTGCACTCGCCGTTGGAATAGTAGCTCTCGTCGAGCGTGATGTCGTCGAAGCTGAGACCGTAACGCAGCGCCAGCGAGACATATTCCGTGATCGGCACACCGGCGCGCAGCTGGAAACCGGTCGTGATCTGCTGATAGGTAGTGTTGCGGTCGTTGTTGCTGATATAGTTGAACGAGCTGAAGTCGCGGCGGAAGATGTCGCCGCCGACCGCGATCGTCTTGTCGAACAGATAGGGCTCGGTGAAGCCGACTTCGACCGACTTCGAATAGCTCGAATAGTTGACGCTTGTGCGCAGTTCCTGGCCCTTGCCGCGGAAGTTGCGCTGACGGACCGATGCCGCGACGATGAAGCGTTCGAGCGAGGAGAAGCCCGCCGAGAGCTGGAGTTCGCCGGTCGACTTCTCCTCGACATTGGTCTCGAGGATGATGCGGTCGGGCGCCGAGCCCTGCTTCTGCTCGACCTCGAGATTCTCCTGGAAGAAGCCCAGCGACTTGATGCGGTCGGTCGAGCGCTTGACGAGGAAGCTGTTGAACGCGTCGCCTTCCGCCAGGCGGAATTCGCGGCGGATCACCTTGTCCTGCGTCAGCGTGTTGCCGTTGATATCGATCCGCTCGACATAGACGCGCGGCGCCTCGCCGATGCGGAAGGTGATGTCCATCGTCAACGCGTCCTTGTCGCGGTTGAACTCGGGACTCACCTCGGCAAAGGCATAGCCGAACAGGCCGGCGCTCTCGGTCAACGACTCGACCGTGTCCTCGACCAGCTTGGCGTTGTACCAGTCGCCCTTCTTCATCGAGACCTTGCCGATAGTGTTCGGCTTGAAGTCACGGATGTCGCTCTCGACCTTCACCCCGCCGAACTTGTAGCGCTCCCCTTCCTCGACCACGTAGGTGATGATGAAGTCGCGCTTGTCCGGCGTCAGTTCGGCGACCGCGGAGACGACGCGGAAATCGGCATAGCCCTCGGTCAGATAGAATTGCCGCAGCTTCGCCTGGTCATAGGCGAGGCGATCGGGATCATAGCTGTCCGACGAGGAGAAGAAGCGGAAGAAGCGCGACTGCTTGGTCGCCATCTCCGAGCGCAGCGCGCCGTCGTCGAACGCCTCGTTGCCGATGATGTTGATCTGGCGGACCTTGGATTTGGCCCCCTCGGTGATCTCGAAGATGATGTCGACGCGGTTCTGGTCGAGCGACACCATCTTGGGCTCGACGGTCGCGGCGAAGCGGCCCTGGCGGCGGTAGAGCTCGATGATGCGCGCGACGTCGGCGCGAACCTTGGAGCGGGTGAAAATCTGGCGCGGCGCAAGACGGATCTCGGGCCGGATCTTGTCTTCCTTCAGCCGCTTGTTGCCCTCGAGCACGATGCGGTTGATGACCGGATTCTCGCGGACCTCGACGACGATGTCGCCGGTGTCGCCGCCGGTGATCCGCACGTCGGCGAACAATTCGGTCGCGAACAGATCCTTCAGCGCCTGGTCGAGCGTCTCGGTCGTGTAGCTCTCGCCCGCGCGCAACTGGATGTAGGAGCGGACGGTATCCGCCTCCAGACGCTGGTTGCCAGTGACGTTGATCGACTTGACCGTGCCCACGGTCGGCGCGGGCGCCAGCGGCACCGCCGCCGCTTGCGGCACGGCCGCTGCGGGCGCCGCCGGCGCGTCGGTGGCCTGGGCGAGCAGCGGCGTCGGTATCCCCGCGATCATCGTGCCGACGAGCAGTGCCGCCTGGCGTTTGCCGAACCGTTGCTTT
Source organism: Sphingomonas sanxanigenens DSM 19645 = NX02 (assembly GCF_000512205.2). Lineage (NCBI taxonomy): Bacteria > Pseudomonadati > Pseudomonadota > Alphaproteobacteria > Sphingomonadales > Sphingomonadaceae > Sphingomonas > Sphingomonas sanxanigenens. The sequence continues at coordinate 2,969,610 of NZ_CP006644.1, forward strand.
TCAGTGACTGTCACGCGTCCCTACCCTTTGTTGCGCGCCCGGCTGCCTGCCATTTCCGACGATGCGTCCCCGAACGATCGTCGCCCTGCCCCACTCCCGTCACCCGATCAAGCCGCCCAGCTTCTGCCAGAGGCCAAAAGAGGTCAGATCGTTGAACGTCACCAACAGCATCAGCGAGACCAACAGCGCGAAACCACCGCGATACGCCCATTCCTGCGCCTCGACCGGCACCGGCTTCCGCCGGATCGCCTCGATCGCATAGAAGAACAGATGCCCGCCATCCAGCATGGGGACTGGCAAGAGATTGATGAATCCCAGATTAATCGAAACGAGCGCGATGAAGCCGATCAGGCTTTCCCAACCCATCATCGCCGCTTCCCCAGAGACTTGCGCGATCTTGAGCGGGCCGCCCAATTCCTTCACGGACCGTCGCCCGGTGACGACCTGGCCCAGCGTATCGACCATCAGCCGCACGATGCCCCAGGTCCGCTCCGCACCGACCAGCGGCGCTTCGAGCAGGCCGATATCGTCATAGACCGCGGGCGGCTTGCCGATGCCGAGCTGCCCCATGCGATATTCATTGCCGAAGCGGTCGCGCTCGACCAACACGCCCGGCGTCACGTCGACCGACAGCCGGTTGCCGCCGCGGTCGATCGCGATCTGCATCGGCTCGATCGGGCTGAAGCGGACGATGCGATAAATGTCCTCGAAATCGCCGATCGAACGGCCCGAGATCGAGAGGATGCGATCCCCCTCCTTCATTCCCGCCCGATCCGCGGCCGAGCCTTCCGCCACCATCGCGATCACCGGCGGCGTCCGCGGCACGCCTTCCAGATAGGCGAAGGAGCCCAGGATCAGGATCGCGAAAAGAAAGTTCACGATCGCGCCGGCGGCAACGATGATCGAGCGCTGCCACAGCGGCTTGGCCTGGAACGTCTTCGCGCGCTCTTCCGGCGGCAGTGCCAGCCATTCCGCCGTGGGCTGGCTCGCGGCGCCCATGTCGCCGGCGAAGCGCACATAGCCGCCGAGCGGCAGCCAGCCGAGTTTCCAGTGCGTGCCGCGCTTGTCGTGCCAGCCGGCGATCGTGCCGCCGAATCCGATCGAGAAGGTCTCTGCCTTCACGCCGAAGATGCGGCCGGCGATGTAATGGCCGAGCTCGTGGACGAAGACGAGCGGACCGATGACGAGGACGAACGCTAAAACAGTCAGCAGGAAGCCGGGGTTCTCGGTCACGCAGCACTCACCTTCATAACCCCTGACGCCACGTCCCGCGCTTCCCGGTCGATCGCGAACACATCGTCGAGCGAGACCGGTGCCCCCGGGTCATAGCGTTCCAACGTTTCGCGCACAATTGCGGCGATTTCGAGGAAGCCGCAGCGCCCTTCGAGGAAAGCGGCGACTGCCACCTCGTTCGCGGCGTTGAGGATCGCGGGGCGTGCGCCGCCGGCGTCGAGCGCCGCACGCGCCAGCGCCAGCGCAGGAAACCGTTCGGGATCAGGGGCTTCGAAGTCGAGCCTGCCAACCTTGACGAGGTCCAGCCGCGCCGCGCCCGTCTCCATCCGGTCCGGCCAGGCGAGCGCGTGAGCGATCGGCGTGCGCATGTCGGGCGTTCCCAACTGCGCCAAAACCGATCCATCGACATATTCGACCATCGAATGGACGACCGATTGCGGGTGAACGAGAATGTCGATCTTCTCCAGCCCGACCGGGAACAGATGGAAAGCCTCGATCAGTTCGAGGCCCTTGTTCATCATCGTGGCCGAATCGACCGAGATCTTCGCGCCCATCGACCAGTTCGGGTGCTTCACCGCCTGCGCCGGGGTGACCGATGCCATCGCCTCCAGCGTCCATTCGCGGAACGGCCCGCCGCTCGCGGTCAGGATGATGCGCTGAACGCGTTCGGGCGCCTCGTGATCGAAGCATTGAAAGATCGCATTATGCTCCGAATCGACCGGCAGCAGCGTCGCGCCGGCGCGGCGGGCGACATCCGTCATCAGCGATCCGGCGCTGACCAGCGCCTCCTTGTTGGCGAGCGCGACCGCCCCGCCCTGCTCCAGCGCGGCCAGCACCGGCGGCAGGCCGGCACAGCCGACGATCGACGCCATCGTCCAGTCGGCGCCGAGCCGGGCCGCATCGACGATCGCGCCGGCGCCCGCCGCCGCCTCGATGCCGCTTCCCGCGAGCAGTTCCTTCAGCGTCGCATAGCCCGCCGGATCGCCGATCACCGCAAGCTTCGCACCCGTCGCTCGCGCCGCCGCGGCGAGCCCGGCGGCGTCGCGATTGGCGGTGAGCGCGATGACCTCGAAGCGATCGGGATCGGACTGGAGCAGATCGAGCGTCGAGGCGCCCACCGATCCGGTGGCCCCAAGCACGGTGACGCGCTTCATATCCGAACCCCCGCCGCGAGAATCAACGCAACGACCACCGAAACCGGCACCAGCCCGTCGAGCCGGTCGAGCACGCCGCCATGGCCGGGCAGGATCGTGCCACTGTCCTTGACGCCGGCGTTGCGCTTGAGCGCGCTTTCGAAAAAGTCACCCGCCTGCGCGACCGCCGCCAGCGGCGCGCTGGCGAGCGCGAGGCCGATGGTGAGCCCGCCGAGGACATGGAACAGCAGCCCCGTGACGAGCGCCGCGACCATGCCGCCGGCAAGCCCGGCCCACGTCTTGTTGGGGCTGACCGAGGGCGCGATCTTCGGCCCGCCGATCAGGCGGCCGGCGAAATAGGCGCCGATATCGGTCGCCCAGACCAGCGCGAGCGTCCAGGCGGCGAGCATCAGCCCGCCGGGCTCGTCGCGCACGAACAGCAGCGACAGCACCGGCAGCGCGATATAGGGCGCGCCGCCCCCGAGCTGCGCGTTGCGGCTGAGGAGCCCGATGACGACCGCCGCGCCGAGGATGATCGCGATCGACAGCCAGCCCGGATGTTCGAGCGCGGGCGAGACCGCGACCAGCGCCGCCGCGAGGCCGACGATCGCCACCCAGCGGTCGCGCCCTTCGGCCGCGGCGAGCGTCGCCCATTCGACCATCATCAGCAGCGCGAACGCCGACAGCAGCAGCCACAATGCATAGCCGCCGGCAATCAGCCCGCCGAGCGCGACGGCGACGAGGATAACCGCGACCAGCGCCTTGCGCGGCAGATCGGCAACCCAGTTCGCCTTGACCGATGTCGTCATAAACCTCCGAACCGCCGCTCGCGTGCCGCGAACGCATCGACGGCGGCCGCGAGATCGTCGCGGCCGAAATCGGGCCACAACGTATCGACGAACAGCAGTTCGGCATAGGCCGCCTGCCACAACAGGAAATTCGACAGGCGCTTCTCGCCCGAGGTGCGGATCAGCAGGTCGAGAGGGGGCAGCCCCTGCGTATCGAGCCCGCCCTCGAACATCGCCGCATCGATCGTGGCGGGATCGAGCCGCCCTGCCGCCGCATCACCCGCAAGCCGGCGCGCGACGCGGACGATCTCGTCCTGCGCGCCATAGTTCAGCGCGACGACGAGTGTCTGGCGCGTATTGTTCGCCGTACGCGCGATGGCACCCTCGATCAGTTCGACGATATCGCCCTGCAGCATCCGCCAGTCGCCGAGCACGACAAGGCGGATGCCCGCCTCATGAATCTCGTCGATATCGGACAGGATGAAGCGCTTGAGCATCCCCATCAGCTCGCCGATCTCCGACGCCGGACGGCGCCAGTTTTCCGACGAGAAGGCGAACAGGGTCAGCGCCTCGATGCCGAGGTCGCCGGCGGCGCGCACGGTGCGGCGCACCGCCTCGATGCCCTGGCGGTGGCCGGCGACACGTGGCAGCAGCCGCTTCTTCGCCCAGCGGCCATTGCCATCCATGATGATCGCGACGTGGCGCGGCACCGCACCGCGGCCGCCCGTCCTCAGCGATGCGCCACCGGACTGGATCGGCAGCAGGCTCACTTGCCGAGGATTTCCTTTTCCTTTGCGGCGGCGGCGGCGTCGATGTCCGCAATCGTCGCGTCGGTCAGTTTCTGCACCTCGGTCTCGGCGCGCTTGCGCTCATCCTCGCTGATCTCGCCCTTCTTCTCGTCGGTCTTGAGCGAGTCATTGCCGTCGCGGCGAACGTTGCGCGCCGCGATCCGCGCCTTTTCGGCATACTGGTTCGCAAGCTTGGCGAGTTCCTTGCGGCGCTCCTCGGTCAGGTCAGGGATCGGCAGACGCAGGGTCTGGCCGTCGACGATCGGGTTGAGGCCGAGGCCCGCCGAGCGGATCGCCTTGTCGACCGGACCGACATTCGACTTGTCCCACACCTGCACCGAAATCAGCCGCGGCTCGGGCACCGAGACAGTGGCGACCTGGGTGATCGGCATGGTGGCGCCATAGACGTCTACGGTCACCGGATCGAGCAGCGTCGTCGACGCCCGCCCCGTGCGGAGGCCGATGAGATCATGCTTCAGCGCCTCGACGGCGCCGGCCATCCGACGCTCGAGGTCGGACTTGCTATAGGCTGGCATCGATCAACTCTCCCTCATTCTGCACGATGGTCGCGGTGCCCTTGCCCTCGAGCACCTGCGACAAATTGCCCTGCTCGCGGATGTTGAACACCACGATCGGGATGTCGTTGTCACGGCACAGCGACACGGCGCTCGCATCCATCACTTTCAGATCGGCTGCGAGCACATGGTTGAAACTGACTGTATCGAAACGCTTCGCGCCCGGCACCTTCTTGGGATCGGCATCATAGACGCCATCGACCGAGGTGCCCTTGAACAGCGCATCGCAATTCATCTCCGCGGCGCGAAGCGCTGCGGCGCTGTCGGTGGTGAAATAGGGATTTCCGGTGCCGGCCGCGAAGATCACGATCCGGCCCTTTTCCATATGGCGCTCGGCGCGGCGCTTGATGAAGGGCTCGCACACCGTGTTCATCGGGATGGCCGACTGGACGCGGGTGTCGACACCGATCTGTTCGAGCGCATTCTGCACCGCCAGCGCGTTCATGACGGTGGCGAGCATGCCCATATAGTCGGCGCTGGTGCGCTCGAAGCCGCGCGCGGCCGCCGCAAGGCCGCGGAAGATGTTGCCCCCGCCGACGACGATGCAGAGCTCATGGCCAGCTTCCTTGGCGCCCTTGATCTCGTCCGCCACGCGCGCGACGGTATCGGGATCGATGCCGAACTGGCCCGGCCCCATCAGCACCTCTCCGGATAACTTCAGGAGGATGCGGTTGAAGCGTGGGCGCGGCATAGGCGGGCGTTCCTGATCGTTTGGGGAGAAGCGGCGCGCACCTTAGTTGCGCCGGTGCGCGGTGCCAAGCCGGGCAAGACACGCTGCGCGAACACAGTTTCGCCGCCGTTCCGACCGAGGGAACGGCGGCGGGACTGCGATCAGGCGTTCGCCGGCTCGTCCTTCTTGACGCCGGCAGCAGCCGCGACTTCCGCCGCGAAATCGCTTTCTTCCTTCACGATGCCCTCACCCAGCTGGAAGCGGACATAGTTGGCGAGCGTGATCGGGCTGCCGGCTTCCTTGGCCGCCGCGGCGACCACGTCCGACACCTTCGACTTGCCGTCGATCACGAAGATCTGGCTGACCAGCGCGTTTTCCTTGCGGTACTTCGCGATCGAGCCCTCGACCATCTTCTCGACGATGTTGGCGGGCTTGCCCGATTCGGCGGCCTTCTCGGCAGCGATCGCGCGCTCGCGCTCGATCATGTCCGCCGAGAGATCGTCTTCGTTGAGCGCGAGCGGGTTGGCCGCGGCGACGTGCATCGCGAGCTGCTTGCCCAGCGCCTCGAGCGCCTCGGCCGGCGCCGCGCTTTCGAGCGCGACGAGCACGCCGATCTTGCCGAGGCCGGGGGCCGCGGCGTTATGCACGTAGGAGACGACGACGCCCTCGGACACTTCGAGCAGCGCGGCGCGACGCAGCGCCTGGTTCTCGCCGATCTGTGCGACATTGGCGGTCAGCTTGTCGGCGACGGTGCCGCCTTCCGGCCAGGCCGCGGCCGACAGCGCCTCGACCTCGGCACCCTTTTCGAGCGCGATGTCGGCAACCGTCTTCACGAACTGCTGGAACAGCTCGTTCTTGGCGACGAAATCGGTCTCGGAGTTGACCTCGACGGCAGCGCCGCGGGTGCCCGAGACGGCAACGCCGACCAGACCCTCGGCGGCGGTGCGGCCGGCCTTCTTCGCGGCGGTCGCGAGGCCCTTGGTGCGCAGCCAGTCGATCGACGCTTCCATGTCGCCGCCGGTTTCGGCGAGCGCCTTCTTGCAATCCATCATGCCGGCGCCGGAGCGCTCGCGCAGTTCCTTAACCAGGGCGGCAGTGATCTCGGCCATGTCCTGTTCCTTCAGTTGTCTCATAAAAAGACGGGGCAGACGCTGGTTAGCGCCCTGCCCCGCCCGCATGACAAGGCAGTGACGCCCTATCCTGTCGCCACCGGCTTCGGCCAGCGGCAAGTCAGCTTCGCTCAGGCGTAATCGACGTCCGGTGAGCCAGGCCCACCGGCCAGCGATCAGGCGTCCGCCTGGGCCACTTCGGCGTCGGCCAGCGCGGCTTCCGCCGGCGGCTCGTCCATCGCGCCGAGATCGACACCGCGCGACGCGGCACCGCCCTGCTGGCCACGGGTCGCCGCCTGGGCGATCGCTTCGCAGTACAGGCGGATCGCGCGGCTGGCGTCATCGTTCGCCGGAACCGGGAAGGCGATGCCGTCCGGGCTGACGTTCGAATCGAGGATCGCCACGACCGGGATGCCGAGCGTGTTGGCTTCCTTGATCGCCAGCTCTTCCTTGTTGGCGTCGATCACGAACATCACGTCCGGAATGCCGCCCATGTCGCGGATGCCGCCGAGCGACAGCTCGAACTTGTCGCGCTCACGGGTGAGCTGCAGCACTTCCTTCTTGGTCAGGCCGTGCGTGTCACCGGCAAGCTGCTCCTCGAGCGCCTTGAAGCGCTTGATCGACTGCGAGATCGTCTTCCAGTTGGTGAGCATGCCGCCCAGCCAGCGATGGTTGACATAGTGCTGGCCGGCGCGGCGCGCCGCCTCGGCGATCGGATCCTGCGCCTGGCGCTTGGTGCCGACGAACAGAACCTTGCCGCCGTGCGCGACGGTCTGCGACACGAAGTCGAGCGCGCGAGCGAACAGCGGAACCGTCTGCGACAGATCGAGGATGTGGACGCCGTTGCGCTCACCGAAGATGTAGGGCTTCATCTTCGGGTTCCAGCGATGCGTCTGGTGACCAAAATGCGCGCCAGCCTCAAGCAGCTGGTGCAGGGAGACGGTGGGAGCCGCCATAGGATCTTTCTCCTTCCGGTTGAACCTCTGGGAAGCAGTGACCAAGGCATCCGCCCCGGCACCGGTATGTGCGCTTCCCATGTGGAATGCGCGGGCCCTTAATCGAAACGGCACATCGGCGCAAGCACATCTTGCCCCATCATCGCGGCTTGACGTTGGAACAAACATCGAACATATATCGTCCAGTTATCGAACAAAGGTCCGTTTCGGGAGGTTCGTCATGCTGCATATGGTGGGTTCGCTGCTGTTCGCGTCCGGTTTGTTGATGGCGGTGGCCATGATCTGGCACATGATCGCGTCCCGGCTGGACGCGATCATGGAAGCGCTCGACCCGGCGGGTCGAACGACGCAGGCTGGCATGACAGTGGAGCATCGCTCCGCGCGCGAAGCGATGCGGGCGTCGGCGCGCGCGGCGCTCAGCCGGCAGCGGCAGCAGCAGCGCGCTGCTGCCTGATCCGGGCGTAGCTGCTGGTGCTGAACGGGATCGTCAGCAGATAGAGGATCGCGACGCCGATCAGCGTCGCCCAGGGCACCGCGAAGATCGCCCCGCCGATCAGCGCGACGCCGACCAGCAATTCCATGCGGATACGGCGCCGCGGGCGCAACGAGGACCAGCTGTAGGTCGGCAGGCTGGACGTCATCAGGAAGACGATGAACGCCATCCAGGGTGCAACCAGCATGCCGTTGCGGGCGACGTCGGCAACCGGCCCCTGCCCCTTTACGAACAGGAAGAAATAGAGCGGCAGCATTGCGAGGCCGGCCGCGGTCGGCGCGGGTACGCCGGTAAGGAAGCCAGCCGATTTGTGCGGCTGTTCGGTCGTGTCGATCTGCGCATTGAAGCGCGCGAGGCGCAGCGCGCAGCCGGCGGCATGGGCGAGCGCGAAGATCCAGCCATAGCGCTGCCCTTCCTCGCCCAGATGCTGGAGCGACCAGAGATAGAGGATGATCGCCGGCGAGACGCCGAAGGCGATGACATCCGACAGCGAATCGAGTTCGGCGCCGAACCGGCTTTCGCCCTTGAGCAGGCGGGCGATGCGTCCGTCGAGCCCGTCGAGCACGCCCGCCAGGATCACCGCGCTCACCGCCATCCGCCAATCCTCGGCGATGGCGAAGAGGATGCCGGTGAGGCCCGAGCAGAGCGCGAGCGTCGTCACGGCGTTGGGCGCGAGTGCGCGCAGCGGAATGCCGCGGCGGGGATCGGCGGGCGGGCGCATCAGCGGCGCATCACTGGGGAACGCCGGAGCCGGCGACGGGATCGCCGATCACCGCAAGCACCGTCTCGCCTGCGATCGAGCGCTGGCCGAGCGTGATGCGCGGCGCGGTGCCCGCCGGCAGATAGACGTCGACCCGGCTGCCGAAGCGGATCAGGCCGAAGCGCTGGCCCGCCGCCAGGATATCCCCCGGCTTGACGAACGGCAGGATCCGCCGCGCGACGAGCCCGGCGATCTGGGTGAAGCCGATACGCAGCCCGTCGTGCCGCTCGACGATAAGGTGTTGCCGCTCATTCTCCTCGCTCGCCTTGTCGAGATCGGCGTTGAGGAACTTGCCCGCGATATAGACCACCGCCTTGACGGTGCCGGCGATCGGCGACCGATTGATGTGGACGTCGAACACCGACATGAAGATCGAGACACGCACCAGCGGCTCGTTCCCGAGCCCGTCCGGCCCGGCGAGTTCGCGCGGCACCGGCACGCGTTCGATCAGCGTCACCAACCCGTCGGCGGGCGCGACGATCAGATTATCGCCCTGCGGCACGGTGCGAACGGGATCGCGGAAAAAGGCAGCGACCCACAGGGTTACGCCCGCCATCGGCCAGGCAACGGTCTCCCAAGCCATAAGCGCGAACGCCAGCGTGATCACCGCTGCGATCAGAACGAATTTGCGACCTTCGGGGTGAACGGCGGGAAACCGCCATTTAACGGTGGTGGTGCCCACCGCCGGCTTTTCTAGTGACGTCATCTGCACTGTCTAATGTGCGCGGCGCGCAGTGACAATCGCCGCGATCATCCTCGGCCCGGTTGATCCCGGCGCTTCGTGCTCCTAGAGCCATCGCGACCACCTCCCCCGGAGAAGAGAGCATATGGCGAAGATCAAGGTGAAAACCCCGGTCGTCGAGATCGACGGCGACGAAATGACCCGGATCATCTGGGAATGGATTCGCGAGCGGCTGATCAAGCCCTACCTTGATATCGATCTGGAATATTACGACCTCGGCATCGAGAAGCGCGACGAGACCAATGACCAGATCACGGTCGACGCGGCGAAGGCGATCCAGAAGTACGGCGTCGGTGTGAAATGCGCCACGATTACGCCGGACGAGGCGCGCGTCGAGGAATTCAAGCTCAAGAAGATGTGGAAGTCGCCCAACGGCACGATCCGCAACATCCTGGGTGGCGTCGTGTTCCGCGAGCCGATCGTCATCAAGAACGTCCCCAGGCTGATCCCGGGCTGGACAGACCCGATCGTCGTCGGCCGTCACGCCTTTGGCGACCAGTATCGCGCCACCGACTTCCGCGTGCCGGGCCCCGGCAAGCTCAAGATGGTGTGGACCGGCGAAGACGGCCAGCAGATCGAGGAAGAAGTGTTCGACTTCCCCTCGTCGGGTGTCGCGATGGGCATGTACAATCTCGACGATTCGATCCGCGATTTCGCCCGTGCGAGCATGAACTATGCGCTCGAGCGTCGCTGGCCGCTGTATCTTTCCACCAAGAACACGATCCTCAAGGCCTATGACGGCCAGTTCAAGGACCTGTTCGAGGATGTCTTCCAGAGCGAGTTCAAGGACAAGTTCCGCGACGCCAACATCAGCTACGAGCATCGCCTGATCGACGACATGGTCGCCAGCGCGCTCAAGTGGAGCGGAAAGTTCGTCTGGGCCTGCAAGAATTATGACGGCGACGTCCAGTCGGACCAGGTGGCGCAGGGCTTCGGCTCGCTGGGCCTGATGACCTCCGTGCTGATGACGCCGGATGGCAAGACGATCGAGGCCGAGGCGGCGCACGGCACCGTCACCCGCCACTTCCGCATGCATGAGCAGGGCAAGGCGACGTCGACCAACCCGATCGCTTCGATCTTCGCGTGGACCGGCGGCCTGAAGTTCCGCGGCAAGTTCGACGATACGCCCGACGTGGTGCGTTTCGCCGAGACGCTCGAAGAGGTCTGCATCAGGACCGTCGAGCAGGGCGGCATGACCAAGGATCTTGCGATCCTGATCGGGCCGGACCAGGCGTGGATGACCACCGAACAGTTCTTCGAGGCGATCCGCCTGAACCTCGAGAAGGAAATGGCCGCCTGGGCCTGACCTGCGGGGCCTGACCTGAAGCTCGGGCGGCGCACGCCGGCGCCCGGGCCCAAGGAACCGGTTTCGGTCCGTCCCCGTTACGTTTATTCGACAGAACATTCGTGACGGGGATTTTTTCATGCCGACCAGCAGCCGCGCCCGCCTTGAGGTGCGCAACGCCACGCCCGCCGACGTCCGCGCGATCGTGGGACTTGTCGACCGCGCCTATGAGGGGCTGTCGGGCTACACGGCGGGCATGATCCGCGGGCAGATCAACAATTTCCCCGAGGGCCAGTTCGTCGCCTTCTATGACGGCAAGGCGGTGGGCTATTGCGCATCGATGCGGCTCACCGCGGAGATCGCGCTGAAGCCGCACGACTGGGAAGAGATCAGCGGCAACGGCTTCGGGTCGCGCCACGATCCCACCGGCGAATGGCTTTACGGCTATGAGATGTGCGTCGATCCCAAGCAGCGGGGCCTGCGCATCGGCCAGCGGCTCTACGATGCGCGCAAGGCGCTCGCCGAGCGGCTCGAACTGCACGGCATCGTCTTCGGCGCGCGGATGCCCGGCTACCAGCGCGCGCGGCGCAAGGTCGATGGCCCCCAGGATTATGTCGAGCAGGTCGTCGCGGGCAAATTGCGCGATCCGGTGCTCGGCTTCCAGCTTTCCAACGGCTTCGAGCCGATCGGCGTGCTGCCCGCCTATCTGCCCGAAGATACCGCCTCGGGCGGCTTCGCGGCGCATATGGTCTATCGCAATCCCTATGTGGAGAGCGACCTCGCCCCCAAATTCCGGGTGCCGCGCGATGTGGAGAGCGTGCGCATCGCCACCGTCCAACTGCAGGCGCGCGCGGTCGAGAATTTCGAAGCGTTTGTCCGCAACATCGAATATTTCGTCGATGTCGCGGCGGATTATCGCTCGGACTTCGTGGTCTTCCCCGAACTCTACACGCTCCAGTTGCTCTCCTACGAAAAGAAGGAACTGAGCCCGATCGAGGCGATCGACCGGCTGACCGCGCACACCGACAAGCTGGTGAAGGCGCTGACGCGGATGGCGATGGAGTATAACATCAACATCATCGGCGGGTCGCACCCGACCCGCACCGACGATGGCGATATCCAGAACGTCGCCTATGTCGCGTTGCGCGACGGATCGATCCACGCTCGCGAGAAGATCCACCCCACCCCCAACGAACGCTATTGGTGGAACATCAAGGGCGGCGATGCGATCGAGGTGATCCAGACCGATTGCGGCCCGGTGGGCGTGCTGATCTGTTATGACAGCGAGTTTCCCGAACTCGCCCGTCGGCTCGTCGACGAGGGCGCCCGCATCCTGTTCGTTCCCTTCTGCACGGACAGCCGCCAGGCCTATCTGCGCGTGCGCTATTGCGGACAGGCGCGCGCGATCGAGAATCAGTGCTTCGTCGTACTCTCGGGCAATGTCGGCAACCTTCCCAATGTCGACAATATGGACATTCAATATGCGCAGAGCTGCATCCTCACGCCCTGCGACTTCCCGTTCGCGCGTGACGGCATCGCCGCTGAGGCGACCGAGAATGTCGAGACGCTGACGATCAGCGACGTCAACCTGGCCGACCTCACCTGGGCGCGCGCCGAGGGTACGGTGCGCAACCTCGCCGACCGGCGCTTCGACCTCTACCGGATCAGTTGGGGCAAGCGGGGCAGCAAGGCCCGCGCGGCCGGGCGGCTGCCGGTGGGTCCGGCGACGCCTGGCGGCGGCTGAAGCCCGAGTGTGAGGTCGAGGCGAGGTTGAGGCTCAGCCGCCCTCCACCGTCCGCCCGACGACCGCCTCGTCGATCATCTTCCGCGCGATCTCCCGCTCGCCCATGATCGTCAGGTCGGCACCCATCGCGGTCAGGTGCGCGATCTCTGCATCGCCGTGGGCCCGGGCGACGATGCGCAGGCGCGGGTTGAACGAGCGCGCCTGCTCGACGATCTGGCCGGCCTCGAAACATTGCGGGATCGCGACGAACAGCAGGCGGGCATTGGCGATGTCCGCGCGCGCCAGAATGTCGGCGCTGGCGGCGTTGCCGACCAGCACCTCGACGCGCGGCTGGTCGGTCGGCAGGCCGGTGACGTCACCCTCGGTCTCGATCACCGTCAGCCGTTCTCCGGCCGCGATCAATGTCTGGGCAACGGCTGCGCCGACCCGCCCATAGCCGACCAGCACGACATGGCCGGTCGGTGCCGCCACCGCACCGCCGATACCGGCGCCCGGCTCGACCGCCAGCGCCTTGCCCGCGAAGCGGTCGATCGTCGAGAACAGCAAGGGGTTGATCATGATCGAGAGGATCGCGCCTGCCAGGATCAGGTCCCGCGCATCGCCGTTGAGCAGTTCGAGCGAGGAGCCGAGCGTGGCGAGGATGAAGGAGAACTCGCCGATCTGGGCAAGGCTGGCGGCGATCGTCAGCGCGGTGCGCGTCGGCCGGCGGAACAGGCGCACGATGAGGAAGGCGGCGATCGACTTGCCGAGGATGATGATCGCCAATGTTGCGAGCAGCGCGAGCGGCTGATCCACGACGACGTGCGGATTGAACAACATGCCGACCGACACGAAGAAAAGCACCGCGAACGCATCGCGCAACGGCAGCGTTTCCTCCGCGGCGCGCTGGCTGAGCGGCGATTCAGCGAGGATCATGCCCGCGAAGAAGGCGCCCAGCGCGAAGGAGACGCCGAACAGCAGCGCCGCACCGAATGCGATACCCAGCGCGATCGCCAGCACCGCCAGCCGGAACAGTTCCCGCGAGCCGCCATGCGCGACGAGGTGCAACAGCCAGGGCACCGCGCGCCGCCCGATGATCAGCATGAAGGCAACGAAAGCGATCACCTTGCCGATGGTGACGGCCAGCGTCGTCACCAAGGCGGCGCCGCTGCCACCGTGCGCGATGGCCGGCAGCAGCACCAGCGCCAGCACCATCACCAGATCCTCGACGATCAGCCACCCGACGGCAATGCGGCCGCGCTCGGTATCGAGGATGCGGCGGTCCTGCAGCGCGCGCAGCAGCACCACGGTGCTCGCGACCGACAGCGCCAGGCCGAAGACGAAGCCGGTCCCGACGCCCCAGCCGAGCAGCCATGACAACCCCATGCCGAGCAATATGGCCATGCCGATCTGGCCGATCGCCCCCGGGATTGCGATCGCGCGCACTTCCATCAGTTGCTTGAGCGAGAAATGCAGGCCGACACCAAACATCAGCAGGATCACGCCGATCTCCGCGAGTTCGCTCGCCAGCCCCTGATCCGCGACGAAGCCGGGGGTGAAGGGGCCGACGGCGATGCCCGCCACGAGATAGCCGATCAACGGCGACACGCGCACGCGATGCGCGAGCGTTCCGAAGATGAAGGCGAGCACGATGCCGGCGACGATGGTGGCGATCAACGGCGTGGCATGGGGCATTCGGCAGCGGCTCCGTGATGGTGATGCCCCTTACGCTAGCCGTCCGGCTGCGCCGCGGCGAGCATGATCCGAATTAATGTTGCACCGCACCGTTTATTGGCCTGACAAGCCGCGAATCTTCGCGTTAAGACGGTGCCCATGTCTGGCGAACTCCACACTCTCAAGGGATTGGGCGACACGCTGGTCGTGCTGGGCGCGGCAGGAATCGTGATCCCTGCCTTTGCGCGCTTCCGGATCAGCCCGGTGATCGGTTTCATCCTCGTCGGCCTGCTGGTCGGCCCGCACGGCCTGGGTTCGCTGACCGATCACTATCCGTGGATCCGCCACGTCACCATCACCAGCCCCGACGCGATCCAGCCTTTCGCCGATTTCGGAATCGTCCTTCTGCTGTTCACCATCGGCCTCGAACTATCGTTCAAGCGCTTGTTCCAGATGCGAAAACTCGTATTCGGCGTCGGCGCGGCGGAACTTGGGCTCTCCGGGCTGATCATCGGCATCGCGCTGTGGCTGATGGGTCAGGGCTGGGCGGGTGCGATGGGCCTCGGCCTCGCGCTCGCGTTGTCGTCGACCGCGCTGGTCCTCCAGATGGTGGGCACGAGCGGGCCGGTCGGCCGGCCTGCCTTCGCGATGCTGCTGTTCGAGGATCTGGCGCTGGTGCCGATCATCTTCGCGCTGGGCGTGCTCAGCCCGCATGCGCAGGATGCCGGCTGGGACGGGCTGCTGCGCACCTTGTGGATCGGCGTGCTCACCGTCGGCGCGCTGCTGCTCGCGGGCCGCTTCCTGCTGCCCAGCCTGTTCGCGCAGGCGGCGCGCACCAAGAGCCCGGAACTGTTCCTTGCGGTCAGCCTGCTCACCGTCATCCTCGCCAGCCTTGCGACGACCGCCGCCGGTCTTTCGCCGATCGTCGGCGCGCTGCTCGCCGGGCTGCTGATCGCCGAGACCGAATATCATGGCGAGGTCGAGGTGATGACCGCGCCGTTCAAGGGCCTGGCGCTGGGTGTTTTCCTGCTGACCGTGGGCATGAGCCTGGATTTCCGCGTGATCGGTGCCAATTGGCTGCCTTTGGCGATCGCTGTGATCGGCGTGGTGCTGGTGAAGACGGTCGTCACCACCGGCATGCTGCGGCTGATGGGCATCCGGCTGGGGCCCGCCGCCGAGACCGGGCTGCTGATGGCTGCGCCCTCCGAGACAACCCTGATCGTGCTGTCCGCGGCAACCGCCGCGGGTCTGATCATGCCGCCCACCGCCGCGTTCTGGCAGATCGTCACCGCGATCGGCCTCACCATCACGCCGATCCTCGCCAAGATCGGCCATGACGTCGCGCGCCGGATCGAGTTGCGCGACGATGGCGATGGCGGCATGCCGGGCGAAACCGGCGAGGCGCCGGGCACGGTGATCATCGGCTTCGGTCGCGTCGGCCATCTGGTGGCGGACATGCTGAAGGCGCACAACCGGCCGTTCATCGCAGTGGAGGCGAACATCGATGCCGTGACCGCGGCACGGCGGGACGGTTATCCGGTGATCTTCGGCGATGTCGCGCGCTCCGAACTGGTCGACAAGCTCAACCTCGGCCGCGCCGAAGCGCTGGTGCTGACGATGGACGATCCGGTGCTGACCGTACGCCTCACCCGCCGCGTCCGCAGCTGGGTGCCGGATCTCACCATCGTCGCGCGCGCGCGCGATACAGATCACGCCGCGCAGCTTTACCGGGCGGGCGCAACCGAAGCGGTGCCCGAAACGCTCGAAAGCTCGCTGCAGCTTTCGGAGGCGGTGCTGGTGGAACTGGGCGTTGCGATGGGCCCGGTGATCGCCTCGATCCACGACAAGCGCGCCACCTTCCGCGATCGCATCAGGGAAGACGCGCAACTCGATCGCGAGCCCCGCATCGGCCGCCTCAGGCGTCCCGATGCGGCGGAGGAGAAACCGGCAGGGTGATATGTGTTTCCTCCCCGGCGCTTCGCGCCGAGGAGGAACATCACCTATACCGCCGTAACGCGCGGCACCTATGCCGCCGCGACTTGCCCTTCCAGCACACCGCGCACCGCGGCGATCGCGGCATCCGCCTGTGCGCCATCCGGACCGCCGCCCTGCGCCATATCCGGCCGGCCCCCACCGCCCTGCCCGCCCAGTGCAGCGACCGCGGCCTTGACGAGATCGACCGCGCTCACCGCCTTGACCAGATCGGCGGTGACCCCGACCGCGACCGATGCACGTCCGTCATTCACCGCGACCAGCATGGCGATGCCCGACCCGAGCTGAGCCTTCATCTCGTCGACCGCGCCGCGCAAACCCTTGGGATCGAGCCCCTCGACGACGCGCGCCAGCAGTGCATGGCCACCCACCGTCTCGGGCCCGGCGACCTCGGCCTTGCCGCCACCCATCGCCAGCGCCCGCTTGGCGTCGGCAAGTTCGCGTTCGAGCCGGCGGCGATCCTCGATCAGGCTCAGCACGCGCGCGGGCACATCGTCCGGTGCGGTCTTGAGCGCAGCGGCAACTTCCTTCAGCCGCTCGTCGCGGGCAACCAGCCACTGGCGCGCAGCCTCGCCGGTCAGTGCCTCGATGCGGCGGACGCCACTCGAAACGGCGCTTTCGGAAACGATCTTGAAGATCGCGATGTCGCCCAGCGCATCGACGTGGGTGCCACCGCACAACTCGACCGAATAGATCGCGTCCGGGCCACGGCCCATCGAGAGCACCCGGACCTCGTCGCCATATTTCTCGCCGAACAGCGCAAGCGCTCCGGCGGCAACGGCATCGTCGGGCGTCATCAGTCGCGTCGACACGCTGTCGTTGCCGCGGATCTGCGCGTTCACATCGGCTTCCACGAGCGCGATCTCGGCCGGCGTCAGCGCGCTGGGATGCGCGAAGTCGAAGCGCAGCCTGTCGGGCGCAACGAGGCTGCCCTTCTGCGTGACATGGCCGCCGAGCCGGTGGCGCAGCGCGGCATGCAGCAGGTGGGTCGCGCTGTGATTGGCGCGAAGCTGCGCGCGACGCTCGACGTCGATCACCAGTTTCACCGTTTCACCGACCGCGATCGCGCCTTCCTGGATCAGCGTGCGATGCGCATGCACGCGCCCGAGCGGCTTGGAGGTATCCTCGACCAGCCCCTTGAACCCGCCGTCATTGGCGATCGTGCCGGCATCGCCCATCTGGCCGCCGCTCTCCGCATAGAAGGGCGTCTGGTTGGTGACGATCAGCACCTGCTGGCCGGCCTCGGCCATCTCGACGCGCGCGCCATCCTTGACGATCGCGACGACCTGCCCCTCGCCTTCGCCCGCGGTATAGCCGGTGAACTCGGTGCCGCCGGCTTCCTCGGCAATATCGAACCAGACCTCGTCCGAGGCCTTCTCGCCCGAGCCCTTCCAGGCCTCGCGCGCCTTGCGCTTCTGCTCCGCCATCGATTCTTCGAAGCCCGCGCGATCGACCGACAGGCCGCGCGGACGCAACGCGTCCTCGGTCAGGTCATAGGGGAAGCCGAACGTGTCGTAGAGCTTGAACGCGGTGGCGCCGGGCAGCGTATCGCCCTCGCCCATCGTCGCGGTCGCCTCGTCCAGCAGGCGCAGGCCGTTGGCGAGCGTCTGACGGAAGCGCGTCTCCTCCTGCTTGAGCGTCGCTTCGATCAGCGGCTGCGCGCGCACCAGTTCGGGGAAGGCGGCGCCCATCTCGGCGACCAGCGCCGGCACCAGCCGGTGCATCAGCGGCTCGGCCGCGCCCAGCAGATGCGCGTGCCGCATCGCGCGGCGCATGATCCGGCGCAGCACATAGCCGCGGCCCTCATTGGCCGGCAGCACGCCGTCCGCGACGAGGAAGCCCGCGGAGCGGAGATGGTCGGCGATAACGCGGTGGCTCGCCTTGTTGGCGCCGTCGGTCGCGGTCCTGGTCAGCGCGCCCGACGCCTCGATCAGCGCCCGAAACGTATCCGTATCGTAATTGTCGTGGACGCCCTGCAGCACCGCGGCAAGCCGCTCCAGCCCCATGCCGGTGTCGATCGACGGGCGCGGCAGCGGCGTGCGGCTGCCGTCAGCCGCCTGCTCGAACTGCATGAACACGAGGTTCCAGATCTCAACGAAGCGGTCGCCATCCTCTTCCGGCGATCCCGGCGGCCCTCCCCAGATATGGTCGCCATGATCGAAGAAGATTTCAGAACAGGGGCCGCACGGGCCGGTATCGCCCATCGACCAGAAATTGTCGCTGGTCGCGATGCGGATGATGCGATCCTCGGGCAGGCCCGAGATCTTGCGCCACAGATCGAACGCCTCGTCATCGGTGTGATAGACGGTGGCCGTCAGCCGATCGGGCGAAATGCCCCATTCCTTCGTGATCAACGTCCAGGCGTGATGGATCGCCTGTTCCTTGAAATAATCGCCGAAGGAGAAGTTGCCGAGCATCTCGAAGAAGGTGTGATGCCGCGCGGTGTAGCCGACATTGTCGAGATCATTGTGCTTGCCGCCGGCGCGAACGCACTTCTGGCTGGAGGTTGCGGTGGAATAGGGCCGCTTTTCCAGCCCGGTGAAGACATTCTTGAACGGCACCATCCCCGCATTGACGAACATCAAGGTGGGATCGTTGTGCGGCACCAGCGGCGCGGACGGCACGCGGGCATGGCCCTGCCCCTCGAAATAATCGAGGAAGGAACGGCGAATGTCGTTGGTCGATGTCATAGCGTGCGACTTAGGCGAGCGCTTCGGCGCGTACAAGCGGCGGCTTGACGCTTAAACGGTCAATGACAGCGCACCGTCCGCCGTCACAGGTAGGGCAGCATCTTCATCGCCTTCTTCTCGGGCAGCGCCAGCACGGTCTCGATCAGCGCGATACGGGCTTCGCAGATCCCCTTTGGACCGCCCTTTCCGTCCAACCCCGCGGAGAGATCAGTGGTACTCATTCCGGCACGCTTGGCGGACGCCACCATCGTATCATGATCGATCCAGAATGTGCCGTCACCTTCGACATCGCGCATCTTGCCGCGTGTCTCGATCAGGATGCGATATTTTGCGGCGCGATAGCGCCGATCGAACTCGGGGGGCAGCAGTTTGCGGCCTAGAATCTCGTCCGCGCAATCCTGCGGTGACTGGCCTGCCCGACGGACGGCCTCGATCCGTATGCGCAAGAGATCGGCAAGTGCGGCATGACTTGCCTTCTCTACTATGCGTGGAAAGCGCTGGGTGAGATGGTCTGCGATGTGGATATCGAACATATCTCGCCTTTCGCCAGCCGCCTTATCGTCTTGCCATATCCGCTGCAGATCTTCGAGCAGATCAGGATTGCGGGTGGCAAGGTCCGCGGGACGATAGGCGCCATTGCTGGCCCATTCGATCGCTGCGGGAATGTCGTTCGCGGGGGCATCGAGTTGGTTGGATCGGGCCTCGATCGGCGGCGCCACCGACACCGGCGCAGGATCATCATTCCCCGTGCTGGAAAAGATCCTGAGCAGGTTGAACGCGAGGATCAACCCCGCGATCACAAGCCCGCTGGCTGCGCCACCGCCTTCACGACCGCCGGCGTTACCCTGCGCCTCCCAGAGCTGGACGCGGTACCAGTCGAAAGACTGTTCGAGTTGCGGATGATGCCGCCTGATCATCTCAAGCAGTTCGAGCACATTTTTGCGCCTCACCCAGCCACGGCGCGACGCCGCATCGGCCGGTGCTGTGAGTTCGCGCCATGCACGCCGATAGCGATGCCCCCGCGACTGTACCGCCTCGACGAACGAGAGAGCGCCGACCCGCGCGGTGATGTGCGCAATCGCCGGGGTCTCGCCGACTTCATCGGCGTTCGCCATCCAGCCGAAACGCTCCGCAACAGTCGCCAGCAACGGATCAGAGCGCGGCACCGATCCCGCCAACACCTCGCTCAGCCAGCGCTCGACGTCGCCATAATAGCCAAGCTCGCCCATCCGCGGATCGGCGAAGACCCGATCGAGATGTGTCATCCAGAGCGCGATTTCCTCCGCCGACATCGGCCCGGCGTCTTCGCCCTTTTCGGGAAACAGCAGTGCGGCCATCGCCTGATAATCATCGTCGGTGACCATCGTCTGGGGCACGACGCGGCCGTCTCCAGGCGTAATGTCGAGTTCGGGCACCGCCCATTGGCTCCGATCCAGCCGCAGTGCCTCGCCTGAACCCCGATCCACACGCGCGAAGGGCGGGGTCGCGGCAATGCCAAGCTCTTCATCGGGAACGGGCGCCCTCGTGACAACGCCATGATCGACATCGACATCCGCCAGAACCGGCCCCGTCAGTCCATATGTGGCGGATAGTTCCGCTACGCGCGAACCATCATCCGAGACCGCGGCCGGATCGCCCGGATCATCATCTCCAGCGGTCGCATCGCGGTCGGCGGCCCATGCCAGTGCATCGGCGCGCGCCATGCGCAGTTCGGCGAAGGCGTCGGCATCCTCGCCGACATCGCTTTCCTTCAGCCGGCGCGCATAGGCACGGCGGATCTCGATCGAATCGGTGGTGGGCGCGATGCCGAGCACCGCCCACATGTCACCACCATTCACCTGGCTTCCCCGCATGCCCCACCCCGAACCGCATACCCCACCTGCCGCACCATCGGGTGTTTCGGCGCAGGGTCAAGCAGCGTTGCCAAGACATCGCCGCTCAACCGCGATATGGGATAACAGCGCGTAACGGATGGGGAGCATCGGATGCAGGTTCGCTTCTGGGGAACGAGAGGCTCGATCGCCAAGCCCGGGCCCTCCACCGTCCGCTATGGCGGCAACACCTCCTGCGTCGAGGTGCGATCCAGCGCCGGCACGCAAATCGTGATCGACTGCGGCACCGGCGCGCATGCGCTGGGCCAGGCGATCCTGGCGGAGGCCGGTGGCGGACCGACGCGGGGCGCGATCCTGATCAGCCACACCCATTGGGATCATATCCAGGGCATACCCTTCTTCGCGCCGCTGTTCGCAGCCGGACATCATTGGGATTTCTATGCCCCGCGCGGCTTCGGAGACAGCCTGCGCGATACCTTGGCCGGGCAGATGGACTTCACCTATTTCCCGGTGACCCTGGAGGCGTTCGCCGCCGAGGTCGGCTATCATGACCTGGGCGAGGGCAGCTTCGCGATCGACGATGTCCGCATCACGACGCGCTTCCTCAACCATCCTGCCCTTACCCTCGCCTATCGCCTGGAATGCGACGGCGCGAGCCTGGTCTATGCCTGCGATCATGAGCCGCACAGCCGTGCGTTGGCGAAGGCGGAAGGGCCGATCCACGGGCAGGATCTGGATCACAGCGCCTTTCTGGCGGGCGCCGACCTCGTCATCCACGACGCGCAATATACCCCCGCCGAATATGACGCGAAGATCGGATGGGGGCACAGCACGCCGCATTATGCGGCGATGGTCTGCCGCGCCGCAGGCGTCGCACGGCTGGCCTTCACCCACCACGATCCGATGCGCACCGATGCCGATGTCGATGCGCTGGTGGCCGAACTCGAGCAGGATGGCATCGGGCTGCAACCGCTCGAGATCATCGCCGCTGCCGAAGGGCTGACCATCCTGGTCGAGGGCCGGGCCGCGCCTGCCGCGGAGCCCGCGCCAAGTGCGCTCGCGGCGTCGGCGCCATCGGCCGATACGTCGCCGCTGGTGCTCGTGGTCGCCAATGATCTCGATGCGGACGATCCGCTGCGCCAGGCGCTCGAGGACGAGCATGTCCGCACCGCCTTCGCGTCCAGTGCGGCGGCGGTACCCGAACTCGCCGCAACCGCCAGTCCTCAACTGCTCATCGTCGACGATGATCGCCGTCCCGCCGGCATCGACACCCCCGAGGCGGCGGAACGGGTGGTGGCGGAAACGGCCGCCGGCCTCCCGCCGCCGCTGATCGTCGCCAGTTCGGGCGCCAAGCCGGCGCAGCGCGTGCTGCCGCCCGATGGCGACTGGATCGAGCGCCCCTTCTCGCGCGAGTTCGCCCGCGCGCGCATCCGCACCGCGCTCACCCGCAGCGAATTCCGGTGGGTCAGGCCCCCCTTGCCCGATAATGAGGTGGAGCGGCTGCAGGCGCTGCTCGCCACAGGGTTGCTCGACAGCCCGCGGGAGGAACGCTTCGATCGCATCACCCGCCTCGCCGCCGCGCTGTTTCGCGTGCCGGTCGCGCTCGTCTCGCTGATCGACACCAACCGGCAATGGTTCAAGTCATGCGTCGGGCTCGATGCCACCGAAACCTCCCGCGAAGTCTCGTTCTGCGCGCATGCGGTCGCCGATGGCGGGATGCTCGTCGTCCCCGATGCGCTGCAGGACCGGCGCTTCGCCGACAATCCGGCGGTGACCGGGGGCATGCATGTGCGCTTCTATGCGGGTGCGCCGCTGCGGCTGACGGCGGGCGGCTGCGCCGGCACCTTGTGCATCGTCGATATCCGCCCCCGCGCATTCGACGATGCCGACCGCGCGCGGTTGCGCGACCTCGCCGATCTGCTGGAACTGGAGATCAACCGCTGAGCGCGCCCGAAGCGAAGCGTCAGCGCATCCGCTGGCCGACGCCGGCGCCCGCCTGCCGCGGCAGATCCAGCGCTTCCTGATCCGCCGGCACGCTGCGGCCGAACCGACCGAGGATCGAATCGGCGGTGCGCATCGCCAGCGCGATGATCGTCAAGGTCGGGTTCGCCCAGCCGGAGGTGGGAAACAGCGCGCTGCCCGCGACATGGAGATTGTCGATGCCGTGAACGCGGCCGAACCCATCGGTCACGCCGGCACGCGGGCTATCGGCCATGCGCAACGTGCCCATATGGTGATAGCCGCCGATCGGGTGCGAACTGATCAACGGGTCGGTCGCCCAGTCGCGCGCGGCGTCCTCCAGCCAGGCCGCGGGTTCGACACGCCCCAGCCCCAGCCGCTCGGTCTCGCGCCCGAGCGCCGCGACGAGGCCGGCGATGCTGTGCTTGTCGAGCGGGCTCGTCCGCCAGTCGAGCTTGACGCGCGGCACGCCCGCCGCGTCGACATCGTCGGACAGCATCACACGGCTCGCCGGGTTGGGCGCCTGTTCGGCGCGCACCACCAGCGCGACGTCGAGCCGCCCCAGCCGGTTGAGCAGCCAGGGGCGCAACGGGTCGGACAGCGCCTGCGCCTGATTCACGATCCGCTTGGTGAACTTCCACACCGACCGGCCCTGCCGGGTCGGCGCGGTCCGGTGCTTGGCGTGCAGATAGGCGCGCATCAGCAGCGCTTCCTGCGCATCTTCCGGACGGCGGCCGGCGATGGTGAGCGATGTGTTGAGCAACCCCTCACGCGCCTGCAGCGCCGCCGATGGCGCGAGTAGCGGCGCAAGCTGCTCGCCGTTGAGGTCGCGCTTCTGGAAGGCCGCGAGCAACTGCCACGCGGCGCCATCGACGATGCGGCCGCCGCGCGCGTGCGGATGCTCCATGAAGAACCGGCCCACCAGGTCATGGCCGTTGCCCAGCCCGCGCGACATCACCGAGCGCGAGGCGAGCATCAGTCGCGGCGATTCGATGCCGCCCGCGGCGAGCACATGATGGCCGGCACGCACCTGCAGCCGCCGTCCGGACAGCGCGACGACATCGAGCCGCTCGATGCATCGTCCGGATGGCGCAGCGACGATTTCCCGCACCGTCGCATGGGTGACGACGGTGCATCGCGGATGATCGACGAGATCGCTGCAGCGCGCGAAGGAGAAGCGATCGAACTGGTCGTCGAAGCTCCACAGCGGCGTCGCCAGTTCGGCGCGTGACAGGCGTGCGAGCACGCCGCCGAGTTCCGCGGCATCGGGCACCTGCGGCTTGAGCCCCAGCGCGGCGCGCGCTTCGGCATAATAGGGGCGCAGGGTCTCGGCGCCGAACGGCCAGCCCGAATGCGGCACCCAATTGCGCCGGGCGAAGTCGATCGGATCGAATTCGGCGCAGCGACCGCCCCAGATCGCGGTGGTGCCGCCGAAAAAACGCAGCCGGGCATCGCGCAGTTCGTAATAGTCGCGGCCGACACTCTCGCCATCGTTGAGATCGGCGATCGCCGCTTCCCAATCGAGCCCTCCGCTTTCAAGCAGCACGACCGAACGGCCGGCGGCAAGCAGTCGCCGGGCCATCGTGATGCCCGCCGCGCCGCCGCCGATCACGGCCACGTCCGCGGCGATGCTGTCGGGTGCATCGGAAAGAAGGTCGATATGCATAGGGATCAGTCCAGGCGATTATCGGCTAGGTCTTCGGCGGCGATGTCCAGCGCCTCCGGGCTGTCCATGCCGGTCAGGGCATAGGCGATATCGCCGTGCCGCCAATAGGCGACCGAAGCATCCCCCTTGCGGACGACGACCGGCCGCAAGGGCGCGGCAGCGGCGTTGCGCACCGCGAAGATCGAAACCGGCTGGCCGGCGGCGGTTCGGGCCATGATCTGCAGCGCCGGGCCATCGTCCGACGGAAAGATCTGGACGTCGGTGATCTGCCAGTGATCGGGCAGCACCGGCACGCGGATCTGGGTGGAACGCATCACGTCGCCGGCATCGAACACGCTGGTCTCGGGCTGCGAAACCATGGTCTCCCGCAACAGCCCCGTACGGAACGAGGTGACCGCGTCGCTGACATAATCAGGCGCGCCGGCGGAAACCTCCATCGTCGGCCCGATCAGCAGCACCCCGCAGAACACGGCGGCAAGCGCCCCGATGGCGCCGAGCCGGGCGGGCGAAAAGAAACGCGTGGCCACGCTCCGCCGGGATTTGCCGCCGGCGAGCCGGGCGGACAGCAGATCGGCAGTCGCCAGCAGGTCCGGCGGGGCATCGTGCGGCTCCGCATGGGCGAGGCGCAGCGCGGTGCGCGCGCGCATGTCCGCCAGCATCCGCGCCGCCGCTTCAGGGCATCGCGTCAGATGATCCTCGACGGCAAGCCGCCGTTCCGGATCCAGTTCGCCATCCAGATAGGCGTCGATCTCGACATCGCTCACCCGATCATGCATCGCGACCGCCGATCAGGCGCAAGCGACGCTCGTCCGGCAACGCGCCCGCGTCACGCAGCGCCGCCCGCGCTCTGCCCAGGCGGGACATGACCGTGCCAATCGGGATCGCGAGCGCATCGGCGGTCTCGCGATAGCTGAGCCCCTCGATTGCCACGAGATGGAGTACGGCACGCTGCGGTTCGGGCAGCGCCGCAAAACGATTGCCGATGTCGCGCAGCAACAGCGCCTGTTCCTGCTCTCCCTCATTCACGGCGCCCTGATGGGCTTGCGCCAAGCCCTCGAGTCCACGCCGTTCGACCGCCGCGTGGCGTCTACCGCTAATGAACTGATTATGAACGATAGCAAGTAACCAGGATTTCAGCGAAGCGCCCTGCCGAAAAGTCGAGGCGCCCTCGATCCCGCGCAACAATGACTGCTGGACGAGGTCGTCGGCGGCGACCGCATCGTGGACGAGCGAGCGCGCATAGCGGCGCATCGCCGCAAGATGCTTGGCTACATCGACCGAGAACGCCTCACTCATACGCCATATACGCCCGAACCGTTGGTTTAATCCGGGCTACGGCAAAAAATTCAGCGCATGAACTTCATGCCGTTCCCTGCTGTGAGACGCGCTCGACGCGCACCATCCGCATTGCGGCGATCGCCGAGAGCAAGCCGCCCAGCAATCCCATTCCGACAAACGCCCAACCGGCGCCGATCAACCCGTCGATCGGCAGCCGCCAGACCATCAGCCCGACGAACAGCAGCGCCGAAACCACCGCGACCGCCAGCGGCACGCCGGGCCGTCCGAGCGCGAACATGATGGGGTCCGCCGGAAAGGCGAGCACGCGGATCGTCGTCCCCGCGCCCACCGCAACCAGCACCGGCGCCGCCGCGACGAACTCGCGACCGAACACGGCATCGACGATCAGCGGTCCGAGCAGCCAGATCAGCCCGGTGACGAGAATGCCGACGCCGAACGCGGCAAGCCCGGCGCGCACCGCCGCGCGGCGCAGCCGATCCCACGAGCGCGCCGCGATCAGCCGCGCGAGATCGGGGTACAGCGCCTGGTTCATCAATTCGATCGGCTTGATCATGCCGGTGCCGAGCTCGCGCGCGATGCGAAACAGGCCGGCGGCAGCGGGCCCCAGCATCCAGGCGACGATCATCACCGCAAGCTGGGTCGGCACCAATTGCACCGAACTGTTGAGGTTGGAGAGGATGGCGAAGCGCCACATCCCCGGATTGGCGTCTGACAGGCCGCGCAGCGACGGCGTGAAGCCGGTCAGCAGATCGTGGCGCCACGCTTCGCGCCACGCGAGGACGCCACCGGCAATCGCCCCCAGCCAGCCGGCGACGACCCAGGCCGCGATATACCAGGCCAGTCCCCCGCCGGTCAGCGCAAGTATGGCGATCAGCACCAGCCGGAACGCAGGGGTAATCACCGCCTGCGCGGTCAGCAGATCGAACCGGTTGAGCAGCCGCAGGATTGCCTTGGGAGTCGCAATCGAATTGGCGAAGGCGAGCGGCGCGGCGCATTGCGCCAGAAAGACGAGATCGGGGCCCCATCCCAGCCGCCCGGCCATGAACGGCGCGGCGATCACCGTCGCCAGGGCAGCAAGCGTGGAGGCGCCGAGATCGAGCAGGGTGCCCGCCTTGAACAGCGCCTGCACCGCGGGCAGATCGCGCGAATTGAGGTGCGGCACGCCGTAGCGGATGATCGCCTGGTTCGATTCGAACTGCGCGAGGCCGGTCAGCAGCATCACCTGCGCGACCACCACCGAGAAGACGCCGAACCCCTCCAGCCCAAGCCCGCGCGCCGCCATCGCGAAGGTACCGAGTTGCATCACGCCCGCGGCGGTCTTCCCGCCCAGCAACAGGCCGGCGTTGCGCACCGCGCGCTTGAGGATGCCGCCCTGCGGATGGGGGTGAGTCATGGCCGGGCTTTCTAGGCTTCGCACGTGCGAAAGCCATCGGAATCCGCGAGGTCACTCACCCGAAGGCAGCGCCCGCTCCAGTTCCGCCAGCCAAGCCGCCGCGGTGCCATCCGATGGCGCCCGCCAGTCGCCGCGCGGCGAGAGCGCGGCGGCGCCGGAGACCTTGGGCCCGTTCGGAATCGCCGAGCGCTTGTACTGGCTGATCTGGAAGAAGCGGAACAGGAAGCTCTTCAGCCAGTGCCGGATCGTCGGCAGGTCATAGGCGTTGCGGCCGCTTTCGGGGAAATCGATCGGCCAGCTGCCGCGCTCGGCATCCCGCCACGCGTGCCAGGCGAGAAACGCCACCTTCGACGGCGGCAGCCCGAAATGCGCGACATAATGGAGGAAGAAGTCGTTGAGCGCGTAAGGCCCGATCTTGCTTTCCGTGCTCTGCAGCGCGCCGCCGGCATCCGCTGGCACCAGTTCGGGCGAAATCTCCGTGTTCAGGATCGCGGTCAGCACGCGATCGGTCTCGACGTCGAACTGGTTGGTCTGCACGCACCAGCGGATCAGATACTGGATCAGCGTCTTGGGCACGCCGCAATTGACGGCATAGTGGCTCATCTGGTCGCCGACGCCATAGGTGCACCAGCCAAGCGCCAGTTCGGAGAGATCGCCGGTGCCGACCACGAAGCCGCCGCGCTGGTTGGCGAGGCGGAACAGATAGTCGGTGCGCAGCCCCGCCTGCACATTCTCGAAGGTGATGTCGTAGAGCGGTTCGCCCGCCGCGAACGGATGGCCCATGTCGGTCAGCAACTGCCGCGCGGCGGGGCGGATATCGATTTCCTCGCCGGTCACGCCCAGCGCGTTCATCAGTGCCCAGGCGTTGGACCTGGTGCCGTCGCTGGTGGCAAAGCCCGGCATGGTGAAGCCGAGCACGGCGGTGCGCAGCAGCCCCATCACGTCGCAGGCCTTGGCGGCGACGATCAGCGCATGCGTCGAATCGAGCCCGCCCGAAACGCCGATCACCATCGTCGTGCCCGCGGTTGCGCGGAAGCGACGGACGAGCGCCTCGACCTGAATGTTGAAGGCCTCGTAGCAATCATCGTCGAGCCGCCGGGGATCGTCCGGCACGAACGGGAAGCGCCGCACCTTGCGCTCCAGCCCGACATCCTTGAGCACCGGACGATGCTCGAAGGTCACGCGGCGGAAGCGCCGCTCGGGATGGCCGGCTGCGACCGCAGCATCGTTGAACGTGCCGGTGCGCATCCGCTCCAGCCGCAGCCGCTGCACGTCGACATCGGCATAGATGATCTCGGCATCGCTGCCGAAGCGCGTCGATTCCGCGAGCAGGTCGCCCAGTTCATGGATCATCGCCTGCCCGTCCCACGCGAGGTCGGTGGTGCTCTCCCCCGGCCCGGCCGCCGAATAGGCATAAGCAGAGATCGTCCGCATCGATTGCGCGGCGGAGAGAAGCGCACGGTCGCGCGCCTTGCCGATGATGATGTTGGAGGCGGAAAGGTTGCAGAGAATGAGCGCGCCGGCGAGCGCTCCCGCGGTCGAGGGCGGCGTCGGCGCCCAATAATCCTCACAGATCTCGACATGAAAGCTGAAGTCGGCAAGGTCGGTCGCGGCGAAGATCAGGTCCGGACCGAAAGGCGCGGTCTGCCCCGCCACCTCGATTTCCAGCCCCGCCAGCCCGGCGCCGGCGGCGAACCAGCGCTTCTCGTAATATTCCCGATAATTGGGAAGATAGGATTTGGGCACGACGCCGAGAATGCGGCCGTGCGCGATCACCACCGCGCAATTATAGAGCCGCCCGGCCCGCTGCAGCGGCGCGCCCACCAACAGCACCGGCGTGATGTCGATGCTCGCGGCGACGATGCGTGCAAGGCCCGCGCGCACCGCCTGCTGCATCACCTCCTGCAAATGGAGATCGTCGATCGCATAGGAGGAGATGTTGAGTTCGGGGAAGACCAGCAGATCCGCCGCCTTCGCGCTGGCGAGCCGCGCGAGCGCGATCGCCGCATCGACATTGGCGGCGACGTCTCCCACGCTCGCCACCGGCGTGGCGGCAGCGACACGGACGAAGCCGTGCGCGTGGATCGAGTTGAACTGGGCTGGCTTCATCCCATCGCCTCAAGCATCATTCCCGGCGCATGTCGAGCGAGGTCACTGCGCCCGCGGCACCGGCCGCGAGACGACATAGGCCATGCAACCCACGAAGACTGCAAGCACCCCGATGCCGAGCGGCCATGATGGCTGCGTGCCCCACAGGAAGCTCGCATAGCCGACGATCATGCCCGCGACCGCGGCGATCTTGCCACGCCGCGGGATCGCGCCTTCCTCGCGCCAGCTCCGCACCGGCGGCCCGTAACGCGGATGATCGAGCAGCCAGGCTTCGAGCCGCGGCGAGGAGCGGGTGAAGCAGGCCGCGGCGATGATCAGGAAGACCGTGCCCGGCATGACCGGCAGGATGATGCCGACGATTCCCACAACGACGAAGGCCAGCCCGAGTGCCGCCCACAGCCGTTGCCGCATCGACTCGCCGAGCCGGCGTGGCGGCGGAGCGCGTTCGTCACCCCCGGGTGTGATCGGCATCCTCCTCGCGGCCCTCGCGGCGGGCCCCCTCCAGCAGCGCCTCGCGACGTGCCTGTTCATCGGCCTCCGCACGCCGTTCGGCGAGCGTGCGGCCGAACTTCGCACGGTTGGCCGCCGCCACCGTTTCGGCGGTGGCGCGGGCCTTGGCCTTGCGCGTCAGCCTGAGGTTCACGACTTCGCCCATCGTCCGTCCGATCGCCTGTCCGTCAATCGGGCCTTAGGCGCTGACGCCGTTGCAACGCAATCGCATTACGCCGCGGCGGCAAGCACGACGCTGAAACCGGGCCCGCCATGATTGTAGCGCAGTTCGGCACCCAGCGTCTGCGCCATCGCCCCGATCAACTTGGAGCCGAGCCCCGTGCCCTTGGCGCCTGCCCCTTCGGCGACGCCGCAGCCATCATCTTCCACCGCGACGGTGAAGCGATCGGCGCCGTCGATGCCCAAAAGCACCCGCACCTGCCCCGCCACGTCGGGCGCATAGGCATATTTGCAGGCGTTGCTGACCAGTTCGTTGACGATGATGCCGACCGCAACCGCCTTATCCGTAGCCAGACGCACCGGCTGCGCATCCAGCTTGATGTCGCGTGGTGCATCCGGAGTCGACCAGGTTTCGCTGAGTTCGGCGAGCAGCGAGGCGAGATACTCGGCCATGTCCACGCTCTGCACCGAATCGGCGGTATAGAGCCGGCGATGGACTTGCGCGATCGCCTGAATACGGCGCTGCGTATCGGTGAGCGCGGCACGCGCGGCCTCGTCGGTCAGCACACGCGACTGCATCGCAACGAAGGCGGAAACGATCTGCAGGCTGTTGGCGACGCGGTGATTGACCTCGGCGAGCAGCGCCTGCAGCCGCTCGTTGCTTTCCCGCAGGCTCACCTGCGCCGCCTCATGCGCGCGGCGCAACCGTTCGGTGGTCAGGGCCTGCTCGATCGCACGGCCGAGCAGATCGAAGAAATCATCGCTCACCGACTTCACGACATAGTCGATCGCGCCGGCCTTGAGCGCCGCCACCGCAAGCCGGCTCTCGTCCGATCCGGTAACGAAGATCACGGGCGGCGGGACAGGCAGTTCGCGGAGCGCGGCGAGCGTCTCCAACCCGTCCTGCCCCGGCATATAATGATCGACCGCAACCAGATCGAAACTCTCTGCCGCGGCCATCGCGACACCTTCGACGCCATCGGCCGCAAGCGCGACCTGGTAGCCGGCACGCTCCAGCGCCCGCCGCGTCAGCCGGCGGAGCCCTTCATCGTCGTCGATATAGAGGATCTTCGGTTGTGGCGCGGTCATCAGTCCTCGACGATTTCCGGTACCTGGATCACCGAGAGGAACAGGCCGAGCTGACGGATCGCATCCGCGAAGCTCTCATAGTTCACCGGTTTGGTGATGTAGACGTTGCAGCCCAGATCGTAGCAGCGCTGGATTTCCAGCTTGTCGTCGGTCGTGGTCAGCACCACCACCGGCGCGCGCTTCAGCGGACCATCGCCCTTGACCTTCGCCAGGATGTCGATGCCGCTCATGTCGGGCAGGTTGAGATCGAGCAGGATCAGCGCGGGGCCGTTGTGGACCGGGCCGCTCGGATCCTCGTAGAGGAAATGCAGCGCAGAGGTGCCATCGAGGAAATGCTTGATCGGATTGGAGATACCCGCACGGCGGATATTCTTCTCGATCAGGCGGGCATGCCCCTCATCGTCCTCGATCATGACGATGTTGACGGCTTGCTCACTGGTCATGGCCTGGGCCCCCTGTCACTCACAAAAATCACTGGAATGTTGAGCGTGAAGGTCGAGCCTTCGCCGAACTCAGATTCCACCCCGATCGTCCCGCCCAACCGATAGGCGAGCGCACGCACATGCGCGAGGCCGATGCCCTCGCCCTGCTGATCCTGCACCCCGGAACGGCGGAACAGATCGAAGATGCGGTCATGGTCGCGCTTCTCGATGCCACGGCCATTGTCCACGACATCGATCATAGCGCGGCCATGCTTGGCTTGGCCAGTGATCCGGATCAAACCGGGTCGGCCGGGCTTGAGATATTTGACGGCATTCTCGATGAGGTTCGACAATATCTGTTCGATCGCAAGGCGATCGCTGACGACATCCGGCAGATCCGGCGCAACCTCCACCGTCACGCCGAGTTCGTCGATGCGGTGACGCAGACCATCGACAATGCCGTGGACGAGCGCATCCATGTCCACCCGCTCGGGCGAGATCGTCCGGCGGCCCTCACGCGACAGGCGCAGGATCGCATTGATCAGCCGGTCCATCTTCTGCGTCGAGGTACGGATGAAACCGATCGCCTCGGGCAGATCCTCGTCCACCGCCTGCCGCGCCTCACCGGTGTCGATCGCGGGCGCCTGGGCATCCACCTGATCGAGCAGCGCGCGCATCGGCTTGATCGAGGCGTCGAGTTCGGCGGTGAAGCCCATCACATTGACCAGCGGCGAGCGCAGATCGTGCGAAACGATATAGGCGAAGCGCTGAATCTCGTCATTGGCGCGCTGGAGGTCCACGGTGCGCTCGGCAACCGCATCTTCCAGATTGTCGTTGAGTTCGGCGAGCGCGTTGCGCGACGCGACGAGCGTACGCGTATAACGCCGCACGATCGTCAGCGAACCGATGCCGGTGACGATGACGAGGATCGCGGCAAGCGCCAGCACGCCATAGAGAATTTCCGTGCTCTCGCGGCGATCGCCATCGCGCTCTTCGAAGAGGAGGCGCTCGGCGTCCAGCATCCGATCCGCCCGTTTGACAACTGCCTGCGCGGCCGCCTGACGCTCGGCTTCGTCAGCCGCGGACCCGCGCTGGCCGGGGCGCAGCGATCGCTTGAAGAGGCTGTCCATGTGATCGGCCAGCCGTCGCAGTTCGGCGATGTTGCCTTGCTGACGGGGATTGTCTGCCGTGAGGTGTGCGGCAAAGTCGATTTCCCGATCGAGCCGGGCCGCAGCGGCGGCATAGCTCGCGGAGGGAGCCACCCTGATGCGCAGCACTTCGCCGCGCCGCGCGGTGCGCATTTCCTCCACCGAGAGCCGGATCCGGGCGATCTGCCGTTCGACGTCGAAACTGTGGTTGACCCATTGGGTCTGTTCCTGCGTGCGCAGCAGCACGAGGGCGGCTGCAACGCCGGCAAGCAGCAGCGCGGCGAAGCCGGCGACCATCATCAACAGCACGCGCCGCGCGAACCGCCGTTCCGATATGGCTTCCTGCTGATCCAACTCCGTCACCGCGACCCGTTAGGCCGGGATGTTCGCCTTGCCAACACGCAAAATATGGGCTTGCCCGAATCACCCCATCGGGAACCTCGTCCGCCCTGCCCGGTTTCAGCATCGATGCGGCAGAGACAGGCGAAGCAGGATCGATCGACGCGGCTCGTTTTCCATTGCGGGCGCATGGCGGCAATCCTTGTCGCGGGCGCGGTGCTGGGGACGATGCTGGGCAATTTCGCGACCGGCGACATCATCAGCCGGGCGATCGCGGAACCGCCGCTGATCGACGCCCCCCTCGCCTCCCGGCCCGACGCGCAACCGCTTGCCGCGATAGAGCCCGCGCCGCCGATCCGGTCCTGCATCGGCTGCGATCCGCCGCCCTTCCGGCGCTGGTACGAAGGCGAACAGGCACGCATCGCCGCCCACCTTGCCGAGACCGACTATGCGCCGTCCGACGCGGGCTATGGCTATGACCGCTACGGCAATGTCTACTATGACGACGGCGCCTATGATGTGCTGGCGGCCGGTCGCCCCGAACATGTTACCGGAGACGCTTTGGCCCCGGCGCGTGTTGCGGTGGCCGCTGATGCGCCGGCCATCCGCGTCACCGTCTCGCCGCGCGACCGCCCCGCTATCGACGGCGCTTCAGCAACGGATATGGATTGACCGCAACGCCCTGATACCAGGGCTCATCCGGCCGCGCATGGTGAATCGCGAAGTGCAGGTGCGGCGCCGCCGGATCGGCATTGCCTGTAGAGCCAACCGTTCCGATCGGGGCGCCGCGCTTCACCATGGCGCCTTCGCGCAGGCCTGCCGCGTAGCCCGAAAGATGCGCGTAATAGAGAATCCATCGCCGATCTGGCGTGCGGATATACACGGTGTTGCCGCCAAGATCGCTGACGAACAACTTTTCGACCCGCCCGGCGGTGGCTGCAACGACGGGCGTTCCTTCCGGCGCGAGGATATCGATTGCGTCGTGGATCCGTCCGCCTGACCGCGCCTCTGTAAAGCTGTCATATAGCCCCTCACGACGCACGCCCGCGACGGGGACGGCCATCGGACCACCGAGATCGACCGGCAACCGCCGCGCGGCCGCCGGCGCATTGCGGGAGGCGGCCGGCTTGGGCGGCGCCGCGCCGGGCGCGTCGGGCCGCGCGGGCACGAAGCGCATCCGGGAGACCAGCTGAACGACAAGCAGCAGCACCAGCGCCCCGCATAGCAGCGGCAGCCAGCGCGGGCGGGTTGCCTTACCGGAAGGCGGTGCGCGCATCGTCAAGCCTGGAAGATGACCGTGATGCCGCCCTTCACCATCTGGGCGAGGCGGGCGACATCCCAGTTCGTAAGGCGCACGCAGCCGTGGCTTTCCGTCCGGCCGATGGTCCGCGGCTCGCTGGTGCCGTGGATGCCATAATGCTCCTTCGACAGATCGATCCACACAACCCCGACCGGGCTGTTGGGCCCCGGCTTGAGCAATTTATCCTCCTTATGATCGCTCACGTCCCAGAACAGCTTGGGATTGTAGTGGAAGTCGGGATTGCGGCTGACGCCATTGACCTTCCACGAGCCGATCGGCAGCGGATCATGCTCACTGCCCATCGTCGCAGGGGCCTGCATCAGCAGCTTGTCATCTTCGCCATAGGCGCGCAGCACGCCCTCGGACTTGTCGACGACGATGCGCGTCGCGCTCGGCTGCTCCGGGGCCACCGCCAGTGTCAGCAGGGTGCGGTTCCAGCCGCGATCGTCCTCACCCAGCGCCGCCGGATCGATATCAGCGACATTGGGCACCTGGATCACCCGCCCCGCGC
Source organism: Sphingomonas sanxanigenens DSM 19645 = NX02 (assembly GCF_000512205.2). Taxonomy (NCBI): domain Bacteria; kingdom Pseudomonadati; phylum Pseudomonadota; class Alphaproteobacteria; order Sphingomonadales; family Sphingomonadaceae; genus Sphingomonas; species Sphingomonas sanxanigenens. The sequence goes on from NZ_CP006644.1 coordinate 3,003,957, forward strand.
CCACCTTCGTCGTCGGGCCGTTGAGCGCGACCAGCGTTTCGGGCGTGGTATGGAAACGCTCGGCCAATGCCTCCATCAGGCTGCGATAGCCGAGCTGCGCGAAATCGGCCTGCGCCGATGTTTCGCGCGGCAGGTCCGGCACGAACGGTCCGGCGGCGAAAGCGGCCGGGATGCGCACCATCCGCGTGGCCGGGACATCCTTCCACGCCGCCAGCGCAGATCGGGTCGCGTCGTCGAGCGTGCCCGTCTCGGTAAGACCGCGCGATGCCTGGAAACCGCGCAAGGCCAGCGTCAGGCTGGCGCCCTCCTTGCCGTCGATCACGCCCGGCGAGATGCCGAGACGGTCGAGCACCACCTGGAGCTGCAATGCCGGCAGATCGGCCTGCCCACCCGGCGCCCGCGAGGCATCGGCCGGCGCGTCGGCAAACAGCAGCGCGGTGCCGGGGTTCGGCGCCGCCGCGGCGGGTGTCGCTGCAGCCGCATTGCCGCCGTCTTCGGATTCCTTCACCGACACCTCGCAGGCGGAAAGCAGCACGAGGGCGATCAGGGGAATACAAGCCTTCAATGCGGCATCCTTTCGATTATGGTTCGGGCCTGCAACGCCCGAACCATCGCAAAGGCTGCGCGATCAATCTTCGCCGGCGATCCGGATCGGCTTGTCGAGCATGGTGCGCACATAGATGCGTTGCACGAACACATAGACGACCACGGTGAGCGGCGCCGCGAGCAGTACGCCGAGCGCGCCGAACAACATGCCGGCGCCGACGACCGCGAACAGCAACACCGCCGGGGGCACGTCCACCGCCTGCTTCTGGATCATCGGCTGCAGGAAATTGCCCTGGAGCTGCTGGATGATCAGGAACAGCACGATCGTCCACAGCGCTGTCGCCGGCGAGACGGTGAAGGCGAGCAGCACCGCGGGAATGCCCGCGACGATCGGTCCGACCATCGGGATCACGTCGAGCAGCCCGGCGATCAGGCCGAGGCCGCCTGCCGCCGGTACGCCGAGCAGCATCAGCCCGAGCCAGGTGAGCAGCGCAACCACCACCGACGACACCGCCTGCCCGATCATCCAGCCGCGCAGCCCGCGCGAGGCATCGTCGAGCGCCTGCGCCACCGGGCCCTCGGCGCGCTGCGGCATCATCATCACCATCCCGCGGCGATAAACCGCCGGGTCGCTGGCGAGGAAGATGGCGCCGACCAGCACCAGCACGAAATCGGCCACGCCGCTGCCCGCCGCAAGCACATAGCTGCCTGCGCGCGTGGCGAGCGTGCTGAGATCGCTGCTGCCCTGATCGAACAGGCTGCGGACCTGATCGCCGATGCCGAAGCGGTTGAGCTGCCCCTCGACGGCGGCGATGGCGGGCGGCAGGCTTTGCCTGATCGTGTCGAACTGCTGGACCAACTGCGATCCGAACAGGGTGAAGATGCCGACGAAGACGCCAAGCAGCGCGATGACGGCGAGCAGCAGGGCGAGACCGCGCGGCAGCTTGGTAAGCGCCTGCAGCTTGCGCGCCATCGCATCGAAAATCGTGGCGATCACGATTGCGGCGAACACCAGCATGAACAGCCGGGTGAGTTCCGTGAGCAGCCACGCGACGCCGACGATCGCGATCAGCATCACGATCACCACCGCGATCCGGCCGTAGCTCCAGCCTTCGCGCGTGCCCTGCCCGTCACTCATGCCATTGTCCCCCTCGTTCGTGCGCCGCCTTCGCGGCTGCAAAAATCATCGACGCCGCCGATGTTCCGCTTCCGCCATGATTTCGATGCCCGCGCGCCCCCTGTCCAGCCTGCGCCTCCTGTCCTAAAGCGACGGCGATATTCGCGCGAGGGAGCGGCATGACGGCGATCGGGATCATCGGTTCGGCAGGACGAATGGGGCGTGCGATCGCCGCTGCGGCGGACGAGGCGGGGATGAGCATAGCGGGCGGCGTCGATGCCGGCGGCGACCTTGCCGCTCTCGCGGAGGCGGCCGACCTGCTGATCGATTTCTCGGTGCCCGGCGCGCTGGAGGCCACGCTTGCCGCCGCCGTCGCTGCCGGGACGCCGGTTCTGATCGGCACCACCGGCCTCGAAACCGCGCATCACGCCGCAATCGACCGCGCCGCCGCCGCCATCCCGGTGCTGCAGACCGGCAACACCTCGCTGGGCGTCACGCTGCTGGCGGCGCTGGTGCGCGATGCCGCGGCGCGGCTGGGGCCGGACTGGGACATCGAGATCGTCGAGATGCATCATCGCCACAAGGTCGATGCCCCCTCGGGCACAGCGCTGCTGCTCGGGCAGGCCGCGGCGGCGGGCCGCAACGTGGAACTGGCCGCGGTCGCGGATCGCGGGCGGGACGGCATCACCGGCGCGCGCCGTGAAGGCGCGATCGGTTTCGCCGCTTTGCGCGGCGGATCGGTGGCGGGCGATCATCAGGTGATCTTCGCCGGCGAGGGCGAGCGCATCGAACTCGGCCACCGCGCCGAAAGCCGCGCGATCTTCGCCCGCGGTGCGATCAAGGGCGCGCTGTGGCTGCTCGGCAAGCCCGCCGCACGCTACACGATGAACGACGTGCTCGGGCTGTGAAGAAGGCCGATATCTTCGAGTTCTTCCGGCGGCTGGCGGAGGCCAATCCGTCACCGGAGACCGAGCTGGAATCGGTCAACGACTATACCCTGCTGGTTGCCGTCGTGCTTTCGGCGCAGGCGACCGACGCGGGGGTCAACAAGGCGACGAAGCGGCTGTTCCAGGAGGTGACGACGCCCGAGCAGATGGTCGCGCTCGGCGAGGACGGGCTCAAGCAGCACATCAAGACGATCGGGCTGTTCAACGCCAAGGCGAAGAACGTCATCGCGCTGTCGGAGGCGCTGGTCCGCGACCATGGCAGCCAGGTGCCCGCCGATCGCGACGCGCTGGAGAAGCTGCCGGGCGTCGGCCGCAAGACCGCGAATGTCGTGATGAACGTCGCCTTCGGGCACGAAACCTTCGCGGTCGACACCCACCTGTTCCGCCTCGGCAACCGCACCGGCCTTGCCAGGGGCAAGACGCCGCTGGCGGTGGAACTGAAGCTGGAAAAGGCGGTACCGCAGCCTTTCCGGCTACACGCGCATCACTGGCTGATCCTGCATGGCCGCTACGTCTGCAAGGCGCGGCGGCCCGAATGCTGGCGCTGCATCGTCGAGGATCTCTGCGCGTTCAGGCCGAAGTCGGGGGCGCCGGCCCAGTCTCGGGCCGCTCGACCCAAAGCGGGGTAGGATCGACTCGCCATTGCCTGATAGGCTCGCCGCGGGGGCAAGAAAGGTTCGACCATGACCAGGCTTATGAAGTTCCTCGCCTGCGCCGGTATCGCCGCCGGCGCGCCGCTGTTGCTCGCTGCCGATCGCAACACGCCGCCGCCAGCGAAGGAAACCGGCGCCGCGGTCTCCTGCATCCCGCTGCGCTCGATCCGCGAGACGCGCGTGCATGGCGATCAGGTGATCGACTTCCACATGAACGGCAAGAAGGTCTACCGGAACACCCTGCCCTACAGCTGTCCGCAACTCGGCTTCGAAGAGCGTTTTTCCTACAGCACCTCGCTCAGCCAGCTCTGCTCGCAGGACATCATCACCGTGCTGCGCACCGCACCGGTGTCGCCGGGCGCGAGCTGCGGCCTCGGCCGGTTCCAGCCGGTCGAGATCATCAAGCAGGACGGAAAAAAGAAGCAATAGGCGGTCGGGGCGGCGCTCCCCGCCGCCATCCGAACGCCAGGTGCCCGAGTGACACAACACGCCACCCGACAACGCGAAATCAGGACTCCGACCGCCCCCGCACCACCCCCGCATCGTCATCGAGCTGCCCGCTTTCGGCCTTGTGGCCGACATGCGCGGCCAACTCGTCGGCGGTGGGCTTGCGCCAACCGTCCGGTGCCCGGATCAGCGGCGCATCGCACCGCTTGCAGTTCGTCCAATAGTCCTGCCCGTCATGACGAGCCGTTCCCCGATCGGGCAGATGCCCGCGAAGCTTGCACAAAACCGACACGTAACCATCCTTGTGGCCTGGAGAAAACTCCTTTTCGCACCGACCGTTACGCCGCCGATTCGCACTACTGAGTACCCAAATCATCTATGATGGTTAACAATTTATTACCAACCTCGATCAGCGGCCGACGAAGAGAAATGCGACCCCGGCCATGATGCAGCCAAACGCGGCGAAATGACGCCAGTGCAGCGGCTCCCCCAGCACCCACACCATGAACCCGGCGAACACGACGAGCGCGAGCGCTTCCTGGACGATCTTGAGCTGCCCCGCGCTCCAGCCCGAGGCGTAGCCGATCCGGTTGGCGGGCACGGCAAGGCAATATTCGATCAGCGCGATGCCCCAGCTGATCAGCACCACCAGCCACAGCGGCTTCGCCTCGCCGCCCTTCAGGTGCCAGTACCAGGCGGTCGTCATGAAGATGTTTGAGAATGTCAGCAGGATGATTGTGGGCATCGGCCGGTTTTCCAAGGGCTGTTCATTGGGGGTACAGCCGCCTGTGCCCATTCTGTGCCTATGGGGCGAATTCTTTTTCTGACGATTGGAACCGCGGCGCTGATGCCGGTGGCTGCCATGGCGGATGGACCGCGGTCGCAGGCTCCCGCAAGCGCGCGCAGCCAGCAACCGTGCACCGAAGGCTTCAGCCAGACGACGGCGCGTGCGAGCAGCGCGACCCGGATCCTCCCGCGCCAGGCGCCCAAACGACTGCCGCGCCGCTTCATCCTGATGTAAGCCGCTGCCTGCGGGCAGCCTTTCACCCCCGAAACGATCTTTCCTCCCCGGCGCAACCGCCGGCGCGTTCATGCGCTTTACGTCTGCGGTGCCTGAGGGCGCCGCGCAGAGGAGTGATGAGATGAAGACGTTTATCGTGGCGGCCGTGCTTGCCGCCATCGCCGCCCCGGTCGCCCCGGCGCTTGCCGGACCGCAGGACGCGCGCGAGTATCGCCGCGACACGCGCAGGGCCGACCGCGAATATCAGCGCGATGTCCGCGATGCACGGCGCGACCGCAACAACGCCCGCCGCGACGCCTGGCGCGATTACAACCGCTACGACTATAACCGCCCCGACCCCCGCTACGGCCGTTATGATGCCGGCCGCTATTATCGCGATGGGCGCTATTACAAGGCGCGGGCGATGCGGCGGGGCGAACGTGTCTATCGGGGCAATGACGGTCGCTATTATTGCCGCCGCAACGACGGCACCACCGGGCTGATCATCGGCGGCATCGGCGGCGGCGTACTCGGCAACGTCATAGCACCGGGCGATTCGAAGACGATCGGCACGGTGCTCGGCGCGGGCCTTGGCGCGTTGCTCGGCCGCGAGGTCGATCGCGGCGAGGTGCGCTGCCGCTGATCATCGGCATCGCTGGTAGAAGAAATAGCCCGGCACCATGTGGTGCCGGGCTATTCTTATGGGTTGGGAACCCTGCGGAACTCGCGCCGCGGACTGGGCGCGACGCGGGTGCTGCCACCACGCGGACTGCGCCATTGGCGCTGCTCCGTCCGTCGTTCGGTACGCGATGTCGGGCGTTGTTGCTCGGTTCTCCGCTCGCTGCGCAACGCCGGCCGCTGCTCGGTGCGGCGCTCGCTCCGCCAGGTCCGGCGATCGTCACGCCGCTCCGCGCGTCCGTCGCGCCGGTCATCGCGGCGGCCCGCGCGCCAGTCCCGGCGGTCGTCGCGTCGCCCGGCACGCCAGTCCCGGCGGTCGTCCCGACGCCCATCGCGCCAATCCTGCCGCGCTTCCCGGCGCCCTTCCCAATAGCGCCGGTCGCTGTCGCGCCAACGATGTCGGGTGCCGCGGCGATCATAAATATAATAGCCGCTGCCGGGATAATAGAAGCCATTATGCCAGCCGCGGCCATAGCTGGGCCCGTAGTAATTGTCGTAGAACCCGCCGCCATAATAGCCGGCACCGACGTTGACGCCGCCATAGCCACGGCCGTCATCATAACAGGCGCTCAGCCCGAGCGACGCGACAAGCGCCAGCGCCGCGGCCTTCACTCTCCTACCGATCATGACTGTCTCCTGGACCGGAAATCAGCCCCTGCACGATGCTCAACGCACGGGGTGGCCGTGCGGGTCCGTTCCGGCGGGCGCGGCCGTGGGCACCACCACGCGCCGGGCATGGCGCAGGGCATCGAGCGCGAACAACGCCAGCCCCGACCAGATCAGCGCGAAGCAGATCAGATGCGCCGGGGTCAGCGGTTCATGGTAGACGAACACGCCGATCAGGAACTGCAGCGTCGGTGCAATATATTGCAACAGCCCCAGCATCGCATAGGGCATCCTGCGCGCGGCCGCCGCGAACAGCAGCAGCGGGACCGCGGTCAAAGGCCCCGCGGCGACGAGCAGCGCGGTGGTCGAGGGGTCGGAGCCGAACGAAAGGTCACCGCTCACCCGCAGCCAGGCGAGGATGGCGATGGCCGGGGGCAGCAGCAGCACGGTCTCGATGGCCAGCCCTTCGAGCGCATCGACCGTCACCACTTTGCGCAGAAGCCCGTAGAAGCCGAAGGTCAGCGCCAGCGATGCGCTGATCCACAGCCCCTCGCCCGCGCCCGCCGCCAGCACCGCGACGCCACAACCGGCAAGAAGCACCGCACCGACCTGGATCGGCCGCAGCCTTTCCTTCAGCAGCAACACGCCAAGCAGCACGTTGAGCAGCGGGTTGAGGAAATAGCCGAGGCTCGACGCGATCACATGCCCGTTGGTCACCGCCCAGATGTAGACCAGCCAGTTGACCGCGATCAGCGTGGCGCTGGCGGCCAGGATGGCGACCGCGCGGCGATCGGCGGACGCACGCCGCAACGCGCCCAGCCGGCGCGCCATCACCAGCAGCGCGCCCACCAGCAGCAGCGACCAGACGACGCGTTGCGCCAGCACCTCGAACGGCGAGACATGCCCCACCGCATTGAAAAACAGCGGCAGCAGCCCCCAGATGCCATAGGCGCCGATGCCGAGCGCGATGCCCCGGCGCTGCTCCGTTTCACGATCCGTCATGGCGGTTCATCTCGAACGGCGCGGCGTGCGCCTCAGATGATCCCACCACCCATCATCAGCCGCACGATGCCGACGATCACGACGAAGATGTTGAGATTGCGGCCGGACGTGCTGCTCGACAGTGCGCCGAAAAACAGCCCGGCGAGCGCAAGGGGTATGATCGCCCAATAGGCCCAGCCGAGGAACGGCAGGAACGCGAAGATCGCGAGGAAAGCCGCGACAAGTCCGATCAGAATAGAAATGGCGTTCAGCATCGGCGGGTCATCCTGTCGGGATCAAGACTTCGGAGCGGCGCAGCGGCCCCGGTATCGCGGGCGAGTTGTAGAAGGCATGCTCGGCATCGCCAAGCGCGATCAGCCCGCGCCTGTGCATCCAGTTGCGCAGCACCGCCTCACGCCCCGCGAGGCGGGCATCGTCGGGCACGCCGCCGAAGCGGATCGCCGCCACGCGCCGTTCGGGCAGGCTGGCGATGGCGATGCCGGACGGCGGTGCCGGCAAGCTGGCGCGGCCGCGCGCCGCAGGCATCACGAAGCGCGTACGCCAGCCGCCCGGCACTGCCGCCGCCAGCACCGGTGCGGTCATCGCGATCTTGCCTTCGCGCTGGCTGCCTCCGCGGATGAACCCGGCCAGCCGCCTGAAACCCTCGGAAAGCGCGGGCTGGCGGGTGCCCGGCGCGATCGTCTCGGCGACGAGCAGCGCGGGATAGTCGCGCAGTTCGATGTCGCCATCCTCCTCGACCAGCCGGAAGCGCGGTTCCTCGGCCAGCCGTTCGCGCGCGTACCAGGCAACGGCGCCGGCAGCGGCCAGCACGGCCCCCGCCCCGACCCATTTCCACACCGGCTTCGCACCCTGTTCGGCCATCGCCATGCTCCCTCGATCGCCCGTACCGTTGCGCCGATATAGGGGTGCGCCTCCCCCGGCGATAGAGCGCTGGCGCCCGCCATCGGCATTCGCCATGATCGCGGGCATGCGCATCCTTCTCCCGTGCCTGGCGGCACTGCTCCTCACCGGTTCCGCCGCAGCACGGGCGACAGGCGAAACCGATCCCGCCGTCGGCCACTATTCCGCACAGCTCGGCCCCGATGCGCTTTCGGCGCTGGAGGTCAATCCGGATGGCACCTTCGACTATGCGCTGAGCGCCGGCGCGCTCGACGAGCAGGCGCACGGGCGCTGGATGCGCCACGGCGGCATGCTGCGCTTCACCACCCGGCCGCATCCGGTCGCGCCGCTGTTCGTCGCGCTGGTGCCCGCGCATGCAGCCGGCCCGCTGTCGGTCAGCGTCACCTGGCCCGACGGCCAGGGCATCGCCGGCATCGACGTGACGGTGGGGTTCGACAGCGGCGAGCCGGCGACCGGCTATACGCAGGAGGATGGCTGGACGCTGCCCGCCGGCGAAACCCGCGTGCCGCGCTGGATCCGGCTCGACGAGCCGGTCCATGGCGTCATCTCCCCCGAGTTCCGCATCGATCCCGCCGCGGGCACCGCGCTCGCCTTCAAGCTGGAGCCCAATGATCTGGGGACATTCGATTTCCGCGACGCGCCCGTCGAGATCGACGGCGACGACCTGATCCTCCACCGCGGCGAAGGGCGCATCCGCTATTCGCGCCGCCCGCGCTGATCGGCGGCTCGACGCTTGCCCCGTGGCCGAACCCGCGCCATAGGGGCGGCGTTTTCCAGCCAGGCGAAGGACGCGCGATGAAGACCCGCATTCATGTCACCTTGAAGAGCGGCGTGCTCGACCCCCAGGGCAAGGCGATCCATCATGCGCTCGAAGGGCTCGGCTTCTCGGGCGTCAACGATGTCCGCGCGGGCAAGCTGATCGAGATCGAGCATGATCCCGCGCTGACCGACGCCGAACTCGACCAGATGTGCGCCAAGCTGCTCGCCAACACGGTGATCGAGAATTACCGCATCGAGCGCGGCGCATGAAGACCGCGGTGATCGTCTTCCCGGGCTCCAACTGCGACCGCGACCTCGCGGTGGCGCTGGAGGCGGTGACCGGGCGTGCCCCCGAAATGGTGTGGCATGGCGAGGCGAGCCTGCCCGACGGCATCGGCTTCATCGGCGTGCCCGGCGGCTTTTCCTATGGCGACTATCTGCGCTCGGGCGCGATGGCGGCGCGATCGCCGGTGATGCGCGCGGTGGTCGCGGCGGCGGGCCGCGGCGTGCCGGTGTTCGGCGTGTGCAACGGCTTCCAGATCCTCACCGAAGCCGGGCTGCTGCCGGGCGCGCTGATGCGCAACGCCGGCATCCGCTTCGTCTGCCGCACCGTGAAGCTGACGGTGGCGAACGCGCAGAGCGCCTTCACCAGCCTGTATGACGCCGGCGAGGAACTGCTCGTGCCCGTCGCGCATCATGACGGCAATTATTTCGCCGACGACGCGACGCTCGACAGGCTCGAGGGCGAAGGCCGCGTCGCCTTCCGCTATGCAGAGCCCGTCAACGGCTCCGCGCGCGACATCGCCGGCGTGCTCAACGCCGCGGGCAATGTGCTGGGCATGATGCCCCACCCCGAGCGCCGCATCGAAGCCGCGCATGGCGGTGATGACGGCCGCCGCCTGTTCGCCGGGCTGCTCGAGGCGGTCGGCGCCTGATCCCGCCGGCGGGGCTGCCGCCGATCGGCTGCCCCGCGGCGACCCATCGCCTAAAGCCCAGGCGCGTCGCGGACCGCATCGAGCAGCGCCCGCAGTTCGGCGTCACCGCCGTAGCGGCGCAGCAGCAACGCCTCATCCGCATCCAGCCGGGCACAGCGCAGATCCGCAAGCGCACCGTCGATCTCGCGCCGCCGCGCGGCGTCGTAGGGTTCCTCGCCCGCCCAATGATTGCAGCCCGTCCGCCGATCGATGAACGCCCGCACCGCCGCCGGCTGGCGCGCGGCGCGGGCGGCCAGCGTCGGCGCCGGGGCATCGGCCACGGCCTGCAGCGACGCCAGCAGCGCAACCAGCAGCGGCGCGGCCGTCACACGCCGGTCCTGAAGGGGGTGAAGTCGGTCGCTTCGTCGAACACGTCCAGCCCTTCCTCGCGCTTGAGCCAGCCGACGACGAGATAGGTCACCGGCGTCAGCAGCGCTTCCCAGCCCACCTTCAGCGCCCATTGCGTGACCAGAACCTGGAGGACGAGCCCGGTCGTCCACCCTTCGGCGAAGAGGAAGGCGGCGGGATAGAAGATCAGGCTGTCGACCGCCTGGCCGGCGATCGTCGAGCCGATCGTGCGTGCCCATAGATGGCGCCCGCCGGTGACCAGCTTCATCCGCGCGAGCACATAGGAATTGACGAACTCGCCCGCCCAGAACGCGATCATCGATGCGAACACGATGCGCGGGACCTGGCCGAAGATCGTCTCGTACGCCGCCTGGTTGCCCCATTCGGGCGCGGGCGGCAGCGCCACCACCACCCAACTCATGAACGCCATGAACAGCAAGGCGGCAAACCCCGCCCAGATCACGCGCCGCGCGCGGGCATAGCCATAGACCTCGGTCAGCACGTCGCCGATCACGTAGGAGACGGGAAAGAACAGGATGCCCGCGCCGAACGGCCACAGCCCGACGAAGGGCAGATCGATCACCGCGACCTTGCCGGCGCCCAGAACGTTGGACAGCAGCAGGATGGCGACGAACGCCGCCATCACGAAATCGAAATACCGAAGCGGCCGCCCGGCGATATCCGCCGCCGAAACCGCGCGCGGCGCGGCAGAATCCCCTGTGCTCATGGCGGGCAGACTATCGCGGTTTCCCGCACGCGCAATCCGCGCTATGCGGCGGGCGGGCGCCCGTAGCTCAGTTGGATAGAGCACTAGCCTTCTAAGCTTGTGGTCGCTGGTTCGAATCCAGCCGGGCGCGCCATTTCGGTTCAAATCCGCGAACGCCAGTAACCGCCGCCTCTCCCGCAGAGCGGCGACTGGCGTAGCAGTTCTTGGGGAGACTATGCCTCGGCTCTATCCGGAAAGCGGGCGATCAGCTTGATCCAGCGATCAATGCAGCACGTCCTGCCACTCGGGATGGCGGTCGATCTGCACCTTGGCAAAGGGGCAGAGCGGAATGATCGCGACCCCTTCGCGCCGCGCGTCCTCGACCGCCTGGCGAACCAGTTGCTCTCCAACCTTGCGTCCACGCAGCGCCGCCGGAACCTCGGTATGGTCGATGATGATCAATGTTGCGCTGGCGCGGCTGTAGGTCATCTCGGCCTCGATGCCGTCGATGACGATTCGATAGCGCCCCTTCGACGCGCCATCCTCGCGCTCGACCCTTCCGACCGGGGATAGCGGAACCGGTGCCTGCAACTCGGCATCCGCCGGCCGCACCTGACGCGGTCCTCCCTGCGCGCATTCAAGCAGGTCGCGGTCCCATCCGCCCAGATCGGCGGCGGCCTCGTATGTGGAGGTCAGGAACGCCAGAAGCGTCGCATCGGGATCGTCGGCCGACTGAACGGCATCATAGGGCAGCAGAAATTCCGACAATTGCTCCTGCCAGAACGCAGCATCAGGCAAAACCTGAGCGGCACGGTAGCCGGCCGGCGTCGGATAGGCGTAGGCATAGAAGGCGGGGTAATCGATGCCGCCCCCGCCCGGCCAGAATCCTGCGGACGCGACCTCGCGGTCATAGGCTTCCTGCGCCACGTCGTTCGGCAACGCCGGAATGTTTCCCGGGTGTAGCGGCGCGCGGCGCCCTGAAAAGCGGGTCACCGCCAGGTCGAGCGCGCCCCAGAAGAGATGAACCGGACTGGACTTGCCCAGAAACGATGTCCGGAAGCGGTTGAACACCCGGTCGATGGCGACCAGCGCCTGATGGAAACGGCGCACGGCCTCACGGTCATAGGGGCGCTCGCGATGGTCCTCGGCAAAGGGCACGGGGTTCGGAACCTCGTTTGGCGTACCATGGAACTGCGGCGTGCCGCCGAGATCGGCGACGAGCTTCACGAATTCGGCATGAAACGCCGCGACCGTCGTCGGCCCAAGCGCAAAGGCGGCGCGGCGACCGTCGCCGCTGGTCCCGACGACCTTGTGCTCCCGCAGGTCGAACAGGAGTTCGATGCCGGAACCATCGGGGATCGGCGAGGAGGCCAAGCCGCCGGGCGTCACATAGAAGGTCGCGTTCCAGGAATGGTTCAGCCACGGGCTGCGCGCGAGCCGGTATTTGCCCGCGACCTGCAGGTAGAGGTGCAGCGCGGAGCAGGTTTCCCGCCAGCCGAGATAATCGAGCCGAGGCCAGTTGGTCGTCATTCCGCATTCTCCACTCGGTATCTGCTTGCACTCGGGGGCGGCGTACCGACTCAGTCGGGCAACGGAATATACTCTTCCCGGTCGTCCGCCGGCAGATCGAAGCGGCCCGCGCCCCAGTTCGCCGCGCGCCATTCGGCCTTCGCCGCATCCATGCGCTCCTGCGACGATGCCACGAAATTCCACCAGATGTAACGCGGGCCGGCCAGGGTGGCTCCGCCGAGGATCATCAGCCGCGCGCCGCCGCTGCCTGCGGCGACCGTGATCCTGTCGCCGGGCCGGAACACCATCATCTGGCCCGCCTCAAAGCCTTGCCCTGCGACCGATATCGAGCCTTCGACGATGTAGATGCCGCGATCCTCGTGATCGTCGGGCATCGGCAGCCGGCTTTCCGGATCGAGCCGCACATCGGCATAGAAGGTTTCCGAGAACATGGTCGCGGGCGAGACTGCGCCATAGGCATTGCCGAGGATCAGCCGAAGCGAAATGCCGCCATCCTCGATGACGGGAAGCATTTCCTTGCCGTGATGCTCGAAGGCGGGCGGCGCATCCTCATGCGCGTCCGGCAGGGCCAGCCAGGTCTGGATGCCGAACAGGCCATTCGGGCCGGTTCGTGCGGCGGCAGAGGTCCGTTCGGAATGGGTGACGCCCCGCCCCGCCACCATCCAGTTCAGCGCGCCGGGACGGATGATCTGGTCGGCCCCGGTGCTGTCGCGGTGATGAAAATCGCCGCGGTAAAGATAGGTGACCGTGCCGATACCGATATGGGGATGGGGGCGGACGTCGATGCCCTGCCCGGCCAGCAGCTCGGCCGGTCCGGCCTGATCGAAGAAGATGAACGGCCCAACCATCTGGCGGTTCGGCGCAGGCAGGGCGCGACGGACCTCGAACCCGCCAAGGTCCCGGGACCGTGGCACGATGAGCGTTTCGATCGCGTCCTGTTCGACCTTATCGGGACAGGTCGGTTCGATTGCCGGATTCCAACTCATTGTTCATTGCCTTCCCGGAAGCCGCCGGACGGAATCGCATGGCTGTTTCGAGCCGAGGTTCGGCGGATTGTCGCTGCGTCGGGTCCGATCTTATGGACCGGTTCCGACGATGCGGTGCCAAGACTGCGGCGAGGGTGCCGATTTTGCGCCCTTCCAAGGCGGCCGGCGAGGCCGGGGCGCGTTCGATCACACGGTCAGGTCCGCAAGATCGGCACCCGCACCGCAGCTTCAGCGCCGCGCGTGTCCGCGGCGTTTGCTAGCTCGGCAGGCGGAAGGACATCCCATCATGGCCATCGTTACCACATCCGACGGCACCAATCTGTTCTACAAGGACTGGGGACCAAAGGATGCTCAGCCGGTGATGTTCCACCATGGCTGGCCGCTGAGCGCCGACGATTGGGACGGCCAAATGCTGTTCTTCCTGTCGGCGGGCTATCGCGTGATCGCGCACGACCGGCGGGGACATGGCCGGTCGGACCAGACCGATACGGGTAACGAGATGGACACCTACGCGTTGGATGTCGCGGCGATCGTGACCGCACTGGACCTTTATGATGTCATCCATGTCGGCCATTCGACCGGCGGTGGCGAGGTCGCGCGCTATGCTGCGCGCGCGGAACCCGGCCGGGTTGCCAAGGCGATGCTGATCAGCGCGGTTCCTCCGGTGATGGTCAGGTCCACGCGGAACCCGGACGGCATTCCGATCGAGCTATTCGATGGTTTTCGAGGCGCGCTGTCCCGGAACCGGGCCGAGTTCTACAAGGCCATCCCCAGCGGCCCCTTCTACGGCTTCAACCGCGAAGGCGCGCAAGCCCGCCAGGGCCTAATCGACAATTGGTGGCGCCAGGGCATGGCCGGCGGCGCCAAGGCGCAGTTCGACTGCATCAGGGCTTTTTCGGAGACCGACTTCACCGAAGACCTGGAAGCGATCACGGTTCCGATCCTGTTCCTGCATGGAGAGGACGACCAGATCGTTCCGATCGGCAATTCCGCGCACAAGGCGATCGGTCTCGTGCGGGATGGAATGCTGAAGACCTATCCCGGCCTGTCGCACGGCCTATTCGCCACGCACCCGGACATGGTGAACGCCGACCTGCTGGCCTTTGCCCGATCCTGACCTGCTGACCTCCTGTTGGAAAGAGAAGACCATGACCAAGACCATGAAGGCGATCGTCCTTGGCAAGTTCGGCGGTTTCGATGCGTTCGAGTTACGCGATGTCGCCGTGCCGGAGGTCGGGCCCCGGCAGGTCAGGGTGCGCGTCCACGCGACCGCCATCAATCCCCTGGACTATCAGATCCGACGCGGTGACTATGTCGACCATGTGCCACTGCCCGCGATTATCGGGCACGACGTCTCCGGTGTCGTCGAGGAGAAAGGCGCGAATGTCACCGAGTTCGATATCGGCGACGCGGTCTATTATACGCCAAAGATCTTCGGTGGCCCCGGCTCCTATGCGGAGCAGCATGTTGCCGACGTCGAACTGGTCGCGCGCAAGCCGCACAACATCACCCATCTGGAAGCCGCCAGCCTGACGCTTGTGGGCGGGACGGTCTGGGAGGCGTTGGTAACCCGTGCCCAGCTTGCGGTTCACGAAACCATCCTGATCCATGGCGGTGCCGGCGGTGTCGGCACGGTGGCGATCCAGCTTGCCAAGGCGATGGGAGCGCGGGTCATCACGACGGCGCGACGGGACAACGACGCCTTCGTGCGTTCGCTCGGCGCGGATGAGGTGATCGACTATAGCGCCGACGACTATGTCACAGCCGTGGCGGACCTGACGCAGGGACAGGGCGTAAACGTGGTGTTCGACACGATCGGCGGCGACACCCTCACCCGCAGTGCGGTCGTCCTGGCGGATGCCGGTCGGCTGGTCAGCATCGTCGACATCGCCCAGCCCCAGAACCTGATCGAGGCATGGGGCAAGAACGCCGCCTATCATTTCGTGTTCACCCGCCAGAACCGCGGCAAGCTCGACGCGCTGACAACGCTTGTGGAACGCGGCCGCATCAAGCCCGTCATCGGCGCGGTGCTTCCCCTTGCAAGGATCGGCGATGCGCATGACCTGCTTGAAAACGGCGGTTCTCGCGGGCTTCGCGGCAAAGTGACGATCGATGTCGCTGGTGAAACCGTCAAGCTGCCGACCCCGCGATAGATGCTCTCAACGGAGCGACGGCGAAGGTTCCTGCACGACGACGGGACGAACCGGTTCCCGGACCGCCCGACGATAATCGCTCGGGCTCATGCGTCGATGCTTGAGGAAGACGCGGGCGAGCACCTGGTTTGACGAATAGCCGACCTCCAGGGCGATCTGGGTGACCGGAAGGTCCGTATGCTCCAGCAGTTCGCAGGCTTTTTCGATACGTAGCCTGGTCAGATAGACCCTCGGCGGCACGCCGAGGCTCTGCTTGAACATTCGGGCAAAATGAAACGGCGAAAGCCGCGCCTGGGCCGCGAGATCATCAAGGCTGATATCGTCCGACAGCCGCTCCTGCATCATTTCCACACAGCGCTGCTCAGCCCAGGGCGCAAGGCCGCCCCTTGCGGGCGTGAACGGCGTCCCGCCCAGGCGGCAGAGTTCGGCAAGAATCTCGCAGCCTGCCGCCCGCGCCAGCAACCGTGACGGCGCGCCTTCGTCCTCGCAGAGCGCCCACAGGTTGCGAACCGCCAGTCGGATCGCCGACGAACCGAACACCCGGCCATAGATGCGGGAGGCGTCGAACGAGGAGCGGCCGTCGGCGGCCTCGTCGAGCAGATCCTGCCATTGGGCAAGGGAGAAGGCGAGGCTGCGAAGCCGGTGGCTTTCATCATTGATCACGGTGGTCGCGAAGTTTGGGGCCGCGACGGCGAGCGTCCCTTTCCTGGTGGCCATATCGAAGCGACCGCCACCCAAGTCTCCCCTGACGCGACGGCAACCGAGCACGTCCTCCATCAGCACGATATCCGGCAGCGCGGGGCGCGACATATCCCCGGCGGGTCGCTGCACCTCGAGAAGATCGAGAATTCCCCCCGGTGACTTCATCGTGCGCACATAGGATGAATGTCGGCCATGGCTGTGCCATCGGGCGAAGGACGAATGCGCGTGGACGGTCATTGCCGTGCTTCCGGAGCCGGTCGCGCGTGGAACGCGATCGATTCGCCGCCAAAGTCACGAACGGCCCGCCGATAGTCGGATGGGCTGAGGTGCATGTGCTTGAGGAAAACCCGCGCAAGGACCTGGTTCGACGAATATCCCACCTCCAGCGCGATGTGCGTGACCGGCAGATCCGTCCTCTCCAGCAACTCGCAGGCTTTTTCCATCCTCAGCCGCGTCAGGTAGGCGCGCGGCGGCAAGCCCAGGCTTTGCTTGAACATCCGCGCGAAATGGAATGGCGAGAGCCGCACTTCTGCCGCCAGTTCGTCGAGGCCGATGTCCTCCGAAAGCCGCGTCCGCATCAGTTCCAGACAGCGCCGTTCCGCCCAGGGTGCAAGGCCGCCCTTCACCGTTGGCAGCGGCGCTCCGCCCAACCGGCAAAGTTCGGCCAGAATCGCGCAGCCCGCAGCCCGCGCGAGCAGGCGCGACGGTGCGCCTTCATCATCGCAGAGAGCCCAAAGCTTCCGATATGCCGCCCGAATCCCCGGTGAGGCGAACATCCGGCCATAGATATTGAGATTGTCGAACGAGAATCGGCCATCCGCGGCTTCGTCCAGCACGCTTTCCCAATCAGCCATCGGGAAGATCAGGCTGCGAAGCCGATGCGTTTCTTCCATCATCGCCGTGGTGGCGAAGTTGGGCGCGGCGACGCAGAAATTGCCCCGTTCGCCCATGACATCGAAGCGGCCCCCGCCCAGGTCGCCGCTGACCCGACTGCCTCCGAGCAAGTCCTGATACAGGACGATATCCGGCAGTCCCGGTCGGGACATGTCCCCGGCTGGCCGAGCCACCTCAAGCAGGTCGAGCACGCCGCCTGGCGACCGTCGCGAGCGCAAATAGGACGCCTGCCGCCCCTGGCAGTACCAGTCGGAAGACGATGGATGGGCCGATACCGTAATTGCCGTCACTCCTATGACATCTCGGGCGCTTCGATCTCCAAGCATGCACCCTGGTCAGCCGGCTTGGCACGCCGGCGCATCAGGGCGTTGCCCGTCTCGACAAAAGCCGATCAGCAATTAGACGGAGTCGCGCTGCGGCGACCGTAGACCGATCGGCGAGCCCTCCTCCGACGGGCCTTATGATACCATGGTCGAGGCGCGCATGACAGCGGCCCGACCGCTTCGCCGCAAGAGCGGCAACGCGGCAGCAGTGCCTGCGTCGCTCATCGCGCACGATCCCTGTAAGGTCGGTCGATGTCGCTTGCCCGTCGGCCGACATGTTCGATCACATCCGAACCGTTCGACGCGGCAGGCGCCTCAACACGATCGTTTCATCGGAGTCTGCCTTGCCTGAACCAGCATCGGACGCACCGAAATCGGCAGACGCATATCCGATCGGCATCGTCTTCGACGTCGTTTTCGACGCGTTCACCGCTCGCCTGACGACGCTGCCGGACGGCCAGATCCGGTTCGAAATCGCCAAGGGACCCTACGCCAAGACGGAAACCGTCAAGATTGCCGCGAGCCGGATCCGAACGGGTGTTTTCGCCGTGAGCTGGGTCGAAGCAAGCGGCGCCACGGTCGTGCATGTCGAGGATTTCGAGCACTGCATCGTCCACTCCTATGCCACCCTGCCCGACGGCTCGTTTCTGAGGATGCAGGGACCTATTCACCTCATCTCGAGAGGAAAAGTCCGATGACGATGACGCTAGACGGCAAAAAAGCCCTGGTCCTCGAAGCCATGACCGCGCTGTTCCAGCGCCGCGACCCCCAGGCCGTCGAGCGACTTTATGCGCCCGATTACATCCAGCACAATCCCGGCATCCCGCAGGGACGAGATGCGCTGGCCGCGCTGGTGGCAACGCTTCCCCCGACCGTGTTCTACGAGCCCGGCCTGATCGTTGCCGAGGGCGACTTTGTCGCCATCCACGGCCGGATCCATGGCTGGGCGCCGAAACCACAGATCGTCGTCGACATCTTCCGCATCGCGGATGGCCTGCTCGCCGAGCATTGGGACGTGCTCCAGGACGAGGCGGCGACCGAGGGTTCCGCGTCCGGCCTGGCGATGTTTTCATCGGACGAGGGCGAGCGGCAACGCACGCGAGAGCCCGAAACACCGATCGACGCCATCGACTATGACCGGATGATGAAGGCCAATCTGCTCACCGTCTTCAACGAGCGCGATGAGGGGCGGCGCCTTGAAGCGGTTCGCACGCTTTATCGCGAAGACGCGGTGCTGCACGAACCGCACGCCTCCGTCCGCGGTCACGCTGCGATAAACGATGCGGTCGGGCGGCTGCTTGCGACGTTGCCCGCCGATGTCGCCTTCGTCGCCGAGGGGCCTGCTGTCGGCCATAACGGCGTCGGCCGACTCAAATGGCGCTCCGGGCCGGACCCGGATGCCGCCGTAACGGGCACCGACGTCGCGCAGTTCGAGGGTGGCCGCATCCTCTCACTTCACGTCTTTCTCGACCCTCAGGGGGTCTGAAGGGGATGGCAAGCGCCGATAGACGCCGCTCGCGCAGCAGGCCGCCTGCCATCCCCGCCGGGGGTCAGGCGGCGTCCGGCACCGGCGTGTTGAGCAACTGCTGCTCCCACAGATAGGCGATCGCGCTTCCGCCGATGTGATATTTGAGCGCATCGTTCAGCGGACCGGCGGTATCGGTACGCGCCCAGTCGCGCTGCCATTCGGATGCGAGGGCGAGCCACGTCATCATGTTGACGCCCGCCGCGATCATGCGCTGGATCGACACCTCATGCGCCTCCAGCGAGGTGCCACCCGAGGCGTCGGTGATGACGGTCACGTCCCAGCCTTCGCCCGCGGCCTGGATCGCCGGCATGGCGACGCAGATCTCGGTCCACAGACCGGCGATGATCAGTTGCTTGCGGCCGGTGGCCTTCACCGCATCGACGACCTTGGGGTCTTCCCAGGTGTTGATGAAGGTTCGATCGATCACCTCCTGATCGGGAAACACTTCGGTGACATGGGGGAAGATGACCCCACCGCGGGCAGCAACCACGCTGGTAAGGATCGTCGGCACGCCGAATACCTTGGCGACCTTGGCAAGCGCGGTCGTGTTGTTGACGACCGCTTGGGGATCGTGGCTGTTCAGATTGGCCAGCTGATAGGGTTGATGGTCGATGAGAACAAGAACAGAATCTTCAGGACGAAGAAGCGAGTCGAGGCCGTTACGAGGAGCCATGATACCATCCTTTTATCTGGGGGCGTGCTTCACAAGCGGCTGTAGTGGACGCGCCCGGGCGGTGCGGCGTGAAAGCTGCCGCGATGGTGCCGATCTTGCGGTCGCTTCGCCACGATGCGGGACATTCAACGGCGCTGATTCGAACCGCAACCGTGTCCGGCCGGCCTTCATGCAACCCCGATATGTCCCCGATTGCGGCCTGGATCACCGATTTCGACAGACGTTTCGGCGCGGGGGGGAGATCAGTTGCCGGGCGGGTCGCCATACCCGCCTTCGAGCAGGAAGCGGCGAATGGCTGGATCGCTGCTGAGGCCGGCCGCCATGATGGCGGCGTCGCGCGCGGCAACCGCCTGGTTCGCCAACCAGAGTGTCCGGGCCCGCGCCGCCCACCAGGGCTGATAGGTCCTCGCGCCTTCGATGCCATCCAGCAGTTGGAGCGCAGCGGCGGGATCGCCGCCTTCCGCGACAGCGACGGCGCGTGCGACGAGAACGCCGGTGGTCGGTGCGAAGCTGGCGAGAACGTCGTAAAGCCGCACCAGCGGGCGGGTCAGGCGTTCGCCGGTCATCCGCTGCTGCACGTGCAGCGACTGGATTGCCGCCTCGGTCTGGAAGCGTCCCGGCGCGAGCAGGCGCGCGGCCGCGCGCAGCGTCGCCTCTGCCTCCATGATCAGGGCGTGCGACCACAGCGACATGTCCTGGTCGCGCAGCGCTATGAAGCGACCATCCGCGTCGCGTCGCGCGGCACCGCGCGCTTCACAGTGAAGCACCAGCGACAACAGCCCAAGCGCTTCGGGCTGATCCGGCGCGAGCTGAACCGTCAACCGCGCGAGCCAGATGGCCTCTTCGGCAAGCCCTGCCAGCCGCGCGTCGGCGCCCGCGACGTCGTCCCAAGCCGTGCCATAGGCGGCATAGATCGCGGAGAGGACTGCGGACAGGCGTGCCGGAACCTCTGCGGAATCAGGAATCACGAAAGCGAACCCGGCGTCGCGGATGCGTCGCTTGGCGCGGACGAGCCGTTGCCCCATCGACGCACCGGACACCAGGAAGCTCGCCGCGATCCGCGCAGCGTCGAGGCCCAGCACCGTCTGGAGCATCAGCGGCGTCTGCACATCCTGCGCGATCGCGGGATGCGTGCATACGAACATGAGCTTGAGCCGCTCGTCGCCAAACTCGTTCGCCATGATATCGGCGCGCTCGTCATAAAGCATTCGGACCAGCTCCGCCCCACGCTCGGCGGTTTGCCGCCGGCCGGCGGCGTGCCCGACACTTCGCCGCGCAACAGTGAGCAGCCACCCAACCGGATTGGACGGCACGCCATCGCGCGGCCATTGCGCGAGCGCAGCCGCGAATGCGTCGGACAGGGCGTCTTCGGCGGCGGCGATGTCGCGCGTCCGCGAGACCAGGATCGAGAGCAGCTTGCCATAGGAGTCGCGCGCCGCCAGCGTCGCCAGGGCGGCGGCGTTGCGGCGCGCATCGTCCATCAATTGGCGGGGGATGGCAAAACGGGGCGGATCTCGACCGAGCCAGCGCTAACGCACGGCGCGCGGGCGGCCCATTCGAGCGCCGCATCAAGGTCCGGAACGTCGAGAACCACGTAGCCGCCGAGCATCTCCTTGGTGTCTGCGAACGGGCCATCGGCCACATGGCGCATGCCGTTCTCCACCCGCAACGTGGTGCCCGCCTCCGGAGGTTGCAGTCCATTTCCGCTGACCATGGCGCCAGCCTGGCCGATCGCGCCCATATAAGCGTTCCAACCGCCCCAATAGGTGTCTGCCAGCGCCGGATCGGTGCGCTTGCGCATCTCCTCCGCGGTCTCATTGAAGAGCAGCATGTAGTGCATGTGGATCGCCTTCCGTCCGATGATGTCCGACCACCAACCCGCTGTCGATGGCCGAGCGGCCAACGCCGCTCAACTGCATGTGCCGCGAGCACAGCGAGTTTCGACAGGCCGGGGCCAAAAGGTTGCGATCATCGGCGCGTTGCAGATCGCGCCGATGATCACCGGCGGGCGCTCGAGGTCAAGGCTGACCCTGTCGCTCTGGGAAGAGCGGCCAGCAGAGCAGGCCGTGGCGCCACGCGCCGGTCGCCCGAGACGCATGACCATCCCGGTTCAGCACTGCCTTGATCGATCATGTTTTCGTGCGCTTTGCGGCCCCCGCAATGGCCACCCGTCGACCTGTCGCGGCGGCCGATAACTTGCTTATGCGAGTGAGTTGCACTAATTCCCGGCGGGACCGAGCCATACCCCACGAAGGGCGCGGCCGCTGCAAAAGGGACCTCCATGTCGATCGCTCATACCTGCTTCCGTGCGCTGCTCGTTTCCTCGGCCGCGCTCATGCCCGCTGCCGTCCATGCGCAGGCCGCGCCTGCCCCGGCGGCGGCTGACAGCGGTGAGATCGTCGTGACCGCACAGCGCGAGAACCGCACGCAGGTGATCCGCGGCGGCCAGATCGGCATCCTGGGCGACAAGGATGCCGGCGACGTTCCGTTCAGCGTCAAGAGCTACAGCGAGACTCTGATCCTCAACCAGCAGCCGCAGACGCTCGGCCAGGTGCTGGAGAACGATCCGTCGGTGCGGACGACCTATGGCTTCGGCAATGCCTCCGAGCAGTTCGTGATCCGTGGCTTCGCGCTGTTTGGCGACGATATCGGCATGAACGGCCTCTACGGACTCACCCCGCGTCAACTCGTCGCGCCCGAACTCTATCAGCAGGTGCAGGTGCTGAACGGCGCCACCGCCTTTCTCAACGGCGCGGCACCGGGTGGCTCGGGCATCGGCGGCAGCGTCAACCTGATCACCAAGCAGGCGGGCGACCAGCCGCTCACCCGCGCCACCGCCAACTACACCTCCACCGGCCATGTCGGCGGCAGCTTCGACGTTGCGCGGCGACTGGGCGACGGTTCGTTCGGCGTCCGCATCAACGGCGCGCTGCGCGGCGGCGATGTCGCGATCGACGACGAATATCGCCGGTCGGTGGTGATCGGCGCCTCGTTCGACTGGCGCAGCGACAAGGCGCGCGTGTTCGTCGATCTCGCCTATCAGCGCGTCAAGGTGCGCAACCTGCGCCCGACCGTCGGGCTTGCCGCCGGCGTGACCGCGATTCCGCGCGTGCCGAAATCCGATCATAATTATGGCCAGACGTTCGCCTATACCGATCTGCGCGACATTTTCGGCACCGTCCGTGCGGAATATGATCTGAGCGACAGCGCGATGCTCTATGCCTCGTTCGGCGCGCGCGACGGCTATGAGGACGGCGTCTATGACGGCATCACCGTAACCGACATCGTCACCGGCGCGGCGAATGGCAGTGCAAGCTACATCCCGCGCACGGACAATAACGAAGCCGCACAGGCCGGACTGCGGGTGAAGCTGGACGCGGGCGGGATCACCAACGAATTCAACTTCGGCGGTTCCTACATCTGGCAGGTCAACCGCAACGCCTTCGATTTTCGTACCGGCTTCGCAACCAACCTCTATGATACACCGCAGGTGGCCTACCCCGGCAGATCGTTCGCCGGCGGCAACCTCGACAATCCCTTCCCGATCCAGCGCAACCGGCTGGCCAGCGCCTTCGCTTCGGACACCATGGGCTTCCTCGACGATCGCATCCTCGTCACCGCCGGCCTGCGGCTGCAGACGATCAGGGTGACACGCTACGCCTATGCCACCGGCGCGTTCGAAAGCCGCTATGACGAGGATGCGGCGACCCCGGTCATCGGCGTGGTGGTGAAGCCAACAGACGGGCTCTCGATCTTCGCCAACCGGATCGAGGCGCTCGTCCAGGGCGATACCGCCCCCAACGGCGCCAACATCATCAATCCGGGCGAGGCGTTCCCGCCCTTCAAGTCGAAGCAATATGAGGTGGGCGGCAAGCTCAGCCTCGGCCGCTTCAACATGTCGGTGGCGGCGTTCCAGACCGAGCGGCCGAGCGCGTACAGCGTCTCGACGCCGATCCCGGGCAATCCGGACGCGGTGACCTTCGGCATCTTCGGCGAGCAGCGCAACCGCGGCATCGAACTCAGCGTCGATGGGGAACCGGTGGAAGGGCTGCGCATCATCGCCGGCGGATCGATCAACGACGCCAAGCTGCGCCGCACCGCGGGCGGGCTGAACGAGGGCAACGACGCGATCGGCGTGCCGGACTATCTTGCCAACGCCAATGTCGAATGGGATCTGCCCTTCCTGCCCGGCACCACGCTCACCGGCCGCGTCGTGCGCACCGGCAAGCAGATGGTGAACCCGGAGAACACGCTGGAACTGCCTGGCTGGACCCGCTTCGACCTCGGCGCGCGCTATGTCGTGCCGGTGGCGGAGAACCCGCTGACGCTGCGCTTCAACGTCGATAATGTCGCTGACAAGCGGTACTGGTCGTCCGCCTTCGGCTCCTTCGGCACCGCGCTGCTGCAGGGCATGCCGCGCACCTACAAGATTTCCGCGTCGGTCGACTTCTAGGCCAAGAGGCGGAGGTCGGCTCGTAGGGGTGGAGAGGTTGAAGTCTCCACCCCCACGGCCCGCTCTGCGGCCGCCCGGCACGGCAAGGCGCAGACGATACGGCC
Organism: Sphingomonas sanxanigenens DSM 19645 = NX02; assembly: GCF_000512205.2. NCBI lineage: Bacteria > Pseudomonadati > Pseudomonadota > Alphaproteobacteria > Sphingomonadales > Sphingomonadaceae > Sphingomonas > Sphingomonas sanxanigenens. Next base: position 3,027,986 of record NZ_CP006644.1, read on the forward strand.
CCGGCTGCTATCCTGATATCGTCGCCTTATGCGCAGGGCAGCGGGCGTTCGCCGCGTTCACGCGCGCGCTTGGCTTCGCGGTTACAGCGGATCCTGCGGACGGTTTCCACATTGTTCCGAGCAGCTTCGGCATTGTTACGCTGTTGCTCGGCGGCATAGAGCGGCGCGTTATCTCGGCGACGCTGCTGGTTGAGCATGCATCGGGTATATTCCTTGCCCCTGTCCGCACCAATACGTTCGCAGGTTCTGCTGTCTTCCCGTTCGGCGGAGCGACCCCAGTCGATCTGAGCCGATGCATCACCGGCGACACCCACGCCCAGAAGGGCGGCGATCGCCACCAAGGCAGTCCGATAGAGGCCGATCGGCCGTTGCGATGCCCGGCGATATCCGGTCGGGGTAGATATACGCATGTTACTCTCCTGCGTTGTGGATCCTGGTACCGGGATTTGCGTCAAGCGCGATCGGCGCCCGCGCGATCACCGGCAGCGAATCGAAAGATCGCGCGCGGGACCGGATCGCAGACCGGCAAGGTCGCAGCCTTGCGGATCGCGCCTGACATCAGTTCGGCGAGCTCGACCGCGGCGTAAGACTGGCCGCCGCTGACGGCCGCGATGCTGATGGCCTGATCGATGATCCTGATCGCCGCGACGATTGTCGCGGCGCACATTCGCACGTCGAAATCCAGCGTCGAACGATTGCTCCGACGGGCGATCACCGCGTGAAAACGCACTTCAAGCAAATGATAGGCGTCCAGCCATATCGCACGGATGTCAGGCTCCTGGGCGCACAGCGCGACGAGCTTCACCGCCAACGTGCCGTCCGCGATCAGGCGCGGGGATTCCCCGCCGACGGGCATGGCGATGCGAAGATGGTCCTCGAGCGACACATCGAGGGGCCATTCGTCCATTATTCTCGCGAAGCGCTGGATCGACGTGACCAGTACCGGTTCGATGCAGCTCTCCTTGTTGCGGAAATGGCGCCACACGGTCCTCGTCGAGACAGCGGCGGCCGCAGCGATGGCATCGCCGCCGGTCTCTGCGACACCGCGCTCCAGAAACAGCCGCGCCGCTTCACGCGAGATCCTCAGCCGTGTTTCGTCCCGATCCATAGCATTCCGACTCTTGTCACTAAGTGACATTTTCAATGCCTCTTAGTGACACCTGCCCGCAATCGTGGCTCGATGACCCGAGCGGTTAACCGGGATGAGTCGAGGCTTTCTGATTGCATCAGGGTGTCGAGACGCCAGGCGGGCGCCCGCGGCGCGCAGGGGACAGTGCCCCGATCCACATGGGGCGCTCAGCTATGGCCCCGGCATCTCATGACGTCGGCGGCCCCGCGACAAGCTTCGATGCCGGGGAGCGATCGATGTCCTGCGAACCCGCTTGAAAACGGGTTTGCCCGCTCCTGCGCTTCGCTATTTCAGCTTGAGCGCCTTCAGCACATCGTCCCACGCGACAAGCTTGAAATTCTGCGCGGCCGGCGCGTTCTCGCCGTCCTGCGCGATCATGATGCCGCCGGGGAAGGCAGGACCGAAATCGCCGACGATCACCTCGATGCCGTCGGTCTCCTCGGTCGAACCGAACCTGCCCTTGGCGATGCGGAAGCGGCCGACATAGGCATCGTCGGCCAGCCGGTAGAGCGCATAGGCATTGTCGCCCTGGCTGGAGACGACGAGATAGCCGCCATCGCCCTCGCTACCATCGCTCGCGATCGCCAGTCCCTCGACATCGTCGAACAGCCGCTGCTTGTCGACCTTGGCGATCGACACCGCCTCTGCGGCGCCCGTCGGCCGCGCGTCGAAGCGCCAGAGACCGACATCCTCCTCGGCGACATACAGGCGATGCGTCCGTTCATCGACGACGCAGCCCTCGGCCTGGCTGCCGACCTTCAGGCGGCGGACCAGGCGCCCCACGGGCTGGGCACCGGTGAGGTCGAGCGCGACCTGGCCGATGCCGCCTTCCTTGGTGACCATGAACGCATAGAGCGCGCCGGCGTCGCGATAGAGGCACATGCCATAGGCCTCCCCCTCGATCGACGGCACCGTGCCGAGCGCGGTGAGCTTCGCGGTGGCGGTGTCGAGCCGGAACAGCGCGACCCGGGCATTGGCCTCGTCGCTGCGGTCGCTTGCCACCACCAGCACGCCGTCGGTGCCGCCGATCGCCACGTCGGCGCGCAGGTCGACATTGTTGACCCGGCCGGTCTTGATGAAGGAACGCGTCTTGCCGTCCAGCCCATAGACATAGAGGCCGGCCTTCTTGTCGGTGGCGACGATCAGGCTCTTCGCCGGGTCCGCCGGGTCGCGCCAGATCGCGGGGTCGTCCGCCGCATCGGCGTTGGCGGTGCCGACGACATCGGTCTCACCGCGCGCGGTCACTTCGGCGGTGACGATCGGCGCGGGCGTCGCCGCAGGCGCCGATTCCGACACATTCCCCATGTTCGTCAACGCGTTGTCGGCAGTTTCACCGCCGCCGCAGGCCGCCACGGTGCAAAGAAGCAACGCAGTCGTCACCGACCTGAAACAAAACTGTAGGGTCTGCGTCACGCAAATTCTCCACTGGCCGGCTCGATCGCGCCGCTCATACATCTCAAACCGCGGCGGTCAATTTCGGTGTCTTGCCGAAAAAGGGGAATTCAGTGACCAAGAAACTGCTGCTGCTTGGCGGCGTTGCGCTGCCGCTCATCTTCGCCATGCCCGCCGTCGCGCAGGAATTGCCGACCGATGCGGGTACGCCGCAGGAGGAAGCCGACCCGGTCCGCGCCAGCGACATCATCGTCAACGGCCAGATCAGCTTCCGCAACCGTACCGACGATGCCAACCCGGTGCTTTCCTACGACCTCGAATATTTCCAGCGTTTCGAGCCGGTCTCGGTGGGCGAGATGCTGAAGCGCGTGCCGGGCGTGACCTTCACGTCGGACGTGCTGGAATATGACGGCGTCCAGATGCGCGGCCTGCCGCCGGGCTTCACCCAGGTGCTGATCAACGGCCGCCGCGCGCCCGGCGGCGAGGCCGACCGCAGCTTCTTCGTCGACCGCATTCCGGCCGAACTGGTCGAGCGCATCGAGATCGTCCGCGCACCGCGCGCCGACCAGCCGAGCGAAGGCATCGCCGGCACGCTCAACATCATCACCAAGGAGTCGGTCAGTTTCGAGGGCGGCTTCGCCAAGGCCGGCGCGCTGATCAACGAGGATGGCAAGGTCCGCCCTTCGGGCGCGATCGCCTATGCGACGAGCATCGGTGAGGACACGACGATCTGGGCCGGCCTGAACTATCAGGAGCGCCGCAACCCCAAGAAGAAGGTCTCCTACCGCTTCGGCGACACGCCGACGACGGGCGCGCCCTACACCGACGATCCCGAGTTCGATAACACCGAGCTGCAGGACGATACCCGCGACGGCAGCGACCTTTCCGGCAATCTCGAGCTGACGCATCGCTTCGGCGACGATGGCCGCATCCGCTTCTCGGGCTTCTTCGTCGACACCGACCGCGACGAGGACGAGAGTTCGGTCACGCTCGAGGGCGAGGATCTCGATTTCGACGGCATCGAGGTGCAGCACGAAGAGATCAACCAGCAGACCTATTCGCTCGGCATGGACGCGATCGTGCCGCTGGGCGGCGTCGAGCTCGGCCTCGCCGCCGGCTGGTCCGGCTTTCGCGAGGATTCGACCTCGACGGTGTTCGTCGGCGAGAATGAGGATGATCTCACCGACCTCGAACTCGACGATGAAGAGACGCTCAACATCAAGGATGACGAGTATACCGGCACGATCAGCCTCACCTTCGGCAAGGATTCGCCGCTCAAGGTGAAGGCGGGCGTCGATCTGCTGCACAAGAAGCGCAATGGCCTGAACGACGGCGACTTCCTGGCGGGCGAGTTCACCATCAAGGAAGACCGCTACGATCCCTATGTGCGGCTGACCTATGAGCCGAGCACGACGTTCAGCGTCGATGCCGGCCTGCGTTACGAGATCACCCGCCGCGACGTGACCGGCGAGGATATCGACGATGCATCCTACGACACCGAGATGCTCAACCCGTCGCTGCACGTCCGCTACGCCCCCACCACGCGCGACCAGTTCCGCGCCTCGGTGGCGCGCACGGTCCGCCGCCCGAACTACGGCCTGCTCTCTCCGTTCGAGGAGGAGGAGAGCCCGGGCGACGAGGATGTGACGATCGGCAACCCCGAACTCAGGAACGAACGCGCCTGGGGCGTGGACGTCGGCTATGAGCGCCGGTTGGGGACCAGCGGTATCGTCGGCATCAACTTCTTCTACCGCAACATCAAGGATCTGACCGAACTGGTGCGGATCGCGGACAGCGACATGGGCGGCAACGTCTACACGCCGCGCAACATCGGCGATGGCGACACCTGGGGCATGGAGATCGATTTCTCCGCGCCGCTGACCGCGTTCGGCTTGCCCGACACCGGCCTGTTCGCAAACTACACCTATCTGGACAGCGAGACGACCGACCCGTTCACCGGCGAGAAGCGCCGCTTCAACAACCAGCCGCACCATGTCTACAATCTGGGCTTCATCCAGACGGTGCGGACGATCGACGCCAGCTTCGGCGCGACCATTTCCGGCCGCAGCAAGGCGCGCGAGTACAACTTCGACGAGACGATCGACCTGCGCTACGATCCCGACCTCGAATTGTTCGTCGAAAAGCGCATCGGCAAGAATTTCGTGCTGCGCGGCTCGGTGCAGAACCTGCTCGACCGCCAGAAGAAGGAAGACTTCCGCAAATATGACGGGGATTCGCTCGACGAGATCATCGCCAACCGCGCCGCTGGCGACCTCGACGAATATGAGATCGAGCGCGAGAAGTCCGGCCCGCTGTTTCAGGTGACGCTGCGCGCCGCGTTTTAACGGGCCTCTGCCCCCCTCTCCCCTTCGGGGAGAGGGGGAGTCGCGCGACGCGTAAAGGTTCGGAGGGCGCGGTACTGCTGCCCGGCCAGCCAAATTCGGGCGAACCTGTCAGACGTCTACGCTTGGCGCGACTGCCCCTCTCCCTGGTCCGCTGCGCGGACCTGTCCCTCTCCCCAAAGGGGCGAGGGCTTTCTCTGTTCCTACCCCTTCACCGCGAGCGCCGCCGCCACGATCGCGGTCAGCATCGCCGCCACCAGCACGCCGGGCCACGGCATGATACCCACCCGATCGAGGTCTTCGCGCGTCAGGCGACGGCGATCGGCGAAGGCGGCGATGCCCGCCACCGTCGCAGCGATGCCGCTGACCGCCCATAATTCCGTCTGCAAATTACCCCGCCTTCGACTTGTGTTTCCTCGCCTCTTCCAGATAGGTTGCAGACAAGGGGACGAAAGTCCCCGCCCCGACAAAAACATGGGTGGAGGATGATGATGCGGAATGCTTTGCTGGCGGCGGCGGCGCTGCTGGTGGTCACTGCGGGCAGCGGCGCTGCGATCCTGGCGAGCGAGACGAAGGCGCCGGGCACAGATGCGCAGGCGCTGGCGACGGCGATCGCCGGGTCCAACCGCAGCGAAGCCAACCGGGCGCGCGATAAATATCGCCACCCGGCCGAGACGCTCGCCTTCTTCGGTGTCGCCCCTACCGACACGGTCGTGGAATATAATCCCGGCGGCGGCGGCTGGTACACCGAGATCCTCGCGCCCTATCTTGCGACCAAGGGAGCCTATTATGCCGCGCAGCCGGGCACGCGCGGGCTCGACGCGCTCAAGACCAAGTTCGGCGGTGCGCCGGCCGCCTATGCCAAGGCCAAGCTCGTCGCATGGCCGCCCTCTTCCGCGGCAATCCCCGATGGCAGCGCGGACAAGGTGCTGACCTTCCGCAACGTCCACAACATGATCATGAGCGGCGGCACCGCCGCCGACGATAATTTCGCCGCTTTCTATCGCGTCCTCAAGCCCGGCGGCGTGCTGGGCGTGGTCGACCACCGCCTGCCCGAAAACCGCGACATCGCGCTCGAAAAGAAGAGCGGCTACGTCAAGCGGTCGACCGTGATCGCGCTCGCCGAAAAGGCCGGGTTCAAGCTGATCGATGAATCCGAGATCAACGCCAATCCGAAGGACAGCGCGGACTGGCCAGATGGGGTATGGACGCTGCCGCCGGCGCTGGCGAAGAAGGATGTCGATCGCGAGAAATATCTGGCGATCGGCGAGAGCGACCGGATGACGCTCAAGTTCCAGAAGCCGAAGCGGTAGCGGCGGGATCATCCGCCGCCGCGGATCTCGTGCCTGTCCAATCGGCACCCCCTCACTCCGTTCGCCCCGAGCGAAGTCGAGCATCTGTCTTCCAGGTCAAGCGGGTTTGGGCGCCCACACGCGATTTTTGGTGATGAGGGTGTTGGCAAGCGCGACGAGTTTTCGTGCGACGGCGATGAGGGCGAGCTTTGGAGCTTTTCCGCGCGCGAGAAGGCCATCGTAGAAGCGCTTCAAGTCGGGGTTGCGGCGGCTGGCGACGAGCGCGGCCATGTAGAGGGTGGATCTGAGCTCGGCGCGTCCGCCGCGTATGGATCGCTTGCCGCGCATGCCGCCGCTGTCGCGGGCGAAGGGCGCGAGGCCGACGAGGGCTGCGGCCTGCTTGTTGGTAATGCGGCCGAGTTCGTGGAGGTATGAGAGGAAGGCCTGGGTGCTGATGGGGCCGATGGCGGGGATGGATCGCAGGATTTTGGCTTTGCGCGTCATCTCGGCATCAGCCTTGATCAGTTCCTCGATCTTCACCTCGATGCGATCGATATGCGTGGCGATCGAGCTCAGCCTTCTTTTATGTTCGCTCTTGAGGAAGCTGCCCTGCGTGACGCTGAGCCTGTTGCGCAGCGCGGTCTGTTCGGCGAGCGCCGCGGTGCGGGCGCTGACGAGTTCCTGAAGCTCCTCCTGCCGCCGGCTCACCGGCTCGGATGCCGAGAGGCCGAAGCGATCGGCCATCAATGCCAGCATGGCGGCATCGATCGCATCGGTCTTGGCGAGTTTGCCGGCAGCCTCGGCGAACAGCCTGGCCCTCAGCGGATTGACGAGCGCCACCGGCAGTCCGGCATCATGCAGATGGCGTTGGACGTCCCGATGATAGCGCGACGTCGGCTCCATCAGCACCAGCTTCACCGCGAACCGGCCGAGCACCTCGACCAGGCGGTCATGCCCGGCACTGTCGTTGCTCACCCGCAGCTGCTCGCCCACCGGGTGAATGTGGATGTCCAAATTGGCCTTGCTCACATCGACGCCGACATGGACCTCCGGCAGCGACTTGTCCTCGACCTTTCCTTGCATACGGGACTTGCTCCCCTTCATCTGTTCAGGCCAGACTTGAAGGGACGGACGGACCGATCTCGACTACGGCTCGAACCAAGGGACACTCGGTCCCGTCCGTCCGACCGCCGGGGGTGGCCACCCCCGGCGGTCGCCCTTCTGGACTACCAGATCGGGCTGACCGCAAGATGCAAGGGGGCCGTCGAGCGCAGCCGAGACGGCGGCTTTGGGCCCCGCTCCGGGCGGGTCCCGGTTCCCGGCTTCGCTCGAACAACCCCTCGACTTCGCTCGGGGTGAACGGTGGGGTGTTGGATTGCTTTGGAAGCGTCCGTCCGGGCGGACACAGTCCTGATCCGAGTGATTGACGCGAAGTCGTCCCCGCTCCGGGCCTCAGGCGGCGGAGGGTTCGCTCGTCCGATCTCCGAAGAAGCGGGCCGCGATGTCCGCGGCGATCCGCGCCGGGCGCAGCGTTTCGGCATCGACGCAGCACCAGCTCGACTTCACTTCCGCCAGCACCTCTTCGCCGCGGCGGATCAGCGTCTCGTAGAAGGCCCGTGCGCCCTGCACCTTCTCGAGGATGACGGTGGCGATCACCTCATCCTCGAGGAAGGCGGGTTTCCGGTAGGTGATTTCGTGCTTGAGCGCGACCCACAGGTGCTGCGCCACCGCCTCGGCCGGCGCGAGGTTGCGCCAATGTGCGATCACCGCATCCTGCACCCAGCCAAGATAGCGGGCATTGTTGACATGCCCCATGAAATCGATGTCCGCCGGCTCGACGGTGATCGGATGGTGATGTGGGGCAGCGGCGGACATGGTGCTTACACTAATGTAAGCGGCCGGCGCTGTCAGCAGGGATTATGTTGCGCGGCAGCAAGCTGACGCGTCCGGCGCTCATTTCCGGATCAGCGTGCCCGCGCCGCGCCGGGTGAAGATCTCGATCAGCATCGCATGCGGCACGCGGCCGTCGAGGATGACCGCGGCGTCGACGCCATTCTCCACGGCGTGGATGCAGGTATCGAGCTTGGGGATCATGCCGCCGGAAATCGTGCCGTCGGCCTTCAGCGCCGCGACCTGTTCCGGATTGAGATCGGTGAGGAGGTTCTTCTCCTTGTCGAGCACGCCCGCGACGTCGGTCAGCAGGAAGAAGCGCGACGCGCCGACCGCGGCGGCGATCGCCCCCGCCATCGTATCGGCGTTGATGTTGTAGGTGTGGCCGTCCGCGCCGCTGGCGATCGGCGCGATCACCGGGATCACGCCCGCGTCGGACATGGTATCGAGGATGCGGCGATCGACGCCCACCGGCTCGCCGACGAAGCCGAGGTCGACATGACGCTCGATCCCCTGCAGCGCGTCCGCCTCGTCACGCCCCACCTTGCGCGCGGTGACGAGCCCGGCATCCTTGCCGGAGATGCCGACGGCGCGGCCGCCGGCGGTGCCGATCCAGTTGACGATTTCCTTGTTGATCGAACCCGCCAGCACCATTTCGGCGATGTGTGCGGTCTCCGCGTCGGTCACGCGCAACCCGCCCACGAACTGCGATTCGACGCCGAGCCGCTTGAGCATCGCGCCGATCTGCGGTCCGCCGCCATGGACGACGATCGGGTTGATGCCCACCGCCTTGAGCAGCACCACATCCTCGGCGAAATCGCGCGCCAGCTCGGGATCGCCCATGGCGTGGCCGCCATATTTGACCACGAAGGTCCGCCCGGCATAGCGCTGCATGTAGGGCAGCGCCTCGGTGAGCGTTTCGGCCTTGGCGAGCATCGCCGGATCGATGGTGCTGTTCGTCATGCGCGCGGCCTTAGAGTTTCCGCGCGCGCGTGAAAACGGCTTTTTCGGCTTCGGCTCAGCGCGCGGCCACGCTTCCGTCCAGCCGCCGCCCGATCGCGACGAAGGCATAGATCAGCAGCGGCACAAGCGCGACCGACAGCACGACCTTGGTAACCATCTGTCCGACGATGACCCCGCCAATGGGGAAGAGACCGTAAAAGGCGATGGTGATGAACAGCAATGTGTCGACGATCTGCGAAAGGGTGCTGGCGACCGCCGAGCGCAGCCACAGCAGACGGCTCCCTTCCCGCCCCTTCAGCGCGCTGAAAACAGTGACGTTGAGCGTCTGCGAGGTGCCATAGGCGATGAGGCCCGCGAACATCAGCCGTGCGCTCTGGCCGAGGATCGTCTCGAACGCGGCCAGCCGCGGCGCCTCCATGCTCGCCGCCGCCGGCAGCGACAGCACCAGTTCGATCAGCGCCATCGCGGCGATCATCGGCAGGAAGCCGATCTGCACCAGGCGGTTCGCCACCTTCGCGCCGTGAATTTCGGCGACGGCGCTGGAGAGCGCGACGAGTAGCAGGAAGGCGAAGATTCCCGCTTCCACCGCCAGCGGCCCCAGCCCGAGCAAGGGCCCCAGCGCCGAGACCGGCCCAAGCGAGACCAGCTTGTTGCCCAACACGCCGGCGATGCAGACCATGCCGCCATAGAACAGCGCATAGACGAACAACGATCGCTGCATCGCGACCGTCGGGTTGGGTTCAGCAGTCACGATCGGTCCCCGGCAAATGTCAAACGCCAACGACTAGAGGTTCGGGCGGGAAATGGAACCACCCGTGTCGCACGCGACAAGAAGGCGAACGCTATTTCAGCATGAAACGCTGCACCTTGCCCGCGGCGTTCAGCGGCAGTTCCGCCACCCATTCCACCGTCCGCGGGGCCTTGTAGTTCGCCATTTCGTCGCGGCACCAGGCGAGGAACGCCGCCGCATCCTGCGCCGCGCCCGGCTTGGCGACGATCACCGCGTGGCCGACCTCGCCCAGCCGCTCGTGCGGGCGGCCGACGACGGCGACGCGGGCGACCTCGGGATGTTCGAGGATACGCGCCTCGATCTCGGCGGGGTAGCAGTTGAAGCCGCCGCAGATGAACATGTCCTTGGCGCGGTCGGTGATCTTCAGATAGCCGCGCGCATCCTGCGTGGCGATGTCGCCGGTGCGCAGCCAGCCTTCGGCGTCGATCGCCTCGGCGGTGGCAGCGGGGTCGTCGAGATAGCCCTTCATCACGTTGAAGCCGCGCACCAGCAGCTCGCCCGCCTCGCCGGCGGCGACGTCGCTGCCCTCCGGATCGACCAGCCGTACCTCGACGCCGGGGATCGGCGTGCCGCAGCTCGCCGCGACCAGTTCGGCCGGATCGCCCGCCTTGGTCGCGCTGACGCAGCCGCAGCTTTCGGTGAGGCCATAGGCGGTCAGCACATCGTCGATGCCCAGATCCTCGCGCATCCGCCGGATCAGCACCGGCGGCACGCTCGCCGCGCCCGTCACCGAGAGGCGCAGGCTGGAGATGTCGGCGGTCGCGCGCTCGGGCGCGTCGAGCAGGGACTGGAAGATGGTGGGCGGCCCCGGCAGCACGCTGATCCGCGCCGCGGCGATGCGGCGGAGCGCGGATGCCGCGTCGAACATCGCCATCGGATAGACGGTGGCACCCTGCAGCAGCGCCGCGATCCAGCCCGCCTTGTAGCCGAAGGTGTGGAAGAAGGGATTGACCACGAGATAGCGGTCGCCCTCGCGCAGCCCCACCGCATCGCTCCACGCCTGGAAGGTACGGAGGTTCTGCATGTGGCTGCTCATCGCGCCCTTGGGCCGGCCGGTGGTGCCCGACGTGAACAGCACGTCCGCGACATCGTCGGGCGCAACCGCGGCGATGCGCGCGTCGATCGCGGCATCGTCGATCGCCTCGCCCGCCGCCAGCCACGCGTCGAAGCCGTCGTCGAGGAAGACGATCTCTTCCAGCAGCGGCAGATCGCGCCCGGCCAGCATCGCGGCATAGTCGAAGCCGAGGAAGTCGCGCACGCTGAACAGCCAGCGCACGCCGCCGCGCGCGAGGATGTCGGCGGCCTCGGCGCCCTTGAAGCGGGTGTTGAGCGGGATCAGCTGCACGCCGATCTGCACCGCGCCCGCCGCCGCGATTGCCCAGCCCGCGCTGTTGGGTGCCCAGATCGCGATGCGATGCCCCGGCGCGCCGCCGCGCGCGATGAGCGCGCGTGACACGCGGCGCGCGCCATCGCGGAAGGCGGCGAAGCTGATCGTCCTGCCATCCTCTTCATGCAGGAAGACGGTATCGGGCCAGCGCGCGGCGGCTTCGTCGATCAGCGCGCCCATGGTCAGCGTGTTGGGAAGCATCTCACCTCGTCTCGCGAAATATCATGGTCATGGTCAGTCCTGCGCCACATCGATCCAAGCACCCTGTGCGGCGGACGCGCGCGCGGCGTCGAGCACCGCCTGGCCGCGCACGGCATCGGCGAAGCTGCCCGCGGTCTCCCGCGCGCTGATCGCCTCACCGGCGATCCGGCGGCGCATCTCGCCGAACAGCCGGGCATAGGGCGCGACATCGAACCCCATGCTATGCCAGCGATCCTGCTCGGTCTGGATCAGGTCGGCGACGGGGAACGGTTCGGGGCGTGGCATCGCCAGTTCGGGCGGCATTTCGATCGGCCGCTGGCCGGCGGCATCGCTCACCCACACCTCTTCCGGATCGCCGAAGCCGGCGCCGGACTGGATCCAGGCGCCCCCCTTCGTGCCGACAATCTTGGTCGCCATGACCAGCGGACCCGGCGCCGCCAACGCCGCGATCAACGTGCCCTTCGCGCCGCCGGCGCATTCGAACTGCAGCACATAGCTGTCGTCCGCGGTCATATTGGGCCGGCCTGGCGCCAGGGTCTGCAGCACGCAATTGACCCGCATGATCGGGCCCAGTGTCGAGAGGATCTGGTCGATCATGTGGGTACCGAACGCGCCGAGGAAACCGCCGCCCTGCCCTGCATCCTCCCACCAGTCGCTCAGCGTCTCGTTCGGATCCTGCAGCCCCGGCTGGTGATAGATTCGCAGGAACTGGCGCGGTTCGCCGATCAGCCCATCCTGCACCACCCGCCGCAGCAGCGCCTGCGCGCCATCGAAGCGGAACTCGGCACCGAGCATATGGACGATGCCCGCCCGTTCGGCGGCGTCGCGCATCGTCCGCGCCTCGGCCAGATCGCGCGCGAAGGGCTTCTCGCAGACGATGTGGCGTCCCGCGCCGATCGCCGCCATCACCACCGGGAAATGCGCGTGCGGCGGCGTCGCGACCGTTACCAGCACGGTCGCCGGGTCGGCCAACGCCTCGGCGAGGCTGTCGGTGGCGAGCGGGATGCCGAGCGGCGCCGCACGATGCGCAGTGCGTTCGCGATTGCGGCCGACGATCGCGCGCACCGCGAACCCCGCCTCGCGCAGCGCGCGAACATGGGTGAACAGGCCGAAGCCGGTTCCGACCACCACCGCACCCGGTCGTTCAGCCATCGATCCTCTCCCCGATCATCCGCCGCGCCGCGGCGGCGCAGCGCGCGGCGACCGCCGCGATCGGCTGTGCGGCCAGCGCATCCGAAAAGACTTCCACGCCGAGCGGCGCCGCGGTGCCGGTCCGGCGCAGCGCCGCCATGAACCCGGCAAGGTCGAGCGCGCCCTCGCCCGGCAGCAGCCGGTCATGCACCATCGCATGGTCGAGATCGGCCTCGGGCGCCGCCGGCGCGTCGCCGATCTGGATGCTCTTGATCGCCCAGGCGGGCAGCGACGCGAGCAGCCCGAGATCGGGGGTGCCACGGAAAACGTGCCAGCTATCGACCAGCAGCCCGCCATTCGCGCGCCCCGCTGCCTCGACGATCGGCCACGCCGCGGCGAGATCCGGGATGCAGCCCGTCGGCACGAACTCCAGCGCGACATGCAGCCCCGCATCCGCCGCGCGGTCGCACAGCAGGGCGAACGCCTCCGTTGCCCGATCCCTGGGGCAATCGACGCCGCGCAGTTCGGCGACGGTGATGCCGCGCGCGCCGACCGCCTCGGCGATCGCGATCACGTGCGCGCCGGTCGTGCGCTGGAGCAAAGCGTCCAGCCACCCCGGATTCGGCTTGGTCGGCACGCCGGGCAGCCAGTTGCCGACGATCTCTACCTCGTGGATGAACAGCCCGGCATCGGCGACACGCGTACGCACCTCACCGGCATCGACGCCCCGCGCCGCCAGCGCCTCCATATCGGCGGCAAACATCGAGATGCCGGCGAAGCCGGCGTCGCGCGCGGGGGCCAGCCGGTCGAAGAAGGGCACGGCCTGCACCGTCCCCGCCGAAAGGATCAGCGCGTCAGGGCTCATGGAAATTGAGCTCGAGCAATATGCCGTCGGGATCTATGACGAAAAGCTGGGTCAGCTCGACCGCATCGATGCGGTGCGCGGTCCAGCCGACGCCCTGCGCGGCGAGCCGCGTCTCGATCGCGTCGCGATCGGTGCAGGCGAGCGCGACATGATGCAGCGCGCCCTGCGTGGCCCCGGCCTGCCAGGGCACCGCATCGTCGCTCGGATAGGCGAGCGCCGCCGAGCCGATATGCACCGCGGCATGGTCGCCATCGTCGAGCATCCAGCCGCCGCGCGCGCCATCCACATGCCCGGGAAAGGGCTGGAAGCGCATGCCCAGCACATCGCGATAGAAGGCGATGGCGCGTGCCGGTTCCGCCGTGCGCACATTGACATGGTCGATCGCCGCGATGCCCATCAGCCGGCCACCGTGAAGCCGCCGTCGATCGGCAGCACCTGCCCCGTGATCCAGGACGCCGCCGAACTGGTGAGGAACAGCACCGCGCCGGCGATGTCGGCGGGCTCGCCGAGCCGGCCGAGCGGCGTGCGCGCCAATGTCGGCCCGGTCCATTCGATCTCGTCGAAGGTGCCCGCGGTCATCCTGCTGCGGGTGAGCCCGGCGGCGACCGCGTTCACGCGAATGCCCTGCCGCGCCCATTCCACCGCGAGCACGCGGGTGAGGCCGAGCAGCCCGGTTTTCGCCGCGCCATAGCCGGGAATCATGCCGATGCCGAAATAGGAGGTCATCGAGGCAATGCCGACCACCGACGCGCCGCCGGCGCGCTTGCTCTGCGCCAACGCCCCGCGGCAGCCATGCGCCATGCGATAGGCGGCGGTCAGGTGCATCGCCAGCGAGCGTTCGAAGATCGCCGGATCCCATTCGTCGAGCCCGAGCGATCCGAGGGCAAGGCCGGCATTGTTGACGAGGATATCGAGTTCGCTCTGCGCAGCGGCAACCTCGGCGATCTGGTCGCGGTCCTCCACGTCGAGTTGCCGGTATCGAAAGCCCGACAGATCCTCGTCATATTCGGCGGCGTCGCCGCGCGTTCCGGTGATCGTCACCACCGCGCCCGCCTCGGCATAATCACGCGCGATTTCCGCGCCGATGCCGCTCGTGCCGCCCGTCACCAGCACATGCGCGCCGGCAAAATCGTAACGGAGATCGCTCCAGCCCATCCTCCTGCCCCCTCAATCGGTGATTTCGCCGCTCTCGATCGGCGCGGTCGTATCAAGCAGCGCCCGGCCCTTCGCGGCGAGCTCGGCCAGCGGCACGCGCCACAGGCGGACCGGCGGCGGCTCGCCCTCGGTCTTGATCAACCGCAGGCTCATGCCGCCATGGCGATGGCCATAGGGATCGACATGATTGCCGCCGATGCCGGGATCGCTGGCGGCGACGGTGATCAGGATCGCGCCATCCGGTTCGGCAACGGCGCGATACTTCTGCACATGGCCGCCGCCATCCTCATAATTGTCGAGATTTTCCTGCCAGATGTTGCAGAGCTGGAAGATCCAGTAATCGCAGGGCGTCGGCGTGAAGCGGATCACCAGCGCCTCGTCCGCGGCGCATTCCCAGGTGCCGAAGCCATGATGGCGATCGGGCACGCCGCCATTGGAGAGATAGACCGCGCGGCTGAAGCGGATGCGGTTGGGGCGCTGGCCCAGATTGTCCTGCCACCAGCGCCGCACCAGCGCGGCATAGGCGAGCACCACCTGCGCCGATTTCGCCAGCCCGTCCGCCACGTCGGTGGCGCGGACCGGGCGCGGTTCGGCCCCGTCGAGCCGCTCGATCCGCATCGTCGGCGCGATCGTTTCCTCCCGCAGATGATAGACGGTGCGGACGAGCAGCCCGACGCAATCCGCGGTGATCGGCAGCCATGCGACGTCGCCCGCCGGCCTGTGCTGCGAGACGATGATCTCGAAATCGCCATTGCCCGCGAAGCGGATCGCGTCGCTCTGGAGGAAGCCGGTGGTGGTCAGGGTCGCGGGATCGAAGTCGGCGAGCCCCGCCTCGCCGCGCCCCGCCCAGTCCTGCGCGCCGGGCGCCACCGGTTGCGGCGCGCGCCAGCTCGCGATGACAAAATAGGGGATCGTGCCGCGATTGCCGGTGATGCGATAAGCGTGGCGGCCGTCGACGAACTCGGCGAGCAGATGATCCTGGTCCGGCGACTGGAAGTTGATCGCCTGCCGCCACGGCGTGTCGCGCAGCCGCGGCCGTTCGGGCTCGCAATTCTCGACGAAACGCTCGAAGCCGTTTCGCATGAGCCGGGTGACGAACCGATACCATTCGGCCCGATCGAGATCGTCGACCTCGTCGCCGAACCGCTCGATCATCCGCGCGGCCACGCGAACGGTTTCCAGATAATCCTCGAATGCGCGGCCCGAGAGCAGCCGGTCGGCGCCGCTCACGTCCGTTCCCCCGTCACCCGCTCGCGCGCGACCGGGAAGCGATCATAGTAAAAGCCGAAGCGCTCGCGCAGCGCGCCGATGTCGATGCCGAAATCGCCGATCAGGTCGTAGACGACGCGGCCATGCTTGTTGCGCGGATTGGCGGCAAGGAAGGCGTCGATCCGCGCCTCCGCCTCGGGCGTCATCTCCAGCCCCGCCATCGCATAGACCCGCGCGACGGTCGCCTTCTGGTCGGCCATATATTCGTGGAAGAGAATGTCGATCGATTGCGCCGCCGGGATCGCATCCCGATCCCGCACGCAGCGGCGCAACAGCGCCTCGATGCGGTCGATCCACCAGGCGGCGAGCGCGGGCAGATCCTGGCGCTTGCGGCGGATGCGGTCGCCATAGGCGATCATCGTGATCGCCGATTGCAGCACAGCCACCGGATCGCGATGCGTGATCGGCACAATCGCGCTGGGGTGCACCGCGATCAGCGCCGGCAGGTTTTCCATGTGCGGCGGCGATTTCACCACCCAGCGGCGCGGCCCCTTCAGCCAGGTCAGCGCCTGCATCATGCGTTTGGCATAGGCATAATGCGGCGTCTGATCCGCGGTCAGATAATGATCGCGCCATGCCGTCGGCCGGCTCAGCCATTCGGGAAGGTAGGACGAGAAATCCGGGCCCTGCAGCTCGATATCCTCATGGACATGCTCGGGCGCCATCTCATGCATCGCCGGCATCAGCGGCAGCGTCTCCTCGAACGCGCCCCACATCGCCGCAGTGCGGACATAGCGCGGATCGGGCGTGCCCTGGTCCTCCGGCGCGGGGATCGGCTCCATCGTCTCCCACAGGGGCGTCGAGCGCAGCCGCGGGTCCGCCGCGAGGATGTTGACGAGATGCGTCGTGCCCGATCGCGGCAGCCCGGCGACCATGATCGGCCGGTCGATGGCGATCTGCCCGATCTCGGAGTGGCGGCGCAGCAGATCCTCCAGCCGGAGCCGGGTGGAGGCGTAGCGCACGCATTCGCCGAACACCGTCGCGCGACCGAGATCGGTCAGGTCGGCATCGGCATCGAAGCTGGCGAGCCACAGGCCCAGCCGTTGGCGGAAATCGTCGGCGCCGAAATCGTCGAGGCCGGTGCCGGCGCGCGCCGCCGCGAGCACCGCTTCGACGTCGAAGCGCACCGGCGGCGCCCCCGCGATCGCGGCGCGCTGCCGTTCGGTCAGGCGCGGCTCGGCGAGGTCGTCGATATGGATCGCGTCAGGCATCGCAACTCACCATGATCTTGGCCGATCCGGCGCGGTCGCGCGCTGCGGCGAGCGCATCGTCGAACCGGCTGAGCGGCACGCGATGGCTGATGAAGGCATCGGCATCGAAGCCGGGTTCGGACAGCGCGGCGATCACCTCCGGAAACTCGTCCGGATAGGCCATCGAGGTGATGAAGCTCATCTCCTTGCCCAGCGCCATCTTCCAGTCGATCGCGACCGGCGCGTGGTGGACCGCGACCATCACGACGCGCGCGTGGAACGGCGCCAGCGCGACGATGCCGGGCAGCACCGCTGGACCGCCCGCCGCCTCGTAGAACAAGGTGGTGCCTACCGTCGGCCAGCCGAACAGGTCGGCGCGGCCATGCGCATCGCCGAGCGCTTCGGCGACATCCTCGTGCGAGGCATCGATGCAGAGATCGGCCCCCAGCCGCGCGGCGCGCGCCAGCCGTCCCGCGGACAGATCGACCGCCGCGACATGGCGAACGCCCATACGCTTGAGAAAGAAGACGATGCCGAGCCCGATCGGCCCGGCGCCGTAGACCGCCACCTTGTCCGCCGGCGTCGCACCGCCGCGCCGCACCGCATGCAGCGCCACCGCGAGCGGTTCGGCCAGCGCCGCCGCGTCCCAGCCGACATGATCGGGGATCGGGTGGATGCTGCCGCCGACCGTGGCATCGGCAACGCACAGCAGCGGCGCAAACGCGCCTTCGGGTGCGCCGGCGCCGATGCCGTTGCCATCGCCCATCGGATTGACGATCACGCGCGTGCCCACCGCGATGCCGCGCACCGCAGATCCGACCGCCTCGATGGTGCCCGCCAGTTCGTGGCCGATGCCGAACGGTTCGGTCGCCGGCGCAGCGACGCCGCCCGTTTCGATATAGCCGAGATCGGATCCGCACAGGCCGCAACGCGCGACGCGAACCAGCACATCGGTGGGTCCGCAGCGGGGAATCGCGACATCGTCGAGCGAGACCGCCCCCGGTCCGTGCACCCTGACCATCTTCATGGTTCCGGCGTCCATACCCTCTCCCTTGCCGGCGGTTGTTCCGCGTTGCGCCGAGATTAGTCCGCGCACGCCATGGCTGGCAAGGCCATAACCGCGATCATTCTTCGCGTCACGCGGCCAAAACGGGTTTCAGATAACGATGTGCGTATCAGATTGCGCATTTTTTCACGTGAAGCGCTTGAAAGGTCGCAGACGTGCCGATAGGTGTGGGGCAACGGAAAGCAGATTTCAGGGGAGGGACGCTGGGCACTATGGGGGTAAGATCTCTCGCCTATATCCGCGTCGAATCGCGGGATCTCGAAGCGTGGAGACGCTTCGGGGAACAGGTGGTCGGCGCCGCCGTCGCCCCGGGTTCGGATGACGATGTGCTGCTGCTCAGGCTCGATGGCCGCCCCTGGCGGTTCCGCATCGAGAAGGGTGATCAGGACCGCTATCTGTGCGCAGGGCTGGAATGCCCGAGCGAGGCCGAATGGCAGCAGGCGATCGATCGCCTGCGCGGTGCCGGCGTGGCGGTCGCCGAGGGCGATACCGAGGGCGCCAGGCTGCGCCACGTGCGCGGCTATGTGACGCTCGACGATCCCGCCGGCAACATGATCGAACTGGTGTGGGGCAATATCGTCGCGGGGACGCCGTTCGTGTCGCCGGTGGGCGTGCCCGCCTTCATCACCGGGGAGATGGGCTTCGGCCATGTCGTGCTGCCCACGACCTGCTATGATGCCACCCGCAGCTTCTACAAGGATCTGCTGGGCTTCGGTGACAGCGACGAGATGCGCGTCCATTTCCCCGGCGGCCCCGAACAGGGCCTGGGCATGAGCTTCATGCACGCCGCCGGGCCGCGCCATCACACGGTGGCGGTGGGCGAGTTCCCCGCGCCCACCGGGCTGATCCATACGATGGTGGAGGTGCCGACGATCGACGATGTCGGCATGGCGCTGGATCGCGCGGTTGCCGCCGGCGTCCACATCTCGTCCTCGCTCGGGCGGCACACCAACGACAAGATGATCAGCTTTTACATGCGCAGTCCAACCGGATTCGACATCGAATTCGGCTGTGGCGGTGAACAGACTGATGATTGGACCAAAGTGACGCCGACCTTCACGATCAAGGAAGATCTGTGGGGCCACAAATGGGATTTCGGCGGATGAGTGCTGGACTGGACAAGAGGATCAGCGCCGCGGCGATGGTCGCGCAGCTTGCCGACGGGATGACCATCGGCATCGGCGGCTGGGGCCCGCGGCGCAAGCCGATGGCGCTGGTCCGCGCGATCCTGCGCAGCGAGCTCAAGGATCTAACCGTCGTCGCCTATGGCGGGCCCGAAGTCGGCATGCTGCTGGCGGCGGGCAAGATCCGCAAGCTCGTCTACGGCTTCGTCTCGATGGACGCGATCCCGGCGGATCCCTTCTTCCGCCAGGCGCGGCAGGCGGGCACGCTCGATGCCCGCGAGCTGGACGAAGGGTTGCTGCAATGGGGGCTGCGCGCCGCCGCGATGCGCGTGCCCTTTCTCCCGACCCGTACCGGGCTCGGCTCGGACGTGCTGGCGGTCAATCCGGATTTCCGGACGGTCGCCTCCCCCTATGACGATGGCGAGGTGCTGCTGGCGATGCCGGCGCTGAAGCTCGACGTCGCATTGCTGCACGCGACCAAGGCGGACCGGATGGGCAACACGCTGACGCAGGGGCCCGATCCCTTCTTCGACGAGCATTTCGCCCGCGCGGCGGACCGCTGCTTCGTCAGCGCCGACGAGGTGGTCGATACGCTCGTGCTCGATGGTGCGACCGCGAAGGACAATCTCTACGAGCGCTGCTTCGTGAGCGGGGTGATCGAGACGCGCTTCGGCGCGCATCCCACCACCAACCCGCCGCACCATGGCTGGGATTTCAAGGCGATGAAGGCCTATGCGGCCGCGGCCGATGCCGAGGGCGGCTGGGCCGCCTATCGCCGCGACATCATCGGCGAGGATGAGGCCGGCTATGTCGACCGGGTCGGCGGCGCGGAGGCGATCGCCGCCCTGCCCCTGCCGGTCTTCTGAGGACCAGGGCATGACCACCGACTATACTTTGGCGGAACTCGCCATCAACGCCTGCGCGGATGCGTTCCGCGGCAATGGCGAAGTGCTTGCCTCGGGCATCGGCACCTTGCCCCGTCTCGGCGCCGGGCTCGCCAGGCTGACGCACAGCCCCGAACTGATGATGACCGATGGCGAGGCCTATCTGATCGAGGATCCGATCCCGCTCGGGCCCCGCGCCGCGCCGCCGCCGCTTTCCGGCTATATGTCTTACGCCCGCGTGTTCGACATCGTCTGGTCCGGCAGGCGCCATGTGATCATCGGTCCGCTGCAGATCGACCGCTGGGGGCAGACCAACCTCTCCGGCGTCGGCGACTATGCGAAGCCCAAGATCGCGATGCTCGGCATGCGCGGGCTGCCGGGCAACAGCGCCAACCACATCAATTCGATGTTCGTGCCCAACCATTCGAAGCGCGTGTTCGTCGAGGGCGAGGTCGATATCGTCGGCGGCGTCGGCTACAACCCGGCACGCTGGCAGAAAGGCATGAACGACAGCGCGGTCGATATCCGCCGCGTCGTCACCAATCTGTGCGTGCTCGATTTCGAAGGCCCCGATCACGCGCCGCGCGTCCGCTCGCTGCATCCCGGCGTCAGTTTCGAGGAGGTGCAGGCGGCGACCGGCTTTCCGCTGATCCGCCCCGACGATCTGGGAGACACGCCCGCGCCCGACGCGGATGCGCTGGCGATCATCGCGCGGCTCGATCCGAAGAACATGCGCGCGGCGGTGTTCAAGGATAATCCGCCGGGGAGGCGTGCATGAGCGAACCGCAGCCCGTTCTCGACGGCTGGTTCACCACCGGAGATGCGCCACATCTGATCGGCACGCGCTGTTCGGCGTGCGGCAGCTATTACTTCCCGAAGCAGGACGATTATTGCCGCAACCCGGCGTGCGAAAGCACGCAGTTCGAGACGGTCGAGCTGTCGCGGACCGGCACGCTCTGGTCCTTCACCAACGCCTGCTACACGCCGCCCGAACCCTATATCGCGGCCGAGCCCTTCGTGCCCTACGCGATCGCCGCGGTGGAGCTCGAGCGCGAGAAGATGATCGTGCTCGGCCAGGTCGTCGAGGGCGTCGGCGTCGAGCAGTTGAGGGCCGGGCTGGCGATGGAACTGGTGGTCGAGACGATCCCCGATCGCATCGCGCCCGAGGGCAGGCTCGTATGGAAATGGAAGCCGATGGAGGCGCGGTCATGAACGGCGAGATCGCGATCCTGGGCGCGGGCATGCACCCGTGGGGCAAATGGGGCCGCAACTTCGTCGGCTATGGCGTCGCCGCCGCGCAGGAAGCGCTGGCCGAGGCCGGCATCGAATGGCGCGACGTGCAGTTCGTCTCGGGCGCGGCGACGATGCGCTGCGGCTATCCCGGCTATGTCGCAGGCGCCACCTTCGCGCAGGCGCTGGGCTGGCAGGGCGCCGAGGTCAACACGAGCTATGCCGCCTGCGCCAGCGGGTCACAGGCGCTGGCCGCCGCGCGTGCCAAGATTCTCAGCGGCCAGGCGGATGTCGCGCTGGTGATCGGCGCGGACACCACCCCCAAGGGCTTCCTCGCGCCGGCGAAGGGCGACCGTCCCGACGATCCCGACTGGGTGCGCTTCCGCGTCGGCATCACCAATCCGACCTATTTCGCGCTCTACGCGCGGCGGCGGATGGAGATCTATGGCGACAGCCAGGAGGATTTCGCGCGGGTGAAGGTGAAGAACGCCGCGCACGGCCTCGCCAACCCCAAGGCGCGCTATCGCAAGGCGTTTACCCTGGAGGATGTCGCGGGTTCGGCGATGGTCGCCGATCCGTTGCGGCTGATGGACATCTGCGCCACGTCGGACGGCGGCGCGGCCCTGATCGTCTCCAGCCTCGATTATGCCCGCCGCATCGGCAGGGCGGATGCGCCGCGCGTCGCCGCGATCTCGACGATCACGCCGACCTTCGCCTCGGCGATCGTCGAGATGCCGGATCTCGCGACCGACAGCGCGGTTGCCGCCGATGCGCGCAGCTTCCGCGCGGCGTTGCCGCAGAAGGCCTATGCCGAAGCCGGCATCGGCCCGGAAGATATCTCGGTCGCCGAGGTCTATGATCTTTCGACCGCGCTTGAGCTCGACTGGATCGAGGATCTGCAGCTCTGCGCGCGCGGCGATGCCGCCGCCCTCACCCGCGACGGCGCCACCCGCGTGGGCGGCCGGATCCCGGTCAATCCGTCGGGCGGGCTCGCCTGCTTCGGGGAAGCGGTGCCGGCGCAGGCGATCGCGCAGGTCTGCGAACTCGCCTGGCAGATGCAGGGCCGCGCGGGCGAGCGGCAGGTGGATGGCGCCAAGGTGGGCATCACCGCCAACCAGGGGCTGTTCGGCCATGGCTCCTCCGTGATCGTGAAGCGGTGAGCCGATGGCGGACGCTCTCGAAACCCCGCTGACACGCCTGCTCGGCTGCCGCTATCCGATCGTCCAGACCGCGATGGGCTGGGTGGCGACGCCGCCGCTCGTGATCGCCACCTCCAACGCCGGCGCCTTCGGCTTCCTCGCCGCATCGGTGATGCAGCCGGCGGAGGCGCGCGCGGCGATCGAGGCCGTGCGCGCCGGCACCGACCAGCCGTTCGGCGTCAATTTCCACAGTTTCCAGCCCGGCGCCGCCGAGATCGTCGACATCATCGTCGACCATGCCGCGCAGGTCCGCGCGGTGAGCTTCGGCCGTGGGCCCGATGCGAAGATGATCGCGCGCTTCAAGGATGCGGGCATCCTGTGCATGCCCACCGTCGGCGCGGTCAAACATGCCCAGAAGATGGTGCAGCTCGGCGTCGACGCCGTGACCGTGCAGGGCGGCGAAGGCGGCGGCCATACCGGATCGGTGCCGACAACCGTGCTGTTGCCGCAGGTGCTCGACGCGGTGCAGGTGCCGGTAATCGCCGCTGGCGGGTTTGCCGACGGGCGCGGCCTCGCCGCAGCACTGGCCTTCGGCGCGGTCGGCATCGCGATGGGCACGCGCTTCCTGATGACCCGCGAGAGCGCGCCGCCGGAGAATGTGAAGGCGCGCTATGTGAAGGCCGGCACCGACGATATCCTCGTCTCGACCAAGGTCGACGGCCTTCCCCAGCGGATGATCCGCAACGCCGCGCTCGACCGCATCGAACGCTCTTCCGGCATGGGGCTCTGGCGCCGCGCGGTCGAGAGCGGGCTGCAGATGAAGAGGCAGAGCGGCGCTTCCTATGGCGAACTGCTCGCGGCGGCGAAGGGCATGACCAGCCATGGCGGGCTCAGCCTGCCGCAGGCGATGATGGCGGCCGCCGCGCCGATGCTGATCCAGCGCGCGGTGGTGGAGGGCGATGCCGATGGCGGGCTGATGGCGACGGGCGTCGTCGCCGGCCGGCTCGGCGACCTGCCGACCTGCGCGGAACTGATCGACGCCATTGTCGCGCAGGCACGCGCGCGGCTTGCCGCGCTCGCCCCTGCGCCCACCCCAACCCCGGCCGGAGTGCTCTGATGCCGATCACCACCACGATCGGCGATCGCATCGCCGAGATCGTTTTCGACGTGCCGCCGGTCAACGCGTTCGACAGCGCGACCTGGAACGCCATCCCGGCGATGATCCACGCGGCGGGCAACAATCCGGACGTGAACGTGGTGTTGATCCGCGCCGAGGGCCGCGGTTTCTGCGGCGGCGTCGATATCAAGGAGATGCAGGCGCACCCCGAGCGGATCACATCGCTCAACCGCGGCAATTACCTGACCTTCAAAGCGGTCCGCGATTGCGAGGTGCCGGTGGTGGTCGCCGCCCACAAGTTCGTGATCGGCGGCGGCATCGGCATCTGCGGCGCGTCGGACACGATCATCGCATCCGACGACGCCTATTTCTCGCTTCCAGAGGTCGATCGCGGCGCGATGGGCGGTGCCAGCCACCTGTCGCGCATGCTGCCGCTGCACAAGGTGCGCGCCGCCTTCTTCACCGGCGGCAACATCCCCGCGGCCGAAGCCTATCGGCTGGGCGCGGTGGAAGCGGTGGTGCCGCGCGATGCGCTGATCGAGGAAGCGCGCGGCTTCTGCGCCAAGATCGCAGGCAAGAGCCGCAAGGCGCTGGTGATCGCCAAGGAGGCGCTCAACGGCCTCGAACCGCGCGACGTCGATCGCGGCTATCGCTGGGAACAGGGCTTCACGCTCGAAATGTACATGCACGAGGATTCGCAGAAGGCGCGCGACGCCTTCGTCGAGACCGGCAAGGCGGCGACCTTCTGACATGGACCTCGCCTACACCGACGAACAGCGCGCGTTCCGCGCCGAAGTCCGTGGCTGGATGCGGGCGCATGTGCCCGCCACGCCGCTCAGGACGCTGGAAGGCCAGGAAGGCTATGACCAGCATGTCGCCTGGGAACGCCAACTCGCCAGCGGCAACTGGGGCATGGTCACCTGGCCGGAAGCCTATGGCGGGCGCGGGCTCGACCTCATCCGCTGGCTGATCTTCGAGGAAGAATATTGGGGTGCCGGGGCGCCGCTGCGCGCCAACCAGAACGGCATCTTCCTGCTCGGCCCGACGATCATGGACTATGGCAGCGACGCGCAGAAGGCCCGTTTCCTGACGCCGATGGCGAAGGGCGAGGTGATGTGGGCGCAGGCCTGGTCGGAGCCCAATGCCGGGTCCGACATGGCGGCGATCCGCAGCCGCGCGGTGCGCGACGGCGATCATTATGTGATCTCCGGCCAGAAGACCTGGTCGAGCCGCGCCTCCTTCGCCGACTGGGGTTTCGGCCTGTTCAGAACCGATCCGGAGTCGAAGCGGCACAAGGGGCTCTCGTTCATCCTTTTCGATCTCGACGCGCCCGGGGTGACCCGCCGGCCGATCCGGCAGCTTCACGGCGAGCCGGGCTTCGCCGAATTGTTCTTCGACGAGGTACGCGTGCCGGTCGCCAACCGCATCGCCGGCGAAGGCGAAGGCTGGAACGTCGCGATGGCGACCGCCGGTTTCGAACGCGGGCTGATGCTGCGCTCCCCCTCCCGCTTCCAGGCGATGACCAGGCGGCTGGTCGAACTCTATCGCCGCCACGCCGCCACCGCTTCCCCTCAGGCGCATGAGGCGGTGCTGCAGGCGTGGATGGATGCGGAAGCCTATGCGCTCAACACCTATGCGGTCGCCTCGCAGGTGATCGCCGGCGCGCATATCGGCGCCGAGGCGAGCCTCAACAAGATCTTCTGGTCGGAGCTGGACCGCGCCGCCAACCGCGCGGCGATGAGCCTGCTCGGCGCCGCGTCCGAACTGCGCACATTGCCGGACGGCAGCGAGAATGCGTGGCTGGAAGGCTATATCTTCTCGCTCTCCGGCCCGATCTACGCCGGATCCAACGAGATCCAGCGCAACATCATCGCCGAGCGGCTGCTCGGCCTGCCACGCTGAGGGAGGCGGACATGGATTTTCGCCTGACCGACGACCAGCGCGAACTGCGCGACGCCGTGCGTGACTATCTGGCCGGCGAGCATGGTCCGGAAACGCTGCGCCGCCTCGACGCCGAGGGCAACCGCGACCCCGCGCTGTGGCACGGCCTTGTCGGCATGGGGATGACCGGACTGCTGGTATCGGAGGCCGATGGCGGGCTCGGTCTCGGGCTCGTCGAAGCCGTGCTGGTCGCAGTCGAACTCGGGCGTGCCTGCGTCTCCGAGCCGGTAGCAGATACCGCGCTGGTCGCAGCGCCCCTGCTCGATGCCGCGCAGAGGCAGGCGATCGCCGCCGGCGGGCTGAAGGTCGCGCTGGCGCACCCGGCCAACCCGTGGATCGCCGATCTCGATCAGGCCGGCCTGCTCTATGGCGGCGGCACCGCGCTGGCCCCGCCCGAGCCACAGCCGCTGGAGAGCGTCGATCCGTTACGCCGGCTGTTCGCCCCCATCGCGGTGGAGCCCGACGACATCCTGCTCGACCGCGCCGCACTGATCGCCGCCGCGCAACTGGCGGGTGCCGCCGAACGGATGCTCGACCTCGCGACGGACTATGCGAAGACGCGCGAGCAGTTCGGCCAGCCGATCGGCAGCTTTCAGGCGGTGAAGCACCATCTCGCGACCGTCGCAGTGAAGCTGGAATTCGCGAAGCCGGTGCTGTGGCGCGCCGCCTATGCCGCCGAGGCCGGCCATGCCCGCGCGCCGATCCAGATCAGCCACGCCAAGATCGCCACCACCGATGCGGCGATACTGAGCGCCGAGACCGCGATCCAGGTGCATGGCGCGATGGGCTATACCTATGAGGTCGATCTCCACTTCTGGATGAAGCGCTGCTGGGCGCTCGCCGGCGCCTGGGGCGACCGCGCCTTCCACCAACGCCGGATCGAGGACGCCGTGATCGGCGGCGCGATGGCGATCGGCCCCGACACGACCTTCGAAAGCGAGTTGCACCATGGCTGAGGCCTATATCGTCGATGCCGTCCGCGCGCCCACCGGCCGCAAGAAGGGCAGCCTCGCGGCCGTCCACCCCGCCGACCTCGCTGCGCATCCGCTGAAGGCGCTGATCGCGCGCACCGGCATCGATCCGGCGCTGGTCGACGACGTGATCTGGGGCTGCTGTGACACGATCGGGCCGCAGGCGGGCGATATCGGCCGCACGGCGTGGCTCGTCGCGGGCCTCCCCGAACATGTGCCGGGGGTGACGATCGACCGGCAATGCGGCTCCTCGCAGCAGGCGATCCATTTCGCCGCGCAGGGGGTGATGAGCGGCACGCAGGATCTGGTCGTCGCCGGCGGCAGCCAGGCGATGAACGCGATCCCCATCTCCGCGGCGATGTTCGCAGGCCAGCCCTATGGCTTCGACAGCCCGTTCGTCGGCGCCAAGGGGTGGGTCGCGCGCTACGGCACCGAGGAGGTCAACCAGATCAAATCTGCCGAGATGATCGCGGCGAAATGGCAGATCAGCCGCGAGGCGATGGAGGCGTTCGCGACCGCCTCGCACGCCCGCGCGCAGGCGGCGACCGACAAGGGCTGGTTCGCCGCCGAGATCGCCCCGCTCGAAGGGCTCGCGCATGACGAGACGATCCGCCCCACGACCTCGCCGGAAGGCCTCGCCCAGCTCAAGCCGGTGCGCGAGGGCGGCATCATCACCGCCGGCATGTCCAGCCAGAATTGCGACGGCGCCGCCGCGCTGCTGATCGCCGGCGAGGCGGCGGTGAAAGCGCATCGGCTCACGCCGCGTGCGCGCATCCATCACCTGTCGGTGCGCGCCGACAACCCGATCTGGATGCTGACCGGCCCGATCCCCGCCACCCGCTACGCGCTGGAGAAGGCGGGCATGTCGATCGACGATATCGACCTGTTCGAATGCAACGAGGCCTTCGCATCGGTGCCGATGGCGTGGATGCAGGAACTGGGCGTGCCGCACGAGAAGATGAATGTGCAGGGCGGCGGCATCGCGCTCGGCCATCCGATCGGCGCCACCGGCGCGCGGCTGATGACGACCCTGCTCAACGCGCTGGAGCGCACCGGCGGCCGCTATGGCCTGCAGACGATGTGCGAGGGCGGCGGGCAGGCCAACGTCACCATCATCGAACGGCTCGGCTGATGCCGGCCTATGCCTTCGAGGGATCGGTGCCGGTGGTCGATCCGGGCAGCTTCCTGCACCCGACCGCGTCGCTGATCGGCGACGTGATCGTCGGGCCCGGCTGCTACATCGGCCCCGGCGCCTCGCTGCGCGGCGACTTCGGCCGCATCACCGTCGAGGGCAATGCATCCGTGCAGGACAATGTGACATTGCACAGCTCCGCCGAGACCGACTGCATCCTCGGCTATGGCTGTACGATCGGCCATGGCGCGGTGCTGCATGGCTGCACCCTGGGCCGGCACGTGCTGGTCGGCATGAACGCGGTGGTGCTCGATACCGCGGACATCGGCGACGAATGCCTCGTCGCCGCGCTCAGCCTTGTGAAATCCGGGCTGGAGGCGCCGCCGCGCAGCCTGATCGCGGGCAATCCGGCCAAGGTGGTCAAGACGCTGACCGCCGAGCAGATCGTGTGGCGGATGGAGGATGATGGCGAATATGTCCGCCTCGCCCGCCGCTCGCTCGCGGCGCTGGTGGAATGCGCGCCGCTCGCCGCGCCCGAGCCCGATCGCCGCCGCCCCGCGCGCGGCGCACGGGCGGTGCGGCTGTCTCGAAGCCATTAAGGGGAGGATGTGGGCGTGGGATTGTGTGACGGACGCGTGGTGATCGTGACGGGGGCCGGCGGCGGGCTCGGGCGCGCCTATGCGCTCGGCCTCGCCGCCGAGGGCGCGAAGGTGGTGGTGAACGACCTCGGCGTCGGCACCCATGGCGAGGCCGGCGAGAGCAAGGGCGCCGCCGAGAAGGTGGTCGACGAGATCCGCGCGGCCGGCGGCGAAGCCATCGCCGACACCGCCGACGTCGCCGACTGGGATGCGACCCGCGAGACGGTGAGGACGGCGATCGACGCGTTCGGGACGCTCCACGCGGTCGTCAACAATGCCGGCTTCGTGCGCGATCGCATGTTCGTCTCGGCGACGCCCGAGGAATGGGATGCGGTGACGCGCGTCCACCTGCGCGGCCATTTCTGCCTCAGCCGCCACGCGGTCGATTATTGGCGCGCGGAGCAGAAAGCCGGCCGCCCGGTCGACGCGCGCATCGTCAACACCACCTCCGGCGCGGGGCTGCAGGGCAGCGTCGGCCAGAGCGCCTATTCCGCCGCCAAGGCGGGCATCGCCGCGCTGACCCTGGTGCAGGCGACCGAACTCGCCCGCTACGGCATCACCGCCAATGCGCTGGCCCCCAACGCACGCACGCGCATGACGATGACCGCATTCGCCGACACGATGACCGCGCTGCAGGACGCCGCGTTCGACCCTTACGCGCCGGAAAACACCGCGCCTCTGGTCGCCTGGCTGGTCAGCGCGGCGTCCAGCGCCGTCACCGGCCAGGTGTTCGAACCGTTCGGCGGCACGATCCGCATCGCCGAGGGCTGGACCGACGGCCCCACCTCGCCCGACCCCGGCCGCGCGCTGACCGCTGCCGAAGCGGGCGATGTCGTCGCGGCGCTGGTCGCCGGTCGCGCGCCCGCCAAACCGGTCTACGGAGCCGGCTGATGGCGCTCGCGCTCTCCGACGAGCAGTTGGCGATCCGCGACGCGGCGCGCGACTATCTGCGCGACCATGCCGGGTTCGAGCGGTTGCGCACCGTGGTCGACGGCGAGGCCGGCTGGGACGAGGCGCTGTGGCGCGGCTTCGCCGGCGAACTGGGTTTCACCGGCCTCGGCATCGCCGAGGCGGATGGCGGCATCGGGCTGGGGCCGATCGAACAGGCGCTGGTGCTGGAGGAACTCGGCCGCACCCTGGCGCCGATCCCCTGGTTCGAAAGCGTCGTGCTGGCCGGCGGCACCATCGCGCGCGCCTTCGACGGGCCGATGCGCGCCGCGCTGCTCGGCCGCATTGCCGGTGGCGAGCCCGCGACATTGGCGGTCCGCGCGCCTTCGGGTGCCGCGCTTCCCGGCGGCATCGGCCCGCGCATCGCCGATGGCCGCCTTTCGGGCGAGGCGCAGTATGTGCCCTTCGGCCATGTCGCCGCGCTGCTGCTGGTTGCCGCGCGGAGCGGTGACGGCGACGGCTGGGACGGGCTGACGCTCGCCGCCATCCCCGCCGACCGCGCGGGCATATCGATCGAGCGGGTCACCACGCTCGACCTCACCCGCCCCTTCGCGACGATCCGCTTCGACGATGTCGACGTAGCGGCGGACGAGATGGTCGCCGACGCGGGTGACGCCATCCGCCAAGGCTGGCTGGCGGCGACGGGCCTGCTCGCGTCCGAACAGGTCGGCGGTGCCGCACGCGCGCTGGAAGAGACCGTGGCCTACGCCATGGAGCGCGTTCAGTTCGGCCGCATCATCGGCTCCTTCCAGGCGGTCAAGCATCGCCTTGCCGACATGAAGCTGCTCGTCGACAGCGCCCGCTCCGCCGCCGACTGGGCGGCGCGCGCGATCGCCGATGGCGGGGACTTCGCGCAGGCCGCCGCCGGCGCCGCCACCTATTGCAGCCAGGCCTTCCTCACCTGCGCCGCCGATGCGATCCAGCTCCACGGCGGCATCGGCTTCACCTGGGAGCATCACGCCCATCTGTTCTTCAAGCGCGCGCGCTCCAGCGCCGCGTTGCTCGACGCGCCCGACGCGCATCGCGACGCGATCGCCCGCGCCATCATCGACGAGGTTGCCGCATGAGCCGTAATGTTCCGCCCTATCCCACGCCCCGCAACCTGCTCGCCGGCAAGACGGTGGTGGTCACCGCCGCCGCCGGCACCGGCATCGGCTTCGCGGTCGCCAGGCGCGCCGCCGAGGAAGGCGCATCGGTGCTGATCAGCGATTTCCACGAGCGCCGGCTGGGCGAGGCGGCGGACCGCATCGCCGCCGAGACCGGCCATCGCCCGGCGACGCAGCTTTGCGACGTCACCCGCGAGGATGCCGTGCAGGCGCTGCGCGACGCCGCGGTCGCCCAGCTCGGCCATGTCGACATCCTCATCAACAATGCCGGCCTCGGCGGCACCGCCAGCGTCGTCGACATGAAGGATGAGGACTGGAGCCGCGTGCTCGATGTTACCCTCACGTCGGTGATGCGGATGAGCCGCGCCTTCCTGCCGCACATGTACGAACGCGGCGGCGGCGCCGTCGTCAACAACGCCTCGGTGCTCGGCTGGCGCGCGCAGGAAGGGCAATCGCATTATGCCGCGGCGAAGGCCGGGGTGATGGCGTTCACGCGCTGCTCGGCGATCGAGGCGGCGGCGCATGGCGTGCGGATCAACGCGGTCGCGCCGTCGATCGCGATGCACGCCTTCCTCGCCAAGGTGACGACCGACGAACTGCTGGCTGAACTCTCCGCGCGAGAAGCGTTCGGCCGGCCGGCGGAGGTGTGGGAAATCGCCAACGTCATGATCTTCCTCGCCAGCGATCTCGCCAGCTACATGACCGGCGAGATCCTCTCGGTCTCGAGCCAGCGCGCATGAACGATCCGTCCATCTTCGCCAGCCCGCGCGACCTGCTGACCGCCGAGGGCACCCAGCTTGGCCCCACGCCGTGGATGCTGATCGACCAGCAGCGCATCGATCGCTTCGCCGACGCGACCGACGATCGTCAATGGATCCATGTCGATCGCGAACGCGCCGCCACCGGCCCGTTCGGGCGGACGATCGCGCACGGCTATCTCACGCTCAGCCTCGCCAACGCCTTCCTGCCGCAGCTCGTCGAGGTGCGCGGGTTCAGCCATGGCGTGAATGTCGGCACCGACCGCACCCGCTTCCTGGCGCCGGTGCCGGAGGGGTCGCGCATCCGCGGCGTCGGAGAGATCGTGAAGGTCGAAGAGGTCAAGGGCGCGATCCAGTCGATCGTGCGCATCACCATCGAACTCGAAGGGTCTGACAAGCCCGCCTGCGTCGTCGACACCATAAGCCGCTATTATCCGGAGGATTGAGGATGCCTGCTCCCGAAGCCATGGTCCGTGCCGTCGAAACCTATGTCGCGGCGTTCGACGCCGGCGACCCCGACATGGTCGTCGGCCTGTTCGCGCCCGACGCCACCGTCGAGGATCCGGTCGGCACGCCGCCGCATGTCGGCCATGCGGCGATCCGGACCTTCTATGCCAATTCGATGAAGACCGGCGCGAAGCTCAAGCTCGAAGGCCCGGTCCGCGTCGCCGTCGATACCGCCGCCTTCGCCTTCCACGTCACCTTCGCCGATCCGAACATGCGCGTCGACGTGATCGACCTGTTCAGGTTCGGCGACGACGGCAAGGTCGTCTCGATGAAGGCCTTTTTCGGCCCCACCAACATGATCGGTTTCGGACGGCCGGCCGATGCGTGAAGCCGTCATCGTCTCCACCGCGCGCACGGGCATCGGCCGCGCCTATCGCGGCGCGCTCAACGACACCGAGGCGCCGGTGCTTTCGGGCCATGTCGTGCGCGCCGCGGTCGCGCGCGCGGGCATCGATCCGGCGCGGGTCGACGATATCTTCCTGGGCGTCGGCACCCAGTCCGGCACCCAGAGCTACAATCTCGGCCGGCTGACCGCCGCCACATCCGGGCTGCGCAACGTGCCCGGCTTCGCGCTCGATCGGAAATGCGGCTCCGGCCTCACCGCGGTCGCGCTCGCGGCACGCTCGATCATCGCGGACGATATCGACGTGGCGGTGGCGGGCGGCGTGGAATCGATCAGCCTGACGCTCAACAAGCATGCGATGAGCTACCGCAACCGATCGGAAGCGGTGATCGCGGCCGAACCGCATGCCTATATGCCGATGATCGAGACCGCCGAGATCGTCGCGGAGCGCTATGGCGTCAGCCGCGAAGCGCAGGACGCGTTCTCGGCCGAAAGCCAGCGCCGCGCCGCGGCCGCGCAGGCGGAGGGCCGCTTCGCCGACGAGATCGTGCCGATCGAGGTCAGCAAGGCGCTGTTCGAGAAGGACGGTAGCGCCGCCGGCCACCGATCGATGACGCTCGATCGCGACGAGGGCATCCGCGCGGATACCACCGCCGAGGGTCTCGCCGCGCTCAAGCCGGTCTACAGGGACGGCGCCGTCATCAAGGAAGGCCGCCACATCACCGCGGGCAATGCCAGCCAGCTTTCCGATGGCGCCTCCGCGCAGGTGCTGGTGTCGCGCGCGATCGCCGAGGCCGAAGGCCTGCCGATCCTCGGCATCTATCGCGGCATGCAGGTGGCCGCCTGCCCGCCCGAGGAAATGGGCATCGGCCCGGTGTTCGCGATCCCCAAGCTGCTCGACCGCGCCGGGCTCACCGTCGCCGATATCGGATTATGGGAGATCAACGAGGCGTTCGCATCGCAGGCGCTCTATTGCCGCGACAGGCTCGGCATCGATCCCGAAAAGCTCAACGTCGATGGCGGCGGCATCGCGCTCGGCCACCCGTTCGGGATGACCGGATCGCGGCTGGTCGGCCATGCGCTGATCGAAGCGCGCCGGCGCGGGGTGCGCCACGTCGTCGTGTCGATGTGTATCGCCGGCGGCATGGGCGCCGCCGGCCTGTTCGAGATCGTCTGAAGATAACAGAGCGGGAGAGGGTTATGGCGGGATTGCTGGAAGGAAAGATCGCGTTCGTCACTGGCGGCGCCGGCGGCATCGGTGCCGCGACCGCGCGCGCGTTCGCGGCGGAAGGCGCGAAGGTCGCCGTCGCCGACCTGAAAAATGCCGAAACCACGGTGCAGGCCATCGTCGATGCCGGCGGTGAGGCCTATGCGATCGCGCTCGACGTCACCGACGAGGCCGCGGTCACCGCCGCGGTCGATGGCGTGGTCGGAAAATGGGGCCGGCTCGACATCGCCTTCAACAATGCCGGCGTGTCGCTGGAGGATTTCACGACGCCGTGGGACTCGGTGGCGCTCTACGACAAGGTCGCCGCGGTCAACCAGCGCGGGGTGATGCTGTGCATGGCAGCCGAGGTCCGCCACATGACCCGGCAGGGTTCCGGGTCGATCGTCAACACCTCGTCGGTCGCCGGCATGTCCGGCCTGTCCGGCCCCGGCTATTGCGCCAGCAAGCATGCGGTGGTCGGCCTCACCCGCTCCGCGGCGATGCGCTATGCGGCCGAGGGTATCCGCGTGAACTGCGTCTGCCCCGGCGCGATCAGCACGCCGATGACCGAGGGCGAGGCGTTGAGCGAGGAATCCCGCGCCTTCATGGCGCAGATGCACCCGATGAACCGCATGGGCCGGGCCGAGGAAATCGCCGACGGCGTCGTGTTCCTGGCGTCCGACAAGGCGAGTTTCATCACCGGGCACCCGCTGGCGATCGACGGGGGCTATCTGGCGCGCTGACGCACCCTTTCGCTTCGGGCCGCTGAGCCGTTACCGGTCGTCCGGCGGCAGCTCAGCGCCAAAGCGTGTTTTTCCGTCGACAAGCGGTTGACCCGCCGTGCTGCGTTCGCAAAAACGGCGTCGGTCGCAGCAGTCGGGAAAACGCCTTGGAAACCATCACGATCGTCCTCGTCCTGCTGCTTGCCGTCATCGTGAGCGGTGTCATTTCGAGAATCGTGCCGATTCCGTTGCCAAGGCCGCTGTTCCAGATCGCATTGGGCGCCATGATCGGCCTCGTTGCCGATTTGCGGGTCACGCTCGATCCGGAAATCTTCTTCCTGCTGTTCCTGCCGCCCCTGCTGTTCCTCGATGGCTGGCGCATCCCGCCCGATGAATTGTTCAAGGACGGCAAGGCCGTCCTCGAGCTCGCGCTTGGCCTCGTCCTCTTCACCGTCGTCGGCATGGGGCTGTTCATCCACTGGATGATCCCGTCGATGCCGATCGCGGTAGCCTTCGCGCTCGCGGCGGTGGTCTCGCCCACCGATCCGATCGCGGTCTCCGCCATCGCCCAGCGGGTGCCGATCCCGAAGCGGATGATGCACATCCTCGAAGGGGAATCGCTGCTCAACGATGCGTCGGGCCTGGTCTGCCTGCGCTTCGCGATCGCCGCCGCGCTGACCGGCGCCTTCTCGGTGCAGGCCGCCGCGCTCAACTTCCTGTGGGTGGCGCTGGGCGGGATCGCGGTCGGCGTCGGCGTCACCTGGGGCGTCTCGCGCGCCAAGCGCTGGGTCACCCGCCGCTATGGCGAGGATGGCGGCGCGCAGATCCTGATCAGCCTGCTCATCCCCTTCGGTTCCTATCTCGTCGCCGAGCATGTCCATTGCTCCGGCATCCTCGCCGCAGTGGCCGCGGGCTTGACGATGGGCTTCGTCGAGACCAGCGGTGAGGTCGCCGCGACCACGCGGATGCGCCGCAACTCGGTGTGGGATACGATCCAGTTCGCGGCCAACGGCATCATCTTCGTGCTGCTCGGCGAACAATTGCCGATAATCCTTTCCGGCGCGGCCGAAATCGTCCGCACGACCGGCCATCACGAGACCTGGTGGCTCGCGATCTATGTGCTTGCGATCAACCTCGGTCTCGCCGCGCTACGCTTCATCTGGGTGTGGGTGTCGTTCCGCTGGACGCTGTTCCGTGCGGGCGAGTGGAAGCAGCAGCCGAACTGGCGCGCGGTCGCGGCGATGTCCTTCGCCGGGGTCCGCGGTGCCATCACCCTTGCCGGTGTGATGACCTTGCCGCTGGCGATGGCAGATGGATCCCCCTTCCCCGCCCGCGATCTTGCCATCTTCCTCGCGATGGGGGTGATCATCGTCTCGCTGATCACCGCCAGCATCGGGCTACCGCTGCTGCTCAGGGGGCTGAAGCTCCCGGCGGAGCCCTCCCACCTGGCTGCGGAGGATGCCGCACGCGTCGCCGCCGCGCGGGCCGCGATCGAGGCGGTGGAGCGCGCCGAGCATGCGATGGCCGAGGGCCAGGCGGACGCCGACTTCTATGTCGCCGCCGCGGCGCGGGTGATGGACATGTATCGCGACCGCATCGAGCGCCACGACATCGATACGCCCGATCAACCCTCTTTCCGCGAGATCGAGCGGATCGAGCGCGAGTTGCGGCTTGCCGGCCTCAAGGCCGAGCGTACCGAGCTGTTTCGCATGGTCCGCCGCCGCGAACTCGGCAGCGAGATCGCACGCAAGCTGGTGCGCGAACTCGATCTGCTCGAAGTGCGCTATGCGGCCTGAGCGATGTTCATATAAGGATATAAAGATTTCTTTATATGACGCTTGACGCGGATCGCTTCTTGCCCGATGCTGAGGATGTCGAGGTTCTTCGGTCGGGCTCGCCCCCGCCGAAGCTAAGACGGGAAGCCGGTGCGATGCCGGCGCTGCCCCCGCAACTGTAAGCGGCGAGCGGTTGGTCGATATGTGTCACTGGCGGCGTTCGCGCAGCCGGGAAGGCCAGACCATCCGTGCTGACCCGCGAGCCAGGAGACCTGCCTCCGACGCGATAACGTCCACCGGCGGGGTGCCCGGTCTGGCCGCTTGCTCGTCCGCGGCCGGCCTTCGTGCGTCCGCGGCACTGGTGCGTGTGCCCGTCCGGTCCCCTGCCCTGCATCGGGGTATGTGAAAATGACCGTCACCGTCGCCACGCTGGGATTTCCCCGCATCGGCCCGCGCCGCGAACTGAAGTTCGCGCTGGAGAAATATTGGGCCGGCAAGATCGGCGAGGCCGAACTGCGGGAGGCCGCGGCCGGCCTGCGCACCGCCGCCTGGGCGCGGCAGAAGGCATTGGGCACGGACTGGCTGCCCTCCAACGATTTCTCGCTCTACGACCATGTGCTCGATCTCAGCGTCATGCTGGGCGCGATCCCCGGCCGCTACCGCGCGGCCGCTGACGGGCCCGCCGATCTCGGCACCTATTTCGCGATGGCGCGCGGCAAGACCGGTGCCGGCGACGGCTGCGGCCACGCCCATGGCAGCGTCACCGCGGGCGAGATGACCAAATGGTTCGACACCAATTATCATTATATCGTCCCCGAGATCGAACCGGGCCAGACGCTCGCGCTCGGCCGCCTCAAGATCGTCGAAGACTATCGCGAGGCGAAGGCGCAGGGCTATGAGACGCGGCCGGTGCTGCTCGGGCCGGTCACCTGGCTCAGCCTCGCCAAGGGCCATGGCGTCGATCCGTTCGACCGGCTGGACGATGTGCTGGCGCTCTATGCCGATATTCTGCGCGGGCTCGCGCAAGCCGGTGCGGCCTGGGTGCAGATCGACGAGCCGATCCTCGTCACCGACCTGTCCGAACGTCAGCGGCTGGCCTTCACCCGCGCTTATGCCCGCCTTGCGCGCACCGGCCCCAGGCTGATGCTGACCACCTATTTCGGCGGGCTGGAGGATAACCTGTCCCTCGCCGCCGCGCTGCCTGTCGCCGGCCTGCATGTCGATCTCGTCCGCGCGCCGGAGCAACTCGACGCGGTGCTGAAGGCGGCGCCCAAGGGTCTGCTGCTCTCGCTCGGCATCATCGACGGCCGCAATGTCTGGCGCGCCGATCTCGATGCGCTGCTCGCCCGGCTGGAGCCGGTCGCGGCGACCCGCGACCTGATCCTCGCCCCCTCCTGCTCGCTGCTGCATGTGCCGATCGACCTCGCGCTCGAACCGAAGCTGGATGAGGAAATCCGCCAATGGCTTGCCTTCGCGGTGCAGAAGATCGCCGAGCTCGACCTGCTCAGGCGCGCGCTGAACGACGGCCGTGCCAGCGTCGCCGAGCCGCTCGCCACCGCTGCCCGCGCCGCCGCCGAGCGCAAAACCTCGCCGCGCATCCATGACGCCGGGGTGCAGGCGCGGCTGGCGGCGGTGACGCCGGCGATGCGCGACCGGCAAGGCAGCCGCGCCGAGCGCAGCCGCGTGCAGGCGGAGGTGCTCGGCCTGCCGCCCTTCCCCACCACCACGATCGGCTCCTTCCCGCAGACCGCCGACGTCCGCCACGCCCGCGCCGAACATGGCCGCGGCCATCTCGACGATGCCGGCTATGAGCAGTTCCTGCGTGAGGAGACCGCGCGCGCGATCCGCTGGCAGGAAGAGGTCGGGCTCGACATGCTCGTCCATGGCGAGTTCGAGCGGAACGACATGGTGCAATATTTCGGCGAGCAGCTTTCGGGCTTCGCCTTCACCATCCATGGCTGGGTGCAGAGCTATGGCTCGCGCTGCGTTCGCCCGCCGATCCTCTATGGCGACGTCTCACGCCCGGCGCCCATGACCGTGGAGTGGTGGCTTTATGCCCAGTCGCTGACGGACAGGCCGGTCAAGGGGATGCTCACCGGCCCGGTGACGATCCTCAACTGGAGCTTCGTGCGCGACGACCAGCCGCGCGCCGCATCCTGCCGCCAGATCGCGCTCGCGATCCGCGACGAGGTGGCGGACCTCGAACGCGCCGGCTGCCGGGCGATCCAGATCGACGAGGCGGCGCTGCGTGAAGGCATGCCGCTGCGCCGGCGCGACGGGCAGCCCTATCTCGACTGGGCGGTGGACGCCTTCCGCCTCTCCGCCGCCGGCGTCGCCGATGCCACCCAGATCCACACCCATATGTGCTATTCGGAGTTCAACGAGATCCTGCCCGCGATCGGTGCGATGGATGCGGACGTGATCTCGATCGAGACCGCACGCTCGCAGATGGCGTTGCTGGAAGGCTTCGCGCGCTATCGCTATCCCGGCGAGATCGGGCCGGGCGTCTATGACATCCACTCCGCGCGGGTGCCGACCGAGGCGGAAATGGTCGCACTGATGCGGCTGGCGCAGCACCATCTGCGGCCGGAGCAGCTCTGGATCAACCCGGACTGCGGCCTCAAGACCCGCCGCTGGGAAGAGGTGCGCCCAGCGATCGCGGCGATGGTCGCCGCCGCCCGCCGTTTGCGCGGAAGAGGCTGACGGCGGCGTCGCGCGTCGATCCAGCGGGGCGGCCGCGGGCGTTCCAGCCACGCTGAACGCCGCGATCGGTAGGGCAAGATCAATAGAGGTCGTGGCGCACCGAATGCTCATAATGGGCATCGAGCGCCGCGACATCGGCATCGCCCAGTTCGGCGAGCGCGACCAGCACCTGACCGACCGTGGGCAGCGCCTTGCGATCGACCCGCGCGGCTTCGGACCACAGCCCGGCGCGGTTGATCGCCTTGCCGCAGTGGAACAGCACCTCCTCCACCGCGACGAGCGTGGCCGCTTTGGGCCGCCGCCCGCCCTCCGTCAGCCGATCGCGCAAAGCCGGATCGACCGACACGCGCGCGCGGCCGTTGATGCGCAGGAACACCTCGAGCCCCGGGAACAGGAACAGCATCGCCGCGCGATCGTCCTCCTCCAGGTTGCGCATCGATTCGATCCGGTTGTTGCCCGGCCAGTCGGCGAAGGCGACATGGTGCGGATCGATGACCTGCACGAACCCCGCCGGCCCGCCGCGCGGCGAGGCATCGAGCCCGCCCGCGCGCCCGGTGGCGAAGCAGAAGAAGGTCGCGACGCGCAGATAGGCCTCATGCTGCGCGACGATGCGGTTCAGCGTCGCCTTCTGGATCATCGGCGATGGCGGCGCGTAGAGCGCCCCGAGATCGGGGGCCGCGCACCGCTCGCCCCCGCTCACATCATCCGGCAGATCATTTTCGCCACGCATCGCTCGCTCCCTTCCGATGCATGCAAAATAGCGGACGAGACCTGGCGCCTGTAGCGCATTGGTGCCAATTTCTGTCATGATGGCGCCATGGCGGACCTCTCGCTCGACATCGCGCTCCTCAATTCGGATACCGAGCCCTTCCTCTTCGTCGCGATCGGACGCGAGGAGGGAGAACGCGGCTCGGCGCCGCATGCGCATGCGCGCGGGCAGTTGTTCGCGTCGATGCGCGGCGTGCTGACCGTGGGCGTGGAGCGCGCGGTATGGATCGTCCCCGCCATCCATGCCGTGTGGCTGCCGCCGCACCATGAACATTGGGCGGCCTCGCACGGCCCGTTCGAAGGCTGGGCGACCTAT
This sequence comes from Sphingomonas sanxanigenens DSM 19645 = NX02, assembly GCF_000512205.2. Taxonomy (NCBI): domain Bacteria; kingdom Pseudomonadati; phylum Pseudomonadota; class Alphaproteobacteria; order Sphingomonadales; family Sphingomonadaceae; genus Sphingomonas; species Sphingomonas sanxanigenens. The sequence continues at coordinate 3,067,377 of NZ_CP006644.1, forward strand.
GTCGCCGAGAAAGTGTGCGCCACCCTGCCCGCCACGCCGCGGGCGATCCGCACATCCGGGCTGCTGCGCGAGGCGGTGCTGCGCGCGGCGGACTGGCCGCTGACGCCGCTCGATGCGGCGATGGCCAATGTCGCCGCGGTCATCCTCGACGAGATCCGCACCCTCCCGCCCGAACCGCTCGGCCTGCCGATGCCGCGCGATCCCCGCCTCGCCCGGATCGCGCAGGCGCTGATCGCCGATCCCGCCGACGGCCGCGACCTCGATGCCTGGGCCCGCTGGGCCGGCGCCAGCGCCCGCACGGTCAGCCGCCGCTTCGTGACCGAGACCGGCTTCACCTTCACCGCCTGGCGCCAGCGCGCCCGGCTGCTGCGGTCGCTGGAGATGCTGGCGACGGGCGCTGCGGTAACGCACGTGGCGCTGGATCTGGGCTTCTCCACCGCGAGCGCGTTCATCGCGATGTTCCGGCAGGCGTTCGGGGAGACCCCGGCGGCGTATCGGCGGCGGCTTTAGCCCAGCGCCAGTTCCTCCAGCCGCGCCAGCCGCTCCGCCGAAATCGGAATCCCCTCCCGCAAGGTCTGTGCGCGGGTGGCGAAGCGGCGGTCGCCGGGGAGGCGGTCCTGCCCGGCGGCGTGCATCTGGGCGATCAATCGTTCGACGCGGGCGGTGAAGCCGGCCAGCGTGCCGCCGCGGGCGGGGTCGATCAGGATCAGGCACTGGCCGGTGCAGGGCGTCTGCGCGCCAGGATGCGCGGACCAGTCGACCTCGAACGAGAATTGCCCGCCGGTCAGCGCCGCCGCCATGATCTCGATCATCATCGCGATCCCCGATCCCTTGTGGCCGCCGAACGCGAGCAGCGCGCCGCCGTCGAGCACCGCGGCGGGATCGGTGGTCGGCCGGCCATCCGCATCGACGCCGGTGCCGGGCGGCAGCGCATGGCCCTCGCGGCGCGCGATCTGGACGTCGCCATGCGCCATCGCGCTCGACGCCTGATCGAACACCAGAATGCCGCCATCGGCGCGCGGCGCCGCGAAGCCCATCGGGTTGGTGCCGTAGACCGGCCGGCTGCCGCCGTGCGGCACCACCACCGCCATGCTGTTGACCAGCGCCAGCGCGACCAGCCCCTGTTCTGCGAACGGCTCGACATCGGGCCAGAGCGCGGCGAAATGGTGCGAGCGGCGGATCGCGACGACGCAGCAGCCCGCCTCCCGCACCTTGGCGAGCGCGCGCGGCGTCGCCGCGGCAAGCGCCGGCTGGGTGAAGCCGTTGGCGGCATCGACGCGGACGAAGGCGGCGCCGACATCCTCGACCACCGGCACCGCGCGCGGATCGACCCAGCCGCTCTGCAAGGTCGAGACATAGCCGTCGATCCGGAACAGGCCGTGGCTCGCCGCGCCGTCGCGCTCGGCCCCGGCGCAGTTGCGCGCGAGGATCTCCGCGACCGCGGCCGAAGCGCCATGCGCGACGAAGATGCGGCGGAGCAGCGCGACCAGCGCGTCGAAATCGATCCTCGTCATCGCCTCTGGTCCCGGTGCACAGCCTGCAACCGCCGCTAGCATCGTTGCGGCTTGCGCTCACCCCGCAAAACCGCTTCATTTCGTGTCAGGGGGTTCAATGGCGCACGATCCACTCGATCTCGACGAGCTTCGCCGCCGCTATGCCGGATCCGGCGGCGCCGACATCCACGATCCGCATTTCCGCGCGGTGGCGGAGGCCAATTTCAAGGATGGCGACAAGCGCCGCTGGCCGTTCGCCGACCCCTCCACATTGCTCGACGCGCGCTTCATCGCCAACGGCCTCGATCCCGAGACGCTGAACACGCTCGACGTCGCGCTGATCGGCGTGCCGATGGACCTGGGCGTCACCAACCGGCCCGGCGCGCGCTACGGCCCGCGTGCCGTCCGCGCGATCGACCGGATCGGGCCCTACGAACATGCGCTGCGGGTCGCGCCGATGGGCGCGCTGGCGGTGGCCGATGTCGGCGACGTGCCGATGCGCAGCCGCTACGACCTGGCGCAGTGCCATGACGATATCGAGCAATGCTACCGGATGATCGCGGGCACGCGCGCGATCCCGCTGTCGGTGGGCGGAGACCATTCGATCACCGCCGCGATCATGAAGGGGCTGGGCGCGCGCGGGCCGATGGGCATGGTGCATGTCGATGCGCATTGCGACACCGCGGGCGTCTATGAGGGATCGAAGTTCCACCACGGCGCGCCGTTCCGCGAGGCGGTGCTGGCGGGCGTGCTCGATCCGAAGCGCTCGATCCAGATCGGCATCCGCGGCGGCGCCGAATATCTGTGGGAATTCTCCTACGCGTCCGGAATGACGGTGATCCACGCCGAGGAGGTCGCCGAGATGGGCATGCCGGCGGTGATCGCGAAGGCGCTGGCGGTGGTGGGCGACGGGCCGACCTATGTCTCGTTCGACGTCGACGCGCTCGACCCGGTCTATGCGCCCGGCACCGGCACGCCCGAGATCGGCGGGCTTTCGACGCGCGAGGCGCTGCAACTGCTGCGTGGCATCGCCGGCATAGACATCATCGGCGGTGACGTGGTGGAAGTCGCGCCCGAATATGATCCCAGCACCAACACCGCGCAGGCCGCGGCGCAGATGCTGTTCCAATTGCTCTGCCTGGTGCAATTGAAGCGGTGAGCGCAGCTGCGGCGCCCGAACCGCCACTGCGCAGGGGCATCACCGGGCCCGGCTATTTCTCGCTCGCCTTCGGCACCATCGTCGGTTCCGCCTGGATGGTGCTGATGGGCGAATGGGTGGGGCCCGCGGGGCCGGGCGGCGCGATCATCGCCTTCCTCGGCATGACCCTGCTGATGATCCCGATCGCCGCCGCCTATGCCGAGCTGGTCGCGCGGGTGCCGCGCGCGGGCGCCGAGTTCGTGTTCGTCGAAAAGGCGATCGGCCCGCGCACCGGCTTCGTCACCGGCTGGTTCCTGACGCTCTATTATGTCGGCATCACCGCGTTCGAGGGGCTGGCGCTCTCCTGGTTCCTCGAAATCCTCGTGCCGTCGCTCGGCGGCATGACGCCGCTCTACAGCTTTCTCGGCAAGCCGATCACCGCGCTCGACCTCGGCGTGGGGCTCACCGGCGCGGTGGCGATCACCCTGCTCAACATGTCGGGCGCGCGGGTGGCGGTCGGGTTCCAGAAGATCGTCACCTTCGGCTTCCTCGGCGCATCGCTGCTGCTGATCCTGTTCGGCTGCGTGCGCGGCGATCCCGCCAACTGGCAGCCGATGTTCGAATCGACGCAAGGGCGCAGCTTCGCCGGCGGGCTGTTCGTGATGCTGGGGGTGGCGGGCATGTGGCTTTCCGGCTTCCAGACCGCCGCCTCCGCGGTGGAGGAACGCGCGCCGGGCACCAGCTTCCGCACCGTGGCGCGGGCGATGATGATCGCGGTGGGGGTGGCGGCGATCTTCTACAGCCTCATCATCCTCGCCTCTTCCTCGCTGCTGCCGTGGCGCGAGCTGACCAGCGGCGCGCTGCCGGTGGCCGCCGCGTTCGACCATGCGCTGCCCGGCGGGCTGGCGACGCGCGCGATCCTGGTCGTCGCGATGGCCTCGCTGGTGAAGACGTGGAACGCGATGCACCTCAGCGCCACCCGCGTCATCCTCGCGCAGGCGCGCGCCGGCTTCCTTCCCGCCGGGCTCGCGCATATCGACGCGGCGACGGGGGCACCGCGGCGCGCGGCGCTGCTGGTGGGGATGTGGACCGGCATCGGCGTGCTCGCCGGCCGCGGCGCGATCGGGCCGATCATCTCGATGAGCACGATGTGCACCACAGCCATCGCGGTGCTGGCGCTGGTCGCGCTGCTGCGGCTGCGCAGGGCGGAGCGCGATGCGCCGGCGCCCGCCTTCGTGTTTTCGGGCGGCACGCCGGCGCTGGTGGCGGTGATCCTCGGCGCGGCGGTGGTCGCCTCGGCGGCGATCGCGACGCCGTTCGGGCTGGCGCCGGGGATGCCGGTGGAGATCTGGCTGATGATCGGCTGGGTGGCGCTGGGCAGCGCGCTGGTGGCGATGCGCAAGCTGCTGGCGCGAGCGCCGGTGGCGCGGCTGGCTTAGCGCTGCCGGATACCTGCATCAGTCATGCGCGGTTGGACATGCCCTCACCCCAGCCCGCGCAAAAACCCGACCAGCGCCGCCGCCAGCGCCTCGCCCTGCTCCTCCTGCACGAAATGCCCCGCGCCCTCGATCCGCACGTGCGGCGCCTTCGCCGCGCCGGGCACGCGCCGGCGGAACACATCCTCCCACGCCGCCGTCGCCGGATCGGCGTCGCTGAACGCGGTCGCGAACGGCCGGTCGAACCGCTCCAGCACGTCCCATGCGGCGCGGTTCTCGGCGATGCCGGGGGCATCCGCGTCCGCCGGGATCAATGTGGTGATCGCCAGCGCCGCCGCCTTGTGCCGCGCATCGGGAAAGGGCGCGTCATAGGCTGCCAGCACCGCGGGCGACGGGCGGGTGACGCAGGTGGCGGCAATGATCTCGCTCACCGCCAGATCGTCGCTCGTCCGGCACAGCTCGATCCATGGCGTCACGATCGGCCCCGGCCAGTCGGCGACGCCGCGCGGCGGCGGTTCGGCGTTGGGCAGCAGGGTGTTGGTGGCGAGCACGCCGGCGAAGCGATCGGGCATTTCGCTCAGCAGCCTCAGGCCGATCGGCCCGCCCCAATCCTGGCAGACCAGCACGATCCGCCGCAGATCGAGCTGCGCGACGAAATCGCGCATCCAGCACACGAAGCCGTCCTGGCTATAGGCGGCGCGGTCCACCGGCTTGTCCGACCGGCCGAAGCCGACATGATCGGGCGCCACCGCGCGCCAGCCGGCGGCGGCGACGGGGCCGATCAGCTTGCGGTAGAGGAAGCTCCAGCTCGGCTCGCCATGGAGCATCAGCACGGTGCCCGCCGCCCCCGCCCCGCCCTCGTCGAGATAATGCATCCGCAAGGCGCCGAGCGCGCCGCCATCGACGCTGAGATACTGCGGCGCGAACGGAAAATCGGGCAGCCCCGCGAAGCGCGCGTCGGGCGTGCGCAGCACCTCGTTCACCATGCCCCTCTCCAACATATTGCGAATCCCGTATCGCCCTTTGATACGCATCACGAATATAATCTTGCAACCCTATAGCGGTTCGCGCACGTTCCGCGCCGGACGGTCACGAGGCCGCTGGAGGAGAGGATCATGCTGTCACTGCAGGAATTGTCGGATCGCGTGGAGATCCAGGATCTGATCGCGCGCTATGCGCATGCGATCGACGATCAGGATTGGGACGCGCTGGACCGCGTGTTCACCGAGGATGCGGTGATCGACTATACCGAACTGGGCGGCGCAAAGGGCAGCCGCGCGGAGACCAAACGCTACCTCGCCGAGGCGATGCCCAGTTTCTCCGCCTTCCAGCATCTGTCCACCACCACAAGGCTCGATCTGGACGGAGACCGCGCCAAGGCGCGCACGATCCTGTTCAACCCGATGGTGATGCAGCATGAGGGGGAGGAGCGCGTGTTCTTCATCGGCCTGTGGTATTGCGACGACCTCGTCCGCACGCCCGAAGGCTGGCGCATCGCCCACCGGCGCGAGCAGAAATGCTGGTCCTACAACGCGCCGGCGGGGCTGCTGCCATGAGCGCGGGCGGCGTGATCAAGACGATCGGCTTCATGCCGCGCCGCCCCGACATCAGCCGCGCCCAGTTCCGCGAGTATTACGAGACGCGCCACGCGCCGCTGGCAGTGCCCTTGTTCCCCTTCATCCGCTATCGCCGCAACCATCTGGCCGACATGGAGGTGGAGCCGGGCTTCGACTGCATCTCCGAATTCTGGGTGCCCTCGCTCAACCGGATCGGCGAACTGATGGCCGGCGAAGTGGGTGACACGATGCGCGCCGACGAACGCAACTTCCTCGACCAGCCGCGCATCGTCGCGGCACTCGCGGATCCCGTAGCGACGGGGTCCGATGCGGGGAGCGTGATGGTGTTGCTGCGCAATGAGGGCGGCGATGTGGACGCGCTGGTCGCGGCGGCGCGGGAGGCCGGGGCCGGGCTGGATTTGCTATCGCCGATGGATGCGCGGCCGTTGCCTTGTGATGCGGTTTGGCGGTGTGATGGTGCGGCGGGGCTTTTGCCAACGGGATGGCATGTCGCCACGGCATTGCCAGTGGAAGCACGCGAAACGGAAGCACAGCAGTTGCGAGCCAGTGATTGATCGAACGATCAGAAACTGCCTGACATTTTATCCGGTAAGACCGGCTAGATAGCCCCGTGCTCTGTCATCTCAGAAACCGTCAACGCCATTTAGGCTTTGGGCTTTGATCTCCATAGCCAGTATGGCAACGGGAGCCGTGATCGTAAGGTTTCCACCCGCCATACGTTTAAACTCGACATTTCTCGCTGTGATGCGCAGCATTGCCACGAATGGAGGGACCAAGTGGCAAAGAAGCTCACGATTCAATATCGGCAGTTGAAAACTGATAACCTTTGGGAGGACATCGACCTAAAGGCAATGATCGTGGAAGTTTTGCGTCGGCGCGGCTGGGCTGAAACTGCCAAATCGAGAATCCTGAATCTGGATCAAGATGGAAGCTTGGTCATTCTTAACAAAATATCACCACCAGAGACATGGGACGGCCCCATATTTGCAGGTCAGATTATACATTTGCAAGATGGCACAGAGGTGCAGGCAGTCCTTCAATCCCTCGAAGATGACTCCCCTGAATTTGTTCTTCAGAATATTGACCTCGGGGCGCGCGCAAAGGTACTTCGCGGAGCCCTCTATTTCGCTGCTGTAGGCAATCATGTTGGGTTAATTGAAGGGCAGCAGGTTAAGGGCCGAACCCTTGAACGATACTTGACGGCACTTCTTCAGAAAGCCGATGAAATTGACCCAGAACAATTTGTAATATTGAATTCGAAATTCCTGACAGGTGACGGAAAAGAGCTTTCCGAATCGTCAGAGATCACCGTTTCTGCTGCGCCCAGCCACGGACCCGCTGCCGAAGGTCTACAACGTATTGTAGAGCGGGAGGCCGGTCACGCCACAGAACATGAGCAAGCAACTGTTTTTGACATTCTCCGCATACTCGGTTGGAGCAACGAGGCCCTCGTAAGCTTGGGCGAAGAGATTCCAGAAGGGGGATGGGTAGAAGGTTCCTTCAAGGTCTTCATCAAGGAACGGCAACGCAAGAAAAGGCCGATTTCCCGTGCAACGATCAATGAGGCACTCAGAAACATTGATCCAGCCGATCTCGGCCTCAAAGGTGATGGAAGTGAACGCGGCGGAATCGTCAAACTTTCCGTTCAACGCGAGGTTGACACAGTGGGCGGAGGTTCGCTTATCGATCCGCAATCTGCTATGGAACAGATTGTGAACGCCTTGCGTGAATGGGCCACCAGAGGAAAAATCGATTGCCAGTTCGAGTGACCGAATGGGCCGGCCTTACGATCGGCCTTATCGCTGGCGCCGCTTTGGCGCCAGCGACACTGAATGGTGACCCTGGCAGGCTTCTTAGCACCTTCCTCGGTCTGATTTCAGCGAGCATCTTACCAACCGTATCCCTGATCATTGCAAGCATGTCGTCTGGAGGCCGTTCCGTTATGGCGATCAATTCTCTTCAGAAAGAATTGGTCTCAGCGATAGACGCCCTGTTCTTTCTTCTGGCATGCGTCGGCATCGTGTTCGCCGCACTGTTTTCAATAAGCATCCCCACGCCAGCACTCCTGACAAGAATTCCATACCTGTCAACAGAAATATTCCCAAGATTTGGGCAATCCTTGGTGATTGGCGGGTCGGCATTAATCATCTTACGCGCCTGGCACGTTCCTGCAATTTTACGAAGCGCGCTTCGTATTAGGCATGATATTGCGGTCGACGAGGCGCGAAAGAAAACCGTTGAAAATGCAGCCCATTCTGCAAATACGGATAAGCTATTTCCTAGAGATTCTGAATTCGGAAAAACTATAAATCTTTCCGACCTCCAGTAGGGGTTTGTAAATCAGCATGAACTGGAACATGAATCTGACAACGAGGTAAATATGGCAAATCAGCGGCAACGCATTCGGATAGGGGAAAGCGAGCAACAGATTGAAAGGGTCGTTCGACGTCGTCGCGCAATGATTCCGCTCGGGATCGAAACTGGCTATGTTGAGCACCGGCATAGCGCGATACCAGTGTGGCGGCCGATCAATATGTTTGCGCTGGGTCTCGACTGCGGTTGGAGAGAGAACATGTGGCGCAGCATTCACAGGTGGAACCTTGCAGTCGGCCCAGATGGACCCGAAGTGGAGGGCGGTTTATCTGAGCACAACATCGCCGGAACGACCGTTTCACTTCCGGGCATTAACGTCGATATCTCACCCGCATTAAGGCGCTTTCTAAGTCAGCATTTGCAGTAACGTCTGGCGCGTGGCGCACATATGAAATCGGTCAAATTCAGAACGGAAAGAACATGCTGATCGCGGCGATCGCGGCGGCGCAGGTGATCAGGTTGAGCGGCAGGCCGACGCGGACGAAGTCCATGTAGCGATAGCCGGCCATCTGGTAGACCAGCACATTGGTCTGATAGCCGAACGGCGTCGCGAACGCCGCGCTCGCCGCCATCATCACCGCGACGAGGAACGGCCGGGGGCTGACGCCCAGGCTCTCGGCCAGCGCCACGGCGACCGGCGTCACCAGCACCGCGACCGTGGCGTTGGAGAGCAGTTCGGTCAGCACCATCGTCACCAGATAGAGCACGATCAGCGCCACCAGCGGGCTGAGCCCGTCGACGCCGGCGATCAGGATCCCCGAGGCGGCGGCGGCGAGGCCGCTCTGTTCCATCGCGATGCCGATCACGACCATGCCGGCGATCAGCATCAGGATCTCGGGCTTGAGCCCGCTATAGGCCTGATCGGCGCTGATCACGCGCAACAGGATCAGCAGCACCGCCCCGCCGAACGCGGTCGCCGCGATCGGCGCGACGTTGAGCGCGGCGAGCGCCACCGCGCCGGCGAACACGGCGAAGGCGGTCAGCGCCTTCACCGGCTGGAGCGGGCGACGCTCCGCGAAGAGGCTGGCATCGCCCACTTGCGCGCTGGCGATGTGCGAGGGCGTGGGCGGCGCAGGATCGCCGTCGCGCCGGTCGTCGGCATGCACGCCCCCCAGCAGGCGGTTGCTGAACAGGAACAGGTAGAGCCCGCCCGACAGCGCCACCGCCAGCCCGACCGGCGTGATCTCGAACATGCCGAAGCGCGGCTGGCCGGCGACGCGCGCCATATCGTCCACCAGCAGGTTGGTGGAGGTGCCGATCAGCGTGCAGCAACCGCTCAGCACGGTCACATAGGCGAGCGGCATGAGGAAGCGCTTGGGCGAGAGACCGAGCGCGTTGGCGACATCGCGGATGACCGGCGCGCCGAGCACGACGATGGGCGTGCTGTTGAGGACGCAGGAAACGCATCCGATCATCGCGAGCAGCAGCCAGATGCCCTTGGCGCCGAGCCGCCGGCACATCGCCGTGCCGCGTTCGATCGCGCGATCGAGCAGGCCCGACAGTTCGAGCGCGTAGGCGATGACGAACAGCGAGGCGAGCGCGACGATCGCGGGGCTGGCGAAGGCGCCCTGCAGATCCACCGGCCGGACGACGCCCGCCATCAGCAGCGCCGCCGCGCCGGTCAGCGCCGCCACGTCCGCCCGCAGCCGATCGAAGATCAGCACGAGCACGACAGCCCCAAGCACGAGCAGCGTCAGGATCTGATCGACCGTCATCCCCACCTGCCTCCGCTCCGCGCACGCCGCTGTCAACGCATCGATCGTCAACAGGCGTCATTGAGTGCTGGAGCAAGCGGCTGATTTTGCTAAGCTCCGGCTATGCGGGAGCCGAACCTCAGGACAAGCCGCCTCGCCATCGCCGGTGGCCTGATCGCCGCGATCGCCATCGGCGCCGCCGGGTTCCAGCTCGGCCGGCAGACGCTGCCGCAGCCACCGCCGGCGGCCACGCCGCTGCCGCTGCCGGAAGCGCCGCCGCGGGTGAAGGTGCAGCGCGTGCTGCAGCGTGCGGAGATCATCGCGCTCGCCGGCCAGGCCGCCGACGCGCTGGCAGCGAAGGCGCCGCTGCCCGACAGCGTCACCGCGGCTGCCGGCAACCGCTTCGACCTGATCCTGCCCTTCGGCTGCGACGGCCCCACCGCCGAGGGCAGCACGGCGCCGCTCCGCTGGACCTATGATTTCGACGCGCAGACGCTGCGCATCCATGTGGAACCGGCACGCTGGCAACCGTCCGACTGGGGGCTTGCGGAAAGCGCGCCCGCCGGCGAGCCGCCCCCCGACGATGCGCCGCCGCCGGAGCCCGCGCCCCGCATCGAGGGCTTCTGGATCGAGCGCCCCTGGTCGACGGCCGACCGATGCCCGCGCGGCACCGGCGCTGCCGCGCCCGCCGATGCGCAGCCGCCGGCGGCAACGGCCGAAACGCTCGCGGTTGCGCAGTTCATCCCCGCCGAGCCGCGCGCCACGGCAAAACCATCGTCCCGCGCGTTCGATACGGTCAAGCGGGTCGCGCCCGAGGCGCTCAAGGCGTCCCAGGGGTTCCGCATTCGCCTGACCGGCCGGATCGGATCGGTGCCGGACTGGGGGCCGGACAGGGGGCCGGAAAAGGGGCCGGTGCACTGCATCCAGACCGGCGGCATCGCCCAGCGCCCCGTCTGTGCCGTCGCCGTGACGCTGGACGAACTGCGGATCGAGAACCCCGAAAGCGACGACGTGCTGGCCACCTGGTCGCTCGCCAGAGCGGCGCGGGTGGAGTGAGGCGCCGCCCGCGCGCAGCTCAGATCGCCGTCTGCCCGCCATCCACCGCCAGCACCGCCCCCGTCACGAACCGCGCATCGTCCGACAGCAGAAACGCTACCGCCGCCGCGATATCCGCCGGTTGCGCCATCGGCCCGAGCAGCGGGGTCATGCGGCTGAACAGGCCCATGTCGACGCCGTCGATCGCGTCGAAGCCGCCGGCGATGAGGGGGGTGTCGACCGCGCCGGGGCAGATCGCGTTCACGCGCAGCCCGCGCGTCGCATATTCCGCGGCGACGGTGCGGGTAAGGCCGAGGACGCCGCTCTTGGACGCGGAATAGGCCGCGGCATAGGGCGTCGCGACGAGGCCGGCGGCGCTGGCGATGTTGACGATCGCACCCTTGGTCTCCGTCAGCGGCGGCAGCGCGGCGCGGGTCATCCGGAACACGCCGGAGAGGTTGACGGCGATCACCCGCGCCCATTCGGCGTCGCTGGTCGTCGCGACATGGCCGAAGCAGCCGATGCCGGCGACATTGGCAAGCCCGTCCAGCCGGCCGAAGCGTTCGACCGCCGCCGCCACCGCAGCGTCGCACGCGGCCGGGTCGGTCACGTCGAGCGCGATCGCGGCGCAACTGCCGCCGCTCTCCGCGCCCGTGCCGGCGAGGCTGGCGGCGGTCTCCTCCGCGCCGGCGAGGTTGATGTCGGCGCACAGCACCTGCGCGCCCTCCTCCACCAGCCGCGCCGCCGTCGCCCGGCCGATGCCGGAAGCGCCGCCGGAGACGAGGATGGCGCGGTTCTGGAAGCGTCGCATGTTGGTCTCTCCCTATTCTGTCGATTTAATCATCGCCCCCACCCCAACCGTTCGTGCTGAGCAGGGACTGAGCCTGGCGAGGGCCCGTATCGAAGCACCTGCTCCGCGTTTGACCCTTCGATACGCGTCTTCGACTTCGCTCAGCCGCTACTCAGGGCGAACGGCTTGGGGTTGGGGATCGGGGTTTTGGGATCGGATTGAGTGCACCCCCTCACACCAAGGTCGTCAGCGCCGCCAGATCGAGCGGGCGCAAGTCCGCCTCGCGCCCGTCGCGCACCTTCGCCGGCCATTCGGGATCGGCGAGCAACGAGCGGCCGACCGCGAGCAGGTCGAAGTCGCCCGCCGCCAGCGCTTCCGCCACCGCGTCCAGCCGCGCCAGCGACACGCCGGGCAGGCTGGCGCCGGGGGTCGCGGCTTCCTCCTCCGTAAACAGCCCGCCGAGACCGATCGAGCCGACCGCGATCGTCGGCAGGCCGGTGAGCGCCTTCGCCCAGGCGGCGAGGTTGCGCGGATCGCCGGCGAAAGCCGGTTCCCACGCCTCGCGCTGCGAGCAATGGAGGATGTCCGCCCCGGCCGCGACCAGCGGCGCGAGCAGCCGGCCAAGCTCCTCAGGCGTCTCGGCGATGCGCGCCTCATAGGCGTCGATCTTGAACTGCGAGAGGCGCAGCAGGATCGGGAAGTCGGGGCCGACCGCGGCGCGGCAGGCGGCGATCACCTCCGCCGGGAAGCGCGCGCGGTTTTCCGGCGGGCCGCCATAGACGTCGCCGCGGCGGTTGGTGGCGGGCCACAGGAACTGGTCGAGCAGGAAGCCGTGGCCGGCGTGGATCTCCACCCCGTCGAACCCGCGCGCCTGCGCTGCCGCCGCGGACAGGGCGAAGGCCTCGGCAACCGCCGCCATGTCCAGCCCGTCCATCGCTGATCCGCTGGGGCCGCGCCGCGCCTCCAGATCGGCGATGGCATAGCCGGAGGGGCCGATCGCGGGGGCGCCGCCCAGGGTCTCGGTCTTGCGCGCCATGCCGGTGTGCCAGAGCTGCGGCATCAGCTTGCCGCCGGCAGCGTGAACCTCCGCCAGCACCTCGCTCCAGCCGTCGAGCGCATCGTCGCCGAAGAAATGCGGGCCGGTGCCGTCATAATCGGCGAGGTCGTGCGCGATCGCGGCGGCGCCGGTGATGGCGAGCGCGACGCCGCCCTCGGCGCGGCGGCGGAAATAGCTGGCATAATCCGGGTGCGGCCGGCCGGCGGCGGCGTGGGCGCGGCCCATCGGCGACATGATGATGCGGTTGGGCAGGTTGAGGGTGCGGGAGTGAAACGGGGTGAAGAGCGCGTCGCGGGGGTTCGAAGCGTCGCTCATATCGCCCCCCTCCCCTTCAGGGGAGGGGTTGGGGGTGGGGAATGTCCGCCAGCGCCGATGGGAACGGACAGCCCCCACCCCAACCCGGCACGGGGTTGGACTGCCCCCGGCAGTCCAAGTCCAGTCCGGGGGACTGGACGACCCCACGCCCCTGAAGGGGAGGGGCTAAGCTCGGCCGCAAGCGCGCATACGCTTCGGCCGCTCACCGCCACCATGTCGCCCTTGCCAACATTCGTCGCCCTCTCCAAACTTTACGCACATTTACATATTCTTGTTCTCTTCCCTACACTATGCGGAGACATAATCAGCATTCAACATCAAAAATGAATGCAGAGCCCAAGGGGAGGACGGGATGCGGAGAGGGTGGCTGGTCGCGGGTGTGGCGGTGCTGGCGTGGCCCGGCATGGTCGCGGCGCAGGAGGCGGAGCAACGGCAGGAGCCGCTCGAGTTCATCTACTCATCCGCTCGCATCACCAAAGACGACATCGTGGTCACCGCGCGGCGGCGCGAGGAGAGTGCACAGGATGTGCCGATCGCGCTGACCGCGCTCAGCGGGGCGCAGGTGACGGTGCCGGGGACGATCGGCCTCGCGCAGGTGCAGCAGCTTGCGCCCAGCCTGCAGCTCACCGCCACCAACCCGCGCAACACCAACATCAACATCCGCGGGCTCGGCGCGACGCCGGCCTTTGCCAGCCTGGGGCTGGAATATGGCGCCGGCGTCTATGTCGACCAGGTCTATTACAGCCGGCCGGCGCAGACCGCGTTCGACCTCTACGACCTCCAGCGCGTGGAGGTGCTGCGCGGGCCGCAGGGCACCCTGTTCGGCAAGAACACCACCGCCGGCGCGATCAGCCTGACCACCGAGGCGCCATCCTTCACCCCCGGCTTCCGCGGCGAGATCAGCCTCGGCAATTACCGGACGCTGCAGGCGCGCGCCACCGGCACCGCGCCGATCACCGACAGCATCGCGGTGCGGCTGACGGTGACGAACACGCTGCGCGACAAGGGCTTCCAGACCATCCCCCGGCAGGGCGGCCGGCGCGTGCACGATCTTGCCAGCTTCGGCGCGCGCGGGCAGATCCTGTTCGACAACCACGACGCGTTCAGCCTGCGGCTGATCGGCGACTATTCCTCGCTGGAGCAGGATTGCTGCACCGGCGTGACCACCACGATCCGCACCACGCGGATCGACGGCACCGCCCTGCCCAACAATTTCCTGATCCGCACCGCCCGCGCCGGCTACGCGCCGCTGCCGATCGATCCCGATGCGCGGCAACTGGAGACCAACCGGCCGTTCAGCGTCGACATGGAGACCTATGGCGGCACCGCGATCGCCGACTATGATCTGGGCGCGGCGACGATCACCTCGGTCACCGGCTGGCGCAAGCTGGATTACAAGCCGGCGACCGATGGCGACGTGATCGGGCTCGACATCTTCGAGAATGCCGGCGTGCGCGAGACGCAGGAACAGTTCAGCCAGGAACTGCGCGTCGCCAGCAACGGCAAGCGCACGATCGATTATGTCGCCGGGCTCTATTATTTCTGGCAGCGCATCGATGATCGCTTCTTCACCATCTATGGCCGCGACGCCGCGCTCTGGATCCTGGGGCCGGCGACACCCGGAGGCACCGCGCCCTCGGTCGGCGGCCAGGCGGCGCTCAACGGGCTGTTCGCGGATGGCAGCGCCACCGCGCGGACGCGCAGCTATGCCGCGTTCGGCGAGGCGACGTGGAACATCGCCGATACGCTGAGCCTCACCGGCGGACTGCGCTATACGCACGAGAAAAAGGATGGCGCGTTCGGCCAGATCCAGCGCGGGCCGGCGCTGACGCCGGGCGAAGTGCTGCTGGGCGCGCAGGCGATCCGCAACGCCTTTGCCGCCAACATCCCGACCTTCCTCGCGGAGACCAGGGAGGACAATCTATCCGGCCGCGCCACCGCATCGTGGAAGCCGGTGGAGGGCGTGCTCGCCTATGTCACCTATGCGCGCGGCTTCAAGTCGGGCGGGCTCAACCTCAACGCCACCGCCGCGCCCAGCGTGATCGATCCGGAAAAGGTACAGAATTGGGAAGCCGGCCTGAAGACGCAGTTTCTCGATGATCGCGTGACGCTGAACCTCGCCGCCTTCACCCAGACGGTGCGCAACTATCAGAGCCAGCAGATCGACACGCGGATCGCGCAGACCGCCTATATCGCCAATGTCGGCACCGTGCGCTCGCGCGGGCTCGAGATGGATGTGCGGGTGCGGCCGGTGACGGGGCTCAGCCTGTTCGCCTCGGGCGCCTATACCGATGCCACCTATCGCAGCTTCACCAACGCCCCCTGCCCGGTCGAATATCTCGGGCTGGCGACGGTGTGCGACCTCAGCGGCCGGCGGCTGCCCGGCGTTTCAAAATGGGCGGCGAGCGTGGGCGGCGAATATCGCGCGGCACTCGGCAACGGGCATGAGATCGTGTTCGCGGCGGACCATGCCTATCGCTCGAGCTTCTACACCACCTACAATCTCGCGGCGGACTCGCTGGCAGGCAGCTATCACGTGACCAACGCCAGCATCGGCCTGCGCGCGGCGGACGGGCAATGGGGCGTGGCGCTGTTCGCGCGCAACCTGTTCGACACGACCTACGAAAGCATCATCAACCCGTCCGCGTTCAACACGGGGCAGTCGACGGCGATCCTGGGCGATCCGCGGACATGGGGCGTGACGTTGCGGACGGCGCTGTGAGGGTCGCCGATGATCGAGGCCGTGCCGCCCTGCCCCCTCCCCCCTCGGGGGGAGGGTTGGGGAGAGGGGGGAGTCGCGCCGAGCGTAAAGGTCTGACGGGCTGGCTCGATCAGGCTTCGGACATGTCCGACACGGCTTTGCGCATAGCGCGACTCCCCCCTCTCCCCGTCCCTCTCCCCAAGGGGCGAGGGGGCGCGGCGGCACCTCCTTTCGCGCCCCGCGGCATCTGCGCGGAGGGGCTATGACCTCCCCCAACATCCTCCTCATCGTCGCCGACGATCTCGGCTTCTCCGACCTCGGCTGCTTCGGCGGCGAAATCGCCACCCCGCACCTCGACGCGCTCGCTCATGCCGGCACGCGCTTCACCGATTTCCATTCCGCCCCCGCCTGTTCGCCGACACGGGCGATGCTGATGACGGGGACCGATCCGCACCTCGCCGGCATCGGCACGATGCTGGAGGTGGCCCAACCCGGCTTCGCCGGCGCGCCGGGGTATGAAGGGCATCTTAACGACCGCGTCGTGACCGTCACCGAATTGCTGCGCGATGCCGGCTATCACACCTTGCTGTCGGGCAAATGGCACCTCGGCGAGACCGCGACGAGCATCCCCGCCGCGCGCGGCTTCGATCGGTCCTTCGCGTTGCTGCCCGCCGGTGCCAGTCATTTCGCCGGCGAGGGGCTCGACCGCTTCTCGATCGTCACCACGGCCTATCAGGAGGATGGCCGGCCGGTGGATCGCCTGCCGGACGATTTCTACTCCTCCGACTATTTCACCGACCGGCTGATCGCCTATCTCGCCGAGCGCCCCCGCGATCGGCCCTTCTTCGCCTATCTGCCGTTCAGCGCCCCGCACTGGCCGCTGCAGGCGCCCGACGCCAGCATCGCGCGCTATCGTGGCCGTTACGACGATGGGCCGGAGGCTTTGCGCGCGGTGCGGCTCGCCCGGCTGCGCGAGATGGGGTTGTGCCCGCCCGATGCGGTGCCGCATCCCTTCGTCGACGGGCAGGACTGGGCGACGCTGACGCCGGCGCAGCGCGCCTGGTCCGCGCGGACGATGGAGGTCTATGCCGGCATGGTCGACCGGATGGACTGGAATGTCGGCCGCGTCGTCGAGGCGCTTCGCACCGCCGGCGATCTCGACGACACGCTGATCCTGTTCCTCTCGGACAATGGCGCGGAGGGCGCGATGGTGGAGGCGATGCCGATCGTCGGCAAGATGATCGCCGCGCAGATCGACGCGCATTTCGACAACAGCCTCGACAATCTCGGCGGGCCGACGAGCTGCTGCTGGTACGGGCCGCGCTGGGCGCAGGCGGCCACCGCCCCGTCCCGCCTGCACAAATCCTTCCCGACCGAGGGCGGCATCCGCGTGCCCTTCTTCGCCAGCGGCCCCGGCGTGCGCGCAGGCGCGATCAGCCACGCCTTCGGCACCGCGATGGACGTGCCGATGACGCTGCTGGAGCGCGCCGGCCTTGGTTTTCCCGCCGATTATCAAGGCCGCCCGGTGGAGCGGCCGCGCGGCCGATCGATGGCCGCGCACCTCGCGGACGGCGGCGCCCCCATCCACCCCGCCGGCACCGAGACCGGATGGGAATTGTTCGGCCGCCGCGCGATCCGCCGCGATCAGTGGAAGGCCGTGTGGATGCGTCCGCCCGAAGGCGTCGGCGCGTGGCAGTTTTACGATCTTGCCGACGACCCCGGCGAAACCCGCGACCGCGCCGCCGACCAGCCCGCGCAGCTGGCGGCACTCGTCGCGGCCTGGGAGGATTATGTGCGGCAGGTGGGCGTGGTCGAGGGGCCGGTGAGCCTGTTCGAGATCGACGCGGGATGAGCGTTGCCGGCGAACGGCTGACCCGCGCGCATGTCGGGCTGATCGCGATGCTCGCGCTGGTGGTGATGTTCGAGGGGTTCGACATCAGCGCGACCAGCGTCGTGCTGCCCTATCTCGCGAAGGACTTCGGCGCCGCCGCGCCCGAGTTGGGCCGCGCGCTCGGGATCATCGCGCTGGGGTCGATCGCCGCGTGGCTGCTGGTGCGGCTGGGTGACCGCTTCGGCAGGCGACCGATCCTGCTGCTGTCCGCCACCGGCTTCTCGCTGGGATCGCTGGCGACGGTGCTGTCGGAATCGGTCGCGCACTATACCGCGATCCAGCTCGTCACCCGCGCGCTGCTGGTGACGCAGATCGCCACCGCCTATCTCATCGTCAGCGAGAGCCTGCCGCCCGCCGCGCGCGGCCGCGCCAACGGGCTGCTCGGCGCGTTCGGCAGCTTCGGGGCCGCATTGCCCTTCCTCGTGCTCGCGCCCGCGCTCGCCAGTCCGCTCGGCTGGCGGACCTTGTTCGTGATCGGCGCGCTGCCGCTGCTGCTGACGCCGCTGCTGCTGTGGAAGCTCGCCGAGACCCCGGTGTGGCTGGCCGCGCAGGCGGAGGGACGCCCCCGCCTTTCGGCGTTGGGCGAGGTGCGGCGGCTGGTGGCGCGCGACCTGCGCGGGCGGTTCGTCGCGATGAGCCTGTTGTGGCTGATCGTCAATTTCGCCACCGCGGTCTCCAGCCTGTTCTTCACGCTCTATGCGGTGCAGGAACGCGGCTGGGTTCCCGGCGATTTCGCGCGGATCGCGCCGATCGGGCTCGCCGGCTGCTTCCTGGGCTATCTCGGCACCGGCTGGCTGCTCGACCTGATCGGCCGGCGCTGGACGGTGAGCGTGATGATGGCCGCGCTCGGCGGCCTCACCCAGTTCTGCTACACCGCCGGGAGCTGGTGGGCGGTCGCCGCCGGCTTCCTCGGGCTGCAGGCGGCGCTGGGGGTGTGGGTGGCGGCCTACACGCTCAATTCCGAACTCTTCCCCACCGAATTGCGCGCCGCCGCCAATGGCTGGTGCCACAACCTGATCGGCCGCTGGGGCGTGGTGATCGCGCCGGTGGTGCTGGGCGGGCTCACCGCGAGGCTGGGCGCGATCGGCCCGGCGGCGGCGTGGCTGGCGTTCAGCGCCTATCTCGCGATCCCGCTGGTGTGGCTCGCCCTGCCCGAAACGCGGGCGCGCGCGCTCGATGCGGGCTAGCCGCCGACGTGTCCCTTCTCGCGTTACGTGTCCTTCTCGAGCAGTTCGCGCGGCACGCGCACGTTGATGATCGCCAGCCGCACCTCATAGGCGAAGGATACCAGCCCCGCGGTCAGCAGCATCATCGCCAGCACGAACAAGATCGCCACCGGCACGGCGGCGCGGAGCTGCGCGAGCGAGGCGACGAAAAGCAGCGCGACCAGCAGGCAGACCGCGATCGCGCTGGCGACGCTGAGCGCGATCGATGCGCTGACCACCTTGATGCGGCGGTCGATCAGCCGCAATTCCCACACATGGCGCTCATGCTCTGCACCGGTCGATTCCCCGTGCAGCGTCGCGAGAAAGCGCGAGCGATCGACGACGCGCTGCAGCCGCCCGGCCAACACGTTGAGGATGCCGCCGATGCCGGCCAGCAGAAACACGGGCGCGACCGCGAGCTGGATGGTGTGGGCGATGTCGGTTACGGCGGGTCCGCTGAGCATCGCACAAGGGTGACGATGCTCGATGACAGGGTCAAGCATCACGGCGGCGCGCGCCATGTTTCGATCGATGTCACTGGCGGGCGGCGGAAAAGGCCGATAGACAGGCCGCATATGCGCTCCGAGTATCGGCGTTTCGCCCGCTTCGCCCTTCCCCTGATCGCCGTCATGCTGGTTGCTCCGCAGATCGCGGCCGCCCAGCAGCAGTCGGCGCCCGCGACTGCGCAACCGCGCCCGGCGCAGCCGGCGCCCCGGGCTCCGCAGCCCGGATCCGCCGCGCCTGCGGCCGTCCCGGCACCCGCGGAGACGCCCTGGCTCTATGAGCGCAGCGACATCCCGCCCGACACCAACTGGCGCTTCGGCACGCTCGCCAACGGGCTGCGCTATGCCACCCGCGCCAACGGCGTGCCGCCGGGCCAGGTTTCGGTGCGGGTCGCGATCGATGCCGGTTCGCTGATGGAGCAGGACAGCGAGCGCGGCTTCGCCCACTTCATCGAGCATCTCAGCTTCCGCGGCTCCACCCACGTGCCCGATGGCGAGGCCAAGCGCATCTGGCAGCGCCTGGGCGCCAGCTTCGGCAGCGACACCAACGCGCAGACCACGCCGACCCAGACAATCTACAAGCTCGACCTGCCGCGCGCGACGCCCGAAAGCCTCGACGAGAGCCTGAAGATGCTCGCCGGCATGATGTCCGGCCCCACCTTCACCAAGTCCACGGTGGATACCGAGCGCGCCGTCGTCCTGGCCGAGAACCGCGAATCGCAGGGCGCGCAGCGCCGCGCGTTCGAAGTGCAGCAAAGCCTGCTCTTCGCCGGGCAGCCGCTCGCCAATCGCATGCCGATCGGCACCATCGAGACGCTGCGCGGCGCCACAGCGGAGTCGCTGCGCGCCTTCCACGATCGCTGGTATCGCCCGAACAAGGCCGTGATCGCGATCGCGGGTGACGGCGACCCGGCGATCTTCGCGCAGATGATCCAGAAGCATTTCTCCGCGTGGCAGCCCAAGGGGCCGAACCCGCCGGAGCCGGACTTCGGCGATCCCGATCCCAACCAGCCGGTCAGCCGCGTGCTGGTCGAGCCCTCGCTGCCGCCGCTGCTGACCTTGGCGACTTTGCGGCCGTGGCGCTTCAAGGACGACACGATCGTCTACAATCAGGGCAAGATGCTCGATCAGCTCGCGATGATGATCATCAATCGCCGGCTGGAGACCCGCGCCCGCGCCGGCGGCAGCTATATCGCCGCGCAGGTGAGCTTCGACGATGTCGCGCGCTCCGCCAACGCGACCACGATCTTCGTCCAGCCGATCGGCGAGGACTGGAAGACGGCGCTGACCGACGTCCGCACCGTGATCGCCCAGGCCAAGGAAGTGGCGCCGAGCCAAGCCGAGATCGAGCGCGAATGGCAGGAGCTTGACGAGGCGCTGAACGTCCAGGTGCAGACGTCGCGCACCGAGGCAGCCGCCAAGCAGGCGGAAGACATCCTCCAGGCGGTCAATATCCGCGAAACCACCGCGTCGCCGCAGGTGATCCTCGACATCTTCCGCGGCATGAAGGGCCAGGCGACCCCGCAGCGCATGCTGGAAGGCACCCGCCGCCTGTTTACGGGCACCGCCGATCGCGCGCTGATGGTGACCCCGAAGGATATCCCCAACGGCGAGGCCGACCTCGCCGCGGCGGTGAAGACCGAGATCAAGGTCGACATCGCCGAGGCGCGCAAGGATCAGGCGCCGGTCGGCTTCGATCGGGTACCGCCGATCGGCGGCACCCCCGCCACCATCGTCAGCCGCGCACCGCTGTCGCTGCTGAACATGGAGACGGTGGAGCTGTCCAACGGCGTGCGGCTGGTGCTGTTCCCCAACAATGCCGAAGCCAACAAGATCATGGTCAATGTCCGCTTCGGCGGCGGCGTGCGCAGCCTGTCGCCCAGGAAGCAGACGCCGCACTGGGCGGGCGAGGCGGTGCTCTATGCCAGCGGCATCGGCGATCTCGGCGCCGACGAGCTCGACCGGCTGACGAGCGCCCGGCGCATCGGCATCCAGTTCGAGACCGAGGAGGACGCGTTCGAGCTCAAGTCGGTCACGCGCGCCGCGGATCTGGAGGATCAGCTTCACCTGATGGCGGCGCAGCTGAGCTTCCCGAAGTGGGACGAGGCCCCGATCAAGCGCCTCCGCGCGGCGATGCTCGCGGGCTATGAGGCGCAGTCCGCCAACGCATCGGCGGTGATGAACCGCGAGCTGCCGTCGCTGCTCAAGAGCGGGGATCCGCGCTGGAGCACGCCGTCCCGCAAGGAGATCGAGGCGCTCGACGGCAAGGCGTTCCGCCGGCATTTCGAGCCGCTGCTGAAGGAAGGCCCGATCGAGGTGCTGCTGTTCGGCGATTTCGAGACCGAACAGGCGATTGCTGCCGCGGAAAAGACCTTCGGCGCGCTCGCCAAGCGCAAGCCAGTGACGGGTCCGGGCGCCCCTGCCCGCTTCCCCGCGCACAACACCAAGCCGGAACTGCGCTATCATAACGGCCCCGCCGACCAGGCCGCGGCGACGATCGCCTGGCCGACCGGCGGCGGCATCGCCGGCATCGCCGAGAGCCGCCGGCTCGAGGTGCTCTCGCAGATCTTCAGCGACCGCCTGTTCGACCGCTTCCGCCAGGAACAGGGCGCCAGCTACAGCCCGTTCGTGTCGACGAGCTGGCCGGTGGGCATGGACACCGGCGGCTATATCTTCGCGATGAGCCAGATCGAGCCCGATCAGGTCGCCGCCTTCTACCGCATGGTCAACGAGATCGCGGTCGAATTGGCGACCAAGCCGGTAACGGCGGATGAGCTTGAACGTGCGGTGGGGCCGATGCAGCAATATGTCGCGCGCGCATCGAGCGGCAACACCTTCTGGATCGAGCAGCTCGGCGGCGTATCGACCGATCCGCGCCGCGCCGCGGCGCTGCGCCAGCTTCCCCAGGATCTCGCATCGATCACGCCCGAGGTGTTGCAGGCGACTGCGGCCAAATATCTGCTGCCGGGCAAGAGCTTTTCGCTGACGGTGCTGCCCAAGCCGGGGGCGCCGGCAACTGCGGCGCCCGCGCTTCCGGCGCCCGGCGGGCTGCCGGCACCGGTGCCGCCGACGGGTACGCCGCAGCCATAAGGCCAAGGCAATCGCCGGCGCTCAGAGCCGGCGCCCGACCCAGAGCACGCGGCCGACAATGCCGACGCGGTCGGCCGCGATGCCCAGCCAGTCGCGGTAGTGACGGTTGTCGCTGAGCACGTCGATGCCGCCATCGGGGCGCAGGGCGAGCCGCTTGACCTGCAGCGCCTCGTCCAGCCGCAGCACGTAGATGCCGTCGCGCAGCCGCCCCGCGGCATCGCCCGCGTCGACCAGTATGTCATCGCCATGGCCGAGCGTCGGCAGCATCGAATCGCCCTCAACGCGGATCACCGAGAGCGCGGCGGGGCTGCTGCCCACCTGCCGCAGCCAGGGCGCGGGAAACGGCATTCGATCGCGAATCCGCTCCTCCCCCGCGATCGCCCCCGGCCCCGCCGATGCGCCGATCGCCAGCCGCGGCACGAGGATCACGTCGAACTGCGCGTCGGCGCCGGCCGCCTGTTCAGCCGGTGCAGCGGTCGCGCTGCGATCCGGCGGGCCGCCCAGTTCGGCCTCGGGCACGCCCAGATAGGCCGCCAGCTTGCGCCGCTCCTCCTCGCCCAGCCGGCGCGGGGTGCCGCGTTTGATATATTGCTGGATATAGGCGCTGTTGCGGCCGAGCATGCGCGACAGCGACGCATAATCCTCCCCCCGCGCGCGGATCGCGGCGTCGAGCGCGGCCCTGGGATCGGAGTCGGTCATGGCAGGAAGATAAGGGTAGGAAAAATCCTAGACAAGTAGGATTTGGATAGGAAGATGAGGTGCCGAAGCGGGCGAACGAATCGCCCGCCGGGATGAACGATGACCCTGCTCCGCGAGATCGAGCGCCATCTGCGCGCCACGTCCACCTCCGCCACGCGGTTCGGCCGCGAGGCGTTGGGCGACCCCCGGCTGGTCCATGATCTGCGCGCCGGCCGTGAGCCGCGCCCGGCGACGGTGGCGCGCGTCCGCGCCTTCATCGCCGGGCATCAGCCGCTGGAGGTCACTCCGCCGGCACCGGCTCCGCTTCCGTTACTGCCTGGATCAGAGCCCTGCTGAACGCGGGGACGTCATCGGGATTGCGGCTGGTGATGATGTTGCGGTCGATCGCCACCTCGCGGTCGACCACCTCCGCGCCGGCATTGGCCAGATCGGTGCGGATCGACGGCCAGCTGGTGACGGTGACGCCGCCGATGACGTCCGCCTCGGCGAGCAACCACGGCGCGTGGCAGATCGCGGCCACCGGCTTGCCGGCATCGACGAAGCGCTTGACGATCTCGATGGCCGTCGCCTCGGTGCGCAACGCGTCCGGATTGGCGACGCCGCCGGGCAGCAGCAGCGCGTCGTAGGCCGCGCAATCCACCTCGTCGAGCAGCAGGTCGGGCGTGATCGTCTCGCCCTTTTCATCATGCTTCATGCCCTGGATCGGCTCGCGCTTGGGCGATGCGAGATGAACCGTGGCACCGGCATCGATGAGCGCCTCGCGCGGGCCGAACAACTCGACCTGCTCGAAACCGTCGGTGGCGAGAATGAGGATTTTGGCATCGGCGATGCTCGTCATGGCAGCCTCCTTCAAGGGTTGCGAATTGCGAATGTCGCGCCAGCGTTTGGCCGGCAGCGCGGTTCCGGAACGAAGCGGCAGGGCGAAAGTTGGACACGGCATGACGAAGGCCACAAAGAAAAGCCCGCCCGGGGAGAGTCCAGCCTCACCGCCGCAGGCGCTCTGCTTCATTGACGATGCGCTGCCCGGCATCACCCGCCGCAAGCTTCGCCACGGCTGGGGCTATTGGGATGAAACCGGCCAGCGCATCACCGACCGCAAGGAGATCGACCGCCTCAACCGGATCGCCTTGCCCCCCGCCTATCGCGACGCCTGGTTCTGCCCGTTGCCGCACGGCCATATCCAGGCGACCGGCTATGACGAACGCGGCCGCAAGCAATATCGCTACCACACCGATTTCCGCGCCGCGCGCGATGCCGAAAAATATGATCGCTGCGCCGCCTTCGGCCGCGCGCTGCCGCTGTTGCGCGCGCGGGTGGAGGCGGATCTCGCCGGACGCGGGCTCGGCCGCGACAAGGCGGTGGCGGCGGTGGTCCGGCTGCTCGATCTCGGCCGCGTGCGGATCGGCAACGAGACCTATGCGAAGACGAACAAGAGCTTTGGCGCGACGACGCTGCGCAGCCGTCATGCCGCGGTGCGCGGATCGACGCTGAAGCTCCAGTATCGCGCCAAGAGCGGCAAGGTGCAGATGCTGACCATCTCGGACCGGTCGCTCGCGCGTTTCGTCAAGAAGTGCCAGGATCTGCCGGGCCAGCACCTGTTCCAGTATCTCGACGACGAGGGCGAGGCGCACCCCGTCACCTCCACCGACGTCAACGCCTATATCCGCGAGGCGATGGGCAATGATTTCACCGCCAAGCATTTCCGCACCTGGGGCGCGAGCGTGATCGCCTATGACGCCTTGTGCCACGCGGAAGAGAAGCATCCGTCGATCAAGGCGCTGCTCGAACCCGTCGCCGCGGCGCTGGGGAATACCCCGGCGATCGCGCGCAAATCCTATGTCCACCCTGCCTTGCTTACCTTGTGCGGCACGCCCTGCGCCGGTTGTGCCTTGCCCCGCCCCCGCCAGACCAAATATCTCAGCCCGGCGGAACGCGGGCTGATCGACTGGCTCGAGACCGCGGCAACGCAAGCAACCAAGGCAGCCTGACCCGGATGACCAACGCCACCGCCACCGCCGCCAACAGTTCGGCACCCGCCGCCGCGAAGACCCCGGCGGCGTCCCTGCCCGACCTCGAGGCCACCGCGCGCGATTTCGGCAACTGGATTTCGGACCACACGATGCATGTCGTGATCGGTGCGCTGATCGGCGTCGGCATCGTCTTCCTGCTGATGAGCCTCCGCTCGGTGGGGTTGCGGCTGTGCCGCTACGATCCGAACCGCACGCACTGGCGCGGGATCATCGGCCGCGTGGTCGCCGCGACCCAGTTCTGGTTCATGGTGATCGTCGCGATCCAGGCGACCGCGACCTACGCCTCGACCCCGCCGACGCTGCTGGCGATCATCCGCGCGATGTTCGTGGTCGCGATGATGCTGCAGGCGGCGATCTGGCTGCGCGAACTGATTCTCGGCGTCATCGAGCATCGCGCCGGCACGCTCGACGATCATAGCGGGCTGCAAAGCGCCCTCGGCATCATCCGACTGCTGGTGACGGTCGCGCTGTTCGCGGTCGCCGCGATCCTGATCCTCGCCAATCTGGGCGTGAACGTGTCCGGCCTGATCGCGGGCCTGGGCATCGGCGGCATCGCGATCGGCCTCGCCGCGCAGGGCATCTTCTCCGATCTGTTCGCGGCGCTCTCGATCCTGTTCGATCGCCCATTCCGTCGCGGCGATTCGGTGAAGTGGGATACGACCTCAGGCACGGTCGAGGCGATCGGCCTCAAGACCACGCGGGTGCGCGCGCTGACCGGCGAGCAGATCGTGATCTCCAACACCAACCTGCTCAACAAGGAATTGTACAACCTCGCCCGGCTCGACCGCCGTCGCATCGCGGTGGTGCTGGGCGTAATCTACCAGACGCCGGTCGCGACGCTGGCGCGCATTCCGGAGATGATGAAGGCGATCGTCGAGGCGGAAGAAAGCTGCACCTTCTTCCGCTGCGTGCTGAGCGCCTTCAACGCCTCCAGCATCGATTTCGATTTCCAGTTCGACGTGCATCACGAGGATTATGCCCATGTGCTGGCGCGCAAGCATAATGTGATGCTCGCCATCCTGCAGGCCTTCGAGAAGGAAGGCATCGAGTTCGCCTACCCCACGCAGACGAGTTTCACGGCTGCGCCGGACGGCAAGGCGATCATGCCTTATCCGGCGGTGCAGATGGTGTCCGATGTCGGTGACCGCGACGTCGACACGCCGGTTCCGCCGCAGGGGCCCGGCTCTGGCGGCGGCTCGGCAGGACCCGCGAACTGAGCAGATCATAAGCGAACAGGCTGGTGATCATGCCGCCTCCGCCATCGCCGGATGGCCACCGAGCATCGCGCGCCAGCGATCGATCGTGAGCGATTCCAGATACTCCGCCTGGAAGGACGGCGGCAGCAACTCGATCATCTGCGATCCTTCGATCCACAGTTCGATCACATGGAACAGGCCATCGCGCGAGAAGGTCTCGGCATGCCAGCCCTCGCGCGCCGCGATCGCCTTCACCGCATCCTCGGCCAGCGCCGTCGCCAGCGCGAAATGGGTAGGGTTGTGGCGCGGACGATGCGCGAGCAGGCCGGTCGCGCCATCCGCAGCGCGGTGCAGTTCGGTGCCGCGCGGGTAGACTTCGACCAGCGTGTTGCGATCGTCGCCGGCATGCGCGACCCACGATCCATCGATGACGGGGGGAAAGGGCGTGGCGATACCCCCCATGATCTCCGCCAGCACGCCGGCAACACGGCGGGGTTCATCGGCTTCGATCGAAACATGAAACAGCATTTCGGATCCCTCATTGATACGGTGTTGCGACCCGTTTGCTGAAGGACGCCGGCAAACCCTGTGATCATCACCACATGGTTCCGTTTCGTTTGACGAACGACCTTGTCCGTTCGACGAACGGCGGAGGGCCATCGGCAGCGCGCCGCACCGACCCGCCCGGAGTGCGGAACCGTGTTCCCGCTCGCCGGTTGAGTCCCAATATCGCGACAATCGGAGGAGACGGAGATGACCACCGACACCGACATCCGCGACCGCTTCTGGAAGGATCTGAAGGCAAGCCCCTTCCTGATGGTGGCACTGGACAACAGCCCGCAGCATTCGCTGCCGATGACCGCGCATTTCGATGACGGCACGTCCGGGCCGCTGTGGATTTTCACCTCGCGGGACAATCGCCTCGTCACCGGCCTCGACCATGGCGGCAGCGCGATGGCGCAGTTCGTCGCCAAGGGCCACGATCTGTTCGCCTGCCTGCATGGCGTACTGACGATCGACAACAACCCGGCGATGATCGACCACTTCTGGTCCGCCAAGGTCGCCACCTGGTATCCCGACGGCCGACAGGATGCGTCGCTGACATTGCTGCGGCTCGACATCGAGGATGCCGAAATCTGGCTGGCCGATTCGAGCTATTCCGGGCTGTTTACGCGTATCTTCGGCGGCGACCTGCGCGCCGAGGTTGCGGACAAGCATGCTGAATTGACGTTCTGAACCGCCTATCGGCACGCGAGTTACCGATGGTCCTCCCCGACGCTACGCGTCGGGGAGGAAATGTCTGACGCTGTGCAGAATATCCGCCCTCAGCGCGCCCGTGTCCACGTCTGCCCGCGGCACAGGAACAAGATGCACCCCTTCACCTCGAGCGTGCCGTCGCGGTTGAGGCGGACGATCGAGCGATAGGTCTTCCCGCTTTCGGGATCGTAGATCTGGCCCTTCCACGCCGCGCCCGCATCGGTGAAACCGTGGAGGACCTGCAAGCCCAGCAGCGGCCGGGTGCGCAGCTTGGGATCGGGGTTGTTGATATCGGTGTGCGGCGCCTTGGGGTCGCCGACGCGGCGGATCTTGCCGCACTGCGCACGGCCGCACGCGGCAATCTCCACCAGCCCCTTGCCGCCTTCCGTCACCCAGCGGCCAGCAATGGCGTCCGCCGCCCAAGCAGGGAACACGGGCATTGCGGCCAGCACGGTGGCCACGAGAAGGGGGAACGCGCGAATCGCCATGGCCACGAGATGGCAGTAAAGCGTTGAAAGGCGATGAATGCCACCCGCCAAAGTGGTGTTGCACAGGCCGCCGCGCTCGGTCTAACCATCTGTCGTGGCGGGCATCACACTGATCGATCGAGAGGGCCGGCGCTTCGCGCTGGCTGGAACCGGACCTTGGCGGATCGGGCGGCAGAACATCTGCGACGTCCAGATCCCCGACGACCCCTATTGCGGGCGAACCCAGTGCGAACTGCGACTCGACGGCAATAAGGCGATCCTGTCGCCGATCTCGCGTTCGCCGACCCAGATCGATGGCCGAGAGATCCAGTCCGCATCGCCCCTCGCCGATGGCAGCCTGATCACCTTCGGGCAGACCGAGCTACGCGTGGAAATGGATTCGTCCGCGCCCCACGCCGCGCCGCGCCCGGCCCCGCGGCCGCAGACGATTCCGCCCGGGCCGATGCCATCGCCCATCCATGGCAGCATGACGATCGGGCGCGAACCTGGCGCCGACGGCCTCGCGCTCGACCATCCGGCGGTCTCGCGCCGCCACGCCATCCTGCATGGCGGGGGCGATCCGCGCATCGAGGATCTCGGCAGCACCAACGGTACCTACGTCAACGGCGAACGCGTGCGCGGCAGCCAGCGCCTCGCAGAGGGCGACAGCATCGCCTTCGGCCCGCTGCGATTCATGTTCAGCGGCGGCACGCTGCGGGAGCCGCGCAAGGCCGGCAAGGTCGCCATCGCCGCGGACGCCGTCTGTTTCGACGTGCCGGCCAAGGGCGGCCGCAAGCGCATCCTCCACGGCACGTCGCTGCGCATCGGCCGCGGCGAGTTCGTCTGCCTCGTCGGCGGCAGCGGCGCGGGCAAGTCGACGCTGATGAACCTGCTCGCCGGCCGGCGGCAGGCGAGCGTCGGCACGATCCGCGTCGAAGGCGTCGACATCGCGCGCGAGTTCGAATCGATCAAGCAGTCGATGGCGTTCGTGCCGCAGCGCGAGGTGCTGCACGAGCATCTGACGGTGCGCCGCGCGCTCGGCTATATCGCCGAACTGCGCCTGCCGTCGGACACGCCGCGCGCAGAGCGCGATGCGGCGGTGGCGCAGGCGATCGTCGACGTCGAACTCACCCAGCAGGCCGACACCGAATTCCATCGCCTGTCAGGCGGGCAGAAGAAGCGGGCGTGCCTCGCCGCCGAGATCCTCTGCCGGCCCAAGATCCTGTTCCTCGACGAGATCACCAGCGGGCTCGACGAGCAGACCGATTTCGAGATCATGCAGCTGCTGCGCCGGCTGGCGGACGGCGGCACGACGGTGGTGTGCGTCACCCACACGCTCGCCAACATCCAGCGCTTCTGCCACCGCGTCGTCATCATGGGATCGGGCGGTCACCTGACCTTCAGCGGCGCCCCAGACGACGCGCTCGGCTTCTTCGGGATCGAGCGGCTGGGTGATGTGTTTCCGATGCTCACGCGCGACAAGGCGCCGGGCTGGGCCGAGCGTTGGCAGCAGCGCGACGACGGCGTCGACGGCGATGGCGAGCCGGCAACGACCAGCCAGTTCCAGCGCCAGCGCATGCCCGCCGGCCGCAAGCTGGCGGTTGGCCTGCACCAGTTCAGCGTGCTGTTGCGCCGCAACGTGGCGCTGCTCGCCGCCGATCGCGGCACATTGGGCCTCGTCTTCGCGCAGGCGCTGATCATCGGCGTGTTCGTCGGCTGGGCGCTGTCGGATTTCGGTGAGGGGATGATGGCCATCACCTCGCGGAAGACGCTGCTGATGCTGCTCGTCGTCTCGTCGATCTGGATGGGCTGCAACGGCGCCTCGAAGGACATCGTCGGCGAGGCCGAGATCCTCCAGCGCGAGAAAGACGTCAATCTGGCGATGGGCGCCTATCTCGCCGCCCGGATGTTGGTGTCCTCGGTATTCGTCCTGATGCAATGCGGGCTGCTGTTCGCGCTGGTCTATGGTCTTTCCGAAGAGATTCCGGGGGGCGTGCCGCAGCAGCTGGCGCTCACCTTCGCGGCCGGGCTCATGGGGGTCGCGGTCGGCCTGCTGATCTCCGCCGCGTCGTCGACGCCCAGCCAGGCGACCTCGATCGTGCCGCTGGTGCTGATCCCGCAGTTGATCTTCATTGGCACCGTCGTGCCCAACCTGCCCGAACTGCTGGCCGGGATCGCGGAAACGGCGATCCCGTCCAACGTGCTCAACGCGGCGATGACCGCGGTCTATGTGGAGAATGACGGGCCGATCATGGAACTCGATTTCGCCACCGGCCAGCGCGTGCCGCTTGAAACCGCGTCGCTCGGCGGGTTGGAGGCGACCGTGCTCGTCCACTACCTCCTGTTCGTGCTGGCGACCTATGGCGTGTTGCTGTTCCGCTACCGCAGCGGCCGCAACGCCTGATCCGCGACGGACGAAGTGACATTTTTGAGGCGGCGCTTGAACTGGCGGATTGGCAGCGCGCACGATTTGGTCTTTACCTGCGAGCCGTGGGACGGTTCGGGGAGGAGAAGGCCCGTGCGGACGATCGGAGATCGGCGATGAATCGAACGCCCCGCCCCGGAGCCGCTATCGCATGAGCACGCCCCCCGTTTCCGTTTCAGGACTGTTCGGCACCAGTGCCACCATCGGCAAACGCGAGGTGCAGGAGGATGCGGTCGGCTGGTCCGCGTCGCATAACGAGACCGGCGGGCTGCCCGCGCTGACCGTGATCGCCGACGGGATGGGCGGTCATGCCGCGGGCGAGGTCGCCAGCGATATCGCGGTCAACGGCTTTCTGGACGCATGGCGCCGTGGCGAACATGGCGGCAAGACCACGCTGATCGAGGCGCTCGACCAGGCCAATGCGCTGATTTCGGCGCACGTCGCCGAGCATCCCGAAACCGATGGGATGGGCTGCACGCTGATCGCGGTCGAGCTGGACGGCCAGACCGCGGCGTTCCGCTGGATCAGCGTTGGCGACAGCCTGCTGCTCAGCGTGACGGAGGCCGGTGTCGAGCGGCTCAACGCCGACCACAGCTATCGCGAGGAACGCGAACGGCTGATCGCCGCCGGCGAGAGCCTTGACGGCGCCCCCGCCCCCAACGTGCTGCGATCGGCGCTGATGGGCTTCGACGTGCCGCTGATCGACGACCGGCAGGACTGGCGGGCCTTCGCGCCCGGCGAAACGCTGATTCTCGCGACCGACGGCATCGAGACCCTGTCGGACGCGCAGATTCTGGCAATCGTCGCGGCCAATCCCGGCGCCAATGCCGTCGCCGCCGCGCTGGTGATGGCGGTGGAAGCCGCCGGCAAGCCGCGGCAGGACAATACCACCGTCGCGGTGCTCCGGCCCGACGCGGACGAAGCGGCCTCGCCGAACACCGCGCCGATGCCCCCGCCCACTGCGGGCGACCAGCCGACGCTGTCGGTAACGGCCGATGCCGCCGCAGCCGCCAGGGCGGGCGCAGGCATCGGGGCTCCGGAAGCGCCGACCTTGCCGGCGCGCCCTGCGCGCGCTGCCGCAACGGCTGCGAAGCGTGCCCCCGACGTTCGGATCATCCTGATCGGGGTGGCCGTCGCGGTGCTGGCGCTGCTGGCCATCCTGGCGTTCAGCGGCCTCCTCTCCCGCAAACCGGCTCGATCCGGTGATGCGCCCGCAGCGGCGGCCCCCGCCGCGCCCGTGACGGATGCGGCGACGGAACCGGCACCGGCCGACCCCGACGAGGCTGCCGCCACGCAAGGCGCGCAGCAGCCCGCCGAACGCGCGGAGGCCGGCACCGGCGGCAATGCCGCCGCCAACAATTCGGCGTCGAACACCGGCAGCGGCAAACCGGCCGCCACCTCGCGCGGCGCGAAGACCCCGCCGCCACCGGCACGAACCAGCCGGGGTCAGCCCGCCGTCACCGAACCGACTGTCGCTGGCCCGAACTGACTCGCCGCCGCGCGCGGCCATCATTCCTTGAAACCGTCGCGCGCTTCGGGCTTAACGGCGCCATGCGTATCCGCCTCTCGTTCGTCCTGCTGACGCTGCTCGCCGGTTGCGTGAGCACCCCGGCTCCGCCGCCACCGCCGCCGCCCCGGCCGACGCCAACCCCGGCACCGCCCCCGCCCGCTCCGCCGCCGCCCGTGCTGCGCGGCGACTGGCAGGATTGGCCGGCATCGCCCGGCGCCTGGGTCTATCGGCAGGATTCGCGCGGCAGCCTCGCGCTGTTCGGCACGCCCGACACCGGTGCCCAATTGATGATCCGCTGCGACACGGGCGCGCAGCGCGTCTATCTCTCACGCGCCGGCGCGGTCGCCGCGGGAAGCGGGCCGATGACGATTCGCACCTCCGCGCAGACCAGCAGCCACATCGTTCGCAACACCGGCGGCCAGCCGCCCTATGTCGCGCTCGACGTGCCCCCGCGCGATCCGCTGCTCGATCGCATGGCGTTCAGCCGCGGTCGGTTCGTGGTGGAGGTGACGGGGCTGCCGATTCTGGTGGTCCCGGCGCGGCCGGAACTGAGCCGCGTGGTCGAGGATTGTCGCGGCTGATCCGCCGCGGCGATGGGCGCGGATGATTGCCGCGATTTTTTTGCATTACAAGGCTTGATCGCCGCCCCGCCCTGACTGATCTTTCGGTCGTGCCCGAGGGCACATGGGCTTCAACCAGCGAAAGGAGGTGATCCGATGTCTCATGGTTCAGCAGAGAGGTCGGTCCAGTCCGTTCGGGAGGCGCGCGCCTGAAGGGCGCTGCCTGAGTCTCCCGGAGGCGGCACTTCCGGCCGCTGACCATGTTAGGGGGTTGCCGGGCCGACGGGCTCGGCAGCCTCTTTTCATATCGGCGCACGTGGCGCGCCATTTTCCATCAGTTCAGCGCCCCGGCCCGCGCCCGAGCGCGCCATGCGCTCGGGGTCATGCCGAAGCGGCGGCGAAAGGCGGTGGCGAAGGCGCCCTGGCCGGTGAAGCCGCAGGCGCCGGCGATGCTCTTCACCGGCAGCCGGTCCGCTGCCAGCAGCGTGCGCGCGCGCACGAACATCGCCTGCTCCACCCGCTCCATCACCGTACCGCCGGTGGTCGCCTTCCAGGCGCGCATCAAATGACGCCGGCCGATGCCGCACAGTGCAGCCAGTTCGCCGACATCGGGCGGCGGCCGATCGTCCTCCGCCAGCCGCGCCTCGATTCGGCGGATCTGCCATTCGGCGAGCATCCCCCGCCCGGGCGCGGCACTGCGCACCGTCTCGAAATGGCGCGCGAGTTCGCCGAGGACGACGAGCCCGAGCCCGGTAACGATGGTATCGCGGGCAATGCCCGGTCGCGAAAGTTCGATCGCCAGCCGATCCATCGCCGCAGCGACGCTGGCAGCGCGCACGTCCACGCACGCGGCCAGATCCCCCGCCTCCGAAGCCGGGCCGATGCCCGTGAGCGTGCCGAAGCGGCTCTCGTCGAACCGCATGACGATCATCTCGCGCGGACCGAAGCCACCCGATCGAACGTGGAGCGGCACATGCGCCGGCACCACTACCGCCTGTCCGAACGGCATGAAGCTGCGATGCGAGCGGGGTTCGCCGAAGCAGCCGAGCGCGGCGCGATCGGGGCTCCCCGGCAGATAGACGAGCGAGGGGGCATCGACGCGGTGGCAGCGTTCGAACGGTCCGCTGCCGTCCTGATGAAGCTGCTCGAGCCGGAGTTGCGCCAGCGACAGTGCGACCGTGACGCGATAGGCGCCATCCATCCTGCCCATTCCTTGTTCCATCCGCGTCGCTTTAGCGCAAGCCGGTCCCGATCGCCATATGCGTAGATATTGCCCCACTCATTTTACGCAATAGAGTGACCCTCTCACCTTCCCCGCGGGGAGGGGCTATAGGAGAGCGCGTCTTGAACCCAATCGCCACGCCGGACCAGGCCCGCTTCGAACGCGAAGCCCTTGCGATCCTCGCCGATCCAGGCATGCAGGAAACGGTCGAGGATCGCCGCCGCTACTGGCTGGAAAAGGCGTCTCCATCGCCCGCGATGCGCGAGGCGTTTGACTGGGCTTATCCCGAAGTCGTGTTCGGCGCGATCATCTGGTCGCTCAACACCGATGCCGAGCGCCCCGCGGTCGTCACCATCACGCGCATCCCGCACAAGCTGGGCGATCTTGACGTGCCCGGATCGCGGTGGGGGCTCGACAATCCCGACTCGGTCTATCGCGTCATCCCGATCGACGGCGCCGAGCGCTATGTGATCCGCGGCCGCGTGCCCGATCCGCGGCTGACCGAGAATTACTTCACCTTGTGGAACGCGCATATGGGCACGGTCGACGTGCTGGACGGGAAAAGCCTCGTGCTCGACGCCGACGGCCGCTTCGAGATCTTCGTCGATGCCGAGGAGCAGGGCGATCGCGCCAACCATATCCGCTCCGCGCCCGAGGCTGTGGAGTTCTACATCCGCGATGTCATCGCCGACTGGGCGCATGAACGGCCCAACGAACTGTCGATCGAGCGGCTCGGCGGCCCGCCGAAGACGCCCGAGCGCAGCTTCGACCGGAAGCTTGCGGACGCGCAGGCGATGCTGATCCGCAACGTCGACAACACGATGCGCTGGAACGCGCAGGCCACCACCAGGCCGGCGAACGGGTTCGACTTCACCATCGACCGCGATAGCGACGGCGCGCTGCGCAACCAGCTTTACATCATGGGCCATTTCGACCTCGCCGACGACGAGGCGCTGGTCATCGAGATCGGCCTCGGCGGCGCCGGATATTTCCTCGCGCCGATCACCAACATCTGGGGCACGACCAACGAGATCGTCCACCGCACCTCCAGCCTCAACCTCACCCAGTCGGTGCGCGATACGCCCGATCGGCTGACCTATGTCGTCTCGCGGAACGACCCCGGCGTGTGGAACTGGCTGGACCCATGCGACATGCCCGAGGGTCTGCTGACGCTGCGCTGGGCCGAATTCGCCGATGGCCGTCCCGGAGACGGGTTCGGGGCGACCAGCCGCGTGGTGAAGCTCGCCGAGCTCGACGCCGCGCTGCCCGCCGGCACGAAGCGCGTAACCCCCGAGGAGCGGCAACGCCAGCGTGCCGACCGCGCGCCATCCTATCTCTGGCGGATCGCGGAGTGAGCCCGATGCGGACCTGGCTGATCACCGGCTGCTCCACCGGCATCGGGCGCGCCATCGCCGAACATGTCCTCGCCATCGGCGACGCCGCGGCGGTGACCGCGCGCAACCCCGCCGACGTCGCCGACATCGTCGCCGCCCACCCCGACCGCGCGCTCGCCCTCGCGCTCGACGTCGCCGATCCGGCGCAGGCGACGGCGGCAGTCGCGGCCGCCGAGGCGCATTTCGGGGCGATCGACATTCTCGTGAACAACGCCGGCTATGGCTATGTTTCCTCGATCGAGGAGGGCGACGAAGCTGCGATCAAGGCGATGTTCGAGGTCAACCTGTTCGGGGCGCTGAGGATGATGAAGGCGGTGCTGCCGGGCATGCGCGCACGCGGTGCCGGGGCGATCCTCACCATCTCGTCGCTCGCCGGGCGGATCAGCAATCCGGCGACGGGCTATTACTCCAGTTCCAAATTCGCGCTGGAGGCGATCAGCGAGGCGCTGTCGCGCGAGGTGGAGGGCTTCGGCATCCGCGTCTGCTCGATCGCGCCGGGCATGTTCCGCACCGATTTCTCCGGCCGCTCGCTCAAGAGCGGCGATGGCGGCATCGCCGACTATCAGGCGACGCATGAGCGGATGTCGCTGGTGAAGTCGGTCGATGGCCGGCAGCAGGGCGATCCGCTGCGGCTGGCCGAACTGGTCGTCGCGGTGGCGGAGATGGAGAAACCGCCGCGCCAACTGATCGCCGGTCCCGATGCGCTGGCGGCGATCACCGGACGGATGGCGGAGGTCGCCGCCGCCATCGACGCGAATCGCGCGCTCAGCAGCGGGACGAATTTCGCGGATTGAGTTGCGGGCAATCGCCGCCCTGCCTCCTCCAGAACCGTCACCCCGGATCAAGCCCCGGGTGACGGAAAAATGACATTCTCCCGCAAATCCATCTGCGCGCCGGCGACAAACATCGCATTGAACTCCATTATGCGTATCTATATAGCCATTAAAAATACGCATAATGGAGAGGAATATGCCCTACACATTGCAGCAGCTCTCGGATTTCGAGGACATCCGCACGCTCAAGCACCGCTATTACCGCGGCATAGACACCGCCGACGAGGCACTGCTCGACGGGCTGTTCACCGATGATGTCACGGTCGAGTATCGCGGCGGCGGCTATCTCGTCCGCCTCGCGGGTCGCGCGGAGATGGTCGATTTCCTGATGAACAGCTTCCACGCCGACGCGGTGGCGATGCATCAGGGCAGCATGCCCGAGATCAAGCTGCTGGGCGACGACGAGGCCGAGGGGCTGTGGTATCTCGAAGACGTCTTCATCTCGTTCGAGCGCAACGACATCACCAGCGGCACCGCGCTCTATCGCGACCGCTATCGCCGCGTCGACGGCCAGTGGAAGATCGCGCGCACCGAATATGACCGCGTCATGGAGGTGGTGGAGCCGCTTCGCCCGGACCAGAAGGTCACCGTCCGCCACCTCGGCAAGGTGGGCCGACGCCGCGAGCAGCGCCACGACATCAGCCACCTCATCACCTGGTTCGAGCCCGCCGAATGAGAAGGCTTTGGCCCCGTCACGCTCTGTCTTCGACCGCGCGCGAGCGGGCGACGCTCAAGCGCCGCGAAGGCGCCCCGCCCGCCCGCGGCAGGCGGGGCCTAGGCCGCCGCGCTGACCACGGTGTAGCGGCCGTCGACATAGACCAGCGGGTCGACGGGGCCATGGTTCATCACCTCGGCGACCGCGCCGATGAAGATGCCATGGGTCCCATAATCGACCTGCTGGGCGTTGCGGCAGACGAAGCTGGCCTGCGCATCCTCGAGATAGGGCAGGCCGAGGTCGCTTTCCGCCCAGCGCCCCTGCTCGAACCGCGCCTCGCCCTTCAGCTTGCCGCTGCATGCCGCCGAGATCGTCTCGTGCGAACTGTGCAGGATGTTGACGCAGAAATCCGCTCCGGCAGCGAGCGGCGCATAGAGCGAGGCGGTGCGGTTCACGCAGATCAGCAGCGAGGGCGGATCCATGCTGAGTTCGCTCACCGCCGTCGCGGCCATCGCGTAGCGCTGCCCCTCATGACGGACGGTGATCACCACCACCGCCTTGGCAAGACGCCGAAGCGCATCCCGCATCTGCATTGCAATCTGGTCCGGTTCAGTCACGCCAACCTCCGCTGGGATCGATATTATCGAATGACGACTAGATCCAGATAGCGAAGATGGCAACATGAATAAATACTACGATCAATAAAAACCATGCTATCATTTTTAGTTCGGCATGCCGAATTATACGTTATCATCGATGCCCTATTCTATATCTATATATGCATCATGAGTTCGATCGTCGGTTCTGCGCCGTTGATCCCGTGCACGGACCGGCGGAACGTGTCTGCCTGCCGCAGCGTTTGAACTTCCGACAAAGACTGGGATAGGCAAGGCCCTCGGATGTTCTGGACAGGGATGATCGTCGCCGTGGCAAGCACACACCTCGTCGACACCGTCGATCGCACCGCGATCCTCGACGCCGCGCGCGTTCCGGTTGCGGAGGAACTGGGCAAGCCGCCCCTGTTCGCCGTCCGCCAGCTGAACCGCGAGGGCGAATGGGCCTTCCTGTTCGCCGACATGCAGCAGCGGGGCGGCCAGCCCTTCGACTATAGCGGCACCCGCAAGGCCGAAGCAGCCCGCCGCGGACTGGTCTCCAAAAGCTACGCCGCACTGCTGCGCAAGACCGATCGCGGCTGGCGCGTGGTGGAGGCGGCGATCGGGCCCACCGACGTGGCGTGGGAAGGCTGGGCAGCAAAATATGGCGCGCCGGAGAGGCTGTTCGCGTTTTCGGGTGACGATGCGGGACGCTAGGCGGTTAGCCTGCCTTCCTCCCCGGCGCGCAGCGTCGGCGAGGACGCGCTATCAATACGTGCCGTGCTCGCTCGCCGGATAGAACCACGCAAAGGTCCGCGTCAGATCCGTCGTGCTGAACACGACATGCCCGCGGTTGCGCTCGAACCCCATCGCCGGCTTGCCGTCGAGCGTGCCCGACCACCAGCGGCCCTGCGCACGGCCGACGAAGCGAATCTGCCGGCCGCCGACGTCGAAGCGCAGGTCGCGCACGCCCTTGCGCGTGGTCACCTGCATCCGGCAGGCGACCGGCGGCTTCTCATCCTCCACGCAGCGGGCCGCCGCAGGCGCTTGCGCCGTCGCCGGGGCCGCTGCCAGAAGCGCCGGCGCGAACAATAGACCGAACCGTGTCATGCCGGTTGAGCGACGGGCGCGGTCAATTGTTCCAGATGTCGCGCGCACGCTCGGCGCGGCGGACCGCCTCGCCGGCGCTGTCGGCCGGGCGTTCGTAGCGCGTCGTCACGATCGATGCCGCCTCGCCCGGATCATCGGCCCCGCGCAGCGCGCGACCCGCGCCCGCCTCGGTGTTGGTCAGCTCCCACTGGATGAACTCGAGCTGCTCGCCGAAGCTGGACTGGCGGATGTCCTTGCCGGCCCATTCGCGGAAATCGGCCTGGCGCGGATTTTCCCATTGGGCGAGGCCATAACCGGGGCCGCCGCCGATCTGGTTGATGTTGGGGTCCATGCCGCTCTCGGCATCGAGGTTGGCGACGATCCCCACCGCCTGCGCGCGGGTCCAGCCCTGACCTTCGAAATAGGCGATCGCCTGGTCGATGCGCTGCGCGCGCGTGCCGTCGCCGGTTGGGGCAGCGCCCTCGGTGCGCTGCGGCCCCTCCGCCGGCGCGCTGCCGTTGTTCTCGCCGCCCGGCGCGCGCAGGATCACCGCGCCATGGTCGAGCGCCCAGGAGAGGTTGTTTTCCGAGATGCGCTGGGTGCCGTCGGCATTGACGTTGTTCGAACCGATCATGCGGCCATTGCCCGCATAGATCTCGGTGTGGGAAACGCCGCCGCCGCGGATGATCACGACATCACCGGGCTTCGCCTGCGCGGGATCGACCTGCGTCCAGCCCGCGCCGCGCAGGTTGGTGTCGAGCTGCGCCACCGAGTCGGTGCGCAGGTTCGCCGGCATCACCCCGGCCTCGATCAGCACGCCCGACACGAAGTTCGCGCAGCACACATTGGAAGGCACGTTGGCGTTCATCGGCAGGTCGTCGCTGGTGTCGCGCTTGAGGTCGGTCGCGTTGCGGCCGAGATACTGCCGTGC
Organism: Sphingomonas sanxanigenens DSM 19645 = NX02; assembly: GCF_000512205.2. Classification (NCBI taxonomy): domain Bacteria; kingdom Pseudomonadati; phylum Pseudomonadota; class Alphaproteobacteria; order Sphingomonadales; family Sphingomonadaceae; genus Sphingomonas; species Sphingomonas sanxanigenens. The sequence continues at coordinate 3,106,536 of NZ_CP006644.1, forward strand.
GACGTCGTAGACGTTGGGCGTGCCGCCGCCGGCCGATCCCGAGGGGCCATCGACGCCGCCGGGACCGCCCACCGATCCGTTGCCGCCGCCCACGCCGCTGCCGCCGATCGCGAGTTGCTGGCCAGGGAAGATCAGGTTGGGATTGTCGAGCCCGTTCTGCCGGGCGATCGTCTGCCAGTCCGTCCCGAAGCGCGCCGCGATGTCGGAGAGCGTATCGCCGCTCCGCACAGTGTAGCTCTGCGCGGCGGTGCCGCCCTCGGGGATCGATACGACCTCGCCCGGCCGGATCAGGTTCGGGTTGCCGATCTGCGGGTTGGCGGCAATCACCGCGTCCAGCGAGACGCCATGATCCTGCGCGATGCCCGAAAGCGTATCGCCCGACTGGACCCGATAGTCGTTCGAGCCCTCGAGCGAGAGCGACGAGCTGCTCTCTGCGGCGGAGATGCGAGTCACGGTGCGAACCCTCCTTGATGCTTGGCCGATGGGGTACGCGCTTTGCCGGGGCCGCTGAATAATCGGACCGACTAGATGGGGCGGCCGATCTAGTCGAACCGATTATGGGCCGCGCCGCGCCATCACCTTAGTCTTGAGCCATTCAAGAGGGAGCTCAGGTGATGGTCGAAGCCGTCCGGTCCGTTGAACCGCAATCCTTCGCGGCCTCGTCCGCCATTGCGTCGCCGCCCGCCCCGGCGAACGACATCGCCGGCTGGTGGAGCCCCGCCACCGCTGCGCCGTCCACCAGCGTCCAGGCTGCTGCCGCCAACGACGTGTCGCTCACCGATCGTGCGCAGACCAACGCGCTGCTCGCCGACGATGTCTATCGCGCCGAACCCAGCCCGCCGGACGGCTATCGCGTCGCCTCCGCGGAGGAACTCGACAAGCTCGGCATTACGCCCGAGATGCTCGAACAGCCAGGCTCCAGTTTCCGCGCGCGAGTCTACGCCACCGACGAGGGCGGCGAGACGCAGTATGTGGTCGCCTTCCGCGGCTCGCAGACCGGCGAAGACTGGCGCAACAATGTCGAGCAGGCGCTGGGCCTCAATTCCGAGAGCTATGCCAAGGCACTGGAGATCGGCCGCTCGATCGCGCGCAGCGACGAGGCGGTAACCTTCACCGGCCACTCCCTGGGCGGCGGGCTGGCCTCCGCGGCGGCGGTCGCCAGCGGCCGGGAGGCGGATACCTTCAACGCCGCCGGCCTCTCGCAGAACACGCTCGATACGGCGCGCGGCATCGCCGCCGCCAATGATCGCGGCATTTCGACCGTGCAGGCCTATCATGTGCCGGGTGAGATGCTGACGCTGCTGCAGGAAGGCGGCGATCGGGCGATCGGCGGCATCGTCGGTGGCATTTTCGGCGGCGGCATCGGCGGGATCGGCGGCGCGCTCGCCGCCGACGCGCCGGAGGCCTATGGCACCCACCATACGCTTCCCGACGTCCGCCCCGAGGGCAAGGGCTTCTTCGACGGGCTCAACCCGATCGATCGCCACGGCATGGATTGGGTGCTGGCGGGAACCGCGGCGCTGGATTGAGCATTGCCCCGGCATAATCCCGAGCCGGAGTGCGCAATGTGCCTCGCCCTGCCCCGTTCGCGCTTTTCGGCGCGCTGCTGATGACCGGTTGTGCCGCCGATGCGCGCACGCAGTGCTTCGCCCCCGGCACGGACCTGCCCGCATCCGAAGCGGTGCTGGCGCAGCCCGGCGTCGGCGAAAGCGCCAAGCAACTGATCGATGCGCTCGGTTCGGCGGATGTGCCTGCGGTTCGCCGCCTGCTCGCCGCCGACCCGGCACTGGCGCGGCTGCCGCTCGGCAAGGGGGCCGACATGCTCTCGCTGGGCGTCGCAAGCTGCGAACGCGAGGCGCTCGACCTGCTCGTCGCCGCCGGCGCGCCGCTCGATGGCGCCAGCGCCGGCGGCCTGCCGCTGACCCTGGCACTGCGCGCGCGGGACCCGTGGTTCGCCACACGGCTGCTGGCGGCCGGCGCCGCGCCCGCCCCCGGGGGCGCGCCGATCCTGCCGCTGCGCACCGCGATCGGGCTCAATTCGATCGCCGGGGTCGATCTGCTGCTGAATGCCGGCGCCGATCCCGACATCGCCGAACGCACCGGCCGCCGCCCGCTGCACATCGCGCTCGACATGGAACGCTTCCGCATCGCGGAACGGCTGATCGAGCGCGGCGCCGACCCCTGGGCGATCGACTCCGGCGGCGCCAATCTCGCCACCGCCACGGTCACCGAGATGCTGACCGACGACGATGCCGAGGCCGCGGCGCAGAAGCGCCTGCGCGCGAAGGTGGCGGCGTTGAACTGGCCCAAGCCCTTCCCGACGCCGCGCGCGATTCGCGCGCTGGCGCTGGAGGGCCGCTGGCCGCCTGCCGGGAGCGGCGCGGCGGCAGTCCCGGCGGGCGTGCTCGACCTGATCCGCGAACGCGCCCGCTGATCGCAAGCGCGGCGTGTACAGCCTCTACTGGTCGAAATCGGGGAGCTGGACGAGCGCGGTCGTCCCATGGCCGGTAAATGCCCATTCCACCACGCCGCCGAGTTCGGCGACGAGCGCGCGGATCACCCCCTGCCCGCGCCCCGGCTTCGCATCGGCAGCCGCCCCGCCATCATCGCTGACGAGGCAGGTCAGCACCCCCTGCTCGCGGCCGACATGCACCCGGATCTCGCCGCCACGCCCGTGCAAACCGTGCCGCGCGGCGTTGCGGACCAGTTCGGCGACGACAAGCCCGATCAGCCAGCAGCGCCGCGCCGGCAGGATCGGATCGACGGTAACGAAGCGCAGATGCAGATTGACGCCGCGCTGCGCGAGGGCTGCGCGGCTGTACGCATTGCAGATGCCGCCGAGATAATCGGCGAGGTTGAGCGCACCGCCGCTGCGCGGCGGCAGCAGCGCTCGATGCGCATCCGCATGCTCGCGCAAACGATCGGCGGCGCGTTCGAGCGCCGCGTTCGCCGCACCCCCCTGCATCGCCGACGCGGCGATCGACAGGCTGCCAATCGCCTCGGCATATTCGTTGATCACCCGATGGCCGATCTCCTCGACCAGCGTCAGTCCGGGCAGCGACGATCCGGCAGCGGCATTCGGCGCGAACATCGCCGGCCTCCCTCATGGCGATCCGGCAGCATCCGGATCAGGTCGCCAGTTTTGCGAAGTTCGGGGGACGAGGAAAGTAAACAATGGTCTAGGATAGACGTGAGTATGGGGCGCTTGCGACAAGGCGGACCGAAGCGCCTGCATTGCGCAGGCAACCACGATCCGCCCTGTCGAACCTTCGGCGTCTGTCGGGTGTCGGTGCGGGAGGGGGGACTGCCCCCCGCCCGGTTCAGAACGCCATCAGATTCTCACGGAAAGTCTCATGCTCATAGGCCGTGCGCGTCAGCCCGCGGCGCTGCAGTTCGGGCACCAGCCGGTCGCAGATGTCGGAGACATAGCTGGGCTTGATATGGCCGGCGATCAGGAAGCCGTCGCCGCCCACCTCGTCGACGATGTCCTTCATCATGCCCGCGATCATCTCCGGCGTACCGACCATCTGGTTGAAGCCGTCGTCCGCCGAATGCGTCATGATCTGGCGCAGCGTCGCCTGCGGGCCATGCTTGGCGAAGGTCTGCAGCATGGTCTGCATGCCGTTGGTCTTGATCTCGCCGATCGGCGCGTCGAGATCGAACGTGCTGAAGTCGATGCCGGACAGGAACGACATCGCCGCCATGCCCTTTTCCATATGATGCTTCTTCGCCTCGGCGAGCGCCGCCTTCTTGCCGGCCACCTCGTTTGGGCTGTTCACCAGGATCGGGGTGACCGCGTACATCACCTTCAGGCTGTCCGGATCGCGGCCGAAGTCGGCGGCGTGGCCGCGGACATCGTCGCGATACTTCTTCATGTCCGCCATCGTGCCCGAGGTCGCCAGCACCACATCGGCGTTGCGGCCGGAAAATTTGCGGCCGCGCGGCGAGCCGCCCGGCGCCACGAACACGGGGCGGCCCTGCGGCGAGCGCGGCACGTTGAGCGGCCCGCGCGACTTGTAGAACCTGCCCTCGAAATTGATCGCCTTGACCTTGTCGGGATCGACGAACAGCCCGCTCTCGGGGTCCATGACCACCGCATCCGCTTCCCACGCGTCCCACAACTGACTGCACAGGTCGACATATTCGTCGGCCATGTCGTAGCGCAGGTCGTGTTCGAACTGCTTGTCATAGCCATAGTTCTGCGCGGCGGCGTCGCTGGTCGCGGTCACGATGTTCCAGGCGATGCGGCCGTCGGAATAATGGTCCATCGTCGAGAGCGAGCGCGCCAGCAGCCACGGCGGATAGAAGGTGGAGGTCATCGTCACCGCCAGCCCCAGCCGCTTGGTCGCCTGCGCGAGATAGGGCGTCAGGATCACCGGATCGAGCTTGGGGGTCATCGTCGCGGTGCGCAGATAGTAATCCATGCTGCCGCCATAGGCGTAGGGCACCGCCGACGTGTCCTCGAGGATCAGCACGTCGAAGCAGGCGCGTTCCAGTGCGCGCGCTGCGTCCTGGAAGATGTCGGGCTTGGTCCAGTCATAGCCCGGCGCATAGCCCGGCTCGTTCCAGCCCTGCACGGTGATGCCCGGCCCCAGAAACCAGCCAAGATGAAATTCGGCCATGAAAACCCCCGAAATGGTTGATGAGGAGAGACTGGCATAGCGCCCGCCGCAGGGATCATTCGTTTTTATGCACTGCACAATAGCGCCGCCCGAAGAACCGGTCGCAGGCCTTGCGCTCGCACCGCCCCTCCTCTTCTATGCGGTACGGCGATCGAACGGGGCGAAGAACGGGCAGGCATGACGAACGAGCACCAATCGATCCGTCCCTTCCTGGCATGGCTGGAAACGCAGGGCGCGCTGCAGCGGATCGCCGAAAGCGTCGATCCCATGCATGAAATCTCGGCGTTCCTGTCGCTCGCCGATCGCGGCCCGGCGCTGCTGTTCGAGCGGGTCGCAGGCTCCCCCTTGCGCGTCGCCGGCAATCTGCTCGCCGGGCGCGAGCGCGTCGCGGCGGCGCTCGGCGTGCCCGAGGCAGGGATCGTCGCCGCGATACGGCGCGCGATCGCCGAGCCGGTGCCGCCCGTCGCGGCCGACCACGCCGCGGTGCAGCAGGTGGTCGAGCGCGAAGCGCCGCTGGGCAAGCTGCCGGTGCCCACCTTCTTCGAGCATGAGCAGCGGCCCTACATCACCGCCGGCGTCATCCTCGCGCGCGATCCGCACAGCGGCAACGGCAACGCATCGTTCGCGCGGCTCGGCATCCTCGACGATCGCACCGCGCTGGTCGGCATCGCCCCCAATCACCACCTCGCCTTGTTCGCGCGGCGCGCAGCGGACCGCGGGGAGACCTTGCCGATCGCGGTCGTGCTCGGCGCGCATCCGGCGATCCAGATGGCCGCCTGCCTCTATCTCGGCGTCGGTGACGACGAACTCCATTGCGCCGGCCGGCTGCTCGGCAGCCCGGTCGAACTGATCGACGCGCTGACCGTCGACCTCAAGGTGCCGGCGGGCGCCGAGATCGTGCTCGAGGGCCGGCTCGACGCGCGCGATCCGGTGGATGAGGGGCTGATCTCCGAATATCATGGCATGTATGAGGATTATGGCCCCGGCATCCGCGCGACCTTCTCGGCGATGACGCGGCGCGAGGATGCGATCATGCAGGTGATCGAGCCCGGCTATCACCGCGAGCATATCTATCTGGGGGCACTGCCGATCGCCGCCGGGTTGCTCCACGCGATCAGGGCGGCCGTCCCCAACACGCAGGATGTGGCCGTTACCGAGGCGGGCGCCGGCCGCACCGATATCGTCGTCCAGATCGCCGATCCCCGACCCGGCCAGGCGCGCCGGGCGATGCATGCCGCCTTCGCCGCGGTCAGCATGGTCAAGCGCGTCACCGTCGTCGATGCCGATATCGACCCGTGGGATGCGGTGATGGTCGATTGGGCGCGCTGCAACCGCATGAAGCTGGAGCGCGACCTGCTGCTGCTGCCGCTGAGCGGCACCGACCGCTCCGAGCCGATGGAGGCCGGCGGCCTCGTCACCAAGGTGGGGTTCGACGCCACCGCCAAAACCGGCGACCGGGTGGAAGGCGTGGAGCGCGCGCTGCCGCCCGCCGCCGTCTCTGCCGCGGCGCGCGAAAAGCTGGCGGCGATGTTCGCCCAGCGCCCGCGCTGGCTCGCCTGATGGCCGCCCCCCGCCGCATCATCGTCGGCATCACCGGGGCGACCGGCATCGCCTATGGCATAGAGGTGCTGCGCCTGCTGCGCGAGGCGGGCGGCTATGAAAGCCACCTGATCATGTCGCCGCCCGCGATCCGCACGCTGGCGGAGGAGAGCGACGTGACGCTGGCCGAGGTGCAGGCGCTGGCGGACGTGCGCCACTCGTTCAAGGATATCGGCGCCTCGATCGCCAGCGGGTCCTTCCGCACCATGGGCATGATCGTCGCCCCCTGCTCCGCCCACACGATGAGCGCGATCGCCGCATCGCTCGGCGACAACCTCATCCTGCGCGCCGCCGACGTCTGCCTGAAGGAGCGCCGGCCGCTGCTGCTGCTGCTGCGCGAAACGCCGCTCCACCTCGGCCATATCGAGCATATGGCCGCCGTCACCCGCTATGGCGCGATCGTGATGCCTCCGGTACCCGGTTTCTATACGAAACCGGCAAGCATCGCCGAGCTGGTTCGCCAGACCTCCGCGCGCGCGCTGGACGTGATGGGCATCGATACCGGGGCGGTCGATCGCTGGGGCGAGGATGAGTGAGTGCAGGTTACGGAATTGCTTATGCTGACCTCCGGCAAATCGGGCTACGGCTCCCCGCGCTGCAACGCCTAGTCTGATCCCGCGCTCGCTGATCCAGCTCTCCGCGCTGCTTACTAGGGGGTTGTTGATGCCCGACAAGGTGTTCGTCGGAAGCATTGTGTTGCCTGATCGCGTGATCGACCAGGGGTTCGTGCTGACCGCGGACGGTATCGTCCAGCATGTCGGCGCGGGCGCACCGCCCGCCGGCGAGACGCATGGCGGCGCAGGCATGCTCGTCCTCCCCGGCGCGATCGACGCGCAGGTCCACAGCCGCAGCCAGGCCGACCAGGAGGATTTCATCTGGTCGACGCGCAGCGCCGCGGCGGGCGGCGTCACCACCATCGTCGACATGCCCTATGATGCCGGCGACCTGATCTGCACGCCAGGGCAATTGACCGCCAAGGCGGCGACCGCCGGCGAGCAGGCGCGCGTCGATTTCGCGCTCTACGCCACCGTCGCGCCCGAAGACGGCGCGGCGCAGATCCCGGCGCTGATCGAGGCGGGAGCGGCGGCGTTCAAATTTTCCACCTTCGGCACCGATCCCAAGCGCTTCCCGCGCATCCCGCCGCACACGATGCACGCCTGCTTCGCCGCGATCGCGCCCTACGGGCTGATGGCCGGCGTCCACAACGAGGATGACGAGATGGTGCGCGCCGCCATCGCCGCGGTGCGCGCGTCGGGCGATACGTCCTATCTCGCCCACGGCCGCTCGCGCCCGCCGATCACCGAGGCGCTGGCGACCGCGCAGGTCTATGAGATCGGCGCCGCCACCGGCTGCGCCGCGCACATCGTCCATTGCTCGATCGGGCGCGGCTACGAACTCGCCGCCGCCTATCGCCAGCAGGGCCATGAAGCGACGATCGAGGCGTGCATCCACTATCTGACGCTCGACGAGGAAGAGCATGTCCGTCGTCTCGTCGGCCGCGCCAAGATCAATCCGCCGATCCGCCCGCGCGCCGAGCGCGAGGCGTTGTGGCGGCACCTCGCGGCGGGCAACATCACCGTCGTTTCGACCGACCATGTGAGCTGGTCCGCCGACCGCAAGGACGATCCGGACATGCTCAAGAATGCCTCCGGCGCGCCGGGGCTCGAAGTGCTGGTGCCGCTGCTGGTGAAGGGGCTGGTCGAGCGCGACCTGCCGCTCAGCCACGCCGCCCGGCTGCTCGCGCACAACCCCGCGCACCTGTTCCGGCTGGGCGGCACCAAGGGTGCGCTGGCGGTGGGCCGCGACGCGGACGTGATGCTGATGGCCAAGAGCCCCTATCGCTACGATCCCGCCGCTTCCGGCATGAACGTCGTCGGCTGGAGCCCCTATGAGGGGATGGAACTGCCATACCGCGTCGAGGCCGCCTATCTGCGCGGCACGCAGATCTCCGCCGGCGGGCAGACCAGCGCCGAACCGGGCACCGGCCGGTTCCAGCGCCCGCTGCGGCAGGCGGCATGACGCGCGCCACCATCGATGCCGCACGGTTGTGGGAAGATCTGATCGCACTGGGTGCGATCACCGAGCCCGGCAAGCCCTATACCCGCCGCTCCTTCTCACCCTTGTTCGACGAGGGCCGCGCGCTGCTGACGACATGGCTCGAAGCGGCGGGCGCCACCGTGCGTGTCGATGCCGGCGGCAATCTGATCGGGCGGATCGCGGGTAGCGACCCCGGTCTGCCCGCCATCGCCATCGGCTCGCACAGCGATACCGTGCCCGCCGGCGGCCGCTTCGACGGCATCGCGGGGGTGATCGCGGGCATCGGCGTGGCGCGCGCCTTCGCCGAGGCGGGCGAGAGCTTGCGTCATCCGCTGGAGATCATCGACTGTCTCGCCGAGGAACCGAGCGAATTCGGCCTCTCCTGCATCGGCAGCCGCGCGATGGTGTCGCGGCTCGATCCGCCGATGCTGGAGATGACCGACGGCAAGGGCCGCACCCTCGCCGATGCGTTGCGCGCGGTCGGCGGCGATCCCGGACGGCTGGAAGAGGCACACCGCAGCGACCTCGCGGCCTTCCTCGAACTCCATATCGAGCAGGGCCCGGTGCTGGAGGCGGAGGGCATCGACATCGGCGTCGTCACCGCGATCGTCGGCATCCGCCGCATCGAGATCCGCTTCACGGGGCAAGCCGCGCACGCCGGCACCGCGCCGATGCATCTGCGCCGCGACGCCGCTTATGCGGGCGCGCTGACCCTCGCGCGCCTGCGCGAACGCGCCGAGCAGCTGGCGGCGGAAGGCGGCCCCTATTTCGTCGCGACCGTGGGCATCATGGAGGTGTGGCCGGGCGGTTCCAACGTCGTCGCCGGCCGCTGCCGCCTCGTCGTCGACGTGCGCAGTTCGGACATGACGATGACCGACCGCTTCGCCGAAGACCTCGACGCGATCAGCCGCGCCGCCGCCGAGACCGCGCGCGTCGAGCGCAGCGAGATCGCGGTGCTGTCGGACGGCGTACCCGCGGTGTGCGACCCGGCCTTGCGCACGCTGATCGCCGAGGCCGCAGCCACCGAAGGCCTGAGCGCGATCGACATCGCCAGCGGCGCCGGCCATGACGCCGCCTTCATGGCCGGTATCTGCCCTTCGGCGATGATCTTCATCCCCTGTCTGCGGGGAATGAGCCATACGCCCGACGAATATAGCACGCCCGATCAGCTCGCGGCGGGGACACGGGTGTTGCTGGAAACGGTGCGACAATTCGATCGCAGGCTTTGAGGCAAATCGCCCGGCCTTTGCAGGTCGTACCGCGATGCAGTGCGCCGCTCAGCGCTGGCGGACCGGGTCCAGCGCGATCATGGCCGGCAGCGTCCGCCGGGGCAGCCCGCGGATCGCCCACAGCCCGACCAACGCCGCTGCCGCGACATAGCCGGTCGGCGCCTGTGCACCGAAGCCGTTGGCGGCGAGCCAGGTGATGATCGCGGGCGCGAAGCCGGCGAACAGGGTGATCGCGGCGTTGTAGGAAATCGAGGTGCCGGTGGAGCGGATCGCGGTCGGGAACAATTCGGCGAGGATCGCGGGCGCGGCGCCCGAATAGAGGCCGACCAGCGCACAGAACGCCATCTGGATCGGCACCAGCACCAGCAGGCTGCGCGCCTCGACCAATGCCGCCATCAGCAGCGGCGCGCCGACCAGCAGCGCGATCGCGGCCCCGCCCATCAGCGCGCGGCGCCCGAACCGGTCGGCGAGCGCGCCCGAGACGAAGCAGGTGCCCGCCAGCACCGCGTTGCCCGCGAGCGATGCCAGCAACGCCTCGTTCGCCGAATAGCCGAGCGCCCGCTGCAGGTGCACCGGCATGAACACCACCAGCGCGTAGATCGCGACGCCCCACAGCACCGAGATGCCGAAACCGCGCAACAGCGCCTCGCCATGACCCGCCAGCATCTCGCCGATCCGCGGACGCCGTTGCGGCGCCTGCGCCGCCACGGCCTCGAACGCGGGCGTCTCGTCCAGCGTCGCGCGCAGCCAGATGCCGATCGGCACGATCAGCAGGCCGAACAGGAAGGGGATGCGCCAGCCATAGGATGCCATCGCCGCCGCGTCGAAGATCTGCCCCACCGTGATCGCGACGAGGGCGGCGAGGATATTGGACATCGCCATGCTCGCCTGCAGCCACGCGCCGATGCGCGCGCGCCGCGTCGGCGGGGCATGTTCGATCAGGAACGCCGCCGCGCCGCCGATCTCGCCGCCGGCCGAAAGCCCCTGCAGCAGCCGGCCGAACAGCACGATCACCGGCGCGGCCGCTCCGATCATCGCATGCGTCGGCGCCAGCGCGATGATCGCGGTGCCCAGCGCCATCAGCCCGAAGGTCAGCGTCAGCGCCGCCTTGCGCCCGGCGCGATCGCCGTAATAGCCGATCACCACCGCCCCCACCGGCCGCGCGACGAAGCCGACGGCGAAGGTCAGCAGCGCCTTGATCATCCCGGTGGTGCCGTCATCGTCCGGAAAGAAGGCCTGCGCGATGAACGGCGCGAACAGCACGAACACCGAGAAGTCATACCATTCGAACGCATTGCCGATCGTCGCGGCCGCAACCGCGCGCCGCCGGCTGGCGCGGCTGCCGTCGCTGCTCACGCCAGACAGCGGTGGATGCCCTTGGATGCTACTTCGTCCAGCGCCTGCTCATAGCCCGCATCGGCATAGCGCAGCACGCCGAGGGCGGTGTCGTTGGTCAGCGCCAGCCGCAGCCGTTCGTCCGCTGCCTCGGTTCCGTCGGCGATCACCGTCACCCCCGCACTGGTCATGAATCCAGCATAGCCCCCGCCGCCCGAATGGATCGCGACGAGGTCTGCCTGCGAACTTGCCATCGCCAGCGCGTCGAGCAGGGGCCAGTCGGCCACCGCATCCGATCCGTCGCGCATCTTCTCGGTCATGATCGTCGGATGCGCCATCGCCGCGGCGTCGAGATGGTCGCGGGTGAAGGCGATGGGCCCCGCCAGCCGCCCGTCGCGCACCATGCTGTTCACCGCCAGCGCCAGTTCGGTGCGCTCGCCATGGCCCAGCCAGGCGATCCGCGCCGGCAGGCCTTCCACCGGCACATGCACCCGCGCCAGCTCGATCCAGCGGCGGATGATCGCATTGTCGCCGAACGCCTCGAGCAGATAGGCGTCGATGCGGGCGATGTCGTCGCGCGCGTTCGCCAGCGAGATCCAGCGGAACGGGCCGATCGCGCGCGCGAACAGCGGACGGAGATAGGCTTCGGTAAAGATGGGAATATCGAAGGCATCGGGCACGCCGCCCTCGACCGCCTGGCTGCGGATCAGGTTGCCATTGTCGAAGACGATCGCGCCGGACCGCTGGAAATCGAGCATCGCCCGAACCTGCCGGGCGATGCTGGCGCGCCCTGCGGCCATCAGCGCCGCCGGGTCGCCGCGCAGCGCCGGCACCGTCTCCGGCGTCTCGCCGATCGGGATATAGCCATAGACGAGATCGTGCGCGGAGGTCTGGTCGGTCACGACATCGGGCACCACCCCGCGCGCGAGGATCGCCGGATAGACCTCGGCGGCGTTGGCGCACAGCCCGATCGAGACCGCGCGGCGCTGCACGGTCGCCTGCGCGACCATCTCCAGCGCCTCGTCCAGCGACTCCGCCACCATGTCGAGCAGCCCGGTCTCGCGCCGCCGCGCGATCCGCGCCGGATCGACCTCGACGCACAGGATCGTCGCCCCCGCCATCCGCCCGGCGAGCGGCTGCGCGCCGCCCATGCCGCCCAGCCCCGCGGTCAGCACGAACTTTCCGGCAAGGTCGCCGCCGAAATGGCGCTCGGCGATCCGCATGAGGATCTCGTAGGTGCCCTGGATCACCCCCTGCGAGCCGATATATTGCCAGTCGCCAGCGGTCAGCCCGCCCCAGCAGATCAACCCGGCCTGCTCCAGCCGGTAGAAATTCTCCGCCGTCGCCCAGCGGCCGACGAGATTGCAGTTCGCCATGATGACCAGCGGCGCGGCCTTGTGGGTGCGCAGGATGCCGATCGGCTTGCCGGACTGGACGACGAGCGTCTCATCCTCCTCCATCGTCTTCAGCGCGGCGACGATCGCGTCGTGGGAGGGCCAGTCGCGCGCCGCCTTGCCGAGCGCGGCATAGACCACCAGCCGCTCGGGCGCCTCGCCCACCGCCAGCACATTTTCCAGCAGCCGCAGCAGCCCTTCCTGGCGCCAGCCCTTGCAGCGCAGTTCGCTGCCGCCCGGCACGGGGAAAACGCGGGTCATGCGAGCGCATGATCCGCGATGGCGATGCCGAGCGCCTGCTCGACCACCGGATAGACGCTGGCATCCCGCACCGACGAACTGAGCGGAATCAGGTCCTTGGCGATGTGGAACACCAGCAGCTCGGCGCCCTCCTCGACCTGGCCGACGCTCACCGGCACGCCGTCCGGCGTCAAGGTCGTGATCACGTCGGGATAGGTGGCGAGCCGCGCCCCCGCCATATCGCCCACCGCCATATATTCGTTCATCACGTGAAGCAGCATGCCCGTTCCGCCATTATCGATCGCGATGGTGCCGATGTCGAAAGCCTGTGCAGTATAATGCACAGCCTTTTTCGTGACCCGTCCGCGCGCGAGAATCCGCCCGCCGGTGCTCGCGCAGATCGCGTCGACCACGGCTTCCCCGCCGCGCGTCTGCGCGTCGCGGATCGCCTCGCCGAGGTCGAGCGCCAGCGAGATCCCGCCCAGCGCCGCGTGCTGCTGCACATAGGCTGCGCGGATCGGGTTGCGGCAGCTCGCGATGAACCCGCCCGACATGTCGGCGGCGGCACGCAGCACCGGCGAGACCTTGGCGGTCGCGCCGCGCGTGACCAGTTCGATATAGGCATGGGACGCGCGATGCCCGCCCGCCGCGGTCTGGATCATCGGCTCGGGGCTGGCGGCGAGGCCCAGCGAGCCCATGTCCCCGGTCGGGTGCGCGCGCACGTCGCCCACCGCATCGACCACCACCAAACCGAGCTCGACCGCGGGCAACCAGCCGTTGAGCGTGCTCGACATGCCGTTCTGGCCGATGATCAGCCCCGCGAGCGGCGCCCCCAGCGCCTCCTGAAGCAGTGCGGCGGCGCGCACATAATCCTCGCCGCGCATTTCCCACCGGGTGGTGCCGGCGGGCGCGCCGATCGCCGCCGCGGTCGCGATCCACGCATCGCCGGGCAGTTCGTCGATCGAGACGAGCTCGGGGCTGCCGCGATCCATCGCGGCGTTGCCCAGCATCCGGCCGTGATCCGCCCAGCCACCGCCGCCGCAGGCGAACACCGAGCCGCCCAGCACCGCGGCCTCGACATCGTCGCGGACCAGGCGGCGCCTCATCGATAGAGGTTCATGCGCACGGGCTGGTCGAGCGTGGTGCCATGGATCGCGACCATCTCGTCGAAGCGGCGGCGAACCTCGTCGCTGGTCGCGGCTTCCTCGCTATAGCCGTTGTAGCGCATGTTGCTGATCGCCTCGGCGGCATAGGCGTCGAACCCGCCCTCGAAGATGCGCGGCTCGGCGAAGAAGGCCACCGTCTCGCTGCCGAAGGCGGGGGCGGCGTGCGCAGAGAGCGCCGCCAGCGCGTCGGCGCGCACCGCGGTTTCGTCATGATAGGGCGCCATCACATATTGCGCCGGGCCATCGGCGACCGGTTCGGCGACGCACAATGTGCCGCCGGGCTTCAGCACGCGCCGCGCCTCCTGCAGCGCCCCGCCCATCCGCGCGCCGGGGACATGGTGCAGCGAATAGACGAACAGGACGATGTCGGCGCTCGCATCGGGAAGCGGCAGCGCATCCGCCTGCCCCAGTTCGAGCCTGAAGCTGCCCTGCCCCAATTCGGTGCGATCGGTGCCCTGGATGAAGGGATCGACGCCGGTCACCTCCGCACCCCGTTCCGCCAAAGCGCGCGCCACCGCGCCCTCGCCGCAGCCGATATCGACCACCTGCTTGCCGGCGACATCGCCGAGCGCCTCCAGCAAGCCATCGATCCGCGACTTGCGCTCCAGACTGTCCGGGGTCGTCACCATCAACTCATCCACCTCTTTTCCACCGGCGGCCAGCCTATGGACAAGCGCCGCCCCCCGGAAGGGCCGAGGTGCGAGGGCCTGTCGACGACCCCCATAGGCGTTTCCGTACATCGGGCTCCGGGGGCGGGTCAGCGCCCGTCCGGCATCGCCGGCCCCGCCGGCATCAGCCCAGCCGCCGGCACCTCCCGCACGAACCCGCCCGCCACCGCGAACGGCGATCGACCATCCGGCACCGCGCCGCGAAACGGCAACCGCGCGCGGAACGCCGCCCAGGCCGCGGTCGGGCCCGGCCCGAACGCACGGCCGGGATCCTGCGCCTTGCGCACGTCCAGCCAGAAGCTGGCGGTGAGGAGGTTCTGCGCGAGCAGGTCGAAGCTGCGGTCGATCGCGGTGTCGGCGCGCGCGATCTTGAGGCGGGTCTGCGCCTGCAGATCCTCCACCGTCGCGATGATCGCATGGCCGGCCGGCGCCACCGGCACCGCCAGCCCCTGGATCTCCTGCCACAGATCGGTCGAGACCTTGGCGTTGCCCTGCGGTGCGAACCCGCCGGCAGCCAGGCCCGGCGTGCGCGGCAGATCGGCGATCACGTCGGTCGGGCGGATCACGGTGAAGAAGCTGTTGTTGAAGCGGTCGAGCCGCTGATTGACCGCCACGTCCATATTGGCGAGCGCGATCGTGAACGCCTCGACATCATTGTCGAGCGGATAGGGATCCCAGTTGGCGTTGGAGAAGATATAGCCGGTGCGCCTGCCCGCCGCGGTAGCGCCGGTGATGCGATAGCGCAGTGCCTGCGGCGTGTTCAGTTCCCACGCATCGTCGGGCTTGAGCCCGGCGACGACGGCGGGGTTGTGATCCGATCCGTTGATCGCGATGGAGACCGTCTCGGCCAGCCGCGCCCAGGCGAGCCATGCCGAGCCCTGCCGGATCGCCGAGGCGCGCAGGCTTTCGGGGTCCTGGATAATCCGCGCCGGATCCTCGCCGAACAGATAGGAACCGCGGATCATCCCCAAGGTGCGCGCCGCCTGCCAGTTGAGCCACTTATAGGGCCGGTGGCGCTGCACCGGCATGAACAGCGGGGTGACGCTGCTGTTCATGCCGTTGAGCTCCATCGCATAGATCAGGTCCGCCCAGTCGAGCAGCCGCCGCGCATCGGCGACGAGCAAGGCCGCCTGCGCGGTATAGTCGGCATTGGTGGTGCTGACAGTGCCGTCTCCCGGCGCCGGCGCGATCGGCTTGAGCCCCGCCGCGGCCAGCGCATCCGCCGCCGGCATCCGGCAGCCGCCGAACCACGCCTCGCCGCGTCCCACGAGCACGCCGTTGACGTTGCCGACGATCGGCCCGTCCGCCTCGCCGGTGCCGCCGATCGTCCGCGCGACCGGGGTGACACCGGCGTTGAGCAGGTCGACCAGCCCCTGCAGCAATTGCGGGCTCGCCGGCAGGAATGTCATGCCATTGGCGCGGACGAGCATGTTGGCGCGGATCTTGTCCTCGCCCGCCACCTCGGGGCCGACGCCGGCATTGGCGCCGTTCTGGAACTGCGCCAGCACGCGTGCCTCCAGCCGCGGGCGGTTCTCCGGCCCCATCGGATCGCCGGTGAAGGTGGGCGTCTCGCGCCCCGATCCGGGCGCGCGATTGAACAGATAGATCGGCACGCCCTCCGCCGCACCCTGCATCATCAGCGCGAAGGTCTCGTCCATCCGTTTGCGCGCCGCCGGCGCCACCGCCACCCGTGCCCGGCCGCGCGCGACCGCAACGACCTGCTCGATCGTCAGATGCTCGCCATCCAGCGTGACCGTCGCCCTTGCCTCCGCCGGCAGCGGCTGCGGCCGGCATTCGGCATGCGCCGTACCCGCCATGGTGATCGCCAATGCCCCGAACAGAATAGCGTGCCGCATGCCCCAAGCCCCTCTTGCCGTTGGCGTGAGGCTATCGGCGGCGGCGAGCGCACCCCTCATCAGGAAGTCGGCAGCGCCACATAAGCGGCGCGCGCAACGCAAAATTACGGATCGTTCCACCCCCCGATGCATTTGAAGCCAAGGGTCGTGCAAACAGGGGCGGAATTTTGGGGTCCGGCGTTCATCGATATCTGTGTCTTTGCGCCTGTCTGATCCTGCCCGCCTGCGCGGGTGAGCAATCCGCGCTTGCCCCCTTCGGCGCGGGTGCCGACCGCATCCTCGGGCTGACGTGGGTGCTCGCGATCGGCGCGGTCATCATCTTCGCCTGCGTTGCGCTGCTGACCGTCCACGCGATGCGGCAGCCCGAGCACGGCCTCACCCACGATCAGGGCATGCGCGTCGTGCTGTGGCTCGGCGCGGTGCTGCCCGCCGTGCTGCTCGGCATCCTGCTGCTGTTCGCGCTGCCGGCGATGCGGCCGATGGCGACCGCGCCGGGCGACCTCAAGATCGCGGTCGATGGCCGCCAGTTCTGGTGGCACGTCACCTACCAGGCCGGCGAGACGCCGCCGCTTGCCAGTGCCAACGAGATCCGTCTGCCGGCGGGACGCACCGTGCTGTTCGAGCTGACCGCGAAAGACGTGCTCCACAGCTTCTGGATTCCCGGCCTCGCCGGCAAGATGGATATGCTGCCCGGCCGCACCAACCGGCTGGTGGTCAAGGCCGACACGCCCGGCACCTATCGCGGCGTCTGCGCCGAATTCTGCGGCCTCAGCCACGCGCTGATGGCGTTCGACGTGGTGGTGATGCCAGCCCCCGATTTCGACCGCTGGCTCGCCGCGCGTCGCGCGGCGCTGGCCCCGGCATCTTCGCCCGGCCTCGCATCGTTCGACCGGCACGGCTGCCGAAGCTGCCACGGCCTGTCCGCTGGCGATCCGCCCGGAAGCATCGGCCCCAGCCTCGCCGGGCTCGGCAGCCGCCGTTCCTTGGCCGCCGGCGTCCTGCCGATGACCGAGGATGCGCTCGCCGGCTTCATCCGCGATCCCGCCGCCACCAAGCCCGGAGCGCGCATGCCCTCTGCCCCCGACATGACCGACGAAGACGCCCGCCTGATCGCCCGCGCGCTGATGGAGCTGCGCTGATGAAGGCGGCCGATCTCCACGCCCCCGACCAGGACGATCCCGCAGTTCGCGCCGCGCAGGAAGCAAGGTTGCGCAAGGTGTGGGAGCAACCCAAGGGTATCTTCTTCTACTGGACGGATACCAACAACAACAGCGTCGGCGCCTGGTACACGCTGACCGCGTTCGGCTTCATGCTGTTCGCCGGCGTCCTTGCGCTGATCATGCGCGCGCAGCTCGCCACCCCCGACAATGATCTCGTCTCGGCATCGACCTTCAACCAGCTCTTCACGCTGCACGGCTCGATGATGATGTTCCTGTTCGCGGTGCCGATGTTCGAGGCGGTCTCGATCCTGTTGCTGCCGCAGTTGCTGGGCGCGCGCGACCTGCCCTTTCCGCGCCTTTCCGCCTTCGGTTACTGGAGCTTCCTGATCGGTGGCGTTTTCGTCTCGGGCTCGATCTTCTTCGATGCCGCGCCCGATGGCGGCTGGTTCATGTATCCGCCGCTCACCACCGATCCCAGGCTGTCCGGCATCGGCGCGGACATCTGGATGCTCGGCCTGTCCTTCATCGAGGTCTCGTCGGTCGCCGCCGCGGTGGAACTGATCGTCGGCGTGCTCAAATGCCGGCCGCCGGGGATGCGCCTCAACCTGATGCCGCTCTACGCCTGGTACATCCTCGTCGTGGCGGTGATGATCCTGTTCGCCTTCCCGCCATTGATCGCCGGCGACGTATTGTTCGAGATGGAGCGGCTGCTCGACTGGCCCTTCTTCGATGCCGCGCGCGGCGGCGATCCGCTGCTGTGGCAGCACCTGTTCTGGATCTTCGGCCATCCCGAGGTCTACATCGTCTTCCTGCCCTCGATCGCGCTGTTCGCGATGATGATCCCCACCTTCGCGCGCCGCCATCTGCTCGGCTATCCGTGGATCGTGCTGGCGGCGGTGGGCACCGGCTTCCTCAGCTTCGGGCTGTGGGTGCACCACATGTTCACCACCGGGCTGCCCAACATCAGCCTCGGCTTCTTCTCGGCGGCGTCGGAAGCGGTCGCGATCCCGACCGGCGTGCAGATCTTCGTGTTCATCGCCACGTTGTGGGCTGGCCGCGTGGTGTGGTCGACGCCATTGCTCTACGCGGTCGGATCGCTGGCGATCTTCGTGATCGGCGGGTTGACCGGGGTGATGGTGGCGGTCGCACCGTTCGACTGGCAGGCGCACGACACCTATTTCGTCGTCGCCCACCTCCATTACGTGCTGATCGGCGGCACCCTGCTGCCGCTGTTCGGCGGGCTTTATTATTATTGGCCGCTGATCACCGGCAAGAAGCTGAGCGACCGGCTGGGCCGCATCGCCTTCTGGATGATGTTCGCGGGCGCCAACATCACCTTCTTCCCGATGCACTTCACCGGGCTGATGGGCATGCCGCGCCGCGTGTTCACCTATCCGGCCGAACTCGGCCTCGGCGGCCTCAACCTCGCCTCCACGATCGGCGCCTATCTGTTCGCATCGGGCGTCGCGGTGCTGGTGCTCGATCTCTGCCGCTCGCCCTGGCGCGCCAAGGTGGAGCGCAACCCGTGGAACGCCGGCACGCTGGAATGGCTGGTGCAGCCCGAGGACGAGAATTGGGGGGTCCGCTCGATCCCGCTGATCGAGAAGCGCTATCCGCTGTGGGACCAGCCCGACTTCGTCAGGAATGTCGACGAGGGGCGCTATTTCCTGCCCGATGCCGAGGAGGGCCGGCGCGAGACGATCATCACCACCGTGCTCGATGCCCGCCCGCTGCAGGTGGCGCGCCTCGCCGGCCCCAGCGTCGTGCCGATGGTCACCGCGGTGCTGCTGGGCAGCGTGTTCATCCTCACCACCTATCACCTCTATTGGCCGGCCTTGGTCGGCGGCGTGCTGACCTTGGGTGCCATCCTCTATTGGTTGTGGACGGGCACCGGCGAATTCCCCGAGAAACCGGAAAAGTCGATCGGCCACGGCATCTCGCTGCCGCTCTACAGTTCGGGCCCCGCCTCGTCCGGCTGGTGGGCAATGTTCATCACGATGATGGCGGATGCCACCGCCTTCGCCAGCCTGATCTTCGGCTATTTCTTCTACTGGACGGTCCATCCCGATTTCCCGCCCGCCGAACTCGGCCACCCCGGCGCAGGCTGGACGATGGCGGCGCTCGCGCTGCTGCTCGCCGGCTGGCTGGCGACGATCGGCGCGCGCAACGCCAATGCGCGCGGCGGCACCGGGCTCTCGCGCCTGCTGCTCGCGTTCGGCGCGCTCGCGAGCCTTGCCGGCGGCGCCGCGACCCTCGCCGGGCCGTGGGTGAACGGGCTCGATCCGGTCGCCCATGTCTATCCGGCGATCGTCTGGGTGATCGCGATCTGGACGGCGGTGCATGCCGGCGTCGGACTGATCATGCAGCTTTACGGGCTCGCCAGCAGCCTTGCGGGGCGGGTGACGCCCACGCATGACGGCGATCTGCACAATATCGCGCTCTACCAGCATTTCATGGCCTTCACCGCCCTGGTTTCGCTGTGCACGATCGGCCTGTTTCCGGGGGCGGCCTGATGAAGCTCTCCGCGCGCGCGCGTAGCCTGAAGATCACCTTGTGGACCTTGATCGTGCCGCCCACGGTGTGGGCCGTGCATTTCCTGCTCTGCTACATCCTCGCGGCGACGATGTGCGCGAAGGGCGCGTTCGACATCTCCTTCCGCGGCTATGGCTGGATCGTCGCGGTCGCGACACTGATCGCGCTGGTCCTCGTCACCGGATCGGGCATCATCGCGCGCTGGCAGGAAAAGATCGCCGACGACCCGCCCCCGCACGATCGCGGCACGCAGGAGGCGCGGCTCCGCTTCCTCGCCAAGTCGACCGAATTGCTCGCCGGGCTCAGCTTCGTCGCGATCCTGTTCACCGCATTGCCGGTGATCTTCCTGCAGGATTGCCGCTGATGCGCGGCGCCTTGTTGGGCTGCGGACTGGTGCTGGTGGTCGGCGCGTGGACGACCGCCGCCACGCATATGGGCATGGTCGGCCATATGACCGCGCACATGCTGAGCGTCGCGGTCGCAGCGCCGCTGATCGCGCTCGGGCTGCGGGGCGGGCGCTTCGATCCGGCCAGACGCTGGCCATGGCTGCGCCCGCTTGGTGCCTCGCTGGTCGAACTGGTGGTCGTCTGGGGCTGGCACCTGCCGATCGCACGCCGGATCGCGCAACATCCGGCGGGGCTCGCGATCGAACAGGCCAGCTTCCTCCTCGCCGGCCTCGCGCTGTGGAGCGCGGTGCTGGGGGCTGCCGGCAGCAGCGTGCCCGAACGGCGCGCCGCCGGGGTCGGTGCGCTTTTGCTCACCTCGATGCACATGACATTGCTCGGCGTGCTGATCGGCCTCGCGCCGCAGCCGCTCTATCCGCAGCACCACGCGATTCACGGGCTCACGCCGCTGGAGGATCAGCAGCTCGGCGGCGTCGTCATGCTGGTGGTAGGCACCGGCAGCTATGTGCTGGGCGGCCTCGCGATGCTCGCGACCCTGCTTGCCCGACGGGAAGAACGGCCATGAAGATCACCCGCAAACGCGCTCTGTTCGGCCTGGTCGGCGCGCTCGTCGGCGGCATCGTCTTCGCCTGGTCCGGCCTGTTCAATGTCGCTGCCTCCGGCGGTCACTGGGCGATCACCGACTGGTTCCTGCACTGGGTGATGCAGAATTCGGCCGCCACCTGGAGCCGGATCGAGAGCGAGAAGCAGCCGGTCGACCCCAGCGGTCTCGTCTCCGCCGCCGGCCTGTTCGACCAGAGCTGCGCCGCCTGCCACGGCGCGCCCGGCATCGCGCCCCTGCCGGTGATGCAGGCCGCGTTGCCAGCGGCGCCCGACCTCGCCGAGCATCCCGACAAGTGGAGCGCGGGCGAGCATTTCTGGATCATCAAGCATGGCGTGAAGTTCACCGGGATGCCGGGCTGGGCGACGCAGGAGCGGGATGACGAGGTGCGCCGCATGACCGCCTTCGTCCGCGCGCTGCCGGGCATGTCGCCCGAGCGCTATCGCGCGCTGACCCGCGACCCCGCCGAAACCGGCGCGGATCGCCTCATCGCCTCCTGCACCGGCTGCCATGGCGTCGACGGCCGCGGCCGTGGCGGCCCCGATACGCCGATCCTCGGCGGCCAGAGCGTGACGGCGCTGCGCCGCGCGCTCGACGATTATGCCGCCGGCCGCCGTGCATCCGCGGTGATGACCAACGCCGCCGCCCGCCTCTCCCCCGCCGACCGCCAACGCCTCGCCGAGCATTTCGCCGCGCTGCCGGGATTGCCGCGCGCTGCTGCCCCCGCGACGGGCCTCTACGTGACCGGCGACCGCAGTCGGGACTTGCCCGCCTGCGCAAGCTGCCACGACCGCGACGACGGCAAGGCCCCGCGCCTCGCCGGCCAGAAAGCCAGCTACGTCGCCGGCCGCCTCCGGCTGTGGCAGGCGGACGGGAAAGCGGTGGAATCGACGCAGCCGCGCGACACGATGGCCGTCATCGCGCGGCGGATCCCGAAGGAGATGATCGAACCGCTGGCGCGCGAGATCGAGGCCCGCGGGCGCTGAGTTCGCAACGAATCCACTGTAACCTTCGTCGCCTTCGCCCCGTTTTTAACCCCCCTTCAGGCTATCAGATTCACACATCTTCGATGGATTGAGCGGGGGCTGCCGCTGCGTTCCCTCGCCCCTACGGGGAGAGGGACAGGGAGAGGGGGAAAGTCGCGCTAAGCGTACGGTTTTGAGGGTTCAGCATTGCGGCTCCGCCGACTTTTCAGTGCGAACGTGTAAGACTTGTACGCTTGGCGCGACTGCCCCTCTCCCTGGTCCGCTACGCGGACCTTTCCCTCTCCCCGTAGGGGCGAGGGAAAGACGCGGTCGCAACGAGATCTGCGAATGCCGTATCCGGCGGTTGTGTGCGTCAATGTCTGCAAAAAGGGCGGCCGTGACGGACTGGTCAGGCTGCTTGGCGTAGCTGGCTTTTCTTGAGCTCCCTGAGATCGTCCATGTTGAGATATCGATGGGCCTCGAGCCAGTTTTCGTGTGTCTCGACGGCGAGAGCACGGACGAGCCGACGGCATGAGTCGGAGTTTGGAAAGATGCGCACGACGTAGGTTCGACGGCGAATTTCCTCGTTGAGCCGCTCAAGCATGTTGGTGCTTTTGAGATGCTTATGATGCCGTCGCGGCAGCCTGTAGAAGGTCAGCGTCTCCTCGATCGCCTCCTCCGCCCAGGCGACGAGCTTGGGATATCTTCCGCTCCATTTGGCGATCCAGACGGCGAGGTCGCGCCGGGCCTCTTCGACCGAGCGGCGATCGTAGAGCCAGCGCAGTTCCTGCAGGCAATCGTCGTCGGCCTTGCGGGGCAGATGGTCGAGGGCATTGCGCAGGAAGTGGACATAACAGCGCTGGAAGGCGGCCTCCGGCAGCACCTCGCGAACCGCGGCACGCAGGCCGGCATGATCGTCTGCAACGATGAACTCGACGCCATGCAGTCCGCGCTTGCGCATGCCGAGCAGCAGGTCCTTCCACGACGAGCGGCTCTCGCGATTGGCCATCTCGACGGCGAGGATCTGGCGACGTCCGTCCCAGTCGATGCCGATCGCGATCAGCACCGCCTGGCTGGAAACGATCCCGCCCTCGCGTACCTTTTCGTAGCGCGCGTCGAGGATCAGATAGGGAAAGGGCTCGGCAAGCTGGCGACCGGCGAAGGCCGCGAGGCTCGCGTCGAGCCGCTTGTTGATCGCCGAGATCGCTGACGCCGAGACGCTGTGGCCACACAGTTCCTCGGTGATCGCCTTCACCTTGCGCGTCGACACGCCCTGCACATACATCTCGGCAAGCGTCGCAACCAGCGCCTGTTCCGAACGCTGGTAACGCTCGAACAGTTCTGTCGAGAAGCGACCGTTGCGGTCTTGCGGAACCCGCAGCTCGAGTTTGCCGACGCGCGTCACCAGCGTCCGGCTGTAATAGCCCGAACGATAGCCCAGGCGCGTCTCTGTCCGCTCGCTCTTGCTCGCGCCAAGGGCGTCATCCATCTCCGCCTCCAGCATCGCCTGCATCACGCTGCGAACAATCTCTCGCAGACCTTCTCCGCTCTGCGTCAAAAGCTCTTGGACGGCGGCTACCGACGGTTTAACTTCCTTCCCGGTCATGGTGGGTCTCCTTGGTGACGTTGAACATCACCAGCCTGCCATGGCCGCCCCCCGCTCAAAGCGGTTTTTGCAGATACTCCCGCACACTACCTATCCGGCTTTCGGGAGGCTAGGGGAGGGGATGTCAGGGCTTAGGTGCCGCGTTGGACAGGCCCTCCCCCAACCCCTCCCGCAGGCGGGCTACCGGATTCACACATTGTGCGCGTGTGAGAGGAGGGGCTTGCTCGTCACCGCCGCAACTGCCCTGCCAGACTCCGCGCCGCACGCACATAGGCCGGCCCGCCACACACCGTCCAAGCCTGCGGTACATACAGCCGCCGGATGTCCCCCAGCACCGGATGATGCAGCATCTCCGTGCCTTGGTCGACGACATGCTCGGTCGCGCTTTCCATGATGAGATAGTCCGGCCGCGCCGCCACCATCTCCTCCAGCGACACCTGCGACAGCGGCGGCTTGCCGAGGCGTGCGGCGAGGTTGACCAGCCCCACCCGCGTCATCAGGTCGTCGACCAAAGTGCCGGTGCCGGTCATGTAGCCGCGCCGCTGGTAATAGGCAGCGACCGCGCCGCCGCCGGTCTTGCCGATGTTCGCCAGTTCGGCGTCCATCCGCCGGATCAGCGCCTCGCCGCGCTCGGCATGTCCCACCGCCGCCGCGACCAGCCGGGTCTGCGCAACGATGTCGGCATAGCTGGCATCCGGGCCGAGTTCGACGATGCGATAGCTGCGGCCCGAGAGCGCGGCGAGCTTGTCCGCGCGGCCGGCGGGCACGCCCACGATCAGGTCGGGGTCGAGCGCCAGCACCTCCTCGGTCGAATCGCCCATCACGTGCAGCGATCCGACCCGCCCCGCCGCCGCCGACATCTCGGGATCGCGCGCGTTGCGCGTCAGCCCGACGATCTGGTCGCGGTCGGCCAGCGCCAGCAGATACTGGTCCGCGCACAGGTTGAGCGAGACGATGCGTCGCGGAGCCGGTCCGGGCTGCCGTTTCCCGGCACCATCTTGCGGCGCGGCCGCCATGGTGCCAAGCGCGAGCGCCAGCATGGGCAACCCGGCGACGAGCGACAAGCGGAGGCGGCGCGGTATCCCCATGGGCGGCATGGCATAGCGGCGCGGCACGGGCTGGCAAGCGGATCGGAGACGAGCATCAGGTGACAGCACGGCCTCTCCCCATCCGCCGCCCGGCGCTGATCGGCGGTCTGGCGCTGCTCGTGCTGGCGAGCGCAATCGCCTCGCTGATGCTGGGCAGCGTCGCCATCGCGCCGGCGCGGCTGTTTGCGGCGCTCGCCGGCCATGGCGACCGCATCGCCAGCGCAATCCTGTTCGACCTGCGCCTCCCGCGCACCATCCTCGGCCTCGCGGTCGGCGCGATGCTGGGCCTCGCGGGCGCGGCGCTGCAGGGCTATCTGCGCAACCCGCTCGCCGAGCCCTCGGTGCTCGGCGTCTCCAACGCCGCCGCGCTGGGCGCGGTCTGCGCGATCTATTTCGGCATTGCCGGCCTCCACCCAAGCCTGCTGCCGCTGCTCGCGATCGGCTGCGGGCTCGCATCCCTGCTGCTGCTTTTTCTGCTCGCCAGCGCGAACGAGAGCCCGCTGACCCTGATCCTCGCCGGCATCGCCGTCTCCACGTTGACGGGCGCCGGCATCAGCCTCGCGCTCAACCTCTCGCCCAATCCGTTCGCGGCGATGGAGATCATGACCTGGCTGCTCGGATCGATCGAGAACCGCTCCTACGACCATGTCATCGTCGCCCTGCCCTGCATCGTCGTCGGCGCCGCGCTGCTGTTCGTCGATGGCCGCGCGCTCGACGCGCTGACCTTGGGCGAGGATGGCGCACGCGCGCTGGGCTTCGACCTCGGCCGCACCCGGCTGCGCCTGCTGCTGGGCGTCGCGATCGGCGTCGGCGGCGCGGTCGCGGTGTCGGGGGCGATCGGCTTCGTCGGGCTGATCGTGCCGCACCTCGTGCGCCCGTTCACCGATCGCAGCCCCTCCGCGATCCTGCTGCCCTCGATGCTCGCGGGCGCGGTGCTGCTGGCGGGTGCCGACATCGCGGTGCGGCTGATTCCGGCGTCCAACGAACTCAAGCTCGGCGTCGTCACCGCCTTTCTCGGCGTGCCGGTGTTCCTCGCGCACCTGATGCGGGGCGGCCGGCTATGGTGATGGTCACGCTCGATCGCGTCTCCGCCGTGCTCGGCAGCCGCGGCGTCGTCCATGAGGTGTCGGCGGTGCTTCGGCCCGGCGCGCTGGTCGGCATCATCGGCCCCAACGGCGCGGGCAAATCCACCTTGCTGCGCGCGATGCTGGGGCTGCTCAAGCCCAGCGGCGGCGAGGCGCTGATCGACGGCGTGCCGGTGCCGCGCCTCGGCCGCGCGGCCATCGCCCGCCGGCTCGCCTATCTGCCGCAGGGCCAGACCGTGCATTGGCCGATCGCGGTGGAGCGGCTGGTCGCGCTCGGCCGGCTGCCGCACCTGGCGCCCATGTCCGGCCTCGCCGCCACCGACGCCGAGGCGATCGCGCGCGCGATGGAGCGCGCCGATGTGAGCCACCTCGCCGGCCGCGTCGCCACCGAACTGTCGGGCGGCGAACGCGCCCGCGTCCTCCTCGCCCGCGCGCTCGCAGTCGAAGCCGCCGGGCTGGTGGCGGACGAACCGCTCGCAGCACTCGACCCCGGCCACCAGATCGACGTCATGACATTGCTCCGCCGCGAGGCCCGTGCGGGCGCGCTGGTGATCGTGGTGCTGCACGACCTCACCATGGCGGCGCGCTACTGCGACCGGCTGCTGCTGCTCGACAGCGGCCGGCTGGTCGCCGACGGCGCGCCGATGGCGGTGCTGACGCCGGACTCGCTGCGCGACGTCTACGGCATCGCCGCGACGATCGATGCGTCGGGCGCGGAACCGCTGGTGATCCCGACGACGCGCATCGGCTGATGCAAGCGCCTTCCCGCCATTGACGCCCCGCCCCGCCCCACCTAAGGCGCCGCGAGCGACAGGTGCCCCGGAGACGGGGTGAAAAGGGAATGGGGTGTAAAACCCCGGCTGCCCCTGCAACTGTAAGCGGCGAGCCATCCGACCACATGCCATTGGGATCACCCCCGAGAAGGCGGCCGGACCGGCATCGACCCGCGAGCCAGGAGACCTGCCCGTCGCCGTCGTCCTTCGCGCGGACAGGGTGTGCCGGGCGGACGGGGTGAAGACCCGAGCGACGACAGCAACCGGCCGCGTGCGCGGCGGGGTTGCCGTCATGCGGACAGGCAGGCGGCGGCGCCGTCGCGGGCAGGCCTCTGTCAAAGGGGTTACCGCTCGATGTTCCGTTATGTCTCTCTGCTTCCGCTGCTTTCCGCCGGCGCCGCGCTGGCGCAGGAAGCCCCCTCGCCCGATGCCGCCGCGGTCAGCGTGCCTGCCGCCGATGCCGGCAGCGACGCCATCATCGTCACCGCCACCCGCGCCGCGACCCCGATCGACCAGGTCCCCGCCGCGATCGCGGTGCTCGACAAGGCGGCGATCGACCGCGCGCAGGACATCGGCGTCTCCGAACTGCTGCTCCGCACGCCCGGCGTCAGCCTCTCGCGCAACGGCGGTTATGGCACCGCCACCTCGCTGCGCATCCGCGGCGCCGAGACCGACCAGACCGTGGTGGTGATCGACGGCGTCAAGCTCAACGATCCGTCCTCCACCGGCGGCGGCTACAACTTCGCCAACCTGCTGGTGGGCGACGCGTCGCGCATCGAGGTGCTGCGCGGCCCGCAGTCGATCCTGTGGGGCAGCCAGGCGATCGGCGGCGTCGTCAACATCGTCACCCCGCTGCCGCAGAAGGACCTCGAAGGCAGCTTCGACGTCGAGGCGGGATCGCGCGACACCGTCAGCGGCCGTGCCGCGCTGGGCGGCAGGACCGGCCCGGTGACGTGGCGCGTCGGCGGCCATGCCTTCACCACCGATGGCATATCGGCGCTCGCCGCCGGCACCGAGCGCGACGGCTACACCAATCGCGGCGCGAGCGGCCGCGTCGAGATCGCGCTCACGGAAGGCGTCACCGCCGACCTGCGCGGCTATTATGCGTCGGGCCGCGTCGATATCGACGGGTTCAGCGGCGACACCGCCGAATACGGCCTCACCAGGGAGTTCGTCGGCTATGCCGGCCTGAACGTCGCGCTGCTCGACGGCCGGTTCCGCAACCGCTTCGCCTATGGCTATACCGATACCGACCGCGACAATTTCAATCCGGAACTGGAGCGCGCCCGGACCTTCGATGCCGCGGGGTCGAACCGCCGCCTCGAATATCAGGGCAGCTTCGCCTTCACCGACAGCATCACCGCCTTGTTCGGGGTGGAAAATGAGCGCGCGAAGTTCCGCAGCGTATCCCCCTCCAGTTCGCTCTCCGTCCCGGTGCCCGAGCCGACCCGCGGCCGTTCCGAGCTGACCGGCGTCTATGCGCAGCTCAGCGTGTCGCCGATCGAGGGGCTGACGTTGAACGGTGGCGTGCGCCACGACGACCACAACCGCGCCGGGGGCAAGACGCTGTTCGCGGCAGGCGGCGTGTGGGCGCTTTCCACCGGCACCGTGCTGCGCGCCAGCTATGGCGAGGGCTTCAAGGCGCCGACGCTCTACCAGCTCTTCTCCGAATATGGGAACGCCGCGCTCAACCCCGAGCAGGCGCATGGCTGGGAAGCCGGCATCGAGCAGCGGCTGTTCGACGGCGCGGTGAGCGTCGGTGCGACCTGGTTCGATCGCACCACGACCGACCAGATCATCTTCGCGAGCTGCGCCTTCCCGTCCTCGCCCGACCCGCTGTGCGTGACGCCGGGCAGCGGCGCACCCCGTTTCGGCTATTATCTCAACGTGGCGCGCGCCGAGGCGCATGGCATCGAGGCGCAGGCGGCGATCCGCCCGGTCGCCGGGCTGATCATCGACGGCAATTATAGCTGGACGGTCGCGGAGGATCGATCCGAGGGCGCTTCCACCTTCGGCAACTGGCTGCCGCGCCGCCCGCGCCACACCGCCAACGCGTCGATCAGCTATGAATGGGGCTTCGGGCTGACCACCGGCGCCGCGCTGCGCTATGCCGGCAAGAGCTTCGACAATGCCTCCAACAGCACCCGGCTCGACGATTATGTGCTGGTCGATCTGCGCGCCGAATATGCGCTGTCGGACAGCGTGAAGCTGTTCGCCCGCGCCGAGAACCTGCTCGATGAGGACTATATGACGGTCAATCGCTACGCCACGCTCGGCCGCAGCATCTATGCCGGCATCCGGGGGCGGTTCTGATGGCCGCCCC
The DNA here is from genome assembly GCF_000512205.2 of Sphingomonas sanxanigenens DSM 19645 = NX02. Classification (NCBI taxonomy): domain Bacteria; kingdom Pseudomonadati; phylum Pseudomonadota; class Alphaproteobacteria; order Sphingomonadales; family Sphingomonadaceae; genus Sphingomonas; species Sphingomonas sanxanigenens. The sequence goes on from NZ_CP006644.1 coordinate 3,135,219, forward strand.
GGCCTCGCGCGCGGCCCTGCTCTGGGTCGCGCTGCTCACCGCCGCAAGCACCGTGACGACGCTGGTCTTCGCCTGCGCGACGCCTTTCCCCGCGCTGGCGGCGATCGCCGCCGTCTATCTCGGCGCGCGTGACGGTGCGGGGCTGATGATCGCCTGCTGGGCGGCGAGCCAGCTCGTCGGCTTCGGCCTGCTCGGTTACCCCCACGATGCCGCGACATTTGCATGGGTGCCGGGGCTGGCGAGCGCCGCGCTCGTCTCCTTCGGCGTCGCGCGTTGGGCGGCGGAAGGCGCGGGGCGCTCGACCGCGCTGCGCCTCGTCGCCGCCTATGCCGCGGGCTTCGCCGCGTTCAAGCTGATGGTGATGCTGTGGTCGTTCGCGCTCGGTGGCGGCGACGCGCTGGCGCCGCTGGTCGTGCTGCGCCAGATCGTCCGCAACGGCGCGATCCTGCTCGGGCTGATCACGCTCTATCACGCGCTGATCGCACTCGGCGTGCCGGCCCCGCGCCGGCGCCTCGCGGCGGGCTGAGGCCGATGCTCGAACGCGTCGAGGACGGGCCCGCCGTGGTCGTCTGCAGCACCTGCCGTCACGCGCCCGACGCGCGGACGGACGCCGCGGGCGTGACCGGCGGCGCCCGCCTCGCCGCGGCGCTGCGCGCGATGCAGGCGGGCGACCCGCGTTATGCCGGGATCGCGGTGCAGGACATGCCGTGCCTGTTCGCGTGCAGCACCCCCTGCGCCGTGCATCTGCGCGCGCCGGGGCGGATCGGCTATGTGCTGGGCCGCTTCGCGCCGGATGCGGCCTCGGCGCGCGCGATCCTCGACTATGCCGTCCACCACGCCGCGAGCGCCGAGGGCCAGGTGCCCTATCGCGACTGGCCGGAGGGGGTGAAAGGCCATTTCATCGTGCGCGTGCCGCCCGCGGGCACTATCGCGCGATGATGGACTTTCCCGATATCGCCGCCTTCGACGCCGCGCTCGCCACCCTTCCCGCCGCCGACGAGGCCGCGATCGAGGCCGCCCGCGCGCGGCAGGGGCAACTCACCAAGCCGCCGGGCTCGCTCGGCCGGCTGGAGGAGATCGCGCTCTTCATGGCCGGCTGGCAGGGCCGCGCTGTGCCGCGGATCGACCATGGCCGCGCCGTGGTGTTCGCCGGCAATCACGGCGTCGCCGCGCAGGGCGTCAGCGCCTTCCCGCCGGCGGTGACCGCGCAGATGGTCGCCAATTTCGAGGCCGGGGGTGCGGCGATCAACGCGCTGTCGGGCTCGGCGGGGCTCGCCCTCAAGGTCGTGCCGCTGGCGCTCGACCGGCCGACGCAGGATTTCACGACCGCGCCGGCGATGAGCGAGGCGGAATGCCTCGACGCGCTGTCGGCCGGCGCCGCCGCGGTCGAGCCGGGGCTCGACCTGCTGGTGCTCGGCGAGATGGGCATCGCCAATTCCACCGCCGCTGCAGCCCTTGCCGCGCGCAGCTTCGGCGGCAGCGCGCTCGACTGGGTCGGCCCGGGGACCGGCGTCACCGGTGCCGCGCTCATGCACAAGGCGGCAGTCATCGGCCGCGCCATCGCCGTCCACGCCGATGCGCCGCTGACGCCGTTCGAGACGCTGCGCCGCGTGGGCGGGCGCGAGATCGCCGCGATCGCCGGTGCGGTCATCGCCGCGCGCCACCGGCGCGTGCCGGTGCTGCTCGACGGCTTCATCTGCTGCGCGGCGGTCGCGCCGCTCGCCGCCGCGGTGCCGGCGATCACCGCGCATTGCCTCGCCGGCCACCGCTCCGCCGAGCCCGGCCATGGCCGCCTGCTCGACCGGCTCGGCCTCGCGCCGCTGCTGATGCTCGACATGCGGCTGGGCGAAGGCAGCGGCGCAGCCGTCGCCGCCGGCATCGTCCGCGCCGCGCTGGCGGCCCATGCGCAGATGGCGACCTTCGCCGAAGCTGGCGTCGCGTCGTCGGGCGCATGACCGGGCTGATCCTCGCGCTGCAATTCCTGACGCGGCTGCCGATGCCGCGTGTCGCCGCCGATGCGGATCGCTTCGCCGCCGCGATCCGCTGGTTCCCCGCCGCCGGGCTCGTCGTCGGCGCGATCGTGGCGGCTGCGGGCTGGCTGGGCGCGCTGGTCGATCCGTGGGCCGGTGCCGCCGCCGCGCTCGCCGCCTGGGTGCTGGTGACCGGCGCGCTCCACCTCGACGGCCTCGCCGACTTGACCGACGCCACCGCCGCCGCGCACAAGCTCGCCGATCCCGAGGCGCGGCGGGAAAGGCTGCTCGCGGTGCTGGGCGATCCGCATATCGGCAGCTTCGGTGTCGTCGCGATCGTCGTGCAGTTGCTCGCCAAGCTGGTCTTGCTTCACGCGTTCGTCGCCGCCGGCGCCTTTGCGCTGCTGCCGGCCTTGGCTGCGGCGGCGCGGATCGGCCCATTGGTCTGGGCGCGCTGGCTGCCGCCGGTCCACGCCGGACTGGGATCGCGCTTCAGCACCGCCGTGCGGGTCGTCGACCTCATCGTCTGGGGCACCCTGCTGCTGGCGACAGCACTGCTGCTGGCACCGGGGCTGGCGGTCGCCGCGGTTGCGATCGGCGGCTGGTTGCTCTGGCTGCGCCACCGGATCGGCGGCGTCTCGGGCGACGCGCATGGCGCCGGCATCGAACTGGTCGAAACCGCGCTGCTGCTGACGCTCGCGGTGCCGGCGCTGCGCTGAGCCGCTTACTCCGCCGGCGCCATCTCGCCGCGCGGCGCACCCCGTGCCATCCGCAGCGCCGCCCATGGCGCAAGCGCGACGCCGGTCAGCAGCAGTGCGAGGTCGATGACCAGCGGCCCGGCGACGATCGGCGCCATCGCCGCCGCATGCGCGATGCCGATGCCCGCCAGCAGCGCCGCCAGCGCTCCGCGCAACGCGGTCGCCAGCGGCCTGGCGCGCGCGGTCGCGGTGCCGATCCCGATCAGCAGCGCGAGGCCGATCCAGAACAGGGCGACCATCGGCGCATCCTTGCCCGCCGCCGTCCGCAGAACGAACGCCAGCGCGAGCATCAGCGGCGCCCCCCACAGGGTGGCGCACCACACGCCTTCCAGCCGCGGCGACGGCTTGCCGCGCGCGCGGCGCTTGATCAGCCAGATCGACATGCCGGTGGCGGAGACGATCGTCGTCGCGGCGCCGAGCAGGATGTAGATCAGCTTGACCGGCAACCCGCCGAAGCTGCCGAAATGCAGCTTGTAGACCGAGGCGGAGAATTGCTTGCCCATCTCCCCGTCGCTCATGTGCCGGGTGCGGCGGAACGCGCCGGCGGCATCGAACTCGTAATAGTCGCCGAAGATCAGCCGGCGCGGATGCTCGGCGAGGATCTGGACGAACTGCCTGGGCGTCCCCGGATCGTGGAGGATGATATAGTCCGGCCGCAGGTCGGGATGATGCCGCGCCATATAGTCCAGCGGGCGGACCATGCTCGGCAGCGCGGTGGGCGCCGGGCCGAAGGCGGGCTCACCGCCGAACACCGGCTCGAACACACGCTCGACATTGCCGCCATACCAGCTCGCAGCGATCGCGAACGCCATCACCGTCGCCAGCCCGAGCAGCGCGCCGGTGATCGACACCGCCAGCCCGAACGGCAGGGTCCAAACGCCCAGCCGGTTGTGCCAGTCCGCATAGGCCAGTTGCCGCGATCCGCGCGCGCGCAGGCGGAACGCGTCGCGGAAGATGCGCGGATGCGCGATCACCCCGCCCACGCTCAGCGCCGCCATCATCACGCCGAGCGCGCCGACGACGGTCAGGCCCAATATCGAGGGCAGGTGCAGATAATAATGCAGGCCGATCACGAATTCGGTCCAGCCATGTGCCTCTGGACCGGCGATACTGCCGTCGCGATCGATATAGACCGCCTGGTGATCGGTGGTGATCACCGTGCGCGGCAGCCCCGCATTGGGCATGTGGACGAACACATGGTCGCTGGGTTTCTTGCCCGCGTCGGCGGCGAGCACCGCAGCCAGCGCGCGATCGATCGCCTCCGGTTCCAGCGCCATCGCCTCGGGCTGGTTGGGCTGTTCCCAGCGCTGCCATTCCTGCTGGACGACGATCAACGTGCCGCTGAGGCACAGCAGATAGAGCAGCCCGCCCGCGAGCAGCCCGATCGCGGCGTGGCCCGCGAGCGCGCGGCGGACGATATCGGCCGGAATACCCATCCCGCCCCTCCTACAAAGAAAGCCAGAGCGCCAGCGCGGACGGCGCGGCAACAAATGCGAGCGGCCGCGCGATGCGGGCCAGCGTCTCGTACATCAGCATCCAGGTGGCGAGCAGCGCCCACGCGATCGGCCACAGCAGCAGCCCCAGCGGCGTGCTGTTGGCATCGTGCCACCCCGCGGCCCGGACCGCGCCCAGCAGCGCCAGCGCGAACAGCATCGCCACCACGGCGCCGAACGGCACGACCAGCAGGAATATCGTCACGCGCCGGCCCAAGCCTGCCCAGCCGCCGGGCGAAAGCGCAACCGTCGGCTCGGCCTCGCGCGGTGCCCGTTCGGCCTTGGCCTTGCGGCCCTTCTCCAGCGCGGCGACCGCGAGTGCCCCCTGCGCGACGACCATCGCGACCAGCGCCACCATGGTGACGCCCCAGGCGCCATCCTGCCGGCCCATGCCGATCAACGAAATGGCAATCGCGCCCCAGCCGGCGATCAGCAGCGGCCCGCGTCGCCGCGCCCCGGCGGGCCAGCCTGCACGGACGAGCAATACGCCCACCGCCGCGGCCAGCAGCATCAACGCCGTCATCGCGGCCCCTCGCACGTCACAGCGCCCCGCACATCGAACTCCGTCAGAGTGAAGGCGCCTTGCTAACCCTACTGAGAGTCAGTTGCAATCGCCCGGTGACGGCAATGTCTCGGTAGCGAGCGCGATTATCGCATCGATATCGAGATGCGCTTCGAGCGCCGCCGCGATCCCGTCGAGCGCGGCATCCACCGCCGCATGGTAATCCCGCCCGCCGCCTGGCGCGCCGATGCGGGCGAGCAGTGCCCCGCGCTGGCGCGGATCGGCGAGAAGGCCGTGGACATAGGTGCCGAGCACGCGGCCGTCGGCGCTGACCGCGCCATCCTGGCGCCCGTCGTCGAAGCGGACGAGCGGGCGCGCGGTGTCGGCGCCGCCAGTTTCGCCCATATGCATTTCATAGCCGTCGAAGCGCGCGCCGAGCGCGGTGCCGCTCACCTGGCGCAGTGCCTTCTGCGGGCTCAGCATCGTCTCGATATCGAGCAGGCCGAGCCCGTCGACTGCGCCCGCGGCGCCCTCGATCCCGTCGGGATCGGCGATGCGGCGCCCGAGCATCTGATAACCACCGCACAGCCCGAGGATCGCCCCGCCCCGCCGGTGATGCGCAAGGATGTCGATGTCCCAGCCCTCGGCACGCAGCGCGGCGAGGTCGGCGATCGTCGCCTTCGAACCGGGCAAGATGATCAGCGCCGCCTCCGCCGGGATCGGCCGCCCCGGCGGCACCATCGTCACGCCGATCGCGGGTTCCAGCTTCAGCGGATCGAGGTCGTCGAAATTGGCGATGCGCGGCAGGACCGGGCAGGCGACCAGCAGCCGCGCCGCCCCGTCCGCCGCCGGCCGCTCCAGCACCACCGCATCCTCGCTCGGCAGGCGCGCGGTCTGGTGCAGCCACGGGACGACGCCGAAGCCGCGCCAGCCGGCCAGTTGCTCGATCTGGCGATAGCCATCCTCGAACAGCGCCGGATCGCCGCGAAACTTGTTGATGATGAAGCCGCGGATCATCGCCGCATCCTCGGGATCGATCACCGTGCGCGTGCCGACGATCGCCGCGATCACGCCGCCGCGATCGATGTCGCCGACCAGCAGCACCGGCACGCCCGCGGCGCGCGCGAACCCCATATTGGCGATGTCGCCCGCGCGCAGGTTGATCTCCGCGGGCGAGCCGGCCCCCTCGACGACGACGATGTCCGCCTCGGTGCGCAACCGCCGATAGCTGGCCAGCACCGCATCGAGCAGCGGCGCGCGCGCGGTGCGGAAGCTGCCCGAACCCAAGGTGCCGCGCACCTGTCCATGGACGACGAGTTGTGCGGTGCGGTCCGCCTGCGGCTTGAGCAGCACCGGGTTCATGTCGGTATGCGCGGGCACCCGGCACGCGATGGCCTGCAGCGCCTGCGCGCGGCCGATCTCGCCGCCATCCGCGGTGACCGCGGCGTTGTTGGACATGTTCTGCGGCTTGAACGGCCTGACGGTCAGCCCGCGATTGGCGAGCACACGGCACAGCCCCGCGACCAGCACCGACTTGCCGACGTCCGAGCCGGTGCCCTGCAGCATGATCGCACCCGCCATCAGCCGCGCCACGCGACGAGGCCGGCGACCAGCCACAGGCACAGGCAGGCATGACGATAGACGTCGAGCGCACGCGCGACATCGGCGGCATCCGCCGCGGCGCGGCCGTCGCCGATCCAGGGCTTGTCGTGCCACACGCCGTCATAGGCGACGGGTCCGCCCAGCCGCAGCCCGAGCACGCCGGCCATCGCCGCTTCGGGCCAGCCGGCGTTGGGCGAGGCGTGCCGGTGCGCGTCGCGCCGCATCGACGCGAAGCCCGCGCGGGGCCCCAGCACGCGCCCCCCGGCAAGGCAGACCAGCAGCCCCGCGAACCGCGCGGGCACGAGATTGGCGACATCGTCGAGCCGCGCCGCCGCCCAGCCGAAATCGCGCCAGCGTTCCTCGCGATGGCCGATCAGGCTGTCCGCGGTGTTGATCGCCTTATAGGCCCAGATGCCGGGCAGTCCGAGCAGCAGCAGCCAGAACAGCGGCGCCGCGACGCCGTCGCAGAAGCTCTCGGCGAGGCTTTCGATCGCCGCGCGGCCGATGCCGGCTTCATCGAGCGCCTCGGTGTCGCGGCCGACGATGCGCGCGACCGCCGCGCGCGCCGCCGGCAGGTCGCCCGCGGCCAGCGGCTCGGCGACGGCGCGGACATGATCGTGCAGGCTGCGCTGCGCAAGGCCGGGGGCGGCGAGCAGCCCGATCAGAACCCAGGCCCAGCGCCCGGCGATGCGCTCCGCCGCCGCCTCCAGCGCCCACCCTGCCCCGCCCGCGAGCACCGCCAGCAGGATGATGGTCAGAATCCCCATCCGCCGCCGCCGTGTCGGGGCACCGCGGTTCCATCGCGCCTCGCACCCATTGATCAGCCGCGCGAAGCCGCCGACCGGATGGCCGATGCGGTCATAGAGCGCCTGCGGCCAGCCGAAGCCCGCCTCGATCGCCAGCGCGGCAAGCGCGAAGGGCTCAGCCACGCGCCAGCGCCTGGTCGAGCCGGTCGCGCGCCATGGCATCGCCCGGCAGCCCGAAGCGCAGCCAGCGCGGCGCATAGTCGAAGGGCCGGCAGAGGATGTGATGCTGCGCGAGGCGGTCGAACAGCATCGCAGCATCGTCATGCGCGACGAGGCGGAACAAAGGCGAGGCTCCAGTCGCGACCAGCCCGTGACGCGCCAGCATGGCATCGAGAGCGGCGGCATCGGCGCGGAGCCGTTCCCGCATCGACTCGATCCACGCCCGGTCGCGATACGCCGCAACGCCGATCGCAATGGCCGCCGTGGAGACCGGCCACGCCCCAAGCAGCGCGCGCAGCGCGGCGACGATCGGCCGCGGCGCGACCGCGAAGCCCAGCCGCAGCCCGGCGAGGCCGAAGAATTTGCCGAAGGAGCGCAGCACCAGCAGCCGGCGATGATCGGCGACGTCGGCGGCAACGCTCTCGTCCGGGTGCAGGTCGGCGAAGGCCTCGTCGACGATCAGCCAGCCGGCACCGGCATCGGCGGCATCGCAGAGCGCGGCGCGTGGCAGCAGGCGACCATCGGGGTTGTTGGGGTTGGCGAGCAGCACCATGCGTCCCGCTGAACGCGCTGCCGCCACCGCATCGACGGCGATGGGCGCGGCGCCCTCGAAGGCGGCTTCATGGCTGCGATAGGCGGGCGCGACATGCGCGGCGTCCGCCCCCAGCCCCAGCCGCGCCAGCATGCGGATGCCGATCTCCGAGCCCGGCAGCGCGCACACATGGTCGGGCGAAGCCCCGAAATGCGCGGCCGCCGCGCGTTCGAGCGCGGCCAGCGCCTCGTCGGACGGCAAGGCGCGCCAGTCGACCGCGATCGACCCGGCGCCGGGCCATGGGTTCGGGTTGATGCCGGTCGAGAGATCGAGCCACGCCTCGGGCGCGCCGCCATAGGCGCGTATGGCGGCATCCAGCCTGCCGCCATGCACCATCCATTCCTGCGCGCGTGCCCCGTCCGTCACCCGGCGCTGTTCGCCGGTTCCGATCGCCCCGACAAGCGCTTTTGCTGCGGTCTCCCGCTTTTCACTGGCCGCCGGATGGCCCCATCCCGTTCGGAACCGGATGCGTCATTCGGATTCCGGCGCATGTCTTGAGGCTCGCGCCAAACGCCGGGATACGCGCTCAAGGCGCACCTGGGCCCCACGCTTCAATCGCGCTCCGCCATGAAGGCGGCGAAGGCCTGCGCATGATCGGGATGCCAGCGCGACAGCGCCGGTCGGTTTTCGATGATATCGCCCATCGCCCAGGCCATGCGGCCGGCATCCACCGCGCGCGACACCTCATTGTCGGGGCAAAGGATGTAGAAATCGCTGGCGGCAAGCCGCTCGAGCATGAAGTCGACCACCTGATCCGCGCTCCACGCGCCCGCCGGCTTTGCCGCTGCCGCCGTCATGCCGGTATAGGTGAAGCCCGGGATCAGCAGATGCGCGCTCACCCTGCCGCCGGTCGCTTCGCGCAGGCTGTGCGCCAGCCCCTCGGTCAGCGATTTCACCGCCGACTTGCTGACATTATAGACGGTGTTGCCGGGCGGCTGGGTGATGCCCTGCTTGGATCCGGTGTTGATCACCACCCCCGGCTGCCCGCCATCGACCATCGCCGGCACGAACGCCTGAACGCCGTGGAGCACGCCCATCAGGTTGATGCCGATCACCTGCGCCCAGAGATCGGGCGAGGACAGCGCATCGGCGCCGCCATGGATGGCGGCATTGTTCATCAGCACGGAAACGGCACCGAAGCGCGCTCGGATCTCGGCGGCGAGCGCATCGACCGCGGCGCGGTCGGCGACATCGACGACGAAGCCGGCGGCACCGTGGCCGATATCCGCCGCAGCCGCCGCGACCGCATCCGATCGGTCGACAAGGCAGACCTGCATGCCGAGCGCCGCGAACCGCCGCGCGGCCGCCAGCCCGATGCCGCTCGCCGCACCCGTGATCACCGCGACCTTGCCCGAAGAGAAGATGTCCATGGCCGTTCCTTTCGCCGTCGCCCTTATCAGCGATAGCGGCCCATCGTCACCTTCAGCCAGACCGGCTTGTCGATCAGGTTGAGACCATAATCGGTCTGGTCGCCGTTCCACACGCGATCCATCACCCATTTGCCGGCTTCGAAATGCCCTTCTTCCACCCGCAGCATCATCGCATTTTCGGGCGTACCCGCGCGCGCAGCGAAACGGACGCGGACGAAATCGCCGGTCAGCAGGAATTCGTCCGCCGAAAGCTGCGCCACCACCATGCCGCCGACAGGCTCGGCACCCCAGGGGGTCGGGTCGGTCTTGAGGAAAGTCCACTCCTTCTGGCCGAACTGCCATTCACCGAAGTTGGCAGTGATCGTCCAGTCGCCCATCGTCGTGCTGAGCGGGCTGCCGTCGTCGGGCCGCGCCGCGCCCCAGGTCGGCCGTTCATAGGCGATCCGCGCCCAATCGCGCATCGCGCCGCCGATCACCCGGTACTTCGCCGCCACCGCATCGAGCGTGGCATCGTCGAAGCTGCGCGCGCCCAGCGGATAGTTGAAATAGCCGGTATCATCCATGCCGAAGGGCGCATAGCCGATCGCGCCGCGCCCCAGCGCCGCCCAGAAATAGCGGGCATATTCGCGGGCATTGCCGATCTCGGGCACCATCAGCGCATTGTCCGGCCGCGCATAGAGATCGAGGTGACGGAAGACGTTGCGGCTGGCGCGGTCATAGATGTCGGGCGCGGCGACATCGATCGAGGGCGCACCGGCCTTCCAGATGTCGATCACGTCGCCCTGCGGCCCGCCGCTGGCGACGCCCATGGGGTCGGGCGTCTTGAACGGGTCCGACAGCGCGGCGTTGACGTACATCGGCAGCGGCTTGATCGCCTTGCCGGCGGCGGCCAGCGCCTCGACATAGCGTGCGGTGTGCCAGGTGTTGAACATGCGATCGGCCTGGTCGCCGAACATCTGCGTCCAGGTCCCCGCCGGCTTGCGCAGCGCTTTGGCGAGCGTTGCCGGCACCGGCGCATCGAACAGCTTCTGCGCGGCCGCGCTGTAATCGCGCGGGTTGCGATAGCTGCCGACCTCGTTTTCCGGCTGCACCATGATGACGCTGTTCTGCGCATCATGATCGCGGATGTAGGTCATCAGTTGCACGAAGGCGCGCCGGTCCGCCTCCAGCGTCGCCGCGGCGAGCGGCGTCAGCACGTCATGGTCCTTGCCGTCGCGCGTCTTCATCCGCGGGAAGCGGCGATTGTCGCGCTTTACCCAGTCCGGCGCATAGCCATAGCCGGTATTCTTGTAGGCGCCGAACCACAGCAGCACGATGCGCTTGTCATGCTTGCGCGCCTCGTCGAGCAGGTGCTGGACGAAGGCGAAATCGAAGCGCCCCTCTTCGGGCTCCAGTTGCTGCCACGCGATCGGGATTTCGATCGTATTGGCGGCGATGCGATCGAGGATCGGCCAGACCTTGGTGAGCGGTTCGGCATAGTTGCTGCTGTTGTTCACCTGCCCGCCCAGCATCACGAAGGGCGCGCCGTCAACGATCAGCGCGTGGCGGCCGTTGCGCGTTTCCAGCCGCGGCAGATCGCCTTTCGCCTGCGCGCCGGCGGCGGTGCCGGTGATCAGCAGCAAGCCGCCCAGCGCGGCGGAGAGGAAGCGGGTCTTCATCGGCATGGCCCTCATGGCTGTTCGTCGAGCGAATAGATGCGGTCGGCGGGAGTCCATTTGCTGCCCGGCATCGCCCAGGGCAGCGGCCGCTGCACCGCGTCCATCTGCGTTTCCCACGCCTGCACGGCCGGGCTGGCGGCATCCGCGGCAGCCTTTGCCGCCGCGTCGTAACCGGGTGCGGTTTCCATCACCATCACCAGCCGATTGCCGGTGCGGTAGATCTCCATCGCAAGGATGCCGGCATCGCGGATGCTGGCGTTGATCGCCGGCGGCACCGCGCCGGCGGCATGCCATGCCTCATAGTCGGCGATCGCCTGCGCCTCGTCGACAAGATCGATCAGCAACACATGCCGCATGCTTCGCCTTCCATGCAGGATGCCCTGGGGAAAAAATGGCGGGCCGGCTGCAAGAACATGCCGGCCCGCAGGCTCTCGGGGAATGGGGTTACGACCTAAGTCTATCAGACCGGGTCGATCAGTAGGTGATGCGCGCCGTGATGCTGAGGCGGCGATCGTTCAGCACGTGCGACTGAGGACGGCTGGGAATCCCGTAATAGGTCCTGTTTGCAGTATCGGTCAGGTTCACCCCGTCCACCGTCAGCGCGAAATTGGGCGTGAAGGTATAGGTGAGGGACGCATCGACCTGGCCGCGCGCGGCGTTGAAGATCGGCAGGTTGCCGCTGCCGTTGCCGCGCGTCGTCACCACGAAGCTGCTGCGCCAGTTATAGGCGACGCGCGCCGAGACCGGACCGCGATCGTAGAAGCCGATCAGGTTGTAGCTATGCTTGGACAGCTTCTCGAGCGGCACGCTGAGCTGGTTGCCCGACGTATCCTGCGCATCCGGGCTCGGCGCCTGGCTGTCGACATAGGTATAGTTGGCCTGGACGCCGAAGCCGGACCAGAAGCCGGGGAGGAAATCGAAGAAGGTGTTGCCGCCGACCTCGAAGCCCTTGATCTTGCCATTGTCTCCATTCACCGGCCGGGTGACGTCGACGACGAACGGCCCATTGCCGAAATCGAACGTCTCGGTCGAGGTGATGTTGGCGATGAAGCCATCGACCTTCTTGTAGAAGGCGGCGCCATAGATCGATCCGGTCTTCGAGAAATACCATTCGAGCGACGCATCGAGCTGATCGGCTTCCAGCGGCCGCAGATTGGCATTGCCCGAGCTCGCGGTGCGGCGGTTGCTGCCCGAGTTGAGTTCGACGATGTTGATGTTGGGATTGAGCTGGTTGAAGTCCGGGCGGGTCAGCCCCTTCGACGCGGCGAGGCGAAGCTGAAGCCCATCCATCAGGTGGAAGCGCAGGTTAAGGCTGGGCAGCACCTTGGTGTAGCTGGAGTCCGCGCTGATCGGGACATAGCTGATCGGTCCGTTCATCGGGGTGCCGTCCGGGCCGGTGACCTGCGGCGTCTGCACGCTGAAGCCGTCGGTGCTGACCTCGGTCTTCACGACGCGCACGCCGATATTGCCGTCGATCCGCAAGCCGCTGTCGATGCCGAAGCGCGCGACCGCATAGCCGGTATAGGTCTTCTCGCCCTGCGTGTTGCGGTCGCTGGGCACATAGGACACGCCATCGAGCAGCGCCTGTCGCTGGCTGTCCGCGGCATAGGGCGCCAGCGCTGCGCGGGTCGCGTCATAATCGAGCACGATGCCGCGGTTGAAGAACAGCGCCCCCTCTGGCACCGCGGCGCCGCCGCGATACAGATCGTTCCCGAACACGCGAAGCTGGTAGAGATCGTCCGCCAGCGGCCGCGTGAAGCCATAATAGGCATAGGTGCTGCTGTCGGTCACCGCCGAGCGATCGGTGTAGCGCACGCCCGCCGAGATCGAGCGCAGGAAGCTGCCGTCGAAGCGATATTCGGCGTCGAGGCGGCCGGCATATTCGGTACCGACCGCACGCTCGATATGATCGAGATAGGCGCCGGGGCTGGTCGCATAGCTGGCGGGATCGAGCAGATTGCCGTTGCCGTTCGCGGGGTTCGAATCCGGCGAGATGATCATCGTCGGCACGCCGTCACCCACGGCCTGGTAGAGCCGCTCGGCGTTGGAATGGAGGATGACGATCGACCGCTCGCCGTCAGTGGTGCCGCGGATGTATTGAAAATCACCCTTCAGGGTGAGATTCTCGGTCGGCGTCCATTTCGCGTTCAGCGAATAATCGTTGGTGACCGACTTGCGCCGTTCGAGGCTGGTGTTGGAATCGACCGGTACATTGACGAAGGTACCGCTTCTGAAATTGCCGTCCTCGTCGAACGCGAAGGGCTGCGAGAAATCGGGCGTGATCGGATTGTCGCCCGTATAGGCGAAGAAGCTGTAGTCGCCGTAGCGGAACTTATAGTCCGAGCGGATATATTCCGCGGTGAATTCCAGCGTGTCGCTCGGGCGCCATTGCAGCGCGACATCCACGCCGATGCGGCGGCGATCGCCGAGATACTGGCCGATGCCGACGCCGTGCGGCAGATAGGTCGGCTGTCCGGTGCGGCCGAGCCCCGCCGCGGTCGCGGCATCGGCGGCCACCGCCTCGTTGAGCAGGAAGAAGGGCTGGCTCGAAATCTGGTCCTGCCGGAACGCGGTTTCCTGATAGGCGAGGTCGACGAGCAGTCCGATCTCGCCGATGCCGGTATCCCAGCGGTTGGAGACGAGCAGGTTCGCCTGCGGCTTGGTCGTCTCGTACAGGTCGTAATGGTTGAGGCTGCCGCTGGCCGAGAGCTTGAAGCCGTCGAAGTCGAACGGCTTGCGCGTGCGCAGGTTGATCAGGCCGCCGAGGCCGCCTTCGATCATCTCCGCCGACGGGTTCTTGTAGACGTCGACGCCGGCGAGCAGTTCGGAGGGCACGTCCTCCAGGCTCAGCGTGCGGCCGCTGTTCGCGGTGAAGATGTCGCGCCCGTTGATCTCGGTGCGGACCTGGCTGAGGCCGCGGATCGCGACCTGGCTGCCCTCGCCGAAATTGCGCTGGATCTGGATACCGGTGATGCGCTGCAGCGCCTCGGCGACGTTGCGGTCGGGCAGCTTGCCGATGTCTTCGGCGACGATCGAGTCGACGATCTGGTCGGCATTCTGCTTGATCGACTGCGCGCTGCTGAGGCTGGCGCGAACGCCGGTGACGACGATTTCCTCGGTGGTCGCATCCTCCGCGGCGTTACCGCTACCACCCTGGGCCGACTGCGGCTCGGCCGGCACCGCGACGGCATCCTGCGCCAGCGCGGGCGCGCTGCCGAGGATCGATCCGGCGATGGCGGTGGTGAAGAGCAAGGCGTGGCGCGTGGCGCGCCGGGGCAAACGGACCAACTCGGTCATCATGTCTCTCTCCCTTCAATCGCCCTTTGCGGGCGCCCCTGATGATTGTCCGACAAATGGCCGCCTGAACGTCGCCACACTGCATCGGAGTCGGCTCTTTCTACGCCTGCCGCGCCGTTTGTAAATTTAAAAATTGCTTTCATCTGCAATAAGCGGATAAATCGGTGGAAAGCGCAGGGCGACGCTGAACGACCGAAGGAGGGGGGATGAACGGCAAGACCCGGTACCAGGCACCGGCGCTCAAAAAGGGTCTGGAGATCCTCGAACTGCTCGCCACCGCGAGCGAACCGCTGAACATGACCGACATCTCCGCGGCGCTCGGCCGCTCCGTGAGCGAGATTTTCCGCATGCTCCAGGTGCTGGAGGAACATGGCTATATCGCGCGCAACGGCGACGGTTATCGCCTGACCAACCGGCTGTTCGCGCTGGGCATGGCACAGCCGCCGGTGCGCGAGCTGACCTCCACCGCGCTGCCGGTGATGCAGCGGCTTGCGCATGAGGCGGGGCAGAGCTGCCACCTCGCCGTGGTCTCCGGCGCCGAGATGGTCGTGATCGTCACCGCCGAGGCCCCCGGCCTTGCCGGCTTCGCGGTGCGCGTCGGCTACCGGCGCCCGCTCCACCGGTCCAATTCCGGCCGGATCCTGCTCGCCTTCCAGCCCCCAGAGGCCCGTGCGGCGATGCTCGACGACGTGCGCGCCGGCCCCGAAGGAATGGGCGATGGCGAACTGGAGACGTTGGAAGCGCGACTGGACGAGATCATTGCCGCGCATGGCGCCGTCGCCCCCAGCCCGATGCTCAACGGCATCACCGACCTGTCGGCGCCCATCCTCGTCGGCGCGGCGGCGCGCGCTGCGCTGACGATGCCCTTCGTCGACGGTCCTGCCAGCCGCGTGACACTGGACGAATCCCATCGGCTCGTGCGAGCCGCAGCAGAGTCGATCGGTGACCTGCTCGCGCCCGCGGTGCAGGCACCGCCACGCGAGCCGGAGCAATGAGAATGACGATGCTGGACCGCCGCACCCTGCTGACTGTCGCCACCGCCGCCGCTGCCGGAGCGGCTGCGCTCACGCCAGAGATGGCGGCCGCGCAGACCGGCATCGCCGACGAAGTGATCGACCTGTGGCCAGGCGACCCGCCCGGCCGCGCGCCGGTGCGCATCACCCGCAAGGTCGACGAAAAGTCGAGCGATCCGGCAAAACCCGATCGCTGGGTGACCGGTATCGCGCGGCCGGTGTTGGTCGTGCGCCGGCCGGCGAGGCCAAACGGCAGCGCGGTGCTGCTGATGCCGGGCGGCGGCTATGGCTTCGTCTCCTACGACAATGAGGGCACCAGCCAGGCGGCATGGCTCAACGCGCGCGGCATCACTGCCTTCATCCTGCTCTATCGCCTGCCGGGCGAGGGCTGGCAGCGGCGTCAGGATGTGCCGCTGCAGGATGCGCAGCGCGCGATGCGGCTGATCCGCGAACGGGCGACGAGCTTTGCGATCCGGCCCAACGCGATCAGCGTGATCGGCTTTTCCGCGGGTGGCCATCTTGCCGGGTCGCTGGCGACGCGCCACGCTGAGAAAGTCTATGAACCGCGCGACGCTGCCGATCGCCTGTCCGCGCGGCCCGATCTCGTCGGGCTGATCTATCCGGTGATCACGCTCGAGGCCCATTTCACCCATGGCGGATCGCGCGACAATCTGATCGGCCCCGGCGCCTCGGCGATGGGTGCCGAACTGCGCGCGCGCTCGGTGGACCAGCGCGTCGATGCGCAGACGCCGCCGGTGTTCCTCGTCCATGCCGTCGACGACGGGCTGGTGCCGCCCGCGCACAGCATCCTGATGTTCCAGGCGATGCAGGCGGCGCGGCGCCCCGTCGCGCTGCACATCTTCGAGGATGGCGGGCACGGCTTCGGCGTGCGCCTGCCGCGCGCGATGAGCGCATCGGCCTGGCCCGGCCTGTTCGTGACCTTTGCCGCACGCCACGGCGTACTGCCCGCATGATCCGGCAGCGCCCTGCCCTTGCCGCCCTGCTGCTGGGCATGGCGCTGCCGATCCCCGCGACGACCACGATCGCGGGCGACGAACCGCGCTACCGGAGCTCGCCCGAGCGGCGGACGGTGGCGGAAAAGGATTGGGGGCCATGGCTTGGCCCCTTCCGCACGAAGCTGGTCCCCAGCCTGATGCAGGATTTCGGCGAACGCTATCTCTATGCGCCCGCCAACGCCGCGCTGCCGCCGCCCCGGGCCGGCGAGCAGCGCGTCATCTTCCTCGGCGATTCGATCACCGACCTGTGGAACCTGCCGCGATATTTTCCGGGGAAGCCCTATATCAACCGCGGCATCGGCAGCCAGGTGACCGCGCAGATGCTGCTGCGCTTCCATCAGGATGTCGTCGCGCTGAAACCGAAGGCCGTCGTCATCCTCGCCGGGATCAACGACGTGCAGGGCTTCCTCCAGCAGGAACCCCCCGAGCAGATCGAGGCCAATTGGGAAGCGATGGCGGACCTCGCCGAGGCGCATGACATCGCCATCGTCTTCGGATCGCTGCTGCCGGTGAACAATTATACCGACTCCGCGCGCGAAATGCTGCGCGAGCGCCCGCCCGAGCGCATCCGCGAACTTAATGCCTGGCTGAAGGATTTCTGCGCGCGGCGCGGGATCGTCTATGCGGACTATGCCGCCGCGATGACCGATGCGCGCGGCTTGCTGCGCGCCGACCTTACCCGCGACGGCATCCATCCGCTCGAGCGCGGCTATGCGCTGATGGCGCCGATCGCCGAGCGCGCGATCGGCCAGGCGCTCGCGCACAAGCCGCAGCACCGCCGATGATCGCCCTCCCCCGCCGCTCCTTCCTCGCCGGCACCGCAGCCCTCGGCCTGGCGCGCGCGGTGCGCGCGGCGAGCCCGATGGGGACCGCCGCCGGCCCGGTGCAGGCGAACTGGCCGTCGATCGTCGGCGCCTATCGCTATCCGGAGTGGTTCCGCGACGCCAAGCTCGGCCTGTGGTCGCATTGGGGGCCGCAATCGGTGCCCGCGCAGGGCGACTGGTATGGCCGCTTCATGTATATGCAGGGCCACCCGATGTACGCGCATCATCTGGCGACCTACGGCCATCCGTCTGTAACCGGCATGAAGGATATCCAGCATCGCTGGACCGCCGAGCGCTGGGATCCCGACGCGCTGATGGCGCGCTATGTCCGCGCCGGCGCACGCTATTTCGTCACCCTCGCCTGCCACCACGACAATCTCGATTGCTATGACAGCCGCTATCATCCGTGGAATTCGCTCACTGTCGGGCCGAAGCGCGACGTGGTCGGCATCTGGGAGAAGGCGGCGCGGCGGGCCGGCCTGAAGTTCGGCGTTTCCAACCATGCCGCGCACGCCTGGCACTGGTATCAGCCGGCCTATGGCTATGACCCGACGGGTTCGAGGAAGGGCGAGCGCTACGACGCGTTCCGCCTGCGAAAAGTGGATGGCAAGGGCCAGTGGTGGGACGGGCTCGACCCGCAGGAACTCTACACCGGCGGCCATGCGGTGCTGCCCGACGGACTCGACACGATCGAGGCGATGACCGCCTGGCATGAGGCCAATAACGGCCAGTGGATCGAGACCGGGCCGAAGGACGACCCCGCCTATGTCGCGCGCTGGCTGCTGCGCCAGACCGACCTCGTCGCAAAGTATAAACCCGATCTCGTCTATTTCGACGATCATGGCCTGCCCTTCGGCCCGGTCGGGCTGGAGGCGCTCGCCGACTATTACAATCGCGCGATCGAATGGCACGGCAGCATCGATGTCGTCGCGACCGCCAAGCAGTTGAAGCCGCACGAGCGCTTCGGGCTGGTGCAGGATGTCGAGCGCGGCTTTTCCGACCGGCTGTGGGACGAGCCGTGGCAGACCGACACCTGCCTCGGCGACTGGTTCTACAACGTCGCCCGCCTCAACGACAAAAGCTACAAGACCGCCGAGGAGGTCATCCAGCGCCTCGCCGACGTCGTTTCCAAGAACGGCAATCTGCTGCTGTCGGTGCCGCAGCCCGGCGACGGATTGATCGACGCGGAGGAAGAGAAGATTCTCGACGGGATGGCGGCATGGATCGCGCTGAACGGCGAGGCGATCTTCGGATCGCGGCCCTGGCGGATCTATGGCGAGGGGCCGACGCGGCTGAACCCCGGCATGCAGAACGAACAGGAAGCCGCGCCCTTCACGCACCGCGACATCCGCTTCACCACCAACAAGGGCGCGCTCTACGCGCTGCTGCTGGCGCCGCCTCGCCAAGAATCTACGACGATCGTCGCGCTGGCGCGAGGACGCTTCGCCGGCAAGATCGAGCGCGTCTCGCTGCCGGGCGGCGGCGCGCTCCGCCACCGGCAGGACGATGCCGGACTGCATATCGAGATGCCGGCGCGGCGCGATGGCCCCGCATTCGTGCCGGTGGTGAGGATCGACGGACGCGGGCTCGTCTGATTGGGCAGCATCACATGGGCGCAAATCCCCGCAACAGGAGGAAGACGATGATGGGCAAGGCATTTGGCATGCGTGCGGCGCTGTTGGCGGCGGGCGTCGCATCGCTCGCGCTCGGCGCGACGCAGGCGCTGGCGGAGCCGATGGCGATGCTCGACCGGCACGGCAGCCGTGTCGCGATCGAGCCCTACGCGCCCAACATCGTGCGCGTCACCATCGCGCTCGACCCCGCGCTGGCGACCGCCGCGCCCGGCCCCGGCCCCAATGCGAAGGCCGATGCGACGGGCTGGAGCCACCGGGCGGACGCCGGCGGCGACGTCTTCACCTCCTCCGCGCTCTCGGTGGTGGTCGATGCCAAGCCCTGGCCCAAGGCGCCCAGCCAGATGGAGCGCTATTTCGCGCCGTCGCTGCCGCCGGTGTCGCTGTCGGTCAGCACCGCCGACGGCCGGCTGCTGACGAAGATGAACGGGTGGGAGATGGCCCCCCATATGGTGAACGGCGAGGAGACGTTCCGCGTCGGCGCCAGCTTCGCCGCCCCGCTCGACGAGCATTATTACGGCCTCGGCCAGAACCAGGAGAGCCTGGGGCCGCTCGACCTGCGCAGCCGCACGATCGACTGCAAGCATTGGTACGACGCGCCGGCTGGCGAGACGGTGTGCGTGCCCTTCCTCGTTACCAACAAGGGCTATGGCATCGTCTGGGACAATCCGGCGCGCACGATCGTCTCGCCGGGCCTCAACAACGGCACGCGCTGGCAGTCCGAAGTCGGCGAGCGCGTCTCCTTCTTCGTCATCGCCGGCGCCACCACCGACGAGATCTATGCCGGCTATGCCAAACTCACCGGCGAGACGCCGCTGCCCCCCAAGGCCGCGTTCGGCCTCATCCAGAGCAAGGCGCGCTTCGAGAGCCAGCAGGAACTGCTCGGCATCGCCGAGGGCTATCGCAGCCGCAACTATCCGATCGACGTCATGGTGCTCGACTGGTTCTACTGGACGCGGATGGGCCAGCTCGACATCGACCGCACCTATTTCCCCGATCCCAAGGGCATGAACGACAGGCTGAAGGCGATGGGCATGCGCTCGATCGTCAGCGTGTGGCCGCGCTTCGAACGGGAATCGCGCTATTTCGACATGCTCGCCGCCAAGGGCTGGCTGCTCCAGCACGAGGATGGCAGCCCGGTCGACGGCCTGCCCGTGCGCTTCGACCGCGCCGGCGCGCTGCTCGACAGCACCAACCCGGAAGCGCGCGAATGGTTCTGGGGTAAGATCCGCGACAATATCGCGTCGCAGGGCTTCGACTGGTTCTGGCTCGACGAGACCGAGCCCGATCTCGTGCCCGACGACTATCAATTCTCGATCGGATCGGGCGCCCGCTACCACAACCTCTTCCCGCTGCTGCACACCGCCGGCGTCGCCGAAGGCTCGGCGCGTGACCGGCCGGACCTGCGCAACCTGATCCTGTGCCGCGCCGCCTATCTCGGCACGCAGCGCAACGGCTGCGCCTTCTGGTCGTCGGACGTCCATTCGACCTGGGAGGCGCTGAAGCGGCAGGTGCCGACGGGCCTCAACTTCACCGCATCGGGCATGGCCTATTGGGGCAGCGACATCGGCGGCTGGCAATATCCGAGCGGCCCGAAGGCGGAGCATCCGCTGCTCGTCGACCCCGCCGGCGCGACCGCGATGGACGCCGGCTATGCCGACTATCCCGAATTGTTCGTGCGCTGGTTTCAGTACAGCGTGTTCACCCCGTCGCTGCGCATCCACGGCCAGCGCCCGGCCGCAGCACTCTGGGACTATGGCACCGCCGCGGAGCCGATCCTCGCAAGCTATTTGCGGCTGCGCTACAGCCTGATGCCCTATATCTATGCGCTCGGCGCGCAGACGCATCGGACGGGCGCGCCCTTCATGCGCGCGCTGTTCATGGATTTCCCGAACGATCCCAAGGTCGCGGACATCGGCGATCAGTATATGTTCGGCCCCGCCTTCCTCGTCGCCCCCATCACCGACCAGGGCCGCACCAGCCGCCCGGTCTATCTGCCCGCCGGCGCGGACTGGTATGACTACTGGACAAACAAGCGCTACACCGGCGGCCAGACCGTGGAGGTCGCCGCCCCGATCGACCGCATGCCGCTGTTCGTCCGCGCGGGATCGATCGTGCCGATCGGCGCACAGGTGAAGAGCACCGCCGAACGCCAGCCGCTGGAGAGCATCCGCGTCTATCCCGGCCGCGACGCGCGCTTCACGCTCTATGACGATGACGGCACCACCAACGCCTATCGCAAGACCGGCGGGGCCAGCGCGGAGCTGGTATGGAACGAGGCCGGCGGCACGCTGAGCGCGCGCGGCAAGCTGCCCACCGGCCAGAACCCGGCGCAACTGCTGCGCATCGTCGAAGCCGCGCAATAGGGCGAGACAGATATGCGCATCACCCGCCGTCTGGCCGGCGTGAACCCTGGCGCCGCCAAGGCGCCGGATGGTATCGGAAGTTGATAAAGCGAAACGCACCGGTGTGCGTGCCGCGCGGCTTGATCGTCTCTCAATTGAGAGACATATTGTCGGCAAGGAGACTCGCCATGCCCGCACGCACGTCCATGCTTCACGTCAGGATCGACGAGGATCTCAAGGCCAAGGCCGCTGAGACGCTTGCCGATATCGGCCTTACCGTGTCGGATGCGGTCCGCATCCTGCTGACGCGCGTCGCAAAGGAAGGCGGCATGCCCGCCGGCCTGACAGCAGATACGGCGGCGCACGACGCCTGGTTCCGTGCCAAGGTTCAGGAGGCCCTGAACGATACGCGTCCAACCGCGCCGCATGCACAGGTCATGGATGAAGTGCAGGCGCTGATTGACAGCAAGCGTCATGCCCAACCGAAAGCTTGAGTGGCGGGAGACGGCGCGCGCCGATCTTCTGTCAATCATGGACTATATCTCGGACGATAATCCGGACGCGGCACTCAAGCTGAAGGATGATCTCGACACCAGGATCGAGACCCTGCTCGATCGGCCCAAGCTCTATCAGGCTGGCCGCGTTGCAGGCACGCGAGAGATGTCGATGCGACGAAGATATATCGTTGTGTATAAGGAAGACGAGACACAAGTGACGATCCTGCGCGTTCTTCATGCCGCGCAGCAATGGCCCCACTGAATCATCGATCGATCAACATCGCCCCCAATATCGACACGACCGATGGGGCCCGATCAACCGGGCCCCCACCCCGGCTCAGAAGTTCAATGTCGCCCGAACGCCGCCATAACGCTCGAAATCGCGCGGAATATAGCTCTGTACCGCCTGGGCATTGCCCTGGTTTCCGAACGAGTTGGTGACGTTGAAGAAATAGTGCTTGTCGAACAGGTTGTTGACGAACGCAACCACCTCCCACTTACGGTCGGGATCGCGGACGCCGGCGGAAATGTTCATGATCCCATAGCCCTTCTGGATGCTTTCGGGATCATTGTTGATGTTGAAGTTGATCTTGCTCTGATAGGAATAGGCGAACTGCAACACGCCATCGAGACTGTCGGTCAGTGAGGGCGTATAGTCGCCGTTCAGGGTCAGCTTCCATTCGGGCGCCTGCGCGGGGCGGAAGCCCTTGAGGTCCTGCCGCGCCGGGCTGCCGGTGCAGCCCTGCGCCGCCGTCTGCCCCGGATAGCATTGCGAGAACGGGAAGGACCGGATCTTGGCGTCCGCATAGGTCACGCCGCCGCCGACGTTCAGGTCCGGCGAGAAGCGCACCGAGCCTTCCACCTCGATGCCGCGCGTGCGCAGCTTGCCGACATTGGCGAGGCGGAAATTGCTGGTGCCGTCTGACAAGGTCTCGATGCCCTGCGCCTGGAAATCGTCGAAGGTGGTGGTGAACAGGGTTGCGTTCAGCGTCACCCGGCGATCGAGGAATTGCGACTTGATGCCGAGCTGCCAATCCTCCGAATCCTCGGGCTGCACCGGCACCAACCGGGTGGCGTTGAAGCCCGTGCCGATATCATAGGCCGCGCCCTTGTGGCCGGTGGCATAGGTGAAGAAGGCCATCACGTCGGGCGCCAGCCGCTGCTGGATGCCCGCTCTGTAGGTCTCGTACGATTCCGAACTGTCGCCCTCGAAATAGGTCGAGGCGAGGCGATCGTCGAACGTCACGTCGATCTTGTTCCTGCCGATGCGCAGGCCGCCGATCAGCGTCGTGCCGTCGAGGATGTCATATTCGATCTGGCCGAAACCGGCATATTGCTTGGTGCCGTTGGTGCCAAACCAGTCCGCCTGCGAGAAGAAGGGCCCACGGATGAAGTCGCGCGACAGGTTCAGGTTCGAATAGAACAGCCCGAAGGTGTAGCGGAGCGCGGTGCCGCCCGGCGAGACCAGCCGGAATTCCTGCGAGAAGGTGTCGACGTCGAAGGTACCGAACTGGCGGTTGTCGAGCGCGGCGATCGCGGACTCGTCCTGATCGAGAATGTCGAACTGCTTGAACTGGTCCCACGCGGTGATCGACACCAGCGAGGCGAAGCCGGCATCCCATGAAACCTTCAGCGACTGCGAGAAGTCGCTATAGTCGGTACCCGAAGTGACGTCGTTGACGACATCGGTATTGTTCTCGCCGAAGGTCACGCCCGGCGCGAACACCGCGGGGCCATAGGCCGGGTTGCCGCGCAGCCGGGCGGCGGGCGAGACGCGAGCGAACGGCCGACCGATCGTGGTGCTGCCGTCGATATAGCCGAGTTGCGCCACCAGGTTCAGCGTGTCGGTGGGATCCCACACCAGCTTGCCGCGCACCGAGAAGATCTCGCGCCCGTTGATCTTGTCGCCGTTGAACAGGTTGCGGACATTGCCCTCGAACTTGTTGTAGTTGGCGCTGACGCGGAAGCCGAGCGTCGGCGTCAGCGGGCCAGACAGCGCGGCGTTGACGCCATATTCATCGTCGGTCGTCACGATGCCGCCGATCCGGCCGCTGAGCGTCGCCGATGGCCCCTGAGTCACGATGTTGACGAGGCCGGCGGAGGCGGCGCGGCCGTAGAGTGTGCTCTGCGGTCCGCGCAGCACCTCGATCCGTTCGATGTCCGACAGGTCGGCGAAGGCGCGCGCCAGGAACTGCACCGGCACATCGTCGATCTGCACCGCCACGCTGGGTTCGACGCTCGGCGAGAAAGCGAAAGTGCCGATACCGCGGATCGAGATCGACGCGTTGACCGGATGCTCCGCGGGTCGGATCAGCAGCGATGGCGCCGCGCGGGTGAGTTCGGAAAATTCGCGGATGCCCTGCGATTCCAGCGCCTCGCCGCCGATCACCTGCACGGCGAGCGGAATGTCCTGAACCCGCTCCTCGCGCTTCTGCGCGGTGACGACGATGTCGTCACTGGTGGGCGAAGGCTGGTCGGCGGCGGCCGGTGCGGCCTGCTGCGCATGCGCCTGGCCGGTGGCGGCGCAGGCCAGCCCCGCGGCGATCAGGACGCGCGACAAGGCAGTACCATTGCGGAACTTCATAAATCCTCCCCAATCCGTGCTGTGCAAGCGAGTCTTTCGACTTCTACGGATCGGGATTTAGCCGATTTGGCGGGGATGGCAAGAGTTATATGATAAATATGGCGCGTGGTACCTGCCGACCGGGCCAATGGAGCTTGATTGATATGATAACATTTGAGGAAGCCCTACCTGAGCTTTGCCGGGCCAGTCCATGAAGGCCGCGCACTCGGATGCGCGAATGCGGCAGGCGCTCAGCTTCTCAACAAAGCTGGCAGATATCCTTCACATCCATGTCGTTATAATCCAGATTCTCCCCCGCCATCGCCCAGATGAAGCTGTAGGCACGCGTGCCGGCGCCCATGTGGACCGACCAGGGCGGTGAGATCACGACATCCTCATTGCCCATCACGATGTGGCGCAGCGCCTCGGGCTTGCCCATGTAGTGGAAGACCCGGCCGTCCTGCGGCAGGTCGAAATAGAGATAGATTTCGGAGCGCCGCTCATGGACGTGCGGCGGCATCGTGTTCCAGACGCTGCCGGGCTCGAGGATGGTCATGCCCAGGCAGATCGACGCGCTCTCGCAGGTGTGCGGCAGGATGAGCTGGTAGATCTTGCGCGCGTTGGAGGTCGCGCGTTCGCCGCGCTCCATCGGCGTGACCTCCGACAGCGTCAGCTTGCGCAACGGAAAGGCGCGATGCGCCGGCACGCTCAGCAGATAATAGCGCGCCCCCTCGCCGGAAAAGCGCACGTCGGCCGAGCCCATCGGCACATAGAGCGCATCGCGCGGCGCGAGATCGAACCGCGTGCCATCCACCTCGACCACGCCCGCGCCGGCGCCGATATTGACCATCGCCAGTTCGCGCCGTTCGAGCAGCGGATGCCCGGCCGCACTTTCGGGCTCGGTCTGCGCGGGCAGCGCCAGCGGCCCCGCCCCCGGCACCGCACCGCCGATGATGAAGCGCTCGCCATGCGAATAGGTCAGCACCAGCTCGCCCTCGCGGAACAGCCCGCTGACGAGGTGCCGGTCACGCAGATCCTCGTTCGACGCGCCGTCCATCATGTCCGGATGCGTCGCGTAATAGGTTTTCTCGAACAAGGCTGGTCCCCCGTGGATGGTTCAGATCAGAGCGCAGCGATGGCGGTGGCGGCGAGCAGGAAGGCGCCGGTGCCATAATATTGGGTGTCGGCCGCGCGCACCTTCTCGGGCCGGTCGCTCACCTGCTGCACCCAGCCGAGCCGGCCGTCGGGCTGGATCGCGCGCGTCAGCGCATCCCAGCCGCGCCGCGCGACCGGTTCATAGGTCGCACGGTCGAGCAGCCCCGCCTCGATCCCCCAGGCGATGCCATAGGTGTAGAAGGCGGTGCCGCTCGATTCCGGCGGCGACTTCTCGGGCGCCAGCAGCGACGGCGCCCAATAGCCGTCCGGTTTCTGCACCGCGCGGATGCGCGCCGCCATTTCGAGGAACAACGCCTCCATGCGCACGCGATCGGCGCTGCCCTTCTCCAGCAGCGGGATGATCCGCGGCATGCTCGCGAACACCCAGCCATTGCCGCGGCTCCAGAACTGCTTGCGCGCCTGCTTGTCGCGGCGCTCGAAGAAGCGGCTGTCGCGGTAGAAGAGACGCTCGGCGGGGTCGTAGAGGAAGTCGGTGGTCGCCCAATATTCGCGCATCGCATAATCGCGGTAGCGCGCGTCGCCGGTCTGGCGCGAAAGCTCGATCATAGCGGGCGGCGCCATGAACAGCGCGTCGCACCAGCACCAGCGCTTGAGGCATTCGGTGTCGTCATAGCCCGAGGGCGGCTGGTAGAAGGCCAATGTCACCCGCGGCGGATTGGCGACGATGTAGTCGAACGCCTTGCGCGTCGGCGCGCTGGCGGCCTCGCCCGCGCCGTTCCTCGCGGCCCACAAATAGCTCTGCGTGATGACGAGGTCATCGGCATGGAACGGCCGCCGCGCCGGCTGCCATTCGTTGCGGGCGCCCATGTCGAGGATCGCCTTGGCGATGTCCGGCGATCTGTCGGCATCCGCCAGCGCGGTCATGCCGATCCAAAACACCGCCTGCTCCCAGGCGCGCGGATTCTTCGTTTCGGTGGTCGCGCGCGAGACCTTCTTCGCGCCCTCCATATGCTGGAGTTGCCACCGGGCGAGATCGCGCGCGATCGCGATCGGATCGCGCTGGCCGGCGGCGGTTGCCGCGACGGGCGCCTGCGCGGCGATCGGCGCCACGATGCTCAGCAACGGCAGGGCAGCTAGGGCAACAATCCAACGCAACATCAGGCCGGCTCCTCAATCTTCTCAATCTGCTGGCGGTTGTGCCGGGAAAGGCGCGAAGACCGGGGACGCCGCGTTGCGCAGCGCCCGGCAATGCGCGCGGCCGAAAATCGCCGATCCAGAATCCCTCTCCCTCGGCCGATCAACGGCCCCGGAAAGTTATCCTACAAGTTTGGCGGCCATGGTCAATCGCCTTGCCGCCTCGATCGCCTCATGGCTGCGGCTCGCGCACCCGCACCCGCGCGCTCAAGGTCGAATGGCGGGTCAGGCTTTCCTGCATGTGGCGGCGCGCCGCCTCCCGCGCCTTCGCCGCATCCATCCGCACGATCGCATCGACGATCGCCTCATGCTCATCCTGCACGCGATCGGCATAGGCGTGGTGCGCAGCAACCGGCTGGTCGCGCAGATAAAGGTTGCGCGGCGGCACGAGGCGCAGCCCCAGGAAATCGACGAAGCGGACGAAATAGTCATTCTGGCTGGCGCGGGCGATGGCGAGGTGAAATGCCGAATCGGCCTTGGCCGCGGCAGCGGGATCGTCGCGCCGTTCGTTCATGTCGAACAACGCCTCCTGGATCGCACCGATATCCGCGGTCGTCCGGCGCGAGGCGGCGAGCCCCGCCATCTCGGTTTCCACCGCCAGCCGCATCTCGAGGAGCTTGATGACGTCGGCCAGTTCGGCAAGTTCGTCGCGGGTCACCTGGAACGCGCGCAGTTCGGGCGCATCGGCGACGTAGACGCCCGAACCCTGCCGCGAAATGGTCAGGCCCTGTGCGGCCAGCCGTGCCACCGCCTCACGCACGACGGTGCGGCTGACATTCTCGTCGAGCGCGATGTCCTTCTGCGTCGGCAACCGGCTACCGGGTGCCAATTCGCCCGAACGGATGCGTGCCTCGATCCGGCCGTACAGCGCGTCCGTCAAAGACGATTGCCGCGCGGCTTCCTCTCCCCTACCCATATCGCCGCTTCTAGCACCGCCAGCGCGACTTGTCATATCAATCTCCATTGGCTAGGTGCGATCTAACACCAATGGCAGAGCCAAGTCGATCCGGCGAACGGGCCGGTTGAGGAAGGGGATCGCAATGCATCTTTCGGCCCGGATCAGTCTGCTCGCACTGCTCGCCACATCATCGGGCGTAGCGCTGGCGCAATCCCCGAGGCCCACGATGTCGCCGGTCCTTCAGCCGCAGGTTGATCCCGCCCGCCCCGACTGGGAGAATCCGGCGGTGTTCGCGATCGGCAAGGAACCCGCCCGCGCCACCGGCTTCCCCTTCGAGAGCCGCGCCAAGGCGATCGCAGGCCATCGCACCGGATCCGATCGTTTCCTCTCGCTCAACGGCGCGTGGAAATTCTCCTTCTCGCCCAGCGCCGATGCGTTGCCGGCGGGATTCGAGCAGCCCGGCTTCGACGTTTCCGGCTGGAAGGAAATCAAGGTCCCGGCGGACTGGCAGGCCGAAGGCTATGACCAGCCGCGCTTCAACAACATCACCTATCCCTTTCCCGCCAACCGCCCGCTGATCCCGCATGCGACCAACCCGGTCGGCTCCTACCGCCGCGACGTGGAGGTGCCGGCGAACTGGTCCGGATCGGACGTCATCCTCCACATCGGCGCGGCGGGCTCGGCCTATTATGTCTGGGTCAATGGCGAGCGCGTCGGCTATTCGGAAGACAGCAAGCTGCCTTCCGAGTTCGACGTCACCCGCTTCGTCCGCCCCGGCAGGAACGTCGTCGCGATCCAGATCTTCCGCTGGTCCGACGGCAGCTATCTGGAGGACCAGGATTTCTGGCGCGTCTCGGGCATCGAGCGCGAGGTCTTCCTGATGGCGGCACCGAAGACGCGGATCCGCGACTTCTTCGTCCATGCCGGGCTCGATGCCAGCTATCGCAACGGCGAACTCGCGGTCGACGTCGCGGTTACCGGCGCTCCGGGCGCGACCACCGCGCGCGCGGTGCTGCTCGATGGCGATGCGCAGGTGATCGCGCTGTCCGCCGCCGTTCCCGCCGGCAAGGATGAGCGCAAGGCGGTGCTGCGCGGCACGGTGCCGAACGTGAAGCCGTGGACCGCCGAGACGCCCAGCCTCTACATGCTGCTGGTCGAGCTCTATGACGCGAAGGGCGCGGTCATCCAGTCGACCTGGAGCCGCATCGGCTTCCGCACCGTCGCGATCCGTGACGGGCTGGTGAGCGTCAACGGCAAGCCGATCACGATCCGCGGCGTCAACCGCCACGAACATGATCCCGAGACCTTCCACGTCATCTCGCTGGAAAGCATGGAGCGCGACATCCAGCTGATGAAGCGCGCCAACGTCAACGCGCTGCGCACCTCGCACTATCCCAACGATCCGCGGCTCTACGAACTCGCCGACCGCTATGGCCTCTATGTGATGGACGAGGCCAATATCGAGAGCCATTTCTACATGGATTGGGCCAACAAGCGGCCCGAGCAGCGCGCGCAATATCAGATCGGCTTCGATCCGGCGTGGGAAGCGGCGCATGTCAGCCGCGTCACCAACATGATCGAGCGCGACAAGAACCACCCGTCGATCATCTTCTGGTCGCTGGGCAATGAGGCCGGGATCGGCCAGGCGTTCGTCAAGGCCGCCGCCGCCGCAAAGGCGCGCGATCCGGATCGCCTCGTCTCCTATCTCGGCTGGGGCACCTTCCCCGACGCGCCCGACCATCGCACCAACGACTATGCCGACATCTACGCGCCGATGTATGACAGCGCCGCGCGCATGGCCGACTATGCGACCAACTGGAACCACCGGCAGCCGATGATCCAGTGCGAATATGCCCATGCGCAGGGCAATTCCGGCGGCAATCTCAAGGATTATTGGGACACGATCTACGCCCACCCGCACAAGCTGCAGGGCGGCTTCGTGTGGGACTGGGTGGACCAGTCGATGTATCGCTATACCGAGGATGGTCGCCGCTACTGGGGCACCGGCGGCGAATATGGCCCCAATCCGGGCGGCGACATCGAGTTCGGGGACGGACTCTACCAGCCCGATCGGACGCCGAACCCGCATCTGTTCGAGCTGCGCAAGGTCTATGCGCCGGTGCAGTTCGCCGGCTTCGATCCGGCGGGCGGCGCGCTGACCGTCATCAACCGCCACGACTTCGTCGACCTCTCCGGCCTCGATTTCGGACTGGAGGTGCTGGAGGATGGGGTGCCCGTTGCCCGTGCCGCGCTGCCGCCGTTGAAGACGCCCGCGCATGCGCAGGAAACGCTGCGCCTCCCCCTCCCCGCCTTCGCCCGCAAGCCCGGCGCCGAATATGTGCTGACGGTGAGCGCACGTGCCAGGGCCGGGACGATTCCGGGTGTCGATGGCGGCACCCTGATCGGCTGGGAACAGTTCGTGCTCGGCCGCGAGGCGGCGCCGACCATCGCGGTGGACGGCAGGGCGGCACTGGCGGACAAGGGCGGCAAGCTGACGCTCTCCGCCGGTGGCGCCGAACTGGTGATCGATCGCAAGACCGGGCTGGTCGATGGCTATACAGCCAAGGGCCGGCTGCTGCTGCAGGGCGGCGCCCCCAACTTTTATCGCGCACTGATCGACAATGACATCGGCACCGGCGTCGGCAAGAGCCACGAGGTGTGGAAGCGCGCATCCGAAGCGCGGGTCGTCGAGGCGGTCGAGGCCAGGCGGCTCGACGACGGTACCGCCGAAGTGACGGTGCGCTATGTCGTGGGCGATGGTGCGGCGCGCTTCGTCTCGCGCTATCGCATGGGCGGCGATGGCCGCGTGACGGTTTCGGGTGATTTCACGCCGGCCGCCGAGAAGCTGCCCGATCCGCTGCGCATCGGCCTCGCCTTCACCATGCCGCAAGCGATCGACACGCTCGAATGGTATGGCCGCGGCCCGCACGAAACCTATCAGGATCGTGCCACCGGCGCACCGATCGGGCTGTGGCGCGGGCGCATCGCCGACCAGAACCATGACTATATGCGGCCGCAGGAAACCGGCAACAAGGTGGACGTGCGCTGGATGGAACTGCTCCAGCGCGGCGTCGGCGGCGTCCGCATCGACGGCGCCCAACCGCTGTCGATGAACGCGCTCGCCTTCCCCTACGAGGATCTGTCGCGCCGCCCGCCGGGCACGCGCCGCTCCACCGACATCGTGCCGCACGACCATGTCTCGCTGATGGTCGATGCGGTTCAGGCCGGCGTCGGCGGCGACAACAGTTGGGATCAGGGCGGCCGGCCGCTGAAGCAGTATCGCGTGGCCGTCGCCCCGCTCAGCTACAGCTTCACGCTGACACCGTTCGATGGCGACGGCACCACCCCAGATCGCGCAAGGCCGGCTGCCGCTGGAGAGCTGCAATGATGAAGCGTTTCGCGCTGCCGCTGCTCGCTCTCTCGCTGGCCGCTCCGGCCCCAGCGCAAGCACCGGCGGGCGAGGCAAGCCTGCCGCCCGTCGACAAGCCGTTGCCGCCCGCGCCGGACAAGACGCCACGCGCCGCGGTGATGATCGCCGACTATCGCTACGACGATCTGCTGTGGGAGAATGACCGCACCGCGCACCGCATCTATGGCCATGCGCTGCAGGCGATCGAGCCGCCCTCGGGCTCGGGCGTCGACAGCTGGGGCAAGACTGTCCGCTGGCCCTACATGGATCGCCAACTCCGCACCGGCGACCAGCATGGCTATCATGGCGAGGGCATGGACTTCTACAATGTCGGCGGCGGGCGCGGTGCCGGCGGGCTCGGCATCTGGTTCGACGACAAATTGTGGACGTCGCGCAACTATCGCGCCTACCGCATCCTGAGCAACGGGCCGGACGCCGCCGACTTCGAGGTCGACTATGCCCCCTGGCCGGTCGATGTCGGCCGCAAGGTGTGGGAAACGCGGCGCTTCACCTTGCCGCTCGGCACCCACTTCACCCGCATGGTCTCGACGATCGGATCGGACAGCCGCGAACCGCTGGTCGTCGGCATCGGCATCGGCAAGAAGACCACCGGCGATGGCGGTGACCTCACCGTCGACCGTGCACGCGGGATGCTCTCGTGGTGGGGGCCGAACGATCCGCGCCATGGCCGCATGGCGATCGCGCTGCGCGTCGACCCGGCGACGATCGTCGATATCAGGCAGGATGCGGACAATCATCTGGTGCTGGTGCGGGTGACGCCCGGCAAGCCCTTCGTCTATTATTCGGGCTCGGCCTGGAGCCTGGGCGAAGGCGGCTTTCGCGATCGCGTCTCATGGGATCGCTATGCCGCCGAACAGACACTCGATTTCGCGCCGCCCGCCGCCGCGACACGCTGATTTTCCTGCGCAGGAGACCGTCGATGGACCGTCGTCACTTCCTTGGTTCCGCGCTCGCCGCCGGCGCGCTTGTGCCCGCCGCGCAGGCCGCATCCGCCGCCCCCCCTGCCCCGCGCGCCGGCGCGAAGGATGATCGCGCCTATATGGTCGATCTGCTGCGGCAGATGGCGGTGCCGATCCTCGAACCGATGTCGCAGGGCCGCCTGCAGGCGGCGTTCAAGCCCGAACTCAGCCCCACCTGGGACGGCCGCGATCCGAAGGTTTCCTATCTGGAGGCGTTCGGCCGGCTGATTTCGGGCATCGCCCCGTGGCTGGCGCTGCCCGACGATGCGACGCCCGAAGGCCGGTTGCGCGCGACGCTGCGCCAGCAGGCGCTCGCGGCCTATGCCCATTCGGTCGATCCGCAAAGCCCCGACTATCTGCAATGGCATATCTACGGCCAGCCGCTGGTGGATTCCGCCTATTTCACCAACGCGTTTCTGCGCGCCCCCAGGCAATTGTGGGGCCCGCTGGACGCGACGACGAAGAAGCGCGTGGTGGAGGAGATCAAGGGGCTGCGCCGCGTCTCCCCGCCCTATACCAACTGGCTGCTGTTCGCGGCGATGAACGAGGCCTTCCTGCTCTCGATCGGCGAGGACTGGGATCCGGTGCGGCTCGATCTGGCGATCCGCAAGGTCAACGAATGGTATGTGGGGGACGGCTGGTATGCCGATGGCCCGCGCTTCCACTTCGACCATTACGGATCCTATGTGATCCACCCGATGCTCGTCGAAATCCTCGAAGTGCTGGCGGCGACCAAGGCGCGCTTCAACAGCCTCGACGCCAGGGCGCTGCTCGATCAGGCCTATAAGCGGATGCAGCGCTATGGCGAGCATCTGGAGCGGCTGATCGGGCCCGACGGCGCCTATGCGCCGATCGGCCGGTCGCTCACCTATCGCACCGCTGTGTTCCAGCCGCTCGGGCTGCTGGCGTGGCGCAAGCGGCTGCCCGCCGCGCTGCCCGAAGGACAGGTGCGCGCCGCCACGCTCGCCGCGCAGCGCGCGGTGTTCCGCCACCCGAGCAATTTCGACGCCAAGGGCTATATGACGATCGGCTTCACCGGCCATCAGCCCAAGCTTGGCGATTGGTATTCGAACGCCGGCAGCATGTATATCGCTTCCGAAAGCCTGATCGCGCTCGGTCTCTCCGCCGATGACAGCTATTGGACGTCGCCGGCCTTGCCCTGGACCAGCAAGAAGGCGTTCGCAGGCGAGGAATTCCCCAAGGATTACTACGTCGAATATTGATCGCCGGAGCGGGGGCCGGAGCCGGCGCTGTCGCGCGACGCGATGAGCGCGCGGATGGCATCCGCCGCCGCCGGCGTCGCCGGGTTGTAGACGACCATGCCCAGATCGGGCCGGCCATCGACCGCGAACGCCGAGAATTCCAGTTCGACCAGCCCGAGTTCGGGGTGGCGAAGCCGCTTCACGCCCTCGCCCTGCCCAACCACGTCATTCTCGCGCCACAGCGCCGCGAATTCGGGGCTGGCCTGCGACAATTCCGCCACGAGTTGCGTCGTTTCCGCGCCCGCGCGCGCGGCGTCCGCCCGGAATGCGGCGACGACATAGCGCGCGACGCCAAGCCAATCGTCCTGCGCCTCGCGTACCCGTGCATTGCCGAAGATCCGCCGCAAGACGTTGCGCTGCTCGCGCGGCAGGCTGCCATAATCGGTCAGCATGATCGCCGCAGCGCGGTTCCACGCCACCACATCCCAGGTCGCGGTCTTGATGATCGCGGGGCTGACCGGCAGCGCGTCCAGCACCCGCTGCAGCCGCGGCGTCACCCCGTCGCTGCCGCGATAGCGCGTCTCGGGCGGGCGGCCGAGGCCGAGCAGGAACAGATGCTCGCGCTCCGCATCGGTGAGCATCAGCCCCGCCGCCAGCCGATCGAGCACGCCCGCGGAGGGCGCCCCGCCCCGCCCCTGCTCAAGCCAGGTATACCAGGTCGGGCTGATGTTCGATCGCTGCGCGACCTCTTCGCGGCGCAGCCCCGGCGTGCGCCGGCGCCCGCTGACGAAGCCGAGTGCGGCGGGGTCGAGCCGCGCGCGCCGGTCCCTCAGGAAACTGCCGAGGCTATCGGCGGCATCGTGTCGCATCGCCATCCTGTTGCTCATTATACCATGATAATATCACTACTTTAACAGGATCTGTTGCGATGCGACAGTCGCTTTCGACATCAACGGAGACTGTTCATGCGCATCTTCCTCACCGGCGCCACCGGCTTCATCGGATCCCATCTCGTACCCGAACTGCTTGCCGCCGGGCATGAGGTACTCGGGCTGACGCGATCGGATGCCGGCGCGCAGGCGCTGGCCGCGGCGGGCGCCGAGGTGCATCGCGGCGACCTCGAGGATCCCGAAACGCTCAGCGCAGGCGCGGCGCTCGCCGATGCCGTGATCCACACCGCCTTCGACCATAACTTCACCGATTTCGCCGCCAATTGCGCGAAGGACGAGCGCGCCATCCGCGCGCTGGCGGCACCGCTCGCGGGCACCGGGCGGCCGCTGCTCATCACCTCGGGCATCGGCATCGGCATCGCCGAACCCGGCACGCCCGCCATGGAAGACGTCTTCGACACCCACCATCCCAATCCACGCACGCTGACCGAAATAGCGGGTGCCGCGGTGCTGGCCGAGGGCGTCAACCTGTCGGTGGTGAGGCTGCCGCAGGTCCACGACACCGTGAAGCAGGGGCTGATCACCTATTATGTCGCGATGGCGCGCGCGAAGGGTGCGGCCGCCTATGTCGGCGATGGCGGCAATCGCTGGTCGGCCGCGCATATCGGCGATGTCGCGCGTCTCTATCGGCGCGCGGTCGAAGCGGGCGAGGCCGGTGCGCGCTACCACGCCGTCGCCGAGGAAGGCGTATCGTTCCGCGCAATCGCTGAGACCGTCGCGGCCGGTCTCGGCGTTCCCGCCGTCTCCGTCCCGCCCGGGCAGGCGGCGGAGCATTTCGGCTGGCTGGCGCTGTTCGCCACGCAGGACCTGAGCGCATCGAGCGCCTGGACGCGCGCGCGGCTGGGCTGGCAGCCGACCGGCCCCGGGCTGATCGCCGATCTCGAGCGGATGGATTATACCAAGCTGCGATGAGTGTAACTCATCGCAGCTTGGTTAAGCCCGCGCGGCGCCTGAGCGAAACCCTCTCCCGATCGGTCGCAGACCGAGCGGGACGGTATTATGTCATGGCACGTCCGCAGTCCTGATGAAGGCCGCAACGTCCTGCGGGTGCGCCAACATCACCGCATGGCTGCTGCTGATCTCCACCGTCTTCGCACCGGCGCGCTTCGCCATGCCGCGCTGCGCGGAAGGCGGAATCATATGATCCTGGGTGGTGACCATGAAGTGCGTCGGCTTGGTCTTCCAGGCGACGCGGGTGATCTTGGTCTGCACCGCCTCCAGCCCCCACGGCACCTGCGCCGCGGCCATGAAGCGCGTCACCTTCGGATCGACCTCGGCGGCGAAGGCGGCGGGGAATTTGGCGGGGTCGGTGATCAGATAGCCGTCCTTGGGCGGCAGCAGCGGCGCCTTGCTCTCGCCCGGCGGCACCGGCTGCTCCGCCAGCGACAGGATCGATTCCCCCGCCGCCGGCGCGAAGGCGGCGATATAGGCGAGGCTCTTCACCTTGGGATTGTCCCCCGCCTCGGTGATCACCGCCCCGCCATAGGAATGGCCGACCAGCACCACCGGATGTTTCGCCATCGCGATCACCCGCTCGGTCGCAGCGACATCGCCCGCGAGCGTGACCGTAGGGTTCTGCACGACCAGCACCTCATAGCCATCGGCCGACAGCAGGTCGTAGACCGCCTGCCACCCAGATCCGTCGACGAAGGCCCCATGGACGAGGACGATCGACACCGGCTTGCCGGTTTCGGCTGCGGCGACGGTTGGGCTGACGACGGCGAGCATGGCGGCGGCGAGCGCGGATGCGGTGCGGATCATGGCCTCTTTCCCTTCCTGCTGAACGGAGGCCCCCAGCATAGCGCATGGCGGGGCTCAGCCGGGTGAATAGGGGTAAAATCCGGTGCATTGCGGGGGGTTCAGGGGGTGGGACCACGCGATTTTACCAGCTTTAACCCCGCCCCTCCCCTCCAGCCTGTACCCTTCCGGCCATGCGCGCGCCCAGCGCCCGGGAGACCGCCCTTGAAGCTGCCGCATGATGGCGACCGCGACATCCGCACCGACCTGAGCCCCCTCAACCCGCTCGGCCGCGCCTATAAGCCGCAGTGCGAGGCGGTGAAGCTGCATTGTTCCGACGCCGCCCAGCAGCGCAACCGCAGCCGCACATTGTTCGCACTGGCGCTTGGCAGCTTCTGCATCGGCACCTCCGAATTCGCGAGCATGGGCATCATCCAGCTCTTCTCGGCCAGCCTCGGCATCACCATTCCGCAGGCGACCAACGCGATCACTGCCTATGCCTTCGGCGTGATCATCGGCGCGCCGCTCGTCACACTCGCCGCGGCGCGGCTCAACCGGCGCACGGTGCTGCTCGGGCTGATGGCGCTGTTCATCGTCGGCAACCTGCTGTCCGCCGCGGCATCCGATCTGGGGCTGCTAATGGTCGCACGCTTCGTCGCCGGGCTGCCGCAGGGCGCCTATTTCGGCGCGGGTGCGGTCGTCGCCTCCTACATCGTCGGCCCCGGCCATTCGGGGAAGGCATTCGCGATCGTGATGGCGGGGCTGACCGTCGCGACGATCTTCGGATCCCCGCTTGCCACCATCCTCGGCCAGACGCTGGGCTGGCGCGAAACCTATGTGGCGGTGGCAGCGCTCGCCGGCTTCGCGCTGCTGGCCATCCACCTGTGGGTGCCGCGCAGCGCCGCGTTGAACGGCAGCCCGGTGATGCAGGAACTGAGCGCGCTGCGCAAACCCGCGGTCTGGGGCGTCATGCTGGTCGCCGCGATCGGCGTTGCCAGCATCTTCGCGGTCTACACCTTCATCGGCCCGCTGGTGACCGACACCGCGGGGCGCACCCCCGCCATGATCCCGGTCGCGCTCGGGCTGTTCGGCCTGGGCATGACCGCGGGCAATCTGTTCGGCGGGCGGCTGGCGGATGGCAGCCCGGTGCGGGGCATCGTCATCGGCTTCGGCTGCGCGCTCGTCGTCCTCGCCATCCTCGCGATGGGCGGCGCCAATGTCTGGATCCTGCTGCCGGCGATGTTCGGCGTGGGGGCGACGATGATGACGGCGATCCCGACCATCCAGGTGCGCCTCACCCGGCTCGCGCCCGAGGCACCGTCACTGATGGGCGCGATGAACATCGCCGCGCTCAACGTCGCCAATGCGGTCGGCGCCTGGGCCGGCGGGATCGCGATCGGTGCCAGGCTGGGGCTGCTCGCCGCGGTCTGGGCCGGCTTCGCGCTCACCCTGGCGGGCCTGCTGATCTTCGGCCTCACCCTGATCGGCAGCCGCCGCCGGCCATTGCCGGCATGAGCACCCCCTGATCGCTCAGCCGTCGCCTTCGGGGCCTACGTTGGAGACGAAGCGCGCGGTCAGGTCGAAATTGTCGGCGTTGAAGATCAGGCGGACATAGGTGATCGATTCCTTCTCCCGCCACGTCCAGCGCTGCAGCACGAGGCAGGGCTTGTCGGGCTTAACCCCCAGCGACTTGGCCTTCTCCCCGGCCGCCACCGCGGTGATGCGGTGCTCCGCCTCGGTCCACGGCACGTGCGACAGCAGCCAGCTTCCCGGCGGCGTCTCGGAGAAATCGACCTCGGCCGCCTGCGGCACCGCGGCCAGATTGATGAAGCGCTCCTCCAGCGCATAGGGCAACCCATCCGCCAGATGGAGGCAGCGGATCGCCAGCAATTGGCCGCTGGCGGGTAGCCGCATCACCTCCCCGGTCTCGTCGTCGACCGCCTGGACGAGGCTGCTGAGCAGATGGAGGCGATAGACATGCCCCCGCCGCTCGATCTCCTCGCGCAGATCGGGGATCTGCAGCGCCGCCATGTGGATGCGTGGGCGCGTGACGAACGAGCCGCGGCGCCGCTGGCGAGAGATCAGCCCGGTGGTGGCGAGGCTCGACAGCGCCTTGTTCACGGTCATCCGCGAACAATCATATTGCGCCATCAGTTCATGTTCGAACGGGATGCGATCGCCGGGCTTGAGCGCGCCCGACATGATCTGCGTCTCGATCGCGTGGCGGATGGTCTGGTACAGCGGCCGGGTTTCGGGGGCCGTGCGCTTCTTTTCGATCAACACGCATCTCCCTCGCGGAAGGCCAGCATTCGGCGACGATGGCGGGCGACCGGAAGCCGCCCGCCATCCCCGCGACCCGATCAGCGATAACCCGCCTCCTCGGTAACCTTGAGCGTCGAGGCTTCCTGGTCGGGATAAGCGAACAGCAGGTTGAATAGCATCTTGTAGGTGCCATGCGTCTGCCCCCGCCACTGCGGCCGGAAGCCGTAAAGGAAGACGCGGCCCTTGCCATATTCCACCTCGAGCGCCGCCGCCCGGCCGCGCAGCTTTTCCGGGTGGAGCAGCACGCCGCTGAGCAGCGGATTGCCCTCGGTCGGGTAAGACGCCAGCACATTGCCCTTGAAGCCGCGCGCCGGCTGGAAAACCGGCCCCTTCTCGAACATCACCACCGGATCCGCCGGCATGCCCGCAGTCGCGCGCGATGGCGTGGCAAGCTTCACCTGCAGCAGCGCGCCCGAACAGAAGAATTCGTCGCTGCGCGCATTCTTGACGATGTTGGTGACCGGCAGCGCGAACAGGTCGATCGCCGCATCCGCCGCATTGTTGAAGGTCACCAGCGTGCCGCCCTCGGCGACGAACTTCTTGAGCGCGATCGCGCCCTCCTCGCCGATGCCGCCGGTATAGCCCGCGGGCGCATCCTCGGGCTTGAGGCCGTTCAGCAGCGAATCGCGGCCGCGCAGATCGGGCAGGATAATCACGTCATATTTGGCGGAAAGGCCGCCCTTCTTCATATCCTCGTTGCGGATCGACGAAGCGCCATACTGATATTGTTCGAGCAGCCAGCGCGTCCAGCCCTCGTCCATGTTGGAGCCCCACGGGCGGTAGAGGCCGACGCGCGCCGCCTTGACCGCGGTCGCCTGCGGTGCGGTGGCGGTCGCCGTCGCGGTGGCACCGCTGCCGGCAGCGATGGCGGCCATCGCATCGGCACCGATGCCGCTCAGCACGATCGAATCCGGGGTCAGCGCGATCTTCGCGCCGCGCTTCGCCGCCTCGTTCGCGGCGAAGAAGCTGGCATTGACTTTGCGGCTGAGCAGGAAGGTGGAGCCGGAACCGGTCACCCCGCCCTGCTCGCGCGCCTCGGCCACGGGTGTCAGCGCTGCATAGGCGTCCGCCGCCGGCTTCGCGGTCACCGGCTCGGCGATGACGCCGAACTGCAGCGGCAAGGTCCAGCCGGTCACGTCATAGGGAAGATCGACGGGCTTGCCGTCACCGCCCATGATCGCGTCCGGATATTTCTGGCGCTCGAACAGTTCCTGGACGAGCCCGGCATAGGGCTGATCCATGCGGATCACCCAGGACCCCGCCGGATAGGGCTTGCCGCCCAGCGTCACCGGCGCGTTCGCGCGGTTTACGATCACGCCCTGCTGGATCAGCTTCTGCGCGAGCGACGCCGCCTCCGGCGCGTCCGCCTGGCCGCCGGGGATCACCCAGGCATAGGGCCCTTCGCCGCTGGCGCCCTTGCTGATCGTGTCGCGCGCCGCCTGATAGCGGTTGTAGAGCAGCACGTCGCGATAGCGCACGGCGGTATCGAGCACGGACATCGACGCGACCGTTTCATATCTGATCGAATCGGCGAAGTGCCACCAGCCGCCCTTCCACGGCGAGGGATACATCACCTGCGCCTTCATATCCTGCATGTTCCGGGGAAACTTCTTCGGATCATAATATTTCGGCGTGGCCGAACTGTGCGCGACTTCAGTGAAGAAGGAAATCGTGTGGCGGAACACATGGGTATAGTCGAGGAAGCCCGGATACCAATTGTCGAACCGCGCCTGCGCGATCGCACCGGGCATCTGCCGTTCCTCGAACGCGTTCATCATGTTGACGCCGATCGCGGTCGTCCAGCTGCGCATATAGGGGCTGATGTTGCTCGACATCGGATCCGAGAAGGGCGGCACCCAGATCCGCGCGGGGAACGGCGCAACCTGGTGGTGCGTGTACCAGATCGTCGGGCTGTAGCTCTGCTCGGCCTTGAAGACGTTCTGCGACTCGATCATGTTGAGCATGTAGCCGTCACGGTTGTTGTCGTGGCCGACATAGTCCTGGTACAGCCACGGCATCGCGCTGGTTTCCCATTGGGTACCGCGCTGCTTGCGATACCAGTCGACGACCATCGTCATCCCGTCCGGATTGAGCGTCGGCCACAGCACCACGATGACGTTCCTGAGGATCTTCTGGACCTCTTCGTCATTGGGCGACGCGACAAGCTTGTAGGCGAGCGCCATTGCGGACTGGTGCGCGGAAACCTCGGCGGCGTGCAGGCCGCCATCGATATGGACGATGATCAGGCTGTCCTTGGCGAGCGCCTTCGCGGCGGCGTCGTCGAGCCCGTCGGCGGTGGCGAGGCGCTTGTGCGCCGCGACCGTCGCGTCCCATTTCGCAAGATTTTCGGGGCTGGAGATGATCGCATATTCGTAGGTGC
The DNA here is from genome assembly GCF_000512205.2 of Sphingomonas sanxanigenens DSM 19645 = NX02. NCBI lineage: Bacteria > Pseudomonadati > Pseudomonadota > Alphaproteobacteria > Sphingomonadales > Sphingomonadaceae > Sphingomonas > Sphingomonas sanxanigenens. The sequence continues at coordinate 3,175,503 of NZ_CP006644.1, forward strand.
GGCCCTGCGTGGTCTTGCCGGCGGTCACCATCTTCATCTTGTCGGTCGTAGCGGCGAGCTTGTGGAAATAGTTGACCGAGTCCTCGTAGCTGGCGAGGTAATAATCCTCGCCGACATCATGTCCGAGAACCTCCTTGGGCGTGGGCTGTGCCGCGACGGGCGCCGCCGCCAGCACCGCGGCGATTGCACCGGTCATCGCCATCGTCGAAAGTGCCAGTCCCCGCTTCAAACCCGCCATGCTTTTCTCCATCCCGATGCAACCCCGTGCGCGCGTTGGGCGCGCATCCGCCAGATCGTCCTCTCCGCCCGTCATCTTGTTACGCGAGCATGACGCTATCGGGTTCATTTTGTATATACAATACCCCCAGTTGCAAATTTCCGCGCCGCGCATCGGAGGCTGGGCGCAGGGATTTTCCAACACTGTCCGGCAACACGCCCCAACATTCAGGATTGCGACAGATGCATTCACCTCGCGATGCATTTAACATAACTGCACTCACATACCCTAATCAGGGTATCGAGCCATCTGATCTTCATCGAATCTGTAGTGGGCGAAGCTGCAGAATACGAACACTGCCTAATGATCAATAAATCTTCGCCGATGTGGTGATGGCTACTGATTGCCACGAACTTTTTCATGCGCTAAGTTAAGGCTAAGTCGGGGAATAACAGATTCGCAGTTTTGCGTCGCGTTTGGTGGGGGCCAAGCCGTTGATGATTCGAACCTTTCTCGCATGCTTCTCGCTGCGGCCCCTGCGCCGCCCGGCGTGGCACCCGTTGCCCATGCCGCCGCGCGCCTGACCCTGACCTTTCATTCCGATCTCGGCCGATAGCTGCGCCTGAAGCCAGGTCTGGCCCGTCGCTCAGCACCAACCCGTTTCGAAGGATCCGACGATGCCGACCTACAATGGAACCACCGGTCCGGACACGATCACCGGCGATCAGGCGGGGCCCGCCGAGGACACGATCAACGGCGGCAATGGCAATGACGTGCTCACGGGCGGTGAACTCGCCGATATCCTCAACGGCGGCGCCGGCACTGACACGCTGAGCGGCGGCAATGGCGACGATACGCTCAACGGCGGCGCGGGTGCCGACACGATCAATGGCGGCGATGGCGACGATGTGATCCTCTATAGCGCATCGGGTGACCCGGTCGCGGGTGAGCAGATCGTCGGCGGCGCCGGCTTCGATGTGATCCGCGGATCGACGGGAGCAACGCTGGACCTGTCGGTGGTCACGATCGCGGCGGACGTCGAAGGCCTTGATGTTTTCGGAACCGTCAGATTGACGGCACTGCAGCTCGATCGTTTCAGCTACATCTACTCATATGGATATGCGATAGAGATCGCGAGCGCCGGCATCATTTCGTTGAACGGCGCCACCCTGCTGAACAACGTCAACATCTATCTCTCGGCCAGCGGGAACACGCTCGATTTCACTGGTGCCGACGCAGACAATTACGCCGCCATCTACGGCGCAACCGGAAACGACAATGTCACGGGAACGGCCTTCGGCGACTATCTGTATGGCGATGCCGGTGACGACATTGTGAACGGCGCCGACGGGGCGGACACGATCGACGGGGGCACCGGCACCAACACGCTGTCCGGCGGTGCCGGCGACGACACGATCTATTCGGTTTCGGTTCTCGATACGATCGACGGCGGCGCGGGTACGGATACCCTCTACATCGATGCTTCGGCCATGACGAGCGGTGTCGTCAGCACGCTCGCGATCACGGGCGTCGAAACGCTCGGGTATCTGTATCTCACGCAGTACGACGACATCGTCTCGCTTGCGAACGTGTCGTTCACGACCGGTGGAACCGTCTATCTGCTGGAAGGCAATGATCAGGCGACCGGCAGCATCGCTGGAGACATCATCTATGGCGGCGGCGGTGACGACCAACTGAGCGGTGGGGCTGGCGACGATGAATTGATCGGCGACAGCGGATCGGACACGCTCAGTGGTGGTGACGGCAATGACGTCCTTCGTTCCTACGCTGATGTCGATAGTTTCATGGATATCGACACGCTTGCCGGCGGCAGCGGCGACGATCGGCTGTTCGGCGGCTATGGCGACAACCTCGATGGCGGCGCAGGCGTCGATACGCTTTCGATCGAATACCGCTATGCGCCATCCGGGCTGATGCTCGACTTTTCCGTCCTCTTTACCGGCGGATCGATGCAGGTGGGCGGCGGCACGCTGCAGGGTTTCGAACGTTATGGCTATCTGACCGCCAGCGAATTCAACGACGTGATTTCGGTGGGCGACGCGTCGGAAGACAGCTCCGTTCTGTATCACGGTATCTGGGGCCATGGCGGCGACGATACGCTGAACGGCGGATCGGGCAACAACACCTTGCTGGGCGGCCTCGGCCGCGACATCCTGAACGGCGGTGCCGGCATCGACACCGCCGCCTATTACGATCTCACCGCCGGTGTCGGCGTGAACGTCAACCTCAACAGCACCGCAGCACAAAACACGGTCGGCGGCGGCGTCGATACGCTGAGCAGCATCGAGAACCTGATCGGCACCGCCTGGAACGACACGCTGGTCGGCAACAGCGGTGACAATGTCATCGAGGGGCTGACCGGCGACGACGTGATGAACGGCGGCGCGGGCATCGACACGCTGAGCTACGAGCATACCAGCGCCTCGGTCAGTGTCAGTCTCGCGATCACCGGGGCACAGTATACGAGTGCGGGAAATCAAACGATCAGCGGTTTCGAGAACCTGACGGGATCGAACCTCGGCTGGGACACGCTCACCGGCAACAATACGGCCAATGTGATTGCGGGCCTTGCCGGTATCGACACCATTTATGGCGGCGGCGGAAACGACACGATCGATGGCGGCGCAGACGGCGACACGCTCTATGGCGAAGCCGGCGTGGACACCATCGATGGCGGCGACGGCAATGACAGCATCGATGGCGGCGCAGGCATCGACATTCTGCGCGGCGGCGCGGGAGACGACATCATTTATGTCTATACTGTCGCCGACATCGTCGCCGGCGAACAATATGATGGCGGCACGGGCTTTGATACGCTCAGCCTTTACTTCCAGGCCGATGTCGATCTCTCTGCGACCGCTCTGACGGGCATCGAGTTTCTGCAACAGGTCAATTATTATCATAATGTCTCGCTCAGGTCAGAGCAGCTCAACGGTCTGAGCCAGCTCTACGGCGATTCCTTCACCCTGACCGATGGCGGATCGGTCGCGCTGAACGGCGCTTTCACGCAATCGGTTGGCGTCTTCCGCCTCTCAGCCGCCGGCAATGTCTTCGACATGACGGGGGTCACCGGGCAAAGCGGATACCGCATCGAGGGCGCCGGGGGCGCGGACGCGGTAACCGGGTCCGAGAATGACGAGCAGATGTTCGGCGGTGGCGGCAATGACCTGCTTTCGGGTGCTGCCGGCAATGACACGCTCAACGGCGAGGCCGGGATCGATACGCTCAATGGCGGCAACGGCAACGACACGCTCGACGGAGGCACGGGCGCGGACGTTCTGAGCGGCGGCGCGGGCGACGACTATATCTATGTCTATGACGTCGCGGACATCGCCGCGGGCGAACACTATGATGGCGGCGCCGACTACGACACGCTCAGCCTCTATTTCCAGGCCGACGCCGATCTTTCCGCCACCAGCCTTGCAGGGATCGAATTTCTTCAACAGGCATATTATGGCTACAATGTTTCACTGACGGCCGCGCAGCTCGACGGGCTGGGGCAGATCTACGTCCGCGGACTGACGCTGACCACCGGTGGATCCGTTTCACTCGACGACACCAATGTGAGCGCCGCGGAGTTCTTCTATCTTTCCGCCGCCGGCAACAATTTCGACCTCACCGGTGCCACGGGCCAGGCGGCATTCACCGTGCAAGGCGCTGGCGGCGCGGACACGGTGACGGGTTCCATCGGCAATGACGGGCTGTACGGCGCCGGCGGCAACGACGTGCTGAATGGCACGGACGGCCTGGACAGCCTGTATGGCGAGGCCGGGATCGACACGCTTAACGGTGGCGAGGGCGACGACGCGCTCGATGGCGGCGCCGGTGCCGACATCTTGAACGGCGGCGCAGGCAACGATGTGATCTACGTCTATGACGCGGGCGACATCGCGGCCGGCGAACTCTATGACGGCGGCAGCGGCGAGGACCGGCTCGATCTCTACTTCCAGGCGGATGTCGATCTTTCCGCCACCAGCCTTACCGGCATCGAACTGCTCCAGCAGTCCTATTTCAGCTACACCATCTCGATGACCGCGGCGCAGCTCGACACGATCGGCGGCCTCTATGTCCGCTGGGTGGCGCTCACGACGGGTGGGTCGGTGACGCTGAACGACACCGATGTGTCGGCGAACGAAGCCTTCTATCTTGCGGCCGCCGGCAACAGTTTCGACCTGTCGGGCGTCACCGGGCAGAACGGCTTCACCGTCTATGGCGATGTCGGCAACGACACCGTCACCGGCTCGATCTACGGCGACAATCTGAACGGCGGTGCCGGCAGCGACACCATCAATGGCGGCGACGGCGGCGATGTGCTCGCCGGAGGGCTCGGGATCGACCATCTGAGCGGCGGCGGCGGCGACGATTTCCTCGATGTCGGCGATGTAGACGACATCGGCATCCCCGATATCGCGGGAGAGACCTACAGTGGCGGCACCGGCTTCGACACGTTGCGCTATCATACCTTGTACACGACGGTCGACTTCTCCGGGACGACGATCGGAACCGACATCGAGCAGCTCGATACGAGTGGCTCGACGACCTATCTCACCGCAAGCCAGCTCGGCAATTTCACCCATCTGCAGAGTATCGGCGACATCTATGTCACCACGTCCGGCCTTATCAACCTGGCGGGCGTGACCTTCAATGGCAGCGTTGGCGTCATTCACCTCAACGACAGTGGCACTACGCTGATCCTGACCGGCGCGCTGAATGGCGGCGTGACGGTCCATGGCGGTATCGGCAGCGATCGGGTCGATGCGACGAGCGGTAGCGACCTTGTGCAAGGCAACGAGGGTAATGACACGCTGAGCGGCGCGGCCGGCATCGATTACCTCTATGGCGAAGCCGGCAACGACATCCTTCTGGGCGGCGTCGGCAACGACACGATCGACGGCGGCGACGGCAGCGATACCGCGAGCTACGCCGAGGCGACCTCGGCGGTGAACGTCAACCTCAACACCAATGTCGCGGCGGGCGGCCACGGCTCCGACGCGCTGTACAGCATTGAGAACATCATCGGCGGCAGCGCGAACGACGTGCTGACCGGCAACGCCGAGAGCAATGTCCTCGAAGGCGGCGCCGGCAACGATACGATCAACGGCATGGGCGGCGCCGACGTCGCCAGCTACGCCGGCGCCGCGAGCGCGGTAACCGTCAGCCTGGCGGTCACCGGCCAGCAGAACACGCTTGGCGCCGGCCTCGATACGCTGACCAATATGGAAGGCCTCGCCGGCTCCGAATTCAACGATACGCTGACGGGCAACGCCGCAATCAATTCGCTGCTGGGCAATGGCGGCAACGACCTGATCAACGCGGGTGACGGTGCCGACGTGCTGGGCGGCGGCGACGGCAACGACACCCTCAACGGCGAAGGCGGCAACGACGTCGTCAATGCCGGCGCCGGCAACGACATCGTCGATGGCGGCATCGGCAACGACACGCTCAACGGCGGGGACGGTAACGACGTTCTGGCCGGCGGCGCCGGCACCGACACGCTGAATGCCGAAGGCGGAGACGACAGCTTCGCGGTCAGCGGCACCGTCGATGCGGGCGACCGCTTCATCGGCGGCAGCGGCATCGACACGCTGCTGTCGCAGTCCGCGACGCACCTCGACCTGACCGGCGCGATCATCGACGCGGACGTCGAGCGGGTGGTCAATACCGGCGCGACCGTGCTGCTCACCGCAGCCCAACTCGCTGCGTTCAGCATCGTCGAGGCGGATACCGTGCGGCTTTCCGGCGGCGGCACCGCCGACTTGACCGGAGCGACGCTCGCCATCACCGGTAGCATTGCCGGATCGGGCTTCGTGCTCAGCGACGCGGGCAACACGCTGATCCTGAATGGCGTGAGCGGTGGCTACCGCATCAACGGCGGCACCGGTGCCGATACGGTCACCGGCGCGCTGGGCGCCGATCAGATCGCGGGCGGCGCGGGCAACGACACGCTGAACGGCGATGCCGGCAACGATGTGATCGAAGGCGGCACCGGAGCGGACACCCTCAACGGCGGCGCCAATGACGACCTGCTGATCGGCGGCGACGGCAACGACGCACTGGATGGCGGCGACGGCATCGACACCGTGAGCTATGCGACGGCGGCTGCCGGCGTATCGGCGAACCTCGCCACCGGCAGCGCCACGACCGGCGGCGAGACCGACACGCTCGCGAACATCGAGACGCTGATCGGATCCGCCTTCGCCGACACGCTGATCGGCAACGCGGGCGCCAACACGCTCTCCGGCGGCGCGGGCAATGACGTCATCGATGGTGGCGACGGCAATGACCTGCTGGATGGCGGCACCGGCGACGATGTGCTGACCGGCGGATCGGGCAGCGACATCGCGATCATCGCGCTGATGTCCGCTGATGCGGTCATCGAGCCGCGTGCGGATGGATCGGTGGTCGTCTCCAGCCTGTCCAACCCGGGCTTCGGCACCAAGACGCTCACCCAGATCGAGTTCATCCGTTTCCTCGATGGCGACGTGCCTGTCGTCAACGACATGACGCCGATCGTCGGCACCTCAGGCGACGATCTGCTCGAGGGCAATGGCGGCCCGAACACGCTCAACGGCCTGGCCGGCAACGACCGGCTCAGTGGCCTGGCTGGCAACGACACGCTGGATGGTGGCGCCGGCAACGACATCCTCAACGGCGGCGACGGCATCGACACCGTTTCCTATGCGACCGCGGCGGCGGCCGTGACGGTCAGCCTCGCGCTGAACGGCCCGCAGGCGACCGGCGGATCGGGCAGCGACACGCTGTCCAACATCGAGAACATCACCGGTTCGGCCTTCGCCGACCGGCTGACCGGCAGCGCCGGCGCCAACACGCTGGCCGGCGGTGCGGGTGACGACCTGCTGGTGGGCGGCGCGGGCAATGACGTGCTCGACGGTGGTACCGGCTTCGACACCGCCAGCTATGCGACGGCGACCGCCGCGGTGGTCGCCAGCCTGCTGACCGGCAGCGCCACCGGCGGCGCCGGCACCGACACGCTGGCCGGCATCGAGGCGCTGACCGGCAGCAATTATGGCGACACCTTCACCGGCGACGGCGGCAACAACCGGCTGAGCGGCGCCAACGGCAATGACGTGCTGGAAGGCGGCGCCGGCGACGATACGCTCGACGGCGGCACCGGCATCGACACCGCCAGCTATGCGGGCGCCAGTGCCTTCGTAACGGTCACGCTCGGTACCACCATTGCCCAGAACACGGGCGGCGCCGGCACCGATACGCTGGTGCTGATCGAGAACCTCATCGGTTCTGCTTTCGCCGACGTGCTGACCGGCAATACCGGCGCCAACACCATCACCGGCGGCGATGGCGACGATCTGATCGATGGCGGCACCGGCCGGGTCGGCGACATCCTGTCGGGCGGCGCGGGCATCGACACGCTGAGCTATGCCAGCGCCACCGCGCGCATCACGGCGAACCTTTCGGTTACCACGGTACAGTCCACGGGTGCCGCGGGCAGCGACACCGTCTCGGGCTTCGAAAACCTCATCGGCTCCACCTATGACGATGTTCTGACCGGCGATGCCGCCGCGAACGTCCTGACCGGCGGCAATGGCAACGACGTGCTGCAGGGCGGGCTCGGCGACGATCGGATCGAAGGCGGCGCCGGATCCGACACGGCGAGCTTTGCCGCCGCGACGGCCGCGGTCACCGCAAGCCTCGTCACCAACAGCGCAACCGGCGGTGCCGGCACCGACGTGCTGGTGGCGATCGAAAACCTGACCGGCACGGCCTATAACGACGTGCTGACCGGCGACGGCAATGCCAACACGCTGAGCGGCGGCCTGGGCAACGACCTGCTGATCGGCGGCCTCGGCAATGACATCCTCGACGGCGGATCCGGCACGGACACCGTGACCTATGCCGACGCCGCCTCGGGGATCGCGCTGACATTGGTCGGCACCTCCGGCCAGAACACCGGCGGTGCCGGCACCGATGCGGTGCGCAACATCGAGAATGTGATCGGATCGGCCTTCGCCGACACGCTGACCGGCAATGAGTATGGCAATGTGCTGACCGGTGGCGACGGCAACGACGTGCTGCAGGGCGGACTCGGCAACGACACGCTGCAGGGCGGCAACGGCATCGATACGGTGACCTATGCCGCGGCAAGCGGCGGCGTGCGCGTCAGCCTGGCGATCACGGTCGGCCAATCGACCCTGGCGGCCGGCGGCGACACCCTGTCGGGCTTCGAGAACCTCACCGGCAGCGCCTATGACGACCAGCTGACCGGGGACGCCGGCGCCAATGTGCTGACCGGCAACGCCGGCAATGACGTGCTGGCAGGCGGGCTCGGCGACGACACGCTGGTCGGCGGTGCGGGCAACGACACCGCCAGCTATGCCACCGCCACCAGCGCCGTGACGGTGAACCTGGCGCTGGCGACCGCGCAGAACAGCGGCGGCGCCGGCACCGACACGCTGTCCTCGATCGAGAATCTCACCGGATCGAACTTCGACGACATCCTCACCGGCTCGATCCAGATCAACATCATCGCCGCGGGCTCGGGCAACGATACCGTCGATGCCGGTTCGGGCAACGACACGGTCGACGGCGGCGCCGGCAACGACGTGCTGCGCGGCGCTGCCGGCGACGATGTGCTGACGGGTGCGGCGGGCACCGATACGCTGACCGGCGGTGCCGGCGCCGACCTGCTCACCGGCGGCACCCAGAACGACCGCTTCGTCTACCTCGCCGCGGGCGACAGCACGCTCACTGTGACCGACCGCATCCTCGACTTCGCGGCGGGCGACATCCTCGACGTGTCGGCGGTGGACGCGGCCAGCGCGGCGGGCGACCAGGCGTTCGGCCGGGTGGCGACGGTCACCAGCGGTGTCGCCCAATACACGCTGGCGTTCGACGCGGGCACCAACACGAGCACCGCCAGCTTCTACGTCAATGGCGATGCCAACGCCGACATGGTGATCCTGTTCACGGGCGACGTGACGGCGTTGACGGCATCCTGGGTGCTGTAATCCATCGGTCCCCGGCGAAAGCCGGGGACCGTCGGGTGGCGATATCAGCCCGGCCAGATCCTGATGATATGCACTGCCGCGACAGCCGCGATCAGGATCGCCTCTGGCCGCTCGACCAGCAACGCATCGAGCGGCGCCATCGCGTAGGCGGCACCCCCGGCGTCCACCGTCGTCTCGCCGGTCGCCAGCACCACCAGCGCCGCGGCATCGCCTGCCGCGATCGCCGCCGGGAAATCGGTCACCCGATCCACCCTGCCCCGCCACGCGCCGCGGCGGACCATCAGGTTGAGATCGCGCACCGCGCCGCCCACCGGCCGGCCATGCGCCGGCGCATCCCCCGCAAAGGAGAACGCGCCGGCCTCGGGGGTCAGCCGAACCGGTGCGTCTCCGGCGACGGCCAGTTCGAGATCCCCCTCGAGTACGGAAAGCGAGCGGTCGACATCAGCAAAGGCGGAGAAAGGCCCCGCCGCCGCCACGTCGGCGATGCTCAACCGCCAGCCGAAATCTTCCATCCCCGCGTCGGGCGGAAAGAAGAGCAGATCGCTCGTCGTGCCCCCGCCATTCTTCCATGGCTTTGCAACGCGATCGGCGGCGGGGAGCAGCCGAACCATGCTCAGCCGAGGATGCCCGGCAGGTCGAGGCCCTTGTCGCGCGCGCAATCGATCGCGATGTCATAGCCCGCATCGGCGTGACGCATCACGCCGGTCGCCGGGTCGTTCCACAAAACCCGCTCCAGCCGCTTCGCCGCGGCCTCTGTGCCATCGGCGACGATCACCATGCCGCTGTGCTGCGAATAGCCCATGCCGACGCCGCCGCCATGGTGCAGCGACACCCAGGTCGCGCCCGAGGCGGTGTTGAGCAGCGCGTTGAGCAGCGGCCAGTCCGACACCGCATCGCTGCCGTCCTTCATCGCCTCGGTCTCGCGGTTGGGGCTGGCGACCGAACCGGAATCAAGATGGTCGCGGCCGATCACCACCGGCGCCGTGAGTTCGCCCTTCGCCACCATCTCGTTGAACGCCAGACCAAGCCGGTGACGGTCACCCAGACCGACCCAGCAGATCCGCGCCGGCAGCCCCTGAAAATGGATGCGCTCGCGCGCCATGTCGAGCCAGCGATGAAGATGCGCATCGTCCGGCAGCAATGCCTTCACCTTCTCGTCGGTGCGATAGATATCCTCGGGATCGCCCGACAGCGCCGCCCAGCGGAACGGCCCGACGCCGCGGCAGAACAAAGGCCGGATATAGGCGGGGACGAAACCCGGGAAGTCGAACGCGTTCGCGACGCCCTCATCCTTCGCGACCTGGCGGATATTGTTGCCATAGTCGACCGTGGGCACGCCCGCCGCCTGGAAATCGAGCATCGCCTGGACATGCACCGCCATCGAGGCCTTGGCCGCGGCAGCCACCGCCTGCGGCTCACGCTCGCGCCGCTCGACCCATTCGGCCACCGTCCAGCCCGCCGGCAGATAGCCGTTGACCGGATCATGCGCGGAGGTCTGGTCGGTCAGCAGGTCCGGCCGGATGCCGCGGCTGAACATCTCGGGCAGCAGTTCGGCGGCATTGCCGAGCAGGCCCACGGACACCGGCTTGCCGGCAAGCTTCGCCTCCTCGACGATTGCCAGCGCCTCGTCGATCGTCTCGGCCGCCTTGTCGAGATAGCCTGTCCGCAGCCGCATCTCGATGCGCGAGCGCTGGCATTCGATCGCGATGCACGATGCCCCCGCCATCACCGCCGCCAGCGGCTGCGCGCCGCCCATGCCGCCAAGGCCGGCGGTCAGCAGCCAGCGGCCGGTCAGGTCGCCGTCATAATGCTGGCGCCCCATCTCGACGAAGGTCTCATAGGTGCCCTGGACGATCCCCTGCGTGCCGATATAGATCCACGAGCCCGCGGTCATCTGGCCGTACATCGCCAGCCCCTTGCGATCGAGCTCGTTGAAATGCTCCCAGCTCGCCCATCGCGGCACGAGGTTGGAATTGGCGATCAGCACGCGCGGCGCGTCGGCATGGGTGCGGAACACGCCCACCGGCTTGCCCGACTGGACGAGCAAGGTCTGGTCATCCTCCAGCCGGCGCAGCGTCTCGACGATGCGGTCATAGCTTTCCCAGTCGCGCGCGGCGCGGCCGATGCCGCCATAAACGACGAGTTCCTCCGGCCGCTCGGCGACATCGGGGTGGAGATTGTTCATCAGCATCCGAAGCGGCGCCTCGGTCAGCCAGCTGCGCGCCGACAATTCGGTGCCGGTGGCCGGGCGGATGACGCGGCTGTTGTCGAGGCGAGTCACAGGGATCCTTTCGTCGAACGGGCAAAATCGAGGCAGTTCCGGAGAATGTCGCGAAGGATCGCGGTAAGCGGCGCCGCCACCTCCGCATTCCAGGCGGTCGGCCAGTTCTGGAGCGTCGGCGCGTCCGGCTCGGCCATGTAGCCGCGGATCGCCAGCTCCATCTGGATGGCATGGACGCCGTCTCGCGGCTGGCCATAATGCCGCGTCGTCCAGCCGCCGCGGAAGCGGCCGTCGACGACATGGCTGTAGGGGCTTGCCGCGCAGGTCGCGGTCACCGCGTCGCGCAATGCCGGATCGCAGGTGGTGCCATCGTTGGTGCCGATATTGAACTGCGGCAGCTCGCCGTCGAACAGCCGCGGGACATGGCTGCGGATCGAATGCGCATCATAGAGGACGATCCTGCGGTGGGCGCCGCGCAGCCGCGCGATCTCGCCGGCCAGCACATCATGATAGGGCTGGAACCACAGCATCCGCCGCCGCCCGACCTCGATCTCGTCGGGCGCAGCGCCGGCATAGAGCGGCTCGCCATCGAACGTCGTCGTCGGGCAGAGTTCGGTGGTCGCCTGCCCCGGATAGAGCGACGCGCCGGACGGATCGCGATTGACGTCGATTACACTGCGCGAGATGCGCGTGCGCACCGTCGTCGCGCCGAGCGTGCGCGCGAAGCCGTAGAGCCGGTCGATCCACCAGTCGGCATCGCGCCGCGCCAGCCAGGGCGAGACGAACTGGCCCTCGATCTCCGCCGGAACATCCGTGCCGGTATGCGGGAAGGATATCACCAGCGGCGCCTCCCCCCGATGCACCTCGACGAAGCCGGTCATATCACCCCCGGCAGCGCGAGCCCCGCGGCTTCCGCGATCGCGCCGGTTCCGACGAGCAGGTTCGCCGCTTCCATGTCGGGATGGAAATGGCGATCGTCCACCAGCATCGGCACCTGCCCGCGCACCGTGGCGCGGACGGTTTCGAGCGCGCCGCTCGACGTCAGCGGCGCGTGGAAATCGACGCCCTGTGCGGCGGCGAGCAGTTCGATGCCCACCACCGCGCGCGCATTGCGCGCCATGCCGAGCAGCCGGCGCGCACCATGCGCCGCCATCGAGACATGATCTTCCTGATTGGCGGAGGTCGGGATCGAATCGACGCTCGCCGGATAGGCGTTCTGCTTGTTCTCGGATACCAGCGCCGCGGCGGTCACCTGCGGGATCATGAAGCCCGAATTGAGCCCCGGCTTCGGCGTCAGGAAGGCCGGCAGCCCGGACAAGGCCGGATCGACCAGCATCGCGATCCGCCGCTCGGTGATCGAACCGATCTCGCAGATCGCGAGCGCGATCATGTCGGCGGCGAAGGCGGTCGGCTCTGCGTGGAAATTGCCGCCCGAGAGCGCTTCATCGGCCTCGGGGAAGATCAGCGGATTGTCCGAAACGCCGTTGGCCTCGGTGCCCAGCGTGGTCGCGGCCTGGCGCAGCACGTCGAGCGCGGCGCCCATCACCTGCGGCTGGCAGCGCAGGCAATAGGGATCCTGCACGCGCGCATCATTCTCCAGATGCGAGGCGCGGATCGCCGAGCCCGCCATCAGGGTGCGCAGCGCGTCGGCGACCTCGATCTGGCCGCGATGGCGGCGCAGCGCATGGATGCGCGGATCGAACGGCGTGTCCGATCCCCTCGCCGCCTCGGTCGACAGCGCGCCGGTGACGAGCGCCGACTGGAACAGCAACTCCGCCTCGAACAGCCCGGCCAGCGCGTTCGCGGTGGAGAATTGCGTGCCGTTGAGCAGCGCCAGCCCTTCCTTGGGACCAAGCTCCAGCGGCGCGAGGCCGGCGGCGGCCAGTGCCTCGACCGCGGGCAGCCGGCCGGCGGCGGTGTGGATCCAGCCGGTGCCGATCATCGCCGCCGCCATGTGCGACAGCGGCGCGAGATCGCCCGACGCGCCGACCGAGCCCTGCGACGGGATCTCGGGGGTCAGGCCCTGCACCAGCATCGCCTCCAGCAGCGCCACCGTCTCCGGCCGCACGCCCGAGGCGCCCTGCCCAAGGCTCGCCAGCTTGAGCGCCATCATCAGCCGCACGACCGACACCGGCGAGGCATCGCCGGTGCCCGCGGCATGGCTGAGCACGATGTTGCGCTGGAGCGTCGCCAGATCCTCGTCGCCGATGCGGACGCTGGCCAGTTTTCCGAAACCGGTGTTGATGCCGTAGACCGGCTTGCCCTTGGCGAGGATGCGGCCAACCGCCGCCGCGCTCTCCGCGATGCGCGGCGCGCAGGCGCGATCGAGCGACGCCGGCGCGCCGCGATAGATGGCGCGCCAGTCGGCGAGCGCCACGTTGCCGGGATCGAGGATGATCGTCACAGGCCCTTCCAGATACGCTGATGGAGGGGGTTGAACCCCATTCGGTAAACCAGTTCCGCCGGCCGCTCGACGGTCCAGATCGCGAGGTCGCAGCTCTTGCCGGCCTCGAGCGTGCCGATCTCGTCGCCCAGCCCCAGCGCCTTGGCGGCGTTGCGGGTGATACCGGCAAGGCATTCGTCGACGGTCAGGCGGAACAATGTGGCGCCCATGTTGAGCACCAGCAGCAACGAGGTCAGCGGCGAGGTGCCGGGGTTGCTGTCGGTCGCGAGCGCGATCGGCACGCCGGCGGCGCGCAGCGCGTCGATCGGCGGCAGCCTGGTCTCGCGCACGAAATAATAGGCGCCGGGCAGCAGGCTCGCGACCGTGCCCGACGTCGCCATCGCCGCGATGCCATCCGCATCGAGATATTCGAGATGGTCGGCGGAAAGCGCGCCGTGGCGGGCCGCGAGCGCCGCGCCATGCAGGTTGGAAAGCTGCTCGGCGTGAAGCTTTACTGGCAGTCCGGCGGCGACCGCCGCCGCCAGCACCCGCTCGGTCTGCGCGGGCGAAAAGCCGATGCCCTCGCAGAAGGCGTCGACCGCATCCGCAAGCCCCGCTTCGGCGGCGGCCGGGATCATCTGCTCGCAGACCAGATCGACATAGCCATCGGCATTGTCGCGATATTCGGGCGGCAGCGCGTGCGCGCCCAGCAAGGTCGTCTCGATCCGCACCGGCCGCGCCACGCCCAGCCGGCGCGCGGCGCGCAGCATCGTGAGTTCGCTGTCCAGAGAGAGACCATAGCCCGACTTCACCTCGACGGTCGTCGCGCCCTCGGCGATCAGCGCATCGAGCCGCGGCAGCGCCGTCGCGACGAGGTCGTCCTCGGCGGCCCCGCGGGTCGCCGCCATGGTCGAGGCGATGCCTCCGCCGGCGCGCGCGATCTCCTCATAGGAGGCGCCCGCCAGCCGCAATTCGAACTCATGCGCGCGGTCGCCGCCATAGACGAGGTGGGTGTGGCAATCGATCAGCCCCGGCGTGATCCAGCGGCCGTCGCAGGCGATCGTTTCCACCGCCTCGAAGCGCGGCGCATCCGCCGCCGGGCCGGCATAGAGGATGCGCCCATCGCGGCTCGCCACCACGCCCTTCTCGACGATGCCGAGGCCGGCAGCATCGGCCAGCGTCGCCAGTCGCGCCTCCGTCCACAGCCTGTCACACCGCATCGCCACCCCCTGAATCTCGCGGCGCCTTATTGCGTCAGCCGCCATCAAATGTATAGACATAAATGCACCAAACAGGATCGAAACAGCCGATGACCGCGCCGCGCAGCTTCCACTTTGCCGAGGCCCTGCTCGCTACGGGATGGGCGGAAAATGTCCGCTTATCCGTGGTCGAAGGGCTGATTGCGGCGACCGAGATCGGCGCCGCGCCAACGGCTGCGGACGAACGCCACGCCGTCGCGCTGCCCGGCCTGCCCAACCTTCACAGCCATGCGTTCCAGCGCGGCATGGCCGGGCTCGCCGAGGTGCGCGGGCCGGCGGACGACAGCTTCTGGACGTGGCGCGAGATCATGTATCGCTTCGTCGACCGCATCGATCCGGACGACCTCACCGCGATCGCGGCGATGGCCTATGTCGAGATGCTGGAAGGCGGCTTCACCCGCGTCGGCGAGTTCCACTATCTCCACCATGATCGCGACGGCACCGCCTTCGCCGACCGCGCGGCGATGAGCGCGGCGATCGCCGCGGCGGCGGACGAGAGCGGCATCGCCCTCACCCATCTGCCCGTCTTCTACGCGCATGCCGATTTCGGCGGTGCCGCGCCCGGCCACGGCCAGCGGCGGTTCATCAACGATGTCGATGGTTTCGCGACATTGCTCGACGGCGCCCGC
Organism: Sphingomonas sanxanigenens DSM 19645 = NX02; assembly: GCF_000512205.2. Classification (NCBI taxonomy): domain Bacteria; kingdom Pseudomonadati; phylum Pseudomonadota; class Alphaproteobacteria; order Sphingomonadales; family Sphingomonadaceae; genus Sphingomonas; species Sphingomonas sanxanigenens. The sequence continues at coordinate 3,191,220 of NZ_CP006644.1, forward strand.
GCCGCCCTCTCGTCGCTGCCCGATGCGGTGCTCGGCGTCGCGCCCCACAGCCTGCGCGCGGTTACGCCCGAAGAACTCGGCCCCGTCGCGACACTCGCCGGCACCGGCCCGATCCATATCCACATCGCCGAACAGACCCGTGAGGTCGACGCCTGCCTGGCCTGGTCCGGCGCGCGGCCGGTGCAGTGGCTGCTCGATCACGCCCCGGTCGATCGGCGCTGGTGCCTCGTCCACGCGACGCACATGACCGACGCCGAGGCGGCGGCAATGGCCCGAAGCGGCGCCGTCGCCGGCCTCTGCCCGATCACCGAAGCCAATCTCGGCGACGGCATCTTCCCCGCCGAACCCTTCCTCGCCGCCGGCGGCCGCTATGGCGTGGGTTCCGATTCGAACGTGCTGATCGACGGCACCGAGGAACTGCGGCTGCTCGAATATGGCCAGCGGCTGGCGGCGCGCGGCCGCAACCTGATCGCGCGCGACGCCGGGCGATCGTCGGGCGCCGCGCTGTGGCAAGGCGCGCTGGACGGCGGTGCGCGGGCGCTTGGCGCCGCGGCCGGGCTTGCCGCGGGGAATGCCGCCGATTTCCTGACGCTGGACATGCACCATGTGTCGCTCGCCGGGCGGCGTGGCGACGCGATACTCGACGGGCTGGTGTTTGCCGCCGGGCGGACGGCGATCGACGGTGTGTGGCGGCGCGGGGTGCCTGTCGTGAGGGGTGGCCGTCATATACGGCGCGAAGCGGTGGCGGAGCGTTATCGTGGGGTGCTGGCCAAGGTGCTGGGGTAATGGCTCCCCCTCCTCCGTTCGTCCCGAGCGAAGGCGAGGGACAAGTCACATAACGGATGCCGAAAATCGGCCCCCGCCCTCCCCATCGGACAGCATTTTCGCGCGACTCGTCCCTCGACTTCGCTCGGGACGAACGGTGGAAAAGAGGGCGCCCGGACACGCCCTCCCCTAGCCCTTCCCGCAAGCGGGAGGGGAACTCGCTACGCCGCAGCCTTCACCTTCTGCCGGAACGCATGCAGCAACGGCTCGGTATAGCCATTCGGTTGCTCGACGCCCTCGAACACCAGCGCCCGTGCCGCCTGAAACGCCAGGCTTGCCTCGGGATCCGCCGCCATCGGCCGATACAGCGGGTCGCCCTCGTTCTGCGCGTCCACCTTGGCCGCCATCCTGAGCAGCGCCGCCTCGACCTGCGCCTCGCTGCACACCCCGTGCAGCAGCCAGTTGGCCATATGCTGTGAGGAAATCCGCAGCGTCGCACGATCCTCCATCAGCCCGACATCGTTGATGTCCGGCACCTTGGAGCAGCCGACGCCCTGATCGACCCAGCGCACGACATAGCCGAGAATGCCCTGCGCATTATTGTCCAACTCGCGGGCGACCTCTTCCTCCGACCAGTTCTGGCCATGCGCCAGCGGCACGGTCAGCAGCGGTTCCAGCCCCGGCGTCGGTTCGGCGGCGAGTTCCTGCTGCCGCGCGAACACGTCGACCTGATGATAGTGCATCGCATGCAAGGTCGCCGCGGTCGGGCTCGGCACCCAGGCGGTGTTCGCCCCGGAACGGGGATGGCCGATCTTCTGCGCCATCATCTCCGCCATGCGATCGGGCGCGGCCCACATGCCCTTGCCAATCTGCGCCTTGCCCGAAAGCCCGCAGGCCAGCCCGATCTGGACGTTGCGCGCCTCATAGGCACCGATCCACGCGCTCGCCTTCATCTCCGCCTTGCGGACCATCGCACCGGCCTGCATCGAGGTGTGCAGTTCGTCGCCGGTGCGATCGAGGAAGCCGGTGTTGATGAAGACGATGCGGTCCTTCACCGCATGGATGCAGGCGGCGAGGTTGGCGGAGGTCCGCCGTTCCTCGTCCATCACGCCGACCTTGATGGTGTGGCGCGCCAGCCCCAGCAGATCCTCGACCGCATCGAACAGCCGGTTGGTGAACGCCGCTTCGTCCGGCCCGTGCATCTTCGGCTTGACGATGTAGATGGAGCCCGCGCGGCTGTTGCGGAAGCGCCCGAGCCCCTTGATGTCGTGCAGCCCGATCAGCGACGTGAACACCGCGTCGAGCAGCCCTTCGGGCGCCTCGCCGCCATCGGGCAGCACGACCGCCGGGTTGGTCATCAGATGGCCGACATTGCGCACGAACAGCAGGCTGCGACCGGGCACGGTGAAGCGGCTACCGTCGGGCGCGGTCCATTCGCGGTCGCTCTCCAGTTCGCGGGTCTGCGTCCTGCCGCCCTTGGCGAAGCGCGCGGTCAGGTCGCCGCGCATCAGCCCCAGCCAGTTGGCATAGGCCGCCACCTTGTCCTCGGCGTCGACTGCCGCGACCGAATCCTCGAGATCGACGATCGTCGTCAGCGCCGATTCGAGGATGACGTCGGCGATGCCGAGCGGATCGGTGCGGCCGATCGGATGGTCGCGATCGATGACGAGTTCGATGTGGAGGCCGTTGTTCCTGAACAGCAGGGCGGTGGGCGCATCGGCATCGCCGCGATAGCCGACGAAATGCGCGCGCGCGTCCCAGCCGGGAATCGCCTGGTCGAGGAAGATCCGCGCCGCCGCGATCACCGCGGCGCCGCGTTCCGCATCATAGCCTCCCGGCTTCGCACTGCCCGGCAGCGCATCGGTCCCATAGAGCGCATCGTAGAGGCTGCCCCAGCGCGCATTGGCGGCGTTGAGCACGAACCGCCCGTTGAGGCTGGGGACGACGAGTTGCGGCCCCGCCATCGTCGCGATCTCCGCATCGACATCGGTCGTGGTCACCGCGAAGGGCACCGGCTCCGCCACCAGATAGCCGATCCCACGCAGGAACGCCTGATATTCCGCGAGATCGATCGGCTGGCCGCGCCGCGCGGCGTGCCATGCATCGATCTCGCCCTGCATGCTGTCACGCGTCGCCAGCAATGCGCGATTGTCCGGCACGAAGGTCGCGAGCAATTGCGCGAAGCCCGCCCAGAAGGCGTCGGCATCGACGCCGGTTCCCGGCAACGCCTCGGCGTTGACGAAATCGAACAGCCTGCGGTCGATGCTCAGGCCGTTGCGCGCGACGAAGTCGGTCATTCTCATGGCTCCTGCACTTTCCTGGGGAGGGGAAGCGAGGTCTCGCGCCTATGCCCGAGCGCTCCCGACGATGCAACGTCCCAGCAGGCGGTGACGGCCGCCATTGGAATGCTTTAGGGTGACGCGATGACTGCACTTGCCGCAACCGAACGCGCCGTGATCGACACGGCAGCCGCGCAACCGATGCTCGCGCAGGTCGAAGCCTGGGCGTCCGTCAACAGCGGCTCGCGCAACCTCGACGGGCTGGCGGCGACCGCGGCCCTGCTCGCCGACGCCTTCGCGGCGCTGCCCGGCGACGTGACGCTGGCGGACGCCGCGCCGGTCGAGGTGGTCGAGCCCGATGGACGCGTGCGTGAGGTGGCGCATGGCCGGAACCTGATCGTCAAGGTCCGGCCGGATGCGCCCGCGCGCATCCTGCTGACCGGCCATATGGATACCGTGTTCGGCGTCGATCACCCGTTCCAGGCGCTTGCGTGGCGCGAACCCGGCGTGCTCGGCGGCCCCGGCGTCGCCGACATGAAGGGCGGCCTGGCGATCATGCTCGCCGCGCTCAAGGCGATCGAGACGGCGCCCGGCATGGCGCGCTTCGGCTATGACGTCGTCATCAACAGCGATGAAGAGGTCGGCTCGCCCGGCTCGGCCGCGTTGCTGGCGCGGCTCGCGAAGGGCAAGGTCGCGGCGCTCACCTATGAGCCGGCGATGCCGGACGGCACGCTCGCCGGCGCGCGCTCGGGCAGCGGCAATTATTCCTTCATAGTCAAGGGATTGAGCGCCCATGCCGGCCGCAATCCCGATGATGGCCGCAACGCCGTGCTCGCCGCGGCGGATCTCGCGCTGCGGCTGGCGGCGGCACGCACGCCGACCTTGTCGGTCAACCCCGCCAAGGTCGATGGCGGCGGCCCCAACAACGTCGTGCCCGACCATGCCGTGCTGCGCGTCAACTTCCGCCCGGCGACGCCCGACGACGAGGCCCGCGCCCGCGCGCTGATCGCCGGGAGCGTCGCCGCGGTCGCTGCCGCGCATGGCGTCACCATCCATGCGCATGGCGGTTTCGGCCGCCCGCCCAAGCCGCTCGATCCCGGCGCCGAGCGGCTCTTCGGGCTGGTCAGGCGATGCGGCGCCGACCTCGGCCTCGACATCGCCTGGCGCCCGACCGGCGGGGTATGCGACGGCAACAATATCGCGGCCTGCGGCGTGCCGGTCGTCGATACGATGGGCGCGCGCGGCGGCGCGATCCATTCGGCGGACGAATATCTGCTGGTCGATTCGCTCCCCGAACGCGCCATGCTCTCGGCCTTGACGATGCTGCGGCTCGCCGGTCAGGGTGCTCCATGACCTTCCGCATTCGTCCCGCCGCGCCGCGTGATCTCCAGTCGCTCTATGAGATGGCCAAGCTCACCGGCGGCGGCTTTACCAACCTGCCCGCCGACAAGCCGGCGCTGAAAACCAAGCTCGAACGCTCCGAGGCGGGCTTCGCGCGCGATGACGACCAGCTGGCCGACGACCTCTTCATCCTCGTGCTGGAAAATGTCGCGACCGGCCAGATCCGCGGCACCTGCCAGTTGCTGAGCAAGGTCGGCGAGAAATCCCCCTTCTATTCCTACCGCATCGGCGCGCTTACCCAACATGCGCCCGAACTCGGCCGAACCTTCCGCGCCGACATGCTGAGCATCGTCACCGACCTCGAAGGGTCGAGCGAGGTCGGCGGGCTGTTCCTCCATCCGCATGAGCGCGCGGGCGGCCTCGGCATGCTGCTCGCGCGCAGCCGCTACCTCTTCATCCGCCAGCATCGCGCCCGGTTCGCCAACCGCGTGCTCGCCGAACTGCGCGGCGTGATCGACGATGCCGGCGGCTCGCCCTTCTGGGATGGCATCGCCGGCAAATTCTTCGGCATGAACTTCCAGGATGCCGACGCCTTCAACGCCATCCACGGCACCGGCGTGCTCGCCAATCTGATGCCCAAGCATCCCGTCTACACCGCGATGCTGCCGGAAACGGCGCGCGCGGTGATCGGCCTCCCCCACCCCAGCGGCCGCGCGGCGATGCGCATGCTGGAGGCGGAGGGTTTTCACCACGATCATTATATCGACATCTTCGACGGCGGCCCGTCGATGACCGCCTTCACCGACCGCATCCGCTCGGTTGCCGAGGCCAGGGAGACCCCTATCACGCGGATCGCCGATCTCGGCGAGGATGAGGGGGAGAAATTGCTGGTCGCGCGCGGGCGGCTGAAGGACTTCGTCGCCGCCTATGCGCAGGTGCGGGCCGAGGATGGCGGCATCGCGATCGATCCGGCGGCGGCGAGCGCGATGGGGCTGGCGGTCGGCGATGCCGTGGTGACGATTCCGCGCTGATCCGCCGCCATTCCTTCGCGCGCGCGGTTCAGCCCGCCGCGGCCTCCTCGTCGTCCGCCCCGCGCGCCGCCGCCGGCGGGCAGTTCGCGGGGGCGGGCCTCGGCTTGCGCTTGACCGCGGTGGTCGCGAACTCGGCGGGGTTCATGCTGCCCGATGCGTCGGCGTCGGCGGTGGCGAAGCGCTCGATCGTCTTCACCGCATACTCGTCGAAATCGAGCACGCCGTTGCCGTTGCGGTCGAGCTTGGCGAAGGCCTTGCGGCGCGCGACAAGATACTCGTCACGCGTAATGGCGCCATCCTTGTCCTTGTCGTAGCGGCCGAAACGGCGCTCCTCACGCGTCTTCGCGGTCGCCTCGGGCAGGACCGCTTCGCTCGGTTCGGCTGCCGCCGCGGGCGTCGCGACCGCCGCTGCCATCGCCGGAGCCGGCGGGATCGGATCGCTGCGGCCCATGATGCTTTCCCAGGCGAAGATGCCTGCCACCATCATCAGCAGCATTGCGGCAGCCCCGGCAATCATTCGACCCATCATCACCCTCCAGCAACAGCGGCGGGCGCCAACCTATCGCGGCGTTCAGCGCCCCGCCAGCCGGAAGCCGATTGCACGCAGCATCCGGCGCGGCGAGCCTGGGGCGGCCGCGCTGCCGCCGGCGCGGCGATCATCCTCGGCGAAGCGCGCAAGCAGCCCGAGCGGCCTCAACGGCCGCGGCCAGCGCGCGGCGAGAGCCTCCGCGAGGGCGGGCTGCGCCATGGCGAGCGCGCGCGCGCGCGTCTCGGCGTCGGAAAGGTGGCGCGCGGCATCGACCAACGCCCAGCCCTGCCCCGCGGCGGCGACCGCATCGGTGCCGTCGCCGAGCACCCCGGCGGCAAGGCGGAAGAGCCCCGCGCCGCGCTCGGCGGCGAAGGCGCCGAGCGCCGCCTCGTCGAGCGGCAGCGGATCGAGCAGCGCTTCCCATCCGATCATCGCCTCGCCCAGCGCCGCGCCGCTGACGCCCGACGCGACCAGCGCCGTGGCGACCTCCTCGAGCAGCGGCTCGGCCGGTGGCTGCGCCCCGTCGAGCTTTCCCAGCGCCTCATACCACCAGGTCAGCCGCATCCGCCCGATCATCGATTCGGTTGTCGACCGCACGATCTCCGCGCCGCGCAAATCGAGCCGCCAGAGCGCAGCGATGGCCGCCCGATGGGCGACCGGCACATGCGCGAGCATGATCGCGCGGTCGGCATCGGCGGCGAGAATGTCCTGAAAATCCATGGTGCTGCGGATGCCGTGCCGATGCCCTCGCCGCAACCCATTGCCCCGAATGCGACGAATTGCACAAGGTTGTGCGCTGCATCACAATCCTTTTCAGATGAATGGGTTAGGCAGAGGCCATGAAGACAAAGATCTCCATCTGGCTGCGCCGAATCATGATCGCGGTCACCGCGGCCGGCGCGTCGCTCGCCGTTTCCGCGGCTGCCGCTGCACCCGAAACGCTGGGCATCGACACCATCGCGGCGCTCTCCGCCGCCGATCTCGACGTCAGCAGTTCACGCGGCAATGCGGCGCTGCGGCGGCTGTTTCCGAAGGGCGCGAACGCCTGCGGCAAGCAGGAGCGCCTGCCGTTCGAGCGGACCTGTGCCTGGTTTTCCAATCCGGATGGCGACTCGATCTGGCCGGACCTGTTCCTGGCGATCGATCATGGCCGCATCGTCAGCATCGTCGCGACCGACGTCGGCAAGCTCGACCGCAAGATATGGGCGTGCGATCCGGGCAATGGCGATGGTGGTGCGGTGACGTGCAGCGTGCAGGCCGTTCCGCCCGAACTCCGGCAGCGCTGGAGCGCCGCCTGGAAGCAGTATATCGATTCGGTGAACTGATGCGCACGCGCCTCCTTGCCGGTCTTCTGGCGCTGCTCGCCGGCGCCGCAGCGCCCGCCATGGCGAAGTCGCCGCAGCCGCCGTCCCCGGCGGAAGCGATGCGGGCGCTGTGCGGCGTGCCCGATGCGGATGCCGAGGGCTGCACCATCGAAGGGCAGAACATCAGCGCTTGGCGCACGGTCGAGTACGCCGTCGATGGCGCCCCCGGCTTCACGTTGCTGGCGACGGTGAGCGAGGATGCGGACGCCGATAGCCCGCATCTTTCCGCGCCCGGCGACACGCTGGGGCTCGCGCAGGTCAGCTACCGGTTCAGGGACGCGCGCTGGCAGCAAACGAGCAGGCAGATCAATTTCGGCAGCATCGCGGTTAGCGGTGCTGCGGGCAATCCGCCGATCGTCGGTGAAGGGCGGCTCTTCGTCCAGCAGGCGCTGAGCAATGGCATGCTGATCGGCCTGCCGATCCGGCGGTTCGAGCCCGGCGGCATCTCGATCACGGGCTTCAGCATGTTCCGCCTGGCGGTGGCAGACGCCAGCGGCTGGACCTATGCCGGCGACATAGACACAGGAACCGACAATGGCGCGGATTGCGACGGCGGTGGGGCGGAGCGCCCCTGCTACGCGAGCAGCGGCACGCTTCGGCAACTGCAGGTGCGAACCGCGGGCCTGCCGTCATGGCCGGATTTCGAGGTGGCGGTGAGCGGAACCATCGTCGGCGACGATGGCAAGGTGCGCCCGGTCACGGCCGAAGATGCAACCCTATGGCGCTTCAGCGAAAAGGCCGGCGCCTATGTCGGCGTCACCCGCCGCTGCGAGCGGAAGAAGACCTGCTGAACGACCGAAGGGGATTTCAGCGAAAACAGGTTAGCCAGCACCTTCCCACCGGGAAGCGTGCGCTGTGGGGGCGTCGCTGCCGGGATGAGGTTCATTCCATCCCGGCAGCGACGTATCCCATCAGCGATAGCAGACCTTCTTGGCCGCCTCGACGACGCGCGCGGCATCGACCAGCGCGGCCTTTTCGAGGTTCGCCGCATAGGGCAGCGGAACATCCTCGTTGGTCACGCGCAGCACCGGCGCGTCGAGATCGTCGAAGCCCTGCTCCATCGCCACCGCGAGGATCTCGCTGGAGATCGAGCAGACCGGCCAGCCTTCCTCGACCACGACCATACGGTTGGTCTTGGCCAGGCTTTCCAGCACCGTCGCGGTGTCGAGCGGACGCAGCGTGCGCAGGTCGATCACCTCGGCATCGATGCCCTCGCCCGCCAGCGTCTCGGCCGCGTCGAGCGCGAGGCCGACGCCGATCGAATAGCTGACGATGGTGACGTCCTTGCCCTCGCGCATGATCCGCGCCTTGCCGATCGGCAGGACGTAATCGTCGAGCTTGGGCACATCGAAGCTGCGGCCGTAGAGCAGTTCGTTCTCGAGGAAGACGACCGGATCCTCGGAGCGGATCGCCGCCTTGAGGAGGCCCTTGGCATCGGCGGCGTCATAGGGCGCGATCACGATCAGGCCGGGAACCGCGGCATACCACGGGCCGTAGTTCTGGCTGTGCTGCGCGCCGACGCGCGCCGCGGCGCCGTTCGGGCCACGGAACACGATCGGGCAGCGCATCTGGCCGCCGGACATATAGTTGGTCTTGGCCGCCGAGTTGATGATGTGATCGATCGCCTGCATGGCGAAGTTGAACGTCATGAACTCGATGACCGGCCGCAGGCCGCCCATCGCGGCGCCCGTGCCGATGCCGGCGAAGCCATATTCGGTGATCGGCGTATCGATCACACGGCGCGGGCCGAACTCGTCGAGCAGGCCCTGCGTTACCTTGTAGGCGCCCTGATATTCGGCAACCTCTTCACCCATCACGAAGATGCGGTCGTCGGCGCGCATCTCTTCGGCCATCGCGTCGCGCAGCGCTTCGCGAACGGTCGTCTTGACCATCTCGGTGCCCGCCGGGATCGCCGGATCGGCGACCTTGGCCTTCGCTTCCACTGCCAGCTTGGCGACGCCCGATTCCGCCGGCTTGGGCGCTTCGGCCTTGGGCTCTTCCGCTGGGGCCGGTGCCGGCGCCGCTGCGGGCGCCTCGGCGGCCTCTTCACCCTCGCCGCCGATCAGCGCGATGACGGTGCCGACCTTCACGCCGTCCGTACCCTCGGCGACCAGGATCCTGGAGATCGTGCCTTCATCGACGGCCTCGAACTCCATCGTCGCCTTGTCGGTCTCGATCTCGGCGAGGATGTCGCCGGACTTGACCTCGTCGCCTTCCTTGACGAGCCACTTCGAAAGCGTTCCTTCCTCCATCGTCGGGGACAGCGCGGGCATCTTGAGTTCGAGGGCCATCAGTAGGTTTCCACCAGGACGTCAGTGTAGAGGTCGGAGAGCGGCGGCTCGGGCGAGGTTTCGGCAAACTCCGCGGCATCGCTGACGATCTTGCGGATTTCCTTGTCGATATCCTTCAGCGCGTCCTCGCCGACGCCGAGCGCCTCGAGCTCGCGCTTCACGCCCTCGATCGGATCGGACTTGTCGCGCACCGCCTGCACTTCCTCGCGCGAGCGATATTTGGCGGGGTCCGACATCGAGTGGCCGCGATAGCGATAGGTCTTGAGTTCGAGCAGGATCGGGCCCTTGCCCGAACGGACCCAGTCGACCGCGACATTGGCCGCGCCACGCACCGCGAGCACGTCCATGCCGTCGACCTGGAGGCCGGGGATGCGGAAGCTGTCGCCGCGGCGATAGAGCTGGTCCTCGGCCGACGAGCGGTTGACGCTCGTGCCCATGGCGTACTGGTTGTTCTCGATCACGAAGATGATCGGGAGCTTCCAGAGCTCCGCCATGTTGAAGCTCTCGTAGACCTGGCCCTGGTTGGCCGCGCCATCGCCGAAATAGGCCATCGCGACGCCGCCATCGTTCGAATATTTATGGCCGAACGCCAGGCCGGTGCCGAGCGAGACCTGCGCGCCGACGATGCCGTGGCCGCCATAGAAACGATGCTCGGTCGAGAACATGTGCATCGAGCCGCCCTTGCCGCGGCTGATGCCAGCCTCGCGACCGGTCAGCTCGGCCATGATCACCTTGGGATCGATGCCATAGGCGAGCATGTGGCCGTGATCGCGGTAACCGGTGATCACGCTGTCCTTGCCGACTTCGAGCGCGGACTGCAGGCCGACGGCAACGGCTTCCTGACCGATATAGAGGTGGCAGAAGCCACCGATCAGGCCCAGGCCGTAAAGCTGGCCGGCCCGCTCTTCGAAGCGGCGGATCAGCAGCATTTCACGATAGAAGGCCAGCAACTCTTCCTGGCTCGCTTCGTAGCGGGCCGGTTCGGGCGGACGTTCGCGATTGGGGAGCGGCGTCGCTTCTGCTGCGGGGGCAGGCGCAGCGGCCTTGCCGCGCCGGGGAGTGGTCGGTTTTGCCAAGAACGTCATCCCTGTCGGTGGGTTCGTCGGGCCGTCTATAGGCGTCGTTTGACGCAGTGCGCAACGCCCCGGCAAAAGCTTGTCCGACATATTTGATGTCCGGAACGTCACAACGCCCGGCCTGTCAGACCGCATCCGCCTTATTTCAAGGGGATGATGACCTCATCGGGGTGCGCGACGCCGAGCTCCTTGCGGACCAGTTCGTCGACCATATCGGGATTGGCATGCCGGGGATCGAGCAGGTCGACGCGATTGGCAAGCACCGCCTTCTGGGCCTTGAGCCGCTCGAGCTCGGCGCTGCGCACGCCGATCTGGCGCTTGTAATCGCTCCAGGCGAGCACGCCGTTGGAACCCAGCACCGCATAGCCGCCGAAGAAGGCGATCACGAGCAGCGCGAACGCCGGGCCGGCGGCCGATGCAAGCAATGTCGGAAGTTTACGCGCCTTGGTCACCCCGCCCTTGAATCACATGCGACTCGCGGAATCAAGCGGGGTTTGCGCGGATCGGCACGCACACCGCGCGATCCGCCGCCGAAGCGGCGGACCGCGCGGATCGTTGCGTAGACGATATTATTTCAGCCGGAGGACTCAGCCGAAGATGCTGCGGCCGGCATAACGCGCCACAGATCCCAGCTCCTCCTCGATGCGGATCAACTGGTTGTACTTGGCGAGCCGATCCGACCGGGCAAGGCTGCCGGTCTTGATCTGGCCGCAGTTGGTGGCGACGGCGAGGTCGGCGATCGTCGAATCCTCGGTCTCGCCCGAGCGGTGCGACATGACCGCGGTATAGCCGGCGCGCTGCGCCATGGAGACCGCCTCCAGCGTCTCGGTGAGCGTGCCGATCTGGTTGACCTTGACGAGCAGCGAGTTGGCGAGGCCTTCCTTGATGCCGTCCGCCAGGCGCGCCGGGTTGGTGACGAACAGATCGTCACCCACCAGCTGCACCTTGTCGCCGATCAGGTCGGTCAGCGTCTTCCAGCCGTAGCGATCGTCCTCGCCCATGCCGTCCTCGATCGAGGCGATCGGATACTTCGCGCACAGATCGGCGAGATAGGCGGCCATCTCGTCGGGTGAGAGCACGCGGCCCTCGCCGTCCAGATGATAGGCGCCATCCTTGTGGAATTCGGTGGCGGCGCAATCGAGCGCGAGCATCACATCGTCGCCCGGCGTGTAGCCCGCCGCCTCGATCGAACGCATGATGAAGTCCAGCGCGTCGGCCGGGCTGGCGAGGTTCGGCGCAAAGCCGCCCTCGTCACCCACCGCGGTCGCGAGACCCTTGTCGTGCAGCGCCTTCTTGAGCGTGTGGAAGATCTCGGAGCCGCAGCGCACCGCATCGAACAAGGTCGGCGCGCCGACCGGCATCACCATGAATTCCTGGAAGTCGATCGGGTTGTCGGCGTGCGCGCCGCCATTGATGATGTTCATCATCGGCACCGGCAGGACATGCGCCGAAACGCCGCCGACATAGCGATAGAGCGGCAACCCGCGCGATTCCGCGGCCGCCTTGGCGGCGGCGAGGCTGACGCCGAGAATCGCGTTGGCCCCCAGCACGCCCTTGTTCGCCGAACCGTCGAGCGCGATCATCGTCGCGTCGACCTCGGCCTGGTCCTCCGCGTCGATGCCCAGCAATGCCTCTGACAGCACGCCGTTGACGGCATCCACCGCCTGCGACACGCCCTTGCCCAGCCACATCGTCTTGTCGCCGTCGCGCTTCTCGACCGCCTCATAGGCCCCCGTCGATGCGCCCGAGGGCACCGCGGCGCGGCCGAACGCCCCGTCCTCGAGGGTCACGTCGACCTCGACCGTCGGATTGCCCCGGCTGTCGATGATCTGGCGCGCGCGGATGTCGGTGATCGCAGTCATTTCGGTTGCGTTCCTTTCAGGCGTGGCGGATGTTATCGACCGGCCTCTATCGACGGGAGCGCCTCGGCGCAATTATCGCCCGCCGGGCGGAACCGCGCTACGACACCGAATGTTGTGGGGAAGGAATGACATCAGCGATCGAGATGCGAGGAGCGACATGACCGACGAGCGTGCAGAGTTCAACGGCACCCCCGAGGGCGTGACGAGCGAGCCGGCGGCAAGCACCGCCAACCGCAGCGCGGAGGCCGTGAAGGCCGCGACCGAAAAGCTCTCGGCGGCCGCCAGGCCGGCCGTCGATGCGACCAAGGCTGCAGCAAGGGACGCCAGCGAAAAGGTCCGTGCGGAAGCCAGCAAGCTCAAGGGCCAGGCGACGGACAAGGCGCGTGAAGTCGCCACCGAGGGCAAGGAAAAGGCGACCACAACGCTTGACGAATTTGCCAGGCTGATCAGCGAGGCGGCCGAAACCGTCGATGAGCGGCTCGGCGTGCAATATGGCGGCTATGCCCGCTCTGCCGCCGACATGGTCTCGGGCGTCGCCGCCCAACTGCGCGACAAGGATGTCGACGCGTTGTTCGAGGATGCGCGCGGGTTCGTGAAGAAGAGCCCGGCGGTGGCGATCGGCACCGCGGCCGCCTTGGGCTTCGTCCTCGCGCGGCTGGTCAAGGCCGGCCTTGGCGAAGCACCGGTGGCTGAAGAGCCGACATACACACCGCCCTCCCCCGTCGCTCCGCAACCGGTGACGTCCGGCTTCGCGGACAGCCCACCTTCCGTGCCCCCCGTCGTCTGAAGGCATGGGGGTGAGCGAGGGGGTGGACTCGGTCGTGGAACCCGCCGCGTCAGGTCCGGAAGATTCGTCGATCGGCACGCTGCTGTCGCAGCTCGTCGACGATGGCGAGAATTTCGTCAGGGCCGAAATCAGGCTGTATCGCGCGCAGGCGATTGCGCGGCTCGTCGAGGCGCGCACGGCGGTCGCGATGATTGCGGTCGCCGCGGTGATCCTTTTGGCGAGCGCAATCGCTTTGCTGGTGGGTCTGATCTTCATCCTTGCGCCCTATCTGGGACGCGTCGGCGCGGTGGCGGTCGTGATCGGCCTGGCACTCGCGCTCGCTTGGATCCTGGTGCGGGTGGCGTTGGCCAAATTGCGCAAGGCCACCGATCCAGACGCCTCGCCGGCCGAGCCTGATCTCGGAGGCGGTCGATGAGCCGGGCGATCGAGGAGTTGCGCGTGGCGGAGGCCAAGTCGAAGGCCGCGCGCCAGCAGCTGACGACGACGATGATCGCGCTGCAGAAGCGGCTGACGCCCAAGGCGCTGATGCAGGAAGCGACCGAAGAAATCAGGGAACGCGCCACTGCTTTCGCTCAGGACACGGTAGAGACGATCCGGCAACGCCCCGCCGCTGCCGCAGGATTCGTCGCCGGCGTCGGCCTCCTGCTTTTTCGCGACAAGGCGATGAAGGCGGCGGGGCGGTTGTTCCGGCGTGAAACCGAACCCGATGATGACGAGTTGAATGCGCGGATGGTCGGCGAGAGCATCGGTTGACCGCGGCGCGATCCGCATGACAGGAGACAGGACGAGATGAGCAAGGTCAGCGAAGGTGTCGAGAAGGCCAAGGCCTTCGCGAGCGAAACCGCAGAGAGTGCGCGCACCGCGACCAGCGACGCCGTGGCGACGGTGAAGGCGAAGGCCGAAGGCGCCTACGACACGACGCGCACCAAGGCCGCGGAGGCGGTCGACGCGACCAAGCGCGGTGCCGCCAGCGCGACGCGCAAGGCCGGCGATGCGGTGCAGGACAATCCGCTGGCGGTGCTCGTCGGCGGCCTCGCGCTCGGCGCGCTCGCCGGCACGCTGCTCCCGCGCACCCGCCGCGAAGAGGAATTGCTGGGCGATGTCAGCCGCACGATCCACGATCGCGCCGGCGAGGCCGTGAAGGCCGCGCGCGCGGCGGGCGTCGAGCATCTCGATTCGCTCGGCATCAGCAAGGAAAACGCAAAGGCCCAGGCCAGCAGCCTGCTCGACGGCGTCGTGAAGGCCGCCGGCAGCGCGGGCACCGCTGCGGCGGAGAAGGTCAAGGGCGCCTGAACCCGTGCGTCCTCCCCGGTGCGCTGCATCGGGGAGGACACACGAATTCACCCGCTCAGCCGCTCCAGCATCGCTTCGGCCGCCGCTGGCGCCCGCACCTTGGCGCCGTTGATCATGAATATGAACACGTCGCGCTGGCCGCTGGCGCTCGCATCGGTCGCGTCGACATAAGGCAGGCCGTCGGGTGCCCCGCCCGCCGCCCAGTCCCGCGCGATCGCCGTCCAGTGGTCCAGCGCGCCGGGGGTATAGCCGGTCGGCTGATCCTCCTTCGCATCCTGAAGGCGGGCATAGACGAAATCCGCGGTCTGGTCGGCGAAGCAGGGATGATCCTCCGCATCGGCAAAGACGAGCGCGACACCCGCCTTCCGGAGCATCGCGACGAAGCCGGGATCGCGGAAGCTCTCATGCCGCGGTTCGACCGCATGGCGCAGCGGCACGCCGCGATGCGCCGCCGGCAGCATCGCAAGGAACGCCTTGAACTCGTCCTCTTCATAGCGCTTGGTCGTCGCGAACTGCCAGAGGATGGGGCCGAGCCGATCGCCGAGCTCGACCAGCCCCTGGTCGACGAACTTTGCGATCGACTCCGCTGCCTCGCGCAGATCCTTGCGGTTGGTGCAGTAGCGGGAGGCTTTCACGCTGAACTGGAACCCGTCGGGCACGGCCTTCGCCCAGCCCGCGAAGCTCTTGGGCGATTGCAGGCGATAATAGGTGCCGTTGATCTCGATCGCCGTCACACGGCTTGCGGCATGTTCCAGTTCGCGCGCCTGCGCCAGCTTGGGCGGGTAGAAGGTGCCGCGCCACGGCTCATAGGTCCATCCCCCGATGCCGACCCGGATGCTGCCCGCCATTCGCTTCTCTCCATGACTTTCGTCACAGCTTGTCATCAAGCTGGCCGATATTCAAAAGCTTAGCTTCGATTCCAGCGTATCCGGATGACCCAGAGACCATGATCAACCGCCTTCTCAGCGCCACCGCCATCATCCTTGCCAGTGCGCCGGTCGCGCCCGCGGCGCAGGCCGCCACCGCTTGCCCCGCGAAGGATTTCTCCGCCTTCGTAACCGCATTTGCCGACGACGTCGCCATCCAGCGCGCGTTCACCGCCGATCCGCTGTTCAGCGAATCGATCGATCCGGCCGCCGAACCCGAGCCGGCTCCGGTCACCGAGCGCCTGGCCGGCGCGGCCCGCGCCTTCCCGGTGATGCCCAGTGCCGCCCAGCAGAGGCGCGACGGCCTGCAGCTGACCGTCAGCAACGGCGTGGATGGCGACCATGTCGTCACGCTGCGCAAGCCCGACACCGACGCGCAGGTCCGCTACCTCTTCCGCAAGGCCGGGACCTGCTGGCAACTCTATCGCCGGGCGGACGATTCGCTGTGACGCGGGGAAACAGCGAGATGGGCAAAGACCTCTTCCTTGACGATCTTGTCGTCGGCCAGACCTGGCATGGCGGGCCGATCGAGATGCGCGAGGCGGACATCATCCGCTTCGCGCAGGAGTTCGATCCGCAGCCCATGCATGTCGACAAGGCGGAAGCGGCGAGCGGGCGGTTCGGCGGCATCATCGCAAGCGGCTGGCACGTCGCAGCGGCGCTGATGCGCGATTTCGTCGACAAGGCGCCATTCGGGCAGACGCCGCTGCTGGGGCTGAAGGTGGACGATCTGCAATGGCGCAAGGCCGTCCGCCCCGGCGACGTGCTGAGCGTGACCCGCGAGATCGTCGAGATCGCGCCGTCCCGCAGCAAGCCGGATCGCGGCACGATCTCGATGCGGATCACCGCCGCCAATCAGGATGGCGACGTCGTCATGTCCTTCCTCAACCTTATCCAACTCCCCAAGCGCCGGCCTGTCCCAGCGCCGATTGCGGAAGCGGCAGCCGCTCACCCACCCTCCGGAAGCTAGACCCCGGCGGCCGGCTCGGCCTGCCCGCGCTGTCCTGTCCGGCGCATCACGACATCGAACATGGGATTGGCCATCATCGTGGTGACGATCGCCATCAACACGAGGATCGCGAACAGCGCCGGGCCGATGATGCCCTTCTGCAGCCCGATATTGATGATGATCAGCTCCATCAGGCCGCGCGCGTTCATCAGCGCGGCGATCCCCAAAGCCACGCTGTTCTCCTCGCCGCAGAGCCGCGCAGCGATGTAGCACGCGCCTGCCTTGGCCAGGATCGATGCGATCAGGATGAGCGCGGCGATCAGCAGCAGGTCAGCGGAATTCATGACATCAAGCCGGGTGTTGAGCCCCGAGTAGGTGAAGAACATCGGCAGCAGCAGCACCACCGTCAGCGGTTCGATCTTGCGCTTGATCTCCTCGGTCAGCAGCCCGCGCGGCATCACCGCGCCCATCGCGAAGCCGCCGAAGATCGCGTGGATGCCGACCAGATCCATCAGCAGCGCCGATAGGCAGAACGCGATCATCACGATGGCGAGATGCGTCGCGGTCATCCTGCCCGCGCGCTCCACCGCACGGCCGAGCGGTGCCAGGATCCGCGGTCCGAAAAAGAACAGGAATGCCGCCCACGCCAGCCCGCCGCCGATCGCGAGCACCGCCACGCCCGGGCCGCCACCGAAGGCGGCGAGCACGATCGCCAGCACGCACCACGAACAGGCATCGTCGAACGCGCCGGCAGTCAGGGATAGGGTGCCGAGCGAGGAATTGGCGAGGCCGCGTTCGTTGATGATCCGCGCGAGCATCGGGAACGCGGTCAGCGCGATGCACGCGCCCAGGAACAAGGTCGCGTTCGCCCGGCCGATGCCGGGCGCGAACAACCCCGGCACGTCCAGCAGCAACGGCGTGATCAGCACCGCGAAACCGAAGGGCGCGGCGATGCCGGCGATCGACACGGCAAATGCGGTCGGCCCCTTGGAACGGAAATGATCGGTCCGAAGGGTCGTGCCGACGATGAACATGTAGAGCCCCACCCCCAGCTGCGCGCCCGCATAGAGCAGGTTACGCGTCTCGGGGGGGAAGATCGCCGCCTGCAGGCCGGGGAACAGCAGGCCGAGCAGCGACGGGCCCAGCACCACGCCGGCGATCATCTCCCCCACCACCGGCGGCTGGCGAAGCAGGGTCACGAGGCGGCCGCACAGGAAGCAGGCGATGAGGATGACGGCGAGCTGCAGGAAGAAATGGATGCTGTAGTCGCCCGGCGCGAAGCTGCCATCGGGTCCGTGGGGGTCAAGCAGGTTCGAAACGGTGTGGACCAGGCTGTCGAACGTCTCTCTCACCGATCATCCCCCCTGCCGGACCGGCCTGCGACTGCGCCGTGAGCCGCCGCCGGTCTCGTAGTTCTCCGATCGTTGACTATGCGAAAGCCGGCGGACAGCAATAGCGAAAATCGCGCAACTGCGCCCGCCGGGCATCCGCTACGTAGATCCAGATGGCGGGGGAAGAACGCGCCGAGCACATTGCTGTACGGTGCTGGAGAATTTCGCGCGCGCGCCCTGCCGCTGCCATGTACGACCTTCGTCGCAGGAATGACGGTAGAGCATGACCTTCTCGTCATTTGTCGGGCGCAGGCGGATGGCGCGCGTCCTTTGCTGGACATTCGCCCAGGGCAGCAGTCCGCTACCGGCAACGGCGGCGGCCGCACCGCTCGCCAACGCTGGAGGCGAAGCGGGCAGGTTCGCCTTTCAAAATGGTCGGGGAGACAGGATTCGAACCTGCGACCCTCTGCTCCCAAAGCAGATGCGCTACCAGACTGCGCTACTCCCCGCCCCGGCGGCCTTAGGCGCTTCACCCTGCAAAGCGCAAGAACGTGGTGGGCCCGGCAGGACTCGAACCCGCAACCTAGCCGTTATGAGCGGCCAGCTCTAACCATTGAGCTACAGGCCCCCGCGTCCGGCGCCCGCGATAGCGGAGGGCGGGCCGGCGTGGCAAGACCAGCCATCTGAACCATCGGCTGAAATTCGATTCGGTTGCATTTGTAAGTTTAATGACGATCGGCTCGTCGCCGACCATTTGCATTCGCTCGCAACATAATTATGCCTGTGCGCAACGTTGTGAACGGAAAGAATAGATGCCTGCCCCTCATATCGATGATATCGACCGCAAGATCCTGACTGCGTTGCAGGACACCGGCCGCATGACCAATGTCGAGCTTGCCGCACGCGTTGGCCTCACCGCGCCGCCCTGCCTTCGCCGGGTCCGCGGGCTCGAGGAAGCCGGCGTGATCCGCGGCTATCATGCCATGCTGGACCCCGCGGCGCTTGGCTATGCGATCACCGGCTTCGCGCTGGTGAGCCTTCGCAGCCAGGCCGAAGCGGATCTGCGCGCCTTCGAAGAGCATGTCGCACAGCTTCCCGAAATCCGCGAATGCCACATGCTGAGCGGCGAGATCGACTTCATCCTCAAGGTCGTCGCGCATGACCTTCAGGCATTCCAGAACTTCCTGACCACCAAGCTCACGCCCGCTCCCAACGTGGTCAACGTCAAGACCTCGCTGACGATGCGTTCGTCGAAGCTGCTGCCGGGCGTGCCCGTGGACTGATCGACGACGACGCCCCCGAACCTGCAGGTTCGGGGGCGTCGTTTCGCGTCGATCGCTAAGCGATCAGTTGCCGGTCGGGGCTGCCGAGGCGGTGGCGCCGCCGCCACGCTGATCGAGATACAGCGTCCAGTAGGACACCAGCGGGCCGCGCGGGCCGCTGGCATTGACCTGCGCAAACGCCTCGCGGGCGCCGGCGATATTGCCCGAACGCACCGAGGCGATGCCGATACGGGTGTTGATCGTGTCCTTGTCGGTCGCGCCCTTCTGCAGCGCGATCTTGTAGAGCGGGATCGCGCGCGCATCCTCGCCATAGCCCATCAGCGCATCCGCGGTTCCCGAGGCGACGCGGAAGTTGTTGGACGTGCTGGCTTCGCGCTCGGCCGCGGCGAGTTCCTTCTTGTCCGCCGCGATCTTCGAGCTCGCCTGCGTATAGACGTCCGAAATCGCCTGATTGCTCGTGTTGAGCATGCCACCGGCCTTGCCCTCGTCGATCACCGACTTGGCCTCGCCATAGATGCCGCGCTCGAACGCCGAATTGGCATATTCGAAATAGTCGCGCTCACCCGCGAGCGACTTGGTGAGCCGCATCAGGCGCATCAGGTCCAGCATCGACTGGTTGTCGAGGTTGGTATTGTCGCGATAGATCACCAGCGCGGTGCGCCAGTTCTCCGGGGTCGGGAAGGCCTGCACGTTGAGGCGCGTCCACTTGGCCACCTCCGGCATCAGCTTCGCCTGATAGGCGATCGAGATGCCCCGCTTGTACCATTCCTCCGGCACCGGCTTGCCGGCCGCCTTCTCCGCGGCGATCGCCTTTTCGATATAGCCGAGGCCCTGCGGCGCGGCGCCCGAATTGGCGTTCGCCTCAGCGAGCAGCAGATAGAGGTCGGTGCCGGTGTAGCCGGCCTGCTCGGCCTCGGTCAGCAGCGCCTTGGACTTGGCATAGTCCTTCTTGTCGTACGCGAACTTGCCTGCGTAGAACTTGAACTTCGGCAGATCGGCGGCCGGCACGCGGCCGCTGTCGATCATCGCGGTGATCGCCTCGGACTGGACGGCCTCGTCCTTCGACTGCAGGCCGATCTGCAGCAGGATCTGCGCCGACACATATTTTTCGTCCGGGTTCTTCGCGAGCGCCGCAGCCTCGGTGATCTTCGCCTTGGCCGTCGCGAGGTCGTTTGCCGCGAGCGCAGCCTGCGCCTCGCCAGCCGGTTTGCGGAACTCGTTGCTCATCTCGAGCTTCGGGCCCTCTTCCTTCTTTTCCTTCTTGGCGGCAGTCGCCGGCGCGCCGAGCATCGCGACGCCACCCAGCGCAAGCGCGGTCGCCATCGCCGCTTTCGAAATCAGCTTCATGCCAGTCAGTCTCCTTGAACATGCCCGCGAGGGCGGCGCTAACCCTTTGGCGGTCTGCTAATCCGGCCGTGCGAACCGCACAAGCCAAACCGCCCAAAACCCATGTCGCGCGCCCCGCGTATCGCACCGCCTTGCCTCATGCGCGCTGAACCATCCTTGAACCGTTCCCCCGCAACCGCTTGCCCGCACGACGACCGCCGTCTAAGGCCCGCGCCTCCATGCTTGCCATAATCTCTCCCGCCAAAACGCTCGATTACGCCAAACCGTTTCCTCCGGTCGATGAAACTGCGCCACGCTTCGTCGAACAGACGGCGGCGCTCGCCGCCGGCGCCGCCACGCTGACCGTGCCGACACTGCGCAGGCTGATGCGCATCTCGGAACCGCTCGCGACGTTGAACGCGGAGCGCTATCGCGATTTCCATCGCCAGCCGACCCGCCCCGCGATCTACGCCTTCGCCGGAGACGTCTATACCGGCTTCGAGGCACGCAGCCTCGGCGCGGAAGCGATCGGCTTCGCGCAGGATCATCTGCGCATCCTTTCGGGGCTCTACGGCCTGTTGCGCCCGCTCGACGCGATCCGCCCCTACCGGTTGGAGATGGGCACGCGCTGGGCGGTGGGCAGCGCCGATCTCTACGGCTTCTGGGGAAACCGCATCGCCGACCGGCTGGCCGAGGACGCCCGCGCGCAGGGTTCGGGCGTGGTGATCAACCTCGCCAGCAAGGAATATTGGGGCGCCGTCGAGGGCCGGCTGCCCGGCGACATCCGCGTCGTCACGATCGACTTCCGCGAACAGGGGCCCCAGGGCCTGCGCTTCAACAGCTTCGGCGCCAAGCGCGCCCGCGGCATGATGGCGCGCTATGTGTGCGAGCACCACCATGCCGATCCGCAAGCGCTCAAGGGCTTCGACATCGACGGCTATGCCTTCGATCCGGAAGGCTCCACCGACGACCTCTGGCGCTTCGTCCGCCGCTGAGGGCCACCGCGCTGCCGCCTGCAGCCAACGCTATCCGCGCGCGTGTACGCGCGCACGCGTACACGCGCGACTGGTATTCCCCTTCCCGGTCGGCTAGAGCGTCATCATTCCATCACATAACCCGAAAGCACGGCCTTGACCGACGAGACTCCGCTCGCCGACCCCTCCGACATCCGCCCGATCAACATCGTCGACGAGATGAAGTCGAGCTATCTCGACTATGCAATGTCGGTGATCGTTTCCCGCGCGCTGCCGGACGTGCGCGACGGCATGAAGCCGGTCCATCGCCGTATCCTCTATGCCAGCCAGGAAGGCGGCTTCGTCCCCGGCCGCGCCTATCGCAAATCGGCCAAGATCGTCGGCGACGTGATGGGCAACTACCACCCGCACGGCGACTCCGCGATCTACATGGCGCTCGCGCGTCTCGCGCAGGACTGGTCGATGCGCGTGCCGCTGATCGATGGCCAGGGCAATTTCGGTTCGATGGACCCCGATCTGCCCGCGTCGATGCGCTACACCGAGGCGCGCCTCGCCAAGGTGGCGATGACCTTGCTCGAGGATATCGACAAGGATACCGTCGACTTCACGCCCAATTATGACGGGTCGCTGCAGGAGCCGGTGGTGCTGCCGGCGCGCTGGCCCAACCTGCTGGTCAACGGCGCGGGCGGCATCGCCGTCGGCATGGCGACCAACATCCCGCCGCACAATCTGGGCGAGGTCATCGCCGCCTGCCGCGCCTATATGGCGAACAGCGCGATCACCTCCGAAGAGCTGCATGAGATCATCCCCGGGCCGGACTTCCCGACCGGCGCGCTGATCCTCGGCAAGGGCGGCGCGCGCAACGCCTATCTCAGCGGCAAGGGCTCGATCATCGTCCGCTCGCGCTATGTGATCGAGGAGGGCCGGGGCGACCGCCGCTCGATCGTGCTGACCGAGATCCCCTACCAGACCGGCAAGAACGCGCTGGTGGAAGGCATCGCCGAAGCCGCCAAGGACAAGCGCATCGAGGGCGTCAGCGACATTCGCGACGAATCGAACCGCTTCGGCGTGCGCATCGTGATCGATCTCAAGCGCGACGCGACGCCGGACGTGGTGCTCAACCAGCTCTGGCGGCACACCCAGGCGCAATCGAGCTTCCCGGCGAACATGCTGGCGATCCGCGGCGGCCGGCCGGAAGTGCTGACGCTGCGCGACATCATCGAATCCTTCGTGAAGTTCCGCGAGGAGGTGATCACCCGCCGGTCGAAGTTCGAGCTCAACAAGGCGCGCGACCGCGCCCATATCCTGCTCGGCCTCGTCATCGCCGTCACCAACCTCGACCAGGTCGTGCGGATCATCCGATCCTCCTCCAGCCCGGCCGAGGCGCGCGCCAAGCTGCTCGCGCAGACCTGGCCGATCGCCGAGATCGCGTCCTACATCGCGCTGGTGGAGGCGGTGGAGAAGGAGATCGAGGGCGAAACCTACACCCTCTCCGACACACAGGTCCGCGCGATCCTCGACCTGCGTCTGCACCGGCTGACCGCGCTGGGACGCGACGAGATCGGCGACGAGCTCGCCAAGCTGGCCGACTCGATCGGCGAACTGCTGCGCATCCTGTCCGACCGCGTCCGCCTCTACGAGGTGATGGCGGCGGAGTTCGACGCGATCGACGCCGAATTCTCCACCCCGCGCAAGTCCACCATCGCCCCCTCCGCCGACGGCATCGACGACGAGGACCTGATCGAGCGCGAGGAGATGGTCGTCACCGTCACGATGGGCGGCTACATCAAGCGCACCCCGCTCGACGCGTTCCGCGCGCAGCGCCGCGGCGGCAAGGGCCGTTCGGGCATGGCGACCAAGGACGAGGATGTCGTCACCCGCCTGTTCGTCACCAGCACCCACACGCCGGTGCTGTTCTTCTCGACGCACGGCAAGGTCTATCGCAAGAAGGTGTGGCGCCTGCCCGAAGGCGCGCCGACCACGCGCGGGCGGCCGATGGTCAACCTGCTGCCGCTGGCCGATGGCGAGACGATCTCAACCGTGCTGCCGCTCCCCGAGAATGAGGAGGAGTGGAAGAACCTGCACGTGATCTTCGCGACCGCGCATGGCGGCGTGCGCCGCAACAGCATGGATGCGTTCGCCAACATCCCCTCGAACGGCAAGTTCGCGATGCGCTTCGACGAGGATGCGCCGACGAGAAACGGCGAGAGCGACCGCCTGATCGGCGTGGCCCTGCTCAGCGAGCAGGACGATGTGCTGCTGGCGACCCGCGAGGGCAAGGCGATCCGCTTCGAATCCACCGCGGTGCGCGAGTTCCAGAGCCGCACCTCCACCGGCGTGCGCGGCATCACCCTGAAGGATGGCGACGAGGTGATCTCGCTCTCGATCCTCGCCGGGTTCGATGCCACCACCGATGAGCGCGAAGCCTATCTGCGCGCCGCGCCGTGGAAGGAAAACGACAACGCGCCGACCCTGCCGGCCGAGCGCATGGCCGAATTCGCGGCGGCGGAAGAGTTCATCCTCACGGTGACCGCCAACGGCTATGGCAAGCGCACCTCGGCGTTCGAATATCGGCGCACCAACCGCGGTGGCCAGGGCATCACCAACATCGAGACCTCGGCGCGCAACGGGCCGGTGGTCGCGAGCTTCCCGGTCCACGCCACCGATCATCTGATGATGGTCACCGACCAGGCCAAGATGATCCGCACGGACGTCACCGAGATCCGCATCGCCGGCCGCAACACGCAGGGCGTGACGATCTTCAAGGTCGCCAAGAACGAGCATGTCGTCAGCGCCGCGCGCATCGAGGAAGGCGAGGAGGATGCGGCCGAGGGCGTCGAGGATGGCGCGCCGGAGGGCGGCGACGATACCGCGACGCCATCGGAGGGTGAGGCCTGATTTTCCCCTTCCGCAAGCGGGAAGGCGTGCGGCTGGACACTTTACGCGCCGTCTTCGTCATGCTGAGGGGGCGCGGATTGCCCAAGCCATGACGAGGCAGACGACCGGATGACGCTTCCCGACACCGCCTACAAGGTGCTGACCGCCGACCAGTGGGCTGCGTTCGAGTCCGCCGGCGCATTCGACGGTGCCCCGGTGGATCATGCCGATGGCTATATCCACCTCTCCGCCGCCGATCAGCTCCAAGGCACGCTCGACAAGCATTTCGCCGGCCAGTCCGGCCTCGCGGTGCTGACGATCGACCTCGCGCTGCTCGGCGACACCGTGCGCTGGGAGGAATCGCGCGGCGGCGCGCTGTTTCCGCACGTCTATGGCGTGCTGCCGATCGCGGCGGTGCGCGGCGTGGAGACGGGACGTTCGGTCGCGGCGCGAATCGAACCCTCAGCCGCGGCGGTGCCACCACCCTCCGCGCCCAAGCCCAATTCCAAGCTGGTGCCGAAGAAGCCCTTGCTGATGAAGTTCGGCAAATGGGCGCAGCCTCGGGTCAATGCGCTGATCGGCAGATCATCGAAGGTCGGCGACAAGCCCTTCCACGACAAGGCGGATTTCCCCTGGATCGCGCGGCTGGAGGCGAACTGGGAGACGATCCGCGCCGAGGCCGCGGCAGTGCTGGGCGATCTGGAGAAGGTGCCGCCGCTCGCCGCGATCTCTCCCGATCACCGCCGGATCGCGCCGGCGGGTAAGTGGCGATCCTATTTCTTCCAGGGCTATGGCTATCGCGTCGAGGCCAATTGCGCCGCCTGCCCGAAAACGGCAGCGTTGCTCGCCGAGGTGCCCGAGATCAACTCGGCCTTGTTCTCGATTCTGCTGCCCGGCACCCACATCCCCGCGCATACCGGCGTGACCAAGGCGATCCTCGTCTGCCATCTCGCGCTGCAGGTGCCGCGCAAGGCGGAAGACTGCCGCATGCGCGTGGCCGATCAACAGGTGAACTGGCGCGAGGGCGAGGCCTTCGTGTTCGACGACATCTACCAGCACGAGGTCTGGAACGACACCGACGAGACCCGGATCATCCTGCTCGTGCAGTTCCGGCGCCCGGTGGGGCTGCTCGGCCGGCTGGTCGGCGGCGCGTTCCTGAAGGGCGTGCGCCACTCGCGCTTCGTACAGGAAGCGCGGCAGGGGCTGACCGACTGGTCCGAGCGGGCGATGGCCTGACCCGCGCGGTCAAATCATCAGATCGACGATCTCGGCGTCGGGCGCCATGGCTTTCACCAGCAAACTGCGGTGGCACATGCCGGGGTCGCGCTCGAAGCAGAGCAAGGCGCTGGGGCGCTCGGCGGCGAGTTCCAGCATCTGCGCGGCCTGCACCTGCGCCTCGGGCAGGTCGAGTTGCCCCGCATAGACGCGCTCCAGCCCGGCGTGATTGCCCTTGCGCGCCGCTTCGCGCCCTTCCGGCGGCGTACCCAATGCCTTCAGATGGACATAGGCGATGCCGGCCGCCTTCAGCCCCGCCGCGAGGACATTCTTCGAGAAGCCCGGCTTGCGCGACAAGGGTACCGCGCGCACGTCGATCACCTGCTCGACGCCCGCCTGCTGGAGGGTGGCGACGAACTGGTCCTGCGTGGCGCCTTCATAGCCGATGGTGAAGATGCGGGTTGGCATGAGGGGAAGGTATCACGCCCCTATCCCTTCGTCGCCTCCATGATCGCCGTGCGGGCTTCGGCGACCGCCGCGGCCTCCATCTTTTTGCCCTCGGCGATCTCGTCGGCGAGGCCCATCAGCTTGAGGCCGGTGACCGAGCCGGTTTCGGCCTCTTCCTTCACCGTCACGCCCCCGTGCGCGACGATCGCCGCGTCCCATGCCTTGCGGACCTCGCCCCAATAGGCCTTGGTCTTCGCCCAATACGCATCGCCGGCCGAAACCTTGTAGCCGTCGAACCTCTCATAGGTGTTGAGCAGCGATTCCTGCACGATCGGGGTCAGCTTGCCCGCGACCATCCCCAGCTTGATATTGTCCTGCCAGTGGATCCAGCCGGTCGGTGTCGGCGAGTGGCGGTTGATCGCCTGATAGCGATCGTAAACCGGTTTGCGCACCGCATCCCGCCGGGCGAGCGGTCTCAAGGTCCAGTTGCTGCGCCAGCGCGGCACCCCGCCTTCCCCCGTCCATTCGCCCCAGCCGCCATAGCGTGGCGAATCGTCGGTCTGCCACACGGTCTGCGACCAGCGGCCCTTGCGGAAGCGCTCGGGCACCGTCTCGAGCTTCCACTGGTTGGGGCCAGCGTAAACCAGCACGTCGGCCGGCTCATAAACCCAATCCTGTCGCCAATGCTTGATGATCAAGGTCTGGCCGCCATGTTCGGCAACGAGGATATGCTGCAGCACGATCTTGCGGCCGCTGTCCTCGACCAGCCGCACGATCTCATGCCCGCCCGAAATCTTGGGCTCGATCGGCTCGTAGCCGGCGAGCCAGGGCGTGGTCTCGCGCATGTCGAAGGTGACCTTGTAATTGCCCGCCATCGCCAGGATGTGCGCGCGATCCGCCTCGAACTTGGCCTTTTCGACATCGACGGAGCCCGCGGCGGCCGCGGGCTGGGCGCCGGCCGGCGCGGTCGCGACGACGCGAGGGGCAACAGCGCCGCCAGCACCAGGGCGCGAGGCAGAATCATGATCTCGGTCTCCGATCAACAATTGCGAGTGCGTATCAAAAGCGACCACTCGACAAAAGAGCGATCTTGCGGCGACGCGAGGATTCTGCCTCGCAACTGCAGCACGAAATCGATCAAGAGCGCGGCACATCCCGGCAAGAGAAGCGTCAGTACGTCTTCGCAACTGCGAAACAGCCTTGCGCGCGGCGGGCGGTTCGGCATGATGAGCGAAAGACGCCGCTACCGAGCGTCCTGCCAGCAAGATGGGGACCGTGAATTGACTCTCTCCGTGCGCGTGCCGCTCGCCGTGGCACTCCTCGTCGCAGCCTCCGCCGCGTTTGCGGCGCCCGCGCCGAACGGCAGCATGATCTTCCGCCAGCGCTGCCAGATGTGCCACGTCACCGCCCCCAAGCAGAAGGCCGGGCTCGGCCCCAATCTGGCGGGCGTGCTCGGCCGCAAGGCGGCGAGCACCGAATTCCTCTATTCGCCGGCGCTGAAGGGGTCGGCGCTGAAGTGGGACAAGCCGACGCTCGACAAGTTCCTCGCGGGCCCGACCAGGATGGTCCCGGGCACGCGCATGATGATCGCCGTCGGCAACCCGGCGGATCGCGCCGCGCTCGTCGACTATCTCGCGACGCTGAAGAAATAGCGCGCAGCCCCTGCCCCGCGGTCACTTCACCGGCGGGGCTTCCGGATAATGGTCCAGCACCGGGCCGAGCGCGTCCGCCAGCGGACCCAGCCACGCCTCATAATGGCGCCATTGGTCGAGACCGTCGGTGAAGATCGGCTGGCGCACCTGCTCCGAACTGGCGGTGCGCACCGCGCGATCATTGTTGTAGAATTCGAGGCAGGCCTGTTCGAACGGCAGGCCGACATGGGCGAGCAGCGCCCGCACCTGCCGCTCGGTATCCGATACCATCGCCTCATAGAACACGCGATGCACGGCACCCGGCGCCCCGCGGTCGAACGCGGCCATCAGCATGACATAGTCGCGATAGTAACGGCCGATGTCGGTCAGGTCGTAGGAAAAGGTCTGCCCGCGCGCGAAATGCTGCTTCCACGCGGAAAAGCAGCAGGACATCGGGTGCCGCCGCGCGTCGATGATCTTCGCATTGGGCAGGATCAGCTTGATCAGGCCGACATGCTGCCAGTTGTTGGGCATCTTATCGATGAACAGCGGCCGCGCGCTCTTGCGGTGAACGCGGGTGCGATCGAGATATTCCTCGCCCAGCCGCAGGCGATCGGCCGGCGTCAGCGCGTCGACCATCGCGCGGAAATCGGGAAACGCGCCCTCGTCGACGCGCGATTGCAGGCGGCCGGCGATCATCATCATCTCGGCAAGTTCCATCGTCCCTTCCACCTGGCTGTGGCTGGCGAGGATCTGTTCGATCAGCGTCGAACCGGCGCGCGGCAGGCCGACGATGAAGATCGGGTCGGGCGCCGGGCATCCCCCCGCCCCGCGGGCGGCGAGATAGCCGGCGGTGAACAGGTCGGCGGCCGCCGCGGCTTCGGCCGAGAAGCCGTCCGCATCATGCACGATCTGCGCGCGGCGCAGCCGGTTACCGCGATCATAATGGCGGAAGGATGCTTCGTGATCCCTGGCATCCTCGAGCGCCTTGCCGAGCGAGAAATGCAGGTGGAACACGTCCTCGGCCCGGTCTTCGCCGCCCGCCGCCAGCACCTGCAATGCGCTTTCCATCGCGGCGACGTCGTCGTCGCCCAGCTTCACCGTCTTGAGGTTGGCAAGGCTCCACCACGCCTCGCCCATCGTCGGCTGGCGCGTCACCGCCTCGCGATAGGCGTGGATCGCGTCCGCCTGCCGGCCGAGCGTCTTCAGCACATGCCCCAGATTCTGCCAGACCTGCGGCTGATCGGGCTGCTCCGCCAGCAGGCGATCATAGACCGTCCGCGCCGCATCCTGATCGCCGAGCCGCACCAGCACCGATGCGCGCATCAGGTCATAGCCCGGATTTTTCACCGGAGAGGCGGCCAGCACCTCGGCATGCGCCAGCGCCTCGGGCAGGCGATTGGCCTGCAACAGCAGCCGGATCAGGAAATCGCGCGCCAGATCATAGCCCGGCGCCAAGGTGACCGCGCGTTCGACCAGCGCGAGCGCCTCGCTCATATCGCCGCGGCGCCAGTGGATCTCGGCGAGCAGCCGGATCGCCGCTGGATTGTCGGGAGTCTGCCGAAGCTCGGCGGCCAACACCGCTTCGCCTTCGTCCAGCCGCCCCGCGTTCATCGCCATCGCCGCCTTGACCAGATCGGGATCGCGCGACGAGGCGTGGACGCCCGACAGATCCGCGCGCCAGCCATCCTCGGCGCGACCGGCGTTGCGATATTCCCTTGCCAGCAGGAACCAGCCCCCGGCGACCCCCGGCCACTGCCCGGTCAACGTTTCCAGCGCCGAGATCGCCTGCCGGCCATCCCCTGCCTCGCTCGCCGCCTGCGCCAATTCCCACCACACCGCCGGGGGCACGCGCGCCTGGTTGCGGGCAAGCGCTGACAGCCGCCGCTGCGCCGCCTGCGGCTTGCCGAGCCGGCGCAGCGCCTGGCCCGCCAGCAGTTCCGCCGGCGGGAGCCCCGGTGCCCGCGCCAATATCGTCTCGGCCTGGGCAAGCGCCTGTTCGGGGCGCGAGTCGATCAGGCCGGCGACCTTCGCCAGCGCCGCTTCGAGCGAGCGCGGTGCCGCCACCACAGCATTGCCCATACAGCCTCATTCCCTTCGCAACTGCACAAAGAGCTATGCCGAGATTCGCGCTCCGTCGAGTCACGCCAGAATAGCGGCAAGAAAAAAAGCTGCCTGAGAGTGCTTGACAGCCGCGTGGCGAATGGCAGTATTCAATCTAGGACGGTTGTTCTGATTGCTGCGTGTGCGAACCGGCCGTTGAATGAATGAGGTACGAAGCTACTCCATGTAGCAAGGTCTTGGCGCCTCCGGGCGCCGGGGACGGGATTTTGTGCTGTGCGCCGTTAGCGGCGGCAGGGGCGTATCCAACGTAGAAGAACAAGTTCGAAACAACAGGCGATAAGAGACCCGGAGGCGGGCGATCTTCCCAGGAGAGGCGAAAGATATGACGCGTTCAGGGGGGTATTACGCATGGCCTTTCGACTTGGCGCGCGCGGCGCGCGAAGGATTTGCGCTCTCGCCACAACCACAGTTCTCACGCCGCTGATTCTTGCCGCACCTGCACTTGCGCAGGCGCCGCCGGCCGAAGCGGAACCCGCCGAGGAGCAGGGGCTCGGCGACATCGTCGTCACCGCGACCCGCACGTCGGAAAGCGTGCAGAAGGTGCCGATTTCGATGCAGGCGCTGGGCGCCGAAAAGCTGGAACAGCGGCAGGTGAAGGGGCTGACGGATTTCGCCGCGCTGCTTCCCTCGGTCTCGTTCGAGGGCATCGGCCCGGGGCGCAACACCGCCTTCTTCCGCGGCATCGTCCCCGCCGGCGGCAATTATGCATCGGTCGGCTATTATCTCGACGACATCCCGATCACCGGCACCGAGGTGCCCGATATCCATGCCTATGACATGGAACGGATCGAGGCGCTGTCGGGGCCGCAGGGCACGCTGTACGGCGCCGGATCGCTCTCCGGCACCATCCGCCTGATCACCAAGAAGCCGAAGCTTGGCAAGGTGGAATATGGCTATGATCTGGAAGCCAACAAATATGGCGATGGCGATTTCGGCGGCCAGGTCGAATCCTATGTCAATGTTCCGCTGAACGACACCGTCGCCATCCGCGCGATGGGCTATTACCGGCGCGACGGCGGCTATATCGACAATACACCGAACAACGGCCGGCTCAACAACGGCGCGCCCGCGGTCTACACGCTCGGCGACAACAACCCGGATACCTTCTTCAACCTCGACAATTCCGACATCGCCAAGAATGATTACAATCCGATCAAGGAATATGGCGGTCGCCTGTCCCTGCTGTGGCAGCCCGTCGAGGATTGGGAGATCATGCCCCAGATCACCGCGCAGAAGCAGGTGGCGAAGGGTTATTTCGGCTATGATCCGCGGGTGGGCGACCTCGAGGTCCACGACTATGACCAGACCCGCAACGACGATCGCTGGTTCCAGGCGGCGCTGTCGATCCACGGCCATATCGGCGACTGGGACATCGTTTCCGCGACCGGCTATTTCAAGCGCCGCACCAAGACGCTGAACGACTATACCTACTATACCGTCACCTATGACGGCTTCGGCGCCGGCTATGAAAGCTATCTGCAGTTCTTCGACAACTGCACCGGATCGGGCGCGTCACAGCGCTGCCAACTGATCGATCCGACGCAATATTATCATGCCGACACGCACCGCGACAAGTTCACCCAGGAATTGCGCGTGACGACCCCGTCGGACTGGCCGTTCGACGTCACCGTCGGCGGCTTCTACCAGCGCCAGAAGAACGAGCTGAACACCTATTATGCGATCCGCGGTCTCGACGAGATCGTCGGCTATACCGCGACGGGCGGCGGCGACGTCGCCGGCGGCCTGATCGGCGTGCCAGCGATGTTCGGCATCGACTATGACGATGACGGCAATCCCTATTTCACGACCGACGTGATCAATCCCAACGGCAATCCACTGGGCACGATGCTGCTGGGGTCGCAGGCAGCAAAGGGCGATGGCTATTACATCGTCGAGCAGGACCAGCTTTACCACGACACCGCGATCTTCGCCGAAGGGCATTACAACATCACGCCGACGCTCAAGATCACCGGCGGCATCCGGTATTTCTGGACGGACTATAAGGTGAAGGGCTTCGCCGGCGTTGCCGCCTCCGCGCAGGGCGTCGGTTGCGAGACCCCGCTTCCCGACGAGCGTCTGACCTGCGTCAACACCAACCCCCTCGCCGAGGATGGCACGGGGCGCTACAAGGAAGACGGCGAAACCCACAAGGTCGCGCTCGACTGGCAGTTCGAGCCGTCCAAGATGGTCTATTTCAACTATTCGACCGGCTTCCGCCCCGGCGGCTTCAACCGGCCGCTGCGTATCCGCAGCCTCGGCCGCATCGTCACGGTGCAGCCGTTCAAGTCGGAAACGCTCGACAACTTCGAACTCGGCGTCAAGACGACCTGGAACAACATCTTCCGCTTCAACGCTGCGATCTATTACGAGAAGTGGGACAACATCCAGTATGGCGTGATCGTCTCTGGTGCGCAGGGCGCCGGCATGACCGGCAATGCCGGCAAGGCCGAGGTGAAGGGCATCGAATATGATGCCGACCTGAAGCTCGGCAAGGTCACGATCTCCACCGCCGGTGCCTATAACGACGCCAAGCTCAAAGGCAATTTCTGCAACTTCGCTGTCGATACCACGACATTGTCGATCTCGCAGTTGCCGAGCTGCGCGCTCGATCAGTTCGTACCGGGTACCGATCCGCCCACCCCGACCGTCGCCGCCGCCGACGGTACGCGCCTGCCGCGCCAGCCCAAGTTCAAGGGCACGACGTCCGTGCGCTACGATACGCTGATCGGCGGGTTCGAAGCCTATCTGCAAGGGGCCGCGCTCTACCAGACCGGCGCCACGCAGGATCTCAACGTCGCAAGCAACGCGTTGCTTGGCAACACCTCGGGCTTCGTCAGCTTCGACTTCTCCGGTGGTGTCAAGAAGGACAATTGGTCGCTCACCCTGTTCCTGCAGAACGCGTTCGACCGGCGCGGCCAACTCACCCGCAACACCTTCTGCTCGATCGATTTCTGCGCGGGATCGTCGCGCACCTTCACGATCCGGCCACGCTTCTTCGGGATAAGGTTCGGCCAGAAATTCTAGTTCGGTTTGGAGAGGGGAGGGATGGCCATGTTTCGCACGCTCGCCGCGCGGACCATGGCCATCCGCTTTTGGGGCCGCGCCGCTCTCGGGCTGACCGGTGCCATCGCCCTCCTGCTCGGCGCCGGCCTCGCCCAGCGCGCGCCGGCGCAGGAGGATCGTTCGGGACTGACGCCCGACGCCTTCCGGCGCAAATGCCTGATGTGCCATAGCCGCGCCGCGCCCGAGGGCGTGTCGCCCGGGATCCTTGCCGGCCTCCGCCCCGAACCCGGCCTGCGCCCCGCCGACGCGATGCCCGGCGTCCTCTGCTGGCGGCGCTGCACGACCTGTTGGGGCCCGGATCCCGCGCGCCCCAGCACGCCGAACTGACTCAGTCGGCCGCGCGAACGAGCGCTTCGCGAACATCCTGCGCGCCGGTCGCGTCGCCACGCGCGGAGCGCAAGGCCTCTAACGCCAGCGCGGCAAAGCCGCTCATCCGCGCGACGGCGAAGCTGACGCCGTAGAGGTTGAGCCGGGGTGGCACACCGTCGATCGATCGCGGAACCCCGGCCGCAGCGAAAACCGTCCTCCCCTCCCGCGCGATCGCGCGACAGGCGCCGATCGGGCATTCGGGATCGAGCGCGACGCCAAGCACCGAAGGCAATGCTCCTGGCCAGCAGGGCACGCCATCCACGGCATGGGCGGCGACCAGCACGATGCCGGCATCGTCGGCGCGCGCCGCCGCATGCGCAAAGGCATCGCGATGCGCGGCGTTGGTCGAGCCGAGGCTGAGGTTGATGATGTCCGCCTTCGCAGCGATCGCCCAGTCGATTGCCGCGATCAGCGCGACAGCGGAGGCGCGCAAGGCCTCGCGAAACACGCGAACCGTCAGAAGGTCTGCGCCGGGGGCGCCCTGCTGGATTGCGGCGCTGACGGCCGTGCCGTGGCCGAGCCGGTCGAGAATGGCCTCGAGGTCATCCTCCACCCTCCCCTCCCGCGTGATCGCGACCCCGCCGAGCAGCCGGGTGCCGTCGATATGCGGGTGCGCCGGATGGACGCCGCTATCGATCACCGCGATCCGCACCCCGCGCCCGGTGGTGCCGGGAAAGGACAGCGCCATCATGCCCTGCGATCCACAACCGTCGCCTGCCCGCCGTCGAGACGGACAACGATGTCGGCGCGGTCCGCCAGCGCCGGCTTGTGGGTGATGACGATCAGGGTGGCGTCGGGCAGCGCGCCACGCAGACGATCCGCGATCCGCGCTTCGGTCTCGGCGTCGAGCGCCGAGGTCGGTTCGTCGAGGATCAGCACGCTGGGGCGGCGGAGCAGCGCGCGGGCGAGCGCCAGCCGCTGCCGTTCGCCCGCCGACAATGCCAGCCCGCGCTCCCCGGTGCGCGTCTCCAGACCCTCAGGCAACCGCGCGACCAGCGCGTCGAGCCCGGCGGCGTGGACGGCGCGGACGATCGCACCATCCTCGACGGTGTCGAGCCCGAAGGCGATGTTGGCGCGGATGCTGTCGTTGAACAGATAGGGCGCCTGATCGACCAGCAGGATCTCGCGGCGAAGATCGTCGAGCCGCAGGCTGCGTACGTCCACCCCGTCGATCAGCACGCGGCCGGCATCGACATCCTGATAGCGGACGAGCAGGTCGGCGAGCGTCGATTTGCCCGCCCCGCTTTCCCCCAGGATCGCGCAGAAGCTGCCGGCCGGAACGGCGAAATCGATATCGACCAGCACCGCATCGCGATCATAGCGCTTGGCAACATGCTCGAAGCGCAACCCTTCGCCGATGCGCGCCAACGGCACGGCATCCGCCTGTTCGACCACCTCGGCAGGCGTGTCGAACAGCTCGAGGATGCGCCCCAGCGACACCCGCGCGGAGGCGAGCCCGGCGCCCAGCCCCATCAGGATCTGGATCGGCCCGAACAGCCGCGCCTGATAGGCCATGAACGCCACCAACGTGCCGATGCTCATCTCCCCGGCGATGATCCGCCAGCCGCCGTAGAGCACCACCGCGGAGGTCGAGGCGGTGAGCAGCGCGCCGGGAAGCGCGCCCGCCATGAAGGAGGTCAGTTGCATGCGCAGCATCGCCGAGATGAACGCGTCGTTGCGCATGCCGAACCGGCGCACCTCATGCGCGCCCGCGTTGAGCGAGGTCACCACGCGCATGCCCATCACGCTGTCGACGAGGAAGCTGCCGAGATCGGCGCCACGTTCGCGCATTTCCTGCGTCAATGCGGTCAGCCGCCGCTGGAAATGGACGAAGGCGATCACGCAGACCGGCACCAGCACGGTGCCGAGCAGGAACAGCCGCCAGTCGAGCCACAGCATCAACGCGATGCTGCCCAGCAGGAACAGCATATTGCTCAGCACCGACAGCAAGGTGTCCGCCGCGGCGCGCTGGACGGTGCTGACGTCGCTGTTCATGCGGGACATCAGGTCACCCAGCCGGAAACCGCTGAAGAAGCGCGGCGACAGGCTCTGCAGGTGGCGCAGCAGCGCGGCACGGATGTCGTAGAGCATCGCCGCGGAGAGCGCGATGTAGCGATAGCTGGCGAGCGCGTTGAGCACGAAGCCGAGCACCGTCACCACCAGCAAAGCCGCAGCGATCATCCACAGCGCGTTCAGGTCACGGCGCAGCAGCGCCTGGTCGATCATCAGCTTGGAGAAATAGGGCTGCGCGAGGTTGAGCATCGTCGCGACGAGGCTGATCGCGAGCACGAAGCACAGCCGCGGCGCATAAGGCCGCACATAGATCCAGACGCGCCGATAGGCGTGCCAGCCGGCGGGGGGCTGCCCCGCGCTCAGGATACCAGCCTTCGTTCGGCCAGCCGATAGCCCTGCAGCATGTAGCGCGGCTCCGGCGCATGGGCGAGCCGGGTGGTGCACCAGTCATGCCCCTCCGCGAGCGCGTCATGCGCAGCCCGCCACCAGTCCCCCTGCCCGCCCGTGCGATAAAAGGGTGCGCACAGTTGCAGGTGGCGCCGCATCGTCGCGAGCAGCATCGCGTCATGATGCGCCCTCAGCGCCTGCGCGTCGCCGCCGTCGCCGATCGCAGCAAGGATCGCCGAGACGAGGATCGCCTCACGCACCGCCTGCGCGGTGCCGTCGCCGCAGATCGGATCGAAGGCGATCGCTGCGGTGCCGCAGCCGATCCAGTCCGCGCCCGACGGCGGACAGGCAATGCGCGGGCTGGGGTCGAAGGACTGGCGGGGGGCCTCGGCCAGCCTGACGCGGCGGGCGACATGCCGGCTCTGCCGCAGCGCCGCCTCCATGTCGGCGCCGACGCTGAGCAACCACGCCTGCCCGGTGCCGGCGGGGATCAGGAACAGCCAGCCGGACTCCACCGACTCGATCCAGCAATCGCTCGCATCGGCGGGGTCGCGCAGCGCCACCGGCGCGGCGGTCGCGCCGCGCGCGCCGAAGCGTCGCGTCTCGCCCCCGGGCAAGGGCGCGGCGGCATGGATGGTCAAGTCGGTCGTTGCCGCACCCCCGGTTTCGGTCACCGGCAGCAGCGCCGCCGCGCCGGCGACAATCGTCGCGGCATGCGGCATCGCCACCGGATCGCCGCCGCCCCAGGCGACGATGCGGCGGGTGATGCGCGGCAGGCCGGCGAACAGGTCGGGCGCAGCGAACACGTCGCGGATGAGCCCCAGCGCCATGTCGCTCAGCATCACCACCGGTGCGGGCGCAGGATCGGCCGGCGCCATGGTCACGGCGATGCGGTTCAACCCCAGCAGATGCGCGCAGCAGGCAGCGGCAACGCCGCCGCCGCGTATCATGACGTTCATACGGGCATCGTCCCCGGCGGGGCGGAACGCGTCAAGCCGCCAGCCGCGTTATCGCGAGACGATCAGCCCGGCCATCGTCGCGTCATTGCCGATGTCCCAGGTCTTTTCGAGCTGGAGCGTCTTGGCATCATAGACCTCGATGTCGAAGCTCGCGCCATAGATATAGAGCTTGGCACCATCGCCCGACATGCCGAACTGGAAGCGGGAACGGCACTGAAACTCCGCCTTGCCCAGTACCTTGTTGGTGGAGAGGTCGAAGCGCCAGAACTCGCAGCGCTTGTTGCCGAGCAGCCCGGTGGTGGCGACGGTATAGCCCTCCTTTCCGTCCGGCGTGATCTGCAGCCCCGCCATCGATGCCGGCGCCGGGCCGATCGGCACGAAGCTGAAATGGCGCGAGGCAAGGTCGAAGCGCGCGAGGCCGAACACCTTGTTGTGCACATAGGGGTCGGCCGCGTTGAACAGCGACACGAACTGGCCGGGATTGCGGATCGCCTCGACGCCGCCGCCGAAGCTGACATTCTCGAAGCCCGACACATCCGCCTTGGCGAGTTCGAAGCGCTCGACCGCCTTCAGATCGGAGGTCGCGACGACGATCACCTTGTCACGGAAGACATAGAGGAACTTGCCGTCCGGCGAGATCGCATAGGCCGAGCGATAGGCAGCGCCGGAGGTGTCGTCCTCCGCCGCGAGGTCGACCGCGCGGACGACCTTCTTCAGCTTGAGATCGACGACGGTGTATTGCGGCTTGCTGATCCTGTACCGGTCGATCTCCTTGTCGATCCGTTCCGCCACCGTGTAGAAATAGCGGCCCGAGGGATCGGCCACACCACTGTAGAAGCGGTAGCGCGTGGTCGGCGTATTCAGGCTGAAACTGTCGGTCACCCGGCCGCTGGCGATGTCGTAGGTCTCGATCCCCGAGGTGGTGATCGTCGTGACATAGATCTTCTTGCGATCGCTCGATTCGCGCAGGCCGGTGGGCAGGCCCGTCGCCAGCGTGATGCGCCGGGTGGGTTTGCCGGTCGCCTCGTCGAACAGGATCAGCACATTGGGATAGCCGCCCATATACAGGGTGCCGGCCTGCGCCGAGACCGGCAGCAGCGACAGGCAGGCGGCCAGCACGCCGCGCATCATCCTCTTCACCCGCATCCTCCCCCTCGGCCTGTCAGCCTCTGCAGCGATCATGGGAACACCAGATCGAGATTGCGCCAGTCCTTGGTGGCGACGGCACAGTTGCTGGCCCAGTCGGGCGAGTAATTGACATGATCGGGCACCTGCACCGGCCAGAAGCAAGTGACGTAACAGTCATAGATGTCGCGCTCGACCGGCTGGCACAGCCCCGCGGTGCCGCCGCCGGCATCGACTTCCCAGCCCGGCGAGAAAGCGAGCGAGCAGCCCATCGGCACGTGCGGCCGCGGCTGCTGCTGCAGCGCGACGACATCCTCTTCCAGCATCGCCGCCGCTTCGTCGATCTGCGCCGCCTTTTTGTTGAGCGGCTTGAGATGCTTCATGACAACGCCTTTCGTTCCGCAAAGCGTTCGAGGAATTCGGGGTTCTTCACTGCCAGCTCACCGTAGATGTTGAGGCAGCGGTCGGTCCAATCGCGGATCCAGTCGCAATAATGCAGGTTGGCATGGCCGGTATCGCCATAGCGCACGAACGCCTCATGATGGCATCCGCCCGCGCACAGCGGCCGCACCCAGCAGCTCTTGCATTCATATTTCGCGTCGACATGCCCGCGCGCGAGGAAATCGCCCTGCTTCTCGCGATCGATGCCCGAGGAGATATGTCCCATCGTGTGGGTGTCGGCATCGGTGAAGCGGTGGCACGGCGAGAGATCGCCCGACGGGCTGACCCCGAGCAGGCCGATCCCGGCGCCGCAGGGATGCGACTTGTGGACGCCCTGGATCAGCTCGCTGATCGTCTCGCTGACGTTGGAGAAGCCATGGCTGCGGCCCTGCAGCGCGTGCGCCAGCCACTCGTCGGCCAGCGCATGGAATTGCGCGAGCACCCCATCCATGCCCTCCGCGCCGAGCGTATAGGCGCGATCGTCCGCGCTCGTGACGGGCGCGAACCCGACCTCGTGGAAGCCGAGATCGTCCTTCAGGTGGCGATAGATGCGGATCACGTCGGTCACGCCATCGGTCAGCGTGACGCGCGCGGTGATCGCCCGCGTCCTGTGGTTGGCGATCAGCGCGCGCAGCCGCGGCTCGATCACGGCATAGCTGCCGCGGCCGCTCTTGTAGACGCGGCGCTTGTCCTGCAGGTCGGGCGGGCCATCCATGCTGACGGTGACGCCGATCGCATTGTCCGAAAGGAAGGCGATGATCTCGGGCGTCAGCAGGGTCGCGTTGGTGGTGAGGCTGAAACCGATCGTCTTGCCCGCGGCCGTCGCCCGTTCGGTCGCATAGGCGACGACCTGCTTCAGCAGCGGGAAGTTCATCAGCGTCTCGCCGCCGAAGAAGGTGATGTGCACGCCCTTGCGGCCGGCGGACTGATCGAGAAGGAAGTCGACCGAGGCCATCGCGGTCTCGAGCGACATATATTTCTTCTTGCCCTGCGGCGTCGCGATCTTGTCCGCGCCGAACTCATAGCAATAGGTGCAGGCGAGGTTGCACTGGTTGGTGATGTTGAGCACCAGCGCCTGCAGCGGGAAATCCTTGGGCGGGCTCGACGGCCGCGGCGCGTGGCGCTGGTCGTCGGTCACGATCACCCCGGCGAAGCGCAACTCGCGGATCAGTTCGTCGGCGTCCTCCTCGGGCATGCCGTATGAAACGAGATGGTCCGTCAGCGCAGCATGGCCCGCCGCGCCTTTCGCCAGCCGATCGAGCAGGCAGCGCGAGGCATCGTCGAGCTGGAAGATCGCGCCGGCGGAGACCAGGTAGATGAAATCCGCATCGCCGACCGCGAAGGGGTGATATTCCGCCGGCCGATAGCCGATCGCAGTCATGACCGTCATTGCGACACCTCCGGCTGATCCCAGCGCTGATAGGCAGGCACGGTGACGACGAGATAGGCGCGGCCGGTCAGCGGCTGGCCGAACTTGTCCTTCTCGGTCTTCGCGGTCGCGACCACCCACACCTCGCCATAATTGTTGCGGCCGAAGCGCCGGTTCGGGTTCGGCCCTTCCGACGCGGGCGTGAAGAGCGCATTCGCGCTCAGCGCACCGACGAAATCCTTGTCGTCATCATTATAGACCGCCATGAATTCATCGATGCTCCACGTCACGTCGACGGGGCCGATCTTCACGTCGTCGGGCGTACCGGGCTTGCCGTCCGCGCCATTACCATAGCCCAGCGCCTCGAACTGACCGTAACCTTTGGGATGCTTGACCCCGCCGAGGCGCGCGAGGCCGGTTTCTGGCACCACCTTCAGATAGTCGATCGCCGCATAGACCGGCAGCGCCTGCGCGAGGGTGGCGCCGCGGATGCCGATATCGTGCCGGCCGGGCACCGCATTCGCCGCCACGTCCGCGGTGACGACCGCCTCGCCGGCGGACGCGGAGACGATCCGCGTCACGGTCACGCCTTCGCCCAGGCTGATCTCGGCGGGCTTCAGGTCGGACGGCAGGTTGGCCCCGACGATGCGGACCTGCGCACCTTTGGCGCCCGCCTTGAGCAACACCGGGCCGACGCCGAGGATCGCCGGTTCGGTGCCCGCGCGGGTCAACGCCACGTCGAAGCCGAACTCATTATATTCGCCCCAGAACCAACGCCCCTCGCCGCTCTTCTGGTCGGGCGCGAACCACATCGTCTCGCGCGTCTCGCGGTTGGGATCGTCGGGTGCCGCCCCCGGGGTCGCCCCCTTCGAACGGCCGCGCCACGAATAGCCGCCATAGACCAGGCCGGTGCCGGCGCGCGTCAAGGTCTCGCCGGTCGACAGCGAGCGCAGGGTCGCTCCGGTTACGAACTCGTCGGCGGATTTTCCGGGCGCAACCGTCAATTCGCCGACATAATCGCCGCGCCCAGGCAGATGCGCCGAAACGAGCCATTTGCCGGCGAGATAGGGCGTGCGGATGCGCGGCCGCCAATTGCCCCATTCCACGGTGTGAAGCGGCGCCGCCTTCTGCATGAACTCAAGGGCAAGCTGGCCGTTGGTGACGGGCGGCGTGCCCGGCGCCGACGGCGCGGCCCCCGGCTGGGGATCGGCGGGACGGCGATATTGCGCCTCCGCCTGCGAATAGAGCGCGACATGCAGATCCTGCAGCAGCTTCCATTCGGTCTTCGAGCGGCGCCACGACATCGGCTGCGCAAAGGCATGGCAGGCCGCGCAGGCCTGACGGACGGAGTCATTGGGGATCAGCGCCTCATCGACGATACGCTTCTCGGGCAGGTACATCACCGGCCTGGCTTCCTCGGGCGCCAGCCCGTGCCAGGTCGAGAGATATTTGACGACGGCGCGCGATTCATCGGGCGTGATCTCGAGCCCGTTCAGCCGCACCATCCGCTTGATCGCCTGCGACCAGCCTTCGGGCGTGGTGCGCGCCCAGGAGATCCGCGACATGTTGCCCTTCTCGTCCTGCTGGTGGCAGGCGCCGCATTTTTCGATCGTCAGGCGATCCGTCACCGGAATGCCATCCTCGGACTCGACCGCGGCCTTGTCCCCATCCGCCGTCGTCGCGACCGGCTTGTTGGCCTGCGCCATCACCACCGATGCGGAGAACAGGCCCAGCACGGCAAAACGCCACGCCGATCGCCCGGATGGCATCAGCAGCGCCCGAAGGCGCGTGCCTGCCCGGCTTGGCCGCGAACGGGCTCGCGGCAGCATTTCGCGTTTGCAATCACTGTTGGCTGGCGTGTTCATGCCCGGGATATTCCCCCCATCTCGCCGGCGCGCTGTGGCTCGTCCTGGTGATGCTGCAAAACGAAGGTTGGACAAACGTCAAAGATCGGTCAAGCAGAATTGTGCGTTGCGAAAGAAGAGTTTTTGCATTGCGTCATAACCCCCGATCGCGGGGTTCCGGATACAGCGCACGAAGCGCCGCGGGCGCGTGGCAGGTGCGGATCGCCGCCTCGACATGGCGCGCGCGCTCGGCCTTGAGCGAGACCGAGGACAGCGCGAAACGCCGCTCATGCGCCACCTCTTCGGCGGTGAAGGGCCGCGCGTCCGCGGGCGTGCTCGCCCCGCCCAGCCCGAACACCACGTAGTTGACGAGGTCGGCAAGCTGCTGGTTGTCGGTGATGCGGCTGTGCGCAATGTTGGGCAGCCGCAGCAGATAGGCGCGTGTCGCCGGCGTGCACATGAAATAGCCGACGCGGTCGCGCAGCTGGGGCAGTTGCGCCGGCGCGGAAACGCCCTGCACGCCATGGCAGCCGCCGCACTGCTCGACATAGTCCGAACGGGCGAGCACCGGATCGGTGATCGCAGCGGGCAAGGGCCGCGCGTCCGGCAGCCCCGCCGCGGCCCCCGCCGCCACGGTCAGCCCGCCCATCGCCAG
Source organism: Sphingomonas sanxanigenens DSM 19645 = NX02 (assembly GCF_000512205.2). NCBI lineage: Bacteria > Pseudomonadati > Pseudomonadota > Alphaproteobacteria > Sphingomonadales > Sphingomonadaceae > Sphingomonas > Sphingomonas sanxanigenens. The sequence goes on from NZ_CP006644.1 coordinate 3,233,146, forward strand.
CAACGCGAGCCGCCATCGCCGCCTCAACGCCATGCCGCCGCCACCACGCTGCACCTGCTCAGCCCGCCGCGCCCACCAGCACGGCGGTGGAACAATGATATTCCATGCTCGACGTACCGAAGCACCAGATGACGTCGTTGTTGAGCTGCGGGTTGTAGAGTTGCGTCTCGCGATCGGTGTTGTCGCACGGGCACTGGCCGCAGGCCGGCTTGCCGCAACAATCGCGGTAGGCGATCAGATAGGCCTTGCCGTCCGCCGGGTTGATGCAGGTGCCGACCCAGGAGACGGGCGACGGCTCCGCGCCCGCGGGGCAGCTATGGATGCCGCCGCCGCAGCAGGTGCACAGCGCGCCATCGATCGCGCAATAGCGCCAATAATCGCATTTGGTGTCGTCGGTGATCTGCGCGTTGCGCGCGAAGGCGGTCTTCGCCTCGGGGGAGCGATCGGGCTTGGCGGCCTGCGCCCGGCTGACCGGCAGCAGCGGAAAGGCGGGCGCCGCCACCAGCGCCGCGCCGAGGCGGGAGAGGATGCCGCGCCGCGAGGTGCGCCCCGCGAACTTGCGCAGGAATTTTTCGCCGATGGCATCCGCGTCGAAATGCTTCATGTGACTGCCCCCTCTCGATCCGGCTCAGGCCGCTTCGGCCTTCAGCGTCGCAAGATAATCCTGCACCGACTTCATCCCCATCTCATGCGCGACGACGAGGCTCTCCAAATGCTCCCGGCTGTTGACGAGCCCCTTGGAGAGGATCGTGCCGTCCGCATCGAGCAGCACCGCGAAGGGCAGCTTGGCAACGCCGAATGCCTGCCCGGCCTCGGGCCCGTTGACGAACGGATAGGCTTCCAGCCCCTGCTGCGCGACCAGCGCCTTCTGCGCGGCGACATCGTCGTCGCCGACGAAGGTCAGCGCGACACGCTCATCCCGCGCGAACGACTTGGCCATCGGGATCATCGCCTTGCACAGCGGGCAGGCTGCCGACACGAACATCAGCAGCCGCAGCCCCGCCCCTGCAGACGGGCCGCCGACCAGCACGTGCGATCCGTCGAGCATATGCGCGGCGATCGGCTTGGACTGATCCCCCACGGCCAGCCCGCCGCCGGTGGTCAGCGCGCCCGCGGGGGCCACGCGCATGTGCAGCACGCCCACCTGCCGCGCCAGCGCCAGCAGCGCCACCGCCATCGCCAGGATGATGATCCAGGAGATGATCTGGGACACGATCAGTGCAGTCATCATCGCGCTTGTCTCCGAAAGGCGGCGGTCGCGGGCGATCGGGTGAGCGCGCCGATCGCGCCGAAAAGCAGGTGGCACAGGAAGAAGGCGATCCCGCCGGCCGCGGCGACCGCCAGTTGGGCGGCGGACAGTTGGGCGGCGAACGGTGTCGGCGCCGGCACCACCAGCACCGGCACCAGCAGCGCCGCGAACGCCAGGTTGCGCGCGACCAGCGGCCAGCCGAGCATCTGGTGCAGGCCGGACAGCCCGCAGCCGCAATCGATATGCGATCGCCCGCGCCGGATGTTGACCGCCATCGCCGCCGCGAAGCCCGCCAGCAGCAGGATGGCGGCGAGCGCCGGAATGCGGCCGAGCCCTGCGATCAGCGCCACTCCGACCGCCAGTTCGACATAGGGCAGCAGCGACGCCACGATGGGCACCAGCGGCGGCGGCAGCACGCGATAATTGGCGACCACCGCCGCGAGCAGCGGGCGATGGCGCAGCTTCGTCCAGCCGGCGACGAGAAAGATCAGGCCGATGCCGATCGCAGCGGCGAGGGCTAAAATCGCAAGACCGGCCGCGCCGTCCATGGTCAATTGGCGCTGGCGACGGTGATGACACCGGCGCCGGCATTTTCGATCCTGTGCTTTTCTTCCCAGGTGGTGGCGTCGATGACGATGCCGTTCTTCTTCTCGTCATTGGCGACGATCATCGGCTTGTCTGTCTGCGTCACCTGGATGTTGGTGATCGCTTCCTCCAGCGGCAGCCGCTTGACCACCTTCTGCGTCGTCAGGTCGACTTCCCAGATCTCGGTGCCCGGCGCCTTGTGCGACCAATATTCGCCCATGTGCATCAGCACGAACAACCGGCCGGTGGCGCGGTGCAGCGCCATCACCTGGCGGCCGCCGGGCAGCCAGTTGATCTCCAGCGGCTTGGTCTCGCCCGCGCGGATGCCCGCCGCCGCCTGGATCGAGAAGGGCTTCGCTACCGCCGGCGTCGCGCCGATCGTCGCGGTATAGATCAGGCCGGTATAGCTCAGCATCACCGCGCGCTTCTTCGTCGCATCATAGATGTAATTGTCGAAGATCGGATCGTCGGTGGCCGAGAAGAAAGGCTCGGTGCGCGTGATCTGCGGCGTCGCGCCGGCGACCTTCACCGTCGCCAGCGAACCGTCCGAGCAGAGCGCGGAGAAGCCGACACCCGGGTTCGGGATCATGCTGGCGCAGCCGGGAAGCTCGATATTCTTGTAGAATTTGCGCTTCGCGAGGTCGACGACGTTGACCGACGAGGCCGGATCGAGATTGTAGACGAAGCCCCATTTGCCGTCGTCGCTGACGATGAAGTTGTTCTTGCGCATGCCGATGAGGATGCGGCCGGGGATCGCGATCTCCGTCACCAGCTTCATGTCGCGGCTGTCATAGACCGAGACCATATCCTGCCGGGTGCCGCGATTGGCCTTCGACCAGATCGTCTCGGCAACATAATAATATTTGCCGGCAGGATCGAGCGCGAGGTCGGTGAGCCGGCGCGTCACCACCATGCCCTTCATCTTGCCGCTTTCGGTGTCGAAGATGCTGGTGCCGTCCATGTCCCAGCCGCCGTCGACATAGAACCAGGCGGGGCTGGGCGCGGCCAGCGGCATCACGTCCGACGTCTCGGACTCGCCCACGGGATTGGGATCGGTCGCGGGCGCGGCATGCGCCATGCCGGCGGCCAGCAATGCACCGACGCTCGCGGACAACATCCTGGCAAGGAAGGCGTTCTTCATCCGCTGATCCCCCTCTAGACGATGGGCGCCGAACGATGGCCCGGCCGCCTGCGGCCCGAACGATGGTTTCGTCCGCATCCCGCCCGGGGGAAAGATTTGACACGTGTCCAGAATTGGTCAAGGGGCTATCTGCCCCATTGCGCAACTATTTTTGTGCGCTGCAGCGCGGGCGTCAGCCGGCGCGCTTGGGCAGTTGCGCGATGTCGCGCGACGTGACGGTCATCGCGAGATCGACCAGCGACTTCACCGCCAGCCGGGTGAAGGCGCCCATCTTGTGCGCCCATGGCTTGGCATGGCCGAGGAAGGGCGTCGATCCCTCCATCGACGCGCTGATGTAGAGCGCGACCGTGTGGACCTCGTCCGCGCTCAGCGCCGGGTTGAGGATCGCGACATATTCGCCGATCACGTCGTGCACGCGCTGGTAGAAGGTCCGCACGCGATCTGCGACGAACTCGTCATGGTTGGCGAGCGCCCAGAGTTCTGTGAACAGGTGGGTCGTCCGCTTGGACTGGATATCGTCGAGGCACATGACGATGATGCGGCGCAGCCGTTCCTCGGCGTCCAGCCCGGGCTTGCGCACCGTCTCGTCCATCACCCGCGCATAGCCCTCGACCAGCTCGTCGAGCAGGACCTGGATGAGCATTTCTTTGCGCGGGAAATGATAGCTGACATTGCCGACCTTCATGTCGCAGCGCGCGGCGATCCGGCGGATGGTGAACGCCGTCGCGCCCTCGTCGACGAGAACCGAAAGCGCCGCCTTGAGGATCGCATCGACGGTTTCGGTGCCGCGCACATAGACGCCCGGCCGCGGGACAGCACTCATCTCGTTCATGGATCCAACCTCATCCTGCCCTCCCCGCCCGCTTGCCCTAGCCGCCAGCACCGACGGGCTCAACCCTTTGCGGCCGACGCGGCAATTACGGAGCGAGGATCGGAAACCTAGGAAAACTCAGATCGGAGACAGGATCGAACTGATCGGCGCAGAAAAGCACGGATTACGGAGGTTTGCGGCAATTTCACCGCCCACATAATCACTGCATCGTATCGACAATGCCAAGAAATGCTTTCAGGCCGCGAAACATATCGATCGAAATGCATCGTCATGAATCGGAAACAATCCAGATCGCTACGCAATGAACGTCCACGATCCGCAACCAGTTTCAGGAAGATACCAAAATGTCCTCCCCGAGCTTGTCTCGGGGAGGGGGACCGCGCGCGAAGCGCGTGGTGGAGGGGCCGGCGCCCAAGCCGACCGCTCGAAAAATCGCCGCCTAGTTTCGGGGACACAATACGAACCATTTCGGGGACACAATACAAAATAGCAGCCGGATGAGCGCCGAGGCCGCCAGCGATCACTAGTTTCGTATTATGTCCCTGAAACTCCAGAAACCCTGTCAGTATCCGGCGGTCAACGACAGTTCCGCACGCGCAGATACGCTTCTTGCTCGGCAGCTTCCTCGGCGGAATAGAAATGATTCTCCACACCTTCGGCGGGCTGGTAATCGCCATAGTCCAACCGTTCATTGTACAGCTGCATCGCTTGATGCCATGATGCTGCGCGGAGGCTGAAGATCAGGCGCGCTCCAGGGATCAGGGTCTGCCGCAATTGGTCGCCTCGTTCGCGAACCGGACCAAACTCGCCGCCGTCATCATTGGCCCAATATTCATGAAGCAGATCGACCATTCCGACTGGATAAATGATCTTTCCGACTTAAGCCATCTCCGTCGGCGACGATTAACCCTTCCATTCAAGCGAGCGGTCGAGGGAGAGGGCTTGCCGGATCGACCGTACAGCCGCAGGACAGCCCCTCCCTTGGCCCCTCCCGCACGCGGAGTTTCGGTGACACAATACTAAATAGCAATCGGTCGAGCATCGTGGACTGCACCCCATCGATGAGACACGACAATTAGGGACAGCGGTTTTCCGTCACGTCCAAGGGCTGCTGCGCAGCAGCCCTTGGCGCGATATGTTCATACTCATCGGGTGATCTGTACGCCAAGGCGGAGTGGAGCCGCTGGCGATTGTAGATCTGCTCGAGGAATGAGCCGATGCGTTGCGTGGCATCGGCGAGGTCGCGATAGCCGGCGCCGTTCACTTCCTCCTGCTTGAGCGTCTTCATGAAGCTCTCGGCCATCGCATTGTCATAGGGGCATCCGACCCGGCTCATGCTCGGCAGGATGCCGGCTGCCTCCAGTCGGGCGATGTAATCGCCACAGGCGTATTGGATGCCGCGATCCGAGTGGTGGACCAATCCGCCCGGCACGACGGGGCGTCGCTCCAATGCCATCGTCAGCGCGTCGAGCGCCAGTTCGGCACGCAGATGATCCGCCATCGCCCAACCGACCACCTTGCGGCTGAACGCATCGAGGATGACCGCCAGATAGACGAATGCCTCGGCCAGGCGGACATAGGTGATGTCGGCAACCCAAAGCTGGTTGACCTCGCTCGGATCGAGGTGGCGCGCCAGATTGGGCCATATCCGCCAACTGTGGCGCGAGTCCGTCGTCGCCGGCCGGAAGACGGGCTTCCTCACGCACAGGAGATTATCCTCCCGCATCAGCTGCTGCACCCGCTTGTGGTTGATGTGCCAGCCGTCGCGCTTCATCAGTGCCGTGATCCGCCGATAGCCATAATGCCGGTTCGCCAGACACAACTGCTGAAGCTTGTCGCGCAGCGCCGTCTCTTCCTGCTTCGGAGCATAATCCTGCCATCGTCGATAGAAGGCTGCGCGGGGCACTTCGGCCAAACGGCACAGCTGCTCCACCGACAATTTCGATCCCGAGCCCTGCAGACCGGTCATCGCCTGGATCTGGGCGATGACCCCGTCACGCCACCGCCGTCGCTCGGCGGGGGTGACGCCTCGATGCGCTGCAAGGCACCCTTGAAAAAATCCAGCGCCACCTGCTGCTCGCCGACCTTGCGCTCCAACTCCGCAATCTGGCGACGCGCCTCCGTAAGATCGCGGGCACGCGCCGCCGGACCACGCGCCAGCGCCATCGCCGCTTTCTCCACACGGTTCGGCCGGCCGGGACCATCCCGAAGCGCTTCCTCACCGCCATCGCGAAACGCATCCCGCCACCGGTATAATATCGTGCGCTTGACGCCCAACTCCAGCGACAATGCCGTCCCGCTCTCGCCGGCGATCATCCGCCGAACGACATCAAGCTTGAACTCCCGTCCAAATCTTCGTCGAGCCACCTTGGACATGCTGCCCTCCTCATAAAGGGCCGTCCCTTATTTCACTGTCTCAATCTAGGGGTGCACTCCAATCGTTCACGAGTTTAGTATTATGTCCCCGAAACTAATGTCCCCGAAACTACTGCCGGACAGCGCTGATCGCGATCGGCATCGATTGGGGCGAAGCCGGTCAGGTATCGATCCGCATCCGGCCGTCTTTCCCGCTCAGGATCGACCGAACTACCGCTGAAATTGTCGAACGATGCAAGTTAGGGGGGTGTTGAGGGGGCGTTGGGGGTGCGTAAAGGGAGTGTTAGCCGCCCTTACGATCCCTGCTGGCCTGTCATCGCACTCCCCGACTTCACCCGGACTGTCGCCGCGACGGGGAAGATGTGGCCGCTCCCCGCGCCCCGGGTCGAACCGACGATTCACGATCGGCGGGGGATCCGCCATGCGACGGCGCCGGGCACCATCGGCGATGTCAGGCCACGCGCCCGGTCGGCGACAGGGAGATTGCGATGATGACGACCATGACCGTTCCGCTTGCCGGGATCGCCGGAATGATCGGCCGCAAGAGGCGGGCACACGCACGGCCCTCCGCAACGCCGGGCACCGGGGAAGACAGGGTGGCCGCGGTCGCTGGCTACCACCTGTCTCTCACCCCTTCGCGCGCAGGATCGGGCAAGTTTCACTGTAACCTTTGTCACCTTCTCGCGCCGCAATCGCGGGAGAGGGGCTTGCCGGATCAGCCCTGCGGCCGCCGGACAGGCCCTCCCCCGGCCCCTCCCGCACGCGGGAGGGGGACTGGTCAGCAGTCCAGCGTCGTCTCGCGTTCCCAGCTCGTCAGGTGGCGGACATAGTCGTTCCACTCGCCGAACTTGAGCTTGAGGTAGCTGGGCACGAGCGGGCCGAGCGCATTCTTCAGCTCCGAGGCTTCCAGCGCGCGCAGCGCGTCGAGCAGGTTGAGCGGCAACGTCTTTACGCCGGTGATGGTGTGCCCCTCGGTGTACATGTTGATGTCGAGCCGCGGGCCGGGATCGCGCTGCTGCGCGATGCCGTCGAGCCCGGCGGCGAGCACGGTGGCGCCCATCAGATAGGGGTTGGCGGCACCGTCGGCGAGGCGCAGCTCGAAGCGGTCACCCTCGGGCACGCGCACCATGTGGGTGCGGTTGTTGCCCGTCCACGTCACCGATTGCGGCGCCCAGGTCGCACCCGAGGTGGTGCGCGGCGCGTTGATCCGCTTGTAGCTGTTGACGGTGGGGTTGAGGAACGCCGCCAGCGCATCCGCCGCGTGAATGACGCCGCCGATGAAGTTGAGGCCCAGCGGCGACAGCCCGGTCTCGTCGGCCGGATCGACGAAAACATTCTCGCCGTCGCGCCACATCGACACATGCATGTGGCAGCCATTGCCGGTGAGGTTGGCGAACGGCTTGGGCATGAAGGTGGCGCGCAGCCCATGCTTCTCGGCGATCGCCTTGACCATATATTTGAAGAAGGCCTGGCGATCGGCGGTGACGAGAACGTCGTCATAATGCCAGTTCATCTCGAACTGGCCGTTCGCATCCTCATGGTCGTTCTGATAGGGTTGCCAGCCCAAGCTGATCATCGCGTCGCAGATCTCGGTGATCACGTCGTAGCGGCGCATCAGCGCCTGCTGGTCGTAGCACGGCTTGGACTGGGTATCGCCGCGATCGGCGATCGCGCTGCCGTCCGGCGAGACCAGGAAGAATTCGCATTCCACGCCGGTCTTCATCTGCAGGCCCAACGCGGCGGCGCGGGCGACCTGCGCTTTCAGCACGTTGCGCGGCCCCTGCTCCACCGGCTTGCCGCCCATCCACAGGTCGGCGGCGAGCCAGCCCACTTCGGGCTTCCACGGCAGCTGGATCAGCGAGTCCGGATCGGGCCTGGCGAACAGGTCCGGATCGGCTGGTGTCATGTCCAGCCAGGTGGCGAAGCCGGCGAACCCCGCGCCCGCCTTCTGCATGCCGCCGATCGCCTGCGCGGGCACCAGCTTCGCGCGCTGGTTGCCGAACAGGTCGGTAAAAGAAATCAGGAAATATTTGATCCCCAGCTTACGCGCTGCCGCTGCAAGGTCCTGCGCCATCGAATGTCCTCCCGATCAGCGCGCCGGCCCGCGGCGCGCTCCCCAATTACAAGCCCGCCGCTTCAGAATTGACGCTGGCCGGGTATCCAGTCCGTTCCCGCCAGCGGCACCCGCGCCATCGCCGCGGCCTCGATCGTCAGCGCGACGAGATCCTCCGGTTCCAGATTGTGGAGATGGCTCTTGCCGCAGGCGCGCGCGATGGTTTGCGCCTCGAGCGTTAGCACCGACAGATAGTTCGCGAGCCGGCGCCCCGCCGCGACCGGATCGAGCCGCGCGGCGAGTTCCGGATCCTGCGTGGTGATGCCCGCGGGATCGCGGCCATCCTGCCAGTCGTCATAGGCGCCCGCGGTGGTGCCGAGCGCGCGATATTCCTCTTCCAGCGCCGGATCATTGTCCCCCAGCGCGACCAGCGCGGCGGTGCCGATCGCAACCGCGTCCGCCCCCAGCGCCAGCGCCTTGGCGACGTCGGCGCCATTGCGGATGCCGCCCGACACGATCAGTTGCACCTTGCGATGCATCCCCAGATCCTGCAGCGCCTGCACCGCCGGGCGGATCGCCGCCAATGTCGGGATGCCGACATGCTCGATGAACACGTCCTGCGTCGCGGCCGTGCCGCCCTGCATGCCGTCGAGCACGATCACGTCCGCGCCGGACTTCACCGCGAGCGCGATGTCGTAATAGGGCCGCGTCGCGCCGACCTTCACATAGATCGGCTTCTCATGATTGGTAATCTCGCGCAGTTCCTCGATCTTGATCTCGAGGTCGTCGGGCCCGGTCCAGTCCGGGTGGCGGCAGGCGGAGCGCTGGTCGATGCCCTTGGGCAGGCTGCGCATCTGCGCGACGCGGTCCGAGATCTTCTGGCCCAGCAGCATGCCGCCGCCGCCGGGCTTGGCGCCCTGCCCGATCACCACCTCGATCGCATCCGCCTTGCGCAGATCGTCGGGGTTCATGCCGTAGCGCGAGGGCAGATATTGATAGACCAGCGTCTGCGACTGGCCGCGCTCCTCCGGCGTCATGCCGCCGTCGCCGGTGGTGGTCGAGGTGCCCGCCGCCGACGCGCCGCGGCCCAGCGCTTCCTTGGCCTGCGCGGAGAGCGAACCGAAGCTCATGCCCGCGATCGTGATCGGAATCTTGAGATGGATCGGCTTCTTGGCGAAGCGCGTGCCCAGCCACACGTCGGTCGCGCATTTCTCGCGATAGCCTTCGAGCGGATAGCGCGAGATCGAGGCGCCGAGGAACAGCAGGTCGTCGAAATGCGGCAGGCTGCGCTTCGCGCCGGCGCCACGGATATCGTAGATTCCCGTCGCCGCCGCACGTCGGATTTCGGACAATGTATGCGGGTCGAAGGTCGCCGACTGGCGCGGCAGCGTCCGCGGGATGTTGGTCAGATCCATGAAAGGCGATCCTCAGTAAACGGACGCGTTGTCGACGTGGAAATTATAGAGTTGGCGGCCCGAGCCGTAGCGGCGGAACTCGTCGACGGTGACGTCGCCGTCGATGCCGGCGGCGTCGAGCAGCCCGCGCAATTCGGTGCGGTGCTCGTCGCGCATCTCCTTCTCGATGCAGTCGGCCCCCAGGCTCTTCACCGAGCCGCGCACATAGAGGCGCGCCTCGTAGATCGAGTCCCCGAGCGCATCGCCGGCATCGCCGAGCACGACCAGCGCGCCCGACTGCGCCATGAACGCGCTCATCGGCCCGATCGAGCCTTTCACGACGATCGACACGCCCTTCATCGAGATGCCGCAGCGCGCCGAGGCGTTGCCGTCGATCACCAGCAATCCGCCATGCGCGGTGGCGCCGGCCGCCTGGCTGGCGTCGCCGCGGACATGGACCTTTCCCGACATCATGTTCTCGCCGACGCCGACGCCGGCATTGCCGCAGACGAGCACCGTCGCCAGCTTGTTCATGCCTGCGCAGTAATAACCGGCATGGCCATCGATCTCGACGGTGATCGGCGCGTCCAGTCCCACCGCCAGCGCGTGCTGGCCATTGGGGTTGAGCACATGCCAATAGGTCTCGTTGGTGTTCGCCGCGAGCGCGTGCAGGCGCTCATTGAGTTCGGTGCGGCTGGTCTCGGCCAGGTCGACCGTCTGCATCAGTTGCGCTCCCAGGCATAGACGCGGGCGGGTTCGGGCTCGAACACTCTGGCGGTCTCGATGCCGGGCAGGCCGGCGAGCGCGCGATATTCGGAGGCGAAGGCGACATAAGAGTCGGTCTCGGCCATCACCGCGGGCTTGCACGAGATCGGATCGCGCATCACCGCGAAGCCGTTGCTGGTGCCGACGACGAAGGTGAAGAAACCGTCGAGATCCTCCAGCCCGGCCTCCAGCGCCTCGGCGAGCGACGCACCCTCGCGCATCTTCCAGGTGAGGTAGCCGGCGGCCACCTCGCTGTCATTCTCGGTCTCGAAGCTGATGCCTTCGCGGATCAGGGTGCGGCGCAGGCTGGCATGGTTGGAGAGCGAGCCGTTGTGCACCAGGCACTGGTCCGACCCGGTCGAGAAGGGATGCGCGCCCGCAGTGGTCACCGCCGACTCCGTCGCCATGCGGGTGTGGCCGATGCCGTGGCTGCCGTGCATCCCGGCGAGCCCGAAACGGCTGGCGACCTGCGCGGGCAGGCCGACTTCCTTGTAGAGTTCGATGCGACGCCCGGCGCCGGTCACCGCGATCCCGTCGTGCCCGGCCTGCAGCCAGGCGCGCGCCTCGGCCTCCTGCTCGGCCGGCAAGGTCAGCACGCTGTGCGTGTCGTGACGGGCAACCGAAACCGAAACGCCGAGCGCATCGCCCAGCGCCCTGGCGATCGCCTCGCCATCGCCGCCGCGCAGCGTGAGCTTCGCCTGCCCTTCCGGCGCGTCACGATAGATCGCGAAGCCGGCGCTGTCCGGACCACGGTCCGTCATCACGTCCAGCATGCCGGCAAGGAGCCCGCCAAGCTGCGGCTCCATCGCCTTGTCCTTCAAGAAAAGCCCAACAATGCCGCACATCGGCCCGGTTACCTCCCGTTCGTCCTGCCGCCGAAATAAGCGGAGGCCCGCTGGCTGTCAATCAACAGGAATTTTATTTTCTTATGAGGAAATTCGCTCGACCCGGATTCGATATGGCGTTATTTTCCTGTCAGTCACATCCGTTTCCTGTAGGAATAAGCGTGCCGGTGCGCATGGCAAGCGAAACCGGCCAGTCGGATGGCGAGGAAGACCGGCTAGGGAGCAGTACGAGAAATGACGCAAAGAGTGGCAATCATCGGCGCGGGGCCGAGCGGGCTGGCACAGCTTCGTGCCTTCCAGAGCGCCAGGGCCAAAGGCGCCGCGGTGCCTGAGCTGGTCTGCTTCGAGCGCCAGTCCGAATGGGGCGGCCAATGGAACTATACATGGCGCACCGGCCTCGACGAGTTCGGAGAGCCCGTGCACAGCAGCATGTACCGCTACCTCTGGTCCAACGGCCCGAAGGAAGCGCTGGAATTCGCCGACTATTCGTTCGAAGAACATTTCGGCCGGCCGATCCCCTCCTATCCGCCGCGTGCCGTGCTACACGACTATATCATGGGCCGCGTCGCCAGGAGCGACGTGCGCCAGCACATCCGTTTCAACACCCCTGTGCGCTGGGTGGAAAAGCGCGAGGACGGCCGCTTCGACGTGCGCTCGCACAATCTGAAGACCGATGAGCAGGTCGACGAGATATTCGACTATGTCGTTGTCGCCAGCGGCCATTTCTCGACGCCGAACGTGCCCGAGTTCGAGGGTGTCGCCGAGTTCACCGGCCGGGTGATGCACGCGCACGACTTCCGCTCGGCGGACGAGTTCGCCGGCAAGCATGTGCTGATGGTGGGCGGTTCCTATTCCGCCGAGGATATCGGCACGCAATGCTTCAAATATGGCGCCGCCTCGGTCACCTTCAGCTATCGCTCGCGCCCGCTCGGCTATGGCTGGCCCGAAGGCTTCGAGGAAAGGCCGCTGCTGGTCCGCCTCGTCGGCAACACCGCCTATTTCGTCGACGGCACCTCCAGGCAGATCGACGCGGTGGTGCTGTGCACCGGCTATCAGCACAGCTTCCCGTTCCTGCCCGATTCGCTGCGGCTGAAGACCAACAACCGGCTCTGGCCGCTCAATCTCTACAAGGGCGTGTTCTGGATCGAGGATCCCCGGCTGATCTACCTCGGCATGCAGGACCAGTACTACACCTTCAACATGTTCGACGCGCAGGCCTGGTATGCGCGCGACTATATCCTCGGCCGCATCGCGCTGCCGTCGGTCGAGGAACAGACCGCCGAGACGCTCGACTGGCGCGCGCGCGAAGAGAAGCTGGAAAATCCCTATCAGGAGATCGACTTCCAGACCGACTATGTCCGCGACCTGATCGGCCCGACCGACTATCCCGAATTCGACCTCGATGCCGTCGCCGACCTCTTCAAGGAATGGAAGCACGACAAGGTCGATTCGATCCTCGGCTATCGCGACAAGAGCTATCGTTCGGTGCTGACCGGCAACATGGCGCCCGTGCACCACACGCCGTGGATGCAGGCGATGGACGATTCGCTCGAAGCCTTCCTCGCGGTCGACCAGGCGGCGTGACGGGCACGGTGATGGCGGCAGACGCGGTGGTGGAACGGCTCGTCGTCAGCGGCGGGGATGGCGGCGTGCCGTTGATCCTCGGCGCTGGAGACAGTGTGCGGATCGTCGATCCCGAAGGGTTGCAGCCGGGCCTGCTGCAGGTGAAGGCCGCGGGCCCCATCGCCGAGGCGCTGCCCGCGCTCGCCGATCGGGCCGTGCCGCTTGCCGCCCTGCCCGCGGCGCTGGCCGAACGCGCCGCCGGAATCGATGGCGAGGCGGCCACGATCGGGCTGTTCGGCGCCGGCGCGCCGCCCGGCAGTGCGATCGCCTTCACCGTCGAGGCGCCCCTCGCCTGCCTCGTCGCGGCGCCCGGCGCACCGATGGCGCCCGACGAACAGAACCCGCCGACCGACCTGCAATTGTTCGTCACCCGCGCGCCGCGCGCGACGGTGGCCGCACCGCCGCCGCTCGCCGAACCCAAGCTCGACCTGCGCATCGATGCGGCGACGGCACGCTCCTATGTCGTCAAGGCGGGCGACTACATCCAGATCATCGACGTCGAGGGCAAGCAATGCTCCGACTTCCTCGCCTTCGACGCGGCCGCGCTCGAACAGGGCAAGGAATATGGGCTCGATCCCACCGTCACCCGCACCCTGATGGGCAATGCTTTCGCCAAGCCCGGCCTGCATTCGCGCTATTTCGACGCGACAATGCGCCCGCTGGTGGAGATCGTGCGCGATACCGTGGGTCGGCACGACACCTTCCTGCTCGCCTGCAGCGCGAAATATTACGAGGATCTCGGCTATCCCGGTCACGCCAACTGCACGGAGAATTTCAACCGCGCGCTCGAGCCGTACGGCGTCGAAGCCCGCAAGGGCTGGCCGGCGATCAACTTCTTCTACAACACCGTCGTCGGCCATGACGAGCAGATCGGCTTCGACGAGCCCTGGTCGCGCCCCGGCGACTATGTGCTGCTGCGCGCGCTGACCGATCTCGTCTGCGCCTCATCCTCCTGCGCCGACGATGTCGATGCCGCCAATGGCTGGAACCCCACCGACATCCATGTGCGCGTCTATGACGGCGCCGCCGCCATCACACCAGGAATCACCCATCGCATGACTCCAGACGCTCCGCCGCGCCTGACGCGGGAGACCAGCTTTCATTCCCGCACCGCGGCGCTGACGCGCAACTTCGTCGAATATCGCGGCTTCTGGCTGCCCACCTGCTTCACCGGCGAGGGCGCAGTCGCCGAATATTGGGCGTGCCGCGAGCGCGCGGTGGTGATGGACCTGTCCGCGCTGCGCAAGTTCGAGGTCATCGGTCCCGATGCCGAGGCGCTGATGCAACTGGCGGTAACGCGCGACGTGACCAAGCTCGCCGTCGGCCAGATCGTCTACACCGCGATGTGCTACGAGACCGGCGGGATGATCGACGACGGCACCGTCTTCCGGATGGGGCCGCACGCATTCCGCTGGGTGTGCGGAGACGATTATTGCGGCGTCTGGCTGCGCGAACTCGCTGCCCGCCATGGCCTCCACGTCTTCGTGAAGTCCTCGACCGACCAGCTTCACAATGTCGCGCTGCAGGGGCCGCTCGCGCGCGAGATCCTGGCGCCGCTGGTGACGACGCCGCGCCATCTGGCGACGGTCGACGAACTGAAATGGTTCCGCTTCACCACCGGCCGTATCGCCGATGTGCCGGTGATGGTGTCGCGCACCGGCTATACCGGCGAACTGGGCTATGAGATCTGGTGCCATCCGAGCCAGGCCGGCGCGGTGTGGGATGCGCTGTTCGCGGCAGGCGGCCCCAAAGGCATGCTGCCGTTCGGGCTCGACGCGCTCGACATGGTGCGGATCGAAGCCGGGCTGGTGTTCGTCGGCTATGAATTCTGCGACCAGACCGATCCGTTCGAGGCCGGCATCGGCTTCGCGGTGCCCAAGGCCAAGGAGGCGCCCTATGTCGGTGCCGAGGCATTGCGCCGCCGCCGCGAGGCGCCGCAGCGCACGCTCGTCGGGCTCGATGTCGCCGGCGCGGAGCCGGTCGGTCATGGCGATCCGGTTTTTTCGGGCCGGATGCAGGTCGGGGTGGTGACGAGCGCGACGCGATCGCCCATCCTCGGCAAGACGATCGCGCTGGCGCGCGTGGACACCAGCATGTCCCCGCTCGGCACCGCGCTCGAGATCGGCAAGCTGGACGGCCACCAGAAGCGCATCGGCGCCACGGTCGTCCGCTTCCCGCATTACGACCCTGACAAGACGCGCGTGCGGGCCTGATCGCCGACACGCGCCACCGGGTCGAAGGAGAGGATGTCGCAACGACAAGAATCGGGGGTGCGACACATGACGAGCGGGTTGAGTGGAGTTGCTTTTGAGCGCGGCCGCCGGATGGGGCTGGCGGCAGCCATTGGTTCGATCGCGCTGCTGCCGGGTACGGCGATGGCGCAGGCGCCTGAGCCGGTGCTGAGCGGCGGCGATACCGCCTTCGTCGCGGCCTGTTCGCTGTTCGTGATGCTGATGATGCTGCCCGGCCTCGCATTGTTCTACGCGGGCATGGGCCGCGCCAAGAATGTGCTGTCGATCCTGACGCAGGTCTTCGCCAGCGCTGCGCTGATCTGCGTGCTTTGGACGATGGTGGGCTATTCGCTCGCCTTCGCCGAAAACCCTGTCTACGGCTCGGTGATCGGCGGGCTCGGCAAGGCGTTCCTCAACGGCGTGACGCAGGACAGCCTCGTCGGCACCCTGCCCGAATATCTCTATTTCCTGTTCATGATGCTGTTCGCGGCAATCACCCCGCCGATCATCGTCGGCGCCTTCGCGGAGCGCATCCGCTTCTCGGCGGTGATGATCTTCATGACGGTGTGGTTCCTGGTCAACTATGTGCCGATGGCGCATATGGCGTGGGGCGGCGGCTGGGTGTTCGACATCGGCGCGCAGGATTTCGCCGGCGGCAACGTCGTCCACCTCAACGCCGGCATCGCCGCGCTCGTCGCCGCCTATATGGTCGGCCCGCGCCACGGCCTCGGCACGCCGGCAATGGCGCCGCACAACATGACGATGACCTTCACCGGCGGATCGATGCTGTGGGTGGGCTGGCTCGCCTTCTGCGGCGGCTGCGCGCTCGTCGCCAACGGCTTCGCGATGCTGATCATGGTCAACACCCTGCTCGGCGGCGCCGCGGGCGCGCTGTCATGGATGCTCACCGAATGGGTGCATCGCCGCCGCCCGAGCACGCTCGGCGTGGTCTCCGGCGCGATCGCCGGGCTGGTCGCGATCACCCCGGCCTGCGGCTTCGTCAGCCCGATGGGCGCGATCGGGATCGGCCTGCTGGTGTCGCCGGTCTGCGTGTGGGCGGTCGAAAGCCTCAAGCATCGCTTCGGCTATGACGATTCGTTCGACGTGTTCGGCGTCCACGGCGTCGGCGCGTTCGTCGGCGGGCTGCTGACGACGGTGTTCGCAACGCCCGCGCTCGGCGGCGTCGGCTATCTTCAGGATCGCAGTTTCGTCGAGCAGATGGGCGTGCAGATCGGCATCATGGCGTTCAGCATCGCCGTCTCCGCTGCCACCACCTACATCGCCCTCAAGATCGCCGACATGATCGTTGGGCTGAGGGTGAGCGAGGACGAGGAACAGATGGGCCTCGACGTCGCCGCGCATGGCGAGACGGGGTATCGGATGAGCTGAGCCATTCTGAGCCCCTCCCCTTCAGGGAGGGGAAGGGGGTGGGGAGCGACGACGGGGGCTCAATGCCCCCGTTGACGCTGTTTTCCGGCGTTGCCGGAAGCGCGCTGCGCTCGCCTCCACCCCAACCCGACATCGGGTGGGACTGCCCCCGGCAGTCCAAGTCCAGTCCGGGGGACTGGACGACCCGATGCCCTGAAGAGGAGGGGCTTGAACAGCTCAACCCGCCCCGCGCGGATAGATGATGATCGACAGATACCGCATCGGATGCGTGATCAATTCCTCCGGGCCATGCTGCGCGCCGGAATCGAACATCAGCGTATCGCCCGGGCGCAGATGATAGGTCTCGCCGCCATGGCGATAGCTGAGTTCGCCCTCCAGCATGTAGATCAGCTCGGTGCCCTGGTGCGCGAAGCTGGTGTGGGGCTGGGCGCCTTCGTGCAAGGTGATCAGATAGGGCTCGACGATCACCTCGCCGCGCAGCAGATGGCCGAGCAGCTGGTAATTATGGCCTGACTTGGTGCCGCGCCGCTCGATGCTGACGCCCTGCCCTGCCGGCACATAGGAGCAATCCTGCCGCTCCTCGACCGAGGTAAACAGACTGGAGATCGGGACTGACAGCGCCCGCGCGATCGACTGGATCGTCGTCAGCGAGGCCGAGATGCCGCCATTCTCGATCTTGGACATCATGCCGAGCGAGATGCCCGCCGCATTGGCCAGATCGGACACCGACAGATCCTGCTTGCGCCGCATCAGGCGGATCTGCGCGCCCAATTCCTTTTCCAACTGGCGTTGATCGACCGACGGCGCGTTCGAGCCGGTCTTGTATTCCTCCGCCTCCGACGGCTCCTCGGCTTTTGCCCGCAAAGATCTCGCCAAATCGACTGCTCCTCGTTTCCATCCTGCTTCTGTTGATCCGGGCTGGTAGAGTCTGTGCTCCCCTCGGCCCGAAACGCTTCCCTATATCATCGCTGCGCCGTGGCCGTCGAAAGTCTTTATGTTGCTTGGCGCGCGGCGCACCTGTTGCGGGGCCATGCCGAACTGCGTCTTGAACGCGCGCGAGAAATGGCTGCTGCTGGCAAAACCGCAGATCGCGCCGACCTCCGTCACCGACAGCGCGGTCGCGCGCAGCAGTTGCTGCGCGCGTTCGAGGCGGATGCGGCGATAGACCTCCTGCACGGTCGCGCCCAATGTCTGGACGAACAGCCGCTCGAGATGGCGCAGCGAAACCCCGGCGACCCCGGCCAGCACCTCGCGACCGACGGGCTCCTCTAGCGCCGCCTCCATCGTCGCCAGCGCGCGCAGCACGCGCGCATCCTTGACGCCGAAGCGGTCGGCGAGGCTCGATCGCTGCGGCCGTTCTGGCCCGCGCGTCTCGGTGCGGATGAACCATTCACCCACCCGCATCGCCAGCGCCGCGCCATGGTCGCGCTCGATGAGGTCGAGCGCGAGGTCGAGCCCGGCGGTGCCGCCCGCGCAGGTCATCCGCTTGCGATCGACGACATAGAGGCCGGTATCGAGCGCGACGTCGGGAAAGGCATCGCGAAACGCGGCGGCATGCTCCCAGTGGATCGTCGCGCGATAGCCGTCGAGCAGCCCGGCCCGCGCCAGCAGATAGGGGCCGCCCGATACCCCCGCGATCGCAACGCCGCGCGACGCGAGCCGGCGCAGCCAGCCGAAGGTCGCCGCGTCGCGGAACAGGCTGGGATCGCCGCCCGCGAACACCAGCAGCATGTCGCACGCGGTCGCCGCCCCCACCTTCGCATCGGCGACCACCATCGCGCCGTTGGAGGCGGAGACCGGCCGTCCGTCGACCGAGATGTGCGCCCAGCGATAGAGGTCGGCGCGCGCGAGTTCGTTGGCAGCGCGGAAGGGCTCGATCACGGAGGCGTAGGAGAGCAGCGCGAACCCGTCGACCAGCAGCAGCCCGAGCATCCTCGGGGCGGGATCGGCAGCCGTCTTGTCGCTTGCGGTCATGTATTCGTCCTGTAGGGACAAGCAGCCCACTTCGGAAGCCGCTAATTTTCCTTCAGGGCAAATAATTTTCCTAGGTTCAAGAAGCCGCCATGCGTTACTCCGTCTTCAGTCTGCTGGCAAATGCCCTTGGCGGGCATCGCGGTTGGCGCCCGACCTGGCGCGACGCGGCGCCGCGCGACGGCTATGACATCGTCATCGTCGGCGGCGGCGGCCATGGCCTCGCGACCGCGCATTATCTCGCCAAGGTTCATGGCATCACCCGCGTTGCGGTGGTCGAGAAGGGCTGGATCGGCGGCGGCAATGCCGGGCGCAACACCACCATCATCCGTTCCAACTATCTGCTGCCCGGCAACGAGCCCTTCTACGAATGGTCGATGAAGCTGTGGGAAGGGCTGGAACAGGATCTGAACTATAACGCGATGGTCAGCCAGCGCGGCGTGCTCAACCTCTATCATTCGGATGCGCAGCGCGATGCCTATGCGCGGCGCGGCAATTCGATGCGGCTGCACGGGGCCGATTCCGAGCTGCTCGATCGCGATGCGGTGCGACGGATGGCGCCCTTCCTCGATTTCGACCAGGGCCGCTTCCCGATCATGGGCGGGCTGCTGCAGCGCCGCGGCGGCACCGCCCGGCACGACGCGGTCAACTGGGGCTATGCGCGCAGCGCCTCCGATCGCGGCGTCGACATCATCCAGAACTGCGCGGTCACCGGCTTCCTGCGCGATGCGTCAGGCGCGGTGACGGGCGTGGAAACCACGCGCGGCAGCATCCGCGCCGGCAAGGTCGGCATGGCGGTGGCGGGGCACAGCTCGACGGTTGCGGCGATGGCGGGGCTGCAGCTTCCGCTCGAAAGCCATGTGCTGCAGGCGTTCGTGTCCGAAGGGCTCAAGCCCGTCATCCCCGGCGTCATCACCTTCGGCGCCGGCCATTTCTACATCAGCCAGTCCGACAAGGGCGGGCTCGTGTTCGGCGGCGATATCGACGGCTACAACAGCTACGCCCAGCGCGGAAACCTGCCGGTGATTGAGGACGTCTGCGAAGGCGGCATGGCGGTGATGCCGATGATCGGCCGTGCCCGCCTGCTGAGAAGCTGGGGCGGCATCATGGACATGTCGATGGACGGATCGCCGATCATCGACAGCACCCCCGTCGCTGGCCTCTATCTCAACGCCGGCTGGTGCTATGGCGGCTTCAAGGCGACGCCCGCCTCCGGCTGGTGCTTCGCGCACCTGCTGGCCACCGATACGCCGCACGAGACCGCCACCGCCTACCGGTACGACCGGTTCCGGACCGGTCACATGATCGACGAAAAGGGCCAGGGCGCCCAACCCAATCTTCACTGAGGCGACGGCAGATGCGGATCCCCTGCCCCTATTGCGGCGAGCGTGACTCGATCGAGTTCGTCTATCGCGGCGACGCTGCCCCCAGCCGGCCCGCCGGTGAGGACGGCTTCTACGACTATGTCTACACCCGCCGGAACCCGGCCGGGCAGATGCGCGAACTCTGGTATCACGCGCAGGGCTGCCGCACCTGGATCGAGGTGGAGCGCGACACCCGCACCCATGCGATCGCCGGCAGCCGCTTCGCCGCCGGGCGCGGCGCATGACCATGACCGGCAACGTTCACCGCCTCGAAACCGGCGGCCTCGTCGATCGCTCGGCGCCCCTCTCCTTCCGCTTCGACGGCAAGGCGATGACCGGCTTCGAGGGCGATACGCTCGCCTCCGCGCTGGTCGCCAACGGCGTCCGCCTTGTCGGCCGTTCGTTCAAATATCACCGGCCACGCGGCATCCTGACGGCGGGCAGCGAGGAACCCAACGCGCTCGTCACATTGCGCGGGGGCGCCCATGCCGAACCCAACAGCCGCGCGACCACGATCAGCCTGTTCGACGGGCTGGAGGCGACCAGCCAGAACCGCTGGCCGAACCTGTCGTTCGACCTGCTGGCGGTGAACCAGCTGGCGGCGCCGCTGTTCGTCGCCGGCTTCTACTACAAGACCTTCATGTGGCCGGCGGCATTCTGGGAAAAGCTCTACGAGCCGCTGATCCGCCGCGCGGCGGGGCTCGGCGCGCTTTCCGGCCTGCCCGATCCCGACCATTATGATCGCGGCCATGGCTTCTGCGACCTGCTCGTCATCGGCGGCGGACCCGCTGGCCTCGCCGCGGCGCTGACCGCCGGGCGTGCCGGGCTGCGCGTAATCGTGGCGGACGAGGATGCGCGGACCGGCGGCAGGCTGCTTGCCGAGCGCCACGAGGTGGATGGCCTGCCCGGCGCGCTTTGGGCTGAACAGGCGACTGCCGAACTCGCCGCGCTGCCCAACGTTCGCATCCTGCTGCGCACCACCGTGTTCGGCGTGTTCGACGGCGGTGAATATGGCGCTGTCGAGCGCGTGTCCGACCATCTTGCGGCGCCGCTGCCCGGCCAGCCCCGCCAGCGGCTGTGGAAGATCGTCGCCAGGCGCGCGATCCTCGCCAGCGGCGCGATCGAACGGCCGATCATCTTCGGCGGCAACGACCGCCCCGGCGTGATGATGGCCTCGGCCGCCGCGACCTATGTCAACCGCTTCGCCGCCGCGCCCGGCAGGCGCGGCATCATCTTCACCACCAGCGACAGCGGCTGGACCGCCGCCGCCGACCTGATCGCCGCGGGCGTCGAGCTTGCCGCGATCGTCGATGCGCGCCCCGGCCCGATCGCGATGCCCGATGCGGTGCGCAGGGCTGGCGTGCCCGTCTTCGCCGGCGCGGTCGTCGAGGATGTCACTGGCCGGACGATGCGCGGCGCTGCGATCCGCGACGCCGAGGGTCGGCAGCATCGCATCAAGGCCGACTTCCTCGGCATGGCGGGCGGCTGGAACCCATCGATCGGCATCGGCACCAACATGGGCGCCAGGCCCGTCTGGGCGCCCGAGATCGACAGCTTCCTGCTCGACAAGGCGCCGCCGGGGATGCGCGCCGCGGGCGCGGCTGCGGGCCATTTCGGCCTGCCCGAAGCATTGCGCGACGGCGCCGAGACGGCCGCTGCGATCGTCGAGGATAGCGGGCGCTCGCGTCCCGCGCTGCCGCCGCTCACCACCAGCGCCGATCCGGCGGGCGCGCGGCCCTGCTGGCACGTCGCGACGCGCCGCACCAAGGCGTTCGTCGACTTCCAGCACGACGTCACCGACAGCGACATCGGGCTGGCGGCGCGCGAGGGCTTCGTCTCGATCGAGCATCTCAAGCGCTACACCACGCTCGGCATGGCGACCGACCAGGGCAAGACCAGCCAGTTGAACGGCCACGCGCTGCTCGCCGCCGCCACCGGCAAGTCGATCGCCGAGGCCGGCACCATCGCCTCGCGCCCGCCCTATCTGCCGGTCGCGATCGGCGTGCTCGCCGGCCATCACCGCGGCACCGACTTCCGCCCCGAACGCCGTACGCCCTCGCACGACTGGGCGGCCGGCCAGGGCGCGACCTTCGTCGACGTCGGCCTGTGGAAGCGCGCGCAATGGTATGCACGCGCCGGCGAGACCGACTGGCTGCAGAGCGTCGACCGCGAGGTCAGCGCGACGCGGGGCGGCGTCGGCATCTGCGACGTCTCGACATTGGGCAAGATCGACGTGATGGGCCCGGATGCGGCGGTGCTGCTCGACCGGCTCTACATCAACATGATGTCGACATTGAAGGTGGGGCGCGCCCGCTATGGCGTGATGCTGCGCGACGACGGCATCGTCTTCGACGACGGCACCGCGACCCGCTTCGCCCCCGACCATTTCTTCGTCACCACCACCACCGTCAATGCGGCGCGTGTGATGCAGCATATCGACCATGCCCGGCAGGTGCTGTGGCCGGAGCTTGACGTGCAGGCGACTTCGGTCACCGAAAATTGGGGCACCTATTCGGTCGCTGGCCCGCGCGCGCGCGCGCTGCTGCAGGCCGCCTTCCCCGATCTGCCGCTTGACGATGCGGCGCTGCCCTATATGGGCGCCGCGAAGTTCCGCTGGAACGGCGTACCGGCACGGATCTACCGCCTCTCCTTCTCGGGCGAGCTCGCCTATGAGGTCAGCGTGCCCGCGCGCCACGCCGATGCGCTGCTGCGCCATCTGTTCGCGGTCGGTGCAGCGTTCGACCTCACCCCCTATGGCACCGAGGCGCTGGGCGTGATGCGCATCGAGAAGGGCCATGTCGCGGGCAACGAGCTCAACGGCCAGACCACCGCCGGCGACCTCGGCCTCGGCCGGATGATGTCGACCAAGAAGGATTATATCGGCCGCATCATGGCGCAACGGCCCGGGCTGGTCGCACCCGACCGGCCGACATTGGTCGGGCTCAAGCCCGTAGACCGCGCGAAGCGGCTGCGCGCCGGCGCGCATCTGCTGCCGACCACTGCCACCGGCCGCACCGCCGCAGACGATCAGGGCTTCGTCACCTCGGTCTGCCATTCGCCGACGCTCGGCCACTGGATCGGCCTCGCCCTGCTCGTGCACGGCCCCGAGCGCCATGGCGAGCGCATCATCATCCACGATCCGGTGCGCGACGGCGATCTCGAGGCCGAGATCTGCCCGCCGGTCTTCGTCGATCCGGAAGGAGCACGGCTGCATGGCTGACTGGTTGGACATCAGCGAGCGCGATGCCGTGTCGCTCGCCAGCGTGATGGCCCGCAAGGGTGTCGACGCGGTGCGGATCGGGGGAGCCTTGGGGGTCGATGCTCCCACACGCCCGGCCTTCGTTTCGGGCGCCGCCATCGGGCTGATCGGCAGCGGCCGCGGCACCTGGCTGGCGATCGGCGAGACCGACGCGCCGGACTGGGCGGAGGACGTCGCCGAGACGCTTGCCGGACTCGCCTCGGTCAGCGACCAGTCGAGCGGCTATGTCGTCGTCCGGCTGGCGGGCGTCGATGCGCGCCGCCTGCTCCAGCGCGGCATGCCGATCGACCTCCATCCCGATGCCTTCGGCGCCGGATCCGCCGTCACCACGGTGATCGCCCATATCGGCGTGATCGTCTGGCAGGTGGACGACCGGCCGACCTACGACCTTGCCGTTTTCCGCAGCTTCCGGAACAGCCTGATCCGATGGATCGAAACCACCGCGGCCGCACTCTAACCCGAACCAACAGGGCATGACCTCGATGAACCCAATTTCCTGCCTGCTCGCGCTTTCCTGCCCGAACCAGCCCGGCATCGTCGCCAAGGTCTCGACCGAGCTGTTCAACCATGGCGGCAACATCACCGAGGCGCATCAGTTCGACGACCCCGAAACCGGCCGCTTCTTCACCCGCATCGTCTTCACCTTGCCCGATGCAGCGGCGGTGGAAACGGTGAGGGCCGCCTTCACCCCGATCGCCGAGCATTATGGCATGGACTGGGTGCTCCGCCCGGCCGACCAGAACCTCAAGGTGCTGATCCTCGCCTCCAAGTTCGACCATTGCCTGGTCGACCTGCTGTATCGCCACCGTATCGGCGAACTGGCGATGGACGTGGTCGGCATCGTCTCCAACCATCCGCGCTCCACCTATGCCAGCAGTGATTTCGGCGATGTGCCCTTCCATCACCTGCCGATCACCAAGGATAGCAAGCCGCAGCAGGAGGCCCAGATCAAGGCGATGGTCGATGAGACCGGCGCCGATCTCATCATCCTCGCGCGCTACATGCAGATCCTGTCGGACGATCTGGCGGGCTTCCTCTCGGGCCGCTGCATCAACATCCATCACAGCTTCCTGCCCGGCTTCAAGGGCGCCAAGCCCTACCATCAGGCGCATGGCCGCGGCGTGAAGCTGATCGGCGCGACCGCGCACTATGTGACCGCCGACCTCGACGAGGGCCCGATCATCGAGCAGGACGTGGAGCGCATCAGCCACCACGAAACGCCCGAGGATCTCGTCCGCAAGGGTCGCGACATCGAACGGCGCGTGCTCGCCCGCGCCGTATCCTTCCACCTCAGCGGTCGCGCCTTCATGAACGGCCACAAGACCGTCGTCTTCCCGGATTGAGCCGATCATGACCACGATCATCGATGGCAAGGCGGCCGCCGCGGCGCTGCGGCTGCGGGTGGCGGACGAGACCGCCGCGCTGAAGCAGGCCGGCATCACCCCCGGCCTCGCGGTGGTGCTGGTCGGCGAGGATCCGGCCAGCCAGGTCTATGTCCGCTCCAAGGCGCGGATGACGGTCGAGGTCGGCATGGCCTCGTTCGAACACAAGCTGCCGGTGGACACCAGCGAAGCGGAGCTGCTCGCGCTGGTCGCCATGCTCAACGCCGATGATGCGGTCGACGGCATCCTCGTCCAGTTGCCGCTGCCCGCGCAGATCGACAGCGACAAGGTGCTGCGCGCGATCGATCCCGCCAAGGACGTCGACGGCTTCCACCCGATCAATGTCGGGCTGGTCGCCACGGGCAGCGGCGGCATCGCCCCCTGCACGCCCTATGGCGCGATGCTGCTGATCCAGTCGGTCCAGCCCAGGCTGGACGGGCTGCACGCGGTGATCGTCGGCCGGTCCAACATCGTCGGCAAGCCGATGGCGCAATTGCTGCTGCAGCAGAACTGCACTGTGACGATCGCCCATTCGCGCACCCGCGACCTGCCCGATGTCGTGCGCGGCGCGGACATCGTCGTGGCGGCGGTCGGCCGCCCCGAGATGATCCGCGGCGACTGGATCAAGCCCGGCGCGATCGTGATCGACGTCGGCATCAACCGCATCGCCACCGACGACGGCAAGTCCCGCCTCGTCGGCGACGTCGCCTATGCCGAGGCCGCGGCGCAGGCCGAGGCGATCACCCCGGTGCCCGGCGGCGTCGGCCCGATGACGATCGCCTGCCTGCTGCGCAACACGGTGGAAGCGGCGCGCCAGCGCCGCGCCTGACCGCCATGATGGCGGCGGCGCCCGGCCGGATGCTGCTGTTCGTCCGCGGGCTGGAGGTGGCCGCCTCCGTCGGCATCTATCCGGACGAGCGCCGCGCGCGGCAGACCCTGCTGGTCGACGCCGAGCTGGAGGTCGATCCGCCCCGCGCCGATACGATCGGCGAGACGGTGGATTACGACCTCGTGCCGCGCACGGTGGAGCGGCTGCTGGCGGCGCAGCATTACGACCTGGTCGAGATCATCGCGATGACGCTGGCGGATGCGCTTCTGGAGGACCGGCGCGTGCATCGCGTGCGGGTGTGCCTGACCAAGCCGGGGGCGATGCCGGGAGACGCGGTGGCGGGTGCGGTGTGGCGTGCGGGGCGGGAGTGATTGCCGCCTTGGTTTCCACCTTCACCGTTCGTCCCGAGCGCAGTCGAGCATCTGTCTTCCAGGTCAAGCGGGTTTGGGCGCCCACACGCGATTTTTGGTGATGAGGGTGTTGGCAAGCGCGACGAGTTTTCGTGCGACGGCGATGAGGGCGAGCTTTGGAGCTTTTCCGCGCGCGAGAAGGCCATCGTAGAAGCGCTTCAAGTCGGGGTTGCGGCGGCTGGCGACGAGCGCGGCCATGTAGAGGGTGGATCTGAGCTCGGCGCGTCCGCCGCGTATGGATCGCTTGCCGCGCATGCCGCCGCTGTCGCGGGCGAAGGGCGCGAGGCCGACGAGGGCTGCGGCCTGCTTGTTGGTAATGCGGCCGAGTTCGTGGAGGTATGAGAGGAAGGCCTGGGTGCTGATGGGGCCGATGGCGGGGATGGATCGCAGGATTTTGGCTTTGCGCGTCATCTCGGCATCAGCCTTGATCAGTTCCTCGATCTTCACCTCGATGCGATCGATATGCGTGGCGATCGAGCTCAGCCTTCTTTTATGTTCGCTCTTGAGGAAGCTGCCCTGCGTGACGCTGAGCCTGTTGCGCAGCGCGGTCTGTTCGGCGAGCGCCGCGGTGCGGGCGCTGACGAGTTCCTGAAGCTCCTCCTGCCGCCGGCTCACCGGCTCGGATGCCGAGAGGCCGAAGCGATCGGCCATCAATGCCAGCATGGCGGCATCGATCGCATCGGTCTTGGCGAGTTTGCCGGCAGCCTCGGCGAACAGCCTGGCCCTCAGCGGATTGACGAGCGCCACCGGCAGTCCGGCATCATGCAGATGGCGTTGGACGTCCCGATGATAGCGCGACGTCGGCTCCATCAGCACCAGCTTCACCGCGAACCGGCCGAGCACCTCGACCAGGCGGTCATGCCCGGCACTGTCGTTGCTCACCCGCAGCTGCTCGCCCACCGGGTGAATGTGGATGTCCAAATTGGCCTTGCTCACATCGACGCCGACATGGACCTCCGGCAGCGACTTGTCCTCGACCTTTCCTTGCATACGGGACTTGCTCCCCTTCATCTGTTCAGGCCAGACTTGAAGGGACGGACGGACCGATCTCGACTACGGCTCGAACCAAGGGACACTCGGTCCCGTCCGTCCGACCGCCGGGGGTGGCCACCCCCGGCGGTCGCCCTTCTGGACTACCAGATCGGGCTGACCGCAAGATGCAAGGGACATTGGGTTCGCGCTGAAAATCTGGTGTGTGTGACTCGTCCCTCGACGTCGCTCGGGACGAACGGAGGTTAGAGGCGGTCCCCTTGCGAGACCGCCCCAGACCGCCACTCACCCCTTCGCCGTGCGCTTCAGCTTCTTCGGATCATCGAACGGCAGTTCCGCCGCCACCGCCTTCGCGGTCAGTTCCGCGCCGCGCAGGTCCAGCACCGTGCCCGGCACCGCCTTGTCGACATCCAGCCGCGCGATGCCAAGCGAGCGGCCGGTGAGGGTGGAGACCATGCCCTGCGTCACCACGCCGACCTGCCTGTCGCCGTCGAACAGCGGATCGCCATTGCCCGCCGGCTTGTCCGATTCCAGCTCGATGCCGAAGATCTTGAAGCGCTCCCTGCCCTTGGCGCGGTAATGCGCCTCGGCACCGCGGAAGCCGGTCTTGCCGGGGCTCACCGTGAAGTCGAGGCCCAGTTCCCACAGGGTGTCGCCCTGCGGCCCCTGCGGGAAGGGATAGACCTGCGAATTGTCGAACGGGAAGAACAGCAAATAGCTTTCCACCCGCAGCGCATCGAGCGCGCAGAAGGCGGCGGGAACGATGCCCATCTCCTTGCCCTCCGCAACGATCTGATCCCAAATCGCGACGACGTCGCGCCCGCGGGAAAAAATCTCATAGCCGCGCTCGCCGGTATAGCCGGTGCGCGAGATCATCACCGGCTTGCCGAACAAGGTCGTCGAGACATGGCCGAAATAGGCGAGGTCGCGGATGCCAGGCACATGCCGGGCGAGATAGTCGACCGCGAGCGGGCCCTGCAGCGAGATGTCGTGGAGGTCGTCGTCGAACAGCAGCGCGGCGTTGCGGCCGACCACCGCGGGGGCAAGCACATCATGCGCGCTGCCGCCGCCATGGACGACGAACCAGTCGTTCGGCCCCTTGCGATAGAGGATGCCGTCGTCGATGAAGGTGCCTTCCTCGCTCAGGAAGCAGCAATAGGCGGACCGCCCCGGCATGATCTTCTCGGCATTGCGCGTCGTCGCATGATCGAGGATCGCCGTGGCGTGCGGGCCGGTCAGGTGGAGCTTGCGCAGGCCCGAAACGTCCATCAACCCCGCGCGCGTGCGGATCGCGACATGGTCTTCGGACGGATCATGATCATAGAACCAGGCGGTCGGCATCCCGATCCAGTCTTCGAGGTTCGAACCGAGCGCGCGGTGCCGCTCTGCAAGGGCGGTGGTTCGCCAGGAATTCGTCATCGTCGGCCTTCTTGCTGGAGTTTCGACCATGATCCACACCGCGGACAAGCAGGGCGCAAGCTCGTTCGGGCGGATTCGGTCATCGCGAACATCGTGCATCAATCGATCACTCATTGACAAACTTTTTTCTTGATAGGAAAGTAATCAAGGATCCGGGTTGGGGAACGGCGTTGGCGCAAGCCCATGATTGATCAGGGAATCAAGAGCAGGCCGCGCTATGCGCCGCTCGGAATCGACGCCGTTGCGCGTTACACTCTGTTGCTATCGGACGCGGAGCCGCTTCCGCACGCGGCCTTTGCCGAGGGGATCACTGCATCATCCTTCGACGAGCGCTGGACGATCGCCGGCAACAGCCAGGCGATCCCGGTGGCCGGCAAGGATGCGCGCGACCAGCGCTTCCGCGCGCAGCAGCACATGCTGACCGCGCTGCGCCATCGGCTGGGCCGCGAAACGATGGGGTTGCGCCTCCGCGCGATCGGGCGCGAACCCTTCCTGTGGGCGGTCCACGCCGTTGCCGAGGAAGCGGGCATGGGCCCGGAAGAAGTGCGCTTGTTCGCGCATGGCAGCAGCGCGCGGCGCGTCTATTGCACCCATTGCCGCACGATCATCGACGGCGTCACGACCAACATCGTCGCCTGCTCGGGCTGCGGCGCGCGCCTGTTCGTGCGCGATCATTTCTCGCGCCGCCTGAATGCTTTCGCCGGGGTGCAGGTCGATGCCGAAGTGCCCGGCGACATTCCCGAGATCGAGACCATCTACCCGTGATCCTCATCGACCCGATCGCCCTGCGCGTGCGCGCCGTCGAGCCGCTCGCCAGGACGCTGAAGCGCATCGTCCTCGAAGCCGCCGACGGCGGCCTCCTCCCCTCGCCGCTGCCCGGCGCGCACCTGCCGATCATGCTGCCGGCGAGCGCGGCGTCGCTGCGCAATTCCTATTCGCTGACCGGATCGATCGAGGATCGATCGCGCTACGAGATCGTCGTGCGCCGCACCGAACTGTCGCGGGGCGGATCGGCCTTCATCCACGAGATGCTGAAGGAAGGCGACGTTCTCGACGCCGTCCGCCCCAACAGCCTGTTCCCGCTGCAGGCACGCGCGCGCAAGCATCTGCTGATCGCCGGCGGGGTTGGGGTGACGCCCTTCCTCTCCTTCCTGCCGGTGCTCGAGCAGCGGCGCGAGCGCTTCGAATTCCACCTGTTAGTGCGCGCCGACGAGATTGCCGTGTTCGAGGCGCTGCTGGCGCCGCATGCCAGCCACAACGTCCACATCCATCCGGCGCGCGATGCGCTGTCGATCCCCGACCTGCTGGCGCGCCAGCCGCTGGGCACGCATGTCTACACCTGCGGCCCGTCCAGCCTGATGGACGGCGTGCGCGAAACCGCGCTGGCGCTGGGCTGGCCCAAGGGCCGCATCCACCTCGAAAGCTTCGGTGCCACCGGCGGGGCGCCGTTCAGGGTGCAGCTTGCCCGCACCGGCATCGAGGTGGCGGTGGGCGAGGCGGAATCGATGCTGGAGGCACTCGAAGCCGCCGGCGCGCCGGTTCGGTCGCTGTGCCGCGGCGGTGCCTGCGGCGAATGCCTGACGCGCGTGCTGGCGGGAACCCCCGAGCATCGCGACCATTTTCTGAGCGACGCGGAAAAGGCCGGGGGCGGGCTGGTGATGCCCTGCGTCTCGCGCGCGCTGACGCCGTCGCTCACCCTCGATCTCTAGACCGGACCCGCCGATGACGATCCGCTTCAAGCCCGACGAAACCTTCCGCGAGGATTTCCGCTACGCAAACAGCGAAGCAGCTATCCTGCGCTTCCCGTTCCCGTTCGCCGAAGACAAATACATGTATTCGGTGAACATCGAGCCGCATGTCCGCGGCGGGCCCACCGAGGCGTTCCAGGCGGCGTTCGACATCGACGAGCATTATGTCGCCGAGTGCCGCGAGCGCGCGCTCGTGCTGGAGCAGGATCCCAATCGCTGCATCGTGCTGCCGCACATGATGCCCGCGCAGTGGGACACGCTCGAACTGATCATGGAAAGCCTTGCGCACGACTATCCCGAGCATTTCCAGCTCGCGCGCGATCGCCAGCGCTGGACGTGGACCAATCGGCCGCTGGGGATCGAGGACAGCTTCATCTTCGGCGATCCGACGACTTTGCCGTACGAACCGTTCGAATATATCACCCGTCAGGCGCAGGGCGATTACACGCTGCAGGACCAGCGCGACAACAATCTCTACGTCGACGGCGGCATGGTGACGACGCAGGCGGACTGGTCGCTGGAATTCAACGCCGGCATGAGTTTCCACGAATGGCATGGGCCGGTGCCGCTGGCGCACGAGATGGGCGTGTTCGACCGCGCGCTGCAATTCCTGCTGCGCCTGCAATATGGCAAGCCGGTGCGGCGGCTGAACTGGACGATGACGGTCAACCCGCGGCTCGACACCTCGCCCGAGAACTACCCGATCTGGGGCCCGGACCGCACCACGATCACGCGACGGAATGTCGGCGGCAAGCTGCATCTGCGCGTCGAACTGCAGACCTTGTTCCGGCTGCCGCGCTCCAACGGCATCCTGTTCGGTATCCGCTGCTATCTCGCGAGCATCGACGAACTCGCCCGCGTGCCCAAATGGGGCCGCCGCCTGCACCGCGTGCTGCGCGACATCCATCCCGATCTTGAAGCCTATAAGGGGCTCAACCGCTATCGGCAGATCGCGCTGGACCATCTCGCAGCGTTCGATGATGGCGAGCCGACATCGCCGGGGATCGCGCCGGAGGTGGATCGGCTGGCCGGGTAGGGTTTTCGGGGGCTTCGTCCTTGACGATCCCTTCTCCGTTCGCCCCGAGCGAAGTCGAGGGGCGAGTCCCGCGAAAACAGCTTCCTGCACAATGAAGGCGACCAACCGGCAACATTCGTCGCGTGACTCGTCCCTCGACGTCGCTCGGGACGAACGGAGAAACTCAGCCTTCCCGTTTGCCCCGAGCGACGAAGAAAACGAAATCCGTGCCGGCCTTCAAGCCTTCGGAATCTCCGCCGCGAACCGCTTCAGCACCGCTTCGGGCATGTGCCAGGTGCCGCGGAAGCCCTTGCTGATCGCCAGCGCCTCGCCGGGGCCGAACCGCGTCGTCTCGCCGCTATCCGCGTCGGTGATCTCGATGCGGCCCTCGATCAGCACCGCCATCTCGTTGAACGGATAGTCGGTCAGCTTCATCGTACCCGGCGTGCAGGTCCAGACGCCGGCGAGGAAATTGCCCTGCTCGCTCGCCATGAACACATCCAGGACCTGAAGGCATTCGCCCTCGACGATCTCGCCCAGCGTGGCGGGGCCACGGATCTCGCGGCCATTGCCGCTGCCTGCCGGATCAAGTTTGAACAGCATTTGCGCCATGACGTCTCCCTTCCTTCCTCATCGTGAAAGTGGCTCGGCCGCGGCCTCGTGCCAGCGGCGGGCGATGACGTCGTAGGCGGCGACACCGACCGGCGCGAAACCCGTGAGGCATAGCGCGTCGGCGATCGCGGGATCGTCGAAACCGAGCAGCGCCGTGCGCATCAGCGCAACGGTCTTCGCATCGACACCTCCTGCCGCCGCGAGGAACGGCATCGGCGTGGGGTCGGTCGAGGCGATGACGCGGAAGCGCGCGGCGAGGTCGGGCTCGTGCCGGGCGATCAGCGCCCAGGCGAAGCTGTCGAGAGGGCCGACATCGATGCGGTCCTCAGCCAGCGCCTCGACGACGCGGCGTGGGGTGACGAGTGGCCCGACCGTCGCGCCGAACAAGGGCTGGCTGCCCCCGCGCAGACCCATCAGATGATGGCGCGGCGCGCCGAGGCCGCTCTGGGAATCGTCGGCGGTAAAGCCGATCCGGCCACCGGCCAGATCCTGCAGCCGCTGCGCGGGATGGTCACGCCGCACGACGAAATGCGTGGCATAGACCGGGCCGCCGGCGCCTGCCGGCACAGGTGCGGCGACCGGTTGCAGCCGGTCGTCGCGCAGCAGGAAGGGCAATCCGCAGACGAAGCCGCAGCCGAGATCCGGCCGCTCCCAAAGAGCAGACAGCCGCGCCGGATAGGCATGGTCGATAAGCTCCAGCGCGACGCCGCTTGCGCGCGACAGCCAGGCGAACAGCGCCTTCCACGCCGCCGCTGCCTCCGGATTGACCGCATACATCCGCGCGTTGGCGATCAGCGCCATCTCAGGCGAACCGCAGGCGCTGGCCGATCCCCAGGCGACGGCCCTTCTCGAGCATCGCATGGCCGAGCGCGATATCCGACAACGAAAGGCCGCGGTGCCAGAACAGGTTGGTTTCCGCCTCGCTCTCCCGTCCCGAGCGAAGTCCCGCGACGATCTGGCCGAGTTCGGCGTGGAGATTGGCGTCGCTCAGCCGGCCGGCTTCGACATGCGCGCGCAGCGCGCCGAACTGCCCGGTGCGGCACTGCCCCCAATCATCGACGACGATCTTGCTCATGACGTCGGTCAGCGAGAGTTCGACCGCGCTCATCGTGCCATAGGGAATGACGAGCGCACCCGGCTTGATCCATTCGGTACGCAGCAGCGGCGCCGGCGCGCTGAGCCGGGAAGCTTCGACGACGATGTTCGCATCGCGCACGCAGCTTTCCCAGTCGCCGGTGACGATGATCGGCCGCCCCAGATCCCGTTCAAGCCGCGCGGCGAAAGCATCGCGGCTTTCGGGCCGGCGCGAATGCACGCGGATCTCGTCGAAATCGAACAGGCGTGAAAGCAGGCGGACATTCCAATAGGCGGTGCCGCGCGCGCCGATGTGCGCGAGGATGCGCGAGCCCCGTCGGGCGAGATGCTTGGCGCCGATCGCAGTCACCGCACCGGTGCGCATGTCGGTGATGCCGCTGGCGTCGAGCATCGCGCGGGGCACGCCCGTCGCCGGATCGAACAGCATCAGGATCGCGAGTTCGGAGGGCAGCCCGAGCCGGTAATTGCCGACGAAATCGCCGACCACCTTGACGCCGGCGGCATCCACCTGCCCCGCCATTGCCCCCCGAAGCACATTGAAATGCCCCTCGGACACCCCCGGCTGCAGGTGGACGCGCGGCTCGATCACGGTTTCGCCGCGCCCCTGCGCCGCGAGGCTGGATTCGATCGCGGCGAGGATCTCGCCATCGTCGAGCGCGATCGCCTCGACATCGAGGCGATTGAGATAGTCGATGTAGATCGGATCCATGCGCGCCGTTCAGTTGTCGCTGCGGGCAGGGTCGGCGCGCGGGATGCGGGGTGCGCCGCCGGGCATCGCGACGGTGCGGTCGGCATAGAAGTCGGTGGGCGCATGCTCGCGCAGGAAGCGCGCGGCGAGGTTGCCGGGCGCGTCGGTCAGTTCGACGCCACCGACATCGGCGTTGGCGCTGCTTCCGGCAACGCCGAGCTGGCTTCCGGCCGCCGGCTGGCGGAACGGCACCTGCGTGCGGAAGGCGGCGAGCACGGCGGTCGCCGTGTCGCCGAACGTGCGGCGGGGATCCTCCAGCGCGCGGACGTCCATCCAGAAGGCGGCGTTGAGCAGATCCTGCCCCATGATGTCCTGCGATACATGCATCGCCTGGCGCAGCCGCATCAGCTTGAGCATCGGCACCGCGTCGAGATCGCCCACCCCGCGATCGGCGGTGACGCCGTCGGGCGCGATCGGGTTGGCGAGCGGCTTGAGTTCCTGCCATAGCGCATCGGCGATGCCGCCGCCCCCGCCGCCATTGCCGACGCCCTCGCTGCCGCCGTTGCGCGCGAGCACCGCCTTCGCGTCGGTCCCGGTGAAGAAGACATCCTCGAAGCGATGGATGCGCTCGACCACCGCGACCATCAAATTGGTCAGCGGGATCGACACCTGCTCGACATTGTCGACCAGCGGATAGGGATCCCAATCGGAATTCGAGAGGATGTAACCGCCCTGGCCGTTGCTCCAGCGACCGCCCTTCACATGATATTTCATCATCTGCGGCGTCGCCAGTTCCCAGCTGTCCCCGGGCGAAAAGCCGGGGCGGACGGTGGGGTTGTGGTCGGTCGAGTTGAGCTGGATCAGCACATTGTCGCGCAGCCGCGACCAGCTTTCCCACAGGCTGCCGACCCGCCACACCGTCGCGCGCAGGCTCTCGGGATCCTGGATGATGCGGGGCTCGCCGTTGAAGACATAGCTGCCCTTCAGCATGTCGAGCACGCGCTTCGCGGCGAAATTGGGCCAGGGGAAAGGCCGCGTCGACTGCACCGGCAGGGTCATCGGGCCGATGCTGCCGTTCATGCCGTTGAGGTTCATCGCCCACAGCACGTCGTGCCATTGCAGCATCTGCCGCAGGTCATGGACGAGCAGCGCCGAGAAGCCGGCGGTGAGCGCGCTGGTGGTGACGAGCGCGCCGTCTCCGCCCGAAAGCTGGACGGGCTTCAGCCCGGCCGCGCGCAGCGCGTCCGCCGCAACCATCTTCCGGCCGCGATAATAAGCGAAGCCATGGCCCTGCAGCACCTGGCCGGTCGGCACGAAATCGGCCTCGCCGATCGCGCCGCGCCAATAGACCGCGGGCGTCACGCCGGCGTTGAGCAGCGCCGCGATGCCGTCAACATAGGCGGGGCTGGCGGCGAGGTAGCGCATATTGTTGAGATCGACCGCGAGCATCGCCCGGCCGACGTCTTCCTCGGGGATATCGGGCCCGAAGCCGAAGGGCAGCCGGCTGGGCGGCCGCTGCGCATAGCGGCGCGCCATTTCGACGCGATAGCTCTCCGAATCCGGCGCGCCTTCCAGCGACACTTCCTCGCGCCGCGATCCCGGCCGGCGGTTGAACAGATAGACGGGCACGCCTTCCGCCTGAGCCTGCAGCAGCAGGCCATAGGCAGCGGCGGCACCGGCGCGCAGTTCGTCGCCGACCTTCACCTTCGCGCCATAGCGCGCGACTGCGACGAGATCGTCGATTGTCAGGTCATGGCCGGTGAGCACCACCGTCTCGCCGGCCTTGCTCGGCACGATCGCGCGGTAGGGCAGTTCGACCCGGCTTTCGACCGGGGCCGAGGTCTGCGCCGCGGCGGGTGCCGCGGCGAAACCGGTGGTGAGGGCGATGACGCCGAGCAGGCGCCGCAAACCCAGGCTGCTCGTCATCATCGTTCCCCCCACGTCAGGATGCTCAGTGCTTCTGGGCGACCGGCAGCGGCATCGTGGCGGGCATCGGCGCACCGCCCGAGAGGAAGCGCGTCGCCGGGGTCGCCTGGATATAGTCGACCACCGCGCGGCTGACCGAATAGCCGCGCCCGTTGGCGTTGCCGAGCGGCATCGCCGTGCGGAGCCCCGCCAGCGCCGCGGTCGGCACGGTGCCGAACTGGCGGGCGGGATCCTGCGCCTTGCGGACTTCCATCCAGTTGGTGGAGGTGATGATGTCCTGCGCCAGCAGATGGGTGGTCAGGTCCACCGCCTGCCGCGCGCGAGCGACCTTGAGACGCGTTTCGGCCTGCAGATCCTCCACCGTCATCACGATCGGCTGGCCCTGCGGCACGACCGGATTGATGAGGCCGGTGATCTCGATCCAGATGTCCGCCGGCAGATAGCCGCCGGCGAAGGGCAGCGCAGAGACTTGCTCGGGCGTCATCACGTCCGCCGGACGGATCACGGTGAAGAAGGGGTTGGTGAAGCGTTCGATCCGCTGGGTCAGCACCAGCCCCATATTGGCGATCGCGATCGTCAGCCCCTCGACCTGGTTCGAGAGCGGATAGGGATCCCAATTGGCGTTGGAGAAGATGTAGCCGCCCTGCCCTCCGCTCAGCTTGCCGCCCTTGACGTAGAATTTCATCATCTGCGGCGTCGCCAGTTCCCAGCTGTCCGTCGGCTTGAGGCCGGGGCGGACGGCGGGGTTGTGATCGGACGAGTTCATCGCGATCAGCACGCTGTCGCGCACGTCCGCCCAGCTCTGCCAGGCGGAGCCGGTGCGCTGGGTGGTGGCGCGCAGCGATTCCGGATCCTGGATGATGCGCTTGGGATCGGCATCGAGCAGATAGCTGCCCTTCACCATATCGAGCACGCGGCGCGCATCCCAGTTGAGCCACGGGAAGGGCCGGTTGCTCTGTACCGGCATCGACAGCGGCGAGACGCTGGAATTCATCCCCAGCAGGGCCATCGCGGTATCGATGTCCATCCAGTTGAGCAGATTTTCGGTATCCGCCACCAGCAGCGCGGTCTGCGCGGTGAAATAGGCGTTGGTGCTGACCAGCGCCGCGTCGTCCGCGCCGAAGGGTTCGAGCGGCTTGAGCCCGGCGGCGCCCAGCGCCTCGGCCGCGGCCATGCGCTTGCCCTTGTAATAGACATAGCCCTTGCCGACCATCGCGCGGCCGATGTCGGCGAGCTGGGCGAGGTCTCCCTCGCCCAGCGTTCCCGCGCTGCCGACCACCGGCGTGATCCCGGCGTTGATCATGTCCACGAGCATCTGGGTGAGTTGCGGGCTGGCAGCCTCATAGCTCATCGCATTGGCGCGGATCGCCATCATCGCGCGAACGATGTCCTCGCGCGCAACCTCGGGGCCGTAGGAACTGCCCTCGCCGCGCGCGAACGAGGCGAGCTGGCGGGCCTTGAGCAGGGCGGTGTTCTCCGGCGTCGTCGGATCGCCCGAGAAGATCACCGTCTCGCGCTGCGCGCCGGCGCCGCGGTTGAACCAATAGACGCTGACGCCTTCGGCCGCGGCCTGCAGCAGCAGGCCATAGGCATCGGCCGAGCGCTTGCGCGCCTCGGCGGTCAGCGAGACCTTCGCGCCATGCCGCGCAATGCGGACGAGCTGCTCGATGGTCATGTCACGACCGGTCAGCGCGATCGTCTCGCTCGTCGCGTCATAGCTGATCGGCGCGTAGGCGAGCGGCGCCTGCGGATCATTGGCACCCGCCATCGCCGGCGTCGCCGCGACAAGGCACAGCGACGCCAACGCGCCGGCGAAGATCGTCTTCAAAGCCATGGGATTAGATCTCTCCGTAAACCCGATAATCGGGTGCCCGCGGCGCGACCGCCGCGGGCACCCGCCCCGGAAAGGTCAGAAGCGGACCGACAATTCGGCGCCGAATTCGAGCGGCCGGCCCGGGGTATAGCGGTCCACGCCCATGCCGCCGGTGTAGCCGGTACGGGCAAGCTGGGTGACCTTGTCGAACAGGTTGGTACCCCACAGCGCGATGGTCCAGGGGCTGTCCGGCGACGGCGAATAGTCGAGCCGCGCGCCGACCAGCGCATAGGCCGGCAGGTTGCAGGTCGCCGCCTGCGGCACGGTGGGCGTGCCCGTCGTATAGCAGGCCGGCTTCTTGCCGATGCCGCGGACATCGACGGTCGGCGTCAGCCGGCCATCGCTGCCGACCGCGAAGTCGTAGCTGACCGCGGCGCTGAACTGATATTTCGGCGCCGAGTTGACCGGCGTGTCGAGCCCGATGAGCGCGCCCGGCACGATCTTGGTGTATTTCTGGTGCAGGTAGGAGCCATTGCCGCGGATCGTGAGTTCCGGAACCGGGCGCGCGGTGAACTCGACCTCGAAACCGGTCTCGCGCGCCGAGGCCGCGGTAGCGAACTGGCGGGTGGTGATGCCGCCGATCGTCACCAGCACAGTCGACTGGATGTCGCTGTAATCCTGATAGAAGCCCGAGACGTTGAGCTGCAATCTGCGGTCGAACAGGTCGGTCTTCACGCCGCCTTCGTAGGACCACAGCTTTTCGGGGTTGTAGGTCGAGGCATAGACACCGCCCGGCGGCGTCGCACCGATCTGCTGGTTGAAGCCGCCCGAATTGTAGCCATGCGCCGCCGTCGCGTAAACGAACAGGGTCGGCGTCACCTCATAGGAAAGCTGGAACTTCGGATCGAAGCCGTCCCAGCTATCCTTGCCCTGCGCGGTGAACGGGTCGCCGCCGCAATTGGTGATGCCGCCGATGAAGTCTCCGATGAAGTAACCGCACTGCAGGACCTGGCCGTCGCGGACATAGGTGCGTCCGTTGCCGGCGTAGAAGACGTAGCTGGAACCCTTCTTGTCATCCCACGTATAGCGGGCGCCCGCGGTGAATTCGAGCTGCGGGGTGATCTTGAACGATGCCTGCACGAAGGCGGCATAGCTCTGATACTTCAGGCGACCGTCATAGACATAGCCCAGCGGATCGATCCAGTCCGGCCCGGTGTCCTGCAGGAAGCGCGTATTCTGGTAGAAGTAGAAGCCGCCGGCCAGGAACTGCAACCGCTCGTCGAACGCGCTGCCGCCGAGGGTGACTTCCTGGGTGAACTGGGTCGTCTTGGTATAGTCGTTCTCGGCATAGATGTCGTTCGGCGCGTGCAGCGTCGGCGTGTAGAACGAGGCTGTGTTGCGGCGGAACGCCGAGATCGAGCGCAGCGTGAGCGTGTCGGTCAGGTCATAGGCGCCGCGGACGTTGAGCGTGTAGACGTCGGTATCGTTGTACGGGCCCTTGCCTGCCTGACGGGTCAGATCGCTGTTGGCATCGCCGCCCACGGCCCTGTCGGTGATGACGGAGCTGGTCGGGATCGTCAGCGTCGCCCCGCCATAGACGGTATAGTCCTTGCCGATGACCGGATAGGCATCGCAGAACGGCACGCTGTGCAGCGAGTCATAGTTGCGCACATAGGATGCGGTGGAAAGACAGCCGACCGGAATGGTCGCGCCGCCATCGGTCGATTGGGTGTTGTATTCGCCGAGGATGTCGATCTTGAGCGGACCATCTTCGCCGCGCAACTGCAGACGCGCGGACTTGTTGTTGACGTTGCCGCTCTCGCCATCGTCGAGAAGATGGTCGATATAGCCCTTCACATTCTGCGTGCGGAAGCTGAAGCGGGCCGCGATGCCCTCCGCCACCGGCAGGTTGATCGCGCCTTCGGTCTCGAAGCGGGCGAAGCGGCCGCCGCGGACGTTGAGATAGCCCTCGAATTCGTCGGTCGGGCGCTTGGTGGTCAGCAGCACCGCGCCGGCGGTGGTGTTCTTGCCGAACAACGTGCCTTGCGGGCCCTTGAGCACCTGGACGCTGTCGATGTCGTAGAAATAGAGATCATTGCCCTCCTGGCGGGAGACATACATCTCGTCGACGTAGAAACCGGCCTTGGAGTCGGAATTGACCTGCGCCGAGGTCTGGCCGACGCCGCGGATGGTGAAGCTGGTGCCGCCGGACAGCATCGGCGTGATTTCCAGGTTGGAAACGCGACCGCGCAGATCGGCGAAGTTGCGCACATTCTGTTCGATCAGATTGTCGCCGCTCAGCACGGTGATCGAAACCGGCGTAGTCTGCAGGCTTTCGTCACGGCGACGCGCCGTCACGATCACCGTCGGCACGCCGTCGTCTTCCGCGGCCGCCGCAGCTGGATCTGCCGGAGCCTGAGCGAAAGCCGCGTCGCACCCCATCAACGCCACCACACTCGTCGAAAGCGCCATGATACCGCGCAATCCGCGCATGAACCCCGGCGCCTGAAACCTCCCTTGTCGATTCTCGAACATTCGGAATCCCCCCACTCTAAAAAGCGGATCGGCCGAACCCTGCGTCCGACCGTTACCCTCTCCTCCGAAATATTTTTTCTTGTGGGGAAAGTGACGGGCGTGGGTTCCCGGTGCAAGCCGAATGTTTTCGGCGATCGGCCATAAGTTTTATCGCACGCCGTACATGGGCGGGGTCAGCCGTGCAGCTTGAGGGGGGTTGCAGGCAGCGGACCGATGCGTGCCAGCGATTCCCGCAACAGCCGCACAAGTTCGCGCTCGGCGGGCGCGAGGCTGCGGTCGGCCGAATAGATCAC
Source organism: Sphingomonas sanxanigenens DSM 19645 = NX02 (assembly GCF_000512205.2). Taxonomy (NCBI): domain Bacteria; kingdom Pseudomonadati; phylum Pseudomonadota; class Alphaproteobacteria; order Sphingomonadales; family Sphingomonadaceae; genus Sphingomonas; species Sphingomonas sanxanigenens. Next base: position 3,272,978 of record NZ_CP006644.1, read on the forward strand.
GAACAGCCGGCGCTGGATGACCGGTTCGACGATCGGATGCGCGCGCAATTCGCCGGTGATGATCTGCTGGCGCACCGCCGATGCGGGCAGCACCGTCGCCACCTCCTCCCGCGCGAGCATCGCGATCAGCATCGTCAGCGCGTCGATCTCATGCCGCGGGCGCAGGTCCACGCCCTGCGCCCGGGCGGCATTATCGAGCAGCTGGCGCAGGCCGAACAGGGATGTCGGCAAAGCGAGCGGCAACCGTGCGAGGTCGGCCAGCCGCACTGGCCCCTCGGGCAGCATCGCGTGGCGCGGATCGACGATCAGCGCCAGTTCCTCGCTGGCATCGAGCGGCAGCCGCGGCATTTGCGACATCGCGGTCTCGACGATCGCCAGCCCGACCTGCCCGCGCAGCACCCAGCTCTTGAGCGTGCCGTTGGGCGCCTCGCGCACGGTGACGTTCATGCCCGGATAGTCGCGGCGCAACGCCACCACCGCATCGCTGATCCGGTTGACGAGATGGCCCTGATGGCTGACCGAGGGCAGGATGCCGAGGCTGAGCCGGCCGCCCTCGCCCAGCGAGGCGGCCATGCCGCCGATTTCCATTTCGCGCAGCCGCAGTTCGAGCAACCGCGTCGCCACCGCGAACGCCGCGCTGTGCTGCGTGCGGACGAGGCCGAACGACTTGCGATCGAACAGCGAAACGCCCAGCGACGATTCGAGCTTGTGCAACTGCTGGCTGAGCGCCGGCTGCGCGACGCTGGCGGCACGCGCCGCCGCAGAAACGCGACCCACCTCATAAGCAAGATTGAAGTAGCGCAGCCGCCGCTCGGTCAGCACCGGCGACAGCACCGGGGCCGGGCTACCATCGTGAAGCGCAGCCCTCAGCCGTTCGGCGAAGCGTTCCGCCACGCCGCTGCCGTCGCGGCGCGCGACGAGGGTCGCGGCCACCGGCGGGTCGAGCGGCACCGCCTCCGCGCGCGACGATCCGGGGCGGACGCCCACCGAACTGGCGGGCAGCAGCAGCACATTGCCCGGATTGTCGTCCAGCATCTGCGGCCATTCGCCGGGGGTCGTATCGACCGCCTGCAGGCTGAGATCGTGCATGCGGGCATGGGCGACGATCTGTTCGAGCACGGCCGGGCCGAAGGCCGGCACCATCGCCGGCGGCATCGTCCGCGAGCGATAGGGATCGTCGAGATCCACAGGCGTGAAGCGCCGGCGCACCAGCATCCACGGATCGGCGCACAGCACCGTCTCGCCTTCGTCGGTGCGCGGCGTGCGGGTGATCGCGTCGATCGCGATCCGGCCTTGTTCGGCGAAACCGAGAACGTCGTCGGCGCCGGCATCGATCGCGCCTTCCTCCAGCGACCAGACGGGGTGGACGAGCGTCAACGGTTCTTCGAGCGCGGTGTCGGCGATCGCGCGCGCCACCGCCGCGCACACCCGGCCGAGCGCGAAGCGCAGCCCGATATCGACCTCCAGCCGGGCGATCGGCGCGCCGGCGCCGGCAACGATGCGGCGGCGCGCGAATGCCTCCAGCAACAGCACGGGCATCGCCGTGCGATAGAGCCAATGCGCCACGGGGCGGGGCGCAAGACCCGCACCCTGCTTGCGGAACAGCGAGATGCCGAGACTGGTCTCGAGCGATTTCAGGCTCGCGCTGAGCGTGGACGCCGCGATATCCAGCTCGCGGGCCGCCGCGCCGAGGCTTTCATGCTCGCACGCGACGAGAAAATAGTTCAGCGACTTGAAATCGATCATCGTATTTTCCCGCTGGCTGGCCTGGGAAAGTACGAGGCTGGTCCCGCATGCTGCGTCGTGTCAACGCCATGCGCTGCAGCGCAACATTATGGGGGCCTGCGATCAAGCGCTTGCCGACACGAGGTGTACGGAGCCAGGCATCGCGATCCCGTCCGCGGTGATGAAAGGCGCCAGCCGCGTCGCCAGGCTGGACAGGAACGCCGCCTGCACCTCTTCGCCGGCCTCTGCCAGCAGGTCCGACGTCGAGCCGGTGCGCGCGAGCAACTCGGCCGCTGCCGCCGCATCGATACCGGGCCAGCCCGCCTTCAGCAGCCCGGTCCATTTGGCGAAGCGGATGTCGACGAACCCGGCGCCGCTCAGCAGCCCTTCGAGATAGCCGGCGTCGCTGAACGCCAGCGGCCCCGGCGCGCGCGGATCGGCCGGGGCGAGGCCCAGATGCTCGCGACCCGTGAGCGCCATCATCATGAACTGGGGGTTCTCGTCCGCCGGTGCCCATACCGCGAAATCGAGCCGGCCGCCGGGCACGATCATGGCGTGCAGATTGGCCATCGCGGCTGCCGGATCCTGAAAGAACATCACCCCGAAGCGGGAAACCAGCCGGTCGAAAGGCCCGGTCTCGGGCTGCACGACCTGTGCATCGCCGGCCGCGAACGCGATGTTCCCGATGCCTTCGGCGGTGGCGCGCTCGGCCGCGAGTGCGACGAGTTCATCCGAAATGTCGAGGCCCAGCGCGTACCCGCCCGGGCCGACGAGATGCGCGATCTCCCGCGTCAGCGCGCCGCCGCCACAGCCGATCTCGACCACGCGCTCGCCCGGCACGAACGCCGCCGCCGCGATCAGCGCCTTGCCCGGACCATCCAGCATGGCTTCGAAATGATCGACATTGTCCTTCCAGCGTGTGCCGCCGGCGCCGGCCCAATCGATCGGCTGCATCGTCCGGGGGGCGGGTTGGGTGGTTGCCATGACGTCACCTTCCTGTCGCGAATATGGGGCGAGGCTAGGATGGCGCCGCCGCGCGCCACAAACCCTGCATCGATGCAGGGTGGGATAAGCGAATCCGAATAAGCCGAAACCCCGAAATCGGGGCTGGACTTATCTGCCAATTCAGCATTGCTTATTCGTCACGGGAAAATTGTTTTCGTAGCCATGTTGCAGCGCAAGAACGAACGCGATAGCCAAGGGGGCGTATGCGACGCAGGGATTTCCTCGGTGGTTCCATCATCGGCGGCGCGGCACTGGCCACCGGCCCGTCGCTGCTTCTTTCGGCCTGCGGATCCGGCGGTGACGGGGCACCGACGGGCGGGCGAGACGCAACGCTGCGGGTCATCAACGCGCAGAGCCTGTCCAGCCTCGATCCGATCTGGACGACGGCGCCGGGCACGCGCGAATATGGCTTCCTGACCTTCGACCAGTTGGTTGCGGTCGACGCCAAATATGTGCCGCAGCCGCAGATGGCGGAAGGCTGGACCGTTTCGGACGACGGCCGCGTCTATGAGTTCACCTTGCGCGAGGGGCTGACGTTCCACGACGGCGCGCCGGTGCGCTCGGCGGACTGCATCGCCTCGATCACCCGGTGGGGCAAGCGCGACGGCTTCGGGCAGATGCTGCTGCCGCATGTCGAGGGTTTCGACGCGGTCGACGACCGCCGTTTCCGGATCCGGCTCGACATGCCCTTTCCCCTCCTCCCCGCGGCGCTGGGCAAATCCTCGGCGGCGGCGTGCCTGATCATGCCCGAACGCATGGCGAAGACCGATCCCGGCACGCAGATCACCGAGGCCGTGGGCAGCGGCCCGTTCCGCTTCGTGCGCGAGGAATGGGTGCCCGGATCGAAGGCGGTGTGGGAGCGGTTCGACGGCTATATCCCGCGCAAGGAGCCGCCGAGCGGGCTCGCAGGCGGGCGCGTCGCCGGGGTCAAGCGCGTCGAGTGGGCGCAGATCACCGATTCCTCGACGGCGCTGTCGGCGCTGCAGGCGGGTGAGCAGGATTATTGGCTGATCCCCCCGGCAGACCTGCTGCCGCTGATGACCGGATCGCCCGACATCACCATCGGCCGCCGGCTGAGCACCGACACCTGCTACATGCTGCAGCCCAACCATCTGCAGCCGCCGTTCAACAACCCGGAGATCCGCCACGCGCTGGCGCTGGCGATCGACCAGGGCGCGCTGATGCGCAGCATCACCGGCGATCGCCCGCGGGATGCGCATGCGGTGCGCAGCTTCTACGACCGCACCTCCCCTTATTATACCGAGGCGGGATCGGAGGCGATCGCATCGCCCGGCATCGAACGCGCCAAGGCGGCGCTCGCCGCGGCCGGCTACAAGGGCGAGAAGGTGATCCTGCTGAGCGGCGCCGAAGCGCCGGCATCCAATCTTGGCCAAGCGATCGAGGATGTGCTGCGCCGGCTTGGCATGAATGTGACGCTCACCACGCTCGATTTCGCGTCGCTGATCCAGCGCCGCACCAATCGCGGCACGGTGGATGCGGGCGGATGGAGCCTGTTCGTCACCGGCTGGATGGGCAGCGATCTGATCGATCCGGCGGTGCATCCGATGCTGCGCGGTGCCGGCACCGAAGGCTATGCCGGCTGGTGCACGGCGCCCGAGATCGAAACGCTGCGCAACCGGTGGGTGCTCGCGCCCGAGGCGCAGCAGAAGCCGATCGCCGAGCAGATCCAGATCGAGGCATTCAAGGTGCTGCCCTATATCCCGCTGGGGGGCGCGGTATCCAATGCGGCATGGCGCAAGGATGTCGGCGGCGTGCTGCAGGCGCCCTACGGCGTCTACTGGTCGATCGGAAAGCAGGGATGATCGCCGCGGCCGCGCATCGCCGGACCCATGGGCGGCGCGGCCGGCGATGACCGCCTATGCGATCCGCCGGATCCTGCTCGCGCTGCCGGTGATGGCGGTCGTCACGATCCTCGTCTTCGCCTTGCTCTATTTCGCCCCCGGCGATCCGGCGCTGGTCATCGCCGGCGACAATGCCACCGCCGCCGACATCGCCCGCATCCGCCACACGCTGCAGCTCGATCAGCCGCCGGTCACGCGCTTCCTCGCCTGGGCGGGGCGGCTGCTGCAGGGCGATTTCGGTACCTCGATCTACACCGGCGAGCCGGTCGCGCGGATGATCGCGCAGCGCGCCGGCGCGACCCTGAGCCTGATGGCGCTGGCGACGACCTTCGCGGTCGTCATCGGCCTCGCGCTCGGCATCCTCGCCGCGCAGCGCCGCGGCGGCGGGTGGGATCGCTTCCTCGCCGGCTATGCGACGCTCGGCTTCTCGCTGCCGCCGTTCGTGATGGCCTATATCCTCGCCTTCATCTTCGCGGCGACACTGCACTGGCTGCCGGTGCAGGGTTTCAAGCCGATCTCGTCGGGGCTGGGCGGCTTCCTGACGACCGCGATATTGCCCGCGCTGTCGCTGGGCATCGTCTTTTCCGCGCTGGTCGCCAACGTCACCCGCGGATCGATGCTGGAAACGCTGGAGCAGGATTATATCCGCACCGCGGTCGCCAAGGGCGTCGGCCGGCCGGCGATCCTGTTCCGCCACGCGCTGCGCAACGCCGCGATCCCGATCGTCACGGTGATCGGCAGCGGCGTGCCGGTGCTGATCGGCGGCACGGTGGTGGTGGAGGGAATCTTCGTCGTCCCCGGCATCGGCGGCCTCACCGTCGATGCGATCCTGCACCGCGACTATCCGGTGATCCAGGCGGTCGTGCTGATGTCCAGCCTCGTCTATGTGCTGGTCAACCTCCTGGTCGACCTCAGCTACACCCTCCTCGATCCGAGGATCCGCTATTGAACGCGACAGCCGCCATCCTGCCCGGCGACCATGTCGCGTCGGCCGATCCGATCGCCGAGCCGCCGGCCATCGCCACGCCGCGCCGCCGCCGCCTGCCCCGCCTCAACGGCGCGCTGGTGATGGGCAGCGCGATCCTGCTCGCCATTGTGCTGCTCGCGATCACCGCCCCGCTGCTGACCGGCTTCGATCCCCGCGCGGTCGACCTCGGCGAGCGGCTGCGCCCGTGGGACGGCACACACCTGCTGGGCACCGACATGCTGGGCCGCGACATCCTGTCGCGCATGCTGTTCGGCACGCGCACCTCGCTCGCGATCGGCTTTTCCTGCGCGGCGATGTCGCTGGCGATCGGGACGCTGATCGGCGTGCTCTCCGCCGCGACCCGGCTGGGCGACGCCATCATCATGCGCGTGCTGGACGGGGTGATGTCCGTGCCCGCGGTGCTGCTCGCCATCGCGCTGATGGCGATCGCCGGCGGCTCCGCCGTCAACGTCATCATCGCGGTGACGATCGTCGAGACGCCGCGCTGCGCCCGGCTTGCGCGCGGGCTGATGCTGTCGCTGCGCGAGCGGCCCTATGTGGAGGCGGCAATCGCGTCCGGCACGCCGCCGGCGCTGCTGCTCACCCGCCATCTGCTGCCCAGCCTGATGGCGCCGCTGATGGTGCAGGGCGCGTTCGTGTGGGCCGCGGCGATGCTGATCGAGGCCGCGCTCTCCTTCATCGGCGCGGGCGTGCCGCCGAGCACGCCGACCTGGGGCAATATGATCGCCGAATCCAAGTCGCTCTGGCAGCTCCGCCCCAGCCTGATCTTCCTGCCGGCGGCGGCGCTGACGCTCACGGTGCTCGGCGTCAACCTGCTCGGCGAGGGGCTGCGCCGCCTGTTCGACATCCGGAGGCGCTGACCGATGAGCCTGCTGCAGGTCGAGGCGCTCGACGTTAGCTTCCCCTCCCCCGCCGGTCCGCTGCTCGCGGTTGACGGCATCAGCTTCACCGTCGAGGCCGGTGAGACCGTGGCGATCGTCGGCGAGAGCGGATCGGGCAAGTCGGTCACCGCGATGGCGATCATGCGGCTGCTGGGCGAGGATGTGCGGCTGAGCGGCAGCGTGCGGCTGGAGGGCAAGGATCTCGTCGCCGCTTCGCCCGCCGAGATGCGCCGGGTGCGCGGCAACCGCATCGGCATGATCTTCCAGGAACCGATGAGCGCGCTCAACCCGCTGCAGCCGGTGGGCCGCCAGATCGCCGAGGGGCTGCGCCTGCATCGCGGGCTCGGCCGGCGCGCAGCCGACGCGCGTGCGTTGGAGCTGCTCGGGCGGCTCGGCATTCCCGCGCCGGAACGGCGCGCGCGCGAATATCCGCACCAGCTTTCGGGCGGCATGCGCCAGCGCGTCGTGATCGCGATGGCGCTGGCCTGCGATCCGGCGCTGCTGATCGCCGACGAGCCGACCACCGCGCTCGACGTGACCGTGCAGGCGCAGATCCTCGACCTGATCCGCGAGCAGAGCCGCCAGCTCGGCGCCGGCGTCATCCTCATCACCCATGACCTGGGCGTCGTCGCCGAACTCGCCGACCGCGTGGTGGTGATCTACGCCGGCCGCAAGGTGGAGGAAGGCCCCGTCGCCGAGGTGCTCGGCCAGCCGATCCACCCCTATACCCGCGGCTTGCTGGCGGCGACGCCGCGCCTGTCGGGCGGACGCGGCTGTCGCGACGGGCGGATGGTGGAGATCGCCGGCAACGTCCCGCCGCTGTCGCGCGCGCGGCCGGCGGGCTGCGCCTTCACCCCGCGCTGCGCCTATGCGGCGGATCGCTGCGCGGTGGTGGCGCCGCAACTGACGCCGGTCGGCACCGGGCGGCAGGCCGCCTGCCTCAAGCTGGAGGACGCGGCATGAGCCAGACGATCCTCGACGTCCACGAACTGCGCAAATATTATCCGGTCGGCCAGGGCTGGCTGCCGGGATCGGGGCGGCGCAGCGTCAAGGCGCTCGACGACGTCACCTTCACGCTCGACAAGGGCGAGACGCTGGCGGTGGTCGGCGAGAGCGGCTGCGGCAAATCGACGCTGGGGCGCACCATCCTGCGCTTCGTCGAGCCCAGCGGCGGCAATGTCTGGCTCGACGGCCATCGCATCACCGAGATGGCCGGGCGCGAGATGCGGCGGCTGCGGCGGCAGATGCAGGTGGTGTTCCAGGATCCTGCCGCCAGCCTTTCGCCGCGGATGCGGGTGCGGGACATCGTCGCCGAGCCGTTGCGGAACTATGGGCTCGTCAGCGGCCGCGCCGCGATCGCCGAGCGCGTCGGCGACCTGCTGGAGCAGGTCGGCCTGCCGCGCGACGCAGGCGAGCGCTACCCCCATGAATTCTCCGGCGGCCAGCGCCAGCGTATCGCCATCGCCCGCGCGCTCGCGCCCGGGCCGGACCTGCTGATCTGCGACGAGGCGGTCTCCGCGCTGGACGTGTCCAGCAAGGCACAGATCGTCAACCTGCTCGCCGACCTGCAGCGGCGGCTGGGGCTGGCGATCCTGTTCATCAGCCACGACCTCGCGGTGGTGGAGCATATCGCCGATCGCATCGCGGTGATGTATCTCGGCCGCATCGTCGAGCTCGCCGACCGCACGACCCTGTTCGCGGCGCCGGCGCATCCCTATACGCAGGCCCTGCTCTCCGCAGTGCTCGATCCGAACCCGGTGCGCAAACGCCAGCGCATCGCGCTGAAGGGCGAGGTGCCGAGCCCGATCGACCCGCCCGCCGGCTGCCATTTCCACACCCGCTGCCCCTATGCGTTCGAACGCTGCCGCAGCGAGCCGCCGGTGCTGGCGCAACGCGCGCCGGGGCAGGTGGCGGCGTGCCATCTGGAGGCATTGCCGGGTTAACGCCCCGCCCGCCTGCGGCGGGAGCTAGCGCGGCATCGCCTGTTCGTTGCGCATGACGATCGCCGGCATCAGATCGCCCTGCCCCGGCTCGACGACGAGCAGCGCATACACCGCGTCGCCTGACGAGAAGGCGAGGATCCGGCTGTGCCGCAGCAGCGCGTCGACCTTCAGCGGCTGCCACCCTGGGGGCACGCCTTTGCGCAGCGCGGCGACGACGGCCGCCCGCTGGTCGCGGCGGATCGTGTGGAGTTCGTTGGAGACCCGGCCATAGTCCGGTTCGAGCGCATCGGCGACGGCGATGCTGTCATGGATCAGGCGATGGTTCACTGCGTCGCCGAACGGATTCTCCGCCGGCGTCGCCAGCATCGCCGGCGGCTCGGGGAGCGCCTTCGGCCGGTCGTCACAGGCGCTCGCGGCAAGCAGCAGTGCGACCGCGAACCCGATCCGGATCATGCGGGCCGTCAGGCCGCCTTGTCGTCATAGTCGACGTCGAAGCGGAAGCGCCCCGCCGGATCGACCGAGAAGGTGCAGCGCTGCCAGGGCGCCTGGCCCGTCTTCACCATCGCATCGCGGATCTCGTTGAGCGCCTTGGCGATCTGGAACGAGGCAAGCGAAGGCAGCTTGGGCTGCGCGGTCTTGCCATCCTTCTCATACCAGTAGCGGGTCGTGGCGTGGCCATCGTCCAGCTCCGCCTCCAGCCACGCGCGCTGCACGCCCGGCGGGCAGGCTTCGAGCAGCGCGGTCGCGATCGTCCGGTAGCTTTCTTCCACTTAGACGCCTCCGGGACGGTTGAAGAAGGTGTCGGTCTGCGCGACGCCGTCGATCTCCGAATTGATCACGAAGCCCTCGGGACGCGTGCTGTCGCTGCTGTAGATCACGTCGATCTTCACGTCGACATCCTTGCCGGCCTCCAGCGCGTTCTCGAACCCGCGTTCCATGTCGCGCCACGCACCCATGTTGAAATTGCCGTTCATCGGCACGAGGTTCACGCGGTCGCCGGGGCCGTTGAAGATCGAGGCGATCAGATGGCCGCCCTGGTCGTCGGGCAGCCGGTCCTCGCGGCCCGAGACGCCCTGCTGATAGGAGTTGCGATCGGCGGTCTTGAGGTCGAGCTGCCCTTCGGCGCTGGTCACCCGGCCCTGACCGTCGGTCTGGTAGGTATAGCCGTTGACGACATAATCGGTATTCGGCTGGAGATCGCGCGCGTTGAGCTCGGGCGGCCAATCGCCCTTGCTGCCGCCGTCCATGACGATGCGGTCGCGGTCGCCGCCGCCGGCAGCGGACGCGTCGAGCGCGGCGGCGAACTCCCCGCTTTCGACGGGCGAAAGCTGCGCACCGACCGCCGCCTCGAGCGCGGCGCGCGCATCGTCGTCGCCGCCGGCCCGGCGGGCGACGCCGGCGGCCAGCGCCGGCGCGTCGAGCGCGCCATTCGCCCCGCGATGACCCGCGATCAGCGAGGCGGCCACGCTGGCGGTGCTGCCAACCGCCGCGGGGATGTGCGTGCCGGACTGGCCTGGAAGGCCAGATATGCTGTCGTTGGTCATCGCGGGGCTCCCCGGGGAAGGGTTATCAGGCGAACAGGTCTTCGCGGATCGCGGTGCGCGCGGCGGCGGCGAAGCTCTCACCGATGCCGACCGCGATGCCGAACATCAGGAAGGTGCCCAGCGCCTCGCGGATCTCGCCGAAGCTCGGCGCGGTGCTGCCGGGGCCATAGAGCTCGCCCGGCTTGGTGATCTCCAGATCGGCGTGCCTCGCGACCTCGCCGGTCAGTTCGGAGCGCCAGCCGAGGCCGGTCGCATTCTCGTGGAGGACGAAGCCGTCGCGCGTCGCCGCATCGATCAGCGCGCCATTGTCAGACATCGAGATTTCGAGATCGCCGATCTCGTTCTGGCTGATGCCGTCGACGACGATCGCGCGATCGCCGTTGGTCACCGTCACCTTGCTGGCGACATAGGCGTCGGGATTGCCGCCCCACTGCTCGGTATCGATCGTCACCTTGGTGCCGTTTTCGAGCGTGAAGGTGGTGGTGCCCCAGAAATCGAACGCGCGCTCACCGTTGACGTCGACGTGCGGATCGCCCCAGATGCGCGTCCATTCGTTGGTCTTCTCGTTGTGGATCATGATCTCCGAGCTGCGCTCGTCGAGACGCATCGTATAGCCATCGCCCAGATCGATGTTGCCGGTATGCTCGCTGGTCAGCGAGGCGCTCCACTGCGCGCCGGGCTGCGGGGCGAAGATCGGCGAGGCGCCGGGGCGGAGCGGCGGCTGCATCGTGCCGCCCAGCAGCGCGAACTGCGAGGGCAGCTGCGCGAACGCGAAGGGGCCGGCGAACAGCGGCTTGATGAAGGTGCCAAGGATGCCGGCGGCAAGCTGGATCGCCTGCCCCTCGATCGCGTTGTTCGGGCTCGAGCCCGGTTGGAGGTAGGCGTTCGCCGTCAGGCTGGTGTTGTAGATGATGTCGCTCATCGTCGTTCCCCTCAATCCCGAGCGTCATCGACGCCGGTGGTGGATCAGGTCGCGGCGAGGATCTCCCGCGCCGCGCGTTCGAGAAAGGCTGCCACGGTGGCTACGCCATCATCGGCGGAGCCGGTCGGTTCATAGGTTTCCAGCGCCCGGTCGACCCGATCGAGCGTTCCGCCGTCCGCGCGCGCTGCCATGTCGGCAGAGATGGCGGCGGCGATCTCCTCGATCGCGCGCTGCAGCTCGCCCGCCGAAGCGGCCGGGCTGGTCGGAAAATGCCCGACGACCGCGGCACCGATCTGCTGCAGCCGGTAGGGGTCGGAACCGATCGGCGTGTCGTTGCGCGCGATGCCGAGCTCCCCGGCAATCCGCGCCACCACCGCCATCGCCACCGCCCGCGCGCTCGCCTCACCGAGGATGAGCGGCGTCACCGCACCGCCGCCGGAGCGGTCGATGGGGCCAAGCGGGCCGGAGGAGATTCGGTCGATCGTCATGGCGTTGTTTCCTGAGCAGAGAAAAGCATGGCGCGTGATGCGATGCGCTCCGCGATACGCTTAGCTGGGGTAGTCGGATCGATTAGCGGGGACGCGGCAGGCCTGCGATCCGGATCCGAAACAGGTTCGCCCCAGGCAGCGGCTGCCCGGGGCGAACGGAAAACAGTCTGTCACGTCGAGGCGGACGGGTTCAGCCCCGCTCCTGCCGGCCGCGTGCCTTCCACGCGATCATCCCGCCGACACCGGCGGCCACCAGCGCCGCCACGACGGGGGTGACGATGCTGGCGTCGCCGCCTTCCTGTTCGGCCGGCGCCTTCCCGGCATCGCCGGCGAGCGCCAGCGCCTGCTTGTCTGCGCCCTTCGCATCGTCGCGCGCGCCGGTCCGGCCGAGCGAAAGGCCATTCTCGTCCAGCCCCATCGTGCGCACGTCGAAGCCGAAGGTCGATTGCGCGCCCTTGGCGATCGCGTCGGACACGCGCTCGAGCATCTCGGGGTCGTTCTTGACCTGCTCGATCGCGGCACCGGCGTAGATCGTGTGGATCATCATCGCCTCGGCCAGTTCCTGCTTCATGTCCTCGGTCGCCTCGGCGAATTCGGGCGAGGCGGCCATGGCGGAGGCGATCTGGTTGCTGACCGCGCGGAGTTGGGCCTTCGAGGGATCGTCGCCGCGGCCGCGCGAGGTGTACCAAGCGGTGACGAGATAGCCCGCGACGGTATCGGCGACGTCATTGCCGTCGAGCCCGAACTGCGCGAAGGCGGCGCGCGCATCGTTCAGCAGCTTGCCGCCCCGCAGCGAGCGTTCGAGGTCGGCACCGGTCTTTTCGTCCGCCTCGCGCGTGCGCTGGACGAACTGACGCAGATTCTTCTGCGTGCGCGCCGGATCGGGGGTGTAGCTGGTGTCGATCTCGGCGCGCCCGCCGGGCGCGCCGCGCGCGCTCTGCGCGGTGAAGGAGGAGACATCGAGCGAGCGCAGCGGCGCGCGCGGCCGCGCCACGGGGCGCGCGGACGAACGGCGCTCGTTGGAATAGCGCACCGCCTCACCGCCGGCATAGCCGACCATCAGCCCCGGATCGAGCGCCGGGCCGATGTCCTGCGCGAAGGCGGGAGGAGCGGCGACGAATGTGAGGCAGGCAGCCGCGGTGAGCGCGGCACGGGCCGATGCAAGCATGGACATCCTCTCCTTTCGCTTAGTTCGGCAGCCCCTGGCAGCGGCGGTAACGCATATAGTCGTCGCGCGAGAGCGACCCGACACGTTGGCGCAACGCGGCCACGTCCGAACACTCTTCCTGGCGGCGCACAGTGGGGCGGGCGTTGGAGCGTCGCGCGAGCTTGGCGCGGCGCTGATTGTCGTAGCGGACAGCCTCGCCGCCGGCATAGCCGACCATCGCGCCCGGATCGAGCGCGGGGCCGACATCCTGGGCAGGCGCCGACATGGGCAAGATCAGACCGACGCCGAGCGTGGCGACAAGCAGACAGGTCGAACGGACGGGAGCCATTACGCGTCTCCTCAACCAAAAAAGGACTACCCCCCGACCATAGCCGAGGGGTAGCACTTGGTTCGCCTTTTTTGCGGCAGGCCGATTACTGCTTGCGGGCAGTGGACGACATACCTTCGCCGATCGCCTTGATCGCGGTGCTGGCAGCGTTGAACAGGATGCTGAACTGCTGCGACAGCGCGCTGAACTTGGTGGTCAGGTCCGGCGTGTCCTTGGTGATGTCTTCCGCCATCGCGCTCATATCTTCCGCCATCTCGTTCAGCGTGCCGCCCAGCGCCTCGGCGATCGCCTGCAGCCAGCCTTCGCCGCCCCTGCCGCCGCCGCGGGTGCTCTTCTCCGCCTGGCGCGCGCCCTCGAGCGCGGTCTGGGTGAGCTGGTCGTTGAGGTCGCGCTGGAACTCGCCCTGCTGCGCCGGCGAGAAGCCCATGCCCTCGCTGAACGCCTGGACGGCTTCCTCGAGGTTGCGCTGCACGCCCGCGGTGTCGCCCATCGCGCCGGAGAAAGCGCCCTGCGCCACGTCGATCATCGACTGCGGCAGGCCGAGCTGCTGGCCGAGCTGCTGGATCAGCTGCTCGCCGATCGCCGAAACCAGCGTCTTGACCGCGAGCGAGGCCCAGCCCGCCGGGGTCGCCATCATCACCAGCGAGGCCGGGTTGATCACCGAAGAGAAAAGTCCGCCGAGTCCACCGATGCTCATCGTCTTGCTCCCAAGCTAGGGGCGGCCACGCCGTTCCCCGTCTGAATGTCGCGCCCGGCCGATTGCCGAGACACCAGCCTTGTCCCCGATCGCGGCCGCCGCCACACTCACCGATCCGACTAGCGGCCTAGTCGGATCGCTTAGGTGAGCGGATGGAAGAACAATCCGGCCAGCGCGTTGAGTTCGCGCACGCCATCGAGTTCGAGCTTGCGGCACATATTGTTGAGGTGAACGCGCACCGTATTCTCGCTGATCACCAGCAATGTCGCGATGTCGGCATTGGCGCGGCCCCAGCCGAGGAAGCGCAGCACCGCCGCCTCCGTCTTGGTCAGGGTGCGGATGCCCTCGATATGGCGTTCGGGAATGCGCGAGCGCGGGATGCGGAACTCGCCGATGAGTTCCTCTTCGGCGCCCGCCGCCGCGTCCGCCTTGCGCAGCAGCCGCATCAGTTCGCGCAGCCGCGCCTCTTCGTCGGCATCCACCGCGAGGGGATCGTCACCGGTCATCGCGCCAGCGCCCCGATGACGGCGCGGACGACATTGCCGCGCTCCGCCAGATCGCCGATCACCACCTGCGCAAAGGCCGGCAGCAGCAACAGCAGCAGGAAGGTCGCCGCCCAGCTCTTGATCGACAACGACAGCGAAAAGACGTTCAGCTGCTGGGCGAAGCGGTTGAGCAACCCCAGCCCCGCATCGATCACATAGAGGAACATGATGACGGGTGCGGCGATCAGCAGCGCCAGCATCATCAGCCGGCCGAACTCGGCCTCGAACACGCGCAGGCTCGACATCTCGAGGCTCGGCCAGTCCGCCGCGATCGGCCAGATCGCATAGCTTTCGATGACGGTGCCGACGAGCAGCAGGATTCCGCCCGAAGCCGCGAAGATCACATTGGCGAGGCGACCGAGCAGCGCGCCGTTGAGCGAGGTCATGTTGCCGCCCATCGGTTCGAGGATCTGCCCGATCGTCGCGCCGACCTTGGCATCGATGATCTCGCCCGCCGCCTCCATCGCCCACAGGATCGTGCCGAAGAAGAAGCCGATGACGAGCCCCGCCGCGGCTTCCTTCAACAGCATCCGCGCCCATTGCAGCGCGCCGAGCGCGCTCGGATCGACCTGCGGCTGCATGACGAAGGCGACGCCGCCCAGCGTGAGGATGATCGAGTTGCGCACCGTCGACGGAATCGTCTCCCGCGCGAAGATCGGCACGAAGATGAACGCGAAGGCGAAGCGCGACGCAGCGAGCGCCACCAGCAGCAGCTGGTTCGCCCAGGCCTGATCCGCCATCACCATCCGCGCATCACCGCCGCACCATCCCGGCAAAGCCCGAGAAGATCGTGTCGCTGAAGGTGTAGAGGCTGCCCGCGAGCAACGATGCGGTGACGAACAATGTGATGACCACCGCGAAGAATTTGAGCGTGTATTGCAGCGTCTGTTCCTGAAGCTGCGTCGCCGCCTGCACGACCGCGACGAGCAGGCCGACCGCCGAGGCGGCGATGATCGGCGGCGCCGAGAGCAGCAGGACGAGCCAGAGCGCCTGGACGGTGATGGAGACGATGTCCTGGGTCATCTTTCCCCCTCCCCTTCAGGGGAGGGGCTATGGAACACCCTCCTAAACATAGCTCAGCACCAACCCGTGACTGATCTTCACCCAGCCATCGACCAGCACGAACAACAGCAGTTTGAATGGCAATGATATCGTCACCGGCGACAGCATCATCATGCCGAGCGCCAGCAATATGTTCGATATCACCAGGTCGATCACCAGAAACGGTAGGAAGATCAGGAAGCCGATCTGGAAGGCGACGGTCAATTCCTTGACGATGAACGCCGGGATCACGACGATGAAGTCGGTCGCCTTTGCCGCCTCGGTGCTGGTCTTCTTGGCGACGCGCTGCTGCGTGCGCAGGAAGAATTCGCGTTCGCCAGGATCGCTATGTTCGATGAGGAAGGTGCGCAGCGGTTCCTTGGCCCGGTCCGCGGTGTCGAACAACTGCTCGGTCTGCTGCGGCACGCCATCGACCTGCGCGGCCGCCTGCATCGACTGGATCGTCGGATACATCACGTAGAGCGACAGGATCAGCGCGAGGCCGTTGAGCACCAGGTTGGGCGGCACCTGCTGCAGGCCCAGCGCGTTGCGGATCAGGCTGAGCACGACGACGATCTTGGTGAAGGATGTCACCATCACCGCGAAGAAGGGCGCCAGCGCGATCAGCACCACCGTGACGAGCGCGGTGCCGGGCGAGAATGCCGAGAGATCCATACCGCTACTCCGCCTCGATCAGCACGCCATAGCTGTCGCCCACCGACACGAGGCTGCCGCGGGCGAACGGCTTGCCGCTCGCAAGGATACGCACCGGGATCACGCCGGCCTCGCCGTCGATCGGCACGATGCTGCCTTCGCGCATCGCCTGCAGGCTGGCGAGCGGCACGCTGGCGGCGTCGAGTTCGATCGTGATCGGCACGGCGAAGCGTGCGTCGAGCGCCGCCGTGCCGCCGGCTTCGGGCTCGGGCCGGGGTGGCAAGTGGTCGGTGCCGGGCGCATCCGGGTGCAGATCGTTGGGGCTGAGATCGTCCATCGCATGGCCTCCATCAATTTTCAGGGGTCGGGCGGCAGTGGAAGCGGCGCTCGACCGGATCGAGCAGGCCCGCGATGTCGATCGCGCCGCCCGCCACCAATGTCGCAGCGATCGGCGCAGCGCCGATCAGGATGCAGTCGCCCACCGCCAGCGCCGCCGCGTCGTGCGGCGCAAGGCGGGGGCCTTCGATCCGCAGGCGCGTGCGGATCGCGACGCCGCCGATCAGTTCGGGCGCGAATTCGGGCTGCGCCGGCAGGAGCGTGAGCGCCGGCGGCAGCGCGATCCGCAGCATCGTCGCTGCCGCTGCCGAGCCGACCATGATCGTGACGACGAGCATCTCGGCGGGCACGATGTCGGCAGGCGCCGCCGGTTCATCCTCCGCATCCGCCGCCACGACCTCGGCCGGTGCCGGCTCGATCGTCGCTGGTTCGGGCAGCAGCGCCACCACGTCGACGGGTTCGAGATCGATGCCGAGCGCGATCTCGATCGTCCGGAGCAGCGGTTCGATCCGCTCGACCAGCGCGACCGCGGCGACGCCGTCCTCCGGCTCGAAGCGGGCGTCGGCGCCGCCGATCCGGTCGACCGCGAGCGCCGCGCCATTGTCGAAGCGAAGCCAGCCGCCCCGGCGATCGGGGATGGCCGTCACATGCGCGGCGATCACGCCATCGGCGTGGCGCCGGCCGGTGAGCGCGCCGATGACGGCGCGGCGAAGCTCGGCGGCGCGCGGGTCTATCTTCGGCAGCCCGCGCAGGATGCGCTCGCTCATGATTGCGCCTCCAGTTCCTGGGCCAGGCCGGTGCCGCCGGGCCAGGTCTTGAGCAGGCTGATGCCGCCCGACGTGACGCCGACGAGCATCACCTCCCCGCGCACCTCGATCATCACGATGCGCTCGCCCTGCCCCAGCGGCATCGCCCGCAGGAAGCGGATCGGACGCTCGCCATCCTCGGACGGGCCCTGGAACCGGTCCTGCCAGCGGCGCAGCATCCGCAGCACGACATAGGCGAGCCCCAGGACGAGGCCGAGCGCGATGACGACCGACAACAGGCTCGAAAGAACGGTCCAGACACTCATTGGGAATCCTCGCGCTCCAACGGGGCGTCGCCGGCGCGGGCGCGCTTCGCCCACAGGATGATCTCGGCGATCGCATCGAAATGATCTTCGGGAATGATGTCGCCGGGCACCGAGGTCGCGAAGATCGTGCGCGCCAGGGGCACGTTTCGCACGATCGGCACGCCCTGCCGCTCCGCCTCGGCGCGCATCGCCGCGGCCAGCGGCCCCTCCCCCTTCGCCGCGATCACCGGCACCGGGCAGTCTTCGGGATCGTAATCGAGCGCGAGCGCGAGATGCGTCGGGTTGGTCAGCAGCACATTGGCCTGCCCGGCCGAGGCGATGGCATTCTGGTTCGCCCATTCCTCATGCATCTGGCGCCGCTGCTGCTTGAGCATCGGATCGCCCTCATTGTCCTTATGCTCCTGCCGGATGTCGCGCCGGCTCATCCGCAGCCGCTTGATGTAGCGGTGGTGCACCCACACCCGGTCCGCCGCGGCGACGAACAGGAAGACCCCGACCGTCCAGCCGATCAGCTGCATCGTCAGCGACTGGGTAAGGCTGAGGATGGCGGACGCGATCCGGGGGCCGGCCGAGGCATCCAGCCCCCAGCCGGCGGCGTTGATGAGCCCGGCGAACTGGTCGATCGACCCGGACAGTACGAAGCCGGTGATCGCCAGCACCAGGACCGCCTTGATCAGCGTCTTGAGCAGTTCGAACAGATTGTCCGGACTGAACATCCGCTTCAGACCCTCGACGGGGTTCATCTTGGAGAGCTGCGGCTTGAGCTTTTCGGTGGTCACGAGCGCGCCGGTCTGAAGGAATTCCGCCGCAAGCCCGGCGACCGCCGCCGGCACCAGCACCAGCGCGGCAACGAGCAGCACCAGCCCGAACGCGCTGGCGCCCAATGTCGCGAGCGTCGCCTCGAACGGCTCGCCCGTCGCATGCGCCAGGCTGAGCTCGGTGAAATCGGCGATGCGGCCGCCGACAAAACCCGCGCCGACCAGGAACATGAGCAGCCACGCGATCATGCCGATCGCGGCGCTCAGATCCTTCGACTTCGCAATATCGCCCTTGTTGCGCGCATCGCGCAGGCGCTTGCGGGTCGGCTTCTCGGTCTTGTCGCCGCCGTCGTTCTTGTCGGCCATCCATCACTCCGGATCGCCCGCCGTGCAGCATGGCGGGCTCGTGGTGTCTTGGTGCCCCGGCAGCAGGGCAATAATGAACAACACTTATTCGGGGGATTTGCCGTCACACGAATCTGACAACACAAGTAACGCCAAATAAAAGACCGCCGGAATGCGACAGGGTCAAGACGATTCCCGCATTTGACGGCGAGCCGTTGGCGTCGGCGGACATTCCGACCGCGAAATGATTCGGGGTGTGATTTGTGTCACAGTTGCAACAGTCAAGCCGCTTGCGATGAATGACGGGGATCGGCTCAATTCGTCCGAATTTTCGCGTCAGTTCAACGCGGAACGCTTTTCCTGACGCGCCGAAATCCACATTGCAGCAACATTCGGTCGCTAGACGGCCGACAGGGGATTGGGTGGTCCTGCCGTTCCGGGGCCACTTCGTTACATGATTCGAACCGATGCAACCGTGGACATGCTCTGCACGCGGAGGGATGAATCGTGATGAGTGCAAACGGGATCCGGGCGTTAACGATAGGTTTTACTATCGTTTCACTCCCATCGCTGTCGAACGTTGCTTTGGCGAAGGAAAAGGATGCAAAATCCTATTTCATCGATTGTCCGGTCGACACCAACATTCGCGTCGCCAATGCCAAGGCGTCGGAGCGCTATGCCGCGCTGAGAGGCTGCACGGCCAACATCGTTCATGTCGCCCCCACGCCGCTGCCGCCCGATCCGAGCGTCGCGCGCATCCAGGGCGTCAGCGACGATGACGACAAGCCCGGCAAGGGCCAGCGCAAGCGCAGGCGCGGCGATACGACCAGCGCCGTGGACGGCGCGATCGATAATGGCGCGGGCGGCCGCCGGAAGGTGGCAAGCTTCGCCGCCGCGCCGCAGCGCATCACCATGCCGCCTGCCGCGCTGCGCGTGCCCGCGACACCCTATGATGCCGAGATCTTCCGGACGGCGGCGACATACCGGGTCGATCCGCTGTTCCTCCACGCGATCATCGCGACGGAGTCCGCGCACAACCCCAATGCGCAGTCGCATGTCGGCGCCCGCGGCCTGATGCAGATCATGCCGGCGACCGGCCAGACGCTGGGCGTGCAGACGACCGCACTGTTCGATCCGGCGATCAATGTCGATGCCGGCGCGCGCCTGCTCAAGCGGCTGCAGCGGCGTTACGGGCGCAATTTCGACCTGATCCTCAGCGCCTACAATGCCGGAGAAGGCGCGGTCGCCCGCTATGGCAACCGCATCCCGCCCTATCCGGAAACGCAGGCCTATGTGAAAAAGGTCATGGCGCGCTACCACGGCTATCGCCGGGCGGGCACGGCCAAGTGAGCGCGCTCTCGCTGCTGGCGCGGATGCCGCGCACGAAGCTGCGTCCGTCCGACTTCATGTTGGTCGTCGGCGTCATCGCGATCGTCGGCTTGCTGATCCTGCCGCTGCCGGCTCTCGCGATCGACTTCCTCGTCGCCACCAACATCACCATCGGCGTGATGCTGTTGCTGAGCACGCTCTATATTTCCCGCCCGCTCGACTTCTCGACATTTCCGGCGGTGCTGCTGCTGACGACGCTGTTTCGACTGTCGCTGTCGATCGCGACGACCCGGATGATCCTGACCGAGGCGCATGCCGGCCACATCGTCCAGCAATTCGGCGAGATGGTCGCGGGCGGCGAACTGGTCGTCGGCCTCGTCGTCTTCCTGATCATCACCATCGTGCAGTTCATCGTGATCTCGAAGGGCGCCGAGCGCGTCGCCGAGGTGGCGGCGCGCTTCAGCCTCGATGCGATGCCCGGCAAGCAGCTCTCGATCGACAGCGACCTGCGGTCCGGCCTGATCAGCAAGGATGAGGCCCGCGCGCGCCGCCGCACGCTGGAGAACGAGAGCAAGCTGCATGGCAGCCTCGATGGCGCGATGAAGTTCGTGAAGGGCGATGCGATCGCCTCGATCATCATCGTGCTGGTCAATCTGATCGGCGGCCTCGCGATCGGCGTGTTCTCGAAGGGCATGCCCGCCGAAGAGGCGATCCACACCTATTCGATCCTGACGATCGGCGACGGCCTCGTCGCGCAGCTTCCCGCGCTGTTCAGCGCGATGGCCGCGGGCCTGCTCGTCACCCGCACGACCGACGACGAGAGCGAACGCGATCTCGGCCCGGCGATCGCGCACCAGGTGTCCAGCAAGCCGCGCGTGCTGTTCATCGCCGCCGGCATCTGCGTGCTGATGGGTCTGATCCCGGGCTTCCCGACGCTGGTCTTCCTCGCCATCGCCACCGGTCTCGCCGGCGGCGGCGCGATGCAGCACCCGGTCTCCCGGCGCTGGATCGACGCCAAGTGGAAGCGCGTCGACAACCGGCCGGCGCCGCTGCCCGACAGCATCGAGGCGCGCCCTGCCCCGCTCAAGGCGGTGCGCCCGCTGCTGATCGAGGTCGCCGCGCCCGCGCTGAATGCCGATCGGGTTGCCGCGCTCTCCGCCGCGGTTACCGCGATGCTCGAGCGGATGCAGGAACGCTCCGGCCTGCCGCTGCCCGCGGCCGAGATCGATCCGATCCTGCTGCCGGACGGCGGCGCGGGGAAATGGGCGCTCTACATCCACGACGCCCCGGTCGCCGCCGGCCCGATCGACCAGCCCGACGATCCGGCGCTGATCGTGCCCGCGGTGGAGGCGGCATTGCGCCGCGACGTCAGCCGCTTCCTGGGGCTGCAGGAGGTCACGTCCCTGCTCAACCGCATCGGCATGGACTATCCCGATGTCGTCAAGGAGGTCGTGCGCGCCACGCCCACCGCACGCATCGCCGAGGTGCTGCGCCTGCTCGCCGAGGAGGAGGTGCCGCTGCGCAACATGCGCGACGTGCTCGAAGCCATCGCCGAAGCCGGCCAGTCCGAGCGCAACGCGATCCCCATCGCCGACCTCACCCGCAGCGCGCTGCGTCGCTATCTGTCGCCGCCGCATTGCGTCAACGGGCGCTTCCCGGTGCTCGTCGTCGGCGCCCGGCTGGAGCGGTTCCTGCGCGACAATACCCGTACCGTCGACGGCGTGGCGCGCCTCGCGATGGAGCCGGACCATGCCCGCACGATGATCGCGATGCTCAGGCGCGAGATGACAGCGAGCGGCGCGCGCGCGATCCTGACTGCGTTCGAGCTGCGCCGGCCGCTGCGCCGGCTGATCGGGCCCGACCTGTTCGAGACGCCCGTGCTCGCCTTCAACGAATTGTCGCCGACCGTGCCGCTCGACGTCGTCGGGCAGCTCGATCGCACGCCGATGTCCATCGAAGAGGAGAACAGAATGGGAGCCGCCGAGTGAAGCTGACGACGATGCTTGCCCCCGCGGGATCCGCGCTTGCGGTCGCCGCGCTGTTGCTCGCCACGCCGCCGGCGATCGCCGCGGACCCGCCTTTTCCGACGCGCCCGGTGAGCCTCACCCCGCGCAATCAGGATATCGCCGCGTTCGTGCGCGAATTCTACGGCGCCGCCGGACTCAATGTCGTCGTCGATGCGCGCGTCAGCGGCAAGATCAACGGCCGCTTCGCCGGCCCGCCGGCGCAGGTGTGGGCGACGGTCTCGCGCTCGTTCAACCTGATCGCCTATTATGACGGCTCGGTCGTGACCGTCTATTCGGGCGACCAGATCGAAAGCCGCACCATGTCCGTGCCGCCCGGCCGCGCGACCGAACTGGCCGCGGCCATCGCCGAGGCCGGGCTGGCCGACGCCACCAACCGCGTCCGGCCGACCGGCACCGCCACCCTGCTCGCGAGCGGCGTGCCCAAATTTCTCGACCAGGTACAGCAGCTCGCCGCCGCCGCGCCGCCGCGCCCGGGCCAGCGCGGCGACCCGCAGACCG
The DNA here is from genome assembly GCF_000512205.2 of Sphingomonas sanxanigenens DSM 19645 = NX02. Taxonomy (NCBI): domain Bacteria; kingdom Pseudomonadati; phylum Pseudomonadota; class Alphaproteobacteria; order Sphingomonadales; family Sphingomonadaceae; genus Sphingomonas; species Sphingomonas sanxanigenens. Next base: position 3,295,134 of record NZ_CP006644.1, read on the forward strand.
CGCAGATCGTGCCGGGCGCACCCGCCGCGCCGGGGCCGGCCTATATCGAGCCCTATGAGTTGCGCGTCTTCTACCTGCGCTATGCGCGGGCGGACGATACCAAGCTGGTCGCGGGCGGCCGCGAGCTGACGGTGCCCGGCGTCGGCACCTCGCTCAGCCGGATCATGGGCGACGGCAGCCCCGTCGCCGGCACGATCGCCGCCAGCTATGGCGGGCGGACGATCCGCCAGAGCGCGCAGCGGCTGGGTGGCCGCGGGCTCAACGCGGCGCCGCCGGATCAGGCGCAGACGCCGCAGCTCGCCCCCTATGACGACGAATATCTGGGGCTGCCGCCGGAAGGCGCGGCGCCGGTGCCCTATGCGTCGGCGCGCCAACCGGCCCCGCAGGGCGGCCCGCGCATCGCCATCGATCCCTCGCTCAACGCGATCATCGTCCGCGACCGGCCGGAAAACATGCCCGCCTATGAGGGGCTGGTCCGCGCGCTCGACGTGGCGCCGCAGATCGTCGAGCTCGAGGCGACGATCATCGATCTCAACATCGACAAGCTGCGCGAGATCGGCATCAACTGGCGGATCCGCTCCGAGGGGTTCAATGCGCTGTTCGGCGGCGACATATTGCGCCGCTCGGGCAATCCGATCACCGACACCAGCCGCTTCGGCGCGCCGAACGAAGGCCTCTCGCTGGGCGGTGTGATCGGCGCCAACCGCGAGTTCATCGGCCGGCTTTCGGCGCTGGAGCGGCGCGGTGCGGCCAAGATCGTCTCGCGGCCGCAGATCGTGACATTGTCCAACATCGAGGCGGTGTTCGATCGCACCCGCACCTTCTACGTCCGCGTCGCCGGCGACCGGCAGGTGGACCTGTTCAACGTCACCGCCGGCACCGTGCTGCGCGTCAATCCGCATGTGCTGATCGACAATGGCGTGCCGCGCATCCGCATGGTGGTGGGCGTGGAAGACGGCACCATCCTCGACAGCGAGGTGGATGACGTGCCGGTGGTGGAGCGCGCCAGCGTAAACACGCAGGCGATGATCAACGAGGGCGAGGGGCTGCTGCTGGGCGGCCTGACCGTGAACGCCTCGTTCGACGGCGAGTCGAAGATCCCGCTGCTCGGCGACATCCCGATCCTGGGTGAACTGTTCAAGTCGCGCAACAAGACGCGGCAGCAGACCGAGCGGCTGTTCCTGATCACGCCGCGCATCATCCGGCTCGACGAACTTCAACCCGCGGGCGCGAGCGCATTGCCGGGGGCGGCGGCCGTGCTGCCCCCGCCCGCAGCCGGACAGGCGAGAGGACCAAGCCGATGACCGAACATCGCGACACGCCGATCGACGTCGCCGCCATCCTGCGCATCGTGGGCGGGCGGCTGGCAGGGAAGGATTATCCGCTGGCGCGCGACCGGCGCGTGTGCATCGGCCACGGCCTCGGTAACGACGTGGTGCTGCGCGGCGCCGGCACCCGCGACGGCGCGATCGAGCTCAGGCTGGGCGAGGACGCGGCGGTGCTGCGCGTGCTGTCGGGCTCGGTCGAACTGCTCGGCCGCACCTTCGAGACGGGGGAGGAGGCGGTGTTGCCGGCCTATCTGCCCTTCCGCTTCGGCGAGCATCTGCTGGCGCATGGCGAGCGCGCCTCGGCGCGCTGGGGCGATGCCGCCACGGTCGCGACCAGCGCCTGCGTCGCCCCCGTCGCGCCGCTGCCCGCACCGCGCCTGCAGGATCGCGTGCAGACGATCGGCCGCGCCTGGTTCGAAAAGGCCGCGCGCCGGATCAGCCCGAAGCACCTTGCCGCCGGCGGTGCGGTGGTGGTGCTGTTCGCCTCCGCCGCCGGGCCAGCGACCTCGCTGATCCAGCAGCAGTTCAACGATGCCGACCGGCTGGAGCGCGCCTATCACCAGGCGGGCTATGCCGCGCTCGACGTCAGCGACAACCCCGCCGGCGGGCTGATCGTGGGCGGCGCGGTCGAGAATGAAGCCGATATCGTGCGGGTGCGTGGCATCGCCGCCAGGGCATCCGAACCGGTGATGATCGACGTCACCTCGTCCGCCTCGCTCGCCAATGCCGCGACCGACATCCTCGCAGCGCAGGGCATCGACGCGCGCGCGGTGCCCGCCGGTCTCGGCGGCATCGCGGTCGAGGCGCCCTATCTGCCAGCCGACCGCCAGACCGAGCTGCGCAAGCTGCTGTCGAACGACCTCCCCGCGCTCAAGCGGGTGAGCTTCCGCGTCGACGACAGCCTGGGCGACAATCCGCTGCAGGCGCTGTTCGCGGACAGCGGCGCGGGGCTGGCCACGGTGGTCGAAGATCCCGGCCACATCGTCACCGCGGATGGATCGCGCTGGTTCCCCGGCGCGATCCTGCCCACCGGCCATCGCCTCGTTTCGGTGGAGGCCGGCATCGTCCGTTTCGAGAAGGACGGGCGCATCGAGGAAATGAAACTCTGACCCCAACCGACCAAGGAGACCTGACATGCCCGAGATCACGACCAGCCTGAACACCGACCTTTCGACGCTCGCGTCGAGCCCGCTGCAGGGCCAACGGATGGGCCGCAACCAGCCCGGCAACTGGTTCGAGGCGTTCGCCGCCGCATGGGGCAATGCGCTCGACCGCCAGGCCTCGGCGATCGAACAGCGTTCGGACCTGATTTCGAACGAGGGCGGCGACACCCCGTCGCAGATCACCCAGCTCACGGCGGAATCGATGAAGATGAGCTTCATCTCGCAAAGCTCGCACACATCGCTCGACAGCGTCTCCAAGGCGCTCGAGACGATGGCGCGCAAGAGCTGATCCGATGTCGATCGAAGCAATCGCGGCGCAGGCCGCAGGAGCCCCCGCCGCGGGCAGCGTCCGCATCTTCGAGCTTGCGCCGGCGATGCCGCAGCAGGTCGGCCCCGAGGCGACGGCGCGTTTCGAAAACGCGCTCCACGCGCAGGAGGCGCAGCGCGTGGGCGCCACCAGCGACGTGCCGCCCGCGGTGAAGGGGCTGCTCGACACGCTGGACAAGGTGAATGTGGAGGCCCGCGGCGTCACCGATTATGCGCGCACCGCCGAAAGCTCGGGATCCGAGCTGACGCCGGGCGAAATCATCGAGCTGACGATGCGCTGCCAGGAATTCATGTTCCACTGCCAGCTCACGTCGAACATCGCCAACCGCAGCTCGGATGGCGTGCAGCAACTGTTCCGCCAGCAGGGCTGACAATCCGAAAGGACGTTCCATGCGGAGCCTCAAGCGCGCGCTGCTCGCCGCCGGCCTGATGCTCGGTGCCCTGACAGTGTCGGGGTGCGGCAATCAGGAAATCTACGGCAAGCTCAAGGAAAGCCAGGCAAACGAGATGATCGCGGCGTTGCGCAACGCCGACATCGCCGCATCCAAGGAAGCGTCCGGGGAAGGCGAATGGAGCGTGTCGGTCAGCCCGGACCAGTTCAGCCGCGCGGTCGATGTGCTCAAGGCCAATGGCCTGCCGCGCAACGAGTATCAGTCGCTGGGCGACGTGTTCGCCAAGAAGGGCTTCGTTTCCTCGCCGGTCGAGGAGCGGGCCCGGCTGATCTTCGGCCTGTCGCAGGAACTGAGCCGCACCGTGAGCGCGATCGACGGCGTCGTCGAGGCGCGCGTCCATCTCGCCATCCCCGAAGCCGATCCGCTGTCGGACACCACCAAGCCGTCGTCGGCGGCGGTGTTCGTCAAATATCAGCCGGGGTTCGATGTGCGCAGCCAGACCGGGGCGATCAAGAGCCTCGTCACCAACGCGATCGAGGGCCTGCAATATGACAAGGTCTCGGTGGTGATGGTGCCGAGCCAGTCGGCGCCGGTCGCCGCCGAAAGCAGCGATGCGCTGGCATCGCCCTATATCCGCATCGGCATCGCGATCCTCGCGCTGGCCGCCCTGATCTGGCTGGTCCTCAGCCGGCGCAAGCGCCCCGCCGGCGGCCTGCCCTCCACCACCGAGCCGCAGGGATGAGCGGACGCGCGGCACGGTTGCGGCTGGGCGAAGCGGCGCGCGCGGCGGTGGCCGGCGGGCTCTCTGCCAGCCGCTCCGGACGATTGGCGCGGCGGCTTGCCGGCCAGCCGGCGGCCCGCGTCGGCCTGGGCGAACTCGTCGTCTGGCCGACCTGGCCCGGCCGCGACGAAGCCGAACGCGACCGGATCTGGCGGATCGCCGCGCTGGTCGCATCGCGCGATGCACTCGCCGATATCATCTACGGCGCCACGCTCAGGAGCTATGCGACCAGCGTCGGCAACCGCGTCGTCGAGGCCGTGCTCGACCTGCCGACCGGCGGCACCGCGCCGCTGGTCGGGGCGGACGATCTTTCGACCGAAGGGCTGGCCATCGCCGAGCGCGGCCTGCCGCCCCTGCTCGCCGTCGCGATGGACCGCCCCGCGATCCACGACGAGACCGCGCGGCGCCACATGCTCGCCGCCGAGCGCATTGCCCGGGAAACCCGCCCATGAGCTACCACGTCCTCCACAACGACGGTCACGCCCTGCTCGTAACCGACCGGCCGATCGTGAAGGCGCACGAGCGCCAGCCGATCGCCGACGCGATCCTGCTGCTCGACCGGCTGAAGACCGAGGGGCAGCGCCGCGACGCCGGCGTCGCCGCCGCCGAGGCCGAGGCGCGCGAGCGCGGCTATCGCGAGGGCTATGAAACCGGCCGTCGTGATTTCGTCGACGCCGTGAGCAACCTTGCGGCCCAGCACGAAGCCGATCGGCGGCAAAGGGAACAGGAGATTGCGAGCCTTGCGCTCGCGGCGCTGCGCCAGATTGCTGGCGAGATCGGCGATGCCGAGACCATGCTGGGCGTCGCCCTGCGCGCCGCCCGTGCCGTCGTGCCCCAGGGCCCGGTCACGATCGAGGTCTCGCCCGCGATCGCAACGGAGGTCGAAGCGGGCCTCGCCCGCGTGGAGGGCGAAATCGTCGTTCACGCCGATCCGGATCTCGGCGAGCGCCAGTGCCGCGTGTCCGGGCCCGACAGCCGCATCATCGCCGACCTCGATCGCCAGCTCGACGAATTGGCCGAGCGCTGGGGAACCACCGCCCATGTCGATTGAGGAACGCGTCAGCGACCTCGTCCGCCAGCTCGGCGAGGCGCCGGCGTTCGAGCAGCGCGGGCGGGTGCGCGGTGCGGTCGGCACCTCGATCCGCGTCGCCGGCATCACCGCGCGCATCGGCCAGACCTGCGCGCTGCTCGACGTGACCGGCGAGACGACGTTGATGGCCGAGGTCGTCGGCCTTTCCGACGGCGAGGCGCTGCTGACGCCGCTCGGCGAATTGCGCGGGCTGTCCAACGAGACCGAGGTGGTCGTGCGCGTCGGCGAGGATCGCGTGCCGGTGGGCGACAGCCTGCTCGGCCGCGTCGTCGACGCGCGGCTGCGCCCGCTCGACGGCGGGCCGGCGATCAGCGCCGATCGCTTCCGGCCCCTTTATGGCGAGGCGCCCAACCCGATGCAGCGCGCGCGCATCGACCGCACGGTGGAGACGGGCGTGCGCGCGATCGACGGGGTGCTGCCGCTCGGTCGCGGCCAGCGCATCGGCGTGTTCGCGGCGGCGGGCGGCGGCAAGTCGACCTTGCTCGCGACTCTCGCCCGGCAGGCCGAGGCGGACGCGATCGTCATCGCGCTGATCGGCGAACGCGGCCGCGAGGTGCGCGAATTCGTCGAGGACAATCTCGGCACCGAAGGGCTTGCCCGCTCGGTGACGGTGGTCGCCACCTCCGATCGCCCCGCGCTGGAGCGCGCCCGCGCCGCGCACGCCGCGACCGCGATCGCCGAGGGGCTGCGCGCCGAGGGGCGCCACGTCCTGCTGCTGATGGATTCGGTCACCCGTTTCTCGCGCGCGCTGCGCGAGATCGGCCTCGCCACCGGCGAGCCGCCGGTGCGGCGCGGCTTCCCGCCCTCCGTCTTCGCCGAGCTCCCGCGGCTGTTCGAGCGCAGCGGCACCGACGATGCCGGCGCGATCACCGGCATCTATACGGTGCTGCTGGAGGATGAGGAGGATGACCCGATCGGCGAGGAGGTGCGCTCGCTGCTCGACGGCCACATCTATCTCTCGCGCAAGCTGGCGGCGCGCGGCCATTATCCGGCGATCGACATTCTCGCCAGCCAGAGCCGCCTGATGGGGCAGCTCACCGGGCCCGAGCAACGCGCCGCCGCCAATGCGCTGCGCACCCACCTCGCCAAGCTCGACGAGATCGAGATCCTGCTGCAGGTCGGTGACTACAAGCCCGGCCAGGATCTGGCCGCCGACCGCGCGCTGGCGCAGCGCGAGGCGCTCGACGCCTTCCTGCGGCAGCCGCTCGACGATCGCGTCGCGCTGCCGACCACCCTGGCCTTGTTGAGAGGATTCGACGGATGACCGCTTCCAGTTGCCGGATCGAGAAACTGCAGGCGCTGCGCGTGCGCGACCTCGATCGCGCCGCCCGCGCCGCCGCCGAGGCGGTCGCCGCTGCCGAACGCGCGAGCGCGGCCCGGGCGAAGGCGGAGTGCGCGCGGGTGGAGGCGCGCAGCGCGCTCGACGGCGCGATCGAGGATCGCGCGCGCCGGCCCGCCGACGAACTGGTGCGGATGTTCGTCACCACCTGCGAACAGCGGCTGGGCGACACGCAGCGCCTGCTCGCCACCGCCAACCAGGCGTTGGGCGAGGCGCTGGAACGAGTCGCTGCGACCCGCAGGCTGTGGATGCGCGCGCAGGCACGGCTCGACGCGCTGGACACGCTCGTGCGCAAGATCCGCAGCGGCGAACGCCGCGCGCGGGACCGTCGCGCGTCCGACGAGGCCAACGAACGCCGCGCCTCGGCGGGGGGGCTCGCATGGGCATGATCCCGATCGACCAGCCGCCCGCCCGGCCCGCCGCCCTGCCGCAGCAGGCGCGGTCGGAACGGCAGCCCGAACCCGAACTGCGCGACCGCTTCGAAGATGCGATGGCGAAGCGCCGCAAGGCCGGCACCGGCGAGCCCGAGCGCTTCAGCGGCGCAACGCCCGCATCCGCACCCGGCCATGCGCACCCACCGGTGACCGGACAGCAGGCGTTCGAGGGCTATGGCGACCAGCCCCGCAAGGGCAAGGCGATGGCGGCGGACGCGAAGTCAAGCGACGCCCCCACCGCGACGCCCCAGCAGAACGCCCCCCTTGCCGCCGCCGAGCCCGCGCCGGTCAGCGCGCCGCAATCGGCGAACCTCTCCGCGAGCTTTGCCGAGATCGTCGCCCGCATCGACATGCCGGCCAGCGCCACCGGCGGCGAAACGCTGCTGACGATGAGCGACACGCGCTGGCTCGCCACGCAGGCGGTGATCGCCCGTGACGATGCCGGCGGCCTGATGCTCGACATCGACGCGCGCGGCGACGATGCCGAACAGCAGCGCGAGGCGCTGAAGGCGCGGCTGGAAGCGCGCGGCCATCGCGTCGGCAAGATCCGCATCAACGGCTGAACCGTCGCCGGTTGTGCCGCCGCCGGTTGTGCCGCCCGGGGTCCGGACCTAGGGCGGCATCATGCATCCGCCCATCCTGTTCGTCCTCGGCGGCGCCCGGTCGGGCAAGAGCCGCTATGCCCAGCGGCGCGCCGAGGCGCTGCCCGGCGACCTCGTCTATGTCGCGACCGCGCAGGCCTTCGATGATGAGATGGCGGCGCGCATCGCCAGCCACCGCACCGATCGCGGCGCTCGCTGGCGCACGGTGGAAGCGCCGCTGGCGCTGGCCGGGACGATCGCAGCCGAGGCGCAGCCCGATCGCGTGCTGCTGGTCGACTGCCTGACGCTGTGGGCATCCAACCTGCTGCTTGCCGATCGCGCCGACGGCGAGGGCGCCGACGCCGCCGCGGGGCTGGTCGCAGCGCTGGCGGCGGCCAGCGGGCCGGTGATCCTCGTCGCCAACGAAGTCGGGCTCGGCATCGTGCCGGATAATGCGCTCGCGCGCCGGTTTCGCGACATTGCCGGGCGGATCAACCAGGCGGTCGCGGCCGCCGCGCACGAGGTCCAGTTCATCGACGCCGGGCTGCCGCTGCGGCTGAAATGACCAAGATTTCATGCCCCGGCCATGCTTCGGTCGGGTGGGCGGGTCTATTCAGGTCTTGCCGCCGGACGGAGCGGGCCGCGTCAGCCCCCGACCACCCCGCCCGCCCGAGCGGCACCCCGTACCGGCGCGGTGCCGGCAGCAAGAGGAGTGTGTTGATGACGTCATTCGCGAAGACGATCGGCCTCGGCGTCGCCGTGCTGGGTCTGGTCGCTGCGCCGGCGATGGCCGCCAAGACCAAGGCGCCCAAGACCGAGACCAGCAAGACCCACGTGCACAAGCACAAGACGAACGCCGCGAAGAAGAACTGACCCCGGTCCGGCCGGCGGTAGGCCCGCATCCCACCCGCCCGGACCCGCTCTTCACCCCACAGGCCCGCCCGGTTCATGCCCCCGGGCGGGCCTGACTGCGTTTGGGGGTGACGAAAAGGAATGGCCCCTCCGTTCGCCCCTAACGGGGAAACGGGTCCCTCTTCAATTTACCGCGATAGGCAGGATCAGCCGCACGATCAGTCCGGGGCGGTTGTCGTCCAGTTCCAGCCGGCCGCGGTGGAGGTGCGCCAGGGTCGCGACCAGCGAGAGGCCGAGGCCCGCGCCGCTCGCCTGGCGGGCGGCATCGAGCCGGCCGAAGCGGCGCAGCGCCTCGCCGCGGCGGTCTTCCGGGATGCCGGGGCCATTGTCGGCGACGGTGATGATCACATCCTCGCTGCGCCGCTTGATCGCAAGGTCGAGCAGGGTCGCCCCCTCGGCATGGTTCAGCGCGTTGTCGATCAGATTGGCGATCGCCTGCCCCAGCAGTTCGCGGTGCGCGGTGACGCGGACGGGCGGATCGGCATGGACGCGCACGTCGATGCCGCGATCCTCCGCCAGCGGGCCATAGACCTCGGCCAGATCGGCGATCATCTCGGAAGCGAGGAAAGTGCGGAACTGGTTGCGGCCGATGCCGGCCTCGGCGCGGCTGATCTGCAGCGCGGTGGCGAGCATCGCCTGGAGACGGTCCGCCTCCTCCACCCCGGCGCCGAGCGCCAGTTGCGCGCGCGGATCGGAAACGTCGCGCACCGCGCCCTCCAGCCGCGACTTGAGCCGCGCGACGGGAGAACGCAGGTCGTGCGCCAGCGAGTCGGTGACGAGGCGCAGTTCGGCGACCAGAGATTCGATGCGCGCGAGCATCGCATTGATCGCCAGCGCAAGCCGGTCGAACGCATCGTCGCTGCCGCTGATTGCGACGCGCTGCGCGAGATCGCCGCCGCCCACCTCCGCCGCGACCGCGGCAACATGATCCACCCGCCGGCCGATCAGCCGCGCGAGCAACAGGCTGCCGGCAGCCGCGAGCAGCGCGCCCAGCAGCAGCGCGATCGCGAAGGCGCGGCGGCTGCGGTCGCCCAGCCGCCGCTGTTCCTCCAGCGTCTGGCCTGCGACCAGCCGTTCGCCGCCGGGCAGGCGGGTGACGATCACCAGCATCGGTTCGGCCATCGGCGCCTCGCGCCGCCGCAACGTCACGCGGTGGATGCCGCCGGAAACCACCTCGCTGCGCGGCCAGTCGATCAGGTTGCCGGCGACCAGCCGATCGCCGTCGACGAGCGCGATCACCGCGTCGCGCCGCCCCACCGTCTGGATGCGGCGGTCGATCGCCGCGGTCAGCCAGCCGCGGCCGCCCCGCTCATAGGCGTCGTCGAGATCCTGGTTGAGCTCGACGACGAACGAGCGTGCACCCTCGTCGAGCGCGCGTTCGGTGACGACCTGCATCGAGAACAGCGCGGCCCCCGTCGTCAGCACCTGCACGCCGACCGAGGCGAGCGCGATGCGCCCGATCGTCGATTTCGGGATCAGGCGCGGGACGAAGCGCGGCACCGGCGCTCAGGCGTCGACCGGGCCGAGCATATAGCCGGCACCGCGGATGGTGCGCAGCAGCGGCACCGCGAACCCGTCGTCGATCTTGCGGCGCAGGCGGCTGACATGCACGTCGATCACATTGCTGCCCGGATCGAAGTGATATTCCCACACGCCTTCGAGCAGCATCGTGCGCGTGACGACCTGGTCCTTGTGGCGCAGCAGGAATTCGAGCAGCCGGAATTCGCGTGGCTGCAGATCGATCGCGCGCCCATCGCGCCGCACCTTGCGCGACAGCAGGTCCATCTCCAGCCCGGCGCAATCGAGCCGGGTGACCTGTCGCCCCGCCGCCGGCGCCTGCGCGCGGATCAGCAGCCGCAGCCGCGCGAGCAGTTCGGCGAAGGCGAAGGGTTTGACGAGATAGTCGTTGGCGCCGGATGTCAGGCCCTCCACGCGCGCGTCGACCGCGCCCAGCGCGGACAGGATCAGCACCGGCGTGCTGATCTCCGCCGCGCGGATCGCGGCCAATACCGCCATGCCGTCCATGCCGGGCAGCATGCGATCGAGGATGATCGCGTCATAGCCGCCATCGGTCGCGTGAAACAGGCCGGTGCGGCCATCCTCGGCCCGATCGACGGTATAGCCTGCCTCGTCGAGGCCCTTGGCAATGAATTCGGCGGTGGCGGCATCGTCTTCGACGAGCAGGATCTTGCCGGTCATCGCGGGGCCGGCTGCCATGCCGGAACTGATTGCGCATCCATGGTCGCTGCATAGCCCATCGCGTGGAGTTCTACCCGTTACAAACGCGTCATGTCATCAGGCCGCGATCTGCGGCGGCGGCGGCGATATCGACACCAGCGGCACGCCAAGGTGAACGAATTGTAATGTCGTCGTCACCCGGGGGTGTGCCACCCTTGGTTACGACCGTTGCGGAGCCTTGGACACGCCCTTCGGAGTCGCATCATATGGGCCGACGCCTACCCTTCCCTGCTGATCAGGTCCCCGCGCCAACAGGCGGATCAGACGTCCTCCCGATCGTTCGACCGCTGCCCGTCGCGGACTCGTCGACGAAAGAGATCATGTTCGAACTCATACGATCCGCATTCGCCGACGACACGCCGATCGACGGTCGGCGCATGCGGCCGATCGGGCGGGAGGACGGCAAGGGTCCAGCCGCAAGTATTGGGTTCCCGACCGGCCGGAGCCCATGCCGTGGCCGTGACTGAACCCCGGACTGCCCCCCGCGGGTCGCCGATCAACCTGCTGTGCCGGATCGTCGGCCATGGCGCCAACCGCCAGCGCGCGCGGCACGACATGGAGGATTATTGGGCCCCGTGCCGGCGCTGCGGCACCATGCTGGTGCGCGCTACCACCGGCTGGCGCGCCCCCACGATGGTCGAGGTCGAGAAGCACGCGGCAAATCTCGCGCAGATCGCGCGAGGGCCGGAAGGCATGCGGATGGAGTAGGTTTTTCGTGCCCGCGACTGGCTCGAAAGCGAGCACGGAACAAGCCGGTTTCGGACGGGCAGGTTCGGCGTCGACACCCCGACTGCGCGGCAGTTCGACGTCTCGAACCCCGCGCCGCCGCCGTGCCAGCCGCTCCCTGTTCCCCTCCCCGATACTGCACCGGGGAGGAGATGGCTTCAGAGCCTTTCCAGTTCCTGTCGGTAGAGCTTTGCGAAGGTCATGTGGACTCGCGCGGTACCCCGATTATTGGCCCGCTCTGCAATCGCAAGACACTCGCGCTCGCGCCGCTCGAGATAGGCGCGCTCGGTTTCCGACAGGGTCATGCTGGGTCTCTTGTCAAACGCGGTAGCCATCTCACGCCTCTTATCGAAACATGTTCCGCTAAACCGCGCGACACAGCAAATCGTTCCAAAGACTGATTTTTATCAAAGCAGGGGGAGTTGATCGCGATCTTCACCCCCCGCCCCGCCGCTCTCGGCCAGCCGCCGCACGATGGTGGCGGCGAGCGCATCCGCCGCCCGTTCACGTAGTCCCGGATCCGGCAATGTCAGCCCGAGCCGAGCCCAGGCGGGCGCGTCACGCAGGATCGAGGAAAGGCGGCGGGTATCGAGTCGCTGGTCCATGCACCATGTGAACAAATAGCGAACATCATGGCAAGCCCCCATGCGGCGGACGGATAGCCGCGATCGGCAGGGTTGCGCCGCGGGCACGCAGTCGCCACCTCGCCGCAAAGCCGAGGTGCCCGTGACCCTGACATTGCCGTTCGACAACAGCTATGCCCGCCTGCCCGATCGCTTCTACGCGCATGTCGCGCCGATGAAGCCGCCGGCACCGCGGCTCATCCGGCTCAACCGCCCGCTGGCGGAGCAACTGGGTCTCGATCCTGACGCCTTGGCGAGCGAAGCCGGGCTGCAGATCCTGTCGGGGCGCGAGGTCGCCATCGGCTCGCAGCCGATCGCGCTTGCCTATGCCGGTCACCAGTTCGGCCATTTCGTGCCGCAACTGGGTGACGGGCGCGCGATCCTGCTGGGCGAGGTCGTCGATCGCGACGGCCGCCGGCGCGACCTGCAGTTGAAGGGCGCCGGACGCACGCCCTTTTCGCGCGGCGGCGACGGTCGCGCGGCGCTGGGGCCGGTGCTGCGCGAATATGTCGTCAGCGAGGCGATGGCGGCGCTCGGCGTGCCGACCACGCGCGCGCTGGCGGCGGTGACCACGGGCGACAGCGTGATGCGCGAACTGGTGCTGCCCGGCGCGGTGCTCACCCGCGTCGCCGCGAGCCATATCCGCGTCGGCACCTTCCAGTTCTTCGCCGCCCGCGGCGACCAGGACGCGCTGCGGCTGCTGGCCGACCATGTCATCGCGCGCCACTATCCCGAAGCCGCCGAGGATCCCCATCCCTATCGCGCGCTGCTCGATGGCGTGATCGCGCGGCAGGCCTCGCTGATCGCGCGCTGGCTGCAGGTCGGCTTCATCCACGGGGTGATGAATACGGACAATATGTCGATCGCCGGCGAGACGATCGACTATGGCCCCTGCGCCTTCCTCGACGCCTATGATCCGGAAAAGGTATTCAGTTCGATCGACCAGAACGGCCGCTATGCTTTCGGCAACCAGCCGCGCATCGCGCTGTGGAACCTCGTGCGCCTTGCCGAGACGCTGCTGGAGCTGCTCGATCCCGACGGCGAGACGGCGGTGAAGATCGCCGAGGCGGCGCTGGAGGCGTTCGGGCCGCAGTTCGAGGCGGCCTATCAGGCCGGCCTGCGCCGCAAGCTGGGATTGTCGGTCGAACGCGCCGGCGATGCCGAGCTTGCCGGCGACCTGCTGACCGCGATGAGCGCCAACCAGGTCGATTTCACCCTGTTCTTCCGCCGCCTCGCTGCCGCGCAGGCGCCCGACGCCGGCGAGCCGGTGTGCGCATTGTTCGTCGACCCGACCGTGGCGGACGCGTGGCTGGGCCGCTGGCGGCAACGGCTGGCCGACGATCCACAGGATCCAGCGGCGCGTGCCGCGGCGATGAACCGGGCCAACCCCGCCTATATCCCGCGCAACCATCGCGTCGAAGAGGTTATCCGCGCGGCGGTGGATCGCGACGATTTCGCGCCGTTCGAACGGCTGCTCGCGGTGCTGGCCGCGCCGTTCGAGGCGCGCGAGGCGGATGCTGCATTCGAGACGCCGCCAACGCCGGACGAGCGGGTGATGGCGACGTTCTGCGGCACCTGAGGGCTGGCGGGATATCGGCGCCGTCCAGCCGATACGTGTATACTGTGGGTCATCCCGGCGTTGAGCCGGGATAACTTAGGCTATGCCATCACGGTGATGCGGCGACTGAAGCATCGTCGCCGCACGTGTTCCCGCTCACCGGTCGTCGCGATCCCGCCGCCGCTTGCGGCGGTCCCGGTCGCGATCATCGTCGCGGTCGCCGATGATCGCGCCGGCGGTGCCGCCCACGACTGCCCCTTCGGTGGTGCCGAGCCCGGTGACCTTGCCGACCACTGCGCCGCCGGCACCGCCGATCAGGCCGCCGCGCGTGGCGCCCGACGAACAGCCGCCGATCATGATCGCAGCACCGGCGAGGCCGCAGGCGATCAACGGCCGGATGAGGTAGTGGGTCATGCTCTGTCCTCCTGTCCCATGGCCGTTCAAGCGCGTGGCAGCACAGGACGTTCCCCTTGCCATGTTATGTAACATATCGGTGGGGCATGGCGGCCGGCGCCGCCAAATATCTGGTAACGCATGATTCGTTGCCGCCGACAGGCCATGCTGTGGCGCAGGGGGGCAATCGGCGGCGGCGGCGCGCCGACGCAGCAGCGGCATCGGCATTTTCCGGTACGATTCCACCACCATTGCCTCGGCGCGCGGGCTTTGGGTGCAGCGCAATGCGCAGTTGCGTGGCAGCACAGCGGATACCGGTAGCATTTGCGCGGCCGATCACCGCCGCATGTCAACGGATCGTCGCAAAATCGTCATGGAAGCACAGTTTTTCGTTGCAATGGCGAATGTTGCGATGCACAAATAACCTGCCTTTCAGGCATCCTCTCCTAGAACTTAAAAGGCCGCCTCCGGGCGGCCATTTTTTTGCTTGCAAGCCTGGCTGTGACACATGCGCAACGGTCGGCCGACGATCTGCGACGCCCCCTTGCCAAGCACCGCGTTACAGATACTCTCCATTGTCAGGAGAGGATGACACTGAGGTTTCCTTGGAGGTTGTCCGATGGAAAACAGTATCGCAGAGCCTTTGCTGACAGCGGGCGTGAAAGCGAGCGCGCGTTGCCGGCAAACCGGTGAACTGATCTACAAGCAGTGGTGCTATGCGCTGCGTCGGCACGACGGCAGCGAGATCTGGCTTGAGATGGACCGCATTCCGCTCCACCTCGTCGAACAGCAGGTCCTGGTGGAGGGCGTCGTCTATGGCGGCGAAGTCATCTCGGTCGAACGGATCGGACCTCACTGATCCACCCCTCCGGCTGTTCGCCTATGGCACGTTGCGCGACCCGTTGGTGCAGCAGCGGCTGTTCGGGCGCGATCTGGCCGGCAAGCCCGATGCGCTGACCGGCTATGTCCTCGCATCGATCCTGATCGGCGGCGCGATCTATCCGATCCTCCACCCCGGCGGCAGCGGTGACCGCGTGGCCGGCACCGCGCTGGCGGTGACCGGAAACGATCTCGCCGCGGCCGACGCCTATGAGGGTGATGATTATGCGCGGATCGCGGTTACGCTCGAATCCGGTCGGGGGGCGTTCGTCTATGTCGCGGCCGGTGGGCGCGAATAGGCGCCGCGTTCGATGTCTCTCCCGCCCCCGAAAGCCGCCGGAACGACATCGTCCATCACCGCCCGCTGGATATGTCCTCCCCGGGCAAAGCGCGGCGGGGAAAATCCCTGTATCGCGCCATTCCCTCAGAACAGCTTCCGGAAGTTGATGCTGATCGTCCGCCCCAGCGGGTCGAGATAGGCCGGCTGGTAGCGCACCGGGGTTGCACCGCTTTCGTCCACCACCGACTGGCGCTGGTTGAACAGGTTCGCGATCGACAGCGAGACGCGCGCGCCGCGCAGGAACGGGTGCTTCTGCACGAGGGTCGGCATCTGGCCGAGGTTGGCGAACAGGCGCAGGTCCACGGTCGCGAGATCGCCGAAGCGCAGCGTGGTGCCGTTGCCGCCCAGCGCGCCATTCACGCGCGTGGCATTCTGCCATTCGACGCTCATCCGCGCGCCGAGGCCGTTGTTCGAATAGCCGAGCTGGCCCTGAAGTTCGTGCCGCGGCTGGCCGCCGTTCGAGCTTGTCGCATCGCCATCGAGCAGGTCGAGCGCCGGCAGCGAGGGATCGATCTCGATCCGCTCGATGAAGTGCCACGTGTGGAACAGCGCGAACTGCAGCCGGCCGCCCGCGCCCGGGCCGCGCCCCCGCCCGCCGAACCCGCGGCCGGACCGGAGGCCGCCACCGCCCGGACCGCCGGGACCGCCCGGACCGGCGCGCTCGCCGCCCTGTGCGGCGCGTTCGCGGTCGGCCTGGTTGGGCGGCACCTGCCCTTCGGGTCCGCGTTCACGCTGGCGATTGCCCATCATCGCGCGCAGTTCCGCCGGCATCTCGTCGCGATTGCCGCCGGCCGCGCGCCATGCCTCGATCTTCTTCTGGATCGAGGATTTGAGCGGCAGCGACAGGTTGAACCCCCAGCGCAGCTGAGAACTGCGCGCGCTGGCGAAGTTGATCGGCCGCCCATCGACCTGGATCAGGGCGCCGCCGGCATCGCGCAGGAACCGATCGGGGAAGGCCGCCTCGATCTGCGGGGTCGGCGTGGGAAAGGCCGCGATCGGATTGTCGGTGCGGCGATCGGTATAGGTCGCGGTCAGCGTCAGATCCGGCTTGTCGAACGGCTTGACCGTCAGCCCGACGCGCGTGACCGTGCGCTCGCTTTCGGTCAGCAGCGGGTTGCCGCCGCCGATCTGCGACACGAACACGGTCTCGCCGCGGGCATAGTCGAAGATCGGCACGTTGGGCGTCACGATCTGCGGTGCGTTGACCTGCTGGCCGGTCGGCGCATTCTGATCGTGCGTGCGCGAGGCGATCAGGCGGATCTGGGTGATCGGCGTCCAGCGCAGGCCATAGCCATAGGTGTTGAGCGTGCCCGCGTCCGACAGATGCTCGACCGCCGCATTGGCGTTGAGCGCGAAATCGCCGACCGCGCCGAGCACGCCGTTGCGGCGGCTGGTGATCGGCAGATCGATATTGACCTGGCCGTTGACGATATCGCGCGAGAAATCGGCGTTGCGCTCGACGCCCGACCGCACCGACCGGCTCTCGACATCATTGCTCGATGCGCCGACGCGCACGCTGGTGGTCGCCTTGCCCGCGGGCAATGTAAACAGCGCGCCGGTCACCAGCAGATCGCCGACCAGCCCCGAGGTGGTCGAGCGCGCGCGATCGGTCGTGGTGTCGCCGAGCAGGGTGGACGGGATCGCGGCATAGGGATTGAGCAGGGGGTCGCCGGCCAGGATCGCCGCCTGCAGCGCGCCGGTATCGATGCCGCGATCGGTGCGCGTCTTCGATTCCGAGATGTCATAGGCGCCGGTGAACGACCATTGCCAGCTGGAGATCTGGCCGTTGAGCGCGACGCCGAGATGGCCGGTGCGCCCGCGAGAGCTCTGGCCCAGCGGGCCGGCGGTATCGATATAGCGATAGAGCTGCGTCGTCTCCGCGAACGGCGAGAAGGGGCTGCCGCCGGGCAGTTGCAGCGAGGCGCCGGGCAGGCCCTGCAGGGAATCGCTGTCGATGATCTCGAAGCGCGCATTGACCGAGGCCGAGATGCCGCTCCCCAGCGGCCGCGCATAGACCGCATTGACCGCGAGGTTCTGCGTCGCGGGGCTGAGCGTGCGGAAACGGCCGACATCGCTGACCGTGGGCTGGTTGGCGCCCGGCACGAACGCCGCGAGCGACGGCGCGCCGCGCGATGCCGATCCCGGCACCGCCACCACCGTGACGGGCGTGCCGGCAAGCCCCGAAAGCGCCGGATCGATCTCGCTTTCGCCATCGGCCGCGGTGATGTTACCGATGAGCGAGAAGGGCCGCGACGGCGCAGCGGCGGTGATGCCGCGCTCATTCTCCAGCAGCCGCGCGGCACGCGAATATTCGAGGTCGAGGTTGAAGCGGTTGTCGTTGCGGATGCGCAGCAGCCCTGCCTCGACCTTGCCGTTTTCGCGCCCGCCATCGGTGGTGGTGCCCGCGCGCAGTTCGGCGGTCTCGGCGCGGAAGCGCCGGCGCAGCACGATGTTCACCACCTTCTGATTGGCGGCGTAGCCATAGGAAAGCGCGACCTCCTCCGGCAGGATGTCGACGCGCTCGATCGCCTCGGGGGGCATATCCTGGATCTCGGCGAAGGCGGAGATGCGCTTGCCGTTGAGCAGGATCACCGGCGCGCCGCCCGCGGCATTGGTCTGCGGCGCCAGTTCGGTGATGAGTTCGGCGATCGAACTCACCGCGTAGGAGCGGATGTCGGCGCTGCCGAGCTGCTGTTCCGGCTTCACATTGCCGACCACCGAGCCGCGTTCGCGCGCACCGGTGACGACGATGTCCTCGCCGGCATCATCTTCCGCCGCTTCGGGATCGGTCGCATCGGCCGTTGGCTCGGGCGGCGGCATCTCCGCGCTGATCTGGGCCATCGCCACCGGCGACACGCCGGCCGCGATTGCTGCAATCAAGACCTGACCGAAAAGCCGCATACGCCATCCCATCTTTTACCGATGGGAGAGCGTTACCGGCCAGGTGTCGCGCGATTGTGGCGGTCCGTGCGGAAAATGTCGCAAAATGTCGCCATCGGTCGAAATGGCAACGGAGCGTCACATATTGGCCACGGCGACCGGATACTGGGCAGAGCAGCGCGGCTGGCCAGGCCGCGCGTCCAACCTCAGAACGGCGTCTCGTCTCCGTAGACGCTGGTCGTCCCGCTGCCGATCCCGGTCTTCTCCGCCCGCCCGCAGACCGCGAGCATCGTCAGCGCATAGACCAGCGCGCTCGAGGTCATGTCCTCCGGCGTCGGGCGCCAGCGCGGCATGCCGGTGGTGATCGCCGGCACGCGGTGCATGTTGAAGACATTATGGTCGCGCCACATGCTGGCATAGACCGGATGGGCAAGATCCACCGGCGTGCCGCGCGCGAGACGCGTGGCAGCATCGACCGCGCCGACGAGGGGCGCCACCGCGCCGGGATCCGCCTCGAAGCCGTGCCGGACGACCATCGCCTCGACGTCGAACTCCTCCACATCCACGCCACGCATGGCCTCGACGATGCCGTGATAGGCGTCGGCTGCCTTCTGGCGCGGGTTGAGGGTGACGTCGAGGTAGAGCGCGCAGACCTCGGTGCCGGCGCCGAAGTCGATCGGCATGCCGCCGCGCACCGAGGCGAGCTGGACCTTGGGCACCGATCGGCCGCCCACCGTCTCGAGGATGGACTCGCGCTCGAAGGCGAGGCTCCAGGCATGGAGCGCGTCGATCACTGGCCCCAACCGGTAGATCGGGTTGGGATGCTGGCGCGCGTCGACCGGCGCGTCGAGGATCGGGGTGAACATGCCGCGCCCGAACACGCGGATGCGGAACAGCGCATAGCCGCAGCCCTGCGAGGTCAGGCCGAAATCGGTGCCCTCGGCGGCGATCGCATAGTCGGGCGCGACGCCGCCATGGTGGAACAGGTAATGCGCGCCGATATCCTTGCCGTTGAAGCCGATGCCGGAGAATTCCTCGATCGGCTCGGGCCCGATCTCGCCCGGGCAGGCGGTCAGCCAGGTCTTGCCGGCGAGGCCGATGCCGGCCTTCTTCAGCGCCTTGGCGGCGATCAGGAAGCAGGACATCGGCCCGCGGTCGTTGGAGATCGGGTAGCCGCGCAGCCGCCCATCCTCCAGCCAGCATTGCGTCCATTCGGGATCGGCAAGCGTCGACTCGCGGTAGCGAAAGGCGTTCTGCTCCGGCATGTTCGACGGGCTCTCGGTATCGAGATGCGCGGTGAACAGCAGGTTGGCCCCGCGCCCCTGCCCGCCATATTCGCCGATCACATTGGGCCGTTCGGGCGTCGCGCCCACCTTGCGCGGACGGAACCCCTCGCGCCCCATCCAGCCATGGACGAACTCGGCCGCCGCCGCTTCCTCGCGCGAGCGGCTGGGGATGTTGCCCAATGTCAGCGCGAGTTCGACGAGCTCGTCGGTGTCGATCGCGGCGGCGATCGCGTCGCGCTCTTCGGCCGTTACCTGATAGGGCGCCCGCGCCGGATCGCAGAAGGCGGGATCGATCATGCGCTGGGGTGCCGGGTCGTGGCCGTCGGCCATCTCTTGTCTCCTGTCAGGCGCCGTGGAAGGCGAGTTGGTCGGCCGGTGCCGCGCGCGTGCCGAAGCGCGGCAGCAACAGCAACAAAAGCGCGCCGACGATCAGGCAGGCGCCCGCCGCGACCAGCGCGCGGGCATAGGTCTGCTGTGCGTCGAACGCGGCGTCGAGCAGCACCGGGGTGAAGCCCTGCGCGGCGATCACCGCCGAATACATCGCGCCGATGATCGTGCCGAAGGATCGCAGCCCGAAATAGCGCGCGATGAAATAGGGCAAGGCGCCGAACTGGCTGCCGAGACCGATGCCGAGCAGCACGCCGCCGGCGATCAGAACCGGCACGCCCTGCCCGAACTGCAGCAGGGCGAGGCCGGCGACCGCCATCAGATACATCGGCACGACGATCCGCGGCGTCGGCCATTTGTCGAGGATCCGGCCGGTGGCGATCTGCCAGCCCGAGGTGACGAGCGCGAAGACGCTGACCACAGCGGTGCCGGTCGCGACGTCGAAGCCGCGATCGCCGAGGATCGGCACGACATGGCTGAAGATCGCGGTCGTGCAGCCGGCGCCGGAGGCGATGGCGACGAGGGTGAGCCAGAAGGCTGGCAGCCGCGTCGCTTCCCCGAGGGTCAGCCCCTCATGCACTGCACCCGCCCCGCCATCCCCCGCCCCGTCGCGGTCGCGCAGCAGCAGCACCAGCAGCGGCACCGCGACCAGCAGCATCAGCGCGGCGATGCCGAGATAGGCGCTGCGCCAGCCATAGGCGGCCATCAGGGTGGCAGCGAGCACCGGCAGGATCACCGATCCCACACCATTGCCGACACCCGCGCTGATGCCGAGCGCGGTGCCGCGGCCCCGATCGAACCAGTCGGCGACGACCTTCTGGAAGATCGGCGTGCCGCCGATCGCCCCGAAGACCGAGATCGCAGCGAAGGTCGCGTAGAACCGGATCAGGCTGCCGTCGGTCAGCGCGAGCGCGGCGATCGACAGCGCGAGGCCGACAATCCCGATGATCAGCGCGCGCCGCGCGCCATGGCCGTCGACATAGCGGCCGACCAACGGATAGATCAGCGCCCCGCCCGCCGCGAGAATGCCGAGCACCACGGAGATGCTCGCGCGCGGCCAGCCGAACGCGTCGGACAGGGGCACGAGGAACAGCCCGAACACCGCATGGACCGCCGGCGTGACGCTGACCGCATTGCCGACCGTGCAGGCAAGAAGAACACGCCCCCGCCCCGTCACAGCACCGGCCAGACGCAGGGCACGCTCATCCCGGCACGCGCCAGCACCGCGCTGCCCGCCGCCTCGACCTCGGCATAGAGTTTTTCCTCGTCGATCAATGTCGAGCGGTAAGCATCGACGACGCGCACGCCATCGACCCAGACGCTGTGCACACCACGCCCGTCCGCCGAATAGACGAGCTGGTTGACCACGTTGAGCAGCGGTCGCCATTCTGGCCGGTTGCGATCGTGCAGCACGAAGTCGGCCTTCTTGCCGACCTCCAGCGAGCCGATCAGGCGGCCGAGCCGGGCACCGCGCGCGCCGTTGAGCGTCGCCATTTCGAGCACTTTGGAGGCAGGAAACAGGCTGGCGTCGCGCCGCGCATCCTTGAACAGGCCGGCGGTGGCGAACATCGCGCGCATCATGTCCGCGGCGTTGCCGTTGTTGTTGCCGTCGGTGCCCAGTTGCAGGGTGACGCCGGTCGCCGCCATTTCGGGAAACAGGCCGACCGCGGTCGCGCCATAGGCGCCCTTCATCGCCGTCATCGGGCAATGGGTGATGCCGGTACCGCTCTCCGCAAGAAGCGCGACCTCCGCCGCATCGAGGTGGATGCCGTGGGTCAGCGACAGATGCGGGCCCAGCGCGCCGAGTGCGGCGAGGTGCGCGATCGGACGGCGCCCGGTTTCGGACAGATAGAAATCGGGATCGGCGGGATCGGCGCTCATGTGCGCGGTCACGCCGGCGCCGCTGTCCTGCGCCAGCGCCGTCGCCTCGCGCCACAGCGCGTCGGTGGCGGTGTTGTGACCGACGAGGCCGACCCAGCCGGCGAGCAGCGGATCGCCCACCACCGGATAGCGCGCAAGCTGCGCTTCCAGCCCGCTGACGGCGCGCGCGGTCAGTGCCGCCTGATCGTCCCCCGGCGCGAAGGCGCGATCCTGCGTCCATTGCCCCAGCCGGCCGCGAATCCCGGTTGCGGCGAGCGCGTCCATCACCGCGCCGAGATCGAGGATCGTCCCCGCCTCGACGAAGCAGGTCGTGCCGGTGCGCAGCATCTCCAGCGCCGCGAAGGTGGCGGAGATCGCCTCCTCTTCCGGCGTCTGGGCGAGATAGGTGGGGATCAGCCAGTCGAACACATTGGTCCGCCAATCCGTATCGTCGGGCACGCTGCCGCGGGTGATCGGCTCACCGGTGATATGGATATGGCCGTTGACGAAGCCGGGGGTGACGACGAAGCGGTCGCGCCCGTCGATCGTCTCGCGCGCGGCGACGCCGCGTTCGACCTCCGCCGATGGCCCGACCGCGACGATCCGGTCCCCGGCGATCGCGATCGCGCCGTCCCGGTAGATCCGTCGCTGGTCGTCCATGGTGACGACCCAGGCGTTGCGCACCAGCAGATCGACCGGCGCCGCCCCCTGCGGGCCGGCGTGGCCGGTCATCGGGTCCACGCCGCCACGACCGCGTCGGTGGTGGTGAGGAGCACGCAGTTCTTCTCCATCGCGCTCAACGCGCTTTCATGGAGCCCCGGTTCATAGGCGGCGCACGCGTCGGAGACGAGGAACACGTCATAGTCGCGGTGGAACGCCTCGCGCGCGGTGGAATCGACGCAGCAATCGGTGCTGAGCCCGCAGATCACCAACGTGTCGATGCCGCGCGCCTGCAACTGGGCGTCGAAATCGGTGCCGTGGAAGCTGTTGTAGAGCAGCTTCTGGATCTCGATATCGCCCGGCTCGGGAAAGATGCGGTAATAATCGGCACCCGCCTCGTCCGCGCGGCAGATCGCCTGCTCCCCCGGACGGCCGCGTCGGGCGAACAAGGTCTTGAGCGCGCGGCTGTCGGTTTCGGGGCGGGTCACCACGCGCATCAGCGCGACCGTGGCGCCGGCGCCGCGCGCGGCGGCGACCAGCGCCTCGCACCTGTCGATCGCCGCCTCGGCGGGCGACAGGTCGACGCCGACGCGACCGAGCAGCCCTTCGGGCGCGGCGAAGTCGATCTGGATGTCGATCACCACCAGCGCGGTCTTCGCCGGATCGATCATCGGCGGCAGCAGCGCCGCGTCGATATGCGGCAGGTCGATCACGGCCTCAGCCATGCGCCAATTCCTTCACCTTGCCGGGAAAACGCTCGCGCAGCACCGGTAGCACCTCATTGCCGAAGATCGGGATCGCCTTCAGATAATCGGGGAAGATCAGCATCAGCCCGTCGGTCTGCGCGGTTTCGAACAATTCCGTAAGCTGTTCGATCACGGTGGCCGGCGTGCCCAGCACCGCCGCGGTCATGAAGCCGGAGCGGCTTTTCTTGACGAAGGCATTCTCCTTGCCGATCTCCGCATCGAGGAAGCCATAGGCGCGCATCATGCCCTTCAGCGCATCCTCGTCGAGCCCCTCGCGGAAATGCTCGGCGGTCGCTTTCGCTTCGGCGTCGGTGTCGCCGAACACCACGGTCAGCATCGAATAGGTGCGCACCGAGCGGCCGAGCTCGGCGGCATCCGCCTTCGCCTGCGCGCTGGCGCGTGCCAGTTCCTCCGAATCCCCCCCGGACAGGAAGATCGCGTCCAGTTCATCCGAGGTGAAGCGCATCCCCTTCTTGGAGGAACCCGCGCAGACCAGGAAGGGCCGGGTATCGGGCTTGGGCCAGCTCTCGCACTGGTCGAGCTGGAAATATTTGCCGTCCATCGTGACCGAATCCTCGGTCCACAGCGCCTTGATCGCACGGATCCATTCATAGGCGAGGTCGTAGCGCGCGTCATGATCGACGCCCTCGGGCCACATGCCCATCTGCGCGAACTCGCCCTTGTAGGAGCCGGTGACGATGTTGAGGCCGGCGCGGCCATTGCTGACCTGCTGCAACGTCGCGAGCATCTTGGCGGCGACCGCCGGGTTCTGGACGATGGTGTGGATCGTCGTCCACACCTTCACCCGGCTCGTCACCTCGGCCAGCGCCGCCATCAGCACGATCGGATCGAGCGAGCTGTTCCAATGCTCGGTATCGCCGCCATAGCCGCGGAACTTGGACATCGACATGATGAAGTCGAGCCCGGCCTCTTCCGCGGCGATCGCCACCTGGCGGTTATAGGCATAGGATCCGTCGAGCACGGGCTTGTTGCGCGACAGGATCCAGCCGCCATTCGCGATCGGCAGGAAGATGCCGAGATCCTTGCCGCCGGTGTCGGACGGCAGACCGAAGGCGGTAGGCGTAAACATCGTCAAAGCGACCTCCCCAGAGAATGGGTTCAGCTTAGGCAGGCAAGGTCCGGGTTCTTGATCGGATGCGCATGTTCTGTTGCCGCCTGCGCAACGAACGCGTCGACCGCTGCACGCGTCGGCATGGCGGGCGCGGCGCCGCGCACCTGCGTGCACAAGGCGGCGGCGGCGTTGGCGACGGGCAATGCCGCCTCGAGCGCGATGCCGGCATCGAGCTGTGCGGCCAGCGCACCGCAGAAACAGTCGCCGGCGCCGATCGTGTCGATCGGCACCACCGGCATCGCCGGCACATGCAGGTGGCGATCCGCCCACACGGCAAGCGCCCCGCCCGCCCCGAGCGTCACGACCACGACCTGGTCCGGGCGGCCGATCAGCCCGCGCGCGACCAGCGCCTCCTCGACGGTGCGCGGCGTGGCCGGCAGGTCGAGGAAGATCGCCAGTTCGTGCTGGTTGACGATCAGCACGTCGACATCGCCGAACAGCCGGCGCGCCTCGGCCACCGGCGGCGCAGCGTTGAGCATGCGCAGCCGGCCGGCCTCGGCGAAGGCGGGTGCGAGCGCGTCGATCGGCACTTCGAGCTGCGCCAGCAGCACGCCGCCGGCCGCAACCACGGGTACCGACACCTGCGCGTTCGCGCCCGCCGCGACGATGATCTGATTCTCGCCCGCGTCGTCCACCGCGATATAGGCGGTGCCGGTCTGCGCGCCCGCCAGCGTCCCGAGCCCGGCGACATCGACCCCTGCTTCGGCGAGTTGCGCGCGCATCCAGCCCCCGGCCTCATCGTCGCCGACGGCGCCGATCATCGCGGTTTCGGCGCCCATCCGCGCCGCCGCGACGGCCTGGTTCGCGCCCTTGCCGCCGGCCAGCCGCTCGACCGAGCGGGCAAGTACCGTCTCGCCGGGCGCGGGAATCCGCTCCACCTGCGCGACGATATCGACATTGACCGAACCAACCACCCGAACCGCCATCATCCACTCCCGAAACAGGCGCGAAGCGGAACACCCGCAGCGCCCGCGGTTCAAGCGCGAATCACCGGACATGCGCCCGGCTGCAAGAAATGCGACAGCGTCGGCCAAGAGCAGGACCCTGCGCAGCGGCTAAGCCGCGGGCGGCATCCAATGCGTGGAATGGCAATGCGTGGAATGACAATGAGGGGAATGGCATGACGACGTGGCTCATCACCGGCATCGGCAGCGGCTTCGGCCGGACGCTCGGCGGGGCGGCGCTGGCCCGCGGGGACACCGTGGTCGGCACCACCCGCAACGCCGAGGGCCGCGCCGCGTTCGAGGCGCTGGCGCCGGGCCGGGCGCACGCGCTGGTGCTCGACCTGCGCGACGAGGCGGCGGTGCACGCCGCGGTCGCCGAGGCCGAACGGCTGACCGGCGGCATCGACCGGCTGGTCAACAATGCCGGCTATGGGCTGGTCGGCGCGATCGAGGAGGTCAGCCTCGCCGAGGCGCGGGCGCTGTTCGACATCAATGTGTTCGCGCCGATCACGATGATCCAGGCGGTGCTGCCCGGCATGCGCGGGCGCGGGCGCGGCCATATCGTCAACATCACCTCGGTCAGCGGCTTCGCGCCGTGGGGCGGCACCGGCCTCTACGGCGCCAGCAAATATGCGTTCGAGTGCATTGGCCAGACCCTGGCGCAGGAAGTCGCGCCGTTCGGCATCCGCGTGACCAACGTCGCCCCGGGCGGCTTCCGCACCGGCTTCGCCGGCCAGGCGCTCAACGTCGCCGCGCGCGAGATCGCCGCCTATGCGGATGGCGCGCACGCCGCGCGGCGCAGCCTGCAATCCAACGCCGGCAAGGAAAAGGGCGATCCCGCGCTGGCCGCCGCCGCGATCCTCACCGCGCTCGATGCGCCCGAGCCGCCGCTCCACCTGCTGCTCGGTGCCGACGCGCTCCATTATGCGCGCGACCAGTTCGCCTTCGTCGAATCGCAGATCGCGACCTGGGAAACGCTGTCGCTCGCGACCGCCCATAGCGACTGATGCACCCGCCCCTCGCCCTGCCCGGCTGGGCGATCGAGCGCGGTCGCGGGCTCAACGCCTTCGATCGCATCATCCCCGGCCGGACGGCGCTGGTGGTGATCGACATGCAGCGCGCGTTCGTCGCCGAGGGCGAGGTGTTCGGCAACGCCAATGCCCGCGCGATCGTGGCGCCGGTCAACCGGCTGGCGGCGGCCGCGCGCGCCGCCGGTCTGCCGGTGATCTGGACGCGCCAGACGGTGAGCGACCAGCCGCCGCTGGCGATGCCCGACTGGCAATATGACCGGAGCAATCCCCACGTCGCCCGCGCGATCGCGGCGCTGCGCGGCGGCGCGGTGCCGCACGCGCTCCACGCGGATATGAAGACCGCCACCAGCGACATGATCCTCGACAAATATCGCTACGGCGCCTTCATCTGCCCCGCCGGCCAGCTCGCGCGGGCGCTCGAGGCGCGCGGGATCGAGATGATCCTGCTGATCGGCACATTGACCAATGTCTGCGTGGAATCGACCGCGCGCGACGGCAACATGCTGGGCTACCGGGTGGTGGTCGCTTCCGACGCAACCGCCGCGGTGTCCGATATCGAACATGAGGCGGCTTTGCTCAACCTGCGCCTGAACTTCGCCGATGTGAAGACGGTGGCGGAGGTCGAGGCGATGCTCGCCTGACTCCCCTCCCGCTCGCGGGAGGGGGACTTTTACCAACCTCCGGCATTTATCACCAACTACTGGCTGCTTATTCCGCAAGAAGGATCACCCGCCCACGCGCGCAATTCCCGGAACCCACGCAAATCAGCCCTTTTCCAAAACTGGCACGCCCCTTGCTGAACATAGGACAGGTCCGATCGGGACCGAGACCAAGGTTCAAGACGAGGAGTTAGACCCATGACCAACACGATCATCGCCCGCCTGTCGATCGCCATCAGCGCCGTTGCGCTGAGCACTGCGCCGGCCTTCGCCAAGCCGGTCGAAACCCCCGCCGCCGTCGAAGCCGCGACCGCCCCCGGTGCGCCGTCGATGGATCAGAAGATCTGCGTCAAGTCGCGCCTCACCGGCTCGCGCATCGAGAAGACCGTGTGCCGCACCCGCGGCGAGTTCATCGCGCTCAACGGCTTCGATCCCAGCGTCTCGGTCAAGAAGTAAGGCCGGTGCGCGTGGCCGCCAGCGGCGCCGGTGGCGCCGCTGGCCAGTCACCCGGACGTCAGGAAATCAGCCTTGGCACCGCGCTGGTGCGGATGTCGAAGCGGGCTTCGGGATGTTCCGCGCGACCGTCGCGGGGCGCAGCCCGCACCTGGACGACGCCGTTCTTGCCGAAACCCGGCACCACCGGACGGCCTGAATCCCGGCTCAGCCACAGCCGCAGCAGGTGGCGGCGGCGCTGCGGCTCGGGGAAATCATGGAAGATCGTCCGCGCATGCAGCGCGGCATAGTTCGACAGCCACTGGATGTCGCCGGGGCGGAAATCCATCTCGATCGCCATGCCCGGCTCATAGGTGATCTCGTCGAACAGCCGCAGCACCTCGATCTGATCGGCGGTAAGCTGGGGAACGGCCGGATATTCCTGCGCGGTCAGGATATAGAGCGATCCGGCATACATGCTGAACACGCCATCGACCATGCTGACGATCGGCGAGGTATAGGTATCCGACGGCGCCTCGGGGTCCTGGCGGCGCCAATCCCAGTGGAACGGTTCGAGCAGCAGCGGCGCAAGGTCGGGCCGGCGGCGGAGGATCTCGTTGTAGATCTCGGCGCCGGAGACGAGGCAGGAAAGCCCGCCCTCCTTGGCCGGACGCAGGCACATCAGCGCCACGATGTCCGAACTGTCCGAATGATAGACAAGCTGGTCGCGCACCTTCGACGAACGCGCGGTGGGATCGTCCATCATCTTGTCCGACGTGGCATAGACATGGTCGATCACGTCGCCCATCTCGTTCTGCCGGATCGGATCGCCCATGTGCAGGCCGAGGATGTAGTAGATCGCCGCCGACAGCGGATCCGAATAGAGATGCGTGCGCAGCCCGCGCACCAGCACGAAGCCGCGGCCATAATCGACGTCGCGGCCCCATTCCGCGACCGCTTCGGCACAGGCCACCAGCGGATAGTCCGACGCTTGCACAATGCGCAGGTCCGGATCCGATTCCACGAAGCGCGTGCCCAGGGTTTCGAGCTCGGCGACCTGTTCGTCGCTCAGCCGATAGATCCATTCGCCCGTCTCGGCCAGCCGATCCCCGCGCCACGCCGCTGACGTGGTGACCGGGGGCAGAGCCTCCGCCGCTTGCGGGAGCGTGAGAACCGTCATTGAGCCTTCCTTCTTCGAACCTGCCGTTGATAGGCGATGACGCTAGGCCAGGCGAGCCGCCGGCGACTTGTCTCCTGATGCCGAAAGACTTTCCGCGCCGCGAAACCGGCCCCTCGCCGCATCGCGAATCATGTTGCTTCTTTAGATACATTATGGTCGGATGCGCATGCGAGCAGGGCATCAGGCTCCGCCGCGAGGAGGAGGAGCCGAAGGATGAACCGCCGCGTCACCATGGCATTGCTCGGATCGGCCGCGATCGTCTCGGGACTCGCGTTCGCGCAGCTTGGATCTTCAGAAAAAGCCGCGCAGTCCCTGCATATCGTCAGCGAACGCAGCCAGCCCCGGGCGGCGCTCGCGCCAGCGCCCACGGCGGCCCCGACCAGCGGCACCGCCAGCATCACGCTCGCGCCGCCGGTGCTCGCCTTGGTCGATACGACGACGGTCGATCAGTTCCATGATAGCAACACCACTCTGTGCGGCACGCAGAAGGTCCATATCGACGGGCCGGTGCGCGCGTTCAATCATGCCGGCACCGTCCACCTGACCGTATCCGATCCCAACGCGATCGGCTGGCAATGGACGGGCACGCCGGCAGCGTTCAGGAGCACGCCCGACAGCGCGACGCTCGATTGCACGCCGGTGCTCGACGGCAACAATGTGATCCTGCCGGACAACGACCCCGACCTGCACGACCAGAAGACTTGGATCCAGGCCTATTTCTACCGGGCCGGCACCGCCTACGCCTATGGCCACCAGGATTATTTCGGCACGCGCAACGACATCGCGGGCTGCCACGAGGCGGGCGAGACCGATGGCCTGCCCTATTGCTGGATGGCCTCGATCCCGGTCTGGACCGCGCCGGCCGCCGCGACGCATCTGAGCTTCGCGCGCTCGGCGACGCCGCCCAGCCATGTCGCGATCTTCCCGCACGTCCGCTATCCGCAGACCGCGGCGGAGATCGAGGAGATGCCGCTTGCCGGCTGGATCGGCTATGGCACGCCCTCCAACATCGTCCGCGGGCGCAATGCCGACGGCAGCCTGCAGAATGTTTGGTACATGTTCGCCTATGCCAGCGCGGCGTATAAGGGCCAAGCGAAGGGCGTATGCCTGTTCCGCAGCGCGGATCCCGCCGATCGCAACAGCTGGTATGCGTGGAACGGCAATGCGACGACGCCGGGCTTCACCCAGCAGATGCAGGATCCGACCAGCCACACCAACAGCCCTTGCGCGGTGGTGAAGCCGGCGATGTTCAACACCTATGTCCGCTCGGTGGTGTGGCACGCCCCCTCGCGCCACTATATCGCGATCTTCCGCACCAGCGGCGCGGTGCGCTATGCCACCTCCACCGACATGGTGAACTGGAGCGCGGGGGCGGACCTGCTGGGTTCCACTGTCTCCCAGGTCAATTATCCGGTGGTGATCGACTTCGACAGCGGCGGCACCGACGAGGAGACCTTCGACCGCCTGTACGGCAATGGCAACGCGTTCCTGATGTATCGGGAGTCGGTGGTGAGCGGGCACACGCGGATCAACCGGCGCAAGCTGGTGGTGACCAATTACGATCCGGACGTGCCGGGATCTTGAGACACAGAAACCCCTCTCTCCCAAGGGCTTGGCATCCACACATTTGGGCCGGAGTCGCGCAAATGGCCGCCTCCCGCGCTTCGCGGGAGACGGCTATCGTTCAACCCCAA
Organism: Sphingomonas sanxanigenens DSM 19645 = NX02; assembly: GCF_000512205.2. Lineage (NCBI taxonomy): Bacteria > Pseudomonadati > Pseudomonadota > Alphaproteobacteria > Sphingomonadales > Sphingomonadaceae > Sphingomonas > Sphingomonas sanxanigenens. Next base: position 3,325,129 of record NZ_CP006644.1, read on the forward strand.
AGCTCAACCCCAAAGCACACCCAATGCACCCAAGTGCGCTACCGCATGCCGGTGCAGTTCCGCAGCCTCCATCCCCGGCGGAGACAGGCAACTCAACAGCCCGTCCCGCCCCGGCAACAGCACGCCGGAATGCAGCGAGATCAGCGCCGAGTGATCCCCGCGCCGCCGTCGATCGGCAGCACACTGCCGGTGATCCACGACGCCGCATCCGAACAGAGGAACAGCAACAGTTCGGCGACATCCTCTGCGGTGCCGAGCCGGCCGAGCGGATGGCGCAGCACATTGGCGGTGCGCGCGGCCTCGGGATCGGCCGCGCGCGCGAAAGAGGCGCGCAGCATCGGCGTATCGACCGAGGCGGGACCGACGCCGTTGACGCGCACGCCGTCCGCCGCGAGTTCGAGCGCGAGCGTCTTGAGGAAGGTTTCGAGGCCGCCCTTGGACGCCGCATAGGCGGCCAGCCCCGGCGCGCCCATCCGCGCGTTGATCGAGGAGACGAAGGCGAAGCACCCCGCGCGCCGCCGCTGCATCGCCGGCGCGAACGCCTGCGCCAGCCGCAGCGCACCGCCGACATTGACGTCATAGACGCGCAGGAAGGCGGCGGGCGACGACTCCAGCGTCGCGGCGAATTCGGTCGTCGCCGCGGCATGGACGACGATCGTCGGATCGCCGAGTTCGGCGCGCACCGTTGCCGCCGCCGCCGCGACGTCCGCATCGCCGGCAAGGTCGCAGCCGAGCGCGAGATCGCCGATCCCCGCCGGCGGCGCGAGATCGAGCGCGGCGACGCGCGCGCCCGCCTCGGCGAAGCGCCAGCAGGCGGCGGCGCCGATGCCGCCCGCCGCCCCCGTGACCAGCGCGATCGCGCCATCAAGCCGCATGCCCCATGCCCTCCTTCATCACCGTGCCGCGCCCCCCGGTGGCGAAGCGCGCGAGCGCCCAGCCTAGCGGATGCAGCACCGCCATCGCCACGAACAGCGGCGCATAATCCCTGCCCTCCGCCAGCTGGCCGACGATCCCGGTGGAGAGGATCCCGCCGAGGCCGCTGCCCGCGGCGATCAGCCCGAAGATCGTGCCGATCCGGTGCTGCGGGAAGATGTCGACCGCCAATGTCGTGAGGTTCACGAGGAAGGCCATGTGGGCGAAGGCGACGATCGCAACCAGCGCATAGGTCAGCGGCATCGCCGGCTGCAGCGCGATCAGCGCGCCCACCGGCGCCAGCGCCGCCGCCGCCGCCATCAGCCGCAGCCGCGCCACCGGCGGTGCCAGCCCGCGCCGGACCAGCCGGCCCGAGGCGACGCCGCCGAGGATGCTGCCGCCGTCCGCCGCGAGATAGACGATCCATGCCGTCGCAGCCACGGTAAGCAGGGTCAGTCCGCGCGCATCGATCAGATATTTGGGGAACCAGAAAAGATAGAAATACCAGACCGGGTCGGTCAGCGTCCGCGCCAGCGCCAGCCCCCACACCGCACGATGCGCGAGCACGCGGCGCAACGGCCAAGCCTCACCCGTTTCCCCCGCGTCCACGTCGGGCGCGGGCGCCTTGCCGCGATAGACCAGCAGCCACAGGATCAGCCAGGCGAAGCCCAGCCCGCCGGTCGCGAGGAAGGCGGCGCGCCAGCCATGGCTAAGCGCCAGCCAGCCGATCAGGGGCGGCGCCACCGTCGCCCCCACCATCGCGCCGGCGGTGTAGACACCCACCGCCAAGCCGCGCTCTTGCCGGGGGAAGCGCTCCGCCACCGTCTTGGGCGCGGCGACATAATTACCCGCCTCCCCCAGGCCGAGGAGGAAGCGCGCGGCGCCGAGCTGCGTCGCCGAATGGACGAGGCCGGTCAGCATGTTGGCGGCGGACCACCAGGCGACGAACAAGGCCAGCGCCAGCTTCGGCCCAAGCCGGTCGGTGACCCAGCCGACGCCGAGATAGGCGAGCGTATAGGCGATCAGGAAAAGCTGGACGATGCCGGCATAGCCGGTGTCGCTGATATGGAGGTCGGCCTGCACGGTCGTCGCGAGGATCGAAAGCGTCTGGCGATCGACATAGTTGAGCACGGTCGACAGGAAGAGCAGCGCCAGGATCGCCCAGCGGATCCGGCCATAGCCGCCCCCCGCCCCCGCCGCCGCGCTCATCGCGCCGCGGCCCGATCGTGCGCGCCGACCAGCGCAGACAGGCCGGCGATGCTCGCGCTGTGCGCAGGCACCATGCGGACGGCGACGCCGAGCCGTTCGAGCGCCAGCGCATAGAGCGGCATCAGCCCCTCGGCCCCGACCAGAGTGACCGCATCCACATCGATGCCGCGCGCGCCGAACGCACCGAGCGCGTCGAACGCCTCGGCGCCGATCAGCAGCCCCGAGAGGAAGGCCGGCGCATCCGCCGCGGCGAGATCGCCGGTGACGAAGCGGCTGCGCGCCGCGAACACGGCATGTTCGGTGGCAAGCGAGGGATCGTCGATCATCACCCTCACACCCTTCACGAATTCGTCGTCGTCCGCCAGGATCGGCCGCCGCTGCGCGCCCTGCGGCAGGCCGCGCCCGACAAGGCTGTGCGCCAGCAATATCTCGAACATCTCGCCCTGCATGCTGGTGAAGAAGCTCTGCACCGCGCCATCCTCGATCACCACCCATTTGGCGTGGGTGCCGGGCAGGCAGACGATCTGCCGCCCGCGCGGCCATCCGGGATGCGCAAGCAGGCCGAAGATCTGCACCTCTTCGCCGCGCATCACATCGGGCAGGCCGAAGATGTTGGTGCAGCGCAGCCCCGGCACGATGCCGATCTCGATGCCGCGCGCGGTGAAGCGGCGGACATGCCGGGCGAGCGCGGAGGCGTCCGCCGGGCAGGCCGCATAAGGGCAGTCGACCCAGCCGAGGTTGGAGCCGATCATGCCGGCGAGGATCACCGGCAGCGCGCCATCGCGCTCGAACCAGGCGCCGGCCGCGTCGAAGAAGGCGGCTTCGAAATCATCGCAGAACTTCACGCCGCTGCCCGCCGCACGATCGATCGGCACCACCTCGTCCCCGCGCCGTTCGCACAGGTGCAGCCGCATCGCGGTCGAACCCCAGTCGCCCGCGACAAATCGGTCAATGGTGGCGATCGCGTTGCCCGTCATTCCGCATCCTCCCGTTCTGACATGCGTTGAATGTTGCGAATTTAGCGACAAGTCAATCTTCGACAGCAGCCAGATGCACGTGAAGCCCCCGCTCGCCGCAACATTTTCGCACGCGACCGAACTTGACCCGCGGGCGCCATGCGGCATGACCGGGGATCACGCCCCCAAGCCCCCTTGCCGAAGATGGAAGAGCGATGCGCCAGAAACCCAATGCGCAACCCAATCAGAGCCTGATCGACGGCATCGCCACCTTGCAGGCGCTTGCGGTCTCCCCCGATCCGGTGGGCAATCGCGAGCTGGCGCGCCAGCTCGGCTTCAACCCCACGCGCGTCAACCGGCTGCTCAAGACGCTCGCCTATCTGGGCATCGCGCGCCAGACCGCGAACCGCAAATATACCGCGGGCCCGGGCATGCACGTGCTGGCCGCGCAGAGCCTGTTCGCCTCCAAGATCGTCCAGACCGCGTTGCCGGCGCTGGAGAAATTGCGCCGCTTCCACCTCACCATCGCGCTCGGCGTGCTGTGGAACGACAACGTCTCCTACCTCTTCCACGCCGCGCCGGGGATGGAAACGAGCCAGGGCCTCGGCCGCATCGGCCTGCTGCCCGCCAGCACCAGCGGCATCGGCATGGCGCTGCTCGCCGAACAGGATGACGAGCATCTCGCAGACCTGTTCGACGATCGCGAGATTCCGGGGTTTCCCGACGGTCTCGACGCGCTCATGGCGGCGATCGCCGAAGTCCGCGCGCAGGGCTATGCCCGCGTCAGCGTGAGCGAGGCGGACGAGCGCCACACCGTCGCCCTCCCCGTTTCGCGCCCCGCCTTCGCCGCGATCGGCCTGTCGGGCTGGATTCCCAAGGAGAACAACGAGGCGATCCTCGACGCATTGAAGGGCGCCGCCGCGGAGATCCGCGACTGACCGATGGCCTGATCCACTATCAGCAACATAATTATTGCTAATTCAGCACCATTGTGTTTGATGCTTCCCGACGACGCCTCGCGCCGTCCCATCATCCTGTCCGGAGGGGAGCCTTCATGTCCGACATCGCCGGCGCATTTCCCGTGCTGCCGACCATCTTCGATTCCAGCGGTGCCATCGACGAGGCGGGGTTCCGCGCGGTGGCGCAATGGGTGATCGACTGCGGCGCCGATGGCGTCGTCTTTCCCGGCCTCGCCAGCGAATATGATCATCTGACGCTCGACGAACGGCTGCACCTGATCGCGCTTGTCGGCGAACTGACGCGCGGCCGCGTCGCCTTCGTCGCCGGCTGCGGCGGCCACAACGACGAGGAAAGCGCAACCCTGATCGCCGGGGCCGGCGAGGCCGGCGCCGCCGCCGCGATGGTGGTGACGCCGCGGCGCGCGGGCCGCGATCCCGATGCGCTCGCCGGGTTCTACCGGATGCTGGGGGAGGCCGCGCCGGTGCCGATCATGCTGCAGAACGCGCCCAGCCCGATGGGGCTCGGCCTGCTGCCCGACGAGGTCGCGACGATCGTCGCCGCGGCGCCCCCGATCCGCTACGTCAAGGAAGAGAATGCGCCCGGCGGCCAGCGCATCTCGGCGCTGCGCGCGGCGGCGGGCGACCGGCTGGCCGGCATCTTCGGTGGCGCCGGCGGCCGCTTCATCACCGACGAGCTTGCGCGCGGTGCCGACGGCACGATGCCCGCCGCCGAAATCTCGGACCTGCACGTGCTCCTCGTCACAGCCCACCGCGCAGGCGATTGGGCGCGGGTGCGGCTGCTGTTCGAGCGCAGCCTGCCGCTGCTGAACATGCAGGCGGTGTTCCGCTGGCGGCTGACCAAGGAAGTGCTGCGCCGGCGCGGGCTGATCGCCTCCACCTTCGTCCGCGCGCCGGGGCCGGCGCTCGATGCGTTCGACCTCAAGGAACTGGGCGAACTGCTCGACGGGCTCGACGACCTGATCGCCGCCGCCCCCTCCAAGCGCGCCGCGAAGGCGCTATAGGTTTGGCGAGGGGATGGCTGCGATGACGACCGACGCGATCGACCATATCGAAACCCATATCGTCACCATCAAGCGCGACACGCCCTATCTGGGGCCGCTCGGCCCCGGCGAGGCGGTGAACGAACGCGGCTATTTCGTGCGCGCCACCAACCGCACGATCTATCCCACCGAGGATCGATCGGTGCTGGTGAAGGTGGTGACGCGCGATGGCGCGGTGGGTTGGGGCGAAACCTATGGTCTCACCGCGCCCGAGGTGATCGGCGCCCTGATCGACGATCTGATCCTGCCGCTGCTGCGCGGCCGCGATCCGTTCGACGCGGGCGCGATCTGGGAGGATCTCTACGATATATTGCGCGTGCGCGGCTATGGCGGCGGCTTCTATCTCGATGCCGTCGCCGCGGTGGACATCGCGCTGTGGGACATTTGCGGCAAGCTCGCGGGGCGGCCGGTGCGCAAGCTGCTGGGCGGCGAGCGGCGCAGCGAAATCCCCGCCTATGTCTCCGGCCTGCCGCGCGCGACGCTGGCCGAGCGCGTCGACCTTGCCGCCGCGTTCGTCGCCAGGGGGTTCGAGGCGATCAAGTTCGCCGCAGCGGTCAGCCACCAGGGCATCGAGATGGAACTCGCCGCGCTGCGCGACGCGCTGGGCCCCGATGTGAAGCTGATGATCGACTTCCACTGGATGTTCGGCCGCGGCGAGGCGGCGGCGCTGATCCGCCGGCTGGAACCCTATGGCCTCCACTTCGCCGAGGCACCGGTCAAGCCGGAAGACATCGAGGGGCTGGCGCACGTCGCCCGCGCCGTCTCGGTGCCGGTGGCCGGGGGCGAGGAATGGCGCAGCGTCTATGACGCGCAGCCGCGCCTCGCCACCGGCGCGCTCTCGATCGTCCAGCCCGAGATGGGCCATACCGGCATCACCCAGTTCATGCGCATCGCGCAGCTTGCCGGCGCCCAGCACGTGGCGACCATCCCGCACGCGACGATCGGCGTCGGCATCTTCCAGGCCGCAAGCCTGCAGGCCTCCGCGGCGATCCTCGACCTGCCGATGCACGAATATCAGCACTCGATCATGGACCGGAACGCCGCGCTGCTCGACGGCACCCTGCGCTGCGAGGCGGGCGCCTATGCGCTGCCGCAGGGGCCGGGGCTGGGGGTGGAACCGGCGGCGGCGCTGTGGCGCCATGCCCGCAAGATCCAGGGATAGATGAAGATTTCCTCCCCGACGCGCAGCGCCAGAGAGGGAAAATTGTCCCCCTACTCCGCCACCAACACGTCCCGCCCGGCATCCGCGCTGCGCAGCGCCGCATCCAGCACCCGCATCACGGCGATCGCCTCGGATGGCGGCACCGGGTTCGGCCCCTCCCCGCGCAACGCCGCGGCAAGTGCGTTCCAGAACCGGCGATAGTCGCCGGGCACGCCCGCCACCTCCGCCCGCACGCCATCCGCGCCGGTGAACCGCCCCGGCGACGGATCGATTCCCCAACCCGTGCTGCCCGGCACCTGCCCCTGCAGCGCCGCGGCTTCCTGCGGATCGAAGCCATGCTTGATCCAGCTTCCGCGCGTGCCGTGGACAGCGAACCGCAGGCCGTGATCGGCGACCAGCTTGCTCGAATGCAGGATCGCACGGCGGTCGGGATATTTGAGCGTCACGTGAAAATAATCGGCGGAGGGCGCGCCTTCCCGCAGCGTCGCGATGTCCGCCGAAACCGCGATGGGCAGCCCGAAGAGTTGCAGCGCCTGATCGACGAGGTGCGGCCCGAGGTCGAGCCAGGCGCCGCCGGTCCGCGCCTCCTTCCACACCGCGGCGGGCTGCGGCCGCCAGCGGTCGAAATGGCTCTCGAACTGCACGACGTCGCCCAGCCGGCCATCCGCGACCAGCCGGCGCAAGGTCAGGAAATCGGCATCCCAGCGGCGGTTCTGGAAGATCGCGACCAGCCGCCCCGCCGCCGCGCCGGCGGCAGCGATGCGCCGCGCATCGGCAAGGCTGGTGGCGAAGGGCTTGTCGACCAGCACATGCTTGCCCGCCGCCAGCGCGCCAAGCGCATGTTCGGCGTGGAGGTCATCCGGGCTGGCGACGATCACCAGCCCGATATCGTCGCGCGCCAGCAGCGCCGGCACGTCGGGGCAGACCGTCATATCGGGGAGGCCGGCATGCACCTTCGCCGAATCGCGCGACACCACGGCCCGCAGTTCGAGGCCGGGCGTGACCTTCACGAAGGGCGCGTGAAACGCGCGCCCGGCCAGCCCATAGCCGATCAAACCAACACCGATCTCCGTCATGCCGCGCTCCCTTGCGATCGCTTCTACCTATCCTTGACGCCGAACGGTGCCAACGCAGGCAAAAACATCATACAAATGATGTACGATGCCGCTATGGGTGTGGCGGATCGGCTCAAGATCGGCAAATATAGGGAGAAGATTGTGGCAAAAGCCTTTCGACTGATCGTTGCAGCAGCGCTTGGAATGAGCGCGCTGCCCGGCCCCGCCGCCGCGCAGAACTACAAGCTCGACCCCCGCGACGCCAATTTCAGCGAGCGGCTGACCGTGGTCGACGAATCGACCGCGCCGGTGATCGGGCCCGACCATGCCGGGCTCGCGGGCAACCGGTCGGGGTTCGAAACCGGCGTCACCGTCAAGGTCGACGGCGTCTATCATCTGTTCGTCGGCGAGATGTTCGGCCGCCCGCATCTCGACCTGCGCATCGCGCACTGGACGAGCAAGGACGCGATCGACTGGACGCGCGACACCACCATCGTCTCCAGCGACCCTGCCCGCTCGGCGACCAACTTCAACGCCGAGAACTGGGTCCAGGCGATCATTTTCGACGAGAAATCAAAGCGCTGGAACCTGTTCTACGTCTCCTACCGGGGCGGCAGTCCGGAACATGGCGAAGCGCTCAACATGGATTATGAGGGCGCCATCCATCGCGCGGTGGCGGATAGGCCGGGCAAGGCCGGGATCAACGGCCGCTTCACCGACGCTGGCGTAGTGATGAAGCCGGACATCCATTCGACGCGCTGGGAAGGCCAGCAGGGCGTCGATTCCTTCTTCCCCTATCCGGTCGGCGACAAGTGGGTGGCGCTGCACGGCAGCCACAACCATATCCCGCCCTCGCCCTGGCTGGTGGGCGTGGCGACCGCCGACAGCCTGGATTCGACCGACTGGAAGCGCGTGCCCAGCGAACAGCCCTCTCCGATCGAGGATCTGTTCATCGAAAACCCGATCGTCTCGAAGCTGCCCAACGGCAATTACATGGCGGTCTACGACGTCAACAACTACCCCAACCAGGCCGATGTCGCGCCCAAGCCGGCGAACAGCATCGGTTATAGCGTGTCGCGCGATGGCATCCGCTGGCACCAGGGCCGCGCGCTGGTCGTCCAGACCCGCCCCGACAGCAGCTGGAGCGCGGATGTGCGCACGCCGATGGGCCTCGTCCCCGAGGACGACGGCAGCTACACCTTGCTCTATGCCGCGAAGATGGTCGACAAGCCGTTCTGGGCGGTGGGGCGCGTCCGCGTCCGGCTGACCGAGAAATGAGCGCCTGATCGGAACAGGGGCGCGCCGGTTTTAGGCCGTCCCGCTCGGTCTACGACCGATCGGGAGAAGGCTTCGCTAAGACGCCGCGCGGGGCTTGGCCAAAGAGCGATGCGTAAGGCTCATCGCGCTTTGGCACCCCTCACTCAGGCGGCGGCGCGGTCGATTCCGCCGGCGTCAGTTCGAGATTGACCTTGTAGTCGAACGGGCGCGGCTTGTGCTCGATGATGTCGAGCAGCGCCGCGGTCGCATGTTCGGCCATCTCGTCATAGGGGCGATGGATGGAGGTCAGCGCGGGGGTGAGCATGCGCGCCAGCACGCCGCCGTCGAACCCGACCACCGACAATGCGCCGGGCACCGCTATGCCGAGCCCCGATGCCACCTTCAGCACGCCTGCGGCCATCACGTCGTTGGCGGCGAAGATCGCGGTCGGCGCCGGGTCGCGGGTCAGCAGCCGCCGCCCCGCCTCGACGCCGGAATCGAAGCCATAATCGCCCTCCGCCTCGCCGATCAGGCCGCAGCCGGCCTCCGCCAGCGCGGTGACGAACCCCGATCGCCGCTCGCGCGCGGAATGGACGCTGCTCGGCCCCGAGATGAAGGCGATCCGGCGGTGGCCGAGGCCAAGCAGATAGCGCGCGACGTCCGCCGCCGCCTCGCGCTCGGGGCTGACCAGCACCTCGGTGAAGCCGGCGACGGCGACCGAGGAGATCGCGAACGCCGGCACCCCCGCGTTGCGCAGCGCGGCGCCGAGCCCGGGCGTGTCCGACACCGGCGGCAGCACGATCAGCCCGTCCACCGAGGAGCGGCGCAGGAAATAGAGGACATTCTCGATCGAACCGTCACCGCCGGTCGGCGTCGGGTGGACGACGAGCTCATAGCCGCGCGTGCCGGTTTCGCGCGCGATGCCGCGCTGGATCGCATCGAGCACCAGCGCATTGCTCTCATTGTGGACGACACCGATCAGATAGGATTTGCCGGTCGAAAGCCCGCGTGCCCGCGCGCTGGGGCTGAACGACAGCGCATCGATCGCCCGCTCCACCACCTCGCGCGTCGCGGGCTTGACCTTGGTCGACTGGTTCAGGACACGCGAGACGGTCCGGATCGAAACCCCCGCCAGTTCCGCCACGTCCGCAATGGTGACACTTCCGCTCGTAATACCAGCCGCCATATCGTTCCCGTGGATGCTTGCCGCCCGAGGCCCAGCCTAGAACGGGCAAGCGCCCGAGGGAAACCGGTTTCATCGCCGCCAAGCACCCCGCAAGCAGCGTCATCTCCCCAACACCGTCTCCACGCCGGCGTCCCGGCTGCCGTCCGTCTTCACCCCGGACAGGCGGAAAGCGAATGGGGCGCCGGCGGGCAGCGGCACGCTGAATTCGAAGGGGAAGCTGGTGTCGGTCAGTTCCTGGCGCGTGCCGCTGGCGTCGCGATAGCGCAGGGTCGCGCTGCCGATGCTGCGGTCATCGTCGCGCAGATAGACGAAGCCGCGGCGGCCGAGCGCGCCGAAATCGAGCAGATAGGCCCGCGCATCGCCGAACCCCAGCCCGGCCTCGTCATGCGCGACCGGGGTCTTGCCCCCGGCCCGCATCGCACGCTGGAAGCGCGCATCGGCGCGCAGCCCGTCGATGCGCAGCGCGACCTGGCCGCCCGCCGGCACGGTCACGCCATAGCCCTCCCCGTCCAGCGCCGCAGTGCCCGCCGGCGACAGCCGCATCACCCGCAGCCGGCCGACGCGCTGCACGCGATCGGCGGCCAGGGTGAAGCGCGCGGTGACCGGCGTGTCGGACTGGTTGGCGAAGGCGAGATAGAGCGCATCGCCGCGATAGCCCGCGACATAGTTGAGTTCGCTCGCATCCGTCTTCACCAATCCGCGCGGCATCCACAGCCACACATCCCTGTCGCCATGGAAGCGGCCGGCACGATGGCCGTAGAAACCGTTCTGCAGATAGGCATAGCCCTCGATGAACTGCGCCGGAAAGTCGATCGCGCCGCCCGAACGGACATGCGCGTCGCTCACCAGATAGTCGAGCAGCATCGTCGCCATCGGCCAGATGTGATTATAGTGGAAGGAATTGACGCTGAGTTGCTTGTGATCGTGCAGCGGATAGTCCGCCGCCTCGTAGATCGTCGTGCGCGCGGTGTTGATGTGATAGCCGGGGAAGTTGCGATAGCGGCCGATGATCGCCGCCTTGGCGATGTCGCGCAGGAAGCCGTCCTGCGCATCCGCGCCGATGCGCAGCATCCACGGCGCGTAATTGGCCATGAAGATCGCGCGGTGGCCGGTGCTGGTGCCCGACGATTCCGCGGTCAGCCCGATTTCGGAGAGGCGCCACGCCGGCACCTGTTCCTCGGGCGCGGACATCGGCGTGTGGCCCTTGCCCTTGAGGTACCAGTAGACCGGCGCCTTACCGCCCGGATTGACCGTCACCGTCGCATCCGGGATCGCCGGTGCCATCCAGACGAACATCGCATAGCGGCGGGCGCCGCTCTGCGCGGCGGCGAGGAAACGGCGCGCGCCGGTCGCCTCGTAGAGCCGGTAGAGATCGACGAAGTCCGGCACGAATTCGGGCCAGAAGAAGAAGGCGCCATCCTCGAAGCGCGTCGCCGGTGTCACGACGCGGCGCTGCAGATAGCGGTCCGCCCCCGCCACCGCCTCGGCGAGAAGCGCGCGGTCTCCGGTCGCGGTGTAGAGCGACAGCGCGTTGGGCCAGGTGCGGCCGGATTCGGCGACGTCGAGGTTGCGGGTGCGATTGCCCTCGAACTCGCCGCGCGCCAGTGCCAGATAGGCAGGGTTGCGGCGATCGAAGATGTCGTAAAGCGCGGCCAGTTCGGAAACCGGCGCCGCCGGCCCCAGCAATTGCCGCGAGGGGTGCTGGATCTTCTGTTCGGGATCGAGGCTGAACAGGAATTTCTCCCGCGACAGCATGAACTCGACATAGGGGACGACGCGATCGTCGAAGATGTCGCGGCGATCGGTGACCAGCGCCAGCATCAGCGGGTTGAGGCTGCTGACATTCTTAACCGCGCCCGGCACGTCGGTGGAATAGGAGGATCCCTTGAGCTCCGCGATCCAGCGCGCATAGGCGCTCATCGAATAGTCGGTGATGGTGTCGAACGCGGCGTTGAGCGATCCCACAGCGTTGCTGCGATAGTCGCGAAAGCCATAGACGGTGCGTGCGAGCCGTTCGTAGAGCTGCGTCAGGTCGCGCGCCTCGCTGCGCACCAGATAGGCCGAAAAGCCGGTGCTCGCGCCCGCCGCCAGCTTCGAGCCTGCGCCGCCCATCACCGGCGCGAAGATCTGCGGGCTCGCCTGCCCATCCTCCGTCCGCACCGCGACGCCGAAGCGGCTGTTGTCCGCGGTGGGCAGCGGCTGGAACGGAAATTCGGACGGATGCGCGATCGCCGCATAGGCGGTGCCGCCGCGGCGGACCATCGCGGTGGGCAGGGGCGCGCGATAGGCCATCGTCAGATAGGCGCGATCGGGCATGCGCTTTTCCTGCCAGACCAGCGGCTGCCACACCTCGTCCGCCGCCGCCGGCGCCACCTGCGGCGCGCCGACATAGCCGACCGAAAAGTTCCCCGGCACCTTCGCGGTCAGATGCCAGCGCAGCAGCGGATAGGGCTTCGCCGCCAGATCGACCTCGGCGGTGAGCGTGAAGCGCGGGTCTGCCGGATAGTGGGCGATCAGCCGCGATCCCTGCCGGGCGATCCGCGCCGGGGCGAGGTGGATGCGTTCGCCGCTGTTGAAATAATCGGCGCTGCGCTTCTCCGCCCTGCCGTCGAGGATGCGGTCGTCGAAGCCGTCGCCCTGGCTGGAATCGTCGCGCTTGCTGGTGGCGAGGTCCGCCCGGGCGGGATCGAACGCGCGCCAGCTGGCGACGTTGTAGACGAGGTTGGGAATGCCCGCCGGCCGCAGCGCCATGCCCGGATCGTCGGCGCGATAGAGCACGACGAAATCGAGATCGAAACCGGCAAGTTCGGCGGGCAACGCCGCCACGGCGCTGGTGCCGGCGGGCGGCGATTGCGCGGGCGGCGATTGCGCCGGCAGCGCCGCCGCGCCCGCCCCCAGCATCATCGCCAGGGCCAGCGCGCCTGCGCCGATCCGGCGGCTCCTCGTCTGCAACACGATCGTCCCCATGCCTAGAAGCTGAACCGCAGCGCCGCGGTGAAGGTGCGGCCATTTTCGAGATAGGTGTTGGTCGCCTCCTCGAAGCTGCCATATTTGCGGATCGGCGCGTTGAGCAGGTTCGATCCCGACAGGCTGAATTTCACCTGCCCGGTGAGATCATAGTTGAACGAGGCCGAGAGCGTCTCGAACGCCTTGTAATACACGCCATCGCCATTGACGCCGATCTTGTCGAGGAAGCGGTCGCGCCAGCTATAGGCGATGCGCAGGCCCAGCGGCCCCTTTTCATAATAGGCCACCAGATTGGCGCTGTGCTTGGAAAGCCCCTCGATCGGCAGGTCGGCGCCGGTGCGCAGGTCGGCGATGCCCGAACGGCTGCTGATATAGGTGTAGGTGGCGCTGATGCCGAGGCCGTCGAACGGGCGCGGCAGGAAGCGGAAGGGCTGCTTCACCTGCGCCTCGAACCCCTTGATGGTCGCGCCGTCGCCATTGAAGGTGCGGTTGATGCGATAGGGCGTCTCGGGATCGTCGTCGGTCACGTCGGCATCGAGCCCGGGCAGCACCTCCTCGACGAGGCGGGTGTAGATGAAGCTTTCGACATCCTTGTAGAACAGCGCCACCGACACCAGCGATCCGCGCCCCGGATACCATTCCAGCGCCGCGTCGAACTGGTTGACGCGGAACGGCTCCAGCGCCGGATTGCCGCCCGATCCGCCGCCCGAGGTGGTGATCGAGAAGGAGGGAGACAGATCGCGCGTGTTGGGCCGCGCCATCACCCGCGCCGCGCCGAGGCGGAACAGCAGATCGGGCGTCACCTCCAGCCGCAGCGCCGCGCTCGGTAGCCAGTCGTCATAACGCAGCTTGATATCGACCGGATCGAAGGAGCCCGGATCGGCGGCGCCGCGGATGCCGAACGCGCCGGCCGCATGCACCTCGGTGCGGACGTAGCGCAGCCCGGCATTGCCGCTCATCGGCAGGCCGAACAGCGTCGATTCCACATTGGCCTGGGCGTAGGCCGCGTAGATCGGCTCATCGAGCGTGTAGCTGGAGGTCGGGTCATAGGCCTCCGGCGTGCAGTCCGGCCGGAACACGCGGCACACGCCGGCAAGATCGCCGAATTCGGGCGTGGCGACGAGGAAGCTGTCGGGGAAGCTGCCGGAGGCGCTGCCCAGCAGCCCGTCGAACGCGACGGTCTCATAATTATCGGGAAAGCCGCCCACCGCGAACGCGCCCGCGCCGGAAGCCGGGAAGGTGCTCTGGTCGCGATAGGTCGCGCGGCCGGTCGAGATCTTGCTGTAGCGCACGCCCGCCTCGATGCTGCGCAGGAAGGGCCCGCCGACATCGAAGTCCAGATCGACGCGGCCGGTGATCTCGTCCGACGTGTAGACGAACAGATTGTCGAAACTGGTGCGGTAGATGTAGAGCGCCGGATCGGTGAGAGAGAGGTTCGACGGCAAGCTGATCGACGGCACGTCGGTATCGCGGAAGTCGAAGCCGATCTGATAGGTCGAGCGGGTGTCGGCGCGCAGATAGGATTGCTGATAATCCTGCGTGCCCTTGGTGTAGGAGACTTCCGCGCTCAGTTCGATGCGGTCGCCCGCCTGCCAGCGCCCGCCGAATGCGCCCGAATAGATGTCGGTCGGCAGCGAGATGCGCTCGCCATTGCCCTGCACCGCGGCGCGCACCGTGCCGGCGACGATATTCTCGTTCTCGGAGACGACGAGATTGCTGTAGGCGGAACCGCTGCCGCTCAGCGGCACCGACAGCCAGCGCCGGTTCCGGTCGGTCTCCGCATGCGCATAGAGGAAGTCGGCATAGAGATCGAAATCGCTGCCGGGCGTGAAGGTGATCCCGGCGGTGACGCCCAGCTTGCTGCGCTTCTCCTCCAGCCGCTGGTAGCGGATGTCGTTGAAGTAGAAGATGTTGGTGCCGTCGCCATTGGGATCGCGCACTGCCGGGTTGCTGCTGAACGTGTCGGGCACCTCGCGCCAGCCGTTGAAGCTGTCGGTCGAATCCTGGACGATGTTGAGCTTCTGATAGTTGACGCCCAGCGACAGGCCGAGCTTGCCGTCCATGAACGACTTGGTGATCAGCCCGGTGGCGCGATAGGAGAAATCGTCCGCCTTGTCCTTGTAGACGAGTTGCAGCGAGCCGCCGACAAAGAGATCGTCCTTCGCGGACGCGCGGCGGGTGAGGATGTTGACGGTGCCGCCCAGCGACCCCTCGATCGCGGAAGCGGACGGCAGCTTGGTCACGTCCATCCGCGCGACCAGTTCGGACGGGATCAGAGTCAGCACATTATAGGCGCCGTCGTCGGGGCCGTCGGGCCCGCGGCCATAGGGGCTGATCAGGGTACGGCCATTGAATTCCAGCCGGTTCTGGCGAAGCCCGCGGATCGAGATGTCGCTCGCCTCGTCGATGCCGCGGCGAACCTGCACGCCCGACACGCGCTCCAGCGATTCAGCGACATTCTGGTCGGGCAGCTTGCCGATATCCTCCGCCACGATCGAATCGACGATCTGGTCGGACCGGCGCTTGATGTCGATTTCCTCGGCCTGCGTCGCGCGGATGCCGGTGACGACGATGTCCGCGCCGGCACCGGTCGCCTGCGCGGGTTGCGGGGGCTGTGCGCGTGCGGGCGGCGACTCGGCGTTCGCCTGAGCGAAACATTCGCCGGCACTCGCAGCCAGTGCCACCCCCAAGGCAAACCGTGCGATTTCGCAGGAAAAACCCATCATCCCATCCCCTCGGCAGCGAACGTGACGGTCGGTTGCCGTCCTGTTGTCGTGGCCTTTTTGTTGCTATTTTAGATATAGGTCAAGCGCGTTCGCACGGCAGCTGCGAGCGATCAGACTTTTTCCTCCTCGCGCTCCGTTCAGGCAGGGGGACCGCCAGCCGAAGGCTGGTGGTGGAGGGGCCGGCGCCGAAACATCCTGATCGTCGCGCAGTCGGATCGAGGGCTTCGGCGCCGGCCCCTCCAGCATTTGCTGCGCAAATGCTCCCCTCCCCCGCGCTGCGCGCGTGGGAGGAAAACAGCCTATCTGCGCGCGACAGCGCCTCAGATCACCCGCCCCGGCTCCGCCGCCATCGCCGCCCCAAGATGCTGGATCAGCAACGATGCAGCCGTCGATGGCGGCCGGCCGCTCGCGGTGATCAGCGACAGCGCCGACAGCGCGAACGCCGGGCTGCCGATCGGCACCAGGCACAGCCGACCCGTCGCAACCTCCTCGGCGACGTCGATCGGGGTCAGGAAGCCCATGCCGACGCCGTTCAGCACCAGCGACTTGATCAGGCTGATGGTGCTTGCGGTGGCGACGAAGCGCGGCGGGGTGCCGACGCTCGTGGCCCACGCACGATCGAGGATCTCGCGCAGCGCATTGCCTTCGATCGGGCCGATCAGCGCATGATCGGCGCAGGCCGAAAGCGCGATCTCGGTCTGCGTCGCGATCGGATGATCGGGCAGCACCACCGCGCCGAGTTGATAGACCAGCGTGCGCTCGACGCGGATGTCGTGGCGCGCGGGCGGGTTGAAGCAGATGCCGAAATCCGCGTCCCCCGCCAGCACCAGATCGGTGACCTGCGCCGACATCGCCATGCGCAGATGATAGACGATGCCCGGATAGACGCGGCTGAACGCCGCGAGGCTGCGCGTGACGAAGGCAGCGCTGCCCTCGACCACCGCGAGGTTGATCTCGCCGCGACGCAGCCCCTTCAGCGCGTCGAGCTGCGATTCGGCGTTGCGCAGTTCGCGGCGCCAGTTGCGGACGACGCCGATCATCACCTCCCCCGCCGCAGTCAGCCGAAGGCCCTGCGGGCGCCGCTCGAACAGCGCGGTGCCGAGTTGCCCCTCCATCTTCAGGATCTGCCGGTCGATGGCAGAGGCGGCGACGTTAAGCCGTTCGGACGCCTTGCGGATCGAGCCCGCGCGCGCGACCTCGTCGAAATAGATGGCGAAGCGAGACAGCATCGAGAAGGCCCTCCGGAACCGGGTGTTGCCTTTTTTAGAACGCATACCCCCGAAAATTGAACTGGATTTGCACGCGGCCGCGGTCAACATCTGCGTTCACGGCAAAAATGCCGGCAAGTGGGGGCGCACAGGTTGGACGGCCAGACGAACAGACGGGCCCTTTTGGGGGCGATGCCGGCCGCAGCTATCGGCCTGGCGCTTGCAGGATGCGGGCAGAAGGCCGCGGCAGACGGCAAGCAGAGCGGCCATCTCGGCGCCGCGCGCACCGTCGCCTGGGCCATCGGCACCACCGGGTCCGACTTCGTCACCGAAATCTCGCTGGGGATCGCCGACGCCGCCGAGATGCTCGGCTGGCGGTTCAACCGCATCCTCAACGCCGCCGCCTCGCCCGATGCGCATATCAGCGCGATCCGCCAGGCCGTCACCTCGCGCGCGGACGTGATCATCACCGTCGACTGGTATCAGGCGGTGGTCGATGAGATCGCCAAGGGCATGAAGCAGGGCGCGCGTTTCGCGCTGGTCAATTCGGCCAACAATCCGGACACGCTGGCACCCCTGAAGGTGCCGTTCGTCGGCCAGGACCCGCGCACCACCGGCAAGCTGATGGGCGAACGCATCGCCGAGGCGCTGAAGGCGAAGGGCGTCACCAGCGGATCGGTGCTGGTCGGCAACCCCTTCCCCGGCTCGCTCAACGTCGAGGAACGCATCGCCGGCGTCGGCGAAGGGCTGGCGTCGGCCGGCGGCGGGCTCAAACTCGTCGCCTTTCCCGACAATGCCGCGCAGGATTCGGCCGCGTCGGTCGGGCTTTACAAGGCCAAGATCACCGGCACCGGCGATGTCGTCGCGCATGCCGTCGCGGGCAGCGAGATGTCCGCGATCCCGCTGTCCAAGGCGCTCGCCGAACTCGGCTCCAGGCCTGGGCAGGTCATCGTCGGCGGCTGGGCGAGCAGCCTCAAGGTGCTCAACCTCGTCAAGGAGGGCGCGATGAGCTTCGCGCTCGACGAGAACCTCTATTATCAGGGCTTCTTCGCGACCTTGCTCGCCTGGTCCGAACTCGAACGCCAGATCCCCGCGATCGACCTCAGTTCCGGCCATGTCTGGGTGACGCCCGACAGCGTCGACGGCATGATCGAGAGCTATAACAACCGCATGAAGCGCGCGGCGGCCTATGGCCTCTCGTGACGCCACCGTCCTGCGCTTCGCGGAGCGGCCGGCGGTGAGCGCGGCCGAGGCGCCCGAACGACCGCCCGAACGACCGGTCCTGCTCGGCATCGGCGGGCTGACCCGCCATTTCGGCAGCGTCACCGCGGTGGCGGACATCGATCTCGACGTCCGCGCCGGCGAAGTCACCGCGCTGCTGGGAGACAATGGCGCGGGCAAGTCGACCCTGGTCTCGATGCTCTCGGGCGTCACCGCGCCGAGCGCGGGCGAGATGCGGATCGACGGCCGGCCGGTGAGCTTCGCCGACCCCGCCGAGGCGCGCGCGGCGGGCATCGCCACCGTGTTCCAGAACCTCTCGCTGATCGAGGACCGCAGCATCGCCGAGAATCTGTTTCTCGGCTGCGAACTGACCCGCTTCGGCTTCATCCTCGATCGCCGCCGCATGAAGGCTGAGGCGCAGGCCGTGCTCGATCGCATGCGCGTCAACCTGCCGCCGGTGACGACCGCGGTGCGCCACCTCTCCGGCGGCCAGCGCCAGGCGGTGGCGGTGGCGCGGACGATCCTGCGCGGCGCGCGGCTGGTGATCATGGACGAGCCCACCGCGGCGCTGGGCGTGCGCGAGACCGCCAAGGTGCTCGATCTGATCCGCTCGCTGCGCGACCAGGGATCGGCGGTGCTGCTGGTCAGCCACAACATGGACAATGTTTTCGACGTCGCCGATCGCGCGGTGATCCTGCGGCTCGGCCGCAAGGTCGCCGACCTGCGCATCGCCGCGACCAGCAAGGCGGACGTCGTCGGCCTCGTGATGGGAACCGGCGCATGAGCCGCGTCGCCGCCCTCCTCGCCAGCCGCCAGTCGGCGATGCTGGTGGTCGCGGTCGCGCTGTTCGCGCTGTTCGCCACCAACGCGCCGCACTTCCTCGACGGGCAGACCCAGTTCGAGATCCTGCGCATCACCGCCTTCACCCTGATCATCGGCCTGCCGCTCACCTATCTGGTGATCGCCGGCGAGGTCGACCTCTCGATCGGCTCGAACTACGGCCTGTGCAGCGTGGTGACCGCGCTGGCGATCGTCGACTGGGGCTGGAACCCGTGGGCCGCGGCGGCGCTCGGCGTGATGCTCGGCACCGCGATCGGGCTGTTCAACGGCGTCGCCACGGTGCGGCTGCGCATCCCCTCCTTCATCCTCACCATCGGCATGCTCAGCCTGCTGCGCGGGCTGGCGCTGGTGCTGACGATGGGGCTGTCGATCGACATTCCGGCGACGATCGAGAGCAGCTTCTTCGCGGTCTCCGGCGGCATGATCGGGCCGGTGCCGGTGCAGGTGCTGTGGGCGCTGGCGGCGTTCCTCGTCAGCGGCTTCGTGCTGCGCCACACCCTGTTCGGCGCGCGGCTCTACGCGACCGGCGGCAATGCGAAGGCGGCGCTGCAGATGGGCGTCAATCCGGGGCGGGTGAAGATCTGGACCTTCACCGTGCTCGGCTTCGCCTGCGGCCTCACCGGCGCGCTCACCGCCGGCTGGCTGCGGATCGGCGCGCCGACGACGGGCGCCGGCACCGAACTGGCGATCATCGCCGCGATCATCATCGGCGGCGCCGCGCTCAGCGGCGGCATCGGCACCGCGACCGGCACTTTGCTCGGCGCGCTGATCGTCAGCATGATGCAGACGGGCCTGATCCTGCTCGGCGTGCAGGGCAATTGGGTGCAGGTCTATGTCGGGCTGCTGATCGTGCTCGCCGCCGGCATCGAACCCTATCTGCGCCCCGACGGGGCGTTGAGCGAATGGCTGCGCGATCTGGGACGACGACGACCGGCCGGCTGACCCGCCCGCCCCCGCCGTCCCCGGCGCAGCATGACGACCGGAGTATCGACAGCGGCCGCCGCCCGGAAAGGGCGACGCGCCGGACGGGCCCCTGCGGCCTTTCGACCCAGTGTTTTTCGAGGTGAATGATGAGTGGTGAAGCGCTGCACTATGCCGAGGCCGAGGCGATCGGAAGCGAGGAGATCCCGATCGTCGATTTCGGCCGCTTCCTGAACGGCGACGCCGCCGATCGCGCCGCGGTGGCGGCGGAGATCAGCGCCGCGTGCCGCCGCATCGGCTTCTTCTACGTCACCAACCACGGCGTACCCGAAACCCTGCGCGAGAACGTGCTCGGCGAGGCGCGGGCCTTCTTCGCCGAGCCGATGGCGCGCAAGATGGAATGCGCGCCGCTGAAGGAAGGCCAGTGGTGCGGCTTCGTTCCCTCGCGCGGGGCGATGGAAGGCTGGGAACCGGGCGGCTCGTTCAAGACCGCGGATGCCGAGCGCGTCTCGGGCGGCACGCTCGAACAGTTCAACATGATGCGCGTGCTCAATGCCGACGATCCCAATTATGGCGGCGCCGATCCGGTCTATCAGCGCAACCTGTGGCCGCGCTTCCAGCCCGGCTTCGTCGAGACGATGATCGTCAACCAGCGCGCGGTGCTGAAACTCAGCGGCGAACTGATGGCGGCGCTGTCGATGGCGCTGGGCGTGGAGGAGGATTTCTTCGCGCGCTTCCACCGCAGCCCGCTCGCCACCTTCGGGCTCAACCATTATCCCGCGCGCACCGATACCCAGCCTTCGGACGCGGTCGGCGTCGGCGCGCATTGCGACGCATCCTCCTTCACCGTGCTGCTGCAGGACGATGTCGGCGGGCTGGAAGTGCGCGATCCCTCGGGCCGCTGGATCGCCGCGCCCTATGTGCCGGGCGCCTATGTCATCAACATCGGCGACACGATGATGGCGTGGACCAACGGCCATTTCGTCTCCACGCTGCACCGCGTCGTCAGCCGCCGACCGGTCGACCGCTTCTCGGCGACGATGTTCATGAATCCCGATCTCGACGCCCGCGTCGCGCCGCTCGACGCCTTCCTTGCCGAGGGTGAGGCGCCGCGGTTCGAGCCGTTCGACAATGGCGACTATATGAAGAGCTTCTACCAGAGATTCTACAACGTCTGGAAGAAGGTTTCACCGATATCCCAGTAAGGCGTGCAGAACATAAACAATAAAAATCCGTCAGAAGAACGAGAGAGGGGCCCGAAATTGAAGCCAGGGCAGGCTTGATTGCAAAGGGATATAAGAAATGACGGTCAAGACCAGGGAGATCTACCGCGCCGGCCTGCTCGCCTGCGCACTCGCTTCGTTCACCGCCTCGCCGCTCTGGGCGCAGAGCGCAGGCAGCGCCGCGCCCGCGCCCGAAGAGGCGCTGGACGACGAACCCAATGTGCTGGTGGTCACCGGCGCGCGCAACAAGTCGGCGATCCTGCCGACCGAGACCAGCGCGCTCGGCCTCGACATGAGCCAGCTCGAAACGCCGCGCGCCACCTCCACCGTGTCGCTCGCGATGATCGACCAGTACAGCCTGACCACGGTGCGCGATCTGATCGCGGTGACGCCGGGCGTGTTCACCGCCAGCTTCTATGGCGTCGACGGCACCGTGAACATCCGCGGCGAATATGCCGACAATTTCTTCCGCGGCTTCAAGCGCGTCGAGAACCAGGGCACCTACGTCACCCCGATCGAATCCTTCCTGGGGCTGGACATCGTCCGCGGCATCGCCTCCCCCGCCTACGGCACCGGCCGCGCCGGCGGCTATATGAACACGACGCCGCGCGTCGACCGCTCGGACCGCTTCCGCCGCGGCCAGGCTGCCGCGGGCGAGGTCGTCGCCTCGGTCGGCACCTATGATTATTACCGCGCGTCGGCCGAATATGGCACGCCGATCAAGCTCGGCGCCTATGATGCCGGCATCGACGTCTATGTCGAGAAGGCGCAGTTCTCGCAGTACTTCCATGGCATCGAGCCCAGGCATACGCTGGGCCAGATCGGCTTTTCGACCGACCTGCCGGGCGGCTTCACCCTCAACGCCGGCCTGCAATATTATGATGCCAGCGGCATGCAGGGCACCGTCGGCATCAACCGCATGACGCAGGATCTGATCGACAACCGCAACTATGTGTCGGGCAGCTTCCTCGCGCAGATCGCGCAGCCGGGTGCCGCCTATATCAACCCGGCGGATATCGTCGCGATCGGCGGCGTCACCAAATATTTCGGCGCCGCCAACGCCTATTCGACGATCGATCCGGCGACGATGCAGACGGTGAAGCTCGGCCGTCGCACGATCATCACCTCGCCCTACGACTTCGGCGATTCCGAGACGACCACCGCCTATGTCGACCTGATCCATGACCTGGGGCCGGGCACGATCAAGCTGCAGGGCTTCCTCGACGATCTCAACGCCGATTCCTACAACGGCTATGGCTTCGCCAAGCAATTGCGCGACCGCGCGGAGGAACTGCGTCTCTCCTACCAGGCGAAGTTCGATCCGGCGCCATGGCTCAGCGCCAACATCGTCACCGGGCTCGGCTATCGCCGCTACGAGGCGGACGAAGGCTATGTGTTCGCGCGCGGCTATCTCGTGCTCGACCGGCAGGACATCAGCGTCGGCGCGACGGCGGACAGCATCTTCAACCCGGTCTATGTCAACGGCCAGCCCTTCGACCAATATTATCACTCGACGGTGGACGGCTATGGCGCCTTCCTCAACGCCGACCTCAAGCTGTTCGGCGGGCTGAAGCTGACCGGCGGCATCCGCTATGACGATTATGACGTGGAGTCGATCAACACCGGCCTGCTCGACTATTCGGTGGCGCTCAACCGGCTCTACGAGGCCAGCGAGGATGCGACGAGTTGGTCGGCGAGCATCAGCTATGTCACGCCCTGGGGGATCGTGCCCTATTTCACCAAGGGCAGGTCCTACGCGCTAGAGACGCTGCAGGGTGGCGCGGTGACGCCGGGCAACGTCGCCAACAACACCTTCCTCTCCCCCACCAAGCTCACCGAAGGCGGCGTCAAGGGCTCCTTCTTCGACGACAGATTGTTCGTCAGCGCCTCGGTCTATCGCCAGCAGCGCCGCCAGTCCGAACTGCTCACCGGCAATTTCGTCGGCGCCACCACCCGGGGCGTCGAGGCCGAGCTGCGCTGGGCGGTCAACCGCCATTTCGGCCTCTCCGCGGTGGCGACACGCCAGAAGACGCGCATTGCCGGCTCGTCCTTCCTCGTCGTCACGCCGGACGATGTCGGGCTCGATCCGCTGCGCGGCTGGGGTTTCGTCTACCAGGCGGCGTCGGCGAGCTATGCCGGCCTCGCCACCGGCTATGTCGACCGTACCCAGCCGCGCTACGTGTTCGGCCTGTTCGGCAATTACGAGGCCGGCAACGGCTTCGGCGTGACATTGGGCGGCAATTATGTCGACACCACCAGCGGCCACCTGCCCGGCGCGATCCGGTATCCGGACTATGTGCTGATGCGCGGATCGCTGCACTATGATGTCGGCCGCTATCGCTTCGCGATCAACGTCAACAACATCCTCGACAAGCGCTACTACATCCCGCAGCGCAGCACCGATACCGAAAGCGTCGCGATGCCCGGGGAGGGGCGCACCGCGATCCTCAAGGTAACGGCGCGCTTCTGACGCGCGGGGCGCGCCGCCCCGCCGCCGGGCAAGGGGGCCCCGGGCGGGGCGGCGCGATCTCTGGCAGACATGGATCCGAAGGCCGACGATGGACGATCCCGAAACCATCCCGATGATCGACATGGCGCCGCTGCTGGGCGGCACCCCGGGCGCCGCCGCGCGCGTCGCGGCGGATATCGGCGCGGCGTGCCGCAGCACCGGCTTCTTCTCCATCGCCGGCCACGGCATCGATCCGGCATTGCTCGCCTCGGTCTATGGCGAATCCGCGCGCTTCTTCGCGCTGCCGGAGGCGGAAAAGCAGGCGCTGGCGATCAGCCGCTTCGGCGACAATCGCGGCTATGCCGGCTTCGGATCGGAAAGCCTCGATCCCGACAAGCCGGCGGACGCCAAGGAAGCCTTCAACATCGGCCGCGACGAGCCGCCGGACATCAACCACTGGCCCGCCCTCCCCGGCTTCGTCGACGTCATGTCGCGCTATTACGCGGCGATGCGGCGGCTGAGCGAACAGCTCCACCGGGCGATCGCGATCGACCTGGCGCTCGATCCGGATTTCTTCGCGCGCCGCATCGATCGCCCCCAGGCGACCTTGCGTCTGCTCCATTACCCGCCCCACCCCGGCCGCTTCGACGGCGATCGCTACGGCGCCGGCGCGCATACCGACTATGGCAATGTCACCATCCTCTCGCAGGACATGGTCGGCGGGCTGGAGGTGCGCACGCGCGACGGCCGCTGGATCGCGGCGACGCCGGTCCCCGGCACCTTCGTGTGCAACATCGGCGACTGCCTGATGCGCTGGAGCAACGACGTCTACGTCTCGACCCCCCACCGCGTCGCCAATCTCAGCGGGCGGGAGCGCTACTCGGTCGCCTTCTTCTTCGATCCCAATCCCGATGCGCTGGTCGCATGCCTGCCGACCTGCACCGATGCCGGCCGCCCGGCGCGCTACCCGCCGATTCTCGCCGCCGACTATCTGCGCGAGCGGCTCGATGCGACCTATGCGCACCGCCAGAAGGGCTGAGCGGACCGGGCCTTGGCGCCCGGGATCACGGCCCCGAGGCAAATCCTGCTTGATTTGAGCGCCGGTCCCGCCTTTTGTGCAGCCGGCTGTTCAAGACCGCCGCACCCCGGGGCAAGGCTGACCGATCGACAATGTCTCAGGACTTCACACTCATCACCTTCAACGACGGTTCGTCGCAGGCGCGTCTCTACACCGTCGAGCAGTGCGAAATCGCCGTGCAGGAAGGGCGCATCCGCCCCGACACGATGGTCACGGTCTATCGCGGCACCGAAAGCCGGACGGTTCGCGCCGACGCCTTCCCGCTGCTGGGGTCGCTGCTGTCGGTGATGCGCAGCGGCGGCATCGATATCGACAAGCGCCCCGACTATGACGAGGATCCGGGCGAGCGCGCGACCGAGATGACGCCCGGCTGGGTCGGCCGTTCGCTCGGCTGGAACCAGTCCCCGCAGGCGCCGGATGCCTATGACGCGGGCCAGCCCAGGACACGCGCACCGCATGACGATGGCGGCCGCCCGACCGAAGTCTATCGCGAGCCGCCGCCGCGGGAGCGGCGCAGCGACCCCGGCCGGGATCGTGGCGCGTCCGATCCCTATGGCAGGCGGCAGCCCCCCGGTCGCCAGACATCGGGCGGCGGCCAGGGCGGCGGCAATGATGGCCGTGGCAGTGGCGGCGGCGGCATGTCGGCGAAATGGTTCCTGCTGCTGCTCCTGCCCGTGCTGATCCTGCTGGGCGGCGTGGTCTATGTCCTCGGCGACCAGCTCGAATGGTGGCAGGGCGGCGGCAAGAGCGAGGACGTCGCCGACAACAGTTCCGATGCGGTCGACGGCGTCGAGCGCACCTTCTACACGGTCCGCCAGGTGGACGTGCAGGACAAGGCGCGCGCCGGCACGCCGATCACGACCCTGCCGCGCGGTACCTCGCTGAGCGGCGTCGTCGTCGAGGACGAGAATGACAGCGCCCGCAAATGGCTGCGCATCCGCTACGGCCCGCAGACCGGCCGCTTTGTCGCGCTGGTCGATCTCAGCGACAAGACGAGGCCGCTGCTCGATACCGCCGCGCTCAGCGGCGAACGCAGCCTGTCGGTCGCGGAGACGCTGCGCACCGAACCGTCGAGCAGCGCGCCCGCGGTCGAGGGCGGCGGCGCGTTGAGCGCGGGCACCAGCGTGATCGTGGCCGGCAAGGTCAACAGCGACTGGGTGGAAACGCTGCCGAGCGGCGGCGGCGTCGGCTATCTGCCGATCAGCGCATTCGGCGAGTCCACCGCCGGCGCCACGCCCACGCCCACGCCGGGCGACACCAGCGGCGGCATGCACCAGATCCTCGTCTCCAACACCTGCGCCACCAAGTCGCTGACGATCGCGATCTATTATTATGACGGGCAGCGCTGGCAGACCAACAACGGCCTGATCTGGACCTTCACGCCCAACAATTCGAGCTATCCGGTGATCGGCGAAAAGCGCCTGCTCGCCGCCAGCGACGTGATCTATTACACCGCTTATTATGGCGAGGGCTCGATCCGCGGGTTCGACGATGGCGACATCGAGGTGAATTATGGCGGCGAGAAGGTGAAGATGCGCCGCGCCTCGCTGAACAAGCTCGACGACGGCGACTATGAGATTCCGTTCAACTGCGACAGCTAGGCCGTGAATTTTCCTCGCCCACGCGCAGCGTCGGGGAGGAAAATCCTCGCCTACGGATACCGCACCGGCGGCGGCGGATCGGCCGGCAGCGGGATGAACTCGCTCTCCTCGGGCACCGCCGCAAAGCGCTGGTCGCGCCAGTCCGCCTTCGCCTGCTCGATGCGGTCGCGCGACGAGGAAACGAAGTTCCAGTAGATGAAGCGCGGTTCCGAAAGCGGCTCGCCGCCCACCAGCGCCAGCCGCGTCGCGCCATCGCCGCGCACGACGATCTCGGCACCGGGCTTCAGGAGCACCAGTTCGCCCGCCTCGAAGCGGCCGACCTGCCCTTCCACCGCCAGCGCGCCGTCGATCACATAGATCGCGCGTTCGACATGGTCGGTGCCGACGTGATAGCGCGCGCCGTCCGCCAGCGTGATCGCCGCGTAGATCATCTCCGAAAAGGTCTCGACCGGGGAGACCAGCCCGTCGAGCGCACCGATCACGAGGTTGATCGAAACGCCGCCCGCCGCGGCCGACGGGATCGCATCCGCACCGTGATGGACGAAGCTCGGCGCGGTTTCCTCATGCGTGCGCGGCAGCGCAACCCAGGTTTGCAGCCCGTGCAGCGCCCCGCCGGCGGCACGCACCGCGGGCGCGCTGCGCTCCGAATGGACGATGCCCGAGCCGGCGGTCATCCAGTTGACCTCGCCCGGGCGGATCGGCTGCACGCTGCCCACCGAATCGCGGTGCAGGATCTCGCCCTGGAACAGATAGGTGACCGTCGCGAGGCCGATATGCGGGTGCGGGCGCACGTCGAGGCCATGGCCGGCCTCCAGCGTCACCGGCCCCATCTCGTCGAGGAAGATGAACGGCCCCACCATCCGGCGATGCGCCGAGGGCAGCGCGCGCCGCACCTTGAAGCCGTCCCCCAGGTCGCGCAACGGCGGCAGTACCACCGTCTCGACCCCTTCGATCCCGCTTGGCCGCGTCGTCATTCTGATGCTCCCTGGTTGCCGGGCGACGATAGCAGGTCCGCCGCGCCGCTCCACCCGCTCAGCCCGGGTCGGAACCCGCTTCGGGCAAGGTCGTCACGAACGCCACCCGGCTAAGCCCCGGGGTGATGCGCGTTCCGGCATCCAGCCGTACCGGCTCGCCATCGAACAGCGCAAGCACCGGCTGCCCTTCGGCCAGCCGCAGCGCATCCGTCTCGGCCTCGTCGACCGCGCGGGCGCGCACCCAGTCTCCGGTCAGCCAGTCCCACCCCAGTTCGGCGATCGCACGCCAGTCGCGCGCATCGATCGCGGCGACGGCGAGGCGGGTGGCCCCCGGCTGGACGAACACCGCCTGATAGCGGGCCCGCAGCCCGGGCGCACCGGATATGCGGACGCCGCGGCCGAAGGTGCGCCGCCACGCGCCGAGCGCGGCGGACAGCATCCGCCGCGGCCGCCCGGCGCGCGCCATCTCCCGCGCGCGATACCAGTGCGCCGCCGGCCCGAGGATCAGCCCGACGAAGGCGCGATGGGGGCCCGCCTCGATCAGGGGGAGCGCGATACGGCGGGCGTCTTCATGCGCCGCCGCGACGATCGCCGCCGGATCGGCATCGCCATGCAGGCTGCGTGCGAGCAGGTTCATCGTGCCGCCCGGCAGGATCAGGAAGCCGCCCTCCCACGTCGCCAGCGCGCACAACGCGGCGTTGATCGTGCCGTCGCCGGCGAAGAGCACGACGAGATCGATTTCCGCCGCATCGAGGGCTGCCGCGTCCGGAAGCGACTCGGCGGGAAACGCGGTGCGTCCGCCAAGCGTCAAACCCCGATCGCGCAACAAAATCTCGATGGCCTCGCATTTGGCGGGGCTGGAAGAACCCGACGCCGGATTGGTGATCAGCCAGAGTTTCCGCATGTCACCCCACATTTCAGCAGCCGAAAAACGCATGCACTCGCGCGAAAACCGTCAACGCCGGTGATCGTTGCGCAGTCATGACAATGTCATGCCGATCTTTCGCGAGCGTGGATCGCGGCCCTGTCGAAAATTTGATCCGAAATGAGGGTTGGGAAAATGATCGACGGCTTATTAACCATTTGAACCCATAGCTGCCCTCGCCAACCACCGGAGCGATCGATGCGCCAGGATGCCCGCAGCTTACTCGAGAGATTGAACCGCCAGGACTTTCGCTATCGCGAATTTCCCGATCAGTTCGCCGATATGGAACTCTGGCCGCTGTTCCAGGCGCTGCTGACCGACGAGCGCGTGATCGGGGGCTACGACACGGAACTGCGCGGTGCCGACGTGGAAGTGCGGGAGCGCCTTCTCGAGGCCAGGCGCGGCCCGGCCGATCGTGGCGCCTCCGATCGTGGCCCCGCCGATCCTGGCCCCGCTCAGCATGGTGAGGCGCATGCGCCGTCGCGCACCGGCTTGTTCAGCCGATATGGCGGCGCCGCGCCGGAGCCGGCCGAGCGCAGCGGCAATCTGCGGCAGTTCCTCGGCCGCCTCGCGGACAAGGACTGATGTCTCTCATCCTCTTTCATTCGCCCAAGGGCGGCGTCGGCTCGAGCTTCCTCGCCGCACAACTGGCGATCCAGCTCGCGCAGCGCGGCCATCAGGTGACCGCGATCGATTTCACCTTCCAGGGCGCGTTGAAGCTGAACTTCGCGATGCTGCCGAGCCAGAGCCTCGCGAACATGAGCCGCACGCCGGGCGACGTCACCGTCGTCAACGGCGTCGAACTGCTCAACGGCTATGATCTGGCGCAGGAACGCGATTTCCGTGAAGCATTGGCGGCGGGGCATGCCGGCCTCTTCAATCCGGAGCATATCACCATCGCCGACGTGGCATCGGGCGATCGGGAGATGAAGTCGATCCTCTACGACCGCTGCGATCTCCACATCTGCACGCTGATGCCTGAGGCGGCCGCGCTCGCCACCTTGCCGCTGGTCGTGCCGGGCACCGCCACGGTGGCGCTCAGGAAGACCGCCTTCGTGCTCAATGCGATCGACGACACGCGCCGCCTGTCGCGCGACAGCAACAGGTTCGTGCGCCAACTGCTGGGCGATGCCCTCATCGCCAACGTCCGCCGCGACGAGGCGGTCAACGAGGCGCTGGCGCGGTTCGAACCGCTCACCAAGGCGGCGGCGAGCAGCCCCATTCACGGCGATGTCGCACGGCTCGCCGTCGCGGTCGAACAGCGCCTCGGCCGGGCCCCGGAGGCGGCGGAAGACGCCGGTGACGGCGCGCCCCGCGGTACGACGAAGCGATAGGACGGGACGATGGCAAAACAGGGGAAATCGTCGCTTCTGAACCTCGCGCTGAACGCGGCCGGCGCGGTCGCGGTCGGCTCGCTGGCCGTCCTCGTCATCACCGTGCCGATGGACCTTCAGGAACAGTGGATCTTCGCAGCCGTCTCGATTCTGGGCGCGATGGTCATGACCCGCGTGAAGGGCCAGCGCGCGACGCTGGCGATCGCCGCGCTCTCGCTGCTGGTCTCGACCCGCTACATCGTGTGGCGGACGACGACCACGCTCGATTTCGATTCGCCGATCGGCTTCTTTCTCGGCACCGGCCTCTATCTGGCCGAACTCTATGCCTGGATCATCCTCGTGCTCGGCTTCCTCCAGACCGCGTGGCAGCTGCCGCGGCCGGTGATCGAGCCGGAAGGCCCGCCCGAGGCATGGCCGACCGTCGACGTCTATGTGCCGACCTATAATGAGAGCCTCGAGATCGTCGCCAATACGGTCTACGCCGCGATGGATATGGACTATCCGGCCGATCGCTTCCGGGTGTTCATTCTCGACGACGGCCGGCGGCCGGAATTCCAGGCGTTCGCGCGCCAGGCAGGCTGCGGCTACCTGACCCGCGCGGACAATCTCCACGCCAAGGCCGGCAACATGAACGCGGCCATGAAGAAGACCGACGGCGAACTGATCGCGATCTTCGATTGCGACCATGTGCCGGTCCGTGCCTTCCTGCAGCTGACCGTCGGCTGGTTCGGCAAGGACCCCAAGCTGGCGCTGATGCAGACGCCGCACCATTTCTATTCGCCCGATCCCGTCCAGCGGAACCTGGGTGAATCGGTGAGCGACCTGCCGGGCGAAGGCGATCTCTTCTACGGCGCCGTCCAGCGCGGCAACGATCTGTGGAACGCCACCTTCTTCTGCGGTTCGTGCGCGATCATCCGCCGCGAGGCGCTGATGCAGACCAACGGCTTCGCCGGCGAGACGGTGACCGAGGATGCGCACACCGCGCTCAAGCTGCAGCGGATGGGCTGGAACACCGCCTATCTCGGCACGCGCCTGTCCGCCGGCCTCGCCACCGAGCGTCTCGTCATCCACATCGGCCAGCGCATCCGCTGGGCGCGCGGCATGACGCAGATCTTTCGCATCGACAATCCGCTCCTCGGCAAGGGCCTGAAGTTCACCCAGCGGCTTTGCTACCTGAACGCGATGCTGCACTTCCAGTTTCCGCTGCCGCGCATCGTGTTCCTCACCTCGCCGCTCGCCTATCTGCTGTTCGGCCAGAACATCATCCACGCCTCCGCGGCGCTGATCTTCGCCTATGCGCTGCCGCACCTCGTGGTTTCGGCGCAGTCGAGCGAGCGGACGCAGGGCGGCGATCGCCGGCCCTTCTGGGGCGAAGTCTATGAGACGCTGCTCTGTTTCCACCTGGTGAAGCCCACGGTCTTCACGATGTTCCAGCCGCGCAAGGGAAAGTTCAACGTGACCGACAAGGGCGGCATGCTCAACGATACCTATTATGATTTCACCACGGTGCGGCCGCACCTGTTCGTCGCCGGGCTGCTCGTGGCCGGCATCGCCTTCGGTTGCGTGAAATATTTCCTGTTCCCGCACATCTTCAACATCCAGCTCGACACGCTGCTGCTCAATACGATCTGGGCAGTGTTCAGCCTGGTGACGCTGATCGCGGCGCTCTCGGTCGCGCGCGAGCGCCGGCAGACGCGCCAGCACATCCGTATCGACGTCGCGCTGCCGGTGACGCTGCATTTCGAGGACGGCTATGTCGTGGAAGGCGTGACGCGGGACATTTCGATGGGCGGCTTCGCCGCAACCATGCCGCAGGGCTTCACCCTGCAGGGGCGTTCGGTCACCGCCGTCTCGTTGCCGATGGGGGATGATTCGCTGACGATCGAGGTCGAGACGGTCCGCATGGATCGTGGCGTCGCCCAGGTCCGCTTCGAACCGCTCGAGCCCATCCGCGCCCGCCTGCTCGTGCGCGCCGTAATGGGCCGCTGCGACGCGTGGCAACAGGCCAGGCCGACCGCCGCCGTCTCCAGCATGCGCTCGATGGCGGATATCCTGAAGGTGGACAGCCTGACGCTGCGGCGCATCTTCGCCTCGCTACGGCCCGGCAACAAGCGCCGGGCAGCCGCCGCCACGATGGTCGCGCTGCTCTGCGCCGCGGCCCTGTTCTTCACCGCCGGCCCCGCCTTCGCGCAGGCGATGCCCGACGCCGCGGTGCCAAACCCGGATGCGACCGCGATGGCGGGGGCGCCCCCCGCGCTGCCGGCGGGCCCGGGCGCCAAGCGCGAACGCGTGACGCTCAAGGATCTGCGCGTCGCCACGCCGATCCGGCTGGCCGGCGTCCGCGGCGAAATCGGCATCCCCTTCGGCATGCGCGGCGACCAGGTCGTCGCCGATGCCATGCTGACGCTCGACTTCGCCTATTCGCCCTCGATGCTGGGGGATCTCAGCCAGCTCGTCGTGCTGCTGAACGGTGAGGTCGTGCGCACGATCCAGCTCGATTCGGGGTCGGCCACCGGCCAGGTGCTGTCGATCCCGGTCAATCCGGCGCTGTTCCTGCCGGGCAACAATCAGCTCAACCTGCGGCTGCTCGGCCACTATGCCCGCGACTGCGAGGATCCGTTTCATTCGTCGCTGTGGGCCAATGTCAGCAATGTCCGCTCCTATTTCGAGCTGACGACGCAGCCGCTGCCGCTCGCCCCCAACCTCCAGCGCCTGCCGAACCCGTTCTACGACCAGTATGACATCAAGCCGCTGACCCTGCCCTTCGTGTTCGCCGGCTCGCCCAACGATCAGGAGCTGGAAGCCGCGGCGAGCGTCGCATCCTGGTTCGGCGGCATGGCCAGCTATCGCGGCTTCGCGTTCAAGCCTTCGTTCGGCCGCCTGCCGCAGGGCAATGCGGTCGTGTTCATGACGCCCGGCCGCGGCCTGCCCGGCATCCCCAACGCCATCGCCGGCGCCTCGCTCGGCGTCATCCGCAACCCGGTCGATCCCACCGGCCAGCTCCTGCTGGTGATGGGCCGCGATGCACGCGAGCTGAAGCTGGCCGCCGCGGCGCTGGCGAGCGGCCGTGGCGTGTTCGGCGGCACGCTGACTTCTGTCGACAATGCCCGCATTCCCGCCTACCCGCGCTACGGCGCGCCCAAATGGCTGCGCACGGACCGTCCGGTGCGGCTGGGCGAGATTGCGCCGTCCTACCGTCTGGAAGGTCTCGGCCTGCCGCCGGGTCCGCTCACCACCGACTTCCGCGTCGCGCCGGATCTCTTCTTCTGGCCGCGCCAGGGCGCCAATCTGAAGCTGCACTATCGCTATCCGGGCGCCAGCTGGCTCGATCGCCGCGCCTCGCGCCTCGATCTCTCGGTCAACGGCCAATATCTGCAGACGCTGCCGCTGGGCGGTGCGCGGTGGTGGGATCGCCTGTTCGCGCAGGAATATGCGACCGCCTACACCTCGCGCGCCGACGTGCTGCTGCCGCGCTACAACCTGTTCGGCCAGAACCAGCTCATCTTCGACTATAATCTGGTCATCGCCGACAAGAAGAAGTGCCAGGGCACGGTGCCGGACAATGTCCACACCAGCGTGCTGCCCGACAGCACGATCGACCTGACCCACGCCTATCATGCGCTGCGCATGCCCGACCTCGCGGCCTTCGCGAACGCCGGCTATCCCTTCACCATCCGCCCCGATCTCGCGGAAACCGCGGTGGTGATGGCGACGCAGCCGAGCAGCGCGACGGTGGAGGCGTATCTCCAGCTGATGGGCCGCTTCGGCGACGCCACCGGCGCGCCCGTCACCGGCATCATGGTCACCCGCTCGGTCGACAGCGAGGCGCTCGGTTCCAAGGACATCATCGTCATCGGCGGCATGCAGCTCGCCCAGTCGGAACAGCTCTTCGCCAAGGCGCCGGTGCGCTTCGAGGACGGTCGCCTGCGCGTGCCGCAGCGGTCGATGGTGGAACGGGTGTTCTACGGCTATTCGCCGTTCGATCGCGCGCCGGAAGCGGCGGATTCCTTCCTCTACAACACCGACAGCTTCACCGGCCTCGTCGGCTTCGAATCGCCGTTCGACAAGGCGCGCAGCGTCGTCGCCCTGCTCGCAAGCGATACGGTGACCCTGCCGGGCATGATCGAGGGCCTCGCCGACGTGAAGGTCAACGCGCTCGTCCAGGGCGACCTGTCGGTCGTCAATGGCGAGGGCATGGTGAGCTACGCCGTCGGCGACACCTATTGGGTGGGCGACCTGCCGTGGTTCATGCGCCTGGCCTACTGGTTCAGCCAGCACCCGATCCTGATGGCGCTTTCCGCCATCATCGTCGCGATCCTCGTCTGCGGTCCGATCTACCACATCCTCAAGCGTCAGGAGCGCAAGCGCCTGGCTGCCATCGACAAGGCCTGACCGATGCGAAACGCGTTGCTTTCCGTTTCCCTCCTCGCGCTGGCGATCACGGCGGTTCCGGCCCAGGCGCAGCAGGGTGTCGAAACGCTGCTCAGCCAGGGGCGCTACTGGCAGAGCAAGGGGCGGCAGGATCTGGCCCGGCAGGCCTTCCGCCGCGTGCTCGCGATCGATCCCGACAACGCCGCCGCCAAGGCAGCGTTGAGAGGGCCGGCACCCGCGCCCTCACCGGCGCCGCGGCCGGCGCAGGCGCAACGTCCGCAGCCGGCGCCCCGCCCCGCCGCCCCCGCCGATCGCGGCGGCGACGCCCGGGCCGCAGGCTATCGCGAGCTCGATCGCGGCAATCTCGCTGCGGCGGCCCGCCAGTTCCAGACCGCGATCTCGCGCAACGGCAATGATCGCGACGCGCTCGGCGGTCTCGGCATCGTCCGGCTGCGCGAGGGCCGCTTCGCCGATTCGCGCGACCTGCTGCTGCGCGCCTCGCGTGGCGGCGATGCCGGCAAATGGGCCGAGGCGCTGGGCTCCGCGCGCTTCTATGCCGGGATCGACGAGGCGAATGCCGCCGCCGATGCGGGCCGCACCGAGGATGCGCGCCGGATGGCCGAGGCGCTGATCGCCTCGGAGTTCCGCGACAAGGCGGCCGCCTACGATCTGCTGGGCAGCATCTACGAGCGCGAGGGGCGCTACGACCAGGCCGCCCAGCTCTATGCGCAGGCGGGCCAGGGCGCCGCCAAGGCCGATCCCAAGCTGCAGGCGCGCACGATCCGCGCGCAGGCGCTCGCCGCCGCCAATGCCGGTGACGCCAACGCGGCCAGCCAGCTCTTCCAGCGCGGCATCCTTGCCGATCAGAGCGATCCCTGGATCCGCTACGAATATGGCCGCTTCCTCGACCGGCAGGGCCGCCGCGCCGAAGTGGACGGCGTGATCGCCGGGCTGCGCAACAACACCGACGCGGACTCGCTGTTCGCGGCGGCGCTGCTCGCGCAGCAGATCGGCCGGCCCGCCGAGGCGGCCGCGCTGATCGAGCGCATTCCGTTCAGCCAGCGCACCGCCGAAATGGCGACGCTTTCGCGCAGCATCGGCGCGGACAATGCGATCTCGCGCGCGAAGCAGCTGACCGCGCAGGGCCTGACCACGCAGGCCGGCGCTGCGCTGCGCGAGGCGGCGGCGCAACCCAACCTCTCGATCTCCAACCGCAGCGCGATCGCGCAGGCGCTGCTCGACGCCGGGGACTTGGCGGGCGCCGCGCAGGTCGCGCAGGCGGCGCTGAACGAGCCGGCCGGCGACCCCGCCGACTATGAGGGCATCGTGCGCGTGCTCGCGCGGGCGGGGCAGGACAGTTTCGCGCTCTCCGCCATCCGCACCGCCAGCGAGCGTGCCGGCGGCACGATGGACGGCCAGCGCGCCGTCGCGCGGCTGAACGGAGTCCTCGCCGCCTCGCAGTCGGACCGGCTGCGCGAGCAGGGGCAATATGCGCAGGCGTTCGACCTGCTGCAGGGCCAGTGGAACCAGTCGCCCGGCAATCTCGATATCCTGTCGGCGCTCGCCCGCCTCTATCAGAGCGGCGGCCTCAACCCGCAGGCGGCGCAGACCTTCCAGATGGTGCTCAACCAGGCGCCGGCGGACAAGGGCGCCCTCCTCGGCCTGATCGACACCGCCGCGGCCTCGGGCGACTATGATCGCGCCCGCGCCGCCACCCAGCGCGCGATCGCGCTGAGCCCGGGCGATTACACCATCTATCTCGCCGCCGCACGGATGGAGCGCGCGCGCGGCAATGAGGGCAATGCCAAGCGCTACCTGCAGCGCGCGCGCCAACTCTACATCGGCCAGTCGGGCGGCGCGACCGGCGGCTTCACCGCGAACAACCCCTTCACCAACATGCAGCGCCAGGCGCCGGGGGCGCCGATGCAGGTCAATCCGTTCAACCTGGACGGCCGCGGCCAGCCGGTGGGCGTGCCCCCCGCCTATGATGCGGCGGTGCCGCAGGCCTATCCGCAGCCGCAGCCCGGTTATGCCGCGCCCGCGGCCCAGCCCTTCCCGGCTGCCCCCGGCTACGCCCCCCAGCCAGGCTATGCTCCGCAGGGCGGCTACGCTCCGCAGGGCGGCAGCGACTATGCCGCGCAGGCCTATCCGCCGCAGGCGGGCTTCCCGCCGGCCGCCCCTGCCGCCGGCGGCTTCCCCGCACCGGCCTATCCCGCGCAATCGTCCGGCCTGCAGCCGGCGGTGCCGGGCGACCCGGTGCTGGCGCAGATCGACCGCGACATGCGGGACATCGAGAGCGGCGGCGCGCCCCGCGTCGACGTCAACACCGGCTACCGCCAACGGTCGGGCGAGACCGGGCTCAGCCAGCTCCGCGAGTTGACCGGCGATGCGAAGATCTCGACCGGCCTTGCCGGCGGACGCGTCTCCGCCAAGGCGACCGCGGTGGTGCTCGACAGCGGTCGCCCGACCGGATCGGGCCTCGCGCGGTTCGGCCGCAACGGCACCCGCGAGGCCGAGGGCATCGTCGCGGCACAGCCGTCGCAGCTCGTGAACGCGGAAACGCAGCGCGATTCCGGTGTCGCGCTGTCGGCGGCCTATGAGCATGAACTGGTTCAGGGCGATGTCGGCATCACCCCGATCGGCTTCATCAAGACGCACATGACCGGCGGCATCGCCGTCACCCCGCGCCTGTCGCGCTACAGCACCGCGCGGGTGTGGGCGGAACGCCGCGCCGTTACCGACAGCATCGTTTCCTACGCCGGGACCTATGATCCGGTTTCGGGCCAGATGTGGGGCGCGGTGACGAAGACGGGCGGCGGCGTCTCCTTCTCCTATGATCGCGACGGAACCGGCGTCTATGCCGACGGTTCGTACCATCACTATGATGGTACCGCGGTCCGCGACAACGAAGGCGTTCAGGTGAATGTCGGCGGCTATCTGCGCGTCTGGAACGACAGCCGCTCCTCGGCAACGGTCGGCATCAACGCGAACTACCAGCGTTTCGACAACAACCAGAACTATTTCACGATCGGCCATGGCGGCTATTTCAGCCCGCAGAGTTTCTTCAGCGTCAGCTTCCCCATGCGCTACCAGCGGCGGACCGACCTGCTGGAAATCGAGGCGAGCGTAACCCCCGGTTATCAGAGCTTCGATCAGGACGCGGTCGGCCTCTACCCGGTGGACGTGGCCGCGCAGGCGGCGCTCGACGCGCTGAAGGCGCAGAACGACGATGTCCGCGCGCAATATGATTCGCTCAGCCGGACCGGCTTCGGTATCACGGCTGGCGGATCGGCCTATTATCGGGTCAGCGACGGCACGCGGGTCGGCGGCGAACTGAACTACAACACGTTCGGGCAGTATAAGGAATTCCGGAGCCTGCTCGGCATCCGTCAGACGATCGGAGGCAATAACTGATGTTCATGGGCCGTCTCGACCAGGATCGCCAGGATCCGGGCGTGAAGACGGGGCCGTCGCTCGTCAGGTCGTTGCCGGCGGTGGTGACGCTGATGCTCGACGAGATCCTTGCGTCGACCGACGATGCGCAATCGGCCGGCTTCTTCCGCAAGATCGGCGAGCGGATCGCAGGAGAACTCGACGTCGACGGGATCGAGGAGGCCGAGGATCTGGTCGATGCGATGAACGGGCTGTGGCGCATCCTCGGCTGGGGCGAAGTGCGCCTCGAACTCGATGACGAGGGCATCGACGTCTATCACCGCGGCATGCCGATGGACCTCGAAAGCGATGAAGCGGGCAATTGGGGCAAGGTTGCGCCGCACATCCTGGTGGGCGCTTATGAGCACTGGTTCCACCGGCTCGGCAGCGGCACGACCATCGCGACACGCATCCTGCGCCGATCGTCCGACCTGATCCTCCTTCGACACGGCTATTGACGCCATGGCTATCCTGCGCCGGACCGTGCTGTTGGGGGGATTGACGACGCTGATGGCCGGATGCGCTCCTGCCGCACCGCCCAAACCCCAGCGTATCGATGGCTGGGGCGATTTCCGGACGCGCTTCGTGCAGCCCGACGGGCGGGTGATCGATACCGGAAATCGCGGCATCAGCCATACCGAGAGCCAGGGCTATGGCATGCTGATGGCCGAAGCGGCGCACGACCGCGACGGCTTCGAGCGGATCTATGGCTGGACGCAGCGCACGCTCGCGCGGCAGGACGATGCGCTTTATTCATGGCGCTACGATCCGTCGCTGCCGGTGCCGGTCAGCGACCCCAACAACGCCACCGACGGCGATATCCTGATCGCCTGGGCGCTGATGCGCGCGGCGCAGCGCTGGAAGGTGCCGGCCTGGCGGACGCGCGCCGCGCAGATCCGCACGTCGATCCGCCTGCTGCTCATCCGCCAGCGCGGGCGGAGGACGCTGCTCGTTCCCGGCCTCCAGGGCTTCCTCCACCCCGACCGGACGACGATCAACCTGTCCTATTATATCTGGCCGGCGCTCGATGCGTTCCGCCAGGCCGATGGCGATGCCGCATGGGGCCCCGTGATCCGTGACGGGGAGGCGCTGCTGACCGACGCGCGCGCAGGCCCGCTCGCGCTGCCGACCGACTGGACCGACGTCTTCGATGACGGGCGCGCCTTGCCGGCGACCGGCAAGGATCCCTATTTCGGTTTCGACGCGATCCGCATCCCGCTCTATCTGTCGCTGGGCGGCCGGCCGGAGATGGCGCCGACGATCGCGCGCTTCTGGCACAGCTATGCCGACCAGAACCGTCCGATCCCCGCCTGGGTCGATGTCGTGACCGGCGCCACCGCGCCCTATGCCGTATCCGAAGGCGGCTGCGCGGTGGTCCGCCGCCTGCTGGGCAGCGCAGCCCCGCCCTGCGCGGCGAGCGGCCAGCCCGACTATTATGCGTCCGTCCTGAAAACGCTCGCGACGCTCTGAGGCGAGACTGCCGCGATCCGGCCTGGTCAGTGCGCGGCCGTGCAGCTTCCGGTGTGGCGACCCTCGAACGTATCGGCGAACGGCGCGCCGTTGCGGATGCCCTGGGTGTCGATCTGCACCAGTCGCGGCGTTTCGACGCGCACCGTCGTCAGTCCGTTGCCCGCACCCGGGCAGCTATAATGGACCGTCACCGTCTTCGGATCATTGGCGACGATATGGCGGCTGCACGCGATGCCGGCATGCTGCACCTGCAGCAACGCCATGCGGTCGCCCAGGCACATGCGCCGGGTCCCCTCTTCGCCGGCGATGCGCAACGTCCATTCGCCCCCCTCCAGCGCGGCGAGCGCGGGCACAGCGGGCGCGGCCGCGGGTTGCGCCGCGGCGAGACTTGCCAAACCGATAGGCGCGCACAGAAGCAGCCGCGCCAGACGCGTCGTCATCATTGCTTCGGATCCCCAGCCTGTGCCGTTTTCCCGGCGGTCGTGGCGACGTCCCTATGCGCTCACGACTCTCTTTCGATAAACGACCTATAGCATGATACGCACGCCCGGTCGCTGCCGATGGAGATAGGACGTCAGGCGGGTCTTTCCAGCGGGATCGGGAAGGTTCGCGAACAAAATTCGCAATTGACCGCGATCACGCCATCGGCGTCCGCCATCTCCGCGCGTTCCTCGTCGGGGAACTTCAGCAGCACCTCGGCGATATGGTCGGGGTCGCAGCGGCAGCCCTTGGCCAGTTGCGCGGCGCTCAGCACGCGCACCTCGGCCTCGTCCTCGTTGAACAGGCGCCAGATCAACGTCTCCAGCGGCAGCGACGGATCGACCAGTTCCTCGCCCTTCACGGTGCCGCCGATCACGCTCGCATGCTCCCAGGCGGCGTCATTCTCGCGCACGTGCAGCCGCTCGCCGCCCTCCTCGCCCTCGGGCAGGTGCTGGAGGAGCATGCCGCCGGCGACGCAGCCGATGCCGTCGATCCGCT
This sequence comes from Sphingomonas sanxanigenens DSM 19645 = NX02, assembly GCF_000512205.2. NCBI lineage: Bacteria > Pseudomonadati > Pseudomonadota > Alphaproteobacteria > Sphingomonadales > Sphingomonadaceae > Sphingomonas > Sphingomonas sanxanigenens. Next base: position 3,364,604 of record NZ_CP006644.1, read on the forward strand.
CGACATGCGCGCGGATCAGGCTGGGGATCTGCTCCGATCGCTCGAAATAGTCGGATACCGCCTCGCACAGCGACGCGCCCTCCAGCGGCACGATGCCCTGGTAACGCTCGTTGGTCGCAGCCTGGTCGAAGGTGATCGCCAGATAACCCTTGCCGAACAGCGCGAACAGGCTGGGCTCGACCGGCATTTCCGCCAGCCGCTCCGCGTCGAAGCGCACATAGCCGCGCAGCTCGCCGGCACGGTAGTCGGCGACCAGCAGGTCGACGACGCCATTCTCGGTCTGGGCCTGCAGGGTGAGCTGGCCCTGATCGTCCTTCAGCATCGCGCCGAGCAGCGCGGTCAGCACCAGCGCCTCGCCCAGCAGGCGCTCGATCGGCAGCGGATAATTGTGCGCGGCGAGGATCTCCTCCAGCGCCGGCCCGATGCGGACGAGGCGGCCGCGCACGCTGCGCGACAGGATCGCGAAGCCGAGCGCGCGGTCGAGGTCGAGGGTCGGGGTATCGCTCATCAGAGCTTGCCCAGCGCCCACAACAGCACGGACTTCTGCGCATGAAGGCGGTTCTCCGCCTCGTTCCACACGCCCGACCGCGGGCCGTCGATCACCGCATCGACCACTTCCTCGCCGCGGTGCGCGGGCAGGCAGTGGAGGAACAGCGCGTCGGGCTTCGCCAGCGCCATCAGCGCCGGCGTCACCTGATAGGGCGTCATCGCCGCGAGCTTTTCCTCGGCATGCGCCTGTCCCATCGAGATCCAGGTGTCGGTGACGACCACGTCCGCATCCGCGACCGCCGCCTGCGCATCGCGCACGATGCGCACCGCGGCACCGCGGGCATTGGCGTCCGCCGCCCAGCGCGGCGCCGGCTCATAGCCCTCGGGCACCGCGACATCGACCGCGAAGCCGAGCAGCCCGGCCGCCTCGATGATCGAATGCAGCACGTTGTTGCCATCGCCCAGCCACGTCCATTTGAGGCCGGGCAGGCTCTTGCCGTCCTCGATCACGGTCAGCAGGTCCGCCATGATCTGGCACGGATGGCTGTCGTCGGTCAGGCCATTGATCACCGGTACGCCGGCATGTGCCGCCATCTCGGTCAGCTTGGCGTGATCGTCGGTGCGGATCATGATCGCGTCGACATAGCGGCCGAGCACGCGCGCGGTATCCGCCACGCTCTCGCCGCGTCCGAGCTGCATCGAGCCCGCGTCCATCACGATGCTGGTGCCGCCGAGCTGGCGGATCGCCATGTCGAACGACACCCGCGTCCGCGTCGAGTTCTTCTCGAAGATCATCGCCAGCGTATGGCCGGCGAGCGGCGCGTCCGCGTCCGCCCTGCCCTTGGGCCAGCCCTTGCGCGCCGCCTTGCGGTCAAGCGCGTCGGCGAGCATCGCCGCGACGCCGTCGCCGCCGGCGTCGCTCAGGTCGAGGAAGTGCCGGCTCATCAGGCCGGCGCCTGATAGCTGGCGGCTCCCGCCGACAGCCGCTCGATGAACTCGTCGACATGCGCCTGTTCGATCACCAGCGGCGGCAGGATGCGCATGACATTCTCGCCGGCGGCGACCGTCAGCAGGCCATGGTTGCGCAGGTGCGCGACGAAGGCGCGGCTGTCGCTCTTCATCTTGAGGCCGAGCATCAGCCCCTTGCCGCGGACGCTGTCGAACAGATGGTCATGGTTGGGGATGAACTGCTCCAGCGCCTGCACCAGCCGGTCGCTCATCTGGCGGACATTCTCGAGGAAACCGGGCTCGAGGATCACGTCGAACACCGCCTGCCCCGCCGCCATCGCCAGCGGGTTGCCGCCATAGGTGGAACCGTGCGTGCCGAACACCATGCCCGCCGCGGCCTTCTCGGTCGCGAGGCAGGCGCCCATCGGGAAACCGCCGCCGATGCCCTTGGCGCTCGCCATGATGTCCGGCGTCACGCCATACTGCTCATAGGCGTAGAGCGTGCCGGTGCGCGCGACGCCGCACTGGACCTCGTCGAACACCAGCATCAGGTCATGCTCGTCGCACAGCGCGCGCAGCCCCTGGATGAAGGCGTCGCTGCCCACGCGGATGCCGCCCTCGCCCTGGATCGGTTCGACCAGGAAACCGGCTGTGTTCTCGGTCATCAGCGCCTTGGCGCCTTCGAGATCGTCGAACCTGGCATAGGCGAAACCGGGCAGCAGCGGCTCGAAGCCCTCGCGCATCTTCGGCTGGTCGGTCGCGCTGATCGCACCGAGCGTGCGGCCGTGGAAGGCGTTGCCGAAGGTGATCAGCTCATGCTTGTGGGCGTTGCCCTTGGCATAATGATAGCGCCGCGCCGTCTTGATCGCGCACTCCACCGCTTCCGCCCCCGAATTGGTGAAGAACACGGTGTCGGCGAAGCTGTTGTCCACCAGCCGCTTCGCGAACGCTTCCCCCTGCGGGCTGCCGTAGAGGTTGGAGACGTGCATCAGCGTGGCGGCCTGATCCTGGATCGCCTTGGTCAGCACCGGATGGCCATGCCCCAGGATGTTGACGGCGATGCCGCTCGCGAAATCGAGATAGCGCTCGCCCTGCTCCCCATAGAGGTAGCAGCCCTCGCCTCGGACCGGACGCACCTCGCACCGCGGGTAGACGGGCATGAGTGGCGTGATGGTCATCTCAGTCTCTCCTGGCGAGGTTGCCGAAAACGCAAAAAGGCGACCAGAATGGTCGCCTGAGCGAGGCGGGCATATACCCGCCTGCCACAAGCGTCGTCAATGGCAACCCCCCGTCCGCGCCGGCGCTGTGCGGGGGAGATGCGCGTCGTTCCAACTGCTGTACGATGCCCGCATGGCTGGAGCCGCCCAACGCCGTCCTATCGGTGCCGCTGCGACGCTGGCAGTGCATGCCGCGCTGCTGGCGGCACTGCTGCTCATCCGCATGCCCCAGCCCCCTGCGCGGGTGCGCGCCGACGCGCTCCAGCTCTTCGACCTGCCCGCGCCGCAGCCGCCGCCCCAGCCGAGACCGGCGCCGTCTCCGCGCGCTGCCGGCTCAGCAGCCCCCGCCAACCTGCACAGCCTTCCCCGGCCCATCATCGCTCCCCAGGCCCCGATCCTGATCGCGCGGCCGCTCCCGGCACCGCCGATCGCCGCGACCGGCCCCGAGTCCACCGCCGGCGCAACCGACCATGCCGGCCCCGGCACCGGTGCGGCCGGGATCGGCGCCGGCCGCGGCAGCGGCAATGGCGGCGCCGGTATGGGCGGTGGAGGTACGGGCGGTGGCGGCACGCGCGCACGGCGCATCGCCGGGGGGATCAATGCCGCCGACTTGCCCCGCAAGGCGCGCGCGCGCGCCGCGGGCAGCGTCCTCATCCATCTCGCGGTCGGCGCCGACGGTCGCGTCACCGGCTGCAGCATCGCCCGGTCGAGCGGCGATGCGGCGCTCGATGCCGCCACCTGCCGGCTGGCAACGAGGCGCTTCCGCTATCGCCCCGCCACCGACGCCACCGGCCGTGCGATCGCCGACACCGCCGGCTGGCGGCAGGACTGGTGGGTGGAGGCCGATCAGAACTGAACCGAGGCGCCCGCATAATAGGTGCGGCCATAGCGCTCGTTCTGGATGATCCAGTCGCGACGGCCGCCCTGATATTGCCGGGTCGGCTCGTCGGTCAGGTTCTGCCCCTCCACGAACAGGCGGATGTTGGGCGTCAGCGCGAAGCTGGCCTTGGCGTCGAGCCGGCGCAGATCGTCATTATACTGGTCGGTCAGCGCCTCGCCGCCCAGCGCGATCAGCGCGCGGCCGGTGTGGTGATAGGCGACCGAGGCCTCGATCGGCCCCTTCTGGTAGAAAAGCTGCGCGCCGTAGAGCAGCCTGGACTGTTCGGGGAACGCCGCAGGCTCGCCGCGGCCGTCGACCTTCAACGTCGAGTCGATGAAGGTCGCATTGGCCTCCAGCCCGAAGCCCGAGAGGAAGCCCGGCAGGAACTCGAACTGCTGGCGATAGGCGAGTTCGAGGCCGACGATGTCAGCGCTGGTGCCGTTCTGCCGCTGCGAGATCGTCAGTTGATCATAGCTGTTGCCGCCATAGACGGTGTCGAACAGCGTGATCGTCTCCGTATAGATCGGGTTCTGGACGAACTTGGCGAACGCGCCGACCGAGATCAGGCCGCCGCGGGCGAAATACCATTCGGCGGAAGCGTCGAGCGCATCGGCAATATAGGGCTCGAGATTGGGGTTGCCGAGCGATACGGTGCCCTCGATCGTGTCGATGGAGCCGCCGGGGGTGAGGTCCGAATAATTGGGCCGGCCGACGCTGCGCGTATAGGCCAGGCGAACGACAACCTCGTCATTCGGCCGGATCCGGACAATCATGCTCGGCAGCCAGTTGGTGTAGCGGCGCTCGCCCGTCACCGGGATCACATCGCTGCCATCCTCAAGCTGGAAACCGCTTATGTCGAGTTCGGTGCGCTCGACGCGCAGGCCCGGCGTGATCGTGATCGCGCCGAAATCGATGTTCGCCATCGCATAGCCGGCCGCGATATTCTCCGAGAGGTCGAGATCGTTCAAGGTCGCGTTGGCGAGCGAAGCGTTCTCATCGAGCACGAAATATCTCGAATTGGCCGGGTCCGCGGTGAAATCGATGATCCTGTCGGCATCGATCACCGGCGTGATCAGATAGGGCCGCCCCTTGCGCGGGTAGGAAAACACATCCTCGCCCGCGAGATCGAACTGGCCGAGCGAGAAGCGCGTCGCGGAGCCGCCGCCGCGCGTATAGACGGTGTTGTTGGAATCGAAATCCTTGTCGGTCGCGCGATATTTGCCGCCGACGCGGATGAAGCTGTCATTGCCGAACGCCAGCTTGCGGGTCACGTCCAGCTTGCCCGTCCAGATATATTCGTCGCCGCGCTCGTCCTGCTCCGAATATTGGCGGAACTGGAGGCCATTGGCGGTCAGCGGCGTACGCGGCGTCGCGGTGAACAGCCTGTCCGAGAAGTCGAAGTCGACCGTGCCCGGATTGCCGCGGAACTGCCAGAGCTGGTTGGGCTCGATCACCTCGTTGTGCGAACGCGCACCGCCATAATCGAATACCCAGTCGTCTGTTTCGGTGCGGCCGCCGATCATGCCGATCAGCACCGACTTCTCCTTATATTCCAGCCGCAGGTCGGAACGCTGCTCGGTAACGGTGGAGGTGCCGGTCAGCCCGTCCGGATTGAAGCTGACGGTGCCCGCCTCGATCTGCGCCGCGGTCGCGAAGTCGAGCCGGTAGCGCTGGCGATACTCGTTCTCGGTGAACCTGCTGTAGAGGCCGCGGACGTACAGCCGCGTCGAGGGCGTCGCCTGCCAGTCGAACGAGGCGATGCCGCCGATGCGTTCGCGCTCCAGGTTGTAATCATTATATTTGATGTTGATCGGCGCGGCGCCGCGCGCGGCATCCCCATTGATCGCCCAATCGTCCGGATAGAGCCCGAAGCTCTGGAAATCGCGCTTCGAATAGCTCGCGCCCACGAGGATGCCGAACTGCTCGTCGCTGCCGAAACGGCCGCCGATGCTGGCGTCGGCGCGCACCGGCACCTTCTCGTTGAGCGTCTGGTAGCCCGCCTGCGCGGTCACCGAGACGATGAAGCGATCCTTGAAGTCGAACGCGGTCTGGGTGACGAGGTTGACGGTGCCGCCGATCCCCTGCCCGTCCAGCTCGGCGGTCTTGGCCTTGGTCACCTCGACGCGGTTGAGCAACTGGCCCGAGACGATGTCGAGCGGCAGCCGGCGGGTGTTGCCGTCCGGATTGCCCAGCTCGAAGCCGTTGACGGTATAATTGTTGAGGTCCGAAGGGATGCCGCGGATCGCGACATAGCGGCCCTCGCCCTGGTCATATTGCACGCCCACGCCCGGCAGCCGCTCGATCACCTCGGCGACATTCTTGTCGGGAAGCTGGCCGATCTCGTCGGACGCCGCGACATCGACGATGCCGATCGACTCGCGCTTGATCTCGATCGAGCGCTGCTGCTGCGCGCGCTGGCCGGTGACGACGATCTCGGTTTCGCCGGTTTCGGTCGCCTCCTGCGCGAAAGCCTGCGTGCCCGCGAACAGCGCGACCATGCTCACACCGATGGCCAGCGATTTGAACGCCATGATCTCTTCCCCACTTTTTATGAATGGGGCGCGGTTAGGCGTGCTGTGCGACAGTCGGGTGACGATCCCGGGACGCGAAGATGACAGCGTCCTTACCGGCCGCCGCGCCAGATCTTGAGGGGCGCGTCGTCGCCTACGCCGCGGTCGCCCCGCGCGCAGGCGCGCGGCTTCATCCTCGGCCCCAGGCACAGCCGCACCTCCTCCAGCCAGCCGCGCGGGTTGGCATCCACCGCCACCATGTCTGCCGTGATGCCCGTGTTGCGCTTGGCAAAGGTGCGGCGGAACGCGCCGGCGGTGAGCGGCTGGCGGGAAAGCGCGTCCATGTCCGGGAAGCGGACGGCGCGGTAGAGCATCGACGCCGCCTGGAAATAGCCGGCGGGGCTCCGCGCCGCGCAGGTGCCATGCTTCGCCCATTCGCGCTGCATCAATTGGACCGAGGGGGTGTCGCACAGATGGCGGCGGACGAGGTCCGCCGGCAGCGCCCCGGCCGGGCTGCACCAGCGCGGATCGCCGCCGCGATCCGATTCCGGCCACAACCCGTGGAGCACGAAGCCGAAGCGGTTGGCGCGGCCGCATTGCAGCCGGTCCGCCGCGCTGTCCTTGCGGGTGCGGCAATATTCGGGCGACCAGCTCATCGCCAGCAGATAGCCATCGACCGGCGTGCGGCGCGGCGCCTCGCCGCGCGGCGGGACGATCGCGCGCGCGGGCGGAATGGCGTCCGGCAAGCGGCAGGAAGGCGCCGCCGCCTGCACCGGCGTGGCGACGAACGCCAGCGCCAGCGCCAGCGCTGCGACCAGCTCAGACCGCCGCAAAATCGAGCCCGATATCGGCGGCGGGCGCGGACTGCGTCAGCCGGCCGACCGAGATACAGGTCACGCCGGTTTCGGCGATGGCGCGGATCGTATCGAGCCGCACCCCGCCCGAGGCTTCGGTCGGCACGCGCCCGCCGACCAGCGTCACCGCGCCGCGCAAGATGGCGGGCGCCATATTGTCGAGCAGCAGGTGGGTGGCGCCGGCGGCGAGCGCGGGTTCGATCTGGTCGACCCGGTCCACCTCGACGATGATCCGGGTGATCCCCGCCGCCGCGGCGCGGCGCACGGCCTCCTCGACGGAACCCGCGACCGCGACATGATTGTCCTTGATCATCGCCGCGTCCCACAGCCCCATGCGGTGGTTGGTCGCCCCGCCCATCCGCGTCGCATATTTCTCCAGCAGGCGCAGGCCCGGGATGGTCTTGCGGGTGTCGAGCAGGATCGCGCCGGTGCCGATGATCTTGTCGACATAGGTCCGCGTCATCGTCGCGATGCCCGACAGATGCTGCACGGTGTTGAGCGCCGACCGCTCGGCCGTCAGCATCGCCCGCGCATTGCCGCGCAGCCGCAGCAGATCGGTGCCCGCCGGAACGCGATCCCCCTCCTGCACCAGCCACGCGATCTCGACCGCCGGATCGAGCCGGCGGAAGAACGCCTCGGCGATGCCGAGCCCGGCGACGGTGACGGCGTCACGGCTGTCCATCACGCCTTCGAACCGCGCATCGGCGGGGATCACCGCGGCGGAGGTGATATCGCCCGCCTCGCCGAGATCCTCGGCCAGCGTCGCGGTGATGAAGGCGTCGATATCGAAACCGGGAAGAGAAAAGGTCATCAGTGATCCGATCGGCGGTGGACGCTCGGCCCTCCTAGTCGGTCTTCTCGCGGGCGAAAAGCTGAAGGGGTGCATCCCTTTTCCCGCTCGCGCGCATCCCTTTTCCCGCTCGCGCGTTTGCGCGTCCGGCAGCGGCAACGCGCAATGCGGTGCCGGCCGAGGTGCAGGGAGAGCGAAGATGCGGACGCGATGGATGGTCGCCGCGGCTTTGATCGCAGTGCCGGTTGCGGCGCAGGCGCATCATGGCTGGAGTTCCTATGATGCGGAAAAGACGATGACGGTGAAGGCGCCGCTCAGCGCGGTCACATGGGGCAATCCGCATGGTGCCGCAAAGGTCGAATGGCAGAAGCGGACATGGGATGTCGTGCTCGCGCCGGTCGCGCGGATGGAAGCGCGCGGCCTGACCCGTGAGATGCTGGCGCCGAAGAAGGCCGTCACGCTGGTCGGCTATCCCCGCCGCGACGGCACGCCCGAGATGCGCATCGAGCGGGTGATCGTCGACGGCAAGACCGTCGAGCTGCGCTGAGCCGTCCGGGCACGCGGCGCGGATGATCGACAGCTTCGCCGCCGCGGTCGAGGCATCGCAACTGGGCATGGTCGCGCGCGGATCGGCCTGGGCCTATCCGATCGCGAACCTCGTCCATCTGCTCGGGCTGGTGCTGCTGGTCGGCGGCATCGGCATCCTCGACCTGCGCATCCTCGGCGCCTTCCCGTCGCTGCCGTTGCCCGCCCTCTCGCGCGCGCTGACCCCGCTGGCGATCGCGGGGCTGATCCTGATGCTGCCGAGCGGGCTGGTGCTGTTCGCGGCCGACGCCGGCGCGCTGGTGGGATCGGACCGGTTCCGACTGAAGCTGGTGCTGATCGCGCTCGCCCTGGCCAATGCGCTGGCGTTCAGGGTCGTCGGGCGGGCCGATGCGCGGCCGACCGGAACGATGCGGCTGATGGCCGCGGTCTCGCTGGCGCTGTGGCTCGGCGTCGCCGCGCTGGGGCGGTTGATCGCATATAGTTGAGCCTCATTTGGTTGGGCCTCATTCCATCTCCCCTCGCGGGCGAAGGGATTCGCGCCTTCAGCGCAGCCCCAGCATCTTGTGGGTCTGCAAGGTCAGCCGCCACAGCGGGCGCGTCATCGCCAGCGCCACCGCGGCGTCGCGATTGGCCGGATAATCGGCATCGTCCATCGGCTGGACGAGGAAGTTGGCGAAGTCCCACCTCTCCAGCGCGTCGATATCGATCCCTGGCTGCGGCCACACCAGCTTGAGCTCATCCCCCCGCGTCTGCACCACGGCGCTGCCCGCCTTGGGGCTGATGCAGACCCAGTCGATCCCCGCAGGCGCCGCGATCGTGCCGTTGCTTTCGATCGCGATCTCGAAACCGGCATCATGCAACGCGTCGATCAGCGCCGCATCGACCTGCAGCAGCGGCTCCCCGCCGGTCAGCACGACATAGGGCCGTGCGCCCTCGGCCACGCCCCATAGCGCGCTGGCATGCGCGGCGAGCGCGGCGGCATCGGCGAAGCGGCCGCCCCCATCGCCGTCGGTACCGACGAAATCGGTGTCGCAGAACCGGCAGACCGCGGTGGCGCGATCCTTCTCGCGCCCGGTCCACAGATTGCAGCCCGCGAAACGCACGAACACCGCGCGGCGGCCCGCGCGACGGCCTTCCCCCTGCAATGTGAGGAAGGCTTCCTTGACCGCATAGCTCGCCATGTCAGGGCTGCTGCGCGTAGCCGGTCGGATCGGGCAGCCCCGCTTCCTCGAAGCCCCTGGCGCGCAGCCGGCAGCTGTCGCACAATCCGCAGTGAAGCCCCCCCGGCGCCGGATCGTAGCACGACCAGCTCATCCCCGCGTCGAGCCCCAGCCGTGCCGCCTCACGGACGATTTCGGCCTTGGTCATGTGTTGCAGCGGCGCACGGATGCGGAACCGGTCCCCCTCCACCCCCGCCTTGGTCGCAAGGTTGGCAAGCGCTTCGAACGCGTCGATGAATTCGGGGCGGCAATCCGGATAGCCCGAATAATCGAGCGCGTTGACGCCGACATAGAGGTCGCGCGCGCCCGCCGCCTCGGCCCAGCCCAGCGCCAGCGACAGGAAGATGGTGTTGCGCGCGGGTACATAGGTGACGGGAATGTCGTCCCCCACCCCGTCCTTGGGCACGGCGATGTCGGCGGTCAGCGCCGATCCGCCGAAGCTCCGCAGGTCCATCGGCAGCCGGACATGCCGTTCTGCACCCAGCGCCTGGGCGATCCGGCTTGCCGAGGCGATCTCGACCGCGTGGCGCTGGTTATAGTCGATCGTCAGCGCGAGCAGGCGAAAACCGTCTTCGCGGGCGCGCGCGGCGCTCACCATCGAATCGAGGCCGCCCGAAAGCAGCACGACCGCAAGCGGCGATGTGGATTGGGACATGTGCGTGCGGCTATCCCTCAAGCGCCGGCAACGCAAGCGCTGACACCGTAAATCCCCCGATTCCCCTTGACGTACGCCCCGCCGCCATGACCACTCGCGCGCTGGGTGTTGCCGGGGGGCGTGTGATGATCAGCTTCCATCGATCGATCCAGTTCAAGATTCTGGGCGTAGCGATCGGGCTGCTGGTGGCGATGGTGGCGGCGATGATCTTTGCGACGCAATCCACCGCACGGGTCAATCGCCAACTGGCGACCTTTACCGAAGCGATGCTGCCCTTCGCGCTGACCGCCAAGGACATGCGTGCCGCGATGCTCGGGGAGCAATGGGCGATCCTGCATCGGCAGCCCGGGCTGTGCGGCGCTGCCTTCGCGGCCCGCAGCAAGTCGATCCAGCAGCAGCTCGCAACGATGGAGACGTTCCGGCGGCATGGCGAAACGATCGCGGTCCTCGAGATCAACCGGTCCAAGTTCGTCGAGCTCCGGCCGCTGGTGGCGGAGATCGGCGAGCGCCATGGCCAGCTGATCGCCGACGTCGGCCGGCTGTGCGCGGCGGGCGATACCGAGGAGGGGCGCATCGCGGCGGCGCTGGCGCGCGACCGTGCGATCGAAATCGAGCATCATGTCGACGATCTCAGCGACGACATCGCCGCATTCTCGCGCCAGAGCGTCGATATGGTGCAGGCCAACGAGCAGCGCGCGCTCTATGCCAATCGCCTGCTGGTGGGCATCGCCGCGCTCGTCGGCCTCTACCTCGCCTGGCTGATCGCGCGCGGGCTGACGCGGCCGATCGAGCGGCTGCGGCAGGGCGCGCTGGCGGTGCAGTCGGGCAATCTCGAGCGCGAGGTGCCGGTGACGACCTCCGACGAGATCGGCGAGGTGACCCGCGCGTTCAACGCGATGATCGGCGAGCTGCGGCTGAAGGAAGAGATCAAGGCGACGTTCGGGCGCTATATCGACCCGCGGATCGTCTCCACCCTGATCTCGGCCGATGCCCAGCGATCGATGGCGGGGCAGCGGCAGCTGGTGACGATCTTCTTCTCCGATCTGGTCGGCTTCACGCCCATCGCGGACCGGCTGACGCCGGACGGGCTGGTGACGTTGATGAACGCCTATTTCACCGCGATGTCCGAAGCGATCCGCGCCGAAAACGGCATCATCGACAAATATATCGGCGATGCGGTGATGGCCTTCTGGACCGCCCCCTTCATCGCCGAGGGCAATCAGGCGGAGGCGGCGTGCCGCGCCGCGCTGGCGCAGTTCGACCGGCTCGCCGAATTCCGCCGTCAATTGCCCGACCTGATGCGGCTGCGGCATGATCTGCCGCCGATCGACATCCGCATCGGCCTGTCTTCGGGCGAGGCGGTGGTGGGCAGCATCGGATCGGATGCGGCGCGCAACTTCACGGTCATGGGCGATGTCGTCAACGCCGGGTCGCGGCTCGAAAGCGCCAACAAGTTCTACGGCACCCGCATCCTGATCGATCAGGCCGTGCGCGATCAGGCGGGTGCGTCCATCGCCGTACGGATGGTCGATTGCGTCATCCTCAAGGGCCGCAGCGAGGCCAGCCCGATCTTCGAACTGCGCGGCCTTGGCGGCGAAGGCGCGCAAGACGAACTGGTCGAACGCTATGACGCCGCCTTCGCCGCCTATAGGGAGGGCGATTGGGCGACGGCACAGAGCGGGTTCGACGCCTGCCTCGCCATCGCCCCCGCCGACGGCCCGGCGCGCCTGCTCGCCGCGCGTACCGCGATGCTGGCGGCCGAGCCGCCACAGGTCTGGTCGGGGGTGTGGAAGATGGAAACGAAATAGCGCGGCCCATATTCAATTCGCCTCGATATGCCGCTCCGCCTCGCTGATCAGCGCGACCTCGGCGAAATCCGGATCTTCCTGCTGGATCAGGAAGGCATCCGCGCGCGCTGGCTGCCTGCCGGGCTTGGCAGTAACTGTCGTGGCGCATGAAACTTCCCCGCGGCATCGTCGTTCTGTGGGCCGCCATTCCAACCCGGAGACACCGATGTCCGCCATGCCGACCGACCTGCTGAGCGCAGCCGACTTCGAATTTCCCGCGATCATGCTGACCGGGCAGGTCGACTACAACATGTATCAATTCTTCCGGCAGGCGCTGTCCAACGTGCCGCGGGACGGGCTGGTCATCGTCGAATTGTCGACCCTGGGCGGCGACCCCGAAGTCGCGCGGATGATGGGCGAGGATATCCGCTATCACAGCGATCTCCACCCTGAGCGCCGCATCGTCTTTCTCGGCAAGACCGCGATCTATTCGGCCGGCGCCACCTTCATGGGCTTCTTCGCGCGCCAGAACCGCTATCTCGCCCGCGGCACGCGGCTGATGATCCACGAACGCATCATCACCAAGCAGATCAACCTCCAGGGCCCCCTCACCTCGTGCATCGCCACGCTCAAGCAGACGCTGCATGAGATCGAGGCCTCGATCCAGATCCAGAACGAGGGGTTCCAGAACCTGATCCTGGGTTCCAGCGTGACGATGGACGACGTGCTGACCCGCGCCACCGAGAACTGGTATCTGGAGGCGAACGAGGCGAAGCAGCTCGGCCTGATCGAGGCGGTGATCTGAGTTTCGGCGCCGGCGCAAATTCATGTTGCGCCGCACCACCGGATGACGTTCTTTAGCGGCCATGCTCAAGGCCGCCGTTCACCACCTCACCGCCTATCATTATGACCGGCCGATCCGGCTGGGGCCGCAGGTCATCCGCCTGCGGCCGGCGCCCCACAGCCGCACCAAGGTGCCCAACTATGCGCTCAAGATCGAGCCGCAGGGGCATTTCCTGAACTGGCAGCAGGATCCGCACGGCAATTGGCAGGCGCGGATCGTGTTCCCCGATCCGGTCGACCATTTCCAGATCGAGGTGGACCTGCTGGCGGACCTCGACATCATCAACCCGTTCGACTTCTTCGTCGAACCCTATGCCGAGCAGTATCCCTTTACCTACGACGATGCGCTGACCACCGATCTCGCCGCCTATTTCGAGGTGGACGAGGAAGCCAGGGGCCCGCTGTTCGAGGCGCTGGTCGCCGGGCATGAGGGGCATGAAGGGCGCACGATCGACTTTCTCGTCGAGATCAACAGCGGGCTGCAGAAGCGCGTCGGCTATGTGATCCGCATGGAATCGGGCGTGCAGACGCCCGAGGAAACATTGGAGGTCGGCACCGGATCGTGCCGCGACAGCGCCTGGCTGCTCGTGCAGCTGCTGCGCCGGCTGGGCTTCGCCGCCCGTTTCGTCTCCGGCTATTCGATCCAGCTCGTCGCCGATGTCGAGCCGGTCGACGGGCCCCGGGGTGTCACCCAGGATGTCGTCGATCTTCACGCATGGGCGGAAGCCTATGTGCCAGGCGCCGGCTGGGTGGCGATGGATGCCACATCGGGCATGTTCGCCGGCGAGGGCCATATCCCGCTGTGCGCAACCCCGCACTATCGCTCCGCCTCGCCGATTTCAGGCATGGCCGAGCCCGCCGAGGTCGATTTCCGCTTCGAGATGAGCGTGGCGCGCATCGCCGAAGCCGTGCGCATCACCAAGCCCTTCACTGATGCGCGGTGGGCAGCGGTGCAGGCGCTGGGCGCGCAGGTGGACAAGGATCTCGTCGCGCAGGACGTGCGGCTGACCACCGGCGGCGAACCCACCTTCGTCGCGGTCGGCGCGGGCGAGGCGCCCGAATGGAATGGCGAGGCGGTCGGCCCCACCAAGGCGGGCTTTGCCGACAAGCTGGTGCGCGAGATGCGCGATCGCTTCGCACCGGGCGGCATGATCCATCACGGCCAGGGCAAATGGTATCCCGGCGAAAGCCTGCCGCGCTGGGCCTTTTCGGTCTATTGGCGCGGCGACGGCACCCCGGTGTGGCGCGACACCGCGCTGATCGCCACCGAGGACGCCGATGGGCGGCCCGCGACGACCGCCGACCAGGCGGAAAAATTCCTCGAGGGGCTGACCGACGCGCTCGGGGTGAAACGCGACTTCATCCTGCCGGTCTATGAGGATCCGGTCGCCTGGTCGCTCAAGGAAGCCGAGCTGCCCGCGAACACCGAGGCCACCGATCCGAAGATCGACGATCCCGAGGTCCGCGCGCGCATCGTGCGGACGTTCGAGCGCGGGCTCGGCAATGCGGTGGGCTATGCGCTGCCGGTGCAGCGCTGGCAGACGAAGCAGGCGCAGGGCTGGCTGAGCGAACGATGGTCGGTGCGGCGCGGGCGGCTGTTCGCTGTGCCCGGTGATTCGGCGCTGGGCTATCGCCTGCCGCTGGAATCGCTGCCCTATGTGCCGCCGGAAGACTATCCCTATATCAACCCGCGCGACACCAGCGAGCCGCTGGAACCGCTGCCCGATTTCCACGCCCCGAGCCAGGGCGGCGGCAATGGCACTGCGCCGCGCGCGCAACGCGCGTTCTCCGCACCGCCGCCGCCGCAGCAGCAGCGCGTGGAACAGGGCACGGCGATCGGGGGCGCGGTGCGCACCGCGATCACGGTGGAACCCAAGGCGCACTACCTGACCATCTTCATCCCGCCGACGCGCGCGCTGGAAGATTATCTGGAGCTGATCGCTGCGGTCGAGGAAACCGCCGAGGCGCTGCAGATCCCCGTCCGCATCGAAGGCTATGCCCCGCCATCCGATCCGCGGCTGAAGGTGTTGCGCGTCACGCCCGATCCCGGCGTGATCGAGGTCAACGTCCACCCGGCGGCGAGCTGGGCCGAGACGGTGGATATCACCGAGGAACTCTATGCGATGGCGCGGCGCCACGGGCTGACCGCGGACAAGTTCATGGTCGATGGCCGCGCGGTCGGCACCGGCGGCGGCAACCACATCGTGCTGGGCGGCCCCAGCATCAATGATTCGCCCTTCATCCGCCGGCCCGACCTGCTCAAGAGCTTCGTGCTCTACTGGCAGCGCCACCCGTCGCTCAGCTATCTGTTCTCCGGCCTGTTCATCGGCCCGACCAGCCAGGCGCCGCGCATCGACGAAGCGCGGCATGACGGTCTCTACGAGTTGGAGATCGCGCTCGCGCAGGTGCCCGCGCCCGGCGAGGGCGATACGCCGCCGGCCTGGCTGGTCGACCGGCTGTTCCGCAACCTGCTGGTCGACGTCACGGGCAACACCCACCGCACCGAAATCTGCATCGACAAGCTGTTCTCGCCGGACGGGCCGACCGGCCGGCTCGGTCTCGTCGAGTTCCGCGCCTTCGAGATGCCGCCCGACGCGCAGATGAGCCTTGCCCAGCAACTGGTGCTGCGCGCGCTGACCGCGTGGTTCTGGCGCGAGCCACAGCGGGGCAATCTCGTGCGTTGGGGCACCACGCTGCACGACCGCTTCATGCTGCCGCATTTCGTGTGGACCGACTTCGTCGAGGTGCTGGGCGACCTGCGGAGCGCCGGCTATGCGTTCGATCCGGCCTGGTTCGAGGCGCAGCGCCAGTTCCGCTTCCCGGTGCACGGCACCGTCGAGGCGGGCGGCGTCAGGCTCGAGATCGCGCATGCGCTGGAACCCTGGCACGTGCTGGGCGAAACCGGCGCGATCGGCGGAACGGTGCGCTATGTCGACAGCGCGACCGAGCGGCTGCAGGTCCATGCCACCGGGCTCGTGCCCGGCCGCCATGTCATCGCCTGCAACGGCCGCCGCGTGCCGCTGACCGGCACCGGCGTGCCCGGCGAGGCGGTTGGCGGCGTACGCTACAAGGCGTGGGCGCCCGCGAACACCATGCACCCGCGGCTGCCCGCGAACGCCCCGCTGACCTTGGACGTCCTCGATCAGTGGAGCGGCCGGTCGCTGGGCGGCTGCGTCTATCATGTCGCGCATCCGGGCGGGCGTCATTATGACGATGTGCCGATCAACGGCTATGAAGCGGAGGCGCGGCGCAAGGCGCGCTTCCAGGATCATGGCCACACGCCGGGTCGCGTGCCGATCCCGCCCGAAGAACTGCCGGGCGAATTCCCGATGACGCTGGATCTGCGCCGGCCGCCGGGGATCTGAACGATCGGCCGGCCCCTTCCCGTTCGGAGGGAGGGGCCAGTATTCGCTTGATCTCCCGGCTTCATCCTGCACCTTAAGGCCATGCGTTCCTTCGTTTCCCTGTCCGCGCTGCTGCTCGCGGCAGCCGCTGTCCCGCTCGCCCCTGCCCGCGCCGATGCGCCGCCGTTCGACCTGGCGGGCCCCACCCTGCGCGCCAAGGTCACGCGCAACGGGGTCACGCTGCCGATCGCCCAGGTGCCCGCGCTCGCCGCGGGCGATACGATCGAGATCGGCGCCGACCTCCCCTCCGACCAGTCGGCCAAATATATGCTGGTCTCCGCCTTCCTCCACGGCGCGACCAACCCGCCCTCCACCAAGTGGATCGACAGGGCGGAGACCTGGAAGAAGAAGGACAAGGACAGGCTGCTGAAACTGACCGTGCCCGAAGGCGCGCGGCAGCTGGTGCTGTTCATGGTCCCCGAAACCGGCGGCGATTATGGCAGCGTCACCAAGGCGGTGCGCGGCAAGCCCGGCGAGTTCGTGCGCGCGGCGCAGGAACTCAACCAGGCCTCGCTCGATCGGTCGCGGCTCGATACGTTCATGGCGGCGATCCGCGCGCAGGAAAATCTGCATCCCGAATATCTCAAGCGCGTCGCGCCGGTGCTCGCCAGCAGCCTCAGCACCAAGCTCAACGCCGAATGCCTGCAGAAGGTGATCGAATTGCAGGCCAACTGCCTGCTGGAGAATCGCGAATCGCTGGTGCTGGCCGATGTCCACACCAGTTCGATGACCGAGACCCTGGTCGGCGCCCCCACCGACCTCGCGCTGCAGATCAGTTCCACCCGCGTCGGCGGGCAAGGCTATTACAGCGCCTATATCGCGATCGCGCGCGATCTCGCGAAGATCTTCGGCGCCTTCAACAGCCCGCAATTCGATTATCTGCCGGCACTCGGGCTGCAGCGAGACGACAAGGTGTCGCTGATGCTCAACAGCGCGCCATCGTTCACCGCGCCCAAATCGGTGCTGGTCGTTGCCATGCCGACGGTGGAGGCGGATCAGCCGCCGCCGCTGCGCAACGGCGCGGACGGCGCGCTGTGCGCGACGCGTCCGGGGCTGGTGCTGCCGGTGGAAGGCGCGCCGCTGATCTATTCGACGGGCTATGCGCGCGAAGCGACGTTGCAGCTGACCGCCGCCAACGGCAGCAAGGTGGACGTGCCGCTTACCGCGCGCGCGGATCGCGGCGGCTATGTGGTGAGCGATGCGAACTGGCGCCCCGAAGGCTTCGGCACCAGCGCCACCGGCCATCTGCGCGCCATCTGGGGCTTCAAGCCCTTCGACGGCCCCGATTTCGCGCTGCAGTTCGCCACCGACGCGCCCTGGCGGCCGCTCGACGAGAATGCGCTCGTGGTCGGACGCGACAATGTCCTGCGGCTGAAGGGCGATGCGGCGGCGTGCGTCGACAGCATCAGCCTGCGCCAGCCCAATTCGGCGCCGCGCCCGCTGACCTGGAAGACCGTGGGGGGCGACATGATCGCGGTCGACCTGCCGCTGAAGGATGCCCGCCCCGGCGAACTGACCCTCGAGATCCGCCGCGCAGGGATCGACAAGACCGCGACCGTGCCGGTCCGCGCCTTTTCCGAGGCAAGCCGGCTCGACGCGCTGACCTATCATGCGGGGGACGACTGGGCGGTGCTGGCCGGCCGCCGGCTCGATCAGGTCGCGGGCGTGGAGATCGGCGGCCGCCGCTTCCGCCCCGACGGACTGACGCGCGAGGGCGATAGCGACCGGCTGCGGATCGTCGCCGAGGGCGCAACCGGGGCGGCGGCGAAGCCCGAAGCCGGCGCCAGCCTGTCCGCGAAGATCGCGCTCAGCGACGGGCGCAGCGTCGGGCTGCCCGTGCGAATCGCCGAGCCGCGCGTGCAGGTCGCGCTGGTCGGCAAGAACATCGCCCCCGCCGGCGAGGCCCCGGCGCTGCCGCTCGTCCCGGGCAGCGCCGACGTGCTCCCCGACTTCGCACGGCTGACCTTCTCCGTGCGCGCACCCGCGGGCATCCGCTTCGGCGCGACCGACGCGATCGAGATCGCCACCGCCGACGATCGCATCGCCGCGCAGCTTTCGGTCGGGCGCGGTCTGCAGCTCGAAAGCGCCGAGATCCTGATCGCCAACGTCGATGCCGCCGCGCTCGGTCCCTCCGCCTTCGGCCCGTTGCGCTTCCGCGTCGTCCGCCAGGGCGTGGCGGGAGACTGGCAACCGCTCGCCACGCTCGTCCGTCAGCCGCGCATCGATGCAATATATTGCACAGCCGAAAATTGCGAGATCCGCGGCAGCCGTCTGTTCCTGATCGACGCGGTGTCCGCCACGCCGGATTTTTCCGGGGCAAACCGGGTGCCGCAGGGGTTTACCGGGGGGGTATTTACGGTGCCGGTCGCCGTCGACGGCAAGCTCTATCTGCGGCTGCGCGACGCGCCCGAACTCGTCCACAGCGTGGCGGTTCCGGCGGCGCGGCCATGAGGGCGCTTCCGGTCGCGCTTGTAGCCGCGACATCGCTGATCGCCCCCCCCGCCGCCGCGCAGGATGCGGTGCCTGGCGCGGTGCAGGTCTTCGCCGACTGGGCGGTGGGCTGCGACAATGTGAGGGATTGCGAGGCGCAGGCGCTCGCCACCGAGGGGGAGGAGGTGCCCGCCTTCGTCACCGTCTCGCGGCGCGCGGGCGCCGGCGGACAGCCGACGATCGCGATCCCGTTCGCGGCGGGGCGGCGGCCGATCGCGCTGCTCGTCGACGGCAAGCGCTGGCCGCAACCGCTCAGGATCGAAGACGATCAGGTCCGGTTCGGCGCGGTCGCCACCGATCTATTGCTGCCGGTGCTGCTCAAGGCCGATCGCATCGAACTGATGGACGTGCAGGGCATCGTCGTCGGCCGGGCCTCGCTGACGGGCATCTCCGCCGCGCTCAAATATACGGACGAGGCGCAAGGCCGCACCGGCACCCCGACCGCGATCGTCGACAAGGGCGATCGCCCCGCGATCGAGGTGCCGCGCCGGGCGATGCCGGCGCCGATCGCGATCCCCGTCGCGACCCGCACCGCACCGCCCGACCGGCTGAGCGCCGGCTCGGTCAGGACCCTGCGGGAAACGAACGCCTGCGAAGCCGGACCGGACGCCGCCCCGCCGGAGGAAAGCTGGTTCCGGATCGACGAGCGGCACACGCTGCTGCTGCTGTCGTGCGGCGGTGGTGCCAACAACCGGTCCGCGCTGCCCTTCATCGTCACCAATGGCGGCCGCAAGAAAGGGCTGGCGGCAGACTATGCGCGGTTCGATCACCCCACCGGCTACACCGCCGAGCACGGCCAGACGCTGTTGCCCAACCCCGAATGGGACAAGGATGCCGGCACGATCACCAGCCGCATCGTCGGCAGCCCCAGCGGCGATTGCGGCAGCAGCCAGCGCTTTGCGTGGGACGGCGAGGCGTTTCGACTGATCGAGCAGCGCGCGATGAGCACGTGCCGCGGCAGCCTGCAATGGATCCGGGTTTGGACCGTACCGACGGCCGTGCCCAACGCCCTGACCGGGCGCTGAAGCCACCGATCAGGCGGGGACGTTCACCGCGAACAAGGTCGTGCCCTCATACCGGGGCTCGGCCGGGTTGAACAACGACTGTGGCTCGAACGCGCGATCGGACAAGGCGACGTCGTTGAGGCCGGTCAGCTTGAAGGCGCCGAGCTTCAACTCACGCGGCGGCCGGCCGTCGCGCTCCATGGTGACCCCATCGACATAGAGTTCGCCATGCTTGGTGTAGAGGATGTGGGGCGCCAAGGTGACCGCCATCTTGTTGTAGACGGCCGTTACACACAGTTGGCGGGCGATGCCCTCGAGAATGAGCTTGCTCGACATATTCGGGCGCATTTGGGCGTTCGCGTCTTCCCATGCAACCCGTTTTTGCGGCCGAACAGATGTGATCGCTGCAACCACTGTTGCAGGATATAACATCCGCCGGAGAGAAAGGATGCCGGAGCGGGGGGAACCGAACAGATGGGGGGGTATCGGTTCATCGACGCGCGGTGGGGGGCCCGCCACGATCAGACCCGGCAACCTGATCATCCCGCTTGGTTAACACGTACCAGCATAATTGCGACGGGCGACAGTGCGGCGGGGGTAACACGCGACGAAGCGGCCGAAAAAGACGGCGTGTAACCCGTGTCGCTTCACTTTAGATCCGCGCGCGCCGCTAAATAGGCGGACATCGCCGCCTGTGCCCGGGAGGTGAGCGTTATCAGCACGCGACGCGCATCGTCCGGATCGGGCCGGCGTTCGAACAGCCCCGCCTCCGTCAACATGCCTATCGCGCGCAGCGCAGTCGTCGCCGGCACCGCCGCGGCAATGCACAGGCTGGAGACCGACACCCGTTTGCCCTCGATCTGCGCCGCCATCAGGTCGAGCAGCATGTCCCATGCCGGCTCGCCGAACATCGCTGCATCGAAGAAGCGTCCGCGCAACCGTCGTTCCCGGATCATGCCGCGGATCGCCGTGGCGTCGAGAGCGCGCGCGTCCGCGGCAAACTCCGGCACTGCGGGGTTTGGGGCGCCCCAGCCGTCGATGGCGGGATCCCCCGACATTTCCGCGAGGGCGCCGGCGATGCGTGCCACCTCGGCGCTCAACGCCTTGAGGCGTGCGACGTCGCGCGCATCGCCATCGGCAACGCGGCTGCGCCGCCGACCGATGAGGGCGATGCCGAGCGCAGCGGCCCGCTCGGCCGGCGAAGGATTGCACAGCAGATCGACCGGCCCCGCCCCTACCCGGGCGAAGACAGGATCGAGCAGCGCCGGCACGACGCTGACGATCGCGGAGAGCCCGCCTGACCGAGCGCCGGCGTCGATGCGATCGAGCAGACGGTCGAGCGCGGCGCCGCCATCACCGTCGAGGTCGACCCACACGACGCCGATCCCCGGCCGCGCGGCAAGCGCGGCCTCCGCCTCGCCGGGCGCGACGATGGCAACGACGCGTGCACCTGCAGCCTCCGCCGCGGTCGCCGCACAGGCTGCGCCGCCCGGCGTATCCGCCACGATCAACAGCGGCGTTTCGCCCATGCTCCAGTCGTCCTGCGCATTCTCCCCGCGTTGATCGTATCGCACCGCTACCTCGCTTCACCCAGCTGCCATCGGCATGCCACCGGAACTCAGGCCGCTTGCCGTCGTTCGTCCACAGAACCTGAGGAGGAGCATCGCAATGTCCGGAGACTATGCCAAGCGTAACAGCCAGGGCGATCATCGCCTCAAGCAGGACGATCCCGTGGCGATCCGCCTGCTCAAGGAAGAACATCACATCTTCCGTACCCTCTTCGACAAGGCCGAGGCCAGCGACGGCGCGGCGCTGGTGCCCATCGCCCAGGAACTGTGCATGCGGCTGGCCGTCCACATGACGATCGAGGAGGAAATCCTCTACCCCGCGCTGAAACCCGTGATCGGCGAGGAAGAGGTGGACGAGGGCATCGTCGAACACCAGTCGGGCAAGCGGATCGTCGCGGAGCTCGAAAATCTCGACGGCACCGAAAAGCTCTACAAGTCCAAGGTCCACGTCCTCGGTGAGGAGACAGTCCACCATATCGACGAGGAGGATGAGGATCTGTTCGAGGAAGCCAAGGAAGCGCACGCCGCGGGCAAGATCGATCTGGACGCGCTCGGCGAGACGCTCCGCACCCGCCAGGCCGCGCTCTATGACGAGATCGCGGCGAAGGGCGAGGCGGAGAAGACCGGTGACGCCGTGGCCGAGGAACTGGAGACGGTCGGGCGCGGTTGAGGGGCCTCGGGCCCCTCCCCTCGCCCATCGTCAGTGGGCCATGGCCTTGACGATATCCTCGACCATCTTCTTGGCGTCGGCGAGCAGCATCATCGTGTTGTCCATGTAGAACACGTCATTGTCGACGCCGGCGTAGCCGACGCCGCCCATCGAGCGTTTCACGAACAGCACGGTCTTGGCCTTTTCGACGTCGAGCACCGGCATCCCGTAGATCGGCGAGGTCTTGTCGGTCTTGGCGGCCGGGTTGGTCACGTCGTTGGCGCCGATCACGAAGGCGACGTCCGCCTGCGCGAATTCGGAGTTGATGTCCTCCAGCTCGAACACCTCGTCATAGGGGACATTGGCTTCGGCGAGGAGCACGTTCATGTGACCGGGCATGCGGCCCGCGACCGGGTGGATCGCATATTTGACCGAGACGCCTTCCTTCTTGAGAACGTCACCCATCTCGCGCAGCGCGTGCTGCGCCTGCGCGACCGCCATGCCGTAACCCGGCACGATGATCACGCTTTCGGCCTGCTGCATCAGGAAGGCAGCGTCTTCGGCCGAGCCGCGCTTCCATGGGCGGTCCACCTTCGCACCGCCGCCGCCTGCGGCCACCTCGGTGCCGAATCCCCCGGCGATCACGCTGATGAAGCTGCGGTTCATTGCGCGGCACATGATATAGCTGAGGATCGCGCCCGAGCTGCCGACCAGCGCCCCGGTGATGATCATCGCCGAATTGCCGAGCGTGAATCCCATCGCCGCGGCCGCCCAGCCCGAATAGGAATTGAGCATCGACACGACCACCGGCATGTCCGCGCCGCCGATCGGGATGATCAGCAGGAAGCCGATGACGAAGCTGAGCGCTGTGATCGTCCAGAAGATCCATGGGCTTTGGTCGGTCAGGAAATAACCGATGAGGCCGAGGATCGCGGCGAGCGTGCCGAGGTTGATGAAATGCCGCGCCGGCAGCATGATCGGCGCGCCGCTCATATTGCCGTTGAGCTTGAGGAAGGCGATCACCGAGCCCGAGAAGGTGATCGCGCCGATCGCGATGCCCAGCCCCATCTCGATCCGGCTGACGGTGAAGATGATGCCCGCGCTGTCGGCAATGTGGAACGCCTGCGGGTTCAGGAACGCCGCGGCGGCCACCAGCACCGCCGCCATGCCGACCAGGGAGTGGAATGCCGCGACGAGCTGCGGCATCGCCGTCATCGCGATGCGGCGGGCAATGACGAAGCCGGCGATGCCGCCGATCGCGATTGCGACCAGGATTTCGGGCAGGCTCGCAATCTCATGCGTCACCAGGGTCGTGACGATCGCGATCGTCATGCCGATCATGCCGTAGCGATTGCCCTCGCGGCTCGTCGACGGGCTCGAAAGGCCGCGCAGGGCGAGGATGAAGCAGATCCCCGCGACGAGATAGGCCAGCGCAACCCAGGGATTGACAGGTGCGACCTGGTGCATCGATCGGTTTCCCCCAATTCAGTCCATTGATCCGGGGCGCAGCCGCGCGCCCGGCCGGCGTCCGAACGCCGCTTACTTGTCTTTCTTCTTGTACATGGCGAGCATGCGTTCGGTGACCGCGAAGCCGCCGAAGATGTTCACGCTGGCGAACACCACCGCGATCAGCCCGAGCCATTTGGCGGTGGGCGATCCTGCGGCCGCGCTGGCGATGAGGGCGCCGACGATGATGACCGACGAAATCGCATTGGTCACTGCCATCAGCGGCGTGTGCAGCGCCGGGGTGACCGACCAAACGACATAATAGCCCACGAAGCAGGCCAGCACGAAAATCGAGAGGATCGAGATGAAGTCCACTTTAGCCTCCCCCGGGTTGGCTCAACATCGTTATCCACCATTGCTTTTGTCGCATGGCGTTACCGTTAGCCCGTCGCATCGTTGGAAGAATGGCGCAAGCCGGTTTCAGCAACGAATTGCGACAAATCGAAGCAAAATGTGCATCGAACGCGGCGTCGGACGCGGTTCGCGCGCAACCCGGCGTGGCTGAACCGGCACCTGCCACCACCGCCTTCACCTCGCGGCGCACCCGGTGTAAGGGCCACGGCTTGCTTCAGGATGAGAGATGACGCGCAAATATTTCGGTACGGATGGCATCAGGGGGCGCACCAACACCGCGCCGATGACGCCTGACATCGCGATGAAGGTGGGCATGGCGGCGGGTGCGCATTTCCGGCGCGGCGCGCACCGCCATCGGGTGGTGATCGGCAAGGACACCCGTCTGTCCGGCTACATGATGGAATCGGCGATGGTCGCGGGCTTCACCGCGGTCGGCATGGACGTGGTGATGGTCGGGCCGATGCCCACCCCCGCGATCGCGATGCTGACGCGCGAGATGCGCGCCGATCTGGGCGTGATGATCTCCGCCAGCCACAATCCCTTCGCGGATAATGGCATCAAGCTGTTCGGGCCCGATGGCTACAAGCTTTCCGACGAGGACGAACTGGCGCTGGAGGCGCTGATCGACACGCCTGCGCCCCTCGCCGCTTCGGGAGACATCGGCCGCGCCCGCCGTATCGAGGATGCGCGCGGTCGTTACATCCACGCCGCCAAGAACAGTTTCCCCCAGCACCTGCGGCTCGACGGTCTCAAGATCGTGGTCGATTGCGCGAACGGCGCCGCCTATTCGGTGGCACCGGCGGCGCTGTGGGAACTGGGCGCCGAGGTGGTTTCGATCGGCGTCACCCCCAATGGCACCAACATCAATGACGGCGTCGGATCGACCGCGCCGGCGACCCTGCAGGAAACCGTGGTCGCCAGCGGCGCCGCGATCGGCATCGCGCTGGATGGCGACGCTGACCGGCTGATCGTGGTCGACGATGAGGGCCGCGTGGTCGATGGCGACCAGTTGATGGCGCTGATCGGATCGCGCTGGGCGCGGTCCGGGCAGTTGCGGGGCGGCGGCGTCGTCGCCACCGTCATGTCCAACCTCGGCCTCGAACGATTCTTTGCCGGAGAAGGTCTGTCGCTGGTGCGCACCAAGGTGGGCGACCGCTATGTGCTGGAGGCGATGCGCGAGGGCGGCTACAATGTCGGCGGCGAGCAATCGGGCCACATCATCCTGGCGGACCATGGCACCACCGGAGACGGGTTGGTCGCGGCGCTGCAGGTGCTTGCAGCGCTGGTCGAGAGCGGCAAGCCGGCAAGCGCATTGCTCCATCTGTTCGATCCGGTGCCACAGCTTCTGAAGAATGTGCGTTTCGCCGGCGGCAAGCCGCTGGAGGCGGACAGCGTGAAGGCCGCGATCACGGCGGGCGAGCGCGCGCTCAACGGATCCGGCCGGCTGGTCATCCGCCCCTCCGGCACCGAACCGGTGATCCGGGTGATGGCCGAAGGGGACGATGCCGCGACAGTCGAGGCGGTGGTCGATTCGATCTGCGATGCGGTGAAGGCCGCGGCCGCCTGATGGGCGGCGCAGGGGTTGCGACGCCACGCGTGCTGATCGTCGCCGGATCCGATTCGGGCGGCGGCGCCGGCATTCAGGCCGACATCAAGACGGTGACGATGCTGGGCGGACACGCGATGACCGCGATCACCGCGATCACCGCGCAGAACACGCTGGGCGTGACCGGCGTCCATCCGATCCCGACCGCGATGGTGATCGCGCAGATCGACGCGTGCGCGTCGGACATCGGCGTCGATGCGATCAAGATCGGCATGATCGGATCCGCGGAAACCGCCGACGCCGTTGCCGACCGGCTGGCGACGATGCCGGGCATCCCGGTGGTGTTCGATCCCGTGATGATCGCAACCAGCGGCTCGGTGCTTGCCGACGCCGGCACCATCGCCGCATTCGAGCGGTTGATGGCCGACGCTGCGGTGATCACCCCCAACGCGCCCGAACTGACCGCGCTGACCGGCCTGCCCACGGGCGATCATGTCGAACTGGCCGAGGCCGCGCTGGCGCTCGCCCGGCGGACGGGCACCGCGGTGCTCTCCAAGGGCGGGCATGTGGATGGCGATGTGGTACGCGATATCCTGATTCTTCCCGATGGCGGGCGCACCGATTTCAGCGACCCGCGCATCGACACGCGCCATACCCACGGCACCGGCTGCACCCTGGCGAGCGCGATCGCGACCGGCCTTGCCGAGGGTCTCGCCCTGCCCGCCGCCATCGCCCGCGCCCGCCGTTTCGTCCGCCTCGCCCTGCTCAATGCGCCCGGGCTTGGCCGCGGCCACGGCCCGATGGGCCAGCAGGCGGCGCGGCTGGACGCGATCCCGCGGCCGAGGAACGTCTGATCATGACCATCGATACGACCCCCAGCACGATCATTGCGGGCGTTGACGAGGCCGGGCGCGGGCCGCTCGCGGGGCCCGTGGTCGCCGCCGCGGTGGTGCTGTGCCCACACGGTATCGCCGGGCTGGACGACAGCAAGAAGCTGAGCGCGGCGCGGCGCGAGGCGCTGTTCGCGCAGATAAGCGCGGAATGCGTCGTCGGCGTCGGCATCGCCACCGTGGCGGAGATCGACGAGATCAACATCTTGTGGGCGACGATGCTGGCGATGACCCGCGCCGTCGAGGCGCTGGGGCTCGAGGTGGACGAGGTGCTGGTGGACGGCAATCGCTGCCCCGGCTGGCGCTGGCGCTCCCGCGCGATCGTCGGGGGCGATGCGCTGGAACCCTGCATCTCGGCGGCGTCGATCATCGCCAAGGTGACGCGCGACCGGATGATGGTGGAAGCCGACGCGCACTATCCCGGCTATGGCTGGTCGTCGAACAAGGGCTATGGCGCGCCGGTGCATCTGGAGGCGCTGCGCAGGCTTGGGCCGACGCCGCTGCACCGGCGCTCCTTTGCACCGGTGGCGCAGGCGCATCTGGACTTTTGATCGGGTGCGGAGCGCGCCTTCGCGCGCACCCTACAACTCCAGCGTCATGAACATGCTGTACGGATCCAGCACATAATCCCCGAACGGCGGGCATGCCACGAAGCCGTGCCGTGCATAGAGGCGCTGCGCCGGCTGGAAAGCCACCGGGGTTCCCGTCTCGAGGCTCAGCCGCCGGTACCCGCGGCTCCGCGCCACCGCGATGATATGCGTCAGCAATGCCGCCCCAACGCCGCGCTTCAGATAGGCATCGTCGGTGCGCATCGACTTGATTTCGCCATGCGCCGGATCGAGTTGCTTGAGCGCGCCGCAGCCCGCGAGCCGATCGCCATCCCAGATCGACCAGAAGCTGATTCCCGGCGCGCGCAGCCCCTCGATCGGCAGCACGTGGCAGCTTTCGGGCGGCGAATGTTCGAACATGCTTGCGAAGTGACGCGCGAGCAGCGCGCCGATTTCGGGCCCGGTCAAATCGTCTTCGATGATCCGCATCGCGTGACGGTAACCCGTCCGGATCATTTTTGCGACGAGTTGAGTCATTTTTCCCACACCACAAGGGATGGGGCGGCCGCGACTCCCGGTGACTCCATATTTCGTGG
The DNA here is from genome assembly GCF_000512205.2 of Sphingomonas sanxanigenens DSM 19645 = NX02. Classification (NCBI taxonomy): domain Bacteria; kingdom Pseudomonadati; phylum Pseudomonadota; class Alphaproteobacteria; order Sphingomonadales; family Sphingomonadaceae; genus Sphingomonas; species Sphingomonas sanxanigenens. Next base: position 3,391,898 of record NZ_CP006644.1, read on the forward strand.
CGGACTCCTTACGTTCTCCGTGGTTAACGGATTATTTGGAATCCTTGTGCCCTAACCCCGTATTGACCGCGGACTCCGGCTCGCCAAAGGGTCTGCCCGCAACAAGACAGGGGGCGGCAGTTCATGGGTGTCATCGGCAAACTCAGGGTTCAGAAGGCGGAACCTACGGTCGAACTGCCGCTCGACCGCATCCTGATGGACGACTGCATCGCCGCCATGGCCTCGCTGCCCGATCGCTCGATCGACATGATCTTCGCCGATCCGCCCTACAACCTGCAACTCGGCGGCGACCTCCACCGGCCCGACGGCAGCCAGGTCGATGCGGTCGACGACGACTGGGACAAGTTCGACAGCTACGCCGCCTATGACGCCTTCACCAAGGCATGGCTGAAGGAAGCGCGCCGCATCCTGAAGGACAATGGCACGATCTGGGTGATCGGCAGCTATCACAACATCTTCCGCGTCGGTGCCGCCGTGCAGGACGAGGGGTATTGGATCCTCAACGACATCGTGTGGCGCAAGGCCAACCCGATGCCCAACTTCAAGGGCACGCGCTTCACCAACGCGCATGAGACGCTGATCTGGGCGTCCAAGTCCGAAGGATCGCGTTACACGTTCAACTATCGCGCGATGAAGACGCTGAACGACGAACTGCAGATGCGCTCGGACTGGTCCTTCCCGATCTGTTCGGGCCAGGAACGCATCAAGCGCGGCGGCACCAAGGCGCACCCGACGCAGAAGCCCGAGGCGTTGCTCTATCGCATCCTGCTGGCCTGCACCAAGCCGGGTGACGTGGTGCTCGATCCCTTCTTCGGCACCGGCACCACCGGCGCGGTCGCCAAGCGGCTGGGCCGCCGCTGGATCGGCATCGAGCGCGAGGCGACCTATATCGAGGTCGCGTCCGAGCGCATCGAGGCGGCGCTGCCGCTCGATGAATCTGCGGTGACGACGATGATGTCGCCCAAGGCCGCGCCCAAGGTGCCCTTCGGTACGATCGTCGAAACCGGCATGCTGGTGCCCGGCACCATGTTGTCCGACGCGAAGCGCCGCTGGCATGCGATCGTCCGTGCGGACGGATCGCTGCAGACCGAGGGCGAGGAAGGCTCGATCCACAAGGTGGGCGCAAGGCTGCAGGGTGCCCCCTCGTGCAACGGCTGGACGTTCTGGCATTATGAGGAAGCGGGCAAGCTGACGCCCATCGACGCGCTGCGCCAGCGCTACATCCTCGCTACCGAACCCTGATTCGATCCGGCTGGGGTTTGGCAGCCCCCGTCAGCGGCGATAAGGCAGGTGGATGGCCCGCATCTATCTTCGTCCCACCGGCTTCGTCGGTCCGCCCGCAGCGCCCGATGCGCGCGTCGATCGGTTGGCCGGCAGCGCGCTGCACTTCGCCGCCTACGAACTGATCGCGGTCACCGATGGCCAGCGCACGCGGCAGGATCTGGTGCCCGTCGCGGCGCTCGACGATGTCATCGCCGCGCTGCCCGATGCCCAGGCGATGGCGGCGGCGAAGATGCGCTACCGCCTGCTCGCCGCGCGCGCGCCAATCGAGATCCGCGGCGCGACGGTGGCGATGGATGCGCCGCAGGTGATGGCGATCCTCAACATGACGCCGGACAGCTTCTCGGACGGCGGCCGCCATATCGACGACGCCGGTGCCGCTGCGGCATCGGGCATGGCGATGGTCGCGGCCGGCGCCGCGATCATCGACGTCGGCGGCGAATCCACCCGCCCGGGCGCCGAGACCATTTCCGATGCCGACGAGATCGCGCGCACCGCGCCGCTGATCGAGCGGCTCGCCTCCGCCGGCGCCGCGATCTCGATCGACACGCGCAAGGCTGCGGTGATGGAGGCCGCGCTCGCGGCCGGCGCCGGGCTGGTCAACGATGTCGCATCGCTGCTGTATGACGATCGCGCGCTGGAGGTGGTCGTCACCGCCGGCTGCCCCGTCGCGCTGATGCATTTTCCCGGCACGCCGCAGGACCCGCATGGCAACGCCCGCTACGGCGACACGCTGATCGAAGTCTATGACTGGCTGGAGGCGCGGGTCGCCGCGGTCGAGGCGGCGGGCGTGCCGCGCGAGCGGATCATCGTCGATCCCGGCATCGGCTTCGGCAAGGCCCCGCACGAGAATATGGCGCTGATCGACGGCCTCGCGCTGTTCCACGGCCTCGGCTGCCCGGTACTGCTCGGCGCCAGCCGCAAGCGGCTGATCGGCGCGCTCGCCGGCGAGGCTCCCGCCGACCGCCGTCTCGGCGGCTCGATCGCACTGGCGCTGAAGGGCGCCGCGCTGGGTGCCCAAATGCTGCGCGTGCATGATGCATTCGAGACCGTGCAGGCGCTGCGGGTCTGGCGCGGCGGCGCCTGATCCTTCAGCCCAGCCAGCCGAGATCCTGCAGCGGCGCGACCATGCTGCGCGCCACCGGCGCCTCGATGCCGCCGGCGAGACGAAGCCGATAGTTGCGCCCGTCGCGGCGGACATCCTCGACCGCGCCACGGGCCACCCACCAGCTTCGGTGGACCTGTGCGCCGTCGATGCCGTCAAGTTCGGGTACGGCGTCGCGCATCCGCATCAGCAGCAGCGCCGAGCCTCGCGGCGTGTGGGCGCGGACATAATGATCCTCCATCTCCAGTGCGATCAGGTCACGCCCCAGGTGCGGCGGCAAACGATCGAGCAGGCGCGGCTCGGGCACCGAGGGCACCGAAGGCTCCGATGCCCGTGGTTCTGGCGCAGCCAGCGGCTCCGGCGGCTCCGGCGGCTCCGGCGGCTCCACGTCGGCCCGCACCGTCCGCGCGACCGTGGCACGGCGCGCTGCGGATCCGAACCAGAACAGGGTGCAGGCGATGCCGGCCACGATCAGCACATGCGCGTAGGTGCCGGCCAGTTGCTCGAACCGCGGCCAGGCATAGGGTAGCCCCAGGACGAAATTGGCGCACCAGATGATCAGCGTCATCGGCACCGCGGCGAGCGCACAGGCCGCCGCCCACAAGGCCTGCACCGGCAGGTCGAGGCGATAGGCGGTACGGGTGGCCAGCACCATCGCAGGCATGAACAGCGCATAGCCCGGAAGCGCGAGCAGCAGCCAATAGATGAGGCGGGCGGCGAACGGCAGTGCGTACATGCCGAACGGCCCGAGCAGCGCGAGCGCGACGGCGAGCGCCAGCATCACGCCGAGATCGATCGTCAGTCTGCGCGCGTCCGGCATCGGCCCCCTCATATCCCGCCCCTTCCCTAAGGCCCGTTCGCGCTTCGCGAAATGGCAAACGCCCGGAAATGGGCGCGTTTCACGAAGCTTTGGATCCGCTGGCGCAACCGCGGTTGCCGGCGAGCGGGCCGAGTCCAGCTTGGCCGGCACCGCCTTCAAAGGAGATCGATGATGAGAGTCCGCACTGCCCGCGCCACCGCCTTCAGCGACGTCTCCGCGCCACTGCGCGGCATTGCGTTTGGCGCGGCAGGCATAGTGTCGGTGCTCTCGGTCGTCGCGATCGGCAGGGCGGCAGCCGGCTTCGCCGACATACCGGCAGGCGCGAAAGAGATCGCGGTCATCATCCATATCGCGGCGGTGCTGCCCGCGGTACCGCTCGGCCTGTATGTGTTGATGACCCCGAAGGGCGATGCCCGGCACCGCATGCTCGGAAAGGTCTGGATGGTGCTGATGCTGGTGACGGCGCTTTCCGCACTGTTCATCCGCCATATCAACGGGGGGAATTTCAGCTTCATCCACCTCTTCGTGCCACTCGTCGTCGTCATGATGCTGCGTGCGATTTCCGCCGCGCGCCGCGGCCGGATCGACGCGCACAAGCGCCATATGGTCAGCCTGTTTCTGCTCGGGCTGCTCCTGCCGGGCCTGTTCGCGTTCGTGCCCGGCCGCCTGCTGTGGCATTGGCTGGTGGACTGAGCCCCTCGCGGGGGTTGAGAGGCGTGCGCCAGCCGATTAAGCAGGACCGAATCACAAGCACAGGGGTGGATATGGCAAGCGACAACAGCGGCGAGTTCGCCCAGCACCGGCAAACCTACGACGGCTTCATGGTGATGGTGAAATGGGGCACCGCGGCGGCCGTGATCGTCGCTGCCATCGTCATCATCCTGATCGCGAGCTGAGCGCGGCGATGAAGATCGCGATCCTCAAGGAAGGCGCGGACGGCGAGAAGCGCGTTTCCGCGACGCCGGAGACGGTCAAGAAATTCACGGCGCTGGGCGCCGAGATGGCCGTGGAATCCGGCGCCGGCGCCACCGCATCGATCGCCGATGCCGACTATCAGGCGGCGGGCGCCACCGTGACCGACCGGGTGACGGTGCTGAAGGATGCCGACATCGTGTTCGGCGTGCAGGGCCCCGATCCGATGAGCATCGCCGGCACCAAGCCTGGCGCATGGATCGTGGCGGGGCTCAACCCGTTCGGCGAACGCGCGCGCGTCGATGCCTATGCAGCGGGCGGGTACGAAGCGCTGGCAATGGAATTCATGCCACGCATCACCCGCGCGCAGTCCATGGACATCCTCTCCTCGCAATCCAACCTTTCCGGTTACAAGGCGGTGCTCGACGCGGCTTCCGAATATGGCCGTGCCTTCCCGATGATGATGACCGCGGCGGGCACCGTTTCCGCCGCGCGCCTGTTCGTGATGGGCGTCGGCGTCGCCGGGCTGCAGGCGATCGCCACCGGCCGCCGCCTTGGCGCGCAGGTTTCCGCCACCGACGTCCGCTCCGCCACCAAGGAGCAGATCGAGTCGCTGGGCGCGAAGGCGATCTTCGTCGAGAATGTGAAGGGCATCGAGGGCGAGGGCTCGGGGGGCTATGCCACCGAAATGTCCGACGAATATAAGGCGGCGCAGGCCGAACTGGTCTCCAGCCACATCGCCAAGCAGGACATCGTCATCACCACCGCGCTGATCCCCGGGCGCGCGGCGCCGCGGCTGATCAGCGACGCGCAGATCGCCTCGATGAAGCGCGGCAGCGTGATCGTCGACCTCGCGGTCCAACAGGGCGGCAATGTCGAGGGTGCTGTCGCGGGGCAAGTGGTCGAGCGCCACGGCGTCAAGATCGTCGGCCACCGCAACGTACCGAGCCGGCTCGCGGCGGATGCCTCGGCGCTCTACTCGCGGAACCTGTTCAACTTCCTCTCCGCCTTCTGGGACAAGGAAGCGGGACGGCCGGTGCTGGACGAAGAGATCGGCAACGCGATCCGCCTCACCCAGGGCGGCAAGGTGGTCAACGAGCGGCTCCTGGCGGCCTGATTTAACGGCCCGCACGAAATAATTTCGCTGGGCTGTCGATTCCGCGGCGCCTCGTTCGTCGTGAGAGTGAGGCGCTGCTGCCTCGCGATCGAAGGAGACGAACGATGCGTGTGATGGTCCAGATCCGGGCGACCGCCGACAGCGAAGCCGGCATCATGCCCGAGACGGAGATGCTCGAGGCGATGGGCAATTTCAACGAGGATCTGGTCAAGGCCGGCGTGCTGCTGGCCGGTGAGGGCCTGCACCCCTCATCGCGCGGCAAGCGCGTTGCCTATGACGGCCCCAACCGCATCGTCATCGACGGCCCTTTCGCCGAGGCGCGCGAGCTTATCGCCGGCTTCTGGATGTGGGAGGTCAAGGACATGGACGAGGCGGTGGCATGGGCGAAGCGCTGCCCCAATCCGATGCCCGGCCCCAGCGAGATCGAGATCCGGCCGGTATTCGAGGCCGCCGACTTCGGTGAGGCGATGACGCCGGAACTGCATGCGCAGGAAGACCGGTTGCGGGATCAGATCGCCGAACGGTGATGCCTCGAGCCGTTCGCAAGGCTTGAGCGGAGGGGCTTTTTGCCCGCGGCAAACCCCTCTAATCCCTCCAATGTGCCCCCGAACGACACCCAGCGGACCATCGAGGCGGTCTATCGGATCGAACAGCCCCGCCTGATCGCCGGGCTGGCGCGCATGCTCCGCGACGTGAGCCTTGCCGAAGAGTTCGCGCAGGATGCTTTGCTTGCAGCGCTTGCGGAATGGCCGGCGAGCGGGATCCCCGCCAGGCCCGCCGCCTGGCTGATGGCCACCGCCAAGCGCCGCGCGCTCGATCGCATCCGCCACGATGCGATGCGCGCCCGCAAGCAGGAGGAGATCGTTCGCGCGATGGACGCGGCGGAGGATGGCGGGTTCGGCGCCGTCGAGGCGGCGATCGACGACGAGATCGGCGACGAGCTGCTCGCGCTGATTTTCACCGCCTGCCACCCGATCCTCTCACCCGATGCCCGCGCCGCGCTGACCTTGCGGCTGATCGGCGGGCTGACCGTGCCCGAGATCGCCCGCGCCTTCCTGAGCGCCGAGGCGACGATCGCGCAGCGCATCGTCCGCGCCAAGAAGACGATTGCCGCCGCCGGGCTCGATTTCGAGGTGCCGCGCGGCGCCGCGCGCGCGGCGCGGCTCGCAGCGGTGCTCGAGGTCGTCTACCTGATCTTCAACGAGGGCTATGCGGCGACCGCGGGCGACGACCTGGTCCGCCCCGGCCTGTGCGCCGATGCGCAGCGGCTGGGCCGCATCCTCGCCGATCTCGCGCCGGAGGAACCCGAAGTCCACGGCCTGCTCGCGCTGATGGAGATCCAGGCATCCCGCCTGCGCGCGCGCACCGCGCCCGACGGATCGGTGGTGCCGCTGCCCGAACAGCATCGCGGGATGTGGGATCGGTTGCTGATCCGCCGCGGGCTGGCGGCGCTCGCTCGCGCCGAAGCGCTGGGTGGAGCCGACGGCATCTACGCGCTGCAGGCCAGCCTCGCCGCCTGCCATGCCCGCGCGGCGCATGCCGACGAGACCGACTGGCGGCAGATCGCGGCGCTCTACGACAGGCTGCTCGTCCGCCTCCCCTCCCCCATCGTCGCGCTCAACCGCGCGATCGCGATCGGGATGGCGTTCGGCCCCGAGGTCGGGCTGGTCGTGCTCGAAGCGCTGGCGGACGAGCCGATCCTCGCCGGCTATGCGCCGTTGCCCGCCGCGCGCGGCGACATGCTGGCGCGCTCGGGCCGGCCGGAGGAGGCCCGCACCGCGTTCGAGCAGGCGGCTTCGCTCACCCGCAACGCTGCCGAGCAGCGCCATTTGCTGGCGCGCGCCGCCGCCTGCGCGTGACGCTCGACGACGCGGCAGTCGCCGCCTTCATCACCGCCAACCTGCCGCTGGTCGAGACGCCCGGCATACCCGAAATCCGGCTGCATCAGGCCGCGCCCACCAGCGGGCTGCACCGGCTGGCGGCGGGGACCAAGACGTTCGCCTCGCCCTATTGGGCCTATCGCTGGGGTGGCGGGCTCGCGCTCGCGCGGCATGTGCTGGATCGGCCGGAGAGCGTCGCCGGGCGGCGCGTGCTCGATCTCGGCGCGGGTTCGGGGCTGGTCGGGATCGCGGCGGCTCTGGCCGGCGCGGCGGAGGTGCGCGCGGTGGACGTCGATCGCCACGCGACGATCGCCGCCGGGCTCAATGCCGTGGCGAACGGCGTCCGCATCGCGGCGGAGACCGGCGATCTCACGCGCGGCGGGGCGCCGGATACCGGACTGATCCTGGTCGGCGACCTTTTCTATGCGCCGGCATTGGCGCGGCGGGTGACGCGCTTCCTCGATCGCTGCGTCGGGGCGGGGATCGACGTGCTGGTCGGCGATCCGGCGCGGGCGCATCTGGCGCTGTCGCGGCTGGAGGAGATCGGCCGCTATGCGGTGACAGAGACCGGCGTATCGAAACCAGGTTTCGTCTATCGCTATCGCGCGAAGGATTAAGCCGCCGCGACTGCCCGCGCAGGCGCCACGCTGGCCGCCCGCCGCCGCCCGTGCCCCAGCACCACCAGCGCCGCGAGCCCGCACAGCACCGGCGGCAGCGCATAGGCCAGCCGGATCGCCCAAAGATTGGCCTCGGCGGCAGCGCCCGTCGCGCTAGTGCCGCCGATCGCGGCCAGCGCCGCCCAGGCCCCCAGCCCCATCGCCAGTTTCAAGGTGATGTTGCTCACCGAATAGCAGCTCGCGCCCTGGCGCAGTCCGGTGAGTGCAGCGGCGCGGGTGATTTCGGAGACCATCGTCCGCAGCAGCAGATAGTCGACGCCCATGAACAGGCTGCGCGCGATCAGGAAGAGGATGGCGGGAGCGACGTGCCCTGCAGGCAGCAGCAGCGCCAGCGGCATCACCGCGACCTGCCAGCCATAGCCCAGCGCCAGCAGGCGGCGATGCCCGATGCGGCCGGCGAGCTTGCCCCATAGCGGCAAGGTGAGCAGCGGCACCGCCGATTGCGCGAGCAACAGGCTGCTCGCCCAGCCCTCCAGCGCCAACCCGCGTTCGATGAAGAGCAGGAAGGTGGCGAACATCGCCGAATCCGACAGGCCGGCGAACAGGTAGAGCAGGAGCACCGGGTGCAGCGCCCGCGTGCGCAGGATCTGCCAGAACAGCCGCAGCGGGTTGCCGAGTTCCGCACGACGATCGTCGGCGATCACCGGTTCGGCGACGAAGCGCAGCACCATCGCCATCGAGAAGGGCGCGAACAGGATCAGCGTCAGCCCGAGCGCCGCGACCTGCCCTTCCCGCCCGATGCCGAGCATCCGTTCGAGCAGCGCCGGCAGCAAGAGGATGGCGATGCCGCCCGCCACCGCGAACCAGGTCTTTGCGCCGATGATGCGCAGCCGTTCCGCCGCGTCGCGGCCGAGTTCGAGCGCCCAGCCGCCATGCGGCGTGACCATCATCATGTAGCCGAGATGGAGCAGCAGGCAGGCGGCGATCAAGGTCGCCGGCCCCGTCCACGGCCATATGAAGAAGCTGCCGAGCGCACCGATGACGATCAGCGGCGTGCCCGCCGCCAACCAAGGCCGGCGATGACCGTAGCGGGTTGGGAAACGGTCGCTCGCCCAGCCGATCAGCGGATCGACCAGGCTGTCGAACAGCCGCGCCGCCATCAGCACGAACCCGGCGACGCCCAGCGACAGGCCAAGCGTGGTCGAGGAAATTGGGCAGATAGACGCGCCACGCCGTCTCGATCGTCTGCACGACGACCATCGGCAGTGAGAATGCGACAAGCCCGATCAGGCTCAGCCGCTCGGCCGATTCGCTCCGCACGGTGGCGCCCCTTTCGAGCGCGCGCTGTGACGATCCCCTGTGACGGGGGTATGACGCGGCGGTTCAGCTCGCGCCGGCGTCCAGGCGCGCGAGCACGGGCGCATAGTCGCTATCCGGGCCCGGCACGCGGCCCGAGCAGATGAGCGCACGGTTGCGGCCGCTGGCGAAGGCCGAGATGATCGCACCGTCGATCACCGACGCGGGACGGTTCGCCCCGAGCATCCCCTGCAGCATCCGGCCCGAGGTTCTCCCGCGCAGATAGCGCAGCCGCGCCGCGAAGGGCTGCAGCGCCGGGTTGCGTGCACAGGCCATGAACAATTCCTCCGTAGCGAGCATGTGCGCGCGTTGCGGCAACAGGCCGCCGAGCGCGGCGAGCGCCTCCGCGCGGCTCGGCAGCGGCGCATCGAGACCGCTTTCCTGCGTCATCCGGCGGTAGATCGCCTCGAACGCGCCCTGCAGCAGTTCGGCGCTGGTGCGAAACTTGTAGGAGACGACGCCGAGGGTCACACCCGCTTCCGCCGCCACGGCACGGTGGGTAAGCCCGGCCACCCCGCGCGCGGCGATCGTCCGCGCCGCCGCCGCCGCGACCGCATCGGCCACCGCATCGTCGCGCGGTGGTGGCGGCAGCAGGTCGTCGGCATCGGCACGGGCGCGTTCGAACCAGGGCGCCATCGTGCCGATCCGCCCATCGAGCCAACCCGCCCAACCATCGCACAGTTCGGCGAGCGCGGCCCGGTCCACCGGGCGGCGCCAGCGCAGCAGATGCATGCCCGTAACACCGTCGAACAGCCAGGCGAGCGCGGTTGCCATGTCCGCCAGGCCCAGCCGGGCGGCAAGTTCGTCCCAGAACAGGTGCCATAGCGCGTCCCACTTGGCCGAGCCGGCGATGTGGCGCGGATCGCGCAGCGCCGCGATCTGCGCCTCGCGCCGCGCAAAGGCGAGCGGGCGCTGCATCTCGCACCAGTCGTCGGCGAGCGCCGCGAGCAGGGGGCCGACCGCCGGGGCACCGGTTCCGATCGCAGACAATTGTTCCTCGCACCAGCGGTTCGCAGCGAGTCGCGCTGCCTGTTGCGCGTTTTCCAACAACTGTTCCAGATCGCCGAAATGATAATAGATCGAAGAGACCGGGAGCCCCGCAGCGGCGGCAAGCGGCCGCGCGGAAATCGCCGCCATACCTTCCGTCTCAAGCGCTAAAAATACCGCAGAAATCAGCTTTTCGGGCGAAGTCGGCGCCGCGGCGGCTGGCGGCAGAGGTGTATCGGGCATCGGATCTTCCTGTGTCTCGGCGCGCATCATCGTTCGATCGGCGCCAGGATACAAGTGTCACAGAGCTTACATACAAACGTTCTAATTGCCCGCCGACTCAAAGCGGGGATCGATCATGAAGCGCAGTTTTTCGACACGGATACGAACGTTCGCACTGGCCGGCGCGGCACTGTGCGCCGCCGCCCCGACGCTGGCCGCTGCGGCGGATGAAGCCGCGGCCGATGCCGCGCCCGAGCATGCGCAGCAGGATGCCGAGGGCGGCCTCGTCGACATCGTCGTCACCGCCGAGAAGCGCGAGACCAACCTGCAGAAGACGCCGATCGCGATCTCGGTGCTGGGCACGCAGGATCTCGCCAACCGCCACGTCCAGAGCCTGTCGGACCTGATGGACGGCGCCGTACCCTCGCTGCGCATCGCACCCTTCTTCTCGCGCAATTCGGCGCTGACGGTCGGGATCCGCGGCATCGTGCCGTTCGACGCCAACCAGCCGAGCCGCGACTCCGGCGTCGGCGTCTATATCGACGGCGTCTATCTCGGCCGTTCGCAGGGCCTCGGCATGGCGCTGATGGACGTCGAGCGCATCGAGGTGCTGAAAGGCCCGCAGGGCACGTTGTTCGGCCGCAACTCGACCGGCGGCGCGGTGAGCATCGTCACCAACAAGCCCTCGGGCGACTTCCAGCTCCGCCAGACCGTGGGCGTGCGCAATTTCGGCGGCTATTCGAGCGAGACGCACCTCGACCTGCCGTCCTTCGCCGGGATCAGCCTGAAGTTCGACGGGCTCATCTCCAAGCGTGACGGCACGGTGAAGAACACGCTTGCCGACGAGAAGGATTTCAACGCCTTCGACCGTCGCGGCATCCACGGCGCCGCGCTGTGGGAACCCAGCAGCCGCTTCAGCGCGCAGCTCGATGCCGATTACACCTATGACGTCACCACGCCCTATTACGTCCAGCTGCTCAACAAGAACCCGGCGGCGCCGGCGCTGGCACCGATCGTGCAGGTGCAGCCGGATCGGGCGAAGACGGTGGATATCGGCGTGCCGCAGCGGGGCAATGTCGGCGAGACCTGGGGCATCGGCCTGCACATGAACTTCAACGCGTCGGACGGGCTCGAGCTGCGCTCGATCACGTCCTACCGCCATCTCGAGCAGGACCAGTGGGACAATGGCATCGGCGCCCATGCCGGCGTGTTCCGGCCCAACGCCAATTTCGCGCGCTACAGCCTCGCCTCGCTGCGGCAGGAACAGTTCAGCCAGGAACTGCAGGCGCTCGGCAGCGTCGGCCGGCTCGATTATGTCGGCGGCCTTTATTATTATCACGAGTCTGGCGACGACGACGCCTGGAGCCCCAACACGATGCGTTGGAATGCCGACGGCACCGCCGCCACGCCGCTGCCGTCGCTGGAAGCCGGCGCCACCGGCCCCTTCCCGGACCGTGCGAGCACCGCGAAGGCGGACAGCTATGCGGTGTTCGGCCAGGCGACCTGGACGCCGCCGGTGCTGGACGACATGCTGAAACTGACGGTCGGCGGCCGCTACACGCATGACGACAAGAGCGGCCGGCTCTACAAGGTCAACGGCGCCGACGCACCCTATAGCTTCACCTTCACCGCCGACCGTTTCGATCCGCAGGTGACGGTGGCGTTCGATCCGAGCAACGCCGTGCAGCTCTATGGCAAATGGGGCACCGCTTATCGCGCCGGCGGCGCCAATTCGCGCTCGCTCACCTATCGCGCGTTCGGGCCGGAGAAGGTCTCCACCTTCGAGGCGGGGATGAAGTCCAGCTTCTGGGATCGCCGCGGCCGCTTCAACATCGCTGCCTATACGACCCGCTACACCGACATCCAGATCGACTTCAGCGCGACCAATCTCGACAACAGCAACCGCACCACGCTGGAAACCGTCAATGCCCCGGGTCATGGCACGATCCAGGGCATCGAGGTGGACGCCTCGATCGCACCGGTGCGCGGCCTGACGATCTCGGCGGGCTATGCCTATACCCACGGCGATCTGCCGCAGGCGGCCAATCCGTTCCGCGCCGGCGCGATCCAGGACGTGTTCGTGGTCTACACCCCCGAACATGCCGGCAGCGCCTCGATCGACTACACGGTGCCGGTGGCCGGCGACACCGTGATCCGCGCGCATCTCGATGCCAATGTGGCGGAAGGCTATCGCGCGCTTTCGGGCGAGGACACGATGACCGACAGCTCGTTCGTGGTGAACGGCCGGCTCTCGGTTGCCGGCATCTCGCTGACCCGCGGCGCCAATCTCGAACTGTCGCTGTGGTCGCGCAACCTGTTCAACGAACAGCATCTCTTCCTGCGCAGCGCCGCTGCCTACGCCGCTGGCGGCGATTACGGCATCTTCAACGAACCGCGCACCTTCGGCCTCGACGGCACGATCCGCTTCTGATCCTTTGGGAGTTCCTGACCATGCGTAACCTCAAATTCGCCAGCGCGCTCGGTGCGCTCGCCCTCCTCGCCGCCGGCGTCGCGACGAGCCTGCCGGTCGATGCCCGCGCGCCGGCGCAGGCCGCGCCCGCACACCCGCGCCTGCTGCCGCTGGAAGGCGGCCAGAATTTCCGCGATCTCGGCGGCTATCGTACCCGCAACGGCAAGACGGTGCGCTGGGGCGTGCTGTACCGCTCGGGCGCGATGAACGCGCTCACCGCCAACGACTATGCCTATCTGGACAGGATCGGCGTCCGCACGGTCTGCGATTTCCGCAGCACCGCCGAGCGCGATGCGGCGCCGGTGCGCTGGCCGGGCGGTCAGACGCCGACCATATTTGCGGACGATTATGTGCTCGATATGGGCGGCATGGACTTCCGCGCCGCGGCAAGCTGGTCCGCCGAGGATGCAAAGCGCAAGATGGCAGCGCTGTATCCGCACCTGCTCGACCAGTTCAACGGCCAGTATCGCCGTATGTTCGCGCAGCTGCTGGCGGGCAACGTACCGCTCGCCTTCAACTGTTCGGCGGGCAAGGATCGCACCGGCGTCGCCGCCGCGCTGATCCTGACCGCGCTCGATGTGCCGCGCGAAACGGCAATCGCCGATTATCTGCTTTCGAACCGATACTTCGACCCGAAGAAGGCCATGGCGAGCGACCCATCGACCGCGGCCTGGACGAAGCTGCCGCCGGCGGTGGTGAACGCGTTCATGGGCGTCGACCGTGCCTATATCGAGGCGGTTTTCAAGGTGATCGACACGCATCCCGGTGGTGCCAGGGCCTATCTGCGCGACAGGCTCGGGCTGGGCGATGCCGAGTTGAAGCAGCTTCGGGCGCGCTACACCGCCTGATCCCGTCTCCGGCAGTGCGGGAAGCCAGCCGCTTCCCGCACTGCCGAAGTCCTGCTCAGCGCTCGATGGGTTCGGGCGATGGCGTCCGGCCGCGAAGCGCATCGATCTCCGCCTGCCGGGTGCGGAGGTAGTTCGCGCGAACGGCCGCGTAGGGATCGTCGGCGCCCGCGCGCACGGCCTGGATCGCGCCATCGGCTTCCGCGCGCTCGTCGAGGAGGCGGAGGGTGGTCGTCGGCAGCACATAGGCCGGGTCGTTGAAGGGGCGCCCCACCGCGACCGGCAGCACCGAGAGATCGCCGATCCGCCCTACGAGATCGCGAACCGTCGTCGGCCCCATCAGCGGCAAATAGAGATAGGGTCCCGGCTTCACGCCATAATAGCCCAGGGTATAGCCGAAACCGTTGCGCCGCTGGGGAAGGTTGAACGGGGGCCGCTTCGCCATATCGAAAAGGCCGGCGACGCCGATCGTCGAATTGATCGCGAAACGCCCCAATGTTTCCGCGCTCTTGCCCGGCTTGAGTTGCAGCAGATAGTTGAGCGCGACGATCGGCTCCTGAAGATTGCCCAGCGCGTTGCGCAGCCCGCTGCGCACGGGAGATGGCACGGTGCGGCCGTAGGCACGGGCGACAGGCCCCGTAACCGCCTCGTCGACCGACTGAACGATGGCGAAGGATTCGGCATTGAGCCCCTGCAGCGGATCGCCGGCAGGCGTTCCGGGTCGCGCGGTCACGACGATCGCGCCATCCTGAGGCGGCGGCGGCTCCGCCGCCGCTTCCGGCTCGGCCATCGGCTGCGGATCCGCCCCCTCCACGGGCACCGCACTCTCCATGATCGGTGGAGATTCGGGGGCCTGGGCGGGGTCGATGACGGGAACGGCCTGCGCCCCGATCAAAGGCATCGCTATGATCGAAGCAAGGATACTCATTCACTCTGTCTCCAGCGCCCCATTCGGCTCGCCATTTTGACTAGAAGTCATGTGCGATGATCGAAATGCCCGATACGGCAATAAATCTGCCCATTCCTGCAGATGATCCGGTTTCGATGTTTCACAGGATCGGGCATATTGTCTGTGAAATCAGGCATGGTGCTCCGCCGCGGATGGCGCATTCTTCCCTCTCCGCCGGTTCGCCCGCGCAGCAAGAGTGAGCCCCCGTTCGAGATGACGAGAAGCACCATCCTGATCCCCCGCGCCGCGGGCATCGATCGCGTCCACGCCGCATCGGGCAATGTCTTGCCTGGCATCGCATTGCGTTGGAGCGGGCTGATGCTGGTGGCCGTGAGCTGGATCAGCGGCGCCATCTTCGCTGCCTATATCATCGCCTTTTTCGGTGGTGCCGCACTGGGCGGTGCCGGGGAGCGGTGGAACGAGTCGCTGCCCGATCTCTATGATGGCCGCGCGCTGGCCACGACCGCGGCGATCGGCGCGCATTTCATCGCCGGGGGCGTGCTGTTGCTGCTCGGCCCCATCCAGCTGATCGGCAGCGTCAGGCAGACGATCCCCGCGCTCCACCGCTGGCTGGGCCGGGTCTATCTCGTCTCCGCCGGGCTGGCGGGGCTCGGCGGGCTGGGCTTCATTGTCGGGCGCGGCACGATCGGCGGCACGCTGATGGATGTCGGCTTCGGCATCTATGGCGCGTTGATGGTGCTGTGCGCGGTGATGGCCTATGCCCATGCGCGGGCGCGCAACATCCGGGAACATCGCGGCTGGGCGATCCGCCTGTTCGCACTGACCGTCGGTTCTTGGCTCTACCGGATGGAATATGGCGCCTGGTTCCTGCTGACCGGCGGTGCCGGCATCGGTGACAGCTTCACCGGCTGGTTCGACGCGATCATGATGTTCTTCTTCTATATCCCCAACCTGATCGTGGCCGAGCTGTTCATCCGCAGCCGCCCGCAGGATCGCGGCACGGCGGCCGGCCTCGGCACGACGGCGGTGCTGCTGCTGGCCAGCACCTTCATCGTCTTCGCGACATGGACCTTCACCATGCGCAACTGGGGACCGCGGATGATCAGCGGTATCGCCGAAGCGTCGCGATAGGCCCGCCGCGGGCCGGCGCATCCCGCGCCCGAGCAACGGAACCGGACTTTCAGCGCCGGCGTGGCGACGATCGCACGCGCCTGCGCGCCCTCATGAAACGATCATCGGAGTAAGCGTATGGATTGGGCGGACGGCTATTTCACCGAACTCGAATATGTTCACGGCTATTATCGCGAACTGAACCCCGCGATGCTGCGCATCGCCTGCCTCGCCGCCGGCATCCAGCCCCCGCCGGCCGCGAACCCGGTGTATCTCGAACTCGGCTTCGGCCAGGGCGTCTCGATCAACATGCACGCCGCCGCTTCCGATGGCGATTACTGGGGCACCGACTTCAATCCCGCGCAGGCGGCGCATGCCGCCATGCTGTCCGCCGCGTCGGGCGCGCGCGCCTCGTTGTTCGACGAATCCTTCGAGGAATTCGCGGCGCGCGACGATCTGCCCGTGTTCGACATCATCGCGCTGCATGGCATCTGGAGCTGGATCTCTGAGAAGAACCGCGGCTTCATCCTCGAGATCATCCGCAAGAATCTCCGCGCCGGCGGCATCGTCTATATCAGCTACAACTGCTTTCCCGGCTGGGCGGCGCCAATGCCGATCCGCCACCTGATGTCGCAACACATGGCATTGGCCGGATCCGACCACCTCGGCCCCGCGGCCAAGATCAACGACGCGTTGAGCTATGTCCAGAAGATCGCCGGATCGGGCGCCTTCTATTTCGCGGCCAATCCGGCGATCGCCGCGCACATCCAGCAGATGAACGGCCACAGCCGCAATTATCTGGCACATGAATATTTCAACCGCGACTGGAACATCATGCATTTCTCGCAGGTCGCGACCTGCCTCCAGGGCGCGAAGCTGGGTTATGCCGGATCGGCGCGGCTGCTCGATCATATCGACGAGTACAACATGGTGCCCTCGGCGCAGAAACTGCTCGCCGAGGTGACGCATCCGATGCTGCGCCAGACGGTGCGCGACTATATCGTCAACCAGCAGTTCCGCATGGACATCTTCACCCGCGGCGCCCGCCGGCTGATCGGTCTGGAAATCCGCCACGGCTGGTATCAGGAGCGGTTCACGCTGATCGTTCCCGCCGCGACGATATCGATGACGCACAAGACGTCGACGGGCGAACTGACGCTCGACGAGAAAATCTATGGCCCGCTGATCGAATGCCTTGCCGAAGGCAATTATGCCGCCAAGACCGTCGAGGAGATTTGCGACGCGCGCCGCCTGGCCGCATTCGACATTCGCGAGATCGTGAGTGCGCTGCTGATGATGACCGGCCTGGGTTATGCCCAGCCGGCGCAGGCACCGGACGCCGACCGGCGGAATCGCTGCCGCGCGCTCAACCTGCACCTGTGCCAGCGCTCGCTGTCGAGCGGCGAGATTTCGACATTGGCCTCACCCATCCTCGGCGGCGGCAAGACCGTGGCGCAGGAGCATCAGATGGTGATCCTGGCGATGCTCGCCGGCATGGCCGATCCGCTCGACCAGGCGATCTATCTCAACAGCATCTTCGCGGAGAATGGCGGCAATCTGAACCGCGAGGGCAAACCCGTCAGGATCGGCGACGAGGCGATCGGCCAGTTCAAGGCGATCGCCGAAAAGTTCAGGAACGACGGCCATGTCCAGCTGCTTTCGGCGCTCGGCGTGCTTCCCGAAACACGGGAAAAACAAGCTCATGGATTGACTTTCGGCGCCAGTCGGTTGCTGACAGACTCTCCCGCCGTTCGGCTCTGACACCATGCCACGCCCCGCTTCGAGACCCCTTTCCATGAATCGACAACCCGTCGCCGAGACGTTCGGCTTTTTCCGGGCCTGGCTGCGGAACCCGCTCGGCGTCGCGGCCATTGCCCCATCCGGCAATGTCCTCGCCGAACTCATCACCTCACGCATCTCGCCCGAAACCGGGCCGGTCATCGAACTCGGCCCCGGCACCGGCGTGTTCACCCGTGCGCTGATGGCCAGGGGCGTGCGGCAGGAGGATCTCGCGCTCATCGAGTTCGAAGCGCACTTCGCAACGGCGCTCACCATCCGCTATCCGAATGCGCGCACGCTCAGGATGGACGCGGCCCGGCTGCACATGGTCGAACTGTTCGGCGGCCGGAAAGCCGGCGCGGTGGTCAGCGGCCTGCCGCTGCTGTCGATGCCGGCGCGCAAGGTGATCGCGATCGTGGCGGCGGCATTCAGCAAGCTGACGCCGGATGGCGCGCTCTACCAGTTCACCTACGGCCCGCGCTGCCCGGTGCCGGCGCTGTTGCTCGACCGCCTCGACCTGCGCGCGCAACGGATCGGCGGCACGCTGGCGAACCTGCCGCCGGCTTCGGTTTATCGGATCGATCGGCGATAGAGGGTAACGGATGTCCTCCCCGGCGCGCAGCGCCGGGGAGGACATCAGCCGCCTACCCTCCCAGAAACGGCAGCCGACGCGTCGGAACGCCCGTCAATGTCAGCATGGCATTCGCCACCGCCGGCGCAATCGGCGGGACGCCCGGTTCGCCCATGCCGCTGGGCCGGTTGGTGGAGGGCAGGATGTGCGTCTCGACCGTCGGCATCTCATTCATCCGCAGCACGCGATAGCGGTCGAAGTTCGTCTCCTGGACGATGCCGTCCTTCAACGTCACCGCGCCGTGGAGCGCCGCCGAGAGGCCGAAGCCGATCCCGCCCTCCATCTGCGCCCGGATCTGGTCGGGCGCGATGGCGATGCCGCAGTCGACGACGCCGGTCACCCGGCGGACGATCGGGCGCCCGTTCTCGATCCTGACCTCGGCGACCTGGCCGACCACCGTGCCGAAGGCTTCGTGGACCGCGATGCCCTGCGCCCAGCCGGGCTCCAGCGGCTTGCCCCAGCCCGCCGCGCGACACAGCGCATCGAGCACCGCGAGCCGCCGCGTCGCACCCGCCTTGCGGTAGAGCGCGCGGCGATAGTCCGCGGGATCGCGGCCGGCCCGACGGGCAAGCTGGTCGGCGATATGCTCCATCACCATGCCGTTGTAGGAATGCCCGACCGATCGCCAGAAGCTGACCGGCACCGGATAGTCCGGCGTGAAGAGCTTGCAGTCGACCAGCAACGCGGAGGCGAAATAGGGCGAATCCTTGACGCCCTCCGCGGCGATGTCATTGCCGATGGGCAGCAGCGACTGCGCCACCACGTGCTGCCGCCAGCGCGCAGGGAAGCCATCCGGCCCGAGTTCGATCCATGCGCGATGGTGCGCCATCGGCCGGAAGCAGCCCGCCGCCATCTCATCCTCGCGCGTCCACATCAGCTTGACCGGACGGCCGTCGACGCGCTTGGCGACGCGCAGGCATTCGACGAGATAGTCCGAGGTCATGAGCCCACGCCGGCCGAAGGATCCGCCGGCGGGCAGCACCTCGATATCGACCTTGCCGGGAAGGGTCAGCACCACGCGGGCAGCCTGGATCTGATCAACCGTCGGCAGCTGGCTGGCGGAAATGATCCTGACATCCCAGCCCTTCACCTGCGCGACGCAGTTCATCGTCTCCATGGGCGCGTGGGCGAGATAGGGGAAGTCCATCGCGAATTCGATCGCATCGCCGCCGAACGCCGCGTCGGGATCGTCGCCCTTGCTCTGGAAGCTGCGTGGTTCGAGGTCGGTGCGGCCGGCGCCGGCGTCGTGATAATGGCGGACCAGTTCGTCCGACGAGCGCATCTCGGCTTCGCTGTCGTCCCAGTGGATGCGTAGCGCCTCGCGGCCGCGGTGTGCGGCGATCATGGTCTCGGCGACCACCGCCACGCCGGTCTCGATCGCGAAGACGTCGACGACGCCCTTGATCCTGCGGGCGTCCGTGGCGTCGAAGCGCGCCAGCTTGCCGCCGAAGCGCGGGCTGTGCGCGACCAGCGCGGTCAGCATGCCCGGCAGCTGGACATCCTGCACATAGATCTGCGCGCCGCGGCTCTTGGCTGCGCTGTCCTTGCGCCGCACGCGGTCTGTACCGATCAGCCGATACGCCTCCGGCCGCTTGAGCACGGGCTCTTCGGGCGGCGTCTGGCGCGCGGCTTCGGCGAGCAGTTCGGCGAAGCTGGCCGCGCGCCGCGAGGGCGGATGCATCACCACCCCATCGCGCACGGCGATCGCTGCGGGCGGGACGTTCCACCGCGCCGCGGCAGCGGCGACGAACATCGCCCGCGCGGCGGCGCCCGCCTGGCGGAGCGTATCCCAATTGCCCGCCACCGACCCCGATCCGGCCGTCAGCTGCACGCCATAGACGCGGAAATTGC
This sequence comes from Sphingomonas sanxanigenens DSM 19645 = NX02, assembly GCF_000512205.2. NCBI lineage: Bacteria > Pseudomonadati > Pseudomonadota > Alphaproteobacteria > Sphingomonadales > Sphingomonadaceae > Sphingomonas > Sphingomonas sanxanigenens. The sequence continues at coordinate 3,411,791 of NZ_CP006644.1, forward strand.
CACGGGCATCGACCACCCGCACCCGATCCCAATTGGCGTCGAGCTCCTCCGCCACCATCGCGGCGAGGCCGGCATGGATGCCCTGCCCCATTTCATGCTGCTTGTTGACGACCGTGACCCAACCATCCTGCGCGATGCGGATGAACGGGCCGAAGACGCTCGGCTCGGGATCGCTGCCGCCGCCCTGCAGGATCGCGCCGGCGACCTGCATCGGATGCGTCGCGGCATAGCCGACGACAAGCGCGCCGCCGACGAGGGTGCCTCCCAGGATCATCCGGCGGCGTGTCATCCGGAAGCCGGGCTTGGCGATGGTGGATTCGGTCACAGGCGGTCTCGCGCAAGGGAGGGAGGGGTCATGCTGGGCACCGCGCGCCGGTTTCGAGCCACGCCGCGATCAGCGCGCCGAATTCGGCCTGCGTGCCGGGCGCCGGGGTGCGGCTGCCGCCAGGATGCCAGGCCCAGCCGACCAGTTCGTCCTCGGCCATGTGGTGGAGCAGGGTCTCGCGGCCCATATGCGCCCGCGCCGGATCGAGCAGCTGCCGGCAGATCTCGCCCAGCGACTTGCCCTGCCAGGCCATCTCGATCGGCGCGAGCTGCCATTTGGGATTGCCCGGCACGCCCGCGGGGTCGAAGTTCGCCGCGCGATGGCAGGTCGAACAGCGCAGCGTCGACGCGCCGCCATCGGCGCCGCGCACCACCCAGGGCGAATGCGGCCGCATCGTGTCGGTCTGGGTCGGGCTGTCGGTGCGCGGATGGCAGTTCAGGCAGCGCGGGTGGCGGATCACGCGGCCGGCTTCCTCGAACAGCGCGACCGATCGCGCCGCCGGATCGGCGATGGCGGCGAAATCGGCGACCGGGCGCAGGTGCACGCTGCGCGCCCCGATCCGGGCGGCCGGCAGCGGCGCGCTCGCGGGCATCTCCCGCGGCCACAGCGCGATGGCGAGGGACAGGATGCCGATGGCGATCAGCACGGCGAGGATGGCGAGGCAGCCGAAGCGCCGGCGCCGGCGTCGGGTGGTCATGCGCGCGCTTGCCCGTCGAGCGCCGCGGCGACGTCATGGATCGCCGCGCGGATACGGTGGTAGGTGGCGCAGCGGCAGATATTGCCGCTCATCGCCAGATCGATGTCGCCGTCGCCCGGCGCGGGAACGGTCCGCAGCAAGGCGATCGCGCTCATGATCTGGCCGGATTGGCAGAAGCCGCACTGCGGCACGTCACGCGCGATCCAGGCGTCGCGGACGGCATCGGCCTGCGCGCCGGCGACCGCCTCGATCGTAACCACCTTCGCGCTGCCGACCGCCTCTAGCGGCACCGAACAGGCGCGCACCGGCTGTCCATCGAGATGCACGGTGCACGCGCCGCACTGCGCGACCCCGCAGCCATATTTGGTGCCCGTCAGCCGCAGCGTATCGCGCAGGATCCACAGCAGGGGCGTCTGCCCGTCCTCATCGATGCGATGCATCCGGTCATTGACTGAGAGATCATAAGCCATGGCCAAGGATTACGCCGGACCGCGACGCGGGCGAACGCCGGATCCTTCAGAAAAATTGCCCGATGCTGCGACGTTATCGCCCGCCTGCCATGGAGGATCGGGCATGAATCTCGTGGAACCCGGCATTCATCGCCCGCCGCGGCCGGCATAGCTTCGGTCCCAGTCGGCAACAGTCCGCCGCGACGCTGGCCGGCGCCCGCTCCCCCCAACTCCGGCAAGGACCGAACCATCATGCCCCTCATCATCCGCCAGCCGCTGGCGATCGCCTCGATCATGTTCATGGCCGTCACGCTTCCCGCCCGCGCCAGCTTCGCACAGGCATCCGCTGCGGCGGAGGTCATCGGCATCTGGGAGACGGAGGACCGCGGCATGAAGTTCGAGATGTTCGATGCCGGCGGCAGCTATTCGGGCCGGATGCTCTTCGGCCGACGCGCCATGGAGGCGGACGGCAAGACGTTCAGGAAGGATTCGAAGAATCCCGATCCAGCGCTGCGCGGCCGATCGCTGCAGGGTGTCGTCTTCCTGACCGGGTTCAAATGGGATGCGCGCAACCAGCGTTGGGACGGCGGCAGCATGTATGACGGCACGTCCGGGCGGACCTATTCGGCGCGGATCACGATGGCGAAGGGCGCGATGGAGCTTCGCGGCTATATGGGCACACCGATGCTCGGCCGCACGCTGAAGCTGCACCGGGTGCGATGACGCTCGTCCCGTTTGCGGGAGGGCCTCACAGGCCCCCCGCCGGCCCCGCCCGCGATCGGGCGGGGGACAGGATCAGACGAGCCGGCTCTGCTTGACCGCCGCTTCGATGAAGCTCTTGAACAGCGGGTGCGGGTCGAACGGCTTGGACTTGAGTTCCGGGTGGAACTGCACGCCGACGAACCAGGGGTGATCCGGCCGCTCGATGATCTCGGGCAGCGCGCCGTCGGGCGACATGCCGGAGAAGATCAGGCCGCCCTTTTCGAGCGGCTCGCGATAATGGACGTTGACCTCGTAGCGATGACGGTGGCGTTCCGAGATGTCCGTGGCGCCATAGATCGCCGAGACATGGCTGTTGCCGTCGAGCACCGCCTCATAGGCGCCGAGGCGCATCGTGCCGCCGAGATCGCCGCCGGCCTCGCGCTTCTGCAGGCCGTCCGCCGTCATCCATTCCTCGATCAGGCCGACGACGGGCTCGTCGGTCGGGCCGAATTCGGTGGTGGAGGCGTTGGCGATGCCCGCGGTGTTCCGCGCGCCCTCGATGCAGGCCATCTGCATGCCGAGGCAGATGCCGAAGAAGGGCGCCTGGCGTTCCCGCGCGAAGCGCACCGCGGCAATCTTGCCCTCCGAACCGCGCTCACCGAAGCCGCCGGGAACGAGGATGCCGTGCATCGGCTCGAGATAGGCGGCGATATCCGAATCGTCCTGCTCGAACAGTTCGGCATCGAGCCACTGGATGTTGACCTTGACGCGGTTGGCGATGCCGCCGTGGACCAGCGCCTCGTTCAGCGACTTATAGGCATCGGCCAGCCCGACATATTTGCCGACGACGCCGATCGTGACCTCGCCCTCGGGGTTGGTCAGCCGGTCCATGATATCGGTCCAGCGGCCGAGATGCGGTGCCGGGCCGACATCGACGCCGAAGGCGTTGAGCACTGCCATGTCGAGGCCCTCGGCATGATACTGCACCGGCACGTCATAGATGCTGCGCGCGTCCAGCGCGGGGATCACCGCTTCCTTGGGCACGTTGCAGAACAGGGCTATCTTGGCGCGCTCGCCGTCCGGCAGCGGGCGTTCGCAGCGGCAGACCAGCACGTCCGGCTGGATGCCGAGCGAGGTCAGGTCGCGCACGCTGTGCTGCGTCGGCTTGGTCTTCAGTTCGCCGGCGGCCGCGATGTAGGGCACCAGCGTGACATGGACGAAGATCGAGTTGTTGCGGCCGAGATCGTTCCGGAGCTGACGGATCGCCTCCATGAACGGCAGCGATTCGATGTCGCCCACCGTGCCGCCGATCTCGCACAGCACGAAATCGACATCGTCGGTATCGGTGCGCGCGAATTCCTTGATCGCGTCGGTCACGTGCGGGATCACCTGGACGGTGGCGCCGAGATAGTCGCCGCGGCGCTCCTTGGCGATGATCTGCTGGTAGATCCGGCCCGATGTGATGTTGTCCGCCTGGCGGCCGGGAACGCCGGTGAAGCGCTCATAATGGCCGAGGTCGAGGTCGGTCTCGGCCCCGTCGTCGGTCACATAGACCTCGCCATGCTGATAGGGGCTCATCGTCCCCGGATCGACGTTGAGATAGGGATCGAACTTGCGAATCCGAACCTTGTAGCCGCGTGCCTGGAGCAATGCTCCGAGGCTGGCCGCCATCAGGCCTTTGCCCAAGGATGACACCACGCCGCCGGTGATGAAAATGAACCGCGCCATGGGAATCAACGCCTAGCCCGAGTTGGTCGATGGGGACAAGCGCGCGAATCCGCGCGCTTGCATTTTTACGGTCGAACGAGCGCGCGGAGGCGCCGGTCGATGCTTATTGGGCGGGCGCGGCGCCGTTGGCCGGAGCCGCGCCATTGTCCGCGCTCTGCGCCGCGGCGGCGAGCGGATCGTCGCTCACCGGTGCCGGCGCCGCCGGCGCGCTCTGCTGCGACGGCTGCCGCGCGAGCGAGGTATCGATGTCGCCGGTGCGGTTGCTGACCGAGGCCAGCGCCGCGATCGCGATCGAGAGCACGACGAAGATCGTCGCGAGAATCGTCGTCGAACGCGTCAGAAAGTCAGCCGCGCCGCGCGCCGACATCAGCCCCGTGGGGCTGCCGCCCATGCCGAGCCCGCCGCCTTCGGAACGCTGGACGAGAATCACGCCCACCAGTGCCAGGGTAATCAGCGCGTGAACGACGAGGAGAAAGGTGAACAGCATGGGGCTCGATCTGACGATGCTTGGGATTGCGGGGCGACATAGCGAGAGGGGGGCCACTGTTCAACCGGCATCGTTCAACAAGCATCGCCACGGCCGGCGCAGCGCGCCCCCTTCGCCTTTCCACCTGCATCCCCTATCTGCGAAAGCGGCACCGCCGCCGATCGAGGAGACTGCATGAACCGCATATATCGCGCCGTTGCCGCGACAGGCCTGTCACTGGCGCTGCTGCTGGCCCCGGCCGCGCAGGCGCAGACCCCGGCGGCATCCGCCGCGGCAGCGCAGCGCCGTGCAGATCCGGCGCTGTGGGTGGTGAAGGACAAGGACACCACCGTCTATCTGTTCGGCACATTCCATCTGCTGCCGCCCGGCTACGGCTGGTTCGACGGCGGCGTGAAGAAGGCGTTCGATTCGTCGAGCGAGCTCGTCACCGAGGCGATCGAGCCCGACGCCAAGACGCTCCAGCCGCTGATGATGCGGCTGGCGATCAATCGGGACGGGCCGCCGCTGACGCAGAAGCTCTCCCCCAAGGCGCAGGCCGATTATCGGAAGGCGATGACGGAACTGGAACTCCCCATCGACATGTTCGAGCCGTTCGATCCGTGGGCGGCGGCGCTGAACATCCAGGTGGCGCTGTTCGAGAAGATGGGGTTCGGCCCCGATTCCGGTGCCGAGACGGTGCTCGAGGCGGCGGCGAAGGCCAGCGGCAAGGCGCGCCAGGAGCTTGAGGGTGCCGAACTTCAGATCCGCATTTTCGATGCGATGCCCGAGCGGGCGCAGATCGCGCTGCTCGAAAGCACCGTCCAGTCGATCCCCGAACAGCGTGCCGTGCTCAACCGGATGCTGGCGAGTTGGGCGGCCGGCGACGCGAAGACGCTGAGCACGCTGATGAACCAGTCGCTGGAAGAGACGCCCGAACTCTACAAGATCATGGTCACCGACCGGAACGCGCGCTGGGCGCAATGGATCGAACGCCGCATGCAGCAGCCGGGCACCGTGTTCGTCGCGGTCGGCGCCGCGCACCTCGCCGGCACCGGCAGCGTGCAGGATTATCTGAAAGCGCGGAAGCTGAGGGCGAAGCGCGTCAAATATTGATGCCCCGCCCTGCCCGCCAGAAACAAGGTTCCCCGATGCCGCGTCCTCGCTTCGTTTCCGCCCTGCTGCTGTTCCTCGCGGGCTGCGGCACCTCCACCCACGCCGAACCCGCCCACCCCGCGCTCTGGTCGTTCGCGGATGCGGACACCACGGTCTATCTGTTCGGAACCATCCACGTGCTGCCCGAGGGGGTGGACTGGGACGGCGGCCGCGTGGGCAAGGCGATCGGCCGCGCCGACCGGCTGATGCTGGAAGTTACCGACCCGGAGGGGCAGGCCGGGTTACAGCGCAGCTTCCAGGCGATGGCGAGCGCGCCCGGCCTGCCGCCGCTTGCCGAGCGCGTGGCGCCGGAGCATCGCGCGGAACTGGCCGCGATGCTCGCCAAGGCGCGCATTCCCCCGACCGCGCTCGATGGCATGGAGACCTGGGCGGCAGCGCTGACATTGGCCGCGACGCTCTATCCCGAGATCGGCGTCAGCGCCGACCAGGGCGTCGAGGCCCGGTTGACCGCGCGCTTCGCCGATGCCGGCAAGCCGGTGTCCGGGCTGGAGACCGCGACCGAGCAGTTCGGCTATTTCGATCGCCTGCCCGAAGCCGCACAGCGCATCTTTCTCACCAGCGTGATCAGCGAGCGGAACGAGGCCGGCAAGCAGTTCGACGCGATGATCGCGGCATGGCGCAAGGGCGATGTCGCGACATTGGCGATCACCGAGGATGACGAACTCAGCCTCTCCCCCGAACTCGCCGACGCGCTCAAGCGCCAGCGCAACGCCGCCTGGGCGGCGCGCCTGCAAAAGGCGCTCGACCAGCCCGGCACGGTGCTGGTGGCGGTGGGCGCCGCGCATCTGGCGGGCAAGGATTCGGTGCAGGAGATGCTGGAAGCGCGCGGCATCAAGGTGAAGCGGGTGCAGTAAACCAACCTCCTCCCCTTGTGTGCGAGGGCGGTGGGCGCTTGCATTCCCGCCCTTCCCCCGCTATGCGCCCCGGCTTCCGTCATGGTCATCCCTGGAGGCGTGGCGGAATGTTTAACCCAAGCGAATTGGAGATATGCGATGAGCGATCAGCTGACGCTGTCGGCCGAAGCGCGTGAGCGGAATGGCAAGGGAGCCTCCCGCGATCTGCGCAACAACGGCCGCGTGCCTGCCGTGATCTACGGCAACAAGGAAGACCCGGCCTCGATCCACGTCGAGGAAAAGGCGCTGTTCAAGCTGCTGCACACCGGCCACTTCATGAACTCGGTGGTGATGGTCGAGGTCGGCGGCAAGGCCGTCCGCACCCTGCCCAAGGACGTCCAGTTCCACCCGGTTACCGATCGCCCGCTGCATGTCGATTTCCTGCGCATCTCCGAGCACGCCACCGTCACGGTGCAGGTGCCGGTGATCTTCACCAATGAAGATGCCTCGCCGGGCCTCAAGCGCGGCGGCGTGCTCAACATCGTCCGCCACGAGCTGGACCTGGTGGTCGACGCGGCGCACATCCCCGACGACATCACCATCGACCTCTCCGGCTACGAGGTCGGCGATTCGATCCACCTCTCCAACATCACCCTGCCCAAGGGTGCTGCTTCGGCAATCGAAGACCGCGACTTCACCATCGCGACGATCGTTGCCCCGTCCGCGCTGAAGAGCAGCGACGGTGACAGCGATACGGCCGCCGAGGGCGAAGGCGAAGCCGAGGCTTGATCCAGCCTGGCCTGTCTTCGGGGACGGGTCATCGGATAGAGGGATGCCCGGCGCCGCCACGCGGTGTCGGGCATCTTCATGTGGATCGCCCGGCGAACGGGCGCTGATCGGGGAACCGGCGATGCAGATCTGGGTCGGCCTGGGCAATCCGGGCGCGCGCTACGCGCTGCACCGGCACAATGTGGGCTTCATGGCGATCGATGCGATTGCCGAGGTCCATGGCTTCGATCCGCCGCGCCAGCGCTTCCAGGGCTGGGCGCAGGAAGGCCGCATCGGCGGCAGCAGGATCCTGCTGCTGAAGCCCGCCACCTTCATGAACGAAAGCGGCCGCGCCGTGGGCGAAGCGATGCGCTTCTACAAGCGCGAGGTGGGCGACGTCACCGTCTTCCACGACGAGCTCGACCTCGCGCCGTTCAAGGTGAAGGTGAAGACCGGCGGCGGCACCGCCGGCCACAATGGCCTGCGCTCCACCGAGGCGCATATCGGCAATCCTTTCCGCCGCGTCCGCATCGGCATCGGCCATCCCGGCCACAAGGATCGGGTGACCGGCCATGTGCTGGGCAATTACGACAAGCGCGAGATGGATCCGCTCGTCGACATGCTGGGTGCGATCGCCGCCGAGGCGCCGCGCCTCGCCGATGGCGACGATGCGCGTTTCATGAATGACGTCGCGCTGCGCCTGCAGGACGACTGATCCGCGCTCAAGGCGTCACATTGACGATGACGCGCCGATAGCGCGTCAGGCTGGGCGTGCCGCTGTCGCTAACGGCGAGGACGATGTGCATCGTGCCGGTGTGGAGCACCCGGTCGGTCGGCACCGTCAGCACCGCTTCGGACGTGTCGGCGCCTTCGATCTGCACGGGAGAGGCGACGCGCGCCGACGAGACAGTGAAGCTGCCCGGTTCGGGATAGTGAAGCCACTGGTAGCGCAGCGTATCGCCATCGGGATCGCTCGATCCGGCGGCGCTCAGCCGGATTTTCTGCCCGGGGCGTGCGCTGATCTCGTCCGGCACGCCAAGGCGCGCGACCGGCGGATGGTTGGCCTCGCGATAGGGCTTCACCGTCCAGTCCATCCGCGCGGCGAAATCATTCTGATAGGCGCTGCGCCACCGCCAGATCGTCGCCTTGTTGCTGGTGTGCCACTGGCCGTCGACGCCCATCACCTCGTCTTCCCCATCGGACCAGAAGGCGCGCGTTTCGGGACGCAGGAACCATTTGCGGAAACGCGGCTGATAATATTCGTAGCGACCGCCCCAGCTTCCCCAGTCGGGATGCTCCGGGCTGCCGAGGCCATTGGGGATCAGGTAGAGGAAGGAGGGCGTATCGCCTTCCATGATGAATTCGGTGTGGGGATATTCGGCGCCAAGCGGTCCCTTGGCGCGGACATGCGTGTCGAGCCAGGGATTGTCGACGATCGCGAAGTCGGCACCGCCGAAGCGGCCATGGAAGCGATCGCCGCTGATCCCGCTCCAGATCGCAGCATGATACGCGCCGCCAGCGTGGAAACCGGGGCTGGCGATATAGAAGAGGTCCGGGAAACGGCTGCGGATCCAGGGGCCGCTATCGTCCTGATCGGAAATCGTATAGACGCGCAGCTTGGCGACGAAGCGCGCGACCTCCGCCGGCGAGCGCGTCGCCTGCACCTTCCACAGCGCCTGCGCCAGCACATTGGGCCCGCCCCAGACGATCACCCATACCGGCCGCACATCCTTGGCATCGACGCGATCGATGATGAGCTGCGATCCCGGGGAGTCATGCCGTTCCCCTACCGCCTCGAGGCCGTAGCGCGGGATGCCGGCACGGATCACCGATGCCAGCGCCGCCTCGGTCGGGAAGCCGCGCTCGTGCCGCTCCAGATTGGCGCGCACCTTGCCGTAGGCTGCGACGATCCTGCGGATGCGCTCCGGGGCGATGCGGTCCCGCTGGTGGATCGACGTCGTGGCGACGAGCCCCTCGACGTCCCACTGGTTGGCATAGGTCAGAAAGCGGACAAGCGACTGGGCATCGTCCGGCTCATTCTCGATATCGGTCAGGACGATCAGGCGCAGCCGTTCCGCCTTCGCGGGAGGTTGCGCCACAGCCGCGCCAGCCGCCAGCGCGAGGACCGCGCCCATGATCCACCGCACCAAGCCCATGCCACCCTCCTGCCCGCCAAGCGCTCTAAGGGCGCCCGACGGGCAGTTACGCTGGGTTTCCGAAAAGCGTCAATGCCGATTCGAAAATAGTCGAAATGCCATCGAAGTTTTTCGGACGCTCCCGCCGCGCCGCGGGGGGATGCGACGATTCACGCAGCCATCTGTATTTCACCCGGCTTCAACGCGTCGGTCACCACATCGAACTTCGTGAGCGTCGTGGCGCCGAAGGCGGTCGTCAGCGCCACGTCGGTGGCATCGCGGCCCCGCGCCATCAGGATGCGACCGATGCGCGGCTTGTTGTGGCGCGCATCGTAGGTGTACCAGCCGCCATCCACATAGACGTCGAACCATGCGCTGAAATCCATCGGGGCATCGACCGCCGGCACGCCGATATCGCCGAGATAGCCGGTGCAGTAGCGCGCCGGGATGTTGACGCAGCGGCACAGCGTCACTGCCAGATGCGCGAAATCCCGGCAGACGCCGACCTTTTCGCGATAGCCGTCGCTAGCGGTGCGATCGCAGCGCGCATGATGATAGCCGAACTCGATATGGTTGTGGACGAACGCGACGATCGCCTCGACGCGGCCACGCGCCGAAGGAATATGGCCGAACAGCGCCCACGCCTCATCCATCAGGTGCTGCGTCTCGCAATAGCGGCTACCCATCAGATAGACCAGAACGTCGTTGGGCAGCGCCTCGACCGGCGTCACCGGCACATCCGGGGCGCGCACATCAGGCCGGCCGCTGTCCGAGATCATGAAATCGGCTTTCAGCGTGATGCCGCCGGCAGGGATCGTCAACCGGGTCGCGACATTGCCGAACCCGTCTACGAAATCATACATCGGCACCTGCGGCGTCGTGACGATCCGGTGCGGTGAGCGAAGATCGCGGTTGCGCGACGGATGGATGCTCAGCAAGGCCACCATGCTCGTCGGTGCCGCGGCGTCGAAGGTGATGTCGTAACCGGCTCGGATCAGCATATTCAGGCCTCTACGCTTTATTTGTTCGTGTGGCGGGAGAACGTGTCGGATCGCGAATCGATCCGGTGCGACGATTTCGCAGAGCGGAACCGGCGACTTGTGCCAGGCGCTATGGCATCCTGTTTCATTGATCCATCGGAGTCCGCCCTTGCCGCCACTCACCTGCGCCCATTGCCGACAACTGCTCCAGGCCGAAGCGCGGGCCTGCCCGAGTTGCGGCCACGGCGCGGGCTTCGATCCGCTGACCAACGCGTTCCTTCATCTCGATATCGACAAGGGCCGCTGGCGCAACGCCGCCGGGCGAACGATGCCGCTGAAGCTGTGCGACAATGCGCGCTATGGGGTGTGCAACTGGCTCGTCGAGGCAGACAGCGTCCTCAACCTGTGCCGCTCATGCCGCCACAACCGCACCATTCCCGATCTTAGCGTGCCCGGCGTGCTGCAGCGCTGGGCGCAGGCAGAGCATGCCAAGCATCGTGTGATCTCAAGCCTCATCCAGTTGGGCTTGCCGCTGGAGACGCGCAACGAGAGCCCCCAGGGGCTGGCCTTCGATCTGCTCTACGATCCTTCCGCAGAGCAGGGCTATGCGCCGCAACTGCTGACCGGCCACGCCGGAGGCGTCGTGACCCTCAACCTGATCGAGACCGACGATTCCGCGCGCGAGCGCATCCGCCGCGACATGGGGGAGCCCTATCGCACCCTGATCGGCCATTTCCGGCATGAGGTGGCGCATCACTTCTGGCACCGCCTGGTCGAGTTCAGCCCCGACCTCGAACCCTTCCGCCAGCGCTTCGGCGACGAGCGTGCCGATTATGCCGCGGCACTGGCTGCGCATTACCAGAATCGCCAGCACGCTCCGCTTGCGGACTGGGAAGAAGCCTATGTCTCGGCCTATGCGACGGTCCATCCTTGGGAGGATTTCGCCGAAACCTTCGCGCACTACCTCCACATCGTCGACACGCTGGCGACGATCGGCCAGTTCGGCACCCGCATCGACGCACCGCCCGGCGCCACAGCGCCCGAGCCGCCGACGGTGGATTTCGATCCCTATACCGCCGACACGCCGACGCTGGCGCGCTGCTGGATCCCATTCGCCTTCGCGATCAACGCAATCAATCGCAGCATGGGCCAGCCCGATCTCTACCCGTTTCGGCTGACCCCGGCGATCATGCTCAAGCTCGACTTCATCAACCGCCTGGTCGCCTTCGCAGCGGGCCGCTGGGCGCCGAGCGAGAATGAAGGCGCGGATATCAAGGCGATGATGGCGGTGCTCGGCCTGGGCGTGGATCTGGCGTCCTGACGGTCAGTCGAGGTCGGCAGGCGGCGCTACCCGCCCGAACTCGCCGGCTCGAAATCGAACGCACCCGTCGCGCCATCGCCGGCCGGCGCCCTCGGAAGGCTGCGCGCTGCCTGTCGCAGCGCCGCCACCAGCGCCATCGGATCGGCCCCTTCCGCGCGCATCTCCGCCAACGACCGCGCACCATCGCGCTTGGCGAGGCGGCGGCCATCGGGGCCGGTCAGCAAGCGATGGTGATGATAGACCGGGCTCGGCAGGTCGAGCAGCGCCTGTAGCAGGCGGTGGACATGGGTGGCCGCGTAGAGATCCTCACCGCGGACGATGTCCGTGACGCCTTGCGCAGCGTCGTCGATCGTCACCGCCAGATGATAGCTGGTCGGCGCGTCCTTGCGCGCAAGGACGACATCGCCATGGATCTCGGGCGTCGCCGGTACCGCGCGATGCGCGCCATCGCTCCAGACCAGCGGCCCCGTCGCAGCCATCGCCGCAGCGACGTCGAGCCGCCAGGCGTGCGGCTCCGTTTCCATGCGGCGCGCGCGTTCGTCGGCCGGCAGCCGCCGACAGGTACCGGGGTAGAGCGGCCCATCGGGCCCGTGCGGCGCAGCGGCGCTCGCGGCGATCTCGGCGGCGATCGCAGCGCGCGTGCAGAAACAGGGATAGACCAGCCCCGCCGCCTTGAGCCGATCGAGCGCCGCCGCGTAGAGCGGCAGCCGCCCGGACTGGCGGACGACCGGCCCATATGGTGTCAGCCCGAGCCAGGCGAGATCCTCCACGATCCCCTCGACGAACGCCTCGCGCGTGCGACCGGGGTCGATATCCTCGATCCTCAGCAGGAAATGTCCTCCCGCATCCGCCGCGAAATCATGCGCGGCGAGCGCCGAAAAGGCATGGCCCAGATGCAGCCGGCCGGTGGGGCTCGGCGCAAAACGTGTCGTCACTGCCATGGAATCAGCCTCTTGACGCAGAGTCACGCGATCTGCTGTCATGCTCCCGTCACGTTCCTTGAGCAAAGAACGCGACGAGCAAGGGGGACGAGGCACCCATGTACCATCCCGATCTGATCCGGCATCCGGACAGTTGCCCCACTCTTGTGCTGAACGCGGACTACACGCCGCTCAGCTATTACCCGCTGAGCCTGTGGCCGTGGCAGACCGCGATAAAGGCGGTGTTTCTGGACAGGGTGGATATCGTCGCAACCTATGAACGGCAGGTGCGAAGTCCCACCAGCGCGATGAAGATCCCGTCGGTCATCGCGCTCAAGCAATATGTGAAACCCTCGCAATATCCCGCCTTCACCCGCTTCAACCTGTTCCTTCGCGACAAGTTCGCCTGCCAATATTGCGGCGCGACGAGGGACCTCACATTCGACCATGTCATCCCCCGCGCCTACGGTGGCCGCACGACCTGGGAGAATGTGGCAACCGCCTGCGCCCCCTGCAACCTGAGGAAGGGCGGCCGCACCCCGAACGAGGCCAAGATGCCGCTGCACCTCGCGCCGATCCGGCCGACGAGCTGGCAACTGCAGGAACATGGCCGCAGCTTCCCCCCCAATTTTCTGCACGAAAGCTGGCACGACTGGCTCTATTGGGACATCGAACTGGAGGCCTGAGATTCCCCCGTCCGCGTGCGGCGGGACCCGGTCCGATACCGTGCGGAAGCGCATGCACATGCCCTCCCCTCAACCCTCCCGCCAGCGGGAGGGGAATTACGCCAGGGGCATCGTCGGCAGCTTGCTGCCGCCGGACGCACGCTCCGAGCATGCGGGCAGCGCCAGCGCGACGAGAAGCAGGGCAAGGAACAATCGGGTTGCAGCCATGACGGTGCCGCCTTAGCCGCAAACGCCGCATTTTGAAATGAGCCCGGCGGCAAAAAAGGAGAGGCAGTCCATGCAAACCCCAGTTGACCGACCGTCCGCTGCAATGCAGCATCAGGGCATGGCCGCCGCTCCCCCCATCACGCAGAATCCCGACATCCGCTATCTCGGGCGGCTGCTGGGCGATGTCATCCGCAGCTATGGCGGCGAGACGCTGTTCCGCCGCACCGAATATATCCGCTCGGCCTCGGTCGACCGGCATCGCGGCGTCGCCGGCGCCGACGCGATCGACACCGGGCTCGATGCGTTGAGCCTGGACGATACGATCGCCTTCGTGCGCGGCTTCATGCTGTTTTCGATGCTCGCCAACCTCGCCGAAGACCGCCAGGGCGTCGCGACCGACCCCGGCGCGGACGTTGCGCACGCCCTCGAACGGCTGAAGGACGAGGGCGTCGATGCCCGCGCCGTCGCGGCGATGCTGGAAAAGGCGCTGGTCGCGCCCGTGCTCACCGCGCACCCCACCGAAGTGCGCCGCAAGTCGATGATCGACCATCGCAACCGCATCGCCGAACTGATGCTGTTGAAGGATATGGGCCACGCCGAGACGCGCGAGGGCGACAAGGTGGACGAGGCGATCCTGCGCCAGATCGCGCTGCTGTGGCAGACGCGCCCGCTGCGCCGCGAACGGCTCTATGTCGCCGATGAGGTGGAGAACGCGCTCGCCTATTTCCGCGATGCCTTCCTCCCCGCCCTTCCCGCGCTCTATGCCCGCTGGGATCGCGCGCTCGGCCAGCGCGTGCCCAGTTTCCTGCGCCCGGGAAGCTGGATCGGCGGCGACCGCGACGGCAACCCCAACGTGACTGCCGCCTCCCTTCAGCTCGCCCTCGCCCGCGCCGCCGAGACGGTGATCGGCCATTATCTCGAACAGCTCCATGCGCTGGGTGCCGAACTGTCGATCTCCACCGAGTTGGCGAGCGTCAGCGATGCGGTGGTGGCGCTGGCGGAAAAGAGCGGCGACGACAGCGCCGCGCGGCGCGACGAGCCCTATCGCCGCGCGATCAGCGGCATCTATGCACGCCTCGCCGCGACCTACAGCGAGATCAGCGGGCGCGCCGCGCCGCGCGCGATCACGATCAAGGCCGAGGCCTATCCCGATCCGCAGAGCTTCCGCGCAGACCTCGTCGCCATCGCGCTCGACCTTGCGCAGACAGGCGGTGGCGCGCTCAAGTCCGGCGGCGCGCTCGGGCGGCTGATCCGCGCGGTCGAGACCTTCGGCTTCCACCTCGCCACGCTCGACATGCGCCAGAACTCTTCGGTGCACGAGCGCGTCGTCGCCGAACTGCTCAAGGTCGCGGGCGTCGAAGCGGATTATCTGGCGCTCGACGAAGCCGCGCGGGTCGCGCTGCTGCGCCGCGAACTCGCCAATGCCCGCCCGCTGACCAGCCCCTTCGCCGGCTATAGCGACGAGACGCGCGGCGAACTCGACATCGTGCATGCCGCCGCGGCGGCGCATCGGCGCTACGGCCCCGCCTGCATCACCAATTACATCGTCTCGATGGCGCAGAGCGTGTCCGACCTGCTCGAGGTCAATATATTACTCAAGGAAGCCGGCCTCTACCGCCCCGGCGACACGCCCACCGCCGCGATCATGGCGGTGCCGCTGTTCGAGACGATCGGCGACCTCGACAAGGCGCCCGGCATCATGTCCGACTGGCTCTCGCTGCCCGAGATCGCCGGCATCTCGGCGCTGCGCGGCCATCAGGAAGTGATGATCGGCTATTCGGACAGCAACAAGGATGGCGGCTACCTCACCTCCACCTGGGGCCTCCACCAGGCCAGCCGCGCGCTGGTGCCGGTGTTCGAGCAGCATGGTGTGGCGATGCAGCTGTTCCACGGCCGCGGCGGTTCGGTCGGCCGCGGCGGCGGCTCCAGCTTCCAGGCGATCCGCGCGCAGCCGCACGGCACCGTCGCCGGCCGCATCCGCATCACCGAACAGGGCGAGGTGATCGCGGCCAAATATGGCAATGTCGAAAGCGCGATGACCAATCTGGAGGCGATGGCATCGGCGACGTTGCTCGCCTCGCTGGAGCCCGATCCGATCGGCGAGGCGGATCGCACGCGCTTCGCCGCCTGCATGGACCAGCTTTCGGACGATGCATTCAGGGCCTATCGCGGCCTCGTCTACGAGACCGACGGCTTCCGCCAATTCTTCCGGCAGATGACGCCGCTGACCGAGATCGCCGACCTCAAGATCGGATCGCGCCCCGCCAGCCGCAAGAAATCCGACGCGATCGAGGATCTGCGCGCGATCCCCTGGGTGTTCAGCTGGGCGCAGGCGCGCGTGATGCTGCCGGGCTGGTATGGCGTGGGCGAGGCGCTGGCGGCTTTCCGGGACCAGGCGCTGCTGCGCGAGATGGTGGAGGCATGGCCCTTCCTGCAATCGACGCTCGCCAACATGGAAATGGTGCTCGCCAAGTCCGACATGTTGATCGCCGCCAAATATGCCGAGCTGGTCGAGGACAAGACCGCCGCGCAGGCGATCTTCGGCCGCATCCGCGACGGCTGGCAGAAGGCGCATGACGGGCTGCTGACGGTGACCCGCCAGACCCGCCTGCTGGAAAAGAACCCGGCGCTGGATCAATCCATCCGCCTGCGCCTGCCCTATATCGAGCCGCTCAACCTGCTGCAGGTCGAACTCCTCAAGCGCCACCGCGCCGGCGAGGACGATGCGCGGATCCGCGAGGGCATCCAGCTGTCGATCAACGCGGTGGCGACGGCGCTGCGGAACAGCGGGTAAGACCCCTTTCCGCCCCGGGGGAGAGAAGACTCAGTCCGCGCTCGCCACGTCCCGCAGCATCTGCCCCTCGCGCCACCCCGCGATCGCCTCGACATCGACCCCCAGCCGCTCCAGCACGGCCACCGCCGCGTCGAGCCCCGGTGTTCCGGATTCCACGACCGGCACCAGGCCGATCTCGGCGAAGCGCGCCGCCTCCGCAGGATCGTCGACGATGGCGACGCGGGTGAGGCCGGGAAAGAACTGCCGGGCGATCGGTGTGATGCCGCTCGACGTTTCGAGGGACGGCGTGGTGATCACGCTGATGCGGCGGCCGGCCATGCCCAGCGGCTCCCAGATGCGCGGGTCGAAATAGTCGCCGAACACCACGTTGTAGCCATCGGCGGTCGCCTCGCGCAGGCGCTGCTCGTCATTCTCGATCGCGGCATAGTCGATGTCGAACGCGGCCAGCGCGTCGGCGACGGTGCGGCCGCGCTGGTTCATGCCGACGATGAACACCGGCGCGGTCAGCCCGCGCGGCTGCAGTTCGGGGTCGGCCGCGATCACCCGGCGCTGGCGCAGCCGCCCCGCCAGCGTGCGGCCGAACTGCGCGACGTTGGGCGTTACCGCGAGGCTCAGCGCCACCGCGGCGATCAGCACCGCACTATGCTCCTCGCCGATCAGCGCGCGCACCGGCGGCAGGCTGAAGATCACGAAGGCGAATTCGGAGCCCTGCGCCAGCAGGAAGCCGAGTTGCGCGGAGCCGGGCACCGACCAGCGGAAGGCGAGGCTGGCGATCGCGTTGAGCACCACCTTCCCCGCCACCAGCAGCGCTGCCGCGACCAGCACCCCCGGCCACAGCTCCGCCAGCGCCACGACATTCAGCGACAGGCCGACGGTGACGAAGAAGAAGCCGAGCAGCAGCCCGCGAAACGGCTTGATCTCCGACTGGATGATCGCGCGGTAGGGCGTTTCGGTGATGATCATGCCGCCGAGAAACGCGCCCAGGGTGAGCGACAGGCCGAGTTGCCCCGTCGCCCAGCCCGCCGCGAGCGCGATCAGCAGCGCCATCGCGGTGAACACCTCTTCATTGCGGTTGCGCGCGACGAGATCGAACAGCGGCCGCACCACCAGCTTGGCGAGCCCGGCCGCGACGAGGAAGGCGCCTACCGCCTTGAGCAATGCCATCCCCGCAGCCGGCGCGATCGCCTCCCCCGTGCCCAGCGCGGTGGCGACGATCAGCAGGAAGATCGCCGCGATATCCTGGAAAACGAGGATCGAGGTGGCGGTGAGCCCCACCGGGCAGTTCTGCTGGTGACGCTCCGCGATCAGCCGCGCGACCACAGCGGTCGAGGAAAGCGCCAATGTGGCGCCGACCAGCGCCGCCGCATAGAATGGCAGGCCGAACGCCATCGCGATCAACCCGAGCCCTACCGTACCGGCGATCATCTGCACCGGGCCGAAGCCGAACACGTCCGCCGCCTGATCCATCAGGTGGCGCGTCGAGAAATGCAGGCCGATGTCGAACAGCAGGAAGATCACGCCCAGTTCGGCGAGGATCTTGATGATCTCATTGGCTTCGACCCAACCGGTCGCGCGCAGGAAGATGCCGAGCGCGAGATAGCCGACGATCGGACTGAGCCCGAGGAGGCGCGATCCGATCGCCGCGACCACACCGCCGGCAAGCAGCAGGATCACCGGGGACAGCGCCTGGAGAACGGTCAGTTCCATCGCGGCGGCGCCGGCGGGCAGGACCGATCGGGGCCGTTCATCGCTCTATCATCCCTGTTCCCGCTGCCCGAGCAAAAAACTAGATCATGCCGTTGGTTACGGAGTGTAAAAAGATGTAAATCGGCTCAGGCGCAAGGATGTGCAATCCGGTTCGGCGCACATTTCAGGCCGAGCGGGTCTTTCCTGCTTCGGCGCGCCGCAGCAGCGCCGCGGCAGCAACCAGATCGCGCGTCGCGAGCCCCTCACCGAAACGGCGGCGAACCGGCGCGAGCAGCGTTACCGCCTCGGCGAAACGCCCCGAATCCACACGCTGTGCGGCAAGATCCGTCGCCACGCGCAGCTCGAACGCCAGGGCCCCGATCGCACGCGCGTCGGCCAGCGCCGCCCGACGCAGCGTCTCCGCCGCCGCCGTCTGCCCCGCGCGCTCGAGGATCGCGGCATCGATCCGCTGGGTTTCGGCGTGGCACCACCGCTCGCCCTGCGCCGCATTGTAGCGGTGCGCATCGGCGATCGTGGCGATGGCCTCTTCAAGCCGGCCATGGCGCGCGAGCGCGTCGGCGAGCAGGCCGAGGTGCATGCCGATGCGCATGGTGAAGCGCGCTTCCAGCAGCCCATCGATCGCCTCGCGCATCGCCGCGGTCGCATCGCTGCCGCGTAGATCGGCCAGCGCGGCGGCGAAGAAGCGCGCCACGGGCGCCCACAAGGCGATCGGCTCGCGTTCCAGGTTGGCGCGCAGCAGCGCGGTATAGCGGTCGAGCGCGGCTTCATCGCCAGTCCACAACGCCACCGGCAAGGCGGCAAGCCCGAGCGCGTTGGACTCCGAGACGATATGGCCGAGGCTGCCCGCCGCCGACACCGCGGCGTCTGCCGCCGCCGCCGCGGTGTCGGCATCGCCGCCCAGCCACGCGACGAACGGCAGGTAGCAGCGGATACCGATGAAGCGATCGACCTGGATGCCCGCCATGCGCGACCGGCCGTCGGGCCGGTCATAGGTTGCCGCAAGCCGGTCGAGCACCGCGCGGCTCTCCGCCAGTTCGCCGCCGAAGGCGCGCGCCCACGCACGCATCCGCTCGATCTCGGGTGTGATCGCCCCCGCCGCATCCGGTGCGCCGACGAACATCTCGGCATAGGCCGCCGCCTCGGCCATCCGGCCGGTCTGGATCAGGAAGAAGCAGAGGCCCACCTGCGCGCGCAGGCTGTGCCCTTCGCTGCCGGCCCGCTGGGCGAGAGCGATCGCATCCCGCCATGCAGCCTCGATGCCGGGCAGCAGCGTGCGGGTATAGATCATGCTCCACGCCCGGAAGCCGGCGAGCTTGGCCTCCAGCAGATCGTCGCACGGCACCGATGCCGCACGATCCAGCGCGCGTTCGACCGCCGCCTGCGCCTCGCTCATCAGCGAGGCCTCGAACCACAGCGGGATCGCGGCCACCGTCAGCCGGATACCCAGCGCGGCATCGCCGCCCTCGCCGAAGGCCCAGGCGAGCGCGGCGCGCAGATCGGGCAGGCGCCGGCGGTAGAGCCTGGTCCACTCGGCGGTATCGCGCCAATGCCATTCCTCCTCGGCATGCTCGAAGATGGCGAGCAGGCGTTCGGCATGCGCGGGCAGTGCCCGCACGTCCCCGCCCTCCTCGCGCCGCCGCCGCGCGGCGTGGCGGCGGGTGCTGTCGAGCAGGCGATAGCGCAGCGCCGGGCCATCGACCTGCGCTGCCAGCAGCGACTTGGCGACGAGGCCGCCCAGCGCCACCGCGACCGCAACCGGCGCCAGCGGTGCAGCGGCGGCGATCGCCACGGCATCGTCCTGTTCGAACGCGTCCGCGAACACCGAAACGAGCCGATGAACCGCCGCCTCGTCGCGCGACAGCAGGCGATAGCTCCAGTCGATCGTCTCCATCAGCGTTTCATGACGCAGCGGCGCCGTCCCCGCCTGGCGGTTGCGGAAGCCGAGATGCTCGTTGAGCATTGCCGGCAGCGTGCCCACGGGGTGCTGATCGACCTTCGCCGCGACCAGTTCGATCGCCAGCGGCACCCCGTCCAGCGCGCGGCAGACGCGCGCGATCGCGGCGCAATCGCCGTCGACGAGCTGATAGCCCGACCATTCGGCCGCGCGGCGGACGAACAGGTCGATCGCGGAGAAGCCCAGGGCCGTGGCGGCGGTCAACGGCATGCCGGGGGGCGGCACGGCGAGGGCATCGAGCCACACGACATGCTCGTCGGCCAGGCGGAGCGGTTCGCGGCTGGTCGCAAGCAGCAGCGCCGCGCCGCCGGCCGCGGCGAGGCGCCCGGCGAACAGTGTCGCCGCGGGCAGCACATGCTCGCAGCTGTCGAGCAGCACCAGCATGCGGCGACCGCGCAGATGCTCCACGGCGGCGGCGAGCAGGTCACCGGGATTGCCGCGCAGCCCCAGCGCCGCCACCAGCGCGGAGGGCAAGAGCAGCGGATCGTCGATCGTCGCGAGATCCACGAAGCAGAGCCCGTCGGGACAATCCGCCTCGAACGCGTGCGCCGCTGCCAGCGCGACCGTGGTCTTGCCGATGCCCCCCGCACCCACGACGCTCACATGCCGATGCGCCCTGAGATCGGCGAGGATCGCCGCCACCTCGGTGTCGCGGCCGACCATCTCGCGCGCCGCCGGAAAGCTGCGCGGCTCGACGTCGCCGGGCGCGGCCTCATCCTCGCCCATCGGACGATCGCCGACCTGGACGGGTGCGACGAAGCGGTAACCGCGCCCGGCGATCGTCGCGATATAGGTGGGCGGCATCTGCGTATCGCCCAGCGAGCGCCGCAGATTGTGCATGTTCACCTTGAGATTGCTGTCATGCACGAACGTGTCGGGCCACGCGGCTGCCATCAAGTCCTTCTTGTCGACCAGCGTGCCGCTGCGCTGGACGAGCAGGCATAGCAATTCGAACGCCCGGCCGCCCAGCCGCACCGGGAGATTGCCGTGCAGCAGCCGCTGCCGGCTGGGGATCAGTCGATAGGGCCCGAAGGCGTAGATCCGCTCCCATCCCGCCTCATCGTTCGACTGCCCGGCCATCCCGCATTTCCCCCGCCGCAACATCGCCCCCGCGCCGCCCCCGCCGCGGGTTCGCCCCGATCATGACGGGCGAGACCGCCATTACTCACTGTTAACCAAAGTCTGGCAAGAGGCTGCTGATTTTCCGGGAAAGAGAAGCGTGTTCCAGCTGCCCGACCTCGAGACGTTGCGTCTGTGCAGTACGGTTGCGACGATGTCCTTCGCCATCGTCTTCGCCGTGCTGTGGTTTGCACGCCGCAGCGAGACTCCGTTGCTCTACTGGTCGGCCAGCATGGGTCTCTATGGCCTGGTGCTGATCGCGTTCGGTTACGTGCCGCACGGCTCATGGATCGCAGTGAGCACCCTGATGGTGGTGCTGGCCTTCACCAACATCCTCGTCCTCGCCGGCATCCGCCGCTTCGAAGGGCTGCCGCCCTTCCACCCCTGGATGCTGCTTCCCATCCTGCTTCCCGCATCGGGCCATGCCCTGGCGGAATTGCTGCCGACGCCCGCGGACCCGATCGCGGCGATGGTGCTGGATGGCGCCGAGGGGCTGGCCCTGCTGTTGTCGATCACGATGATCGCCAGCGCCACGCTGCTGGGGTTCCCCGCAAGGCCGAGCCGCGGGCGGACGATCGCCGCAGTCGCACTGTTCGGCTATGTGCCGGCCTATGTCGCCGCGGCGGTTCTCAGCCAGGGCGCGGCGTCACCGGATATCGTTGCCATCATACCCCTGCTCGCCGACCAGGTCTTCCTCGGCGTCCTCAGCCTTGCGCTGCTCTCGATGGCCGGCGAGCGCGCGCTCGCCCAGCTGCGCCAGGTCGCGTTGCGCGACCCCCTGACCGGTGCGTGGAACCGCGCGGGGCTGGCGGCGGCGCAGGCCCGCCTGCTGGTGGAGGGCGCGGTGGTGGTGGCGGTGGACATCGATCATTTCAAGGCGATCAACGACCGCCACGGCCATGACGCCGGCGATCAGGTGCTGATCACGCTTTCCCATCATGCCTGCACGCTGGCGGACCAGCTTGGCGGATCCTTCGCGCGGGTGGGCGGCGACGAGTTCGTCGCCATTCTCCCGCCGGGCAGCGACGCGCATCGCTTCGCCGACCGGCTGAGTGCGCTCGGCCGTCGCCATCCCGTCCATCAGGGCACATGGACGATCAGCATCGGGCTGGCGCATGTCCAGGCCGGCGACACCAACTTCCACGATGCACGGCGCCGCGCCGATGGCCGGCTCTACGCGGCGAAGGCCGCAGGCCGCGACCAGGTCGCGGCCTGACCGTTTCGCGATGATGCTCGAAACACTGGTTGCCCGTTACGGCCTGATCGCGCTGTTCCTCGGCGCGGGGATCGAGGGGGAAACGGTCGTCATCCTCGGCGGGATCATGGTGCACCGGGGCATATTGCCGCCGCTGCCTGCGATCGCGGCGGCGGCGGCGGGCTCCTTCGTCGCCGACCAGATCTTCTTCGCGCTCGGCCGGCGCTTCCGCGACCATCGCTTCGTCCGCCGCATCCGTGACCGGCCCGCCTTCGCCCGCGCGCTCGCCACGTTCGAACGGCGCCCGACCGCCTTCGTCTTCGCCTTCCGCTTCCTCTACGGGCTGCGCACGGTAAGCCCCGTCGCGATCGGCACCACCACCTTGCCCACCGCCCGCTTCATGGGCGTCAACGCCGCCTCCGCGACGCTGTGGGGCACGACGTTCGTCGGCGCCGGCTATCTCTTCGGCCAAGCGATCGAAACCGCGTTCGGCCGCATCCGGCCGCTCGAACATGTGCTGATCCCCGCGGCGGCGGTGATCCTGCTGCTGGCCATCGGCGTGCGCGGGTGGCGCCGACGGCGATAGCCGGCGCTCAAAGCAGCGGGCTGACCAACCGCGCCAGGTTTTCCGCCAGCCGCGCGCCCCGCGGCCGCGCCCGCCATTCGTTCAGCGTCAGCAGGTCGCTGCTCGCCATGCAGGCCTGCTGCACCCGCTCCAACGCCGCGCAGGCCTGCGCATCGTGGAGGATCAGGCTGATCTCGGCGTTCAGCGTGAAGGACCGGACGTCGGCATTGCTCGATCCGACGACGCCGACGATGCCATCCATCGTGACGGTCTTCGCGTGGAGCAGGCGGTCGCGATAGCGATGGAGGCGCACCCCGGCCTCGAGCAGTTCGTCATAATAGGATCGCTGCGCCAGGCTGACGAAGCGCTGGTCGACGACGCGCGAGACGATGAGGTCCACCGCCACACCCCGCGCCACCGCATTGCCCAGCGCGGTCAGCAGCGCCTCGTCCGGAATCAGATAGGGTGAGACGATCGCCACATGATCGCGCGCGCCGTGGACGATCTCCACGAGCAGCCGCTCGAAGCCCGGCACGCCGAAATCCGGTCCGCTGGGCATAGCCTGCAGCAGCGTGCCGCCCGCCGGCGCGGCGATCGGCAGCGGTGCCGGCACCACCTCGGTCTCCATCGCCCAGTCGCTGGCGAACACCGCGTCGAGCGCCGCGACCACCGGTCCCTCGACCCGCGCGACGAGTTCGTCATTGACGATGCCCGGTTTGAAATCGCGATCGACGATGTTCTGCGATCCGACGAACCCCAGCGCGCCATCGACCAGGCACAATTTGCGATGATTGCGCAGGTCGCTTCGCGCGCGACGCAGCGCTGCAAAGCGCACCGGCAACACCAGCCGGGCGTCGACGCCTCGATCATGGAGCATCGCAAGGCTGCGCTTCGCCCAAGGGCGCGATCCCAGCGCGTCGATCAGCACGCGCACCACCACGCCCCGACTGCGCGCCCGGCCGAGCGCATCGGCGATGGCCCGGCCGGTCGCATCGTCGGCAAAGATATAGGTCAGCAGATGGACCCGCTGCGTCGCGCCGTCGATCGCCGCCACCATCGCGGCGATCGCCGCCTCATAGCCGGGGATCAGGCTGATCGCGTTGCCGCGGACCGCCGGGAAGCCGCCGAGGGTGCGGGCGAGGCGCGCGAGCTGCGACGGGTCCGGCGACGGTCCGCGCAATTCCCCCGCGATACCGACGCGCATCTTGGCGGTCGCCTCGAACCGCGCCCGCCGCCACGCCGGAAAGCTGGCGCGCCCGATCAGGCGGTAGAGCAGCAGCGCAGGCACGGGCAGGAACAGCACCAGCAGCAGCCAGCTGCGCGCCGCTTCGGGCGGACGGCGCAGCGGGATGATGATCACCATCACCGCGCGGATCGCCCATTCGAGCAGCAGATAGCCGAGCGCGAAATGCGATGCGTCGATCATCGCGCTCCCTGGCGCAGCCCTTTCATCTCAATCGAGCGCCGAAAAATCATCGCCGTACCGCGCCTCGATGAAGCGCATGTTCGCGGCAAAGGCGTCGAGATCGCCCTGCGCCAGCGAGCGCGACATGCCGCGGAGCCTGGTCGCCATCTTGTCGAGCCCCTCGTTGAGGATGAAACTCGCCGAATGGCCGGTCTTGCGGAAAATCTCGGCGCGATGCTCGGCGGGGATCTCGACATAGCTCTTGAGCAAGGTCGGCAAATGATTGTCGCGCATCTGCTGCAGGTCGATCAGGTCGGTCGCGGCGATACCGCGCGTCCGCGCGCGCGCCTCGACCTCGGCGATCAAGGTGCGGATCGTCAGGATGCGCGGCCGCGCGCCGTCGGGCAGGCGCGGATCCTCATAATCGAACGGCACCGGCGGGCGCGGGTCCGCCGACGGCAAGGGCGGGGGCGCCGGCGGTGCTGCGGGCGAAGCCGATGGCGGCTCGTGCGGCGGTGCGGGCGACAATCCCAACAGGCGCGCGAAGAAGTCGGACCAGCTCATATCCGCATGCCTTCCGGAATCCGGTCGCCGCGGTCAACTCCGATCATGGCGCATCGACCATCCGCCGTTTCCCGATTCCGTTTGGATTCCGTTTCGCGAAGCCCTAAATGCAGTTCATGAACGTGCTTCTCGTCCTGCTGATCGTGGCCGCCGTGATCGCGACGGTCGTTGCGCTTGTTCGCGGCATCGTCTCCTTCCTGCAGGAGACCGAGGCCGATCTTAAGAATGGCGGCCCCAGCCCTTCGGGCCTGCGCCAGAACCGCATGATGATGGCGCGCGTGATGTTTCAGGCGGTCGCGGTGCTGCTGGTGGCGGTGTTGCTGCTGCTCAATCGCTGATTCTCCGACGCCGGTGGTCAAGCTCAACAAGATCTACACGCGCACCGGCGATGGCGGCACGACCGGGCTGGTCGATGGATCGCGCGTCGCGAAGCATGATCTGCGGATGCAGGCGATCGGCGATGTCGATGAGGCCAACAGCGCGATCGGCGTGGCGATTGCGTCACAGGGCATGGAGCAGGCGGCCCGCGGCCGGCTGTTGACGATCCAGAACGACCTGTTCGATCTCGGTGCCGACCTTGCCACACCGGGCGAGGATTTCGCCCCGGGCGAGATGGTGCTGCGCATCGTGCCCGGGCAGGTCGCCCGGCTGGAAGCAGAGATCGATGCGATGAACGAGTCGCTCGCGCCGCTGCGCAGCTTCATCCTGCCCGGCGGATCGCCCGCGGTCGCCGCGGTCCACCTCGCCCGCGCGGTGATGCGTCGTGCCGAGCGGTCGGCAACCGCGGCGGCGGCGGACATGCCGCTCAACCCGCAGGCGCTGGCCTATCTCAATCGCCTGTCCGACCATCTTTTCGTTACCGCGCGCTGGTTGGCGGCGCAGGCCGGCGGCGACATATTGTGGGTGCCGGGCGCCTCGCGGTGATGCGCCCGCCTATCCGGAAGGATGGGGTTTGCCTTCGCCGATGTTCCCTGTATGTTCGCCCTCGCGGCACTGGCCGGATGAACCTTTGGCCGCAATCGCGCGTTTGGTAAGGGACGAGGGGCAGCAGGGATGCCGGAAAAGATGATGGCGACACGGCGCGACGCCGCGGTTTTGTGCGATCCGCTTCCCGCATTCTTCCGGCAGGTCCGCACGCTCAGCGCAGCGCTCGTGGCGTCGCTGTCGGATGCCGATGCGACGGTGCAGGCGATGGACGATGCCTCGCCCGCCAAATGGCACCTCGCGCATACGACCTGGTTCTTCGAAACCTTCGTGCTGCGCGATCACGTGCCGGGCTATGCGCTTTACGACGAACGCTGGCCCTTCCTGTTCAACAGCTATTACGAGGCCGAGGGAGAGCGCCACGCGCGCGCCCGGCGCGGCATGCTGACCCGGCCGGCGCTGGACGAGGTGCTCGAGTGGCGCGCGCATGTCGATGCCGCGGTGGAAGCGGCCCTGCCGGGGCTTTCGGCGGAAGCGCGCGCGCTGGTGACGCTCGGCTGCCATCATGAGCAGCAGCATCAAGAATTGCTGCAAACCGACATCCTCGCGTTGTTCGCGCTCAACCCGCTGGCGCCGGCCATATGGGCGGAGCCGCGCACGCCCCCTGCCCCCGCCCCCGCGCCGATCCGCTGGATCGAGGGTATGCGGGGCATCGTCGAGATCGGCGAGAATGGCGCGGACGGCTTCGCGTTCGATTGCGAGGGGCCCCGCCACCCGGTGCTGCTCCACCCCCACGCCATCGCCGACCGGCCGGTCACCAACAGCGAATGGATCGCCTTCATCGACGATGGCGGCTACCGGCGCCCCGACCATTGGCTGTCGGACGGCTGGACCTGGGTGAAGGCCAATGCAGTCGAGGCGCCGCTTTATTGGCGGCGCGCAGCGGACGGAGGCTGGAACGCCTTCGCCCTCGACGGTCTCCACGCCGTGCGCCCCGCCGCGCCCGTCACCCATATCAGCTATTATGAGGCAGAGGCGTTCGCGCGCTGGGCCGGCGCAAGGCTGCCGACCGAAGCCGAATGGGAAAGCGCCGCCCGGTGCTTCGATCCCGAAGGCGGCAACCTGCTCGATCGCGCGGGGCCGGCGAGGCCCTGCGCTTCGCCTGCCGGCGAAGGCGTCGGCCAGATGTTCGGGGATGTCTGGGAATGGACGGGCAGCGCCTATCTGCCCTACCCCGGCTTCCGCCCGGCCGCGGGCGCGGTGGGCGAATATAATGGCAAGTTCATGAGCGGGCAGTTCGTGTTGCGTGGCGGGAGCTGTGCCACGCCGCGTGGCCATGTCCGCGCCAGCTACCGCAACTTCTTCTATCCCCACCAGCGCTGGCAGTTCGCCGGCGTGCGTCTGGCAAAGGATCTGTGATGGCGACGATGCTCAACGTGGATCCGGCGTTTCGCGCCGACGTGCTGACGGGGCTGTCGCTGCGCCCGCGTGCGATCCCCGCGCGCTGGTTCTACGACCGGCAGGGTTCGGAACTGTTCGAGGCGATCACCCGGCTGCCCGAATATTATCCCACGCGCGTGGAGACGGCATTGCTCGAGCGGCACGCGGGCGAAATCGCGCAGCTCGTCGGCCCCGGCCGCGCGGTGGTCGAGTTCGGATCCGGATCCTCGACCAAGACGCCGCACATCCTCTCCGCGGTGGAGCCGGCGGCCTATGTGCCGATCGACATTTCGGGCGAGTTCCTGCGCCAGTCCGCGGCGGCGCTCGCGGCAGACTTCCCCAAGCTGCGCATCGAGCCGCTGGAAGCCGATTTCACCCAGCCGATCCAGCCGCCGGACAGCATCGCGGGGCTCCCCCGGCTGGGCTTTTTCCCGGGCTCGACGATCGGCAACATGGTTGCGCGTACTGCGGTCAACCTGCTGCGGGCGATGGTCGAAACGCTGGGGATTGGCGCCAAATTGCTGATCGGCATGGACCGTCGCAAGTCGCCCGAGGTGCTGATCCCCGCCTATGACGACGCGGCGGGCATCACCGCGCGATTCAACCTGAACCTGCTCGAGCGGATCAACCGCGAACTCGACGCCGACGTACCGGTGGACGCGTTTCGCCACCGCGCGGTGTGGAACGACGGCCATTCGCGGATCGAGATGCACCTGCAGGCGATGCGCGACCTGCGCTTCGCGATCGACGGCCGGCCGTTCGAGATGGCGGCGGGCGAAACGATCCATACCGAGAACAGCCACAAATACGGCCCCCACGACGCCCGTCTGCTGCTGCGCGCCGGCGCGTGGACGCCGATCGCCGAATGGACTGACCCGCAGGACCAGTTCGCGATCCTCCTGTGCGAGGCACAGGCGCCCGGCACCGCGCCGTAACACGCATCTCCCCGCCCGCTTGCGGGAGGGGACTCACGCACGCAAGACAGCAGCAACCTCGCCATCGTCCGTGCGTTTCTCCTGCGCCGCGTACGCCAGCCCGCCTCGCGACAATTCGCGACACAAAAGCCGGGCTGCGGACAAACGCAGGCGACACTCCGGGACCAAAAAGGTCTCGTTCAGTATGCACCAGGAGGTTCACATGAAGCGTCTTTCGATCCTGGCGGGTTTCGCCGCCATTGCCACCCTCACCATGCCGATCGCGGCACAGGCGGCGCCGTGGCAGAACATCAACGCGCGCCAGCAGCGGCTCGATACGCGGATCGATCAGGGCGTGCGCAGCGGATCGCTCAACCGCGCGGAGGCCCAGCGGCTGCGCGGCCAGTTCAACGATCTGGTTCGTCTCGAGGCGAGTTATCGCCGCAGCGGTGGCGGGCTCTCGGCCCGCGAGCGCGCCGACCTCGACCGCCGTTTCGACGGGCTGAGCGCGCGCATCAAGGTGCAGAAGAACGATCGCCAGGGCCGGGGCTGGTAAGCCCGATAAGGTGCCCCCGGAGAAGCGTGAGCCTTCTCCGGGGGCACCTTCGAAGTTTCAAACGCGTAAGTACCTTGGCCCGGATGGAAACGGCCTTGCCGCCGAGGAATTACGCCCGCCGCCTCACTCAATAGCGAAGATAGGCCCGCCGCTCCTCGGCCCATGCCGCCTCGTCGGGCAGCGTCAGCGCATCGAGATCCGCCGGCGTCGCGGCGGCATCATCCACCCATTCGCGCAGCAACGGGCTGCCGTTGATGACGTCGATCGGCAGCTTGCCGAACGCATATTCATAGGGGAAGTCGCGCCACAGCGGATAATCCGGGTGAAGCAGACGGATCGCCTTGAACGCCAGCGCCTGCAGCCGCCATGGCCGGAACGCGTCATGATCGTAACCCGGCGCCTCGGCATGGATGTGGATGCCGCTGCACAATTGGCCGACATGCTTGTGGAAGGTCGGCTCGAAGCTGCAGTGACGCAGGATGCAGCCCTCCAGCCATTGCGGCGCCAGATCGCGCATCACGCCGATCACCCGCTGCGCGGCGATGTCCGGCGCGCCGAACAGTTCGAGCGGCCGCGTCGTGCCCCGCCCTTCGGACAGGGTCGTGCCCTCCAGCATCACCGTACCGGCATAGGCGCGTGCCATGAACAGGTTCGGCGCGTTGGGGCTGGGGTTGATCCAGATACGTTCACCCAGCGGCCAGCCGAAGCCCGGTGCCGCGTCCGGCGCCCAGCCTTCCATCTCGACGATGCGATAGTCGAGGTCGAGCTTGTGGCGATCGATGAACCACAGGCCGAGTTCGCCCAAGGTCATGCCATGGCGCATCGGCATCGGCCCCGCACCGACGAAACTCTCCCAGCCCGGCTGCAAGGTCAGCCCCTCGATCGGACGGCCGGCGGGGTTGGGACGGTCGAGCACATACACCGCCTTGCCATGCTCCGCCGCGGCTTCGAGCACATAGAGCAGCGTCGTGATGAAGGTGTAGATGCGGCAGCCGACATCCTGCATGTCGACAAGCAGCACGTCGAAGGTGTGCATCGACTGGCCGGTCGGCCGGCGCACCTCGCCGTAGAGGCTGAACACCGGAATACCGTGGATAGGATCGTCGAAATCCGGCGATTCAACCATATTGTCCTGCTTGTCACCGCGCAGCCCATGCTGCGGCCCGAAGGCGGCGGTTACGTTCACCCCGGCCGCGACCAGTGCGTCGAGCGAATGGGTGAGGTCGGCGGTGACCGAGGCGGGGTGCGCGAGCAGCGCGACGCGGCGCCCCCTGAGCGACTGGAGCAGCGCCGGGTCGGCGAGCAGGCGATCGATACCGAAGTGCATGGGATCAGCCTGCTGCCGGGAGTTGCGCGACAAAGCAATCGCGATCATGGAAATCCGGCTTGTCGGCAGGATGGGCGAGCGCCCACCAGGATTTGCCGCCGCTGCGATCCTCGATCACCGCGGAAAGGCCGAGCGCGCCGACCTCCGCGAGCATCGGCAGCGGCGCCAGCCGCACCGTCAGCACAAGACGTTCGGGCGCTGCTTCCAACCGAATGTCCGGCGCGGGAAAGGCCTCCGCCGGGGCCATGCCCGCACGATAATCATCGAAGCGGTAGGCCGCCCAACGCTGCGACGGCGCGAAATTGGCTTCGAGATAGGCGCCGCTGCCGAGCGCGAAGAACGCCTCGAAGCAGGTGTGCTGCCACAGCCCGTCCCGCCGCTGCGGCGCCTCCGGCGACGGCAGCAGGATGCTGCCGACGGGCCCCGTCACGACATAGGCGATTTCCAGCGCGCTTTCCGCCCGCCGCGTCAGTTCTGCCTCGATCGCAAGGTCGGGCACGGCGGTGCCCGGAAACGGATACAGGCGGAATCTGTCCAAAACGCTCCCCAAATCGTTCGCCCCATGCTAGGCGCGCCGCGCCATGACCGAATATCAGTCCGATCTCCTAAGCCTGCTCGCCTCGCGCGGCTATATCCATCAAGTCACCGACGGCGGCGCGCTCGACGCGCTGGCGGCGAAGCAGGTCGTGCCGGGCTATATCGGCTTCGATCCCACCGCGCCCTCGCTCCATGTCGGCAGCCTCGTGCAGATCATGATGCTGCGCCGGCTGCAGCAGGCCGGCCACAAGCCGCTGGTGCTGATGGGCGGCGGCACGGGCAAGATCGGTGATCCGAGCTTCAAGGACGAGGCTCGCAAGCTGCTGACCGACGAGACGATTGCGGCCAATGTGGCGTCGATCAAGCGCGTCTTCGCCCGCTTCCTGACGTTCGGCGACGGCCCCACCGATGCGGTGATGCTCGACAATGCCGAATGGCTCGACCGGCTGGAATACATCCCGTTCCTGCGTGAGGTCGGCCAGCATTTCTCGGTCAACCGTATGCTGAGCTTCGATTCGGTGAAGCTGCGGCTCGATCGCGAACAGTCGCTGAGCTTCCTCGAATTCAACTATATGATCCTGCAGGCCTACGACTTCCGCGAGCTTTCGCAGCGTTATGCCTGCCGCCTGCAAATGGGCGGATCGGACCAGTGGGGCAATATCGTCAACGGCGTCGAACTGGCGCGTCGGATGGACGGTACCGAGGTGTTCGGCCTCACCACCCCGCTCATCACCACCGCGGACGGCGGCAAGATGGGCAAGACGATGTCGGGCGCAGTCTGGCTCAATGCCGACATGTGCAGCGCCTATGAGTATTGGCAGTTCTGGCGGAACACGCAGGATGCCGATGTCGGCCGCTTCCTGCGCCTGTTCACCGATCTGCCGCTGGACGAGATCGCCCGGCTTGAGGCGCTGGAAGGCGCCGGCATCAACGAAGCCAAGCGCGTGCTGGCGAACGAGGCGACCGCGATGGCGCATGGCGCCGAAGCCGCCGCAGAAGCCGCCGAAACCGCGCGCCGCACGTTCGAGGAGGGTTCCGCGGGCGACGCTCTGCCGACCTTGTCGGTGGAAGGCGGCTCGATCTCGATCGTCGATGCGTTGGTCGGCCTCGGTCTCGTCGCCTCAAAGGGCGAGGCACGCCGCCTGATCAAGGGCGGCGGCGCCCGCGTGGACGGCGAGAAGGTGGCCGACGACGCGCTGACGATCAGCGTGGGCTCGGCGCCGGTGAAGATCTCCGCCGGCAAGAAGGCCCACGGGGTGCTGGCGGGGTAATCCCCCGCCCCTACCCTTCGGCGCCTATCCGTAGGTCTTTACGCATGCGTCGAGAACGCGGATCGGCGGCCCGAGCTTGATCATTGTCGCCATCGCCTTGTAGCGGGCCTCCTGCTGCGCCTCTGCGGCTGACTGGCCGCGTGCTCGCAACTTCACCGCGATGCTGTCGTCCAGCTTCGCGCGCATGTCGTTATAGGCGGTGATCTGCTTGACCGCCGCCTCGTCGGTGGTCTGGATGCCGCGACCGATGAAGTCGGCGACGCCCGCACAGCCGAGTTCGGCGTCGAGCGGATCCTTCGGAAGATCGATCGGGCCGCTAGCGACGGTCGCCGGAAACGCCTGATCGCAGGCGCCCACCGCGTCCTTCCACTTGGAACCGGTCACCGGCTTTTCCAGTTCAGGCATGCGCTTGACCACCGCAGCGGCCTTGGACGGTTCGAAGCGATCGCTCTCCGCGCCGGCCAACATGGCATAATGGACGATCTTGCCCTGCGCATCGAGCGGCAGCGAGCCCTGGATCGTCTTGCTCTTCTCGCGCGCATCCACCGCCGTGACCACACCGCAGGTTGCCGCCTTCTCGATGGGGTCCGCAGGCAGGTCCAGCGCCTGTTCGCCACACCCGGCGAGCACAAGCGCCGTCGCCCCCAGCAGCATCACTCCACGCATATGTCCACTCCGCAACCGTAATGAGTGCAGGGTCTACGTATCGGTCAGGCATATGGTTCCGCCGGTGGAACCATGCAGGCAGCCGAACGCCCGGCGAGCAGGGCTCGCCGGGCGTTGGTCAAACCGGTCGTCTTTCCATCGGCGATGCGCCGATGGGCAAGGCATCAGACGTGGATGGGCTTACCCAAAACCGCCATCGCCGCTTCTTTGATCGCCTCTGAGTGCGTCGGGTGGGCATGGCAGGTGTAGGCGATATCCTCGCTGGTGGCGCCGAATTCCATCGCTTGGGCGACCTGCGCGATCATCGTGCCGGCAACCGACGTGATGATCCAGGCGCCGAGCACGCGGTCGGTCTTGGCGTCGGCGATGACCTTCACGAAACCGGTGGTGTCGTGGATGGTCTTGGCGCGGCTGTTGCCCGCCATCGGGAACTTGCCGACCTTGATCTCACCCTTCTCGCGCGCCTGTTCTTCGGTCAGGCCGACGCCGGCGATCTCGGGCAGCGTGTAGACCACGCTCGGGATCACATCGTGGTTCACGATGCCGGTCAGGCCGGCGATGTTCTCGGCGACGGCGATGCCTTCGTCCTCGGCCTTGTGCGCGAGCATCGGGCCCGGGATCACGTCACCGATCGCCCAGATGCCGTCGACCTTGGTCGCGAAGCTGTGATCAGTTTCGATCTGGCTGCGCTTGTTGAGCTCGATGCCCGCCTTGTCCAGGCCGAGGCCCTCGGTGTTCGGACGACGGCCGATCGAGACCAGCACGACATCGGCCTCGATCGTCGAGGCTTCGCCGCCGGCGGCGGGCTCGACGGTCAGGGTCACGCCCTTGTCGGTCTTGGTGGCACCCGTCACCTTGGTGCTGGTGACGATCTCGATGCCCTGCTTCCTGAAGATCTTGGCGGCTTCCTTGCGGATCTCGCCGTCCATGCCCGGCAGGATCTGGTCGAGATATTCGACCACGGTCACCTTCGCACCCAGGCGACGCCACACCGAGCCCAGTTCGAGCCCGATCACGCCCCCGCCGATGACGACCAGATGATCGGGCACCTTGGGCAGTTCGAGCGCGCTGGTCGAATCGATGATCGACTGATGGTCGATCTCGACGCCGGGCAGCGGGGTGACGCTGGAGCCGGTGGCGATGACGATGTTCTTGGCACGGTAGGTCTTGCCGGCGACCTCGACGCTGTCCTTGCCGGTGAAGGTCGCGAGGCCCTTCAGCCAGTCGACCTTGTTCTTCTTGAACAGGAAGGCGACGCCGCCGGTGAGGCCGGTCACGGCTTCCTTGCGGCTCGCGTGCATCGCATCGAGGTCGAGGCTGGCGCCTTCGACCTTAACGCCCCAGCGCGCAAGCGCGCCGGAATGCGCTTCCTCATAGAGGTGCGAGGCGTGGAGCAGCGCCTTGGAGGGAATGCAGCCGACGTTGAGGCAGGTGCCGCCCAGCGTCTCGCGGCTCTCCGCGCACGCCGTGCGCAGGCCAAGCTGCGCGGCGCGGATCGCGGCGACATAGCCGCCCGGGCCAGCGCCGATCACGAGGACGTCATAGTCGTAGTCAGCCATGGTGTACTTCACCTTTCACGCCGATTGCATTCCGGCAGTGTCCCCCCTCCCGCATGCGGGAGGGGGATGTTTATCAGAGGTCGATCAGAAGACGCGTCGGATCCTCGATCGCGTTCTTGAGCGCGACGAGGAAGGTCACCGCCTCGCGGCCGTCGATCAGGCGGTGATCGTAGCTGAGCGCCAGATACATCATCGGGCGAGCGACGATCTGGCCGTCACGAACCACCGGACGCTCCTCGATGCGGTGCAGACCGAGCACTGCCGACTGCGGCGGGTTGATGATCGGGGTCGACATCAGCGAGCCGAACACGCCGCCGTTGGAGATGGTGAAGGTACCGCCCTTCATCTCGTCCATCTTCAAGGTGCCGTCCTTGGCGCGCTTGCCGAAGTCACCGATGGTGCGCTCGATGCCGGCGACAGACAGGTCCTGCGCGTCGCGGATCACCGGCACGACCAGGCCGTTCGGCGCGGAGACCGCGACCGAGACGTCGACATAGTCGCGGTAGACGATCTCGTCGCCGTCGATCGAGGCGTTGACCGAAGGCACGTCCTTCAGCGCCTGGCAGGCGGCCTTCACGAAGAAGCCCATGAAGCCCAGGCGGACGCCATGCTTCTTTTCGAACAGGTCCTTGTACTTGGCGCGCGCCTCCATCACCGCCGTCATGTCGACGTCGTTGAAGGTGGTGAGCATCGCGGCCGTGTCCTGCGCCTCCTTGAGGCGGCGGGCGATGGTCTGGCGCAGCCGGGTCATCCGCACGCGCTCTTCGCGGCGGCCGCCGGTGGCGGGCAGCGCCGCGGTCGCGGGCGCGGGCGTCGTGGCGGGCGCCGCCGCCGGCTGCGCGGCGCCGGACTTAACCGCCGCCATCACATCGTCCTTGGTCAGGCGGCCGTCCTTGCCCGAACCCTTGATCGACGAGGGATCGAGGCCATGCTCCAGCACCAACCGGCGCACCGCCGGCGAGAGGGGAGGCGGGCCGGATTCATCGTCCGCGGCGGGCGCCGGGGCGGGCGCGGGTGCCACGATCTGCGCGGGGGCAGCGGCCGGAGCCGGCTTGGCCGCGGCTGCCGGAGCGGAAGCGGCGGCGCCGCCTTCCTCGATCACCGCGATCACCGCGCCGACCTCGACCGTGTCGCCCGGCTTGGCGGCATGCGCGCCCATCACGCCGGCCACCGGCGAGGGCACTTCCACCGCGACCTTGTCGGTCTCCAGGCTGGCGATCGGCTCATCAGCCTTCACCGGATCGCCCGGCTGCTTCAACCATTCGCCGATCGTCGCTTCGGTGATCGATTCGCCCAGAACGGGCACCTTAACGTCTGTCGCCATGATGAAACTTAGCCCTTCTTGCGGCGCTTGATCTCGGCGCGAACGCTGAGGCCGAGCGCATCGGCCACAAGCGCGCCCTGTTCGGAAAGATGACGGCTCGCGAGGCCGGTCGCGGGGGAGGCCGAAGCCGCACGGCCCGCGTAGCGCGCGCGCTTCGACTTCGTGCCCGCCTTCTTGAGGCACTCCTCGATGAGCGGCTCGACGAAGAACCACGCGCCGTTGTTCTTCGGCTCTTCCTGCGCCCAGACCACATCCTGAAGGTTGGTCAGGCGCTCGAGGCGCGCGACCAGCGGTTCGGACGGGAACGGATAGAGCTGCTCGACGCGGACGATCTCCGTATCCTTGACCTCGGCGGCATCGCGCGCCTCGATCAGGTCGTAGGCGACCTTGCCGGTGCACAGCACCAGCCGCTTCACATCCTCCGCCTTGGGCGGCGTCGGATCGGACTTGAGTCGCTGGAAATGCGATGCGCCGATGAAGTCCTCGGCGCTCGACACCGCCATCTTGTGGCGAAGCAGCGACTTGGGCGTCATCATCACCAGCGGCTTGCGGAAGCTGCGGTGCATCTGGCGGCGCAGGATGTGGAAATAATTGGCAGGCGTGGTGACGTTCGCCACCTGCATATTGTCCTGCGCGCAGAGCTGCAGATAGCGCTCCAGTCGGGCCGACGAATGCTCCGGCCCCTGGCCTTCGTAACCGTGCGGCAGCAGCAGCACGATACCGTTGGCGCGCAGCCACTTGGCTTCGGCGGCAGCCATATACTGGTCGATGATGATCTGCGCGCCGTTGGCGAAGTCACCGAACTGCGCTTCCCACAGCACCAGCGTCTTCGGATCGGTCATGGCATAGCCATATTCGAAACCGAGCACGCCATATTCGGACAGCGGGCTATCCAGAACCTCGATCCGACCATGAGGCACGGTCGCGAGGGGGATGTATTTCTCCTCGCTCTTCTGATCGACCCACACCGCATGGCGCTGACTGAACGTACCGCGGCCCGAATCCTGGCCCGACAGGCGAACGCCGAAACCTTCGGACACCAGGCTGCCGAACGCCAGCGCTTCGCCCGTCGCCCAGTCGAAACCCTGGCCGGACTTGAACATCTCGCGCTTCGCGTCGAGCACACGGCCCAGCGTCTTGTGGATTTCGAGATCGTCGGGAACCGTCGTCAGGGTGCGGCCGAGGCTGTCGAACAGCTTCTTGTCGATGCTGGTCTCGACGTTGCGCGGCGCATTTTCCGGATCGGCCGGGCGGTTCAGCCCCGACCAGCGACCGCTGAACCAGTCCGCGGCGTTGGCCTTGTAGCCTGCCGCCGCCTGGAACTCCTGCTCCAGCACCGCGACGAAGCGGTCGGCATATTCGCCGGCATAATTGCCGTCGATAACGTTCTGCTCGCGCAGCTTCTTCGCATAGATCTCGCTCACCGGCGGATGCTGGCGGATCTTCGCGTACATCAGCGGCTGGGTGAAGCTCGGCTCGTCGCCCTCATTGTGACCGAAGCGGCGATAGCACCACATGTCGATCACGACGTCCTTGTCGAACTTCTGGCGGAACTCGATCGCCATTTTGCAGGCGAAGGTCACCGCCTCCGGATCGTCGCCGTTCACATGGAAGATCGGCGCCTGGACGCCCTTCGCCACATCCGACGGATAGGGCGAGTTGCGCGCGAATTGCGGGCTGGTCGT
Organism: Sphingomonas sanxanigenens DSM 19645 = NX02; assembly: GCF_000512205.2. Taxonomy (NCBI): domain Bacteria; kingdom Pseudomonadati; phylum Pseudomonadota; class Alphaproteobacteria; order Sphingomonadales; family Sphingomonadaceae; genus Sphingomonas; species Sphingomonas sanxanigenens. The sequence goes on from NZ_CP006644.1 coordinate 3,448,687, forward strand.
GAAACCGATCTGGTTGTTGATGATGAAGTGGATGCAGCCGCCGGTGGCGTAGCCGCGGATGCCCTGGAAACCCAGCGTCTCCCAGACGATGCCCTGCCCCGCGAATGCGGCATCGCCGTGCAGCAGGATCGGCAGCACCTGATCCATTTCCTCGAGATCGTCGCGCATCTGCAGGGTCGCGCGCGCCTTGCCGAGCACCACCGGATCCACCGTTTCGAGGTGCGACGGGTTCGGCACCAGCGACATATGGACCTTGATACCGTCGAACTCGCGGTCGGTGGAGGTGCCGAGGTGATACTTCACGTCGCCCGAGCCGCCGACATCGTCCGGATTGGACGAGCCGCCCGAGAACTCGTGGAAGATCACGCGATAGGGCTTGGCCATCACGTTCGCCAGCACGTTGAGGCGGCCACGGTGGGCCATGCCGATCACGATCTCGCGCACGCCCATCTGGCCGCCATATTTGATCACCGCCTCGAAGGCCGGGATCATCGATTCGCCGCCATCGAGGCCGAAGCGCTTCGTGCCGACATATTTGCGGCCGAGGAACTTCTCGTACTGCTCGCCCTGGATCACCTTGGAGAGGATCGCGATCTTGCCCTCGGGCGAGAACTCGATGGCCTTGTCCTTGCCTTCCATGCGCTGCTGGAGGAAGTGGCGCTCCTCCGTATCGGCGATGTGCATATATTCGAGGCCGACATTGCCGCAGTAGTTCGCGCGCAGGATGTCGACGAGTTCGCGAACGGTCGCGCGATCGAGGCCCAGCGTGCCGCCCAGATAGACCTGGCGGTCGAGATCCTCGCCGCTGAAGCCGTGATATTCGGGCGTCAGGTCGGCGGGAAGTTCGCGCTTGCTGAGGCCAAGCGGATCGAGATTGGCAGCGAGGTGACCGCGCACGCGATAGGTGCGGATCAGCATCTGCGCGCGGATCGCATCACCCGCGGCGCGAGCAATTTCGTCCGCAGACACCGGCGTCGGCGCAGGAGCGCGCTTCGGCGCGGCCTTCGGCTCCACCTGCATCTGGGTGGGATCGAGCCCCGCGGTCAGCGCATCGGTGTCGCTGGGGGGCCAGTTCGGCCGCGCCCAGCTCGGAGCCGCGGTCGTCTGCTCGACGCCCTCGAACCAGTCTCGCCACGCCGGATCGACCGACTCGGGACTGGCGACATAGCGACGATAGAGCGTCTCGACGAACCCCGGGCTCACGCCCTCGATACCGTCGAACTCCTGGCCTTCAAAACCCATCTTCACACTCCTGGGGCTTTCCCGTCCGCGGAAAGCCCGCTCCTCTGCAGCGCCGACCGCGCCCCGCCGGCTGGGCGGGGCGCTTCGATCAGCCCTTCAGCACTTCGGCCAGCGTGGTGCCCAGCTCGGACGGGCTGGACGCCACCTTGATACCCGCCTGTTCCATCGCCGCGATCTTGTCTTCGGCGCCGCCCTTGCCGCCCGAAACGATCGCACCCGCATGGCCCATGCGACGGCCCGGAGGGGCCGTGCGGCCGGCGATGAAGCCCGCCATCGGCTTCTTGCGGCCGCGCTTCGCCTCGTCCTTGAGGAACTGCGCAGCCTGCTCCTCGGCGTCGCCGCCGATCTCGCCGATCATGATGATCGACTGGGTCTCGTCGTCGGCCAGGAACAACTCGAGCACGTCGATGAAGTTCGTGCCATTGACGGGGTCGCCACCGATGCCGACCGCGGTGGTCTGGCCGAGGCCGATCGCCGTGGTCTGGAACACGGCCTCATAGGTAAGCGTGCCCGAGCGCGAAACAACGCCCACCGAACCCTTCTTGAAGATCGAGCCCGGCATGATGCCGATCTTGCATTCGTTCGGCGTCAGCACGCCCGGGCAGTTCGGCCCGATCAGGCGCGACTTGGAGCCGCTGAGCGCCCGCTTGACCTTGACCATGTCGAGCACCGGAATGCCCTCGGTGATGCACACGATCAGCGGCACCTCGGCGTCGATGGCCTCGAGGATCGAGTCGGCCGCGAAGGGCGGCGGCACGTAGACGACGCTGGCATCGGCACCGGTCTTGGTGATCGCCTCGGCGACGGTATCGAACACCGGCAGGCCGATGTGCGTCTCACCGCCCTTGCCGGGCGTGACGCCGCCGACCATCTGCGTGCCATAGGCCAGCGCCTGTTCCGTGTGGAACGTGCCTGTGGCGCCGGTCATCCCCTGAGTGATGACCTTGGTGTTCTTGTTGACGAGAATGCTCATTCGGTCCCGCTTCCCTTCGCGTTTATCCTCTGCGCCATCAGGCTGACGCCCACGACGTGTAATTGCGCTGCGACTTCGCTGCCCTTCGGCACGAAGCCGATCTGGGTCTTGCTGTGGTCCCTGGCGACGACGCCGGGTTCCCAGATGTAACTCAGGAAAACCTCCGGAATGTCGGTCTTCCTGAACCCTTCGCCGCCGAACCGCCGAACCGCCGCGTCGGACAGCGGCGCATCGGCGGTCATGTCGTAGACGCGGCATCCGACGGTGATGCCCTCTTCGCCATTGTCCACCGCCGAGAGCGCGAGCTCCAGCGGGCGGCCGGCCACGGTGCGGCGATATTCGCCGCCCTCATGGGGCAGCGGCACCGATTTGCCGAAGGCGACAAGCTCTCCGAACGGACTGTCCGGGTCTGGCGTAAACCGTTCCCAGCCGGCGGCACGGATCGCAGCGTCAGCCGTTGCCGCGCTCTCCAGCGAGGTGCAGGCCCCCTTGAACGCCGCAAGCACGGCATCCTCGGGATAGGCGGGCGACGCTGCCGCCGCCTGGGCCTGCATCACCAGCAGCAGAGCGGGCAGCAGCATCACGCCAGGCTTTCGTCGATCCCCTTGCAGGCGACCAGCAGTTCCTTGACCGCATCGACGGAGACGGCGAGGTTGGCCTTCGCCTCATCGTTGAGCGCGATCTCGATGACCTTCTCGACGCCGCCGGCGCCGATGATCACCGGCACGCCGACATAGAGGTCGTTCACGCCATACTCGCCGCTCAGATAGGCAGCGCAGGGCAGGACGCGCTTCTTGTCCTTCAGATAGGCCTCGGCCATCTCGATGCCCGCGGTCGCCGGCGCATAGAAGGCCGAACCGGTCTTGAGCAACGCGACGATCTCGCCGCCGCCGCCGCGCGTGCGCTTGACGATCTCGTCGATGCGCTCCTGCGTCGACCAGCCCATCTTGATGAGGTCGGGGATCGGGATGCCGGCGACGGTCGAATATTCGACCACGGGGACCATCGTGTCGCCATGGCCGCCGAGGACGAACGCGGTGACGTCCTGAACCGAGACCTTGAACTCTTCGGCGAGGAAGCTGCGGAAGCGCGCCGAATCGAGCACACCGGCCATGCCGACGACCTTGTTGTGCGGCAGGCCCGAGAATTCGCGCAGCGCCCACACCATCGCGTCGAGCGGGTTGGTGATGCAGATGACGAAGGCGTCGGGGGCGTTGGCCTTGATGCCCTCACCCACCGCCTTCATGACCTTCAGGTTGATACCCAGCAGATCGTCGCGGCTCATGCCCGGCTTGCGGGCGATGCCGGCGGTGACGATGATCACGTCGGCGCCAGCGATGTCGGCATAGTCGTTCGTGCCCTTGAGGGCGACGTCGAAGCCTTCCACCGGAGCGCACTGCGACAGGTCGAGCGCCTTGCCCTGGGGCACGCCTTCGACCACGTCGAACAGCACGACGTCACCGAGTTCCTTGGAAGCTGCGAGGTGCGCGAGCGTGCCGCCGATATTGCCTGCGCCGATGAGCGCGATCTTCTTCCGGGCCATCCAAATGGTCTCCCTAGCGATTCCGAATGCCCGGACTTGACACTTTGAGACCGGAGCGCGGCCCGCTTAGGCCTATCGGAACGCGGGGACAACCTGCAAAAAGCTTAGCCACCCGGAAATCTTTGCAACTACGAATTAGTTGCAATAAACCACATCCCTGCCGCGATATCAAGCATCGCCCGCAAGATCCTGATACAGCATCAGCGTATTGCCGTCAGGATCATAAAAGGTCAGCAGCCTGACCATGCCGGGTATGTCGTCGATCGGCCCATCCTGTTTGACGCCCGCCGCGTCGAGCACGGCCTTCGCGGCATCGATATCGACAACCCCGAAGGTGGGGGTGACGCCGCCCGGAGTCGCGACCTCGACCTGCGACAATCCCATATTCACCCGCGCGACAGGCGTGCTGAGTTCGCACCAGGCGATATCGTCCATGCGGTAGAGCACGGTCATGCCGAGCACCGCCTGGTACCAGGGGATCGAACGGTCGAGGCTGGTCACGCCCAGCGCCATCGTCAGCCCGCCATCGAATTCGATCGCCATCGCACCGCTCCCCGTTCGTCGATTCACGTTCCATTTGTATATCAACTATATTATTCGTCAATCGATGCTGACGCTATCGGATCTTCAGACAATGGGCGCCAATCGTTGGGCGATGCCGTTGATGGCGGCGCTGGATGGCGCCGGCGAAATCCGCTTCGCGGTGGCGGAGACGCGGCTGGCGGCGCCCCGCAACAGCTTGTCGCGCGCGTTCGACCATGTCGTCGCCGCCGGCTGGGTGATGCGCAATCCGGGACATGGCCATCCCTTGCGCCCAGAATATCTGCTGACCGACGCCGGACGCGCGATCGCTGCCGCCGCCGCACGCACGATGGCGGAACGCAGCGCGCAGGGCCTCTCCCCCGCCGATCTCGGCCGCTGGACCCTGCCGCTGGTAGCCGGCATTGCCGGTGAGAAGCGCCGTTTCGGCGACCTGCTGACGCGGTTGGCACCGGTCACCCCGCGCGCGCTCTCGCTGACGATCAAGCAGGGCATGGGGGCGTCGCTGATCGCGCGCGACCTCCGGCCGGCCAGCTTTCCGCCGCTGCCGCTCTACGGCCTCACCCCGCGCGGGAGGGCGCTCGCCGAGGCGCTGCTGGCATGAGAAAAGCTATGGCGCACCGCGACTTGGCGGCATAGCCTGCGTGCATCAGATCATCAGGGGGATCCTCATGCGCCGTCTCGCCGCCATCGCCGCCGCCTTGCTCGCCGCCACGCCGCTCGCGGCGCAGACCGCGCCCGCCAAGCCCGAGCCGGTCACCATCATCCACGCCGGCGCGTTGCTCGCCGAACCCGGCAAGCCGCCGCGCGGCGCCAGCACGATCGTCATCCGCGGCGGCAAGATCGCCGAGATCCGCGATGGCTATGCCACGCCCGAAGCCGGCGCGAAGCTCGTCGACCTCAAGGATCGTTTCGTGATGCCGGGCCTGATCGACATGCACGTCCATCTCTGGGGTATCGGCGGCGATCCGATGCGCGACCGGTTGACCGCGCTCAACCGCGACGATGCCGATGACATGATGTACGCGGTGAGCAATGCGCGCGTCACGCTCGATGCCGGCTTCACCACCGTCCGCGATCTCGGCGGCAATCCCCGCGGCATGCGTGCGCTGCGCGAGGGCGTCGAACGCGGCGACGTCGCGGGGCCGACGATCGTCAATGCCGGCGCGCCGATTTCGGTGTCGGGCGGCCATGGCGACCCCAGCAACGGGCTGGCGGAAACCTTCGCCGACGCCGTCCACCAGCATCAGATCAACACCTGCGACGGCCCCGACGATTGCCGCCGCGCGGTGCGGCAGCAGGTGGCGCTCGGCGCGCAGGTCATCAAATATATGTCGACCGGCGGGGTGCTTTCCAACGTTTCGGGCGGCCTCGGCCGGGCGATGACCGACGAGGAGATGAAGGCGGTCATCGAGACGTCGCACGGCCTCGGCCGCAAGGTCGCGACGCATAGCCATGCCGCGGCGGGCACCAAGGCGGCGATTGCGGCGGGGGTCGATACCGTCGATCATGGCACCTTCCTCGACGATGAGGCGATCCGGCTGTTCAAGGCCAATGGCACCTGGCTGGTGCCGACGATGCTGGCACCCAATGCCGCGGTTCAGCAGGCGCGCGCCGGCGTGCTGCCGCCCGCGGTGATTCCCAAGGCGGAGGAAGCGGCGGCCGCTGCCTTCGCCAGCCATTCCAAGGCGATCGCCGCCGGCGTGAAGATCGCGTTCGGCACGGACACCGGCGTCTCAAAGCATGGCGACAATGCCCAGGAATTCGCACTGCTGGTCAAAGCGGGACTGACGCCCGCCGCCGCGCTCAAGACCGCGACGGTCAACGCCGCCGAGGCGCTCGGCCGCGATGCGACGATCGGCACGATCGCGCCGGGCAAGGATGCGGACATCATCGCGGTGGCCGGCAGCCCGCTGGAGGATGTGCGGCGGATGGAGCAGGTCGATTTCGTGATGCGCCACGGCGTGGTGCACAAGCTGGCGGGCAAGCGGCAGGGCTTTCCGGCGGAGTGAGCGATGGTGCCCCTCCCCCCGGGAGGGGCACCTTACACCCTACCCCGCGTGGCCATGCCCCAGTGCGAGGTACGTCTCGGAGCGCATCTCCAGCAGCCGGCTCACCGTCCGCTCGAATTCGAACGCGCCATCGCCCGCCGGATAGAGCACGTCCGGCTCCGCATCGGCGCTGACCAGCAGCTTGACCTTATATTCGTAGAGCGCGTCGATCAGCGTCACGAAGCGCGCTGCCTCGTTGCGGTTCTCCGGCCCGAGCACCGGCACGCCGACGATGATGACGGTATGATAGCGCCGTGCGATCGCGAGATAATCCTGCGCGCCGCGGGCCTCGCCGCACAGCCGCTTGAACGAGAAGACCGCGACACCCTTCAGGCTCTTGGGCACGTGCATCGTCCGCCCGCCCGGCACAGCAATATCCTCCGAGGGCACGTGGATGCTGTCTTCGGGCGGAAAGTCGGTCAGGCGGAAGAAGGCCTCGCGCATCGCGGCGGTCGCTTCCGGCCCGTTGGGCGAGCGCCACAGGCTCATGTCGCCCAAGCGGTCGCGGCGATAGTCGGTCGGCCCGTTCAGCGCGATCACGTCGAGCCGCTGCTCGACCAGCGCGATGAAGGGCAGGAAATGCTGCCGGTTGAGCCCGTCCTTGTAGAGATCCTTGGGCGCGCGGTTCGAGGTTGCGACGATGGTGACGTCCTTGTCGACGATCAGCGCGGTGAACAGCCGCGACAGGATCATCGCGTCGGCGGTGTTGTTGACCACCATCTCGTCGAACGCAAGCAGCCGCGCCTCATCGGCGAGCGCCGCCGCAACCGGCTGGATCGGGTCACCGACCTCCTTGTCGCGCTCCACGCGCAGGCGGGCGTGGACGTCGAGCATGAACTCGTGGAAATGGACGCGACGCTTGCGGTCGATCTTCAGGCACCCGAAGAACAGGTCCATCAGCATCGATTTGCCGCGCCCGACGCCGCCCCACATATAGAGGCCGCGCACCGGATCCGGCTTGCGGCCGATCACCCGCCACAGGATCGAGCCGCGCGTCGGCACCGCCTCGAGTTCCGCCTGCAAGGTCGTCAAACGCTCCGCCGCCGCGCGCTGCTCGGGGTCGGGGCGAAGCTGGCCCGATGCGATCAGCGCTTCGTAACGGTCGATGACGATGCTCAAGCCGGCGTTCCCGTAGAGGCGCGCCGGACGGTGCCGGCGAAGGAAAGGATGTTGGTTTCGGCCTGGCGGATCAGGCCGCGCAGGAAGATCAGCCGGCGCGTCGTGCGCAGGATCTCGACCTCCGCCTCGAGCGCGATGCCGATGCGGCCCGCGCCGATGAACTGCGCCGAGAGATCGACGGTTACCGCGCCTTCGGCCGCTTCGACGCCCAGCACCTGCGCCGCCGCGAACAGCGCGGTATCGGCGAAGGACATCAGCACGCCGCCATGGACGGCACCGAGCACGTTCGAATGGCGATGCTCCGGCATCATCCGGACGATCGCGCGCCCCGCCGCATCCGTCCGGACGTGCATGTCACCCAGCACGGCGATGAAGCGCGTCGGGTCGCCCGGCAGCCAGTGCCGCCAGCCGTCCTTCCCGTCTACGGTCTCGCTTCCGTCCCCCAGCACCGTCGCGTCAGATCGCGCGCTCGGCCACCATCTTCTTGACCTCGGCGATCGCGCGCGCGGGGCTCAGGCCCTTCGGGCAGACGTTGGAGCAGTTCATGATGGTGTGGCAGCGATAGAGGCGGAACGGATCTTCCAACTCGTCGAGGCGCTCACCGGTCATCTCGTCGCGGCTGTCGGCCAGCCAGCGATAGGCCTGCAGCAGGATCGCCGGCCCCAGGAACTTGTCGCTGTTCCACCAATAGCTCGGGCAGGAGGTGGAGCAGCAGGCGCACAGGATGCACTCGTAGAGGCCGTCCAGCTTGGCACGGTCTTCCGGCGACTGGAGACGCTCCTTGCCCGAGGGCTGCGGCGTCACCGTCTTCAGCCAGGGCTGGATCGAGGCGTATTGCGCATAGAAGTGCGTGAAATCGGGGACGAGATCCTTGATCACGTCCATGTGCGGCAGCGGCGTGATACGGACGTCGCCCTTGCAGTCCTCGATCGCGGTGGTGCAGGCGAGGCCGTTCTTGCCGTTGATGTTCATCGAGCACGAACCGCAGATCCCCTCGCGGCAGGAGCGGCGGAACGTCAGGCTCGGGTCCTGCTCGCTCTTCATCTTGATCAGCGCGTCGAGCACCATCGGCCCGGTTTCATCCAGGTCGAGCTCGAACGTGTCGTAATGCGGATTCTCGCCGGCGTCGGGATCGTAGCGATAGACCTTGAACTTCTTGACGTTCGTCGCTTCCGGATCCGCCTTGTGGGTCTTGCCGTCGGGCTTGATCTTGCTGTTTGCCGGAAGGGTGAATTCTGCCATCTGTTCGATCCGATCGCCGCTGGAATGGACCCCCGATAGTCAATCGGGGCCCGCACCTCAACCGCCTATCAGATCGACGCGTTCAAGGCGTGTTTCGGCGATCGCTGCGATCGATTCGCATCAATTGTTCGCGGACGCAGCGCGGCGCCCGGCAACCCACCAGAAGCGGCCGCCCTGCAGCAGCGCCGCGACCATCATCCCCCCGCCCGATGCCCAGACCAGCGCCGGCGCGCCAAGGCCGCGATCGACCAGCAGCCAGCCGAGCCCGCCGGTGATGACGAAGAAGGCGAGGATGCTGTTGACGCCCGATGCCACCTGATCGCCGAACGACCGCAGCGCATAGACGAACACGACCTGCACGCCGTCGAACAGGATGAAGGGCGCCCAGATCGCGAGCAGCGCCGCCGCCAGCAGATGCACCGCATCGGTGCCGGGAAACAGCATGACGACCGGTGTGGCCGCGAAGCCGAGCAGGATGGCGAGCAATGCCGTGCCCGCGAACGTCATCGCCGCAGCGATCAGCGCGCGCGGCGCCGCCGCCTGCGGCTGCCCCTCCCCCACCGCATTGCCCACGCGGACGCCGGCGGCGGAGCCCAGCCCCAGCGCCAGCGCGAAGGTGACGTTGTGCAGCGAGAAGACGATCTGGAAAGCGTGCGCCGAAACCTCGCCCAGCCGGGTCGAGAGCGCGATCAGGAAGGAGAAGCCCGCCAGTTCCAGCGCAGACGCGATCGCCGGCACCAGTCCGAAGCCGATCAGGCGGGGCACCAGCGCACGGCCGCGCGCCAGGGCCGCCCGGCCGCGATCGCGCACGCCGCGCGCGTCTGCATCAGGCAAGGTCCAGCACGCGAGCAGCATGAAAATGCCGCCGCCAAACGAGGCCGCGCTGGTGGCAATGCCCGCACCCACCGCGCCCAGCGCCGGCATCCCCAGATGACCACCGGCAAGCGCCCAGGCCGCGACCGCATTGGCGGGCAGCATCGCCAGGTTGACCACCATCACCCGCCGAGGGCGGCTGACGCCCTCCAGGAAATAGCTGGCCGCGACGAGGATGAACTGGCCCGGATAGGCGATCGCCATCACCCGCACCACGCGCGCCGCATCGGGCACCAGCGCGGGTTCGACCCCGATCAGCAGCAGCAAGGATTCGGCCGCGAGCAGCAGCACCGTCATCGCGGCGATGCCAAGCCCCAGCCCCATCGCGATGCCTCCGCGCAGTGCGTCACCCGTCGCCGGCAGATCCCGCGCGCCATCGCTGCGCGATGCGAACACCAGCACGCCCGACATCCAGGCAAGCCCCGAAACGATGCTGATATAGGTGAGCGTGCGGCTGGCCCCGAGCGCCGCCGCCTCATGCGTGCTGACCGCGCCGACCACGATGATGTCGGTGACGTGCAGAATCGTCCAGTTCAGGCTGGTGAGCACGACTGGCCAGGCGAGCCGCAGAAGCTGCCGCGTCTCGGCGCCGAGGACGGTCGATCGGGTCCGCATCGGCGCGCGGTAGCGGCTCCGCCCGCCAGCGGCAATCGGCCGCTCGACCGGCATCGCGGGTATTCTGCAGGCAGGCAGTTCGCCCCGCACAATTTTTCCTGAAGAGGGCCGTTGCCAGCCCCAAAACCCTTCGCTATAGGCACCGGCCTGCCAGCCACCGGGGCAACTGGTGGCAGTTCATCCTCGTGCGGTCGTGGCGGAACTGGTAGACGCGCAACGTTGAGGTCGTTGTGGGCGAAAGCCCGTGGAAGTTCGAGTCTTCTCGACCGCACCAGGAGCTTCCGGATGGCATCCGGAAGCGCCTCATCGCAGCCCGCAGCTGCGCTTGCAGGCGCCATTCTCCTTAAAGCCAAAGCATAGTCCGATGGATGGCCATCCGCCGATCATCGCACCATCGGTATCGCGAACGGCGTAGGCAACCGCGCTGCATCGTGTCAGTGTGGGCGTCATGGCGTTGCAGGGACCCCGCAACCGATCAATCGCAGCGCGGGCGACGCTGCTGCTTTCGCTGGTCATCGGCTTGATCTTCGTAGCAGCGGGCGTCAGCGTGTATTTCGACATACGCGAACAGACGCTCAGCCAGACGCTCGTCCAGCTCGATAGCTACAGCGGCCAGGTCTCGGCCTTGCAGGAGTCGCGGTTCGCGCGTCTCGGCGCAGCCCACCGCAACGCCCGGGCGCTGCTTCTGGCCGAACTCGCCTCGGGCGACAGCAACGAAAACGCCCGGCTGTTCAACCGGCTTTTCCCGAGCGACGGCAGGGGCGCGCGCCGCAGCATCGATCTGCTGTTCGATGGCGGACAGACGCCGTTCGGCTTCGTGCGCGGCGTGGGCGCCTTCGTGCGCGCTGAACCTGACATGCAGGAGAAGAGCCTGCTGCTCGCCGCCACGCGGGTGGCGCATGCGGTAGGCGAAGGCGTCCGCCCCGACCTCAAGAGCCTCTATTTCTTCACGCCGGACAATGCGCTCATCATGTTCGCACCGGATCGCAAGGACCAGTTGCGCTTCTATCGCAAGACCGCGCCCCCTTCGCTCGACTTTCAGGGCGAAACCTTTGCGCGGATCAGCACACCGCAGGCCAATCCGCGGCGGGAAACCCGATGCACCCCGCTCGTCCATATCCTGTATGATCGCACCGGCCGCACCTGGACGACCGGGTGCATGACGCCCGTCGATGTCGGCGGCAGGCATATCGGCACCTGGGGAACCAGCCTGTTGCTCGAAGACCTGCTGGGCGCGACCGAACTGGACGGTCCACCCGGCGCCGATGTCGTGCTGGTTTCCACCGAGGGCATGCTGATCCGTCACCCCCGCTACACCCGGCAAAGCCGCGCGGGCGCCGAGAAGCTGCTGGATCTGACCGCCACGCGCGATCCCGCGCTGCAGGCGCTGTGGGCGTTCGTGCAACGCCACGGCTCCGCGCCGTTCGTGGGCAGGGCCCGCGGCCTCCATGCCTATGTAGCCATGCGCCGTATTCCCACGCCGGGCTGGTACGTGATGGTGATGCAGGATGAATCGGTGCTGCGCGCGGCGGCCACCCGCGCGCTCATCCGCGTCGGGATCACCGCCGCGCTGTGCCTGGTGATCCAGGCCGTCGTCGTCGCCCTGCTGCTGCGCCGCTACGTCCGCCAGCCGCTGAAACGTCTGGCCGAACAGACGCGGGACCTGACGAGCCGCATCGAACCCGGCCCGGTTGCCGATTTTGACGACGATCTCGGCGGCGACGAGGTCCAGCGCCTGGCGCATGATTTCGCCGTCATGTCGACGCGGCTGACGGAAGCGCATGAGGGGCTCGAACGGCAGGTCGCCAAGCGTACCGAGCAGCTTCGCGAGGCCAATGCCGAACTGGCCAGGCTGGCGGATTTCGATGCGCTGACATCGCTTCCCAACCGCCGCCGGATGATCCGCGACATCGAGGCCAGGCTCGCATCGAGCGATGCGTCATCGCTCTACATGCTGCTGCTCGATATCGATTTTTTCAAACACGTGAACGACACCTATGGCCATCTCGCCGGCGACCGGCTGCTGGCGGACGTCGCCGCGGACGCTCGCGCGGTATTGCATCCCGACGATCTGTTCGGTCGGATCGGCGGCGAGGAATTCATGGCGATGATCGAGGCGGAAAGCCTTGGCGAGGCTTGGGAAAGAACGGAGCATCTGCGCGAGACGCTTGCCGGCAGGCGGCGCAAGCTGGACGGTTCGAGCGACGTCGCCGTGACGGTCAGCATCGGTATCGCCGCCGCGTTTCCCGGCGCGTCCTTCTCAGCGCTGTACGCTACCGCCGACGCGGCGCTCTATGACGCCAAACGAAACGGACGCAACCAATGCAGCTTCGGCGACGCGGTGGTGGACTGACCCGTTCCGCATGCGCTTGGCCCACCGGCGCGCAACCGACGGGCCTGGGCCCATCGGCCGCGCAAGCGATCAATCCTCCGCCGGATCCTGATATTTGAATGGATCGGTCGGCGCGTTCTGCGTCGGCAGCGGCCTGCAGCAGCATGCCGGCCAGCACCACGGAACCCTGTCGCATATCCTCCGCCTTCAGATGATCGAACGTGTCCATGCCGCTGTGGTGGATGCGCGTCGAATAATCGAGCGGATCCTGGATAAACTGGTAACCCGGCACGCCAACCGCCTGCATGAAGACATGGTCGGTGCCGCCGGTGGGTGCGGCGACCACGCTGGTCGCGCCCATGCTGGCGAAGGGGCTCAGCCATTCGCGCAGCATCGGCACCGCGGCGACATTGCCCTCGGCATGGATGCCGCGCAGCTTGCCCGAGCCATTGTCGATGTTGAAATAGGCCTTGAGATCCGCATAGCCGGGCTTGGGCGTGATCGGGAAACGGTAGCGATAGCGGAAATACATCTGCTCGCGGCCTTCCTCGGCCGCCGGCCCGGGCGCACGCGTGGCGAGATATTTGTCGACATAGGCCATCGATCCGAACAGCCCCTGCTCCTCGCCGGACCAGAGCGCGAAGCGGATCGTGCGCTTCGGCTTCACGCCCAGCCGCGCGAGGATGCGCGCCGCCTCCATGATCATCGCACTGCCCGCGGCATTGTCCGCGGCACCATCGCCCGCCACCCAGCTGTCGAGATGCGCGCCGGCCATGACATAGCCGGCCTTGGGATCGGACCCCGGAATCTCGGCGATGATGTTGTAGGCGTTGATATCGCTGTCATCGAAACGCACATCGCTGTTGATCTCCAGCACCGGTGCGGCGCCTGTCTTCGCAAGGCGCGCGAGCCGGCGATAATCCTCCGCGGCGATTTCGATCCCCGGGAGCGCGGGCGTGTCGCCGCGCTTGAAGTCATAACCCTCGCCATGCAGCAGCTTGCCATCACGATAGGCGATCCGTGCCCAAGCGAGCGCGCCCTCGGCCTTGAGGAAGGCATCGAGCTGTCGGCCGAATCTCAGCTCCGCGATCGTTTTCTCGATGCCTTCAGGGTCATATTTCGGCTGTCGATAGGCATCGAGCTTCTCGATATCCTCCCCCTTCAGCCGCTTGAAGGGCGCCTCGCCCGGCTCGCTACCCGTACCGGGCATCGAGACCAGCACGATCTTGCCCGCCAGCTTGCCGCGCCACGCCGCGAAATCCCGCGCCTTCTTCATCGGCGCGACGACGATCGGCGCGCTGATCGTGCCGTTGGTGGCGGGCGTCCAGGCGACGGGGATCGAGGTCAGCATCAGCGGGCGCGGCGCGCTCATCCGCACCGAAGACGATGCGATCCACCAGCCCCGCCCGAACGGGAAGCCTTCCTTGCGGACATTGACGAGACCCCAGTCGCGAAAACGCTCGGCGGTCCATGCCTCGGCCTGTCGCATCTGCGGCGAATTGGTCATGCGGCCGCCGATATCGTCGGTCAGGTGCTGCGCGGTCTGCATCACCTCGCTGCGGTTCAGCCCCTCGTCGATGATGCGGTTGAGGTCATCCGCCTGCTGAGCGGCGACCGGCATGGCGAGGGCAAACAGCGGCAGAAGCAGAAAAGTACGGCGCATCGATATCCCCGTTTTCGGCCGGTGTCGTCGGATTGCGCCCAGCCTATCCCCGTTCGCCGGGCAGCGCCAGAAACACGGCGTTAACCGTCTCGATTCGATCGCCAATTCCGCGCGGCGGCAGATTGGAATCCAACTGGCGGCGCACGCGCCCCTGACTGCGTTTCACCGCAACCAACCTGTGCGGCCCCGGCCGCTACGGCAGGCTTTGCCGCAAAAGGGGATCATGCCGACTATCTGGCCCTGCCGCCGGCTGCCCGTGGCGCACAGGGTTTTGCGCCTTCGCCAACGGCGAGATCGAGCGCGGTTATCCAGCGTCTCGGCGTTCGCGTTGGCGTGGATAAAGCCAGTACCTTGCGGAGCCGGCGGTGGTGAGCCGCAGTCGCGCCGGTCACCCCCGCCCTCACCGCATCGGCCAGAGCGTCGAACGCGCCGCCATGGCGTCGATCAGAAGCGCCTCGGCTGCTGGGTGTCGGAAAAAACGTTGTGCGATGCGGCAAAACACCGAAAGCAATGCCCCCGTCCGTGAGCTTGGGTCCGCATTCCCGCAGCCAGATCCTCCCCCTGAGAAAGCCGAATAGTCCGCGTAGCGTTCTTGCGTAGGTTTGCGGCTTACGCCGGAACCATCAGGCGCTGTGCTTGAGAGCCGTACGGCACGGGGAAAGTTTTGACATGGCGACTTACGACGGGACTCCGGACGATGACGTCATCGCCGGTGATTCGCTGGGGGCGGAAGCGGACACGATCAATGGCCTGCTCGGCAACGACACGCTGTCGGGCGGCGAAGACAATGATGTGCTGAACGGCGGTGACGGCAATGACACGCTTTCGGGTGGGGCCGGGCTGGACATCGTCAACGGCGACGCCGGCGACGACATCCTCACGATCGCAGCCGCGAGCGACATCGTGGCCGGCGAGACCTATGATGGCGGCGAAGGCGCCGACGTGCTGCGCATCGATGCGGCCGAAGCGCTCGACCTCTCGTCGGTGACGCTGGCCGGCATCGAGGCGATCGAGCAGGCAGGTGCCCATGACGTCGCCCTCACCGCCGCGCAGCTCGATGCGCTGGAAACCATCGCCGCGGGCAGCGTGACGCTGACCACCGGCGGCTCCATCGCGCTTTCGCTCGCCGCCGCCACCGTCGGCGCGTTCAACCTTTCGGCCGATGGCAACGCGATCGACCTTTCCGGGTCGGTCGGCGACCAGACCGTCAATGGCGGCATCGGCGAGGACAGCATCCGCGGCGGCACCGGCGCCGACATGCTTTCCGGCGGTGACGGCGACGACATGCTGTTTGCCGGCCCCGGCGCGGATGCGCTGAGCGGCGGCGCCGGCGACGATGCCTTCTTTATCGAGGATCCGGCGGATATCGTCGCGGGCACCAGCTTCGATGGCGGCGACGGCACCGACACGCTCCACATCACCGCGGCAGCCGATATCGATCTCTCGGCGGCGACGCTGACCAGCATAGAAACCATCGCCCAGACCGGCCCCCATGACGTCGCGCTCACCGCGGCACAGCTCGACGCGCTCGAGGCGATCACCGCCGGCAGCGTGACCCTCACCACCGGCGGTGCGGTGGCACTGGCGAGCGCGACCGTCGGGGCGTTCAACCTTTCAGCCGATGGCAATACGCTCGATCTCACCGGATCGGCCGGCGACCAGACCGTCAACGGCAACGCCGGCATCGACATCGTCACCGGTTCGGCCGGCAACGATACGCTGCGCGGCGGCGCCGGTGCCGACACATTGTCCGGCAGCGACGGCAACGACACGCTCTATGGCGGCGCCGGTGCGGATGCGCTGAGCGGCGGTGCGGGCGACGACGCCTTCCATATCGAGGATGTCGCCGACATCGAGGCTGGCGAAAGCTATGACGGCGGCACCGGTACCGACACGCTGCATCTGGACTTTGCCGAGGACGTCGATCTTTCGGGCGTCGCGCTGACGGATATCGAGCGCGTCGTCCAGGCGGGCGCTGCCAACACGATCGCGCTCACCGCGGCGCAACTCGATGCGCTCGGCCATGTGTCGGCGCTGCAGGTGGTGCTGACGACCGGCGGCACGGTGGTGCTCGACGGCTTCGAGAACGGGGTGAGCCTGTTCACCCTCGCCGATCAGGCGACGACGTTCGACGCGAGCGGCGCGAGCAGCGGCGTGACCGCGGCCGGCGGTTCCGCCGCCGATCGCATCACAGGCTCGGCGAGCGCCGACAGCCTGACCGGCGGTGAAGGCAATGATGTGCTCGAAGGCGGCGCGGGCGATGACCTGATCGCGGGCGGCGGCGGAATCGATGTTGCGGCCTATACGGGCGCGGCGGCCGCCGTCACCATCGACCTCGCGGCGGGCACCGCCACCGGCGGCGCCGGCAGCGACACGCTGGCCGGGATCGAGAACATCAGCGGCTCCGCGTTCGATGATACGCTGTATGGCGATGCCGGTGCCAACCTCATCGATGGCGGCGCCGGCAACGACCTGATCGACGGCCGCGGCGGCATCGACACCGCAAGCTACGCGTCCGCTGTGGAGGGCGTGACCGTCAACCTCGCGCTCACCACCGCGCAGAACACCGGCGGTGCCGGCATCGACCGATTGGTCGGCATCGAGAATCTGATCGGTTCGGCGTTCAACGACGTGCTGATCGGCAACAACCTCGCCAACATGCTGGACGGCGGGCTGGGCGACGACATGATCGACGGCGCATCGGGCATCGACACTTTGAGCTACGCCTCGGCCACTGCCGGGGTCAGCGTCAACCTCGCCCTCACCGCCGCGCAGAACACCGGCGGCGCGGGCATCGACACGATCGTGCGCATCGAGAACCTGATCGGATCGGCGTTCGACGACGTGCTGACCGGATACACCGCCGGCAGCATCCGCAACATCATCGATGGCGGTGCGGGCAATGACCTGATCGACGGCGGCGCCGGCGTCGGCGCCGATACGCTGATCGGCGGCGACGGCATCGACACGCTCAGCTACACGAGCGCTGTCGCGCGAGTCAGCGTCCGGCTCGACCTCTCCAGCGCGCAGAACACGCTCGGCGCGGGCGCGGACACACTGTCCGGCTTCGAGAACCTGGTCGGCAGCGCGTTCCATGACAAGCTTACCGGCGCGGCCGGCGCCAACCGCATCGAAGGCGCTGCCGGCAATGACGAGATCGACGGGCTTGCCGGCGACGACGTGCTGCTGGGCGGGGACGGCAACGACCTGATCCGCGGCGGGCTGGGCGACGACCTGATCGACGGCGGCGCGGGTGCCGACGTGGCGAGCTACGCCGACGCCGCATCCGGCGTGACGGTGAGCCTGCTGGTCGCCGGTCCGCAGAGCACCGGCGGCGGCGGTATCGACACCCTGACCGACATCGAAGGACTGATCGGAACCAATTTCGCCGACGTGCTGATCGGCAATGCCGGGGACAACAGCCTGTCGGGTAGCGGCGGCAACGACATTGTGTCCGGCGATCTGGGCAATGACGCGATCGACGGCGGCACGGGCAACGATACGCTGGACTATTCGCTGGTCGGTTCCGGCGTAACGGTCAACCTGATCGCGACCTGGGGGCAGAACACCGGCGGCGCCGGCATCGATACGATCCGCAGCATCGAGAATGTCATCGGTAGCGCGTTCGACGACCTGCTGACGGGCAACATCTATTCGAACATCCTGTCGGGCGGTGACGGCAACGACATTCTGACCGGCAGTACGGGCAACGACACGCTCAACGGCGGCGCTGGATCCGACACTGCGAGCTATGCGACCGCAACCGGCGCGGTCATCGTCAACCTGGCCGCTACCAGCGGGCAGGCGCGGCTCGGTGCCGGTACCGACACGCTGATCAGCATCGAGAATGTCACCGGCTCGGCCTATAACGACACGCTGACCGGCGACGCCGGCGACAATGTGCTGATCGGCAATGCCGGAGACGACACGCTGACCGGCGGCCTTGGAAACGATGTGCTGAACGGCGGCGCGGGCCGCGACACCGCAAGCTATTTCGGAGCGGCCGCGGGTGTCGCCGTCAGCCTGCTGACCACCGCCGCGCAGGACAGCATCGGCGCTGGAACCGACACGCTGCTGTCGATCGAGAACATCGTCGGTTCGAACTTCGACGACGTGCTGACCGGCAATTCGCAGTTCAACACGCTCTTCGGCGGTGTCGGCAACGACATGCTGAGCGGTGGCAGTGGCGACGACGTGCTCGACGGCGGCAATGGCGACGACCGGCTGTTCGGCGGCAATGGCGATGACATCTTCTTCGGCCGTGCCGGCAGCGATTATATGGACGGCGGCGCCGGCAACGACATCGTCAGCTATGAAACCACTTCGGCGGGTGTCCATGTCAATCTGGGCCTCGCGACGCCGCAGGTGATCGGCGGCGGACACGGCACCGATACGCTGATCAGCGTCGAAAGCGTGCTCGGTTCCAACTTCGCCGATGTGCTGATCGGGTCGAGCGCGGCCAATGCCCTCACGGGCGGCGGTGATGCCGATACGCTGACCGGCGGCGGCGGCAACGACACCTTCTTCTATATGGACGTGTCGGAAAGCACGACCGCGGCGCCCGATCTGATCACCGATTTTTCGGCCGGCGACATGCTCGACCTGTGGCAGATCGACGCCGATGTCGGAACGCCGGACGTCAACGACGCATTTCGTTTTGTCGAGAGCTTCAGTGGCTCGGCGGGCGAGTTGACGCTCGCCTTCGACGCAGGGACCGATCGGACGACGCTGCTCGCCGACAACAATGGCGACGGGGTTGCGGATTTTTCGATCCTGTTCGCAGGCGATATTACCGCCTTCACCGGAACCTGGGTGCTCTGATCCGGTGCCCGGCGATCGAACGCACGACCCATCGTGAGCAAGGTCAAACCGTATCGGCGCTCTGGCGGACCACAGGCTGGTAGCGCTCGCTTGAGAACGGTCGAGCGATTCGCGTCACTGTCGGTCGCGTCTTCGGCATCGCCAGCTTCGGCCGCGCGACGACGGCGCGCGTGGCCGACGCAGGCTGCGATTGCCGGCAAGCCAAGGCGAACGCCCTACTTCGTGCGGCGCGGTCCCAAGCCGAAAGTCGCTCCGGGAATCATGGATTGCACTCAACGCAATCCATGTTATCCTTTTTGATCAGGGCAGATATTCGCCCTTCTGGTGGGGTTTAGCCAAGCGGTAGAATCAAGCGCTCTTATGTGCGCTGGCGCCGCTTATGGTTGCGAGATGAAGGCCTCGCGAATGGAACGATCTATCAATGCTTCCCTCGTTCTCAAGAATGCTCTCGCTCGTGAGGGATTGAGGCGAATTCTAACGGACGGGGGCTATAATGTCGCTCAGTCGATTGAGGATATTGATCAGCTCGTCAATAGCGATAGTCACATCATCATCGTCGACCAGGCGATCATGGAGCAAGACGGCATCGATCGGATCTCGGAACTGATCGGCCGGTTCGACCGGGCAAAGCTGGTGGTGCTGACGGAGAATTTCGATTTCGACACGATGAGCCGAATCTTCGCTGCCGGCGCTTATGGTTATGTGCTCAACGACGTGCCCTATCAGGCCTTCCTCGCGAAGATGCAACTCGTGTCGATGGGTGAGAAAGTCGCGCCCGCCGATCTGATCGACACGCTACGCGATCTTCACCAGACCGACGGCCGCGACAACCATAGCGCTGATGTCGCACGGTTCGATCTTACCCCGCGCGAGCAAGATATCTTGCGCGGCCTTGTGATGGGGCTGCCCAACAAGGTGATCTCGCGGGAGCTCGGCGTCAGCGAAGCGACGGTAAAATTGGCCGTCAAAACGATTTTTCGCAAGCTTTCGGTGCACAATCGCACGCAGGCGGCGATCCTGGCGAGGGAACTGGGCCTGTTCGCCGATCGCAGCCCGCCACGCACGACCAGTCGGGCGGCCTTGATCCTGTTCCTCGCCGGCGCCGCGCTTACCCAATCGCTCGACAACTGGCCCGGGCTGATCTGACGCGCCACGGCCGCGGTCCTTTCCGATTGCGCTGACTGCATTCACCCCGCGCGGCTTTGCGTGGTGCGCAGTGGGATATCCGTGCGCAAATAGGTGAGCGAGCGCCAGGCCCATTCGATGGGACCATATCGGAAGCGCGCAAACCACAGTCGGGCGACGACCAATTGCGCTGCGATACCGCAAAGGCCGACCCACAGGCGCGTCACGCTGTCCCAATCGTCGTAAACGCCCAATCCAAAAGGATAGAACAAGGGGACGAAAATCAACGACTGGAGAATGTAGAGGCTAAGGGTAGCCCTACCAACCGAGGCCAATGGTATGAGCAAAACGGCCGCCCTGCTCAGCCACAGCTCGCACAACAGCAGCACCCATATTGCCGTGACCGCGAGATCGAACCATCCGCCCACGATTACGCTCAAAAGGCGATACCCATCGTCAGATAGAAATTGCGGCACCGCAGCATGACTCATTGCAGCAACGGCGAAGTGAGTCGCCAGCGCGGCGACGACCGCCGCGACGAGCGCGATGCGGCGCGCCCTGCCGTTCGCCGATAGGCGACCGAAGAAATCGATCCGCCCCAGAACCATCCCGACGAGGTAAAGCCCCGCGATCTGCAGGATGCGGCCCGAATGAAGCAGGAAGGCCCATTTGGCGATCTGCCCATCGACCAGATTCTCGCGCAAAACCGCGCCGAAATTGCCGTGGAGGTAGATCGGCATTGCCGGATCGCCGCCCGCCAACGCCGCGCCGGCCGCCTCACCGGGACCGCCCCCCAGGAAGATCGCGGCGAACTGGACCCACAATACAGGCTGCAGCAGGAACGCGGCTGCGATCGCCACGATCACCTGATTGCTCTTTACCCTGTGGAACAGCGGCAGCATCAGTCCCAGCAGTGCGAGGAGCTGGATGATGTCACCGCGATAGATCAATGCGTGCAGCGATCCGATCGCCGCGAGCACGATGAGGCGCCAGATGAAACGCCCCGAGAAATCGACGCCGCGCGCCGCCGCGCCGCGCATCAGC
Organism: Sphingomonas sanxanigenens DSM 19645 = NX02; assembly: GCF_000512205.2. Classification (NCBI taxonomy): domain Bacteria; kingdom Pseudomonadati; phylum Pseudomonadota; class Alphaproteobacteria; order Sphingomonadales; family Sphingomonadaceae; genus Sphingomonas; species Sphingomonas sanxanigenens. Next base: position 3,469,870 of record NZ_CP006644.1, read on the forward strand.
GCGAAGAAGCCGAAGCCGAAACAGAGCGCGAGCAGGGAGAAACTCTTGCCCATGAACAGCAGGAAGATGCCATGGATGATGGCATCCTCACGCGGAGCGGCCCAGTAGAGCTCATAGCTCTCCATCATGTGGACCAGGAACAGAGCCATCAGCGCAAACCCGCGGATGACATCAACCACGATTAACCGATCACCCCGCACCGCACTCATTCCCCGCCCTGATGAGTCAGCCCCTTGGTAGCCCATTGCAACGAAAATGGACAAGATTCATGCTATAAATTCCGAAGGGGTTCTTCCCTTCCCCCAATTGGGGGATTATAGAGTGTGACGGCGATCACACTCATGTTGCGATGCTGCACTGCGTCAATATGGATTTGAATCCGGTTTAACATTTATATCCATTTGATCCTCGGCGGGCATTTATGGGCAGCCCCCTCTATCCCTTGACTGCCGAGCCTTATCCGAAAGCGCGCGAGACTCCGCGCCTTCCTCGGACCTATGAAAGCGGCACCCGGAAGGGTCTCAAGTAAATCTAGTGGGGGGGTTTTCATGCCGAGAACTACCGAGGATCTAATTCAGCTTACCGATCGTGAATATCAAGTGCTGCGGCTCGTAGCGCTGGGTCTGTCGGCCAAGGAGGCCGCGCTTGAACTGGCCATCGCGCCCTGCACCGTCGAGCGTCACGTGGAAAACGTTCGACTCAAGACCAGGACACGTAATCGTGCGCACATGATCGCTCATGTGATCCGGGAAGGCTTGCTGCCGACCGAGCGCGGTGTTGCGAACATGCGTCTCGCCTGACGGGCGGTCGGCGAACGCGGGTCGCAATCAAAGGGTTTGAGCCCAACCAATGACAAGGTCGCCAGAAGCTTGAATGGCGGCGGTGCGAAGACCAGAACTTCCAATTCGCACCGTCGTCATTCGAGGCTGCAGCCCAATTTCAAGTTCGGTCAACGGAATGACCAGCCCTTCGCCAAGGGCCTTCACGCAGGCTTCCTTGCGGACCCAGATCGCAAGGAAGGCGTGATCGATTATTTGCCCGGATCGCTGGAGCGCGCGCAACGCCGCTCGCTCGGCGGGGGTGTAATGCAGTTCCATCAACTCCGCCGCGTCGTCGATCGGCCGGAGCTGTTCCGCATCCACGCCGATCGCAGCGCCCTCTGAAATTCCGATCAAGACCCGGTCCGCGGCATAGCTGATGCTGCATTGCGCGTTCGCGGCGCAGCGCAGGTGGAGCTTGCCGCGCGCATCGCGCACCACATCCTCCACCCCTGCTGCGCCGCCGAAGCAGCGCGCGGCAATCAAGCGCAATCCGGCATGGCCGGCGATATAGCGCCGGCGCAGCGCCGCCGTGCGGAAGCGGTCTGCGCGCTGCCGCTCCTCGGCACCCAGCAGGTCCAGCAGGGCCGCCGAGGGCTCCACTGAGAGCGATACCAGCCACATCGGAAACGGGGCGCCGGTTGCGTCCAGCGGCAGGATCGACAGGCCATTGGGCGCCGGCATGCCCTGTGCTGGCGCCGCCATGGACCATGACTGCATCATTCTATCCCTGGCGCGGGCGCGGCATCAACGCGGAATGGTGGACGAAATCGGCAAGCAGCCGCGGCGGATCCGCGCTGTCCGACCGCTGCACCGCCTGCTTCGCGCGATCGAACAGATGTGCGCCGATCCAGGCGGCATCCGCAAGCATTCCATAGAAGCGGCCGTGATTCTTCGTGAAATAGCGCCGCCGCGAGTCGAACCAATAGGCGGGCAGCCGGCGGACAACCGCCTGCTTGCCGGTCACGCCCGTACTCTGCCCGGCAATGTGCAGCACCTCCGCCTCGGCGACGTACCAGCATTCCCAGCCGGCGCGGCGCGCCTGCAGGCAAAGGTCGGTTTCCTCATAATAGAGGAAATAATCCTCGTCGAAGCGCAGGCCGGCCTCCAGCAGGTCGCGGCGAACGACGAAGCTGGCACCGGACACCCAGTCGACCGGTGCAGTCCCTTCCTCCATCCGCCGCGCCGTCGCCTGATTGCGCAGCAGCCGCGAGGCGATCCCCCAGCGTGCGCCGCGCTCGATCTCGCCGAGCACGGTCGGGAAGCGGAAGGCATAGGGCCACAAGCTGCCGTCGCCCTCGCGCAACGCGCTGCCGGCGATGCCGGCCCGCGGATGTTCCGCCATGAATCGCGCCAGCGCCCCCGTGGCGCCCGGCATCACCCGCGTATCCGGGTTGAGCATCCAGATCAGATCGGCGGGATCCGGCTGCGCCAGCGCATGATCGATGCCGACATTGTTGCCCGCGCCGAAGCCGCCGTTGCGGCCCGCTTCCAGTACGGTCGCCCACGACCAGCTCCGCGCCTCGATCGCCGCCGCGATCCGCGCCGCGGATCCATCGCCCGACTCGTTGTCGACGACGATCACGCGCAGCGAGCACATCTCCGCCCTTTCAGCCTCGAGCGAGTCGAGGCAGGCGATCGCCAGATCGGCGGTGCGGTAGTTGACGATGACGACGTCGATCGACGGCCGCCCGGCCGCCTCCCCTCCCCCCGACATCGTCATTCGGCCGCCACCGCCATCATCGTCTCGTCGGCCAGATCGAGGTCGGCGATCGGCTGCAGGCCGGCACGGTCCGCGGCGCTGTCCACCGCATCCTGGAACCAGCGGGCAAGCGTGCCGACATGCGGTTCCTGCAACACGCTGCTGTGGCCGCCGGGCACCGAAACCACCATCACCTCGTCCATCACGCGCCGGCCCCAGCCAAGCGCATAGTCGGCATAAACGAGCTGGTAGGGCAGATCGTCGATCTGGCCATTGCCCTGCGACGCCTTGAACAAGGCCACCGAGCCCCCGGCGAACAGCCCCTCGGGCCGGTGCAGCTTGTGGGCGACCTCGTAGAGCTTGAGGAAGCTGATCGCATCCTGGTGCATCGCCGTCTCCGCGCCGCCCGTATTGGCGTCACGGATCTGCTGGACGGTGCGGCGGTCGCGGGCCTGGCGGAGGCGCGAGCCGATCTCCCAGCGCAGCGCGTTGGCCGTCTTGCGCGCGAGCGACGGCAGGAAGGTGAACAGCCCCTGCTCGCCGACCAGCACGCGGATCCGGTCGAGCCGCGAGCGGGTGATATAGAAGGGCCGCTTCGCCGCCCCGACATCCGCCGCATCGATGATGCCGACGAACGCGACGCGCTGGCCGACGTCCTGAAGCTGCCGCGCCATTTCGAACGCGATCACGCCGCCGGCGCACAGCCCGGCGAGCATATAGGGTCCCTCGGCCTGAACCGTGCGGATCCGTTCGATATAGTTGGCCGCCATTTCCTGGATGCGGGTGTGGGCAAAGCCGCCCGCCGCATTGCGCAGCGGTTCCACGCCATAGATCGGCCGCGCCGGATCGAGACGCAGCGCGAGGCCGCGATAGAGCAATGTCTCGCCCAGACCGTCATGCACGAAGAAGATCGGCGTCTGCGAACCGCCGGGGCGGATCGTTACCACATCATGGCTGGCCGCTGGAATGGCCGGCACATCGATCATCGCGCCCTCGCCCGTCGACGCGGCATCGGCCGCCGCCGATCCTTCGGGATCGATGATGCGCGCAAGATGCGCCACGGTGGGCGTGTCGAGCAGCGCCGCCAACGGCAGGGTCCGTCCGGTCTTCTTGCGCAGCCGGTTGGTGAACTGCACCGCGAGCAGCGAATGCCCCCCCAGATCGAAGAAATTATCGTGCCGCGCGATCGGCGAGATGCCGAGCAGTTCGGACCATAGGTCGGCAATCACCTGTTCGGTGGCGGTCGCCGGCAGATCGGCGTCGGCGGCGCCATCGTCATTCGCCGCCATCCGCCGCGCGGTGCGCCTGGGCGCGCGCAATCGGGCCAGCGCCGGATCGAGATCATAGGGTGACAGGATGACATGCGGTCGCGCCGGGCCGGCAAGCAGCAGGTCGATCGCGCGCAGCCCTTCCTCGGGCAGGATCGCTTCCATCCGCTCGACCGGCGCCACCGCGCCGACGGCGCCGGCAGCCCGCTCCGGCTCGGCCACGCGCGCGAGACTGCTGGCGTCGCGCACGCGCATCATCGTGAAATCGCTGATCTCGGCGAGCACCGTGCCCGCCGGATCGGCGATGGTCACGTCGAACGTCGCGGTGAGGCCGGCGGTCTCGCCATTCGAGCGATAGCGAATGTGGCTGACGACCTTCGGCGGCAGCGGCGCATGGAGCACCATCCGGCGATAGGCGAAGGGCGCGAAGAAATCGCGCGCCGGATCATAGCCGTGGATCAGGCGCTGCGCGCCCGCGGTGGCGAAGTCGAGCAGCGCAGGATGAAGCAGCACGCGATCGAACTCGCCGTGGAAGGCGGCGTCGACCTCCAGCGTCAGCAACGCCTCGTCATCGCCCAACCGGGCGGTCTTCACATTGTCCCAGCGCGGGCCGAAGCGCAGCACCGGGCTGTCCTCGGCGGCGCCATGGGTGCCGCAGCGGCCGCCGATCTGCGCCAGATTGAGCCGGCCGGCAACCTCGGTCACACCATCGGCGGAAACGAGACCGGTGGCATGTTCGACCCACGCGCCGGTGCCCCCCGCCGGGCGGCCGAGCACGACGAAGCGCCAGTCGGCGCCGACGCGGCGGCGCAGATGGACGCGCAGGTCGCGTGCCGAACCGTCGCTCACCGCGAAAGGCGAAAGGAAGGTCACGTCGGACAGAACCGCCGGCCCGGGACTGACCAGCGCGTGCGCCGCGCGGGCCAGCTCAAGATAGCCCGTGCCCGGGATCAACGCGCCGGCATTGGCGATGCGATGCTCGTCGAGCAGCCAGTGCGTCGCGGGCGACAAGGTCGCCGCAGCGACCAGCTCGTCGTCCGACAGCGCGTGCAGCCGCTCCAGTATGGGATGGTCGACGGCGCTGCCTTCGCCCAGTTCGTCGGGCAGCCCTGCGCCGCCTTCGCCGGCACCGTTGAGACCGGCGGCCATGCCGACCTCGCTCCACTGGCTCCAGCCCACAGACAACACCTGCGTCACCGGATCGTCGTTCCGCGCCTGCGCATAGGCATCGAGAAAAGCGTTCGCCGCGGCATAATCGGCCTGCCCCGCCAGCCCTGCGAACGCGCTGATCGACGAGAACAGCATGATGAAGTCGACCGGCCGATCGGCCAGCGCCACGTCGAGCGCCAGCGTGCCGGCCAGCTTGGGCTTGAGCACCGCCTCGATCGAGGCGCGCGTCTTGGTTTCGATCAGTCCGTCATCGAGCGTGCCTGCGGCGTGGAACACGCCGGCGATCGGCCCCAGCCGCTGCGCGATGCCGCGGATCGCGATGCGCATTCCGCGCACATCGCCGACATCGGCGACGACGACCTCGACGGTCGCGCCGGCCGCTTCCAGCGCCAGCACCTTGCGGATGCGATCCTCGACCGCCGGCTCGGCGGTGCGGGCGGCGATCAGTTCGGCCCATTCCTCGCGCGGCGGCAGGCCGGTGCGGGCGATCAGCGCCACGCGCGCCTGATGCTTCTCGGCCAGATGGCGTGCGATGGTGAGGCCGAGGCCGCCGAGGCCGCCGGTGATGACGTAGGTGCCGTCCGCGCGAATCCGCGGTGCGGGCGTCGGCCCATCGGCGGGCGCGGCGCCGATCGCCTGATGCTCCTGCACCCAGCGCTCGCCGGCGCGATAGCAGATCGGGCCGCCCGACCAGCTCTGCGCCAGCTCGCCGATCAGCGCATCCGCCAGCCCGTCCCATGCGCGGGTCGCGCCTGCGGCGGGCAGCGCCACATCCACGCTGCGGATATGCAGGCTGGGATATTCGGTGGGGATCACCCGCGCCGCGCCCAGCGCCGTCGCTTTCACCGGCATCAGCCCGCGATCCTCGCCCAGGCGCTGGGCATGATCGGTGACGAGGCAGATTTCCACCGACGCCTCGCCAAGCTGGCGCGCCAGTTCGGGCGCGATCGCAACGAGGCTGTGGAAGCCGCGCTTGAGCAGCTTGGGCGTCCCGTTCGGCCGCCAGCCCGATCCCGTGACCAGCCAGCAATGATAGATTTGCGTCGGGAGCCGGCCTTCGGCGGCGAGGCAGTCGAACAACTGCGCATAGTCGGCGGTGCTCGCCGGATCGACGGTGAAGCGGTCGCTGCCCCGCCGGCGGAAGCGGTCGCTGGCGCGGACCAGCACGACTTCGCGGCCGGCCGCACGCAGCCGGTCGACGATCCGCCGAGACAGCCCCGAACGATCCTCGAGCACCATTGCCGGACCCTCGGCCACCGCGGCAGCGGGAGTCGCCGAGCGCGTCCAGACCGGTTCGTAGCGCCAATCCGCGACATCCTCGTGCCGGTCGAGCGCGGCATCGGGATCGTCCTGCGCGGCGACCGCGAAGGTACCGGCATCGAACCAGTGGCGCTGCCGCTCGAAACGATAGGTCGGCAGGGGCAGCCTCAACCGTTGCTCGCCGGCGAAATAGGCATCCCAGTCGACCGTGACGCCGAGCGCCCAGAGCTGGCCCATCGTGTCGAACACGAAGGCATCGTCCTCCACCGCCTGGTCGGGATGACGCAGCGAGCTGAGCACCGGCTGCTGCTTCTGGCGGCCGGGGTTCTGGCGCGCGAGGCTCGCCATGCCACGGCCGGGGCCGACTTCGAGCAGCGCGCAATCGGGATCGGCGAGCAGGCGCTGCAGGCCATCGGTGAAGCGCACCGTCTCGCGCAGGTGGCGCACCCAATATTCGGGGTCGGTCACATCGCACGCCTGCACCCAATCGCCGGTCAGGTTGGAGGCGAAGGGGATTTGCGGCGCCTTGAGCGGGATCGTCCGCATCAGCGCCCGGAATTCGGGCAGGATCGGATCGAGCATCGGCGAATGCGCGGCAACCGAGATCCGCACCACCTGCGCCTCGATCTCTTGCGCCTCGAGCTCGGCGTGGAAGCGCGCGATCGCGGCGGCGGGTCCGGAGACGACGCACAGCCGCGGCGCGTTGATCGTCGCGATCGAAAGGTCGGCGGGCAACAAGGGCAGCAGTTCGGCCTCGGCCATCGGCACGCTCAGCATGCCGCCGTCGCGGATCGTTTCGAACAGCCGCCCACGGGCGCTGACGATGCGCAGGCCCGCTTCGAGGTCGATCACACCGGAGATGTGCGCGGCGGCATATTCGCCCGAGCTGTGGCCGATCATCCCGCTCGGCTTGACGCCGATCGCCATCCAGAAGCGCGCGAGCGCGGTCTGGATGATGAACAGCGCCGGCAGTGCGATCGAGGGGCGTTCGAGTTCCCGCGCGGCCTGCGCACGATCGGCATCTGCCGGAAACATCCAGCGCTTGATGCCGGTCACGCCGATGCGGTCGCAGATGGCGAGCGCCTTGTCGACCTCGGCGCGGAACGACGGTTCGGCCTCATACAGGCCCCGTGCCATGTCGACATGCTGCGGCCCGGCACCGCAGAAGAGGAAGGAGACCGGCCGATCGGCGATCGCCGCCACCGCGGCACGCTCGGGCGTCGCGCGCAGCCGCTCGGCTGCCTCGGCGGCCGTGGCCGCCACCGCGAAGCGGCGATAGGGCAGATGCTGCCGGCCGATCGCCAGCGTATAGGCGGCGTCGGCGAGGTTGATCGTCGGCTGCGCATCGAGATGGTCGGCGAGCGCCGCGGCATTGGCGCCGGCGACGGCATCGGAACGCGCGGAGGTCAGCAGGATCTGGCGGCTGCGGCTGCGGCCGCTGGCGCGCCGCGCCGGCGCTTCCTCAAGCACGACATGCGCATTGGTGCCGCCGACGCCGAGCGAGCTGATGCCCGCGCGGCGCGGCTGGGGGGCCCCCGGCCGCCCGCGGTCAGCCACGGCGCCCGCGCCGCCTGCACGCGGAACGGGCTGCCCTCGAACGCGCAGCCCGGATTGGGGGCGGTGAAGTTCAGCGACGCGGGCAGTTCGCGGTTGTGCAGCGACAGCGCGACCTTGATCAGGCCGGCGGCGCCCGCCGCGGTATCGGTATGGCCGATATTGGCCTTCACCGAACCGATCGCGCAGTGGCCGACGCGGTCGGTCGACTGGCGGAACGCCTGGGTGAGCGCGGCGATTTCGATCGGATCGCCCACCGGCGTGCCGGTGCCATGCGCCTCGACATAGCTGATCGAGCCGGCATCGACATCCGCCATCGCCAGCGCCTCGGCGATCACCTTGGCCTGGCCATCGACGCTGGGGGCGAGATAGCCGACCTTGCCGGCGCCGTCGTTGTTGATCGCGGAACCACGCAGCACCGCATAGATATGGTCACCCGCCTCGATCGCGTCCGCCAGCCGGCGCAACGCGACCACGGCGACGCCGCTGCCGAAAACGGTACCCTGCGAGTCCGCGTCGAACGGCCGGCAGTGACCGTCGGGCGACAGGATCTCGCCCTCTTCGAACACATAGCCCTGGCGGTGCGGCAGCTCGATCGAGGTGCCGCCGGCGATCGCCATGTCGCATTCGCCGCTGATCAGGCTCTGCGCGGCCATGTGGATCGAAACCAGCGAGGTCGAGCAGGCGGTCTGCACATTGATGCTCGGCCCCTTGAGGTCGAACAGATAGGAGACGCGCGTGGTGAGGAAGTCCTTGTCGTTGCTGGTGTGGCGCAGCAGGAACAGACCGACGTCGCGGACCAGCTTGGGATTGGTCAGCAGGTTGTAGGGCATGTAGGCGTTGTGGCCCGAGCCCGCGAACACGCCGATCGTGCCATCGAAGCGCTGCGGAGTGTGGCCGGCATTTTCCAGCGCTTCCCACGCGCATTCCAGGAAGTGGCGGTGCTGCGGGTCCATGATGGCGGCGTCGCGCGGCGAAAGGCCGAACAGCGACGCATCGAAACATTCCATGTCAGTAAGCGGCGCGCCGCGGCGGACATAATTGCGGTTGCGCAGCATCGCCGGGCTGACGCCCGCCGCGATCAGTTCCTCGTCGCTATAGGTTTCGACGCCTTCGCGTCCCTCGCTGAGCAACGACCAGTAAGCGTCGAGCCCGCGCGCATTGGCGAAGCGGCACGACATGCCGACGATGGCGATCGCGGTGTCCGAAACCGCATCGTCATCATTGGGATCGAAAGCGTTGGGATCTTGATACATGGGTTCAATTCCGTGCGAGAGCGCGGGCGGCGCCGCGGCGTTGCAGGGCGGCGCGGCGGTTGCGGGCGCGATCCAGCCCCTCCTGCGCGGACGCCGGCTGGTCGTCCGACCGGGAGAGATGCGCACCCAGCGCTGCGATGGTGGGAAAGCGGAAGATGTCGGTCAGCGGCAGTGGCCGTTCGGCGATCGCGGCCAGCCGGCGATGCACCTGCACCGCGAGCAGCGAATGGCCGCCGAGATCGAAGAAATTGTCGCGCAGGCCGACCCGCGGCAGCTTGAGCACGTCGCACCAGATTGCCTGGATCTGCGCTTCGAGGGGGCTCTGCTCCTCAGGCTCGCCCTCACATTCGGCATCGGTCGCCGGCACCTGCTGCACCGGTTCGGGCAGCGCGTTGCGATCGGTCTTGCCGTTGGGCGTGCGCGGCAGCGCGTCGAGCAGCATGAAGTGCGACGGCACCATGAACTCGGGCAGGCCGCTGCGCAGATGCTCGCGCAGTTCGTCGGCCGCCGGGGCCGCGCCGGGACGCGCCACCGCATAGGCGATCAGCCGCGCCTCGGCGCCGCTGCCGCGCGCCACCACGACGACTTCGGCGACGGCGGGATGCGCGGCGAGCCGCGCCTCGATCTCGCCCAGTTCGATGCGATAGCCGCGGATCTTCACCTGATGGTCGAGGCGCCCCAGGAACTCCAGCGTGCCGTCGGCGCGCTGGCGGGCAAGGTCACCGGTACGATAGGCGCGGGCACCCGTTGCGAACGGATCCGCCACGAAGCGCTCCGCGGTCAGCTCGGCGCGGTTGAGATAGCCGCGCACCACGCCGTCTCCCGCGATCACCAGTTCGCCGGGCGTGCCCGGGCGGACGGGCTCGAAGCGGCGGTCGAGGATGTAGATCTGCTGGTTGACCAGCGGCCGGCCGAGCGGCGGCACCATATCCTCGGTCGTGAGGTTGTGCACCGCAGACCAGATCGTGGTTTCGGTGGGGCCATACATGTTCATCACGCTGCCCCCGACCAGACCGGTCATGTCGCGGGCGAGATGCGGCGGAAAGGCTTCGCCGCCCACCATTAGCCGGCGGAGCGCGGCAAGCTGCGGCCGTGCGGCCGGGTCGCTCGCCAGCATCTGCACCAGCGAGGGCGTGCATTGCAGGTGGGTTACGCCATGGCGCGCCATCAGGTCGGGAAGCGCCTCGCCGCCCTCGCCCGCCGTCGGGTTGGCGAGCTGCCGCAGCCGGTTGAGCGCAGGCAGATGCTCCAGCACCGTCGTCACGGGGATGCCGAAGTCGATCAGGCAGCCGATCTCGTTGACGCCGATCGCGCGCAACCGCTGGATGAGGTCCATGCAGCCCTCGGGCGTGCCGAAGAGGCCGCTGGTCTCGAAATAGCGATCGAACGCATGTTCGAGCAGCGCCTCGGTCTCCTCCTCGCTCAGTTCCGAAAGCTCGATCTGGTCGCCGGGCTCCGCACCCTCCGGGCGCCGGAAGGTCGGGAAGGACCAGGCATATTGCTGCAAAAGGTTGGTCGAGGTGCGCAGATATTCGATCAGCGGCCGGCGGGCGATCTGGCGGATCTGCGCGACATCGTCACCGACGAAGCTGTGCAGCATCAGCGTGACACGGCCCTCACCGGGGTGCCCCGCCTCACGCCAGGCGGCGCGATAGGTCGCGATCTTCTCGGCGACCTCCTCCACCTTCTGGCCGAGCAGGTGGGTGAGCACATAGGCACCGGTGCGGCCGGCGGCGGCAAAGGTTGCCGCGTTGCCGGCGGACGTGATCCACACCGGCAGTTCGGGCTGGACAGGCCGGGGGTAGACCTGAACCGCCACGTCATGGCCGAGTGCACCGGGGAAGCTTCGCTTCTCTCCGCGCCACAACGCCCGCACATCCTCCATGCTGCGCGCCAGCGCGCCGCTGCGGTCGCCGAAGTTCGCGGGGTTCAGCACGAAATCGTTCGGCTGCCAGCCCGAGGCGAAGGCGATGCCGACGCGACCGTTGGAAAGATTATCGACCAGCGCCCATTCCTCCGCGATGCGGATCGGATGGTGCAATGGTGCGACGACGCTGCCCGCGCGGATCTTGATCCGGGAGGTGCTGGCCGCGATCGCCGCCGAGGTGACCGAAGGATTGGGATAGAGGCCGCCGAAGGCGTGGAAGTGACGCTCCGGCGTCCACACCGCCTCGAAGCCGTTGGCGTCGCCGAAGCGGGCGCCATCCAGCAGCAGGCGATATTGTTCGGCGGCGCTGCCGCTGTCGGCGCTGCCGAAATAGAACAGGCTGAAGTCGAGCGGTTGGGCCGAAACGCCCTTGGCGGGGACGTCGCCGCGCACCTCGCGCTCGGTGGCGATCACGACATGATAGCCGCGGGTCAGCGGCCAGCTTAGCTCAAGCACCGAGATGTCGAAGCTGAGGCTCGTCACGGCCAGCCAGGTGCCGTCGGCTTCGATCTTTTCATCCATGCCCGCGAAGAAGTTGAGCACGTTGCGATGTTCGACCATCACGCCCTTGGGCAGGCCGGTGGAGCCGGAGGTGTAGATCACATAGGCAAGGTTTTCCGGCCGGCCGCCGCCATCGAAGGGCGCGGCCGGAAGCAGGGCGATCGCGCCACCCGAATCGTCGAGATTGACGATGCGCGCTTCGGTATCGGGCAGATCGGCGATCAGCGAGGACTGGGTGACGACAACCGCCAGCCCGGAATCGCTGACCATGTGCGCCAGCCGGTCGCGTGGATAGGCGGGGTCGAGCGGCACATAGGCGCCGCCCGCCTTGTGGATGCCGAGCATCGCGACGACCATCTCGACCGAACGTTCGAGGTTGAGGCCGACGAGCACGTCCGGCCCGACCCCGAGATCGGCAAGATAGCGCGCCATCCGGTTGGAGCGCGCGTCGAGCTCGGCATAGGTCAGCGAGACGCCGCGCGCGGTGATCGCGATGCGGTCTGGCGTCCGCGCCGCCTGCGCGGCGAAAAGCTGGTGCGTGCCGGCGGCGGTGGAGGTCGGCGCCTGACCGGCATTCCATTCGCGCACCACGCGGACATATTCGGTGGGATCGAGCAGCGACAGCCGCGCGATCGGGACCTCGGGCGCGGCGGCGGAGGCCGCCAGCATCGCTTCGAACCCCTGCCACAGATCGGCGACTGCGGCCGCGTCGATCCGCGCCGGGTCGAACGACCAGCGGCAGGCGGTGCCGTTGGCGGCGATGGCGATGTGCAGCACCGTCTCGACCGCAGGCGCCGCCTGATCGAGGCTGTCGACCATCTGCACCGTCACCGGGTGCGCGAAGCTGGTGCGGCCCCGCAGTTCGGGGGTGCGCGCGATCAGGTCCGCCGCGATGGCGACACGCTTGTGCATGGTGCCGATCTCTTGCGCGGTCGCGTCGGCCAGCGCGTCGAGCGACGCCGTCCAGTCGAGCCGCACGCGCAACGGCAATTCCGCAGCGAACCAGCGCGCGACGCCGTCCAGCCGCGAGGCATGAACCTGATCGGCATAGCCGATATCGACCTGATCGCGATCGGCGACACGGCCGAGCCAGGCGATGGTCGCCGCCAGCAGCGCCTGCGCCGAACCTGTCGCGACGCTGCGGTCGAGCGTAGCGCGGTCGGCGAGCGGCGAGGCATCCGCCGCGGTGAACTGCGGCAGTTGCAGCACATCGCGCGCGGCGAGGCGGCGCTGCCACCAGCCCTCATAACGGCCCGCGGCGCCATCGAGCGCATGCAGCGCGGCGCGGGCATCGGGATCGAGCGCCGGCAACTGGTCCCCGGCGGCCGTCGCCGGCAATCCGGTCGTTCGGCCGTCGAGGTCCGCCAAGCGCAGGATGCGCAGATCGGTGCTGCCGGTGGCGATCACCGGCATATCGCCGCCTTCCAGGATCGTGCCCGGCGCGGCGCCGGAGGCACTGTCGAGCAGCGCGACCTCCTGAACCAGCAGCAGCGTATCGCCGAACACCGCCTTGGGCGCACCAAGCGGATTGCGATAGCTGCCGAAATCGAGCGCCGACACCAGCCGGGCGATTTCCGCGGCGGGCGCCCGCCAAACGATGGGCGCCGCGGCCTGCGGCCGATCGGCGCGGCCGAACAGGCGCAGCGGCGCGCTCGGCTGCGGCTGGCGGCGCATGGTGCCGGTATCGAGCTCCTTCACCAGCAGCGCGAAGCTGCGGATGCCGGCCTCGAAACATTTGGTGTTGAGCGAGAGCGCGCTTTCGCCCTCGTCGATGTCGACGGGCTCGGCGACGACGATGTCGCCGGCGTCGATCGCATCGGTCATCAGGTGCCAGGTCACCCCATGCTGGCGTTCTCCGCCGAGGAGCGCCCACACCGGCGTGTTGAGCCCGGCATAATCGGGCAGCGGGCCATCATGGAAGTTGATCGCGGCGCGGCGCGGCAGCGCCAGCACCGGCGCGGGCACCAGCGACAGGTTGGTGATGCTGAACAGATAGTCGATCGGGCCGAGGCCGGCGGTCAACAGCGCGCTGGCGTGGCCGAACAGCGGCAGCCCGGCGCGACGTGCCCAATCGGCGGCGGCGCCCTGCCCCGCGACCACCGCCACGATCTCGTGGCCGCTGCGCTGAAGCATGTCGGCGCATTCGACGAGCAAAGTCTCGTTGCCGATCAGCACCGAACGCAGTTTGGCCGTGGGTTCGACGCTGATCCTGCCTTCGTTCATGGCCGAGACAAACCGGTCGATAGTCCCCGGAACCGTCAATCCATCCATGGAGATCTCCCTCTTGATCTCATGGTAGGCAGCGCCCGCGGCCGCAGCTATTTCAACAACCCCGTAGGCAAAATCGGTAGGATTTTTCCGCGCGGGGAATTTTCGGGACCGGTTCGTCCCACTCAAGAAAACATCAGGCGCCGCGGTCGATCGAACCGCGGCGCCTGACTGATCCATTCGGATAAGCGAGAGATGGTGATCGCTCGGGCGATCGACTTCCGGATTACTTATACTCGATCAATCGGCTGCGGCGTTTGCGCCAATAGTCGATCTGCCCCTGCAGGTGCGGCAGCTTGCCGAGCGTGATGAAGCTGGCGAATACCGGGCCGCCCTTCATGCACACGCGCAGCCACAGCAGCGGCCACAGCGGCCAGGCGATCGGCAGCGACCAGAATGTGTTGCTGACGACGCGATGCCACAGCCGCGGATTTTCACGCCCGCGGCGCACCACCGCCTCCGCCATTGCATAGCCGCTGCGGCGGTTGCGCTGCCACCATTGGCGAAAGCGTGTCATCGCCGCGTCATGCACCGTCATCTCGCGCTCGATCCGGCGAATGCGCCAGCCGGCACGGCGGATGCGGTGGCACAGATCGGGTTCCTCGCCCGCGATCAGATCGGGCGAGAAGCCGCCGACCTCGCGGAACGGCCCGGTGCGGAACAGCGCGTCGCCGCCGCAGGTATCCGCGATGCCCACCGGCGTGTTCCATTCGCGATCGCACAACCAGTTATAGGGGCTGACGCCGGGGTGGCGTTCGCGCCGCCGGCCACAGACCGAGGCCAGGTCGGGCTCCGCCCCGATCGCCTCGAGCGCGGCTTCGAGCCAGCCATCGACCAGTTCGCAATCGCCATCGACGAAATGGATGAAGGGCAGATCGGGCACGCGCTCCATCATCCACGCCGCGCCGGCGTTGCGCGCGCGCGCCGCGGTGAACGGGATCGACGTATCGAGTTCGATCACCGGAATGCCGTGGCTGCGCGCCAGCGCGACGCTGCCATCCTTCGACCCCGAGTCGACATAGACCACGAGTTGCGCCTTCGGCAGGATGCTGGCGAGCGACAGGCGCAGCCTTTCCCCCTCGTTCCGGCCGATGATGACGAAGCCGACATCGGGCACGGCAGCACCGCTGCCTTCGAATTTCCGCATGGACATATCGTTCATGGCTTTCGTTCCGTCCGGATCCATTGCTTCTGGCGGCGGGTGGCGAACTGGGCGATGATCGGCAGCTTCCACAGCAGATAGGCCGGCAGTTGCGCCAGGCTGCGCGCCGGCAGCAGAGCCCGTCCATGTGCGTGCCACGCGCCGATCAGGCCGATGGCGAGCATGAGTTCGAGACCGATCAGCAAGAGAACAGGCGTGGAGAAGCCGGCGAGCAGCAGCGCGGCGAATGTCGCGAGGCCGGCGATGCCGATCAGCAGCACCGTGGGCGGCACCATCAGGTCGAGCGCCACCATCAGCAGCCCTGCACGCAGCAGGCGCGGCACATAGACCGCCATCGAATGCAGCATGCCATGTTCCCAGCGGCGGCGCTGCCCCTCGGTGCCACGCTGCGAGCTGGCGGCGCTGGTGAAACGCGCCGTCTCTTCGAACAGCACCTTTTCGCCTTCGAGCAGCAGGTCCAGCCCCATGTCCAGATCCTCGACGAGCGAGTCGGGCCGCCATTCGATGCGGCGGAACAGTTCGCGCGGAAAGGCCATGCCGCTGCCCTGCAGCAGCGCGGCTCCCGCCAACGCGGCCAGCGCACGCTGGCGCACCAGATTCTTGATGAGGAACGCGAAGCAGGAGACGCGGACGATCGCGGTCGCGTCATCCGGCGGCAGCATCAGATAGGCGCCCTGCACCACCGCGTGGCAACGCCCCGCAGTCTCGGCGAGGCGCTGGAGCGCAAGCGGCTCCGGCTCGCAATCGGCGTCGACGATGACCACCACCGTATCGGCACCCGCCGACAGGTGCGCCCGGCCGAATTCCAGCGCGCAGCCCTTGCCGCGCCGCTCGGGATCGGTTCGCTCGATGACCGTCGCCCCCAGACCGCGTGCGATGGCGGCGGTCTCGTCGGTGCAATTGTCCGCGATCACGATCAGCCGGTCTTGGGGGCGAAGTTGCGCGAGCACCGCCCGCACCGGCCCGGCGATGCCCGCAGCCTCATCGTGCGCGGGCATCAGCACGGTAAAGGCGGGCGCGCCGACGGCGGGCGCGATGGCCCGCGCCCGTGCCCAGGCGCCGGTGACGCACTCGATCGCGAGCACCGCCACGGGCAGCGCAACGATCAGGCAGAGCAGCCAGACGAACAGCAGCATCATCGTTCAGCGCCTTCGATCTGCCTTCAGGCGCTGCGGCGGCGCTGCAGCACGGGCGGGATCCAGTCCGCCTTCAGATGCTGCATCATGATCCGCCAGTCGCGCTTGTCGGTGGTGCCGGGACGGCGGCGGAAATCGGTGGTGCGCTCGATCCCCTTTTCCACCTTGCGGGCGGTGTAGTAATAGGTCGCGATCGAGCGCCGCGACCGTTCGGGCGGGCAGTTCAGCGGATCGGGGTGGCCGTGGAAGGTATCGCTGTCGGTGTTGAACACCACGGCGCGGCCCAGCAGCGGCAGGACCCGCTGCTCCGCCGCCTTCATCTTGCGATCCCACAGCTCCAGCGCACCGCCATAGCCGGCATCCCAATCATCATTGAGATAGATCAGCAGGTTGAGCCGCCGGTCGACGTTCATGTCATTGTGGTGCGGAAAGTCGGCATGGATGCCGAGATGGCCGCCGCGCCGCGTTTCGTGCAAGCCGGCACCGGCATGATAGGGATCGGCGATCAGCCCCTCGATCCCCGTCATCGCGGAGAGGAAGGCGAGAAAGGCGCGCGAGTTGAGTTCCGCGAACAGCACCCGCGTCGCGGGGCCGTGGCACTCGTCGGGGCGGAACTGAAACTTGTAGCGTTCCTGATCGCGCAGGAAGCAATCCTGCCCGCTGCTGTCGGGAAATTCCGCGACGACCTGCCGCAGCAGATCCTCGTCGAGGAAATCGTCCATCACCATGTGCGGGAAGGGCGCGTTGGCACGATAGGCCGTCGCAAGCCCTTCGCCGGCCGCATGGCACTGGTCGAAGTCGAAGCACCGGTAACCACCGAGATCGGTTAAACTGAGCAGTGGCATTCCCACCCCTTTTCAGGATCGACGCACGAGATGAAGCGCGCGGCGAACGGCGCGTTTCAGATGCCCTAAATTAAGCGCTTCCAACCGGTTCGGAACAAGCCGTCAAAACACCTACGGATTTCTCATAATCGACAGCGTTCGGGGTGGATGAATAGAAGCAGGTACCGTCGGACTGGAGGTTTTTGCCGGTGCATATCGGGCTTTGCTCCCCTCATTGGCCGCCATCTGGCGCGGCGAACGGTATCGTCAGCTATGTGGCGGCGGTGCGGAATCACTTCATCGCCAGCGGCCATGACGCGTCGGTGATCGCCGACGGCCAGCTGTTCCTGGGCGATGGCCGCGCGGTGCCGCTGGTTCAGGCAGAGAATGGCGGCAGCCTGTTCGCCAGGCTGGGTCGCAAGGCGATGCACCGGATCGATTCACTCAACGACGGCGCGATGCCCGAAGTCGGCCGAATCATCGCGCGGCAGGTGAACGCCGCACGCGCCATCGCGCCGATCGACATCGTCGAGATGGAGGAAAGCTTCGGCTGGTCGGATACCGTGCGCCGGCGCACCGCGGTGCCGATCGTCACCCGGCTTCACGGCCCGCATTTCCTGAAACCCCCGCGTCCGCGCACGCCCGACGAGCAACGCGCCGACCGGCAGCGCATCGGTGCCGAGGGTCGCGCCGTGCGCGGTGCGCGCACGCTCACCGCGCCGACCCGCGCGGTGATGGACGCGACCTGCAATCAATATGCGCGCGCAGCGACCGCCGCGAGCAACGTCATCCCCAATCCGATCGCGCTGGCGCCGCCCGCGATCCGCTGGAGCGCCGAGCGCTGCGAGCCCGGACATATCCTCGCCGTCGGCCGCTTCGATTACTGGAAGGGGGCGGACACGATGCTGCGCGCGTTCGACACGCTGCTGCGCAGCCGCCCCGACGCCCGCCTGACATTGGTCGGCCCGGACATGGGGCTGGAGGTCGCGGCGGGCAAGCTGGTCAACTATGACGCGTTCGTCGCCGAACATCTCTCGCCCCAGGCGCAAGCCCGCACGCGCTATCTGGGCAAGCAGACGCCCGACCAGATCACCGCGCTGCGCCATACCGCGCAGGTCACCGTCTGCGCCTCGCGCTGGGAGAATTTCCCCTATGCGCTGCTGGAAGGCTTCGCCGCAGGCTGCCCGATGGTCTGCACCGACTGGCCGGGGGGCCGGGAGATCATCGTCGATGGCGAGAGCGGCCTGCTGACCCCCGTCGGCGATGCCGATGCGCTGGCGGCGCGGCTGGACATGCTGCTGGGCAATCCGGCGCTCATGACGAAAATCGCAGAAGGCGGCTTCATCCGGTGCCGCGATCATTTCTCGGTAGAGGCGGTCGGGGCGCAGCTCCTCGACTGCTACAGCGCCGCACTGGAAGGCAAATCATGAGTCACGGACAGGTCCAGAAGCTGGCACCGCCCGCGTTCGACGCGCGCGCATTGATCCGCAAGCTGCTGGAGATCGCACAGCGCGATACCAACGTCGTCGTCATCTTCGTGGTGATCAACAATCTGCTGCGCGCGGTCAGCAGCGTGATCCTCACCCGGCTGCTGGTGCCCGAGGTGTTCGGCATCGCCGGGGTCATCGGGTCGATCTCGTTCACCGTCGCGATGGCGTCGGATCTCGGGTTCCAGGCCTTCGTGGTCCGCCATGCCGAGGGCGACAATCGCCGCTTCCTCGATACGGTGTGGACGATCTCGCTGATCCGCTCCGCCTTCCTGACCGTGCTGCTGATGGCGCTCGCCGAGCCGATCGCGCTGCTGTTCGACAAGCCCGAACTGGCGCCGATCATCTTCGTCTCGTCGCTGACCTTCATCATCGAGGGGGTCGCCTCGCTGACCTTGCTGACGGCGCTGCGCAACCGCCAGATCCTGCGGCTGTCGCTGCTGGAGGCCGCGGTGGTGGTCATCCAGATCATCTTTGCCGCCACGCTCGCCTATTTCTGGCGGAACTACTGGGCGATCCTCGTCGCGATGCTGGTGAGCAGCAGCTTCAAGACGTTGCTCAGCTACGTGATGTTCTCCAACTCGGCGCGCCGCTTTGCCTGGGAACCGGTCTTCGCGAAGGATTTGTGGAAGTTCGCGCGGTTCGTCACCGGATCGAGCCTGATCTCGCTGGTGCTCGCGCAATCGGACAAGCTGTTGCTGGCGCGGCTGATGCCGCTCGACGATTTCGGCCTCTATATCCTTGCGGGCAACCTCGCATCCGCCCCCCTCGCCTTCACCGGCGCCTATGCCAGCCGCGTCCTCTACCCGACCTATTCGCAGCTCTTCCGCGAAGGCGTCGCCGATCTGCGCGCGCAATTCTACGCCAAGCGCTGGATGCCCTCGCTGCTGTTCACCTTCGCCGCGGGCGGCCTGATCGGATCGGCGCCGCTGGTGATCACCATCCTCTACGACCCGCGCTATGCGGACGCCGCCATCTACCTGCAGATCCTCGCGATCGCGCCGATGCTGGCGCTCGCCAGCAACGCCGCCAACGAGGCGCTCACCGCCACCGGCCGCATCCGCGCCACCTTCGAGGCGAGCGTCGCCAAGCTGATCTGGCTGGTGATCGCGGCACCCACCGGCTTCTATTTGGGCGGCGCCATCGGCCTTGTGCTGGGGGTCGCGATGATGGAGGTCGCCGCGCTGGCGCTCAAATGGTGGCAGATGCACCGCGCCAGCCTGCTCGACATGCGGCAGGAGATGATCTTCCTGGCGGCGGGCGGCGCGGGCATCCTGGTAGGAACGATCGGCGACCTGATCATCCGGCGGTTGTTCATCTGATACCGGCCGGAAATGCACTAATGGGATGGACCCGATCGGATCAGTGATGGTCCGGTCGGGTTTATTCTTTGAGGACTTGCGCTGCTGCTGAACACCCTGCTGTCAGCCATTCCGGTCTCTAGAGAGCAACAGAGGTGGCAACGATTTTAACAGCCATTCGCCGTTTGATCGAACGGTTCGATCGCTACCGAAATTGCGGTCGCGGCGATCTCTCCATCCATCCCGTAGGTCCCGGCGAGATGCAGAGCGTGCTCGTCGCCGGTCCTTTCAATCCACAACGCCGCGAGCACGTTCTGATGATTCCAGTCTTCCAATCTTAAAGATTGGATACCGTCGATCGTGAATGTCACCAAAGCATGGCGGTCCAAGATAAAATAACCGGCCTCGTCGACCTCGCTTGTCGTTCGCCACGCATGGATCCGGATTGTGGATGAGTACGGGGCGCGCCTGAGATCGAGAAACAAGACCTCAGCGTCGTGAAAGTTGGGAGAGCAGCCGAACCATTCAACCAAGCTGGCCCAACCCGGAATCGACACGAATTCGCTCATTCAACGCCGATAACTCAGATGGAGCCGTCGTCAAACGGCCGTATGAGAGAAGCGTTGGCCAGCCCCACTCGTCTCCCAAAGCGAGGGCTCGGCGGGGCGAAGGTGACAAAGGTTACAGTGAATTCGGCCTGTTCGCCGCTCCGATAGCGCCCGCCCCTACGACGCCAGCGCCTTGAATCCGACCAGCGGCACCACTTCCGGCGCGGGCTGCAGCGCCGGCACCTCTTCCGCCACCGCCCAGTGGCGTACCCCCAGCAGCGCGGCGGAGAAGCCGAAGATGCCGAACAGGTAGAAGGCGGGGCGGCCGCCGAAGGAGGTGAAGATCAGCATCTCCGCCACCATCAGCAGGCAGCCGAAGGCGAAGGCGGTCGGCGCGATCAGGCGAGGTACCTGGGCGGGGCGCGAGGTGGCGAGCGCAGTGAGGAAGACGGCGAAACCGCCGGCGAACATCACGATGCCGAGGCTGCCGCCGATCAGCATGATCCAGATATAGGTGTTGACGAAGTCGATGATGCCTTCGCCCTGGCGCAGGTCTTCAAGCCGCTCGAGGATCTGCGGCGTCGAATAGCCATAGATCGGGCTGCGCCAGAATTCTTCCATACCGCGCTCGAACAGCATCCGGCGATATTCGGACGTATCGCTGGAATTGCCCGACATCCCCAGGGATTCGGAGAGGTGGGGGGAGAATTGAGCGGCTGTGAACAGCGCCATCGCGCCGGCGCCGATCACCATCAGCTTGCCCATCAGCGGTGCGAAGCGGCCGCGGATCGCGTCGCTGGCGAGGATGGCGATGCACAGCCCGATCCAGGCGCCGCGCGATTGCGGGGCGTAAAGGCCGAAGATCGCGATCGACAGCACCGCCCCATGATACATCCAGGATCGGAAATGATCGCGGCACACCCACAGCGCGAGCGTGAACATCGCCAGCACCATCGCCGCCGAGGTCGGCTCCATGAACGGCCCGCCGGCGCGCAGCATGCCGGCGCGTGCCTTGACGATCAGCATCATCGGCACGCCATATTTGGCATAGAGATCGTTATACATCGGCCAGGTCCGCAGCGCCTCATAGCCGAGGATCGCGGCGAACACGACCGCGCCGCACGCCAGCCACAAGGTCGTGCGCTCGACATCGTCGACGTTGCGAATGCCGCGGCTGACGACATAATAGGGCAGGCCGAGGTCGATCATCACGTTGAGCGAGGCGCGCAGGAAGTTGGAGATGCTGGTGTCGCGCGAAAGCGCCGCGGCGATCATCAGCACGATGCCGATCGCCACAGCATCCCATTGCGCGCCCGGCCGCCCCTTCTGCGGATTGAACAGGATCGCGGCGCCGGCGCCGAAGCCCAGCGCATCGAGCATGCCGAATTCGAACAGCTTGAGCGATCCCACCGCCACGCTCATGTCGAGCGGCGGGAGCAGCAGCATCGAGAAGAGATAGACCGGCACCATCCGCTCGAAGGCGCCGCGAGCGATCAGCGGCACCCACAGCAGCATGACGATCTGCAGCATGAACAGCTTGGGCAGCGAGAAAACGACCAGCGGCATCGCCACGGCGACGCCCAACGCGACATTGCCGACGACGTCGCGATGCTCCGCCTTAAGGCAATGGCGGAACAGCCACGCCGAACCGCCGCTGACGATGGCGATGTGCAGCGCGGGCTTCAGATAGCCGAGGCCGCCGAACGGCACCCCCAGCACCACCGAGACGAGCGCGACGGCAATCAGTCCGACAGGCATCAGCGTCGTCGCAACAGGAACTGCTGCACGGCGCGCAGCTTGGGCGCCTCTTCCACGGGCTGGCCGGCATATTCGCGCAGGCCCCAGGAGCCGTAATCGGCGATCGGCGCGGTCGACGCATAGAGCATCAGGGTGCTGTGAATGCGCTTATCCCATTGTTCGAGGTAGCGCTGGTAGACATCGGCCATGCGCGGATCGCGCTGAATCGCCTGCGCCAGCGCCATATCGTTGGTCACGAGATGCTGGCCGCCCTCATAGGCGATGAAGCGCTTGCCGAAGCGTGCGGCGAGCGTGCGGTTCTGTTCGGCGAACCCCATCGTCTCGTCGATCGCCTTGGGCATGTGCGCGAACACGCGGTCGACCGAGCCGGCGTCGATCCCGTCGAGCTCCATCCAGATGTAGGGCGCGGTCGCCAGCGCATCGATCCATTGCGCCGTATCCTCATAGCCGAGGATCAGTTCGCCCAGATAGGGATTGACGTGCTGGTAGGATGCGACACGGACGAGCTTGCCCGGCCGATCCGCGAACACCTCCGTCCAGATCTTCATCGCGGTGCGCACCTTCTGCGCATAGCGCAAGGTCTGCGCGGTGGTGCCGTCGCCATCGCCCAGCTTCAGCGCCCGCCCCTCGCGCTCGGCCTGTTCGGAGACGTCGAAGATCGCGTTCCACACCTCGTTGCCGAGTTCGACATGGACCGTCCGGTCGGGATCGAGCCGGTCATGCACCAGCTTCGCGAAGTTGCGGATATAGGCTTCGTCCGCCTTGTAGGGCATCAGCAGCCAGGGGTCGGCGTCGGTCTGGTTGACGAGGTCGACCATATCCTCGATCGACACGCCACCGGCCACCGCCTGCGACCCGTGCGTCGGCAAGGTGCGGTCGGACCAGCGGACCGCGGCATTGTCGTTGATCCGCTGCCAGTCGAGGAATCGGATCAACCCGAACTGCTTCACATAGGCGACGAATTCGGGGTGGAAGCGCTCTGCCGCCGGGCGGCTCGTCTCGCGGCAGTCGATCGCGCGCAACGGATCGCCGGGATTTGTGCGCATCAGTTCCACCCACGCGCCTTCATCCGGATTGCCGGTAACGGTGAGGTCGAAGGTCAGTGAATTGGAACCACGATCGCGCACGCGCGCCGCGCCGCCGGCGTCGAGCTCACCGCTGCCCTGCCAGGTGCAGCGCACCAGCGTGGTGCCGAACGGTGCCGGCGGCAAGGTCAACGGGCGCGGCGCGGTCTGGCCGGGCTTCAGCGAGCGCACCCAGCCTTCGCGATCGATCTGGTCGGCGGGCAGCGCCGTCCAGCCATCGCCCTCGTTGGAGAACCATTCGCTTTGCGCGATCAGGTTGGTGAACACCTGCTGGCGGTTGTGCACCGGCAGGCCGAACAGGTTGATGCCGATCGCGGTGGTCGTCACGGGCGCCGGTACCGAAGCGGCCGCGGGCGCGGCGGCGGTCGCGCCGCCGGTCAGCCGCTCGATGCGACCCGGAAAGGCATAGGCGGCAACCGCGGTCGCCACCCCCACCAGCCCGAGGGCGCCGACGATCCGAGCATAGAGCTTCCGCCGCCGACTACGCTTGAACGATCCGGGATAGGGCAACGCAACGCCTCCACACCATGCCATGCCCCGACCGATCTAGCCGTGGGAGGCGCCGAACGGCATTGGCAGATTTAAGACCGGCCGATTGCCCGCCGCCGATCAGCGTGCCGAATTTGCCACTGGCGCGAACGGATTCCGCCGCGAACGGCTGCGCAGGTCGCGCGCCCAGACGATCGAGAAGCGCGCCCATTTGACCCGTGCCGTCCACGTCCCTTGGCTCTCCCGCCAGCCATAATCGCGCACATAGCCGAGATAGGCGGGTACATAATCGCGGGCGAGCGCCGCGCCGCAATCGGCGGGTGCCGGCGGCCCGGTGCGCCAGCGCTGCATGAAAAGCGTGGCGAAACCCTGGAGCGCCTGCGCGGTGCGTGGATCGACCGCAGCGGGCGCCCACGCCTTCTCCGGCAGGGCACCGTGGATCGCCGCATGCGCGATCAACGCGACGAACCAGGTGCCGGTCTCGGTCAGATGAACGTCGTCGGTGAACAGCAGCGCGATCGTGTCGCGCGGCGCCGTGCCCGAGAGCCCGTCGATCCCGCGCGGAGAGACCGCCTCGGCGACCAGTTCGGCCAGCGCCTCCGCCGCCGGGATCAGCGCGACGCGATGGCGGTTGTTTTCCGCCGCCAGCCGCCGGTTGAGCTGCGCGGCGGTGCAGTGCCACGCCAGCGCGGCGGACCGCTCATAGTCGATCCAGCGCCCCGGCGTGTCGGCGCCCGAATGGCCGAGCCAGCTCGTATAGAGGAAGGTGCGGCTGCCCGGATTGGCGGCCTCGAAGCGGCGGATGTAGTCGAGCGCATTGCCGATCGTATCGTCCCACATCAGGCTTTCGAGCAGGGAATCCCGCTCGGTGATGATCAGCGTGTCGTATCGCCCCGCCGGATGCGGCGACGCGATCTCGTGCAGCACGTCCGCCCGCGCACCGGCGCGGTCGAGCCCCTCCCGATAGCCGGCATCGCCGCCCCGCCCGCGCGTGCGCATCTCGATGGTCGATCCGTAGAGGTGCTGCATGTTCCAGTCGAACGGCCGGCCACCGGCTGCGGCGATCGCGGCAAGATGATCGGGCAAGGGTCGCGCTGTGAGGCTGTGGCCCGAGACGAACAGCCGTCGCGGCGGCGTCGCCGCCGGTTGCCGCTCGGGCACGGGCGCATGCGCGTCGGGGCCCGGCACGGGTGCCTGCTCGATCCGCGCGCTTCCCGCGAGACCGCCCATCACCACCAGTGCCGCAATCCCCGCTGCCCGCATCCTATTGCTGCGTCCGGCCGCGTCGCCAGCTCCGTTCGATCTGGAAGATTTCGGGGCCTTCGATCAGGTAGCGCCGCCACATCCGGCGCGGGTTCGATCCCAGCCGATAGAGCCATTCCAGCGACATGCGCTGCAGGATCGGCGGCGCGCGATCCTGCACGCCGGTCAGGAAATCGAGGCTGGCGCCGACGCAGAAACCGATGCCGGTGATGCCGCCGGCACGCTTGGCGCGATAGGCCAGGATCTCCTGCTGCGGCGATCCCACGGCGAGGAAGATGTAGCGCGCCCGAGCGTTCATCAAGAAGCGCACCGCGTCCGCCACGGCGATCGGGTTGTGGATGAAACCCATCGGCGGATCATGATGCACGACATCGGTCAGCCCATATTGTTCGGCGAGCTGCGCGATCACCGCGGGGCGCCCGCCGACGATCGCGACCCGATCGTTCGGCTGGATGACATGCTCGAACAGTTCGGCTGTCAAGTCGCTGCCGGGAACCACCGGCAGCGCGAAGCCCACCCGCTTCGCCAGCCGCGCGAGGATGCGGCTGTCGCACAGCGTCATCCACGCCGCGCGATAGGCCGGCCACAGATCCGACCGGCTGCGCTGCAGCCGCACGACATGATCGACATTGGGGGTGACGATATAGGCGAAGGGCGCCGTCGCCGGGCGGTCACGGACCTTCTCGATCACCGAATCCGTGCCCTGCATCGTGAAGGACACGTCGATGAACTGGACGGTCGACTGCGCCAGCGCGCCGCCGACGCCTGGGGGTGCGGCCATGCCGGCCGCTGCACGTTCAGCGCCAAGGGACATCCGGGGAAGCCTCTCTCTAGCCCGCCTCGGTGAAACCGTCGGCAAAGCGACGCACCAGGCGATGTCGGTTCTGGGTCGGTTGTGCTCAAAAACTGGTCCGCGTCGCCGCCGGGCCGGCTGCCGGTTTCGCGCGACCGGTCCGACCCGTCGATCGGAGGAACCGAGAACATGGTCCGACGCGGGCCCCCATTATGGAAGATCGCGCACCAATTTCTGCTTGGCGAACACGGCTCCCTTTTTTGCCTAGGAAAAATGAGCGGCGGCCATGCGGACGAATGCAGCGACGGACCGACTGGCATTTCTCCCAACCGCCAAGGGAGGACGGCAATCGACGAATTCCGGCACCCCCGCCGGACGATTAGCCTGCGGGCAGTTGATTTTCGGGAGCAATGCTCGTGTCCACCACCTGGTTACTGTCCAATCGCCGCAGCCTCGCACGGGGCCTGAGGGCGGTCGCGCTGATTGGTGCGATGGCTGCAACAGCCCCCGCCACCGCCGAACCGGCGCCCGGTCCCACACCGCGGGTGACCGCCACGGTGCCGCCGGTCAGCCAGTATCGCGTCAACCCGGGTGACGACCTCGACGTTTTCGTGTGGGGCGAGGAACGCATGCAGCGCTCGGTGCGCGTCCAGCCCGACGGCACCTTTTCCTTTCCGCTGGCGGGCACGATCAAGGCGATGGGCCGCAACGTGACCGATATCGCCGCCGACATCCGGGAACGCATCGCGGTCAACTACCGCTCGACCGCGCCCGATGTCACCGTTTCGGTGCGCGATGCCACGGGACTGCGCTTCTTCGTGGTCGGCAAGGTCCGTACGCCGGGCAGCTTTTCCAGCGGTTCGGCCGTCAACATCCTGCAGGCGCTCAGCATGGCCGGCGGTGCGGCCGAATTCGCCGACATCAGCAATGCCGTCATCCTGCGCCAGACGCCTTCCGGCCAGATCGTCGAGCCGGTGCAACTCAACACCGTCCTGAAGGGCGGCCGGGCGCTCAAGGCCGGCAGTCTTTCGCGGCCCCTGCCGATGCTCATGAGCGGTGACGTCCTTGTCATCCCGTGAGCACCCGTCATCCCGTGACCGGATGCCGGGCCGCGTGCCCGTGCGCCGGATGCTCTTCGGGGCGATCGCCGCACCAGCGGCGATCTTCGCGCCCAAATGCCTGGCGCAGACCGAGATCCGCATCGAAGCGGACGCCAATGTGCTCTATTCGGACAATCCTTTCCTGAGCTCGGACAAGAACACCGATGCCGGCGCCGCCGAGATCGTCGCGCGGCCTGAGATCGAGGTGCCGCTGGGGCCGGGCACGACCATCGAAGTCGGCGGCCGGGCCGGATTTCGGCAGTATACGCGACGCTATGGGAACTTCGTGACCGGGCGTGCCGATGCGACCTTCCGGCATCGCGACAGCGAATATCTCACGCTGATGAGCAACGTCGCCTATTCGCGCGAGCTCGCCGCGGACGTGCTGACCGACAGCATCGACGCGGCGGTCGACACGCGGCGAATGCGCCAGGCCTATGGCGCGCGCACCTCGGTGGAATGGAATCCCAACGCGCGCTGGCAGTTCCTGGCCGACGCGGGCTGGCAGAAGACCAGCTATCCGGGATCGACGCTGCTTCAATCGACGAACGCCTATGATGTCGGCGTCACCGCCAGCCGCCGGGTGAGCGAATTGATGACCGTCGGCCTGCGCGGCGAATTCACCTCCAGCCGCATCGCCAATGGCGGCACGACCGAGGCGAAGTCGATCGGCGTCACGGTGGCACGCCGGCTGAACGCCAACTGGCGCGCCGACGCCACCGCGGGCATCGAATGGGCGAGTCTCGGCGGCCTTCCCGGCATACCCAACAACAACGGCAACGACCGGTCCCGCTTCAGCGGCTCGGTGAACCTCTGCTACGATCCGCGCCGCATGACCTTGTGCCTGACGGGCGCGATCCGCAGCGAGGTCAGCGGGCTCGGCGGCCTCCAGCGCGAAACGGCGGTGGGCGCGACATTGGCGGTGCCGACCAGCACGCGCGGCCGGGTGACCGCCAGCGCCGACTATCGCCGCGCGCAATTGCCGGGCTTCGGCGAAACCGACGTGCTGCGCGGCTCCGCCGCCTACGAACATCGCATGACTGAAACCATCTCCGTTCGCGCCGGTGCGGATTACCTCCAGCGCACGCGCGCGGACGGCAACCGGGTGGGCGCCGTGGTGGTGCAGATCGGCGTGACTTACCGGGGACGAGACAGATGACCGCTCAACAGACCGCCGATGGCCTGGGGATTTATCCACGCGAGATCCTCGCGATCCTTTTTCGCCGCCGTTACTGGCTGCTGCTGCCGGTACTGGTCGGCCTCATCGGTGCGGTCGGCGCCATCGTCATGCAGCGCCCGATGTACAAATCGCAGGCGACGTTGCTGATCGATTCGGCGCAGATCGTGCTCGGGCCGGGCACCACCCCGCTCAGCAGCATCGCCAACGAACGCATCGCCAAGATCCGCCAGCAGGTCGTCAGTCGCGACAGCCTGAGCGCGCTCATCCGCGAGAACGGGCTCTACCCCAAGGAGCGCGCGGCGATGGAGTTCGAGAATGTGCTGGCGATCGCGCGCAGTGCGATCGGCGTCGACCTCGTCGGCGCGAACCAGAACAACAACAACGGCAGCACGATCGCCTTCACCCTTTCCTTCACCTACCAGGACGCCGGAAAGGCGCGCGCGGTGACCGAGCGGCTGACCAAGCAGTTCCTGGTCGAAGACAAGCGCTTCCGCACCCAGCAGGCCGAAGGCACCGCGACCTTCCTCGGCCGCCGCGCGGAGGAACTCCGCCGCCAGCTCAGCGAGCTGGAAGAGAAGCGCCGCGGCGTCGAGGCCCGTTATGCCGGCGCGCTG
This sequence comes from Sphingomonas sanxanigenens DSM 19645 = NX02, assembly GCF_000512205.2. NCBI lineage: Bacteria > Pseudomonadati > Pseudomonadota > Alphaproteobacteria > Sphingomonadales > Sphingomonadaceae > Sphingomonas > Sphingomonas sanxanigenens. Next base: position 3,498,334 of record NZ_CP006644.1, read on the forward strand.
CCGAGCCATATCGCGCTCAGCGCCCAGTCCGGCGCCGCGCTGCGCGCCGAGGTTTCGCGCATCGACGCCGAATCGCAGGGCATCGCGCAGCAGAACGGCATTCTCGTAACGACGATACGGTCCGCGCAGCAGGCGCCGCCCCCGGGCCAGGAAGCCGTGCGCCGCGCGGAGGAGAAGCTCAACCAGCTCGAGGCGGTCTATTCCGACGATTATCCCGGCGTGGTCGCCGCGCGCGCCGCGCTGGCACGCGAACAGGCGGCTGCCCGCCGGGCGCAGCCCGACGGTCGCGCCGACGTGATCGAGGCGGAGATCGCATCCGGCCGCGCGCGCATCGACATGCTCGCCGCGCGGCGCAGCGAGCTGGTCGCCGCCATCGCCGACCTCGACCATCGTTCTGCGCAGGCACCGCAGGCCGCCTACGAGCTGAACATGATCGAGCGCGAATATGACAACATCAAGCGCCAATATGAGGCGCTCCGCGAGAAGCAGCTCGATGCGCAGGTCGCCGCCAACCTCCAGTCGGAGGACAAGGGCGAGCGCTTCTCGGTGGTGGACGAGCCCAGCATGCCGCACGAGTCGCTGGGCACGAAGCCGATGATCCTGCTGCTGATGGGCGTGTTCGGCGGGGGCGGTGCCGGCGTGGCGCTGGCACTCGGTTTCGAACTGCTGCGCGGCACCATCCATGGCGAGGAGACGCTGACCAAGCTCCTCAAGGCACCGCCCCTGGGCGTCGTGCCGGTCACCCGGCAGCCGAGCGTGCTGCCCTGGTTCTTCGGGCGCAACAAGACCGGACGGGCAACAGCGCCCGCCGGCATGATGGGAGGAAAACGCTATGCAGGCTGAGATCGACACCGCACCGGTCGTCCGGCTCAACCGGGCAAACGAGGACGTACCCGTGATGCCGGATTACAGCCCCGACCGGGACCTGCTGGCCGCCAACCTCGTCGTCGGCTTCGAACCGATGAACGAGCGCGTCCATCCCTTCTTCAACATGCGCTCGCAATTGCTGCGCGCGGTCCACTCGTCGGGAAAGCGCGTGTTCGGCGTCACCTCGGTGCAGCCCGGCAACGGCAAGACGCACATCTCGATCAACCTCGCCGCCGCGCTCAGCCGGATCTACCCGACGATCCTGATCGAGCTCGATCTGCGCCGCCCCTCGGTCGGCAACCGGCTGGGGCTGCCGCAGCTGCAGCCGGGCATGGACGATTATCTGATGGGCACCGTGCCGTGGCGCGAGACCTGCCTGCGCATCCACGGCTTCGACCTCACCGTTTCGCGCGTGCGCGATCCGCGCGACAATGCCGAGGAGTTGCTGGCATCGCCGCGCCTACCCGACCTGATCGCGTCGCTGCGTGGCATCGAGGGCAGCCCGGTGATCATCGTCGATACGCCGCCGGCGCTGGTGAACGACGATCTCATGCTGATCTCGCGCGTGATCGACGGCGTGGTGATGGTGGTCCAGGAGGCGCGCACGCCCAAGCGGGCGCTGCTCGATGCGATCAACTCGCTCAACCCCACGCCGATCGTCGGCTCGGTGCTGAACATGTCGATCTCCAGCCCGCAGCAGCACCACGACTATGGCTATTATTACATGCCGCCCGAGCGCAGCGGCGCCCGCTGACCTTCACCCCGGAACAGCGCTGGCCGGCATCGACCCGGCCACGCGGATTGGACGACGATGACCGACATTGATCCCCGCTCCTGCTCCGCCGTGAAGCACGGTTCGATCCTTGCGCCTTCGATCGAGGGGGAGAAACGATGAAGCCGCCCTCCGAACGATCCATCTGGCTCAGGAATCTACCGGCGCGCACCATGCTCAAGCTGCTCAACCAACCCCGTGTCCGCACCACGCTCGGCGATCGCTATGAGCGTGCGCTGGAACAGCATCGCAGCATCCTGCCGCGCCTCAGCGGCATCGATGCGGAGATCGTCGCCGCGCTCGACCGCGACGGCGTGTTCGTCACCACGGTCGACGCGCTCGGCCTGTCGGACAGCGGCACGATCGTGGGCACCGCGGCGATGCTCGCCGAACAGTTCGCCCCCGAGGCGCGCGCGCGCGCGGCGGGCGGCGAGGCGTTCACCATCGTCCCGCCCGAGCGGATCGTGAACAACCCCGCGATCTATTTCTGGGGGCTGCACGACCGGCTGCTCGACATCGCCGAATCCTATATCGGCCTGCCACCCGCCTATGACGGCGTGGCGATCAACTATACCGTCGCCGACGGGCGCGAGATCTCCACGCGCAAGTGGCACCGCGACTGGGAAGACCGGCGGATGCTGAAGGTGGCGGTCTATGTCCACGACGTCGACGAGGGCGGCGGCCCGTTCCAGATGATCCGCCGGCACGACACGCTGCAGAACGACAGCGACGGGTTCGACTATAGCCTGGCCGACGATACCGAACTCGAGCGCCGGCTCGGTGCCGGTTTCACCCGTGATATCGTAAGCTGCACGGGCAAGGCCGGCACGGTGATCTTCACCGACACCGCGCGCTTCTTCCACCGCGGCAAGCCGGCGATCGAGCGCGACCGTGCCGCCATCTTCTACAGCTATTTTGCCAGCCGGCCGCGCCATCCCTTCCTGTGCGAACGCACGGGCATGACACGCGGCGACATCGCCCGGCTGGCCCATGCCCTGCCCCACCGCCAGCGCGACGCCGCGCTATGGCGGCGGCGGCTGTCGACCGCGCTGCGGATCATCCCGCCGGCGACGCTGTAGGGGCGGGACCCGCGGCGCGGCTCGGGGGGCCGCGCCGCGGGTGTTCGTATTCGGGTGCGGAGCCTGTGAAAATTCGCTCGCCTACTCGGCGCGCACGGAAGAAGAACACCGCTCCCCGTTCGTCCCGAGCGAAGTCGAGCATCTGTCTTCCAGGTCAAGCGGGTTTGGGCGCCCACACGCGATTTTTGGTGATGAGGGTGTTGGCAAGCGCGACGAGTTTTCGTGCGACGGCGATGAGGGCGAGCTTTGGAGCTTTTCCGCGCGCGAGAAGGCCATCGTAGAAGCGCTTCAAGTCGGGGTTGCGGCGGCTGGCGACGAGCGCGGCCATGTAGAGGGTGGATCTGAGCTCGGCGCGTCCGCCGCGTATGGATCGCTTGCCGCGCATGCCGCCGCTGTCGCGGGCGAAGGGCGCGAGGCCGACGAGGGCTGCGGCCTGCTTGTTGGTAATGCGGCCGAGTTCGTGGAGGTATGAGAGGAAGGCCTGGGTGCTGATGGGGCCGATGGCGGGGATGGATCGCAGGATTTTGGCTTTGCGCGTCATCTCGGCATCAGCCTTGATCAGTTCCTCGATCTTCACCTCGATGCGATCGATATGCGTGGCGATCGAGCTCAGCCTTCTTTTATGTTCGCTCTTGAGGAAGCTGCCCTGCGTGACGCTGAGCCTGTTGCGCAGCGCGGTCTGTTCGGCGAGCGCCGCGGTGCGGGCGCTGACGAGTTCCTGAAGCTCCTCCTGCCGCCGGCTCACCGGCTCGGATGCCGAGAGGCCGAAGCGATCGGCCATCAATGCCAGCATGGCGGCATCGATCGCATCGGTCTTGGCGAGTTTGCCGGCAGCCTCGGCGAACAGCCTGGCCCTCAGCGGATTGACGAGCGCCACCGGCAGTCCGGCATCATGCAGATGGCGTTGGACGTCCCGATGATAGCGCGACGTCGGCTCCATCAGCACCAGCTTCACCGCGAACCGGCCGAGCACCTCGACCAGGCGGTCATGCCCGGCACTGTCGTTGCTCACCCGCAGCTGCTCGCCCACCGGGTGAATGTGGATGTCCAAATTGGCCTTGCTCACATCGACGCCGACATGGACCTCCGGCAGCGACTTGTCCTCGACCTTTCCTTGCATACGGGACTTGCTCCCCTTCATCTGTTCAGGCCAGACTTGAAGGGACGGACGGACCGATCTCGACTACGGCTCGAACCAAGGGACACTCGGTCCCGTCCGTCCGACCGCCGGGGGTGGCCACCCCCGGCGGTCGCCCTTCTGGACTACCAGATCGGGCTGACCGCAAGATGCAAGGGATGGTTCGAGCGCAGCCGAGAACCGAGACCCGCTCGGAGCGTGTCCCCATGCCGTCTCGGCTTCGCTCGACGGCTCCCCTCGACTTCGCTCGGGGCGAACGGTTTAGAAGAGCGACGCTCTATCGGCAGCGCCACATCCCCTCAGACGAAGGGCCGGAACAGCTCCGCGAGATGCTCGGCATTCTGATCGGGGTCATGCATCTCGCGGACGCGGGCGCGGCCGATCTCGCCCATCGTGCGGAGTTGCTCCGGGGTGGCGTCCAGCGCCGCGCCCAGCGCGTCGGCCAGCGCCTCGATCGAGCCCGACGGGATCAGCCAGCCATTCTGCGCGTCGACCAGCTCGGGCACGCCCGCGATCGCGGTGGCGATCACCGGCCGGCCGACCGCCAGCGCCTCCATCAGCACCACCGGCAACCCCTCCGCGAAGCTCGGCAGAACGAAGGCGCGTGCGTTGAGCACCTCGCGCCGCACATCCTCCGATCCGCGCCAGCCGAGCAGGCGCACGCGCTGCTGCAACCCCAGGCGCACGATCTGCGCCTCGATATCCTTGCGGCCCTCGCCATCGCCGATCACGTCGATGGTGAACTCCCGCCGCTGTGCCAGCCGTGCTGCGGCCTCGATCAGCAGCGGCAGCCCTTTCTGCGCGCTCAGCCGGGCGACGCAGACCAGCCGCGATCCGGCAAAGGCAGCGCCGTCATCCACCTCGGTGCTCAGGAAATGCGGCGCGACCGCGCAGCGCACGACCTCGATCCGCTCCCAATGCCGGGGATGCGACCAGCGCATCAATTGCCCGCGGCCGAAGCTCGACACGCCGGCGACGAACGCCGCGTCGGCGATCTTGCCCGGCAGATCGAGCGAGACGGGCGAGTCGAACTCGTCGGGGCCGTGCGCGGTGAAGCTGTAGGTGATCGGCGTCATCCGCGCCGCCAGCCGCGCGACCGCCACCGGATTGGTGCCGAAATGGGCATGGACGTGGCGCACGCGGTTGCGCTCCAGCTGATCGGCGAGCAGAGCCGCCTCGGCGAAATAGGCGAAGGCGCGCACCATGCCCCGGCCACCGTCGATGCGCAGCGCATCCCGCAACGCAGCGACGGTGGGCCCCGGCCGGGCGAGGAAGCGCGCCAGCACCGCGCGTGCGAGCTGGCGGCCATTGCCTTCCAGCAGCACGGCGGTGCGCCGTTCCTCCGCGCGATCCTCGGCATCGCTGAACCGGTCGGGCGACTTGCGGATCGTGAAGCGATCGACGGTCAGCCCCTGCCGCTCCAGCGCGGCGATCTCGGTTCGGATGAAGCTGTGGCTGACCTTGGGATAGACGTTGACCAGATAGGCCACCCGATCGGTCTGCCGGCCGAATCCGCGGGCGATGTTCGGCCCCGTACCGCGGCTGTCGGGGGCGTCCGAAAGCGGTTCGCCCCCCGTGCCGACATAGCTGAAGACTTTTGGCTTCATCTTTCCCCCGCCTCTCGCCGCCGATTATGGCCGAGCGCGCGCGATCGAGGCATTCCCACTTTTCCCAAGCCAAACTTCCTTGCCAACTTACCGGTCTACATCAGCCGGATGCGCCCCGCGCTTCGCACATGCGATGGTGCAGCATGTTTGGAGGGGGCGAATGAACCTTGTTCTTGTCGTGCTGCTGGTGTGGCTGCTGCCATCGCTGATGTTCGTCGTCGCAGCATTGGGCGCGCTGCCGTGCAAGCGCGCCGCCCGGTCGCTGTCGCGACTGGTCCGGCGGCGGACGAATGGTCTCGCGCATGCCGCCGGGCGCTGATCATGCCGATGCCCTTCCGGTCGCCGGGCGCGACGCACGGTTTCGTGCGTGGCCGCCCAAACAATGGGTGCCGCCGTTGATCAGTTTCCAGCCAGGAATGGACAGGCTGCGCCGGCTCCTGGGCCGGCCGGTGCAGGACGTTACCGCCAGGGCGGTCGACCATTGGACGGTCGCGCGCGGCAGCCGCGTGGAGATCAAGCCGGCCAAGGTGCTCCCCGGCCAGCTCGATCGCATCCGCGGCACGGAATTCGGATCGATCGACGAGGTGATCCGCGACTTTTCGGGCGGGTTCGATTCGATCCAGGGCGCGACGACGGCCTACCGGCTCGAAAACGTCACGCTGATGGATGGCGTGCTCTATTCGGCGGACGCGACGCGGCATCTGCGCAAGCGCAACAGCCGACTGCCGTTCCGTCGCAAGCCCAAGGACGAGATTCGCGCGACCATGTATGAAAGCTGGACCGGCAATCGCTGGTTCGGCAACTGGCTGGCCGAGGATACGCTGACCTATCGGCTGGCCGAATCCGAAGGCATGCCCTTCACCACCAACCGTACCATCGGCCACATGAGCGCCTATGAGCAACGGCTGGACATGACGCCGACGCGCATGCTGGAGGTGCGCTTCGCGGACCTGATCCTGTTCGAGGATTTCGCCCACAACGAGCACAAGCGCCAGCGTGCGATCGATTTCCGCCGTCGCATGGTCGGCCAGCATGTCCGCCGCCATCCCGGCGTGTTCCTGCTGCGCGGCAGTGCCGGCGATCGCCGCGTGCTGCTCAACGAACGCGAGATCGCGGAGACGCTCGCCGCCAAGCGCGGGTTCCAGGTTCTCGATCCGGTGCGCGCGGATGTCGACGAGATCGTTCGCGTCTGCGGCGGTGCCGATGTGGTGGCGGGCACCGAGGGCAGCCACCTCGTCCACGGGCTGATGCTGATGCCGCCGGATGCGCGCGCGCTGGTGATCCAGCCGCCGGCACGCGCGGTCTCGGTGCTCAAGATGTTCACGGACCGTCAGGGTCAGGATTTTTCGCTGGTCGTCGGAGAGGGAAGCAATGAAGCCTTCAGCGCAGATGTCGGAGAGATCGAGCATACCCTCGATCTCGCCTGAGGCGCCGCAAGCGCGCGCGGGCATCGGCGCGGCATGGGCGACCATGCGCGACGATTACCGGCGCCACGGCTCCTCGATCACCAACGGCGCGTTCGTGTCGCTGTGCGTCTACCGGTTCGGCCATTGGGGCATCCGGCGGCGCAACCCGCTGGCGCGCGCGCTGGCGCGCAAGGCCTATGGCTTTGCCAACCTGTTCGTCGCCAACGTCACCAAGATCTGGATCCCGCCGAAGGTGACGATCGGCAAGGACTTCCACATCGTGAACAACGAAGGATCGCTCTCGATCCATCCGGACACGGTGATCGGCGACCGGCTGGGCGTGATGCACAACGTCACCATCGGCACCAACATGCGCGATGGCGCGCCGGTGATCGGCGACGATGTGTTCATCGGCGTCAATTCGACGGTGCTCGGCAAGATCCGCATCGGCGATCGCGTGAAGATCGCGGCCAACACCGCGGTCACCTCCAACGTGCCGTCCGACTCGATCGTCGTCGGCTCACCCGCCAAGATCTATCCGCGACTGGGGCCCCTCAGATGAACCCGCTTGCCACCACGCTTCACGAACTGTTCGCCGACAATCTGCAGCACCGCGCGGACAAGATCTTCCTGATCGATGCCGATCGCGAGGCGCGCTATGCCGAGGTGGCGACCGAGGTCGACCGCGTCGCCGCGCATCTTTCCGCCATCGGCATCCTGCCCGGCGACCGCGTGGTCGTGCAGGTGCGCAAGGGCGTGCGCGAGGTCGCGGCGATGCTGGGCGTCGCGAAGATCGGCGCGGTGGTCGTCAACGTCAACACGGTGTGGACGATCGACCAGATCCAGTTCGTCACCGAGGACAGCGGCGCCCGCGCGCTGATCGTGGAGCCGGCGATGGCGCGCGCGCTGACCGCCGCGGCGATCGGCAGCGCCACCCCGCTGCCGCCGCTGCTCGTCACCGGCAATGGCGGCGGCGTGGCGGGGGCGCAGGCCTGGGATGCGCTTTCCCACCCCCTTAACACCCCCTCAACACACCGCCTGGACACCGATCTGGCCGCGATCATCTATACATCGGGGTCGACGGGCAAACCCAAGGGGGTGATGCTGAGCCATCGCAACATCCTGGCCGGCGCGCGCTCCGTCGCCCGCTATCTGAAGCTGGGCGAGAACGACCGGCTGCTGAGCGTGCTGCCCTACAGCTTCGACTATGGCTTCAACCAGCTCACCACGATGATGCTGGTCGGCGGCACCGTCGTCCACCAGCCGGTGACGCTCGCCACCGAAGTCGCGCGCGCGCTGCAGAAGCACCGCATCACCGGTTTCGCGGCGGTGCCGCCGCTGTGGATCCAGCTCGCGCGGCTGCTCGAAGCCTCGCCGATGGATTTTCCCGATCTGCGCTTCGTGACCAATTCGGGCGGCAAGATCCCGCAGAGCGTGCTCGAGCGCATGCCGGACCTGTTCCCCGGTACCGACATCGTGCTGATGTACGGCCTGACCGAGGCGTTCCGCTCGACATATCTGGAGCCGCATCGCTTCCACGCCAAGATGGGTTCGATCGGTCGCGCCATTCCGGGGTCGGAGATCTATGTGATCAAGGCCGGGATCGGCATCGCCGGCCCGGGCGAGCAGGGCGAGCTGGTCCATCGCGGCCCGCTGGTCAGCCTCGGCTACTGGAACCGCCCCGAGGCGACCGCCGAGAAGATCCGCCCCTGCCCCGAACTCGCCGCGCTGATCGGCGACGAGCCCGTGGTCTACAGCGGCGACGTCGTGCGCGTCGACGCGGATGGCGACCTCTGGTTCGTCAGCCGCAACGATGCGCTGATCAAGGCGAGCGGCTTCCGCATCAGCCCGGAAGAGGTGGAAGATCTCGTCCACCGCAGCGCGCTTGCCGCCGACGTCGTCGCGTTCGGCGTGGCCGACGATGTGCTGGGCCAATGCGTCCACATCGCCGTCACCTTGCTGCCGGGGGCCACCAGCGAGGCGCTGATGGCGCACTGCCGGCAGGTGATGCCCGCCTATATGATTCCCCGCCAGATCCACGTCTGGGGCGACGCGATGCCGCGCACCGCGAGCGGCAAGCTCGCCCGGCCCGACGTCGTCCGCCGCTGCGCCGCCGCGCCGGCGGCCATCCAACTCTGATCATTTCTCCAAGGAGCAATCCCGTGGCACTCACCGAAGCCCTGCTGATCCAGAACATCCGCGAATTTTCCGGGTTCGATGGCGAACCGACGATCGACACGCCGCTCTTCTCGTCGGGCGCGCTCGATTCGGTGGCGATGCTCGACCTGATCGCGTTCATCGAGAAGGCGACCGGCATCGAGATCCGCGCGGACGAGGTGACGCTCGACAATTTCGACACCGCCGAGCGCATCCTGCGCTTCGCGGGGGAGCGCGTGGCGTGATCTCCGCCTGGACGGACCAGTGGCTGCGCGTCGCGGCGGATCGCTTCGGCACGCCCGCGTTCGTCTATTTCACGGACCTGATCGCCGAGCGCATCGACCAGATCGACGCCGCGTTCGGCGGCCGCTTCGCGCTGAGCTTCGCGGTCAAGAGCAACCCCAACCCGGCGCTGCTCGCGTGGCTGCGCGGCCGCATCGACCATCTCGACATCTCGTCGATCGGCGAGATGCGGCTTGCGATGCAGGCCGGGTGGGACGCCGCACGGATGAGCTTCACCGGCCCCGGCAAGCGCGCGTTCGAGATCGAGGAAGCGGTGCGCGCGGGCATCGGCAACCTCGTGGTCGAATCGCTGCGCGAGGCGCGGCTGGCGGATGCGGTCGCGCGCGGCGAGGGCCGTGTGCAGCCGATCGTGGTGCGCATCGCCCCGGCGAGCGTGCCCAAGGGTTTCGGCGACCAGATGGCGGGACGCCCGAGCGCGTTCGGCATCGACATCGAGGATGCCGAACCGGCGCTCGCCGAGATGCTCGCCCTGCCCGGCCTGCGGCTGACCGGCCTGCACATCTATTCGGGCACACAATGCCTGAAGCCCGAGCCGATCGTCGAGAATTACCGCGGCTTCCTGACGATCTTCCGCGACCTGTGCGGCCGCTTCGACCTCACCCCCGAGACCCTGATCTTCGGATCGGGGCTCGGCGTGCCCTATCATGACCAGGACGTGCCGCTCGACCTCGGCGCGGTCGCCGCCGGCATCATTCCCGAACTCGACGCCTTCCGCGGCGAGACTCGCTTCGGCGACGCGGTGCCGATGCTGGAGCTGGGCCGCTATCTGGTCGCCGAGGCCGGCTATTTCCTGACCCGCGTCATTTCGATCAAGGAATCGCGCGGCAGCCGCATCGCGATCTGCGACGGCGGCATGAACAACCACCTGCCCGCCTCCGGCCACTTCGGCATGGTGATCCGCCGCAACTATTCGATGCACAAGCTGGGCGGCGGCGAGCCCGTGGGCAAGGTCGACATCGTCGGCCCGCTCTGCACCTCGATCGACCGGCTCGCCTCCGGCATCGAACTGCCCGAGATCGCGGAGGGCGACATCATCGCCGTCCACAACAGCGGCGCCTATGGCCTCACCGCCAGCCCGATCCACTTCATCAGCCACGCGCCGCCGGTGGAATTGCTGGTTTCCGGCAACGCGATCAGCGACATTTCCCGTGACCTCAACGCCCTGCCGCCGCCGGCCGATGCGGCGGATGCGGCGCGGCGGCGGGCCTGATCGCACCCGACCGGCACATGGGGAGGCCCGCCATGCTCGACCCCCTGACCGCACGCGCGCCCGCGGACGGCGCCGGCGGCACACGCGGACGACCGCTCAGCAAGGCGCACCGCCGCGTGCAGATCTATCTGCTGCTCGCGGCGATCGACCTGCTCGCGCTGCTGATCGGCTATGCCGTCGCCGCCGACGTCCGGCTGCAGCCGCACAAGGCGGTGCAGCTCGCCGCGGTGCTGGTCGTGCTGGCGCCCATGTATCTCGCGATCAGCTTCCAGCTCGGCGGCTACAGCATCCGCGCGCTCGATCGCTGGACGCGCGGCGTGCGCTCTGCCCTGACCGCGCTCGCGCTCGCCGCGCTGGCGATCGTCGCGATCGCCTTCGCGTGGAAGGTGGGTGCCGACTATTCGCGGCTGTTCTTCGCCATGGGCACCGGCATCGCCGCCGTGCTGATCGTCGCGGGCCGCTACATGGTCGGCCGCTATGGGCGCCGCGTGCTGCCGCACGGGCCGCTGGAAGTGATCGTGCTCAGCGACCGGCCGGGCGCGGCCGACGACCGGCGCCACCGCCGCGTCGACCTGCGCGCGTTCGAGGTTGCCGCCGATCTCAACTGCCCCGACTCGCTCGACCGGCTGGGCCGCGCGATCGGCAGTGCCGACCGCGTGGTCATCGATTGCGCGCCCGCCGGGCGGCAACGCTGGGTGACCGCGCTCAAGGGGTCGGGCATCGACATCGAGATCCTCGTGCCCGAGTTCGAGGCGCTGGGCGTGCTCGACATCGGCGAGCAGGACGGGCGGATGACCGCCTGCGTCGCGCGCGGCCAGCTTTCGCTGCGCGCACGGGCGCTGAAGCGTGCGTTCGACGTGGCGGCGGTGCTGTGGCTGGCGCCGCTGCTGATCGCGGCGCTGCTCATCGTCTCGCTGCTGATCAAGCTCGACGATGGCGGCCCGATCTTCTTCGTCCAGCGCCGCATCGGCCGCGGCAACCGCTTCTTCGACGTCTACAAGTTCCGCACGATGCGCGTCGCGACGCTGGACGCCGCCGGCACGCAATCGGCGACCCGCGACGACGCCCGCGTCACCCGCATCGGCGCCTTCCTGCGGCGCACCAGCATCGATGAACTGCCGCAACTGCTCAACGTGCTGATGGGCAGCATGAGCATCGTCGGCCCGCGCCCGCACGCGCTGGGATCGACCGCGGAGGATGCGCTGTTCTGGGCGGTCGACCCGCGTTACTGGCTGCGCCACGCGACCAAGCCCGGCCTCACCGGCCTCGCCCAGGTCCGCGGCTTCCGCGGCGCCACCGACAGCCGCGCCGCGCTGATCGGCCGCATCCAGGCCGACCTCGAATATCTCACCGGCTGGACGCTCTGGCGCGACATGCGGATCCTGCTGGCGACGGTGAAGGTGGTGGCGCACCCGAACGCGTATTGAAGATGACGTGCTCGCCCGATTTTTACCAGTCAGGGGAGCACGTCACCGGCAAACAGTAGCGCGGGATAGTTCTTCTCAGTACAGGAGGCCTACCGGGATCGTCTTTTCGTTTCCGTTCACGAAAATGCGGCCCCGCGCGATCTCTACTTTTCTCGGTTTGCCCTTTGCGTCCCGGGCGAAACTTCGGAAGGTGAAGCTTGGTGCCTCGTTGACGTCAGACGTGATCTGGGCGAGCATTTCTGCCGCCAGCGCCTCTCCCAGCATCAGGCTGCGGGTGTTGTCGGTGCGCCAGTGCACGCCACCCATCGAACGGCCCATGGCGACATTCTGCGCGAGCTTGTTAAGTTCGCCCTCAATGGTAAGCTTTTCGGCAACAGCCTTGTCTGCAGCGCTACTACTGGATTGGTTAAGGGCAATACGGTTGTCGAAATACGTGATCCCGTCATGCCCCGTCAACGGAGTCCCGCTTGGTGCAGTCGGACGATACACGGTAATCGGTCTTCCTTTTCCGTAGGGTTCATCGCGTTCCTCAAGCGTGCCGAAGGCGATCGGTACGTCAGCCCCATCAGCTTCGGTTGTGAAGGTCATAAAAAATGCCTTCAGCACGGTGACACAGGCCCCGGCGACCGTGGCATGTCCGGCGCCGTAGGCGGGATGCGTGGGGCTGCCTGCTGAGAAGGCCATTGGCAAAAGCATCGTCTCTCCAGCAGCGCCACCGCCATTTTTTGATCTTGTGATAGACTTGATCTCTTTGATCGCATCGGTGTCGCAGATCCAGCGGGGCAGGCCGTAGTCGCGTTTACGTCCGCCGACACCCAGATTCTGGACATGCACCAATCCGCCATAGGCTTCGGGACGCAGGCGCAGATTGACCTGCCACTTCTGCCGCCAGACCACCTTGAGCGCGCGCGTTGCCACTTCGGATACCAGCGCCAGGATATGCGGGCCGCCGAGTACACCAAAGCCAGCTTCCCGATCAGGCAATGCGCCCTTTACGATGCTGTTGCCAACATCGTGATAGGGGTTGCCGAGCGGCCACTTGGCGGCACCTGAAAGCAGGATCAGGGCAGCGTTGAAATATGCCTGGTGCAAAGCGTCCTTGTTCACGAAGCGTGCCAGATCACGCATGGTGCTGATGTATCGCTCATCTTGTTCGTAATGTTTCCCCTCGTCGGGCGCGGTAGCGGAATAAACCGCCTCGTTTGAACCGGGATAGGCATTGCCGGCATCGTCGCGCCCGGAGTTCTGCACCGCCAACCAGTCACCGAAGTCCGTAAGGTAATCCAATCCGGCAGCGTAGGGCCGCTGGCGCTGATCGATGCGCTGCGTCCCGAAACGCGCGGGACGCAAGAAAAACTGACTGATCATCGGCCCCACCTCGTCGCCGGGCAGACCAAGGCGGAACAGGGTATTGTCACTGAAATCCAGAAACTGATCCGACGAACCGGCCACGTCCAGTCCAAGGATGAAACGATCCTCAGGACCGTCGCTGTTGGGTGGAGCGGGCATTTCAAATTTGCTATCATTCGTGATGAAGCTCGATTTGATCGCTTGCTTGAAGCGCTTGTTGATTTCCTTTCTTGCCTTTCCGACCAATGGGTCAGCCGTCGTTGCGCTGCCATCGAATTGGCCGACATCGAGATCGCGCAGTGCGGCCATCCAGTAAAGCTCGAGCATCTCCGCCGCCGTGGTGTTCGAAGTGACGCCGGGGGCGGGTGGCATTGCATATTGGGCGGGGTGATGAATCAGCCGGTCGCTCGCCAATCCCCCTTGCGGATTGGTGAAGGCTGCCGCGAGTTTGGGCTTGTCAGGCTTGGGTCGCGTAACATCTCTTTGCGCCCCGCCCGGCACCTGCGCGAATTCGCTGCCATCGCCGCGCGTCGCCGACACAAGCGCCGCGAATGCCGCTGCATCTACTTCGCCAAATTCGTTGTGGGGCAGGGTTTTGTGGAAGCTTCCGACGCCTCGCACGGCATGGTAGCTCTCGCTGCTACCATCGGTTTCCCTGACATGAAAGACGCGGTTTGTATCGCCGTTTCCAGATCTCATCAAAATACCTCCCCAATTTCGCCAACTTAGATACACCCGGGAACCGCACCAGCCTTGGCAGGAGGAGGCTCTCTTGTGATATCCGATTTATATTTGATATTTTATTGGCGACTCGCTCAAAGTCGAAATTTATATGATAGCTCTCAATATTTCCACGCAATTCCATGCGCCTTATTTATCCAATCATTTCATCAAGATCTTTTAGCTTTTCGGGCAGGAAAGCATGGGTGCAGACTGACGCCCCTTGCGGTCAAACATCCCATTTTCGAAGCAGGCGATTGGTGAAAAGGCGATATTGAATAGCGCATTTGCCATCTCGATCGCGATCGACAACTGATTTTTTGATAAAAAAATTATAAAAACGAATAATATGGTAATTCCTCATTATATGCGCCGAAAATAACCCAGACGTTCGTTGTAAACGGCCTTATGATCGTAGCACTTTATGAGTCTAAATTATACCAAGTCTCATTGATCAGAACCCATGTGCCCACTGGCGCAGACCAATGGACATGATGCGCCAAGGCTGGTCGACGAGCTTGTTCCAAGCGAAGCAGCAGTGATCGACGATGTCATCGTAGGATGAGAAGATGCGGTTCGACAGCCAGTTGTCGCGCATAAACTGCCAGACATTTTCGACGGGGTTGAGTTCCGGGCATCTGGGCGGCAGCGGGCAGGAGGGTGATGTTGTCGGGCACGACCAGTTCTGCCGAGCCATGCCATCCGGCCTGATCGAGGATCAGGACGGCATGCGCTCCCGGCGCGACGTGGAAGGCGATCTCTTCGAGATGCATGCTCATGGCCTAGCTGTTGCAACGGGGCATGACGATGCCAGCGGCCTTGCCCTCGGCGGGACAGATCGCCCCAAAGATCCAGGCCGAGGCCCCGCGCTGGTCCTTGGGTGCTGATGGTCGGGTGCCCCGCTTGGCCCAGCGGCGTGTGAGCTTGGTCTGTTGGCCGATGCGCGCCTCATCCTGCCACCACAATTCTATCACGGTGCCGCGCGGCAAGGATCGTCGGACTTCTGCCAGTTGGCCTGCGAAGCTTTTTTAAAATCGGCGATGGCGTCCTCTTTCTGGCCGTGGTGCCGGGGGCGGGCCGAGAGCTTGCGGAAGCCCAACGCGCGCATCTCTCGGCTCAGAGTCTGCTTGGTAATCGAAAGGCCGAACTCGTCCCACACCCACTGTGCCAGATCGATGAGGCGCCAACGGACCACCCCATGTGCTGCGGGGATTGGACCCGCTTCAACCTGCTGTGCAAGAGCGCGGCGCTGTGCAGCACTCAGGATCGAGACTTTGCCGGGGGCCTTGCGCAATATCAGCCCGTCCGGGCCATCCGCGTTGAAGCGGATCACCCAATCCCGGACGATCTGAAGTGTCACGCCAGCTGACTTGGCTGCTTCGCTCCGACTGCTACCATCAAGGATCAACGCCAACGCCAGCAACCGCCGGACCTGGTCCGGATCGTCACAGCTCCGAGAAAATCGCCGTAAATCCCCCGGCGTGAAATCTGATCGAACCCCAATCGCTGCCGCCATCGCAAGCCTCCGCGTGCTTGCTCTGGTGAATCAGAAAATTACCCCTGCGCGAATCCCCCGCGTGAGTCAGCATCACTGGGACTTGGTATAAGGGGATGGTCTGCTTCGAGGCGAAATTGGGGATACGGTTCATTGCGAGCGTGACGGCGATCATCATTCCAAGCGGTTCAAGACGGGATGGCCCGGTGAGCTTAACAGGGGGTACACACCCACCGGGCCTGTCCGCCCCTCTGGTCCAAGGGGCGGGAAATCGTATCGCCAATCGCCACGACTGACCGAACATTCCTACTGACATTCATGTTAATAAAATGTGAATCGCATGAGCACTTCAAACCGACACAGCTCCCCATCGATTTTCGCTATCTGTTCTCCTCATCGCGCTGGTATAGGGGAGTGGAAAGGTAGGTTGCGGCGATGCAAGGCGATCTGGTTTCGAATGCGGCCAGCAAAGAGCTGTCCACGTCTTTGGTTGAGGCGGCAGAGCGCGAAAGCCTTCGGCTGACTTCGCCGAGCCTCGCATTGCAGGCTGCGTTAAATGCCTCGTCGATCCGCGAGTTGGCTCTAGCCCATCAGCAAAACGCCGCGCTTTTAGCGTCAAGCCTTGCGCGGACGGTTGAGGCTTCCGGGCTTGCCTCCATTCAAGCGCGCCTGCCGACCGTCGTAATGCCAAAAATCGGCGAGTCTGCTGCAGGACTCGCGTCCATGGAGCGCTTTCGCACGCCTTCGCTGGATCTCGTGACGATTGCAGCGGGCGCGGCACATTACCAAAGCGTTATGGCGCAATTCGCTCAGTCGCCATCGGTCATGACCGCGCAAGCTGAGATGGCACGTGCGCTCGCGCCTATAGCGGCAAGATACGTCGAGCCGCTGCGCGAATTTGCCTACCATGCCAAGGCTTTGAGCGATGGTATGCTGCCCGCATGAAAGATGTAAGCGCAGCGTTTGTCGCGCTGGAGGAATTACGCGGCGGGCCTCCGGCTGGCACGCTCACGGCAATCGTTGAAGCGCTGGCGATATCCTCGACGAAATACGCACCGGTGAATTACGATTATCCGGATGACGAGGTAATCTCCGCCGAGGATCAGGCGGCGTTGGACGGGCTACCGCTTCTCAGCCAGTCGATCGTGGAGCGTCGCGAGAAAACGAAGGACGGCACGCTGATCAAGGTTGTCGGTCCTATCTGGGGTCGGATCGTTGATATCCTTCGAACGGATTGGAACGCTGCCTACCAACTTCCGCCTGAACGGTTCGAAGAGTTGGTTGCGGGCGCGTTCGAGCGAGAAGGCTATCACGATGTGATATTAACGCCGCGATCGGGAGATTGCGGACGGGATGTTATTGCCGTGAGGAGAGGTGTTGGATCTATCAAGATCATCACCTCGGTCAAACGTTATGCGGCCAATCGAAAAGTGCCCCATGATGATATCCGCGCGCTCGTCGGCGTTCTGAACTGCGAGCAGGATGCATCAAAAGGCATGCTGGTTACCACGTCAAGGTTTCCCGCGAGGATAGAGCAAGAGCGCTTTCTTGCCCCCCTATTCCCGCATCGGCTCGAATTGATGGACGGGCCGCAGCTACTCAAGTGGCTCTGTAGGCTGCGCCGTAATTAGTACAGCTCGCGATGCTAGCTGATTTAATGATAACAGGTGGAGTTGTTAATGCCGATCCCGCAGCCTGCGCAGGGCTTCTTGAATGCATCCCGTGCGAGTGTTTCCAGCCTTAATGCGATCAATGCTGGCGTGATGATACGCAATGCCGAGAATTATCTTTGGGAAGCGATCTCGTGGGTCAAGCCATCGGAGTTAATTGATCTCGCCCGTGACGAGGCCGTTGCGCGCATTCGCGATGTTGCAGAGGGATTGATTGATTCCAGCGGATTTCCTCGCCAGCCGGATGTTGCAGCCATGCAAGCACAGGAACGGGCTATGGCGTCGATTGATAGTGTCGAAGCGCAGATGAAGCTTGCCGGACCAAGCGAAAAGGCCATTGGCTTGGGTGAGGCTTGGGAAAGTCCAGCATAGGTTGATCGAACAAAACGCATAGAGACGCGACGCCACAAGGAAGCTGTGTAGCGCACTGTATTTGATAAGGTGGCTGATTAGATTGAATCGATAGCCGGAGCCGATATGGACGGAATTCTGAAACCGGAAACGATCATATTCTTCGTGCTTTTTGCCGTGCCCGGCATAGTTGCGCTCTATGTGCGCGCGCAGTTTTTGACAGGCCGCATGCCTCCCTTGGGTGAAGGCATTGTCGGTTACGTTATCCTGTCTCTTATTTATCACGCGGCGATATTCCCCTTCGCGTCATCATTCTACGCAACTCCATCGGTGCGGGGATGGTACGCGGCTGGATGGTTCTCCCTGTTGTTTTTAGGTCCAGCGATCCTCGGTTTCGCATTGGGCTTGAACATCAGAAAAGGGTGGTCGAAAAAGCTGCTCAGTTACTTGAAAATCAATACAATCCATCCGGTAAATTCGGCTTGGGACTGGCGGTTTGGCGACTGTAAGGAGTGCTGGGTGATGGCCGTCTTGAAAGACGGCACGAAATGGTATGGCTATCTTGGCACGGACTCATTCATGTCATCTGATGTCGCCGAGCGAGATATTTTTATCCAGCATGTTTACGATTATGAAGGTAATGATAAACCCTGGACGCCAAAGAATACAAGTGTCTGGATAGCTCATGGCGAGATCCAGAGTTTAGAGTTCTGGCCACGACAATAAGGGAATATTGAGATGTCTAAAGGCAGATCACCTACTCCTCCGAGCACCGGCTCTCGCCCGCTCAATGAGGGATATCAGCCAACCAATCGAGGCCATCAGCCGACTGCGGCAATACCGCCAACGCGGATTGATGGTGGTCATCAGCCGACCGGCCAAGGTGCGCCGGGCCCGGGTACGCCTCCGAGCCAAGGCGGCGGCGGAAAAAAATAACTGATCTTTCTGGGTCGTCGCCGACTAAACCTCGGCGACTGACCTAACAAGAACCAGCGTATCAATATCGATATCGTCCCGGGAGATATGCTGAGGAAGCTCACTCGCGGTCTTGTCGATCACGGCCGCCTCGATCCTGACCCTTGCCTGCTTTAGCGCGCTTCCCACCGATTGGCCGCTTGCCACAGCCGCATAAAATTGCTGTGCAAACACGATTGCCGCCGTGTCGAGCACCGCGTCAGACATGGCGATCACCACCGGCACAGCCGGTAGTATGGCCGAGGCGCCATCGAGCGTGTCGCAGGCATTCAAGACAAGAAGTCGGGGCGGCTCATCAGTGGCGTCCAAAGCTTTGACCAAGAGATCAAATCCTACCTCTTGTTGCGAAGGCGCTTCGAGGTATCCGCCATCGAAAACGACGCCCTCATCGCCGCCATGTCCGGAAAAATGTACAATGTGAGGCCGGACATCGTTCAACCCGTCGAGCAAATCCTGAAACGACGCAGCGGTGCGCTGTTCGACATCAACGAGGTCACGATACTTCGCTCCGCGAAGAGCCCGTTGCACCTCGCGCACTTCCGCATCCGTGCGCAGGTTCATCGTCGGATTTGCCGTAAGGTAGAGAACCCGGAGCTTCTCGGGCTCGGGCGGACGGATATGGACGTAATGAACCTGCGGCGCCGACAAGCGCGCAATGTCGCGCGCATGATCCTTTTCCATTTGTCGCCGCTTGGTCGCTTCCCGTTCTGCCGATTGACGATCAGTTTTTTCAGCCGATTCAAGGCTGCGCTGCTTGTTGGCGATCTCGCGCGCATTGTTGGCGATCTTTTTGCCAACATCTGCTGCTTTTTTGCCGGCGGCCACCGCCTTTTGCCGATCGCGTTCCGCTCCACGCAGGTAGGTATTCGCGCTTGAGCTGGAAGATGCCCGCATAGCCGAGCCTTCCTGTCGCCTGACATTCTCCATCGCTTTCGCGGCGTCGCTTTCATGGCGATAGAGTTCCTTACGAAGCGCAGCTTCCTTTTCAAGAAGGCGAGCGAGATCGCGACGATGGGAATCGGACGACATAGGGCCTCCGGGGCGTTAGCGTTATGTTCAATCTATGTTCAACGCGACGTTCCGTCCAGCTTCGCAAAGCACCTGCCACTATTGCTGGCACGCTCGCACTCTGGGGAGTCTCCTGCATCCGGCGCACCAATCCGTTTGGGGCGACGTATCGGCATCTCGTCCGGCGAGGCAAGAACCCTAAAGTCGCGCTCACCGCGACGATGCGCAAGCTCATCATCCTCGCAAATACGCTGATTGCCGAGAAGCGCCCTTGGCAGACCGAACGTCCAGAAGGAGCTATCACGCCCAGCCTTGTTTGAGACGTAAGCCGCCGGTCGTCGCCACTTCCTCTTGCCGGGCCTATCGCCAATGTAATAATGTATCGTCGCGTTCAACGGTAGGGAGATGCGATGACCGAACTTAGCATGCGCGATTTACATGTGACGAGGAAAGCCCTCGCGATAGCGATCCTGATTATCGAGCGCGATGAAAGCGCGCTCCAGTCGTACTCCGACATGCAGGACATGAAGGACCTGCTGAGCCGCCTGATCGAAAGCGACGGGGAACTGGCATCCTATCAACGCGCGGCGCGTATTGCCGTTGACGGCAGGCCCGATTGAACGCCCTTCGGTCGTCATCATGCCGAGCCGCGCTGCGATGTTTGGGTCTTCGCGCGCCTCAGCATGATGAAGAAGGCGCAAAATATCTAATATTTATGTTGACTTAACACAGATGCTTGCGCGCATCGGTATCTCAATCCTTTCCACCAACTCCGACCTATCAGGATAAAGTTCGAACCGTGCATTCACCTTTTGGAGAAAGAGTGCGCTATATCCAGTATGACATGCAAATTGGCGCGATAAGCAATTGGGGACGTGCTACCTTCCCTTATCCAGAATCGGCAGGAGGGGATATTGTCACAGCAGCTTTTAAGCGCAACCAAGCCATCCGAGAGCAGCCGGGTCATTGATTATGAGAATGCTGAAATCGTTGCCGGCTTCGTCAACGACACTTTTTTCTTGGTGGTCAGCGGGCATGCGCCATGCCTGAATATGGACGTGACGCTGTCGCCTCTCATATATGTCACGTGCCCCGACTATTGGGGCATTGAAGTCGTGGGAACGCTAAAGGGCGGATTTTGTCTCACCGCGATCCGGCCCTACACCGTTTCTATTCCGCTCGCCGGAATCACTGGTTCGAAAGGCGTTGAACTTATCGGCCGTTCGAAATCTGAGCAATTCGACGTCACGGGCGGATGTTCGTGATCATTGTCCACTCGTTCAGCCTGACATAGTGCTGTTGCTCATGAGTGATGATGGAGCGCCGCCTTCCGCTCAACGCTCCTCAGCCGAATGCGAAAGCCCTGCCTTGGAGGGGAAGGATAAAAACCACGGTTGAAGAGTCTCCCTACCGCCCGCGCAACGCCGCCACCGCGGCGCGCGTCGGCGTGGTCAGCGGCTCCGGCAGCGCGTCGAGCGCGAACCAGGCCATGCCGTCATGCTTGGTCGGCTCCAGATTGACCGGCTCCCCGCCGAAGTCGGTGACCAGATAGACCGGCGCCACCCAGTGCGTGCCTGCCGCGCGGTCGATCTGGTCGACGAAGCACAGCAGGTCGACCGGCTGGATCGCGATACCGAGCTCTTCGGCGATTTCGCGGCGGGTGGCTGCCGCCGCGGGCTCGAACAGGTCGATCTTGCCGCCCGGCAGCCCCCAGGCGCCCGCTTCGGGCTCCTTCAGGCGGCGAACGAGCAGGATGCGACCGTCGACGACGATCGCGGCGCCGCATCCGGCACGGGGTTCGGACTGCATCGTCGGCGCTCCTGACACATCATGGTTGCGCGCGCCTGCCATGATCGGCGGCGGTTTGTCGACCATCCCGATGGTGACCCATCCGCATAGCCCCCTCGCTCGTTTGGGCTCCGGGAAATTCCCCCCCAGATTCCCGTCTGTTTTCCGACGATACCAACGCCCCCCGCTCTCGCGCACGGTTCGCACCATGAGAGGGAGCGCATCATGATCTGCCCGGCACGCCGACAGTTCCATGTGCCGACGCCGGATATGCCGGCGCCGGGTGCCGCCCCCATGCCAGCATGACCGAAACGCCCTTGCCGACAACCGACGAAGCCGACGCGGCGGCGGTCGTCGCCGTGCCGCGCTGGCGGCTCTGGCCGCGCGCGCGGCTGGCGCGGCTTGCCTGTTCGGTGCTGGCGGTTGCCGGCGCCTTCCTGTTCGCAATGGCCGCCACCCGGCTCGACCCTACCGCGCCGCCGCCGCCGATCCCGGCCCGGATGCTGCGCGCGCCGCCGCAGCCCGGCCTGCCGCCGATGTCCGACGCCGGGCCCGAAATCCCCTATGACGCTGCCGCCAACACCGCGCGCACGATGAACGCGCAGACCGCGTTCGTGCCGGGTGCGCTGGTGCTCTCACCGCCCTTCGTCTTCGCGGGCAATACGCTCGACCGCCAGCGCGCGATCGACTGCCTCGCGGTTGCCGCCTTCTACGAGGCGGGAACCGGCGTGGCGGACCAGCGCGCGGTGATGCAGGTGGTGCTCAACCGGGCGCGCCACCCGATCTTCCCGAGCAGCGTGTGCGGCGTCGTGTTCCAGGGATCGGACCGCACCACCGGTTGCCAGTTCACCTTCACCTGCGACGGCGCGATGTATCGCCGCCGCCCCTCTCCGCTCGCCTGGGCGCAGGCGCAGCAGGTGGCGATGCAGATGCTGTCCGGATCGACCGATCCGGTGGTCGGCATGGCGACGCACTACCACACCGACTGGGTCCACCCCGCCTGGAGCGGCCAGATGGACAAGATCGCCGCGATCCGCACCCATCTGTTCTTCCGGATGCGCGGTGCGGCGGGCGCGTTGCGCTCATTCCGCGCCAGTTCGAGCGGCGTCGAGCCGCGGATCGCGCGCCTCGAACTGCTTTCGCTTGCCCACCGCGCCGACGCGCCGGCGGGCGGCCCGCAACTGGTCGCCGTCCCGCTGCAGGATCTGGAAACGCCGCCGCCAGCGGCGGCCGCGGCGTCGCCCGACCGCATCCTCGTCGGTGCGATCGAGCGCCTGCCCGATCGCACGAGCGCCCCCGATTCCGACATCTTCCTCGTCGCGCTCGATCCCGGCGCCGGCGCGGACAGTTTCATGGCGATGGCGGAAGCGCGCTGCGGCCGCCGCAGCCATTGCCGCTTTCTCGGCTGGACCGATGCCGCGCGCAAGCCCAGCCAGTTTCCCATACCGGGCGCCGCGATCGACGCGATGTCGTTCAGCTTCATTCGCCAGGGCAAGGCCGAGCCGGCCCGGGCGCGATGGAACTGCGCCCAATTCCCCCGCCAGGACGAGAGCCAATGCCTCAGCCGCGGCTCCTGAACCGCCGCGCGGCAGGCGCGCGCCCGCACACCCCGTTCGACAGGATGGATGACTGACATGCTCGTTCCGATCCAACGCGACCGCCGTTCCGCCGTGCTCGTCACCGGCGGCGCCGGCTATATCGGCAGCCACGCCGTGCTTGCCCTGCTGGATGCCGGCCATGACGTTGTCGTGATCGACAACCTCAGCAGCGGCTTCCGCTGGGCAGTGCATCCCGACGCCACCTTCTACCAGGGCGACGTCGCCGACAGCGCGCTGCTCGGGCGGATCTTCAAGGAGCATCGCATCGCCGCGGTGCTGCATTTCGCGGGATCGCTGATCGTCTCGGAATCGGTCGGCAACCCGCTCAAATATTATCACAACAATTCGGAGACGAGCCGGCTGCTGCTTTCCGCGATGATCGACGGCGGCGTGCGCAACATCGTCTTCTCGTCGACCGCGGCGGTCTATGGCGACGGCCAGCACGGACTGGTGGAGGAGACGTCCCCCACCCAGCCGATCAATCCCTATGGCATGTCCAAGCTGCTGACCGAGGCGATGATCCGCGACACCGCGCGCGCACACGGCATGGATTATTGCATCCTGCGCTATTTCAACGTCGCCGGTGCCGATCCCGACCTGCGTTCGGGCCAGTCGACGATCGGCGCGACGCACCTGATCAAGGTCGCGGTCGAAGCGGCGCTCGGCCGCCGCTCGCACGTCGCGGTGTTCGGCAGCGACTTCCCGACCCGCGACGGCACCGGCATCCGCGACTATATCCATGTTTCCGACCTTGCCGACGCGCATGTGCTGGCGCTGGATCATCTGCTCAACCATGACGGCGCGGCGCTGACGCTCAACTGCGGCTATGGCACCGGCTATTCGGTGAGCGAGGTGCTCGACTCGGTCGACCGCGTCTCCGGCATCCGCGTGCCGCGCCGCATGGAGCCGCGCCGCAGCGGCGATCCCGCGTCATTGGTCGCGTCGAACGCCCGCATCCGCGAGGCGCTGGGCTGGCTGCCGCGCCATGATTGCCTGGATGCGATCGTGCAGCACGCGCTGGCGTGGGAACAGGCGATGGAAGCGCGCAAGGTGGGGTGAGCGATCACCGCGCTCAGAGCGGCGAGCATTCCATCCGAGCCCTTCGCCCTGATCAGCCAGTGAGCGAAGTCGAAACGGCGCATCGAAGATGACAAGCTCGGGGCAACCCCTTCGATGCGGGCCTTCGCCCCGCGTAGTCGCTCCTCAGGGCGAACGGTTCAAACATAGCGCTTGGCGCGTCGATCCGATTCCGGCGGCCTCCTCACCCTCCGTTCGCCTCGAGCGCAGTCGAGGAACGGGAGGCCCGCGCGGCACTGTTTGACGCGACTTTCGTGTGACTCGTCCCTCGACTTCGCTCGGGACGAACGGTTTGGGGGCGGACCTGCTCCTCCCGGCCTTCCCGCGTGCAGCGGACGATGCGGCAGCGTCCTCACCCCAGCAGCGCCGTGACCCGCGCCGCCAGCGTGTCCATCGCGAAGGGCTTGGTGATCAGCGCCATGTCGCCGCCCAGTTGCTGGCCGCCGATGACGGCGCTTTCGGCATAGCCGGTGATGAACACCACCTTCAGCCCGGGCAGCAGCACGCGGGCGCGGTCGGCGAGCTGGCGGCCGTTCATGCCGCCCGGCAGCCCGACATCGGTGACGAGCAGATCGATACGCGCGCCGCCTTCGAGAATCGCGAGCGCCGAGGTGCCGTCACCCGCCTCGAGCACGGCGTGGCCCAGTTCGCCGACCACCTCGGTCGCCAGCATGCGCACCGTCGGCTCATCGTCGACGACGAGGATCGTCCGCCCGCTCGCCCCGCGCGGCTCGGCGATACCTGCGCTCGCCAGCGGCACCGCATCCTCGGCCGCGCCGAGGTGGCGGGGCAGGTAGATGCACATCGTCGTGCCGTGGCCGAGATCGGTCTGGATCCGCACCTGCCCGCCGGACTGGCGGGCGAAACCGTAGATCATCGAGAGGCCAAGCCCGGTGCCCTCGCCGATCGGCTTGGTGGTGAAGAAGGGATCGAACGCGCGTTCCGCCACCTCCTCGGTCATGCCGGTGCCGGTATCGGTGACGCACAGCGAGATATATTGGCCCGCCGCCAGCCCACGCTCGCGCCCCGCCTGGTCGTCGAGCCAGGTGTTGGCGGTCTCGATGGTGATGCGGCCGCCATCGGGCATCGCGTCGCGCGCGTTGATGCACAGGTTGAGCAGCGCGTTCTCGAGCTGGTTGGGATCGACCATCGTCGTCCACAGCCCCGCCTGACCCACGATCTCCACCTCGATGCCCGGCCCCGCGGTGCTGCGGACCAGTTCCTCGATCCCCGTGACCAGCCGGTTGGCGTCGGTCGGCCGCGGATCGAGCGTCTGGCGGCGCGAAAAGGCAAGCAGGCGGTGCGTCAGCGCCGCCGCACGCCGCACCGCCCCCTGCGCCGCGGTGGCATAGCGTTCGAGATCACCGACCCGGCCCTGGCCGATGCGCAACTGCATCATCTCCAGCGCGCCCGAGATGCCCGCGAGCAGATTGTTGAAATCATGGGCGAGGCCGCCGGTGAGCTGGCCGACCGCCTCCATCTTCTGCGCCTGGCGCAGCGCATCCTCGACGCGGCCGAGATCGGCGGCGGTGGTCGCCACCTCCGCCTCCAGCCCGACATTCTGTTCGCGCAGCTGGCGTTCGAGCGACTTCTGCACCGACACGTCGAGCATCGCCCCGACCATGCGCGTGGCGGCACCATCGGCATCGCGGATCACATAGCCGCGATCGAGCACGTCCGCGTAGCCGCCGTCCGCGCGGCAAAACCGATATTCGTCGGTCCACACCGTCTCGCGGCCATCGATCACGCGATGGATGCTCGCATCGATCCGCTGGCGGTCCTCCGGATGAATATGGTCCAGCCACCATTGTCCGCTCGGTTCGACCTGCTCGGGGCGATGACCATAGGCGCGTTCCAGTGCGGCATTCCACTCGACGAGGCCGCTGCGGAAATTCCAGTCCCACACCGCATCGTTGGTGGCCATACCGGCCATGCGCAGCCGCTCCTCGGTCTCCGCCAGCAGCGCGTCCGCGCGACGCCGCTCGGTGACATCCTGCACGGTACCGATCAACCGGGTGGGAAGCACGCCGTCAAAGAAGACCAGGCCGTGCGCCTCGATATGGCGCTCGATGCCATCTTCGATGCCGATGGTGCGATATTCGATGTCGTAGCGGTGATTTCCGCGCGGATCGAGCGACGCCGCCACCGCGCGATCGGCGCGCTCGCGATCTTCCGGATGCAAGCCGGCGAGAAAGGAGTCCGCATAGGTGATCGGTGCGTCCGGCCCCAGGCCGAACAACGCCTTGCAGCGTGCATCCCAGCGCAGCGTGCCTTCCTGCGGGCGAAAGTCGAAGCGGCCGAGCTGCGCCGCGCGTGCCGCAAGTTCCAGTTCCTCGCGGCTTTCCTCAAGCGCCCGTTCGGTCTTGCGGCGCTGGGTGAGATCGGTGAACAGGATCGCGACGTGGTGAAGCGCCGGATCGTCAACGCGATAGGCGTGAACCATGTACCAGCGATCGCCGAGCGCGCGCGCAGGCAATTCGAACCGCGCCGGCACCCCGCTCTTCGCGACCGCGCCATAAACGTCGAACCAGTGCTGCTCATGATCGGGTGCGATCTCCCGCATCCAGCGGCCCGTGGCGTCGCGGATACCGGTGTAGGCGGGAAAGGCCTTGTTGACCTCCAGGAACCGATAGTCGGCAGGTTCACCGCCATCGCCGAACTTCACCTCGATCACGCAAAAACCGGCGTCGATCGAATTGAACAAGGATCGATAGCGCAGCTCGCTGGCCTTCAACGCGGCTTCTGCCCGCGCGCGATCGACCGTTTCGGCAGCGCGCAGCGCGACATCCTCGGCGCGGGCGATCTCCGCTTCGCTCCACGTCCGCGGATCGGCGTGCACGAACAGCACCGAAGACAGGCGTTCCTCGCGCAGGAGCGGACAAACGATCAGCGCCCCGGCATCGATCGCCTGCCAAGCGGAGGCGTAGGGCGCGGTGCGTGGATCGGTCGCACAATCGTCGACCACGCTGGTGCCACCGGCGCGCAATTCCTCCAGCAACGCCGTCCCGAACGCGGCGGTCTGAAGCACGGTTCCGGCCATGGTCGCGACGCCCGGTGCCGCCCAGTCGCTCTCGATGCGGACCGTGTTTCCGTCCGCTGCCACTTCGGCATAGCCGCAGCGCCTGACGCCGATCGATTCACCCAGCATGCGCGATGCAGTCGCCATGATGTCCGAAGGATCCTCGAGCCCGCGCAGCCGCTCCACCAGCTCGAGCTGAAAGCTCTGGCGGGCGAGCAATTCGTCGCGGTCAAGGGCGTGCGAACGGGGCATTGCGTATCCATCGGCGAAGCGTGGAAGCTTGTCGAGCATCGCGTTGGCGGAGCCTGAACAAGGTGGCGCAGCCCGGCGCCGGCTGGCGCGGTGCGGGCGGGCAGATGCTCATCGGTTGTTATGCGACCGCCGCAGGCGGGGGCTCTGCGGGCCAGTCGTCGGGCGCGATGGTCGGCAATTCCTCGAAGCGGGCCTGCGAGATGCCGAGCTTCAGCGCGTCCTTACCCAGTTGCGCCGCGTCGGCATCCAGCGCGCGGAACTGCTGGTCGATCCCGGCGACGCCGCCCGTCCCGACCACGAAATAGTCGATCCGGCCACCATCGCAGGCGATCATGGCGTCGACCACGTTGCCGATCTTTTCACCGCCCTCGGTCACCAGCGGCAGGCCGGCAAAGCCGGTGGCATTGACCAGCCGGGCGCGCGGCGAACGGTCGCTCTTCTCTGCCGCCGCCTCCGCGCCTTCCTCATAGGCGCGCTGGCGGCCCAGCCAGCGCCAGATGCCGACGATGTTGACCAGGGTGAGGAAGATGTTGGTCGCCAGCAGATTGGTCTGGCCCGAGGTCAGCCCCACCGTCGACCAGCCGATCGAGCCGATCGTGAAGACGACGAAGCCCCACCCCGTCACCCGCGCGCCGAGATTGGCCGCGGTCATCATTGCGGCGATCATCGTCGCCGCCGGCGCGACCCAGCCGGCTATGGTTGCGATCATATGGACGCTTCCTCCCTGTTGGCCGACAGGCAACGTCCGATGCCGGGGGAAGTGCCGCCGCCTATTCGTCCGCCGGCGCCTCGTTCGCGAACCAGCGTTCGGGCGCCGCGCGGCCCTCGGTCGCCAAGGTCAGCGGATCGTAGAGACGGCCGCCCTTCATCACCGCGCTGATGCGCCGGGCGTTGGCGATGTCGGCGCGGGGGTCCGCCTCCAGCACGACCATGTCCGCGAACTTGCCCGGCACGATGCTGCCGACATCGTCGGCATGGCCGACGATCGTCGCACCGTCGATGGTCGCGGCGCGGAGCACCTCCATCGGCGTCGCGCCGCCGCTGGCGAAGGCCTGCATCTCCCAATGCAGGCCGAGCCCCGGCATCTCGCCATGGCTGCCCATGCCGACGAGCCCGCCGGCGCGCTGCAGCGTCGCGGCGTCGGCGGCGAACTGCGCGTAGGACTGGGCTTCGCGCGGCAGCCAGCGGCGGTTGCGCAGCTTCCCGGTCAACACCGCGGGCGGCATCCACTGCCTGAGCTTCGGATCGTCCTGCGGGCGCTTCTCGATGATGTAGTCGAACAGCGCCGGGCCGCCGCCATAGAGCACCGACAGGGTCGGCGTGTAGGCGATGCGGCTTTCCGCCATCAGCCGGATGACGTCGCTGCGCAGCGGGGTGATCGGCAAGTTGTGCTCGTTGCCGGCGAAGCCGTCGATCGCGTGGGTAAGGCCAAGCACGAGGTCGCTCGCGCCCTCGGTGGTGGGCATCATGCCCAGGTCCTGCGCGGCCTGGACGGTGAACTGCCGCTGCGCGCGATCGCCGACCATATAGGCCTTGATGTTGCGCGTGCGATAATGGTCGCGATAGCGGCGGAGTACGTCGAGCGCGTCCGCCTTGCTGTGGATTTCGCTGTTCACGAACACGCCCGGCCCGGTCGACCAGGCGCGCGGCCCCGGCATCATGCCGGCGTCGATCATGTCCTGATAGGCGAAGATGTCGGTGGTGAAGGGCTGCACCTCGAGCGCGGAGGTGACCCCGAAGGCGAGGTCCGCCGCGAATTCCCAATAGCCACGATCATGGATGCCGCGGCGGATGCCGAAGAAATGCGCGTGGGTGTCGACGAAGCCCGGCACGATGAAGCGGCCGCGCGCATCCTGCACCTTCGCCCCCGCCGGAACCGGCACCGCGCCGGTCCGCCCGACCGCGACGATGCGGTCGCCGCTGACGACGACGTCGGCGTCGGCGATCGCCGCCTCCCCCTCCATCGGCAGCACCGTCGCGCCGCGCAGCACCACGCTGCCCGCCGGCACGTCACGCGGCACGGAGACGGTGATGTCGGTGGTGGTGGCGGCCGCCTCGGCACCGGCGTTCGCGCTGGCGGCGGCGACACGACGGAAACTGCCTCCCACCGACCAGGTGATGCTGGCGCCATCGGGCGACCAGCCGAAGAAATCGGCGCCCACCCGCGTCAGCTTCGCGCGCGCCACGCCGGGAACGCCGAGGTTGAGCGTCGCCGGCTTGCCCGCGGTGCGCGCGGGCATGTCGAGCAGATAGAGCTGCGATGCCGCCCTGGCGAGAATGGCGCGCCCGTCCGGGCTGACCCGCGCATCCTCGACCGGCAGCGGCACGCCGACATATTGGCCCATCGCGCGTGCGACGATGCCGACCTCGTCGGTGATCGCGCCGCCTTCCGCCGCGACCGACTTCAGCCCGCCCTGGCCGTAGAACCAGATGCGACCGTCCCGGGTGAGGTGCGGCGAGCGCATGCCCACGGCGTGCGCGACCGGCTTCGGCGTGCCGCCGGTCGCCGGCAGCGCGAGCAGGTCCGTCACGCGATCGTCGGCGATCTCCGAAGGCGCGCGCAGCCGGTCATAATGACTGGATCGGAGCACGTAGAGGCGCGTGCCGTCCGCCGCGTACAGCGGCTCGCTGTAGAAGCCGGGCGCATCGGTCAGCCGGCGCGGCGCGCCGCCGGCAGCGGGCACGCTCCACAGCGCGCCGCCATCCTTTGCGGTCCAGCCGACATAGGCGATGCTGCGGCCATCGGGCGACCAGGCGGGCTGGAAGGCGTCGGCCGCGACCAGCCGGCGCGGGGTGCCGCCGCCCACCGCCTGCACATAGAGGCCGCTGAGCGCGGTGAAGGCGATCTGCCGGCCGTCGGGCGAGAGGCGTGGCGCCTGCGCGACGCGAACCCTGACCGGGCCGGTCTCCTCGCGCTGGCGGACGCGGGTGTTGGCGCCAAGCGGCAGGCTGACCGGCGCGGTGAACGGCACTTTGCTGCGCCGGCCGGTAGCGACATCGATGCGGACGATGCCGCCATCGACGCCGGCGACGATCGCCTTGTCGTCGGGCGTGAACACGAAGCGCGGCAGCAGATCGTCATAATAGCCGCTCTCCTGCCCGTCGCGATCGACCGGCCAGGCGAGCCAGCGATCCGCGCCGGTTTCCAGATTGCGCAGGCGCAGCCCGGCGCGCTTGCCGTTGCGGCTGCCATAAGCCAGCCAGCGCCCGTCATGCGACAGCGCCGGGCGGAACGCGCCGCCGCCGCCCACCGGCACCACCGTCTCCTCGACGTCGGTGGCGAGGTCGCGCCGGGCGATGCGCCAGTTGGGGGCGTCGTCGGGCGACCAGGTGGTACCGGACTTGGTGGCATAATAGGCGTATCGGCCGTCGGGCGAGATCGACGCGCCCATCGCGTTGATGCGATGGTCCCAATCCTCATTGCCGTTGGGCTGCGCCTTGACGACGGTGACACCGGCACCGCCCGCCACCGGGAATTTCATCAGCTCGAACGCGAGCACCGAATGCACCGCGCGCGAGACATAGAGGCTTTCGCCATCGGGCGACCAAGCCGGGGCGGCGTAGAGCGCCAGCGACCGGTCCTGCGAGATCTGGCGCAATCCGGTGCCGTCGATGTTGGCGACCCACAGGTTGGTGACGCCCGAGCGATCCGAGACGAAGGCGAAGCTTTTGCCGTCCGGCGAGATCACCGGATTGCGCTCGAACGCCATGCCGGTGAGCAGCGGCCGCGCGGTGCCGCCCGCCGCGTCGAGCGCGTAAATATCGCCCAGCAGGTCGAACAGGATCGTGCGGCCGTTGGGTGACAGGTCCAGCATCATCCACGTCGCCTCGCTGGCGTCGAACGCCAGGGTGCGGGCGGGGGCGAGCGGCAGCGCGGTGCCGTCTTCCGCGTGGGCGATACCGACAAGCGCGAATGCGGGCAGCATCGCGCCGAGCAACCGGCGGAACGGCGTGTTCATGAACGTCCCCAACAAGCGAACGAGGGCGCCCGCGCACCACCGGTGCGCGGGCGAAGGCCGATCAGAGCGACCAGTCGAGCCGGATGCCGATCGTCCGCGGACGCACGATCGAGCCCGCCGGCGTCACCTGCGACGTGAACGGTGCGTTGAGGATGCCATATTCGTCAAAGATGTTGTTGGCGAATGCGAGGATGCGGAACTTCTCCATGAGCGTCACCGACGCGCGCAGATCGAAGATGTTGAAATTGCCGCGGGTCGCATCGTTGCCGAAGGCGACCGGTGCCGACGAAAGATAACGATGCGCGATCTCGATCGTCGGCTTGCCGGAGACATCGGCGAGATCGAGCTTCACATTGTTGGCGATCGACCATTTCGACGAGCCCGGCAGCCGCGTACCCGAGGCATAGCCGCCGCCCGCCGCGAAGGTATCGGGCAGGAAGTCGGTCAGCTGCGCATCCTGATAGGTCAGGTTGGTCGAGACCGACAGATAGGGCAGCGGCTCGACGGTGGTCGAAAATTCGACGCCCGACACATTGGCGCTGCCCGCGTTGGAGACATAGGAATAATAGCTCGGTTCCGGGCCGAACAGGCGGGCCTGGATGTCCTTCCAGTCGATCGTGAACACCGTCGCATCGACATACATGCGATTCTCGAACAGCGAGACCTTCACGCCGGCTTCGTAATTGTCGACCGTATCGCTGTCATAGGCGGCGGGGATGCTCGGCAGCAGCCCGGCATTGGGGTTGATGCCGCCGACGCGATAGCCGCGCGAATAGGTCATATAAGCCATCACCGTGTCGGTCGGCCGGGCGGTGATCGTCACCTTCGGGGTGAACCCATCCTCGCTCTGGCTCACCCTGCCGCCACTGTCCGTGGGCGTGTAGCCGCCGGGATAGCCGCCGAGCGCGCCGGCCTGGTTGAGCACGGTGCCCCTGTAGCTGTTCCAGAAATAGCGGCCGCCGAAGCTGATCTCGAATTCGTCGACCGGCCGGATGGCGAGTTCGCCGAAGATTCCGAAATCCTCGTTCACCGTGTCCGAGAGATAGCCGTAGAGGCGATCGCCCGGGGTGAGTTGCGCGCCGGTGAAGCCGCCGAACAGGCCCGGATTGGCGTCGATGAAGTCGGCGGCCCCCGCCTGGAAGATCTGGTCGTAGCTGGTCTTCTTGGCGCGCATATAGCTGGTGCCGATCAGCCAGCGGAACATGCCGGTTCCGTTCGATGCCAGCCGCGCCTCGGCGCTCTTGATGTTCGCGTGTGCGTCACCCAACGAATAGGCGGCCTCGTCGCCCGTCGTCACGCCGGTGACATAGGCATAGGGGTAGGAGAAGACGGTGGTGTTGTTCTTCTCGACGATTGATCCGAGCACGGTCAGCGTGCCGAAGCTCAGATCCTGATCGACGCGCAGCGAGTTCAGCAAGAAGTCGGTTTCCTGCGGCTCGGCGCGCGGCGTGTTGCGGATGTAGGGATTGTCGAGGTCCAGATAGGTCTGGTCGTCGAGCTTCGTCTCCTGATAGGTCAAGAGATAGGTGATCTTCGAGCCTTCGGCCGGCGTGAACACCACCGATCCGCGCAGCCCGCGGGTGCGGAAATCATTGGCGCCATCGACGCCGGTGCCGGGATTGTCGAGATAGCCGGCATCCACGCGCTGCAGCGCCATCACGCGCACCGCCAGCTTGTCTGCGATGATCGGCACGTTGATCATCGCCTTGGCGGCATAGTTGAGCTCGCCATCGGCATTCTTGGTGTAGCCGACGAGGCCCTGCGCCGCCGCGTCGAACTTGGTCGGGTCGGCGGTCTTGACGATATAGTTGACGAGGCCGCCGAGTGTGGACGAGCCGAACAGGGTGCCCTGCGGGCCGCGCAGCACCTCGACGCGGTCGATGTCGAACGTGTCGACGTCGGGAATGCCGATCGGGAAGCCGGGCTCCACCAGCGGGATGTCGTTCAGATAATAGCCGACCGTGGTCTGGCCCTGTTCGTGATAGGTCGTCGCGGCGATGCCGCGGATCACGACTTCGGAAATGCCCGGCTGATAATCGTTGAACACCACGCCCGGCAGCCGGACGATATAGTCCGAAAGGCTGTTGGCGTTGGCGGCGGCGAGATCCTCGCCGGTCACCGCGCTCATCGCGAGCGGGGTCTGGCGGATGCTTTCCTCGCGCTTGGTCGCGGTGACGATGATGTCGCCGTCCGCAGGCTCCTCGGCATGCGCGGTGCCCGAAATGCCGGCAATGCCGCCGATCGCGAGCGCGAGCACGGAGGTGCGCGCCGCCTTCATCAACTTGGTTCTGGTCATCGTTCTGCCCTTTCGCCCTGAAGGAGGCCGCGTTTTTCGCGTGCCGCCCAAAAAGTCCGTTTCCTGCGGTTCTATTCCTGTCAGCCGGTGGCGCCGTGGCGCTCCTTCCCGTCCACCACGGTGCGCAGCACCTTCGCACCGGTGATCCCGGCCGGATCGTCGCGGATCAGATCGCGGTCGAGCACCGCGAAGTCGGCGATGTTGCCGGGCTTCAGCGTGCCAAGCCGATCGTCCTGGAAACCCGCATAGGCATTTTCGGCGGTATAGGCATGGAGCGCCTGCGCGGCCGTCACCCGCTGTTCGGGCAGCCATCCGCCGGGGTTGGCGCCGTCGATCGTCTGGCGCAGCACCGCCGCCGCGACGCCGCTCAGCGGATCGATCGGCGCCACCGGCCAGTCCGACCCGAAGGTGACGTGCGCGCCGCTGTCGATCAGCGACCTGAACGCGTAGGTGCCGTTCAGGCGCTGCTCGCCGATCCGCTTCACCGCCCAGCGGCCATCGTCGATCGCGTGATAGGGCTGCACCGAGGCGATGACACCCTGCTGCCTGAAGCGCGGAATGTCGGCCGGATCGAGATGCTGGGCATGTTCGATGCGGAAGCGGCGGTCGCGCGGGCCGTTGGCGGCCGCGACGCGCCGGTAGATGTCGAGCAGGTCGGCATTGGCGGCATCGCCGATCGCGTGGGTGGTCACATGCAGCCCCGCAGCGTCGGCGCCCCTGATCCACGCCTCGATCCTGTCGAGTGGATCGAGCGCGATGCCGTGGCTGTCGGGCGCGTCGGTATAGGGCTGACGGAACAGCGCGGTGCGCGAGCCGAGCGAGCCATCGACCAGCCCCTTCATCGCCCCCCAGCGCACCCAGTCGTCGCCGCGGCCCTCTGCCTCGACGAGCGCCGCCATCCGTTCCCAATCCTTCAGGGGCACGAAGGAATAGAAGCGCATCGGCAGTTTCTTGGGGCTGCCGCGCAGACGGTGCAGCGCATCCTGCGTCGTCCAGTCGAGCTCGGTGACGTGGACCTGGGTCACGCCGCGCGACAACGCATAGGCGGTGCCGGCGGCGAGCGTTCTTTCGATCTCCGCTTCGGTCGGCGGGGTGATGACGCGTTCGACCAGGTCCTTGGCGGTATCCTTGACGATGCCGGTGGGCTCGCCATTGGCGTCGCGGACGATCACGCCGCCCGCCGGATCGGGCGTATCGCGGGTGATGCCGGCCAGCTTCAGCGCGACGCTGTTGCAGAGATACATGTGAAGATCGAGCCGCGCGACGGCGACCGGCGTGTTCGGCGTGACCGCATCGATCCAGTCGCGCCGGGGCAGTTCGCCGCCCCAGAGCTGCTCGTCCCAATGGCCGCCTTCCAGCCACTTGCCCGCCGGCAGCTTCGCCGCCGCCTCACCGACGCGGCGCGCGAATTCCGCCGGGGTCGCGGCATCGCGCAGGCTGGGCTGCGCGAGCATCGCCGAGCCGCGCAGGAAGTGGGTGTGATTGTCGATGAAGCCCGGCATGACGAAGGCGCCGCCAAGATCGACGACCCGGGTCGCGCGGCCGATGCCGGCGCGGACCGCGGCGCTGCCGAGCGCGGCGATGCGGTTGCCGCTGATCGCGATCGCATCGCTCGGCGCCGTCTTCGCACCGGTCCAGATGCGCGCGTTGACATAGGCGGTGTCGAAGGCGGTGTTGGCGGCCCAGCCCGCGCGCGCCACCAGCAGCGCGGCGCCGCCACCCAGCAGCGACCGGCGTGAGAGATCGATCATCGTCACGCCAGCGTCTCCTCGGCGGTCGTGGGGAGCGGCAGGCGATCGGCGTTCATGCGCCGCATCCAGTCCGCCAGCTCGGTATCGGCGGTGCCGGCGATCAGTTCGGCCGCAACCTCCGCCGTTTCCTCCTGGCCCAGCTTGAAGCGCGCATCGATCGCGCGGACATGCGCGCGGAAGGCGATGATCCGCGGCAGCAACTGGCCGAGGCGATCGCCCGCATCGGCGACGGTCCACGGATTGGGCTGCGACGCTTCCATCGTGTCGGTGAGCTGCTCGACCGAGGCGAGCGTCTCTTCCTCGATGAACTCCACCTCGACCGCGATCATCGCGACCGCGAAATTCCAGGTCGGTGCCCAGTGCGGCTTCGAGACCAGCGCCGGGGACATATAGCCCTGGGGTCCAGAGAAGAGCAGCACCGCATGCGGGTCTGCCCGCAGCGCCGCGACCTGCGCATTGCGGCGCGAACAATGGCCGAGAAGCGAGACGAGCCGCCCCTCCGCATCGGTTTCGGCCAGCATCGGCAGCGGCGTAGCGTCGAAGCCGGCGGCGCCATGGTTGACGAGCCACGCGAGCGGATGCTCGGCGATCAGCTTGAGAAGGTCGGACGTGGACCCGGATGGAAAGTGCATGCCGCGAACGTTTCGCAAGACTGAACCCGTCGAAACATCCAGAATTGCAAAAGCGAGGGGTCCAGCAACGTCAGGCCCGCGCCGTGTCGCGCAGGCCACAGATCGCGGCGGCGAGATCGACCTCGTCGAGGCTGGCGAAACCCAGCCGCAACCCC
This sequence comes from Sphingomonas sanxanigenens DSM 19645 = NX02, assembly GCF_000512205.2. NCBI lineage: Bacteria > Pseudomonadati > Pseudomonadota > Alphaproteobacteria > Sphingomonadales > Sphingomonadaceae > Sphingomonas > Sphingomonas sanxanigenens. The sequence continues at coordinate 3,534,396 of NZ_CP006644.1, forward strand.
CGCTCCGCCTCGGGCCGGACCATATAGCTGTGCGAGGGGGCGAAGCTGAGCCCGAGCGCGGGGGCGCGGCTCTCGATCCGGTCGAGCGCGGCATGGTCGCGGAAGCCGAGCCACAGCGCGACGCCGCCCTGCGGCAGCCGCATGTCGACCATATCCCCGAACGCGTCGCGCACCGCGCCGGCGGCGGCATCGCGCCGGCCCGCATAGATTTGCGTCGCCTTGCGGGCATGGCGGCGCACCTCGCCGCTGTCGATCAGCTCGGCGGCGGCATCCTCAGTCAAGGTGTTGCCCATGCCGTCGATCAGCGAGACCTCATAGGCGAGCGCGTCGATCACCTGCGCGGGCGCCGCGACATAGCCGATCCGCAGCGCCGGCAGCAGCAGCTTGGAGAGCGAGCCGACATACAGGACGTGCTCGGGCGCGTAACTCGCCATCGGCAGCAGCGGCTGCGAGCCGAAGCGGAACTCATGGTCATAATCATCCTCGATGATCGCGAAGCCGAACTGGCGCGCGAGGTCGAGCAGCCGCAGCCGCCGCTCGGGCCTGAGCGAGACGGTGGTCGGGAACTGGTGGTGCGGGGTGAGGAAGATCGCGGCGACGCGGTGCGCCCGGCACTGGCGCTCGACATCCTCGACGTCCAGCCCCTCGGCATCGAGGCGCACCGGCACCACCTGCGATCCGCAGGCGCGGAAGGCGGCGACCGCGGGCTCGTAGGTCAGTTCCTCGACCAGCGCCATCGCGCCCGGCCGGGTGAGGATGCGCGCGGCGAGGAAGATGCCCTGCTGGCTGCCGCGGGTGATGAGGATGTTTTCCGGCCCCACCATCAGCCCGCGCTGGCCCTGGAGCATCGTCGCGACGCTCTGGCGCAGCAGCGGCGACCCGCGCGGATCGCGATAGAGCAGCCGGTTCTCGCGCGACGCCCTGATCGCCGCCGAGCGATAGGCGCGGGCGACGAGTTCGGCGGGAAAGATCGACCCGTCCGGCGCCCCTTCGTCCAGCTTCAGCCAGCGCCCCGCCGGCACCGCGATCGGCCGATCGGGCGCGCGGCGGAACGGATAGGCGATCAGCCGCTCGGGCTCGAACGCGGTGGGCAGGCCGGCCCCCTGCGCGGGTTCCGCCTCCGGCAACGAGGCCGAGACGATCGTGCCGCGGCGGCCGAGCGATTCGAGCCAGCCTTGCGCCACCAGTTCGTCATAGGCGGTGACGATCGTCTTGCGGTTGACGGCAAGCGCCGTCGCCAGTTCGCGGGTGCCCGGCAGATAGGTGCCGGGCTGGAGACGCCCGCGCTGGATCTCGTGGATCAGCGCATGGACGATCTGCATGTAGAGCGGGGTCTCGCCATCGGGCTGGAGACGCTGGGCGAGAACGGTTTTCCAAGGGCGGAGCATGGGGGTGGTCTTTCAATTTGCGCGAATGCGACCGAGGCCGCACTGAGCCCTCCCTCCACTCTGTTCGCCCCGAGCGAAGTCGAGGCGTGGCTCGAGCGCAGCCGAGAGCCGAGACCCGCTCGGAGCCTGGCCCAACCTCGCCGTCTCGGCTTCGCTCGGGGCGAACGGGTGAGGAGATCCATGTATCGCCTGGCCCCGTCTACCACCCTTCAAGCTTACAGCAAGGGAGCCAGCCGCTCCTTCAACCAGTCCGCGCCGTCCCCGATCGCGCGCATCGCGATCGGCGCCGTGGCCATCGCCTCCAGAAAGCTGTGCGTCGCCCCCGGGTAGACGCTCAGCCGGTGTGGCACGCCTGCCGCGGCGAACCGCTCCGCCAGGGCAAGGCTCTGTTCCGCCAGCAGATCACGCTCCGCGACGACGAGCAACGCCGGCGGCAGGCGGGTCATGTCGGCAAGCAAGGGGCAGACATAGGGATCGCCGCGATCGGCGTCGTCGCGCAGATAATTGCCGTAGAACCAGTCCATCTCGGCGCGGTTGAGCACCGCATCGGGGCCGCCCAGTTCCGCCTCGGCCGCGTCCGACGAGCGGTCCGAATAGGTGCCGTAGTTGAGCAGCATCGCCTGCAGCCCTGGCCCCTCAGCGCCATCACGCAGCCGCAGGCAGGCGGCGAGCGCGAGGTTGGCACCGGCGGAATCGCCGCCGATCGCGAGCCGCGTCGCGTCGATCCCCAGCGCCGCGCCCTCGGCCGCCAGCCAGCGCAGCACCGTCAGCACCGCCTCCAGTGCGACCGGATAGCGCGCCTCGGGCGACAGCGGATAATCGACGCCGACCACCGCAAAGCCGCCCGCCGCAGCATATTCGCGCATCAGCCGGTCGTGCGTGTCGATGCTGAACAAGGTGAAGCCGCCACCATGCAGATAGATCAGCGCCGGCGGCATCGCGTCTCCGGTCGGGCGATGGATGCGGACGCGGAAGCGGTGATCGCCGCTTTCCAGCCGGTGATCGTCGGTCCGCGCCATCGCGGGGCCACCGGCGCGCAACGGCGCGCGGACGATCTCAGCGACCGCGCGGGCGCGCGCGATGCTGAGCGCGTCCAACGCCGGATGCTCGCGCCAGCGGCTGGAGAGGCGGCGGTTGAAGGCGGCTATATCGGGATCGATCGGGTCGGTCATCCGCTGTGCGGCCACGTCCAGATCAGGATGTTGGCCAACAGCACCAGCGCGGCGCCGAGCATCAGCAGCGGCTGCTTGCGATCCCCGCCCCGACGGAACAGCGCGATCGCGCCGAAGACGAGTGCGATGACCGCCAGCATGGCGATGGCGGTGACGATGTTGAAGAGGTCACGGCTTTGCATGGGCTGCTTAAAGGCGGGTTGGGCGGGGGACTGCAAGCCCTCCGTGCTGTAGCAGATGATCGTCGTCCCCGACGCTGCGCGCCGGGGAGGACAATGGTCTCCCGCGCGGGATCACATGCATTCAGCCGGGAACACCCATCACCCCTGCAACACCCGCGCATAGTCCCCGGCATCCACATTCCCGCCGGACAGGATCACCAGCGTCCGCTTGCCGGGCGCCACCTTGCCCGCGAGCACCGCCGCGAGCGCGACCGCGCCGCCGGGTTCGACCACGACACGTAGATGGCGGAAGGCGTGGCGCTGCGCCGCCGCGACCTCGGCCTCGCTCACTGCGACGCCGCGCGCACCGCGGGCCTTGAGCACGTCGAAGGTCAAGGGCGAGACGCGCGTCGTCTGCAGCGCGTCGCAGGCGGTGGGTGGCGGGTTGGGGCCGACCGGCACGAGCTCCCCCAGGTCCAGCGAACGGCCCATATCGTCCCACCCCTCCGGCTCGGCGACGACGATCTCCGCGCCCGGCACAGCCAGCGCGATGCCGGCGGAGAGGCCACCGCCGCCACAGGGGATGACGATCCGGTCGGGCGCCGCCAGCCCCCGTTCCGCCATCTGGCGCACTGCATCCAGCCCCGCCGTGCCCTGCCCTTCGATGACCCAGGGGTCGTCGAAGCTTGGCACCAGCACCGCGCCGCGCTCCGCCGCGAGCGCCGCCGCGATCGCCTCGCGGCTTTCGGTCGCGCGATCGTAGCGAATCACCTCCGCCCCCAGCGCCACGGTCGATTCGCGTTTCGCCGCGGGTGCGTCTGCCGGCATGACGATGGCGGCGGCGATGCCCAGCCGGCGCGCCGCCCAGGCGACGCCCTGCGCGTGATTCCCCGACGAAAACGCGACGACTCCCGCCGCCTTTTCAGCCTCGCTCAGGTCACTCAGCCGATGCCATGCGCCCCGCAGCTTGAACGCGCCCATCGGCTGGAGCGATTCGGCTTTGCACAGCAGCGGTTCGTCGAAAAAGGGCAGCGGCAGAAGCGGCGTCGACGGCACGATTTTATCAAGCTTTTCCAATGCCTTGATGACCCCTTCGACGGTCGGTCGGCGCGACTTATCCACAGCCTTGTCTCCGAATTGAAACATTTGAACGAGCGCCCGCTTTACATGGGGGTGCGTGCTGAATATATCGCGCCCTCCCGCTGCCCCATGGGACTTCCACCGCAAGGCAGCACGTTCCGTGAACTACCCACTGGAGGTCCCTTGAGTTGCACAAGCATCATAGCGCGCTGGGGCTAGCTGCCGCCCTTCGTCCGGTCCAGCCGGTCACGCTCGTTCGCCCGCACGCCGCTCGCCGTGCCGCCCGTTTCTTCGTCGAGAAGTTTCCGGGTACGGCCATGTATGCGGTGAAGGCGAATCCCTCGCCGGAACTGATCACGCTCCTTTGGGAAAGCGGGATCACGCATTTCGACGTCGCGTCGATCGCCGAGGTTCGCCTCGTCGCGAAGGCCGCGCCGGGTGCCACCCTGTGCTTCATGCACCCGGTGAAGGCCGAGGAAGCGATCGCGGAAGCCTATTTCGATCATGGCGTTCGCACCTTCTCGCTCGACACGATCGAGGAGCTGGACAAGATCGTCCGTGCCACCCGCGGCGCGGAAGACCTTACGCTGTGCGTAAGGCTGCGGGTGTCGTCCGAGCATTCGAAGCTCAGCCTCGCCTCGAAGTTCGGCGCTGCGCCGGGTGAGACCAAGGATCTGCTGATCGCCGTCCGCCAGGTCGCCGATGCGCTGGGCATCTGCTTCCACGTCGGCAGCCAGGCGATGACGCCGGACGCCTATGCCCAGGCGATGGAGCGCGTGCGCGCCGCGATCGTCGAGGCCGGCGTCACCGTCGACGTCGTCGACGTCGGTGGCGGCTTCCCGTCGAGCTATCCGGGCATGGAGCCGCCGCCGCTGGAGCGTTATTTCGAGACGATCCATCGCGCGTTCGAGAGCCTGCCGGTCAGCTATTCGGCCGAACTGTGGTGCGAGCCGGGCCGTGCGCTGTGCGCCGAATACAGCTCTCTCGTGGTGCGCGTCGAGCGTCGCCGCGGCGATGAGCTTTACATCAACGACGGCGCCTATGGCGCGCTGTTCGATGCGGCGCATGTCGGCTGGCGTTTCCCGGTGATGCTGCTGCGCGAGCCGGAATCGAACGCGAAGATGGTGCCGTTCAGCTTCTACGGCCCGACCTGCGACGATCTCGATCATATGGCAGGCCCGTTCCTGCTGCCTGCCGATGTTCGCGCCGGCGACTATATCGAGATCGGCATGCTTGGCGCCTATGGCTGCGCGATGCGGACCGGCTTCAACGGTTTCGGCGAGGCGCCGGCCCATGACGTCACCGACGAGCCGATGGTCTCGCTCTACATCGAGCTGGACGAGCCGGCGGCGATGCCGTCGAACGTCGTCACGCTGTAACCTTCGTCCTGCACTCGGCTCTCTTCCCCCCTCCCGTCTTGCGGGAGGGGTTGGAGGAGGGCATGCCGTTTCCGCCTGATTTCTGGCCCTGACAGGCCCTCCCCCAACCCCTCCCGCCCAGGCGGAAGGGGGATATTGCTGCTGGAGATTCGAATGACCGAAGCCATCAACGACACCCGCAAGGCCGAGTTGCTCTCGACCGTCGTCGAGCATGTCGACATCACCACGTTCGACGCCCGCCCGATCATCGATGCCATGGGCAAGATGAGCTTCACCAGCCGCGACCTCGCGCGCGCCACCGGCATCTACAACCAGATGCTGAACGACCCGGACTGCTCGATCTTCCTCGTCATCGCCGGCTCGACCTCGGCGGGTGGCTGCATGGATCTCTATGCGGAGCTGCTGCGCTCCAACATGATCGACGGCGTGGTCGCCACCGGCGCGTCGATCGTCGACATGGATTTCTTCGAGGGCCTCGGCCACAAGCATTATCAGGCGCTCGAAGTGCCCGACGACAACACGCTGCGCTCGCTCTACATCGACCGCATCTACGACACCTATATCGACGAAGAGCAGCTTCAGGACTGCGACCACACGATCGGCGCGATCGCCGACTCGCTGGAGCCCAAGGCCTATTCGAGCCGCGCCTTCATCCGCGAGATGGGCAAGTATCTGGCCGAGCACGGCAAGAAGGAGAACAGCCTCGTCAAGCTCGCCTATGAGCATGACGTGCCGATCTTCTGCCCGGCGTTCGTCGACAGCTCGGCGGGCTTCGGCCTCGTCAAGCACCAGGTCGAGCGCGCGAAGGAGGGCAAGCCCTACATGGTGCTCGACGCCATCGCCGACTTCCGCGAACTGACCGACATCAAGATCAAGGCGGGCACCACCGGCCTGCTGATGATCGGCGGCGGCGTGCCGAAGAACTTCATCCAGGACACCGTGGTGTGCGCCGAGATCCTCGGCCATGAGAATGTCGAGATGCACAAATACGCCGTGCAGATCACCGTCGCCGACGTGCGCGACGGCGCCTGCTCCTCTTCCACGCTCAAGGAAGCGGCGAGCTGGGGCAAGGTCGACACCACGCTGGAGCAGATGGTGTTCGCCGAGGCCGGCTCGGTGATGCCGCTGCTGGCGTCGGACGCCTATCATCGCGGCGCGTGGAAGACCCGCACCAAGCGCGCCTGGGGCAAGATCTTCGACTGATGCGACTTTGGGCCCTCTCCCGCGACGTGCGGGAGAGGGCTTTTTCATGCTTGCTCGCCCTCTTCACCCTTCTATTTGTCGGAGTATAAGCACCTGACAACGGAGGGGTTCACATGCCGCAGATCGATCGTCGCAGCCTTCTCGTCGCCGGTTCGGCCGGTCTCGTCGCTGCGGCGGCGCCGGCATCCGGTGCGGGCAAGACCGCTGCGACGCCCCTCGCGCCCCGCCCGCCGATGGGCTGGAACAGCTGGAACAGCTTCGCGACCACCATCACCGAGGACCAGGCGCGCGAGACCGCGCGGATCATGGCAGCGAAGCTGCTGCCGGCGGGCTATGACGTCTTCACCGTCGACATCCAGTGGTACGAGCCCGAGGCGCGGGGCTATGACTATAATCGCGCGCCGCAGCCGGCGATGGACGCGCATGGCCGGCTGATCCCCGCCCCCAACCGCTTTCCCTCATCGGCCGACGGCAAGGGCTTCGCGCCGCTCGCCGCCGAGGTCCATGCGCTCGGGCTGAAGTTCGGCATCCATGTGATGCGTGGCATCCCCCGCGCGGCGGTGAAGCGCAACCTGCCGATCCTGGACACCCGCTACCGCGCCGCCGACGTCGCCGACACGACCAGCATCTGTTCGTGGAACCCGGACATGTACGGCGTCGACATGACGAAGCCCGGCGCGCAGGCCTATTATGACAGCCTCTTCCGGCTCTACGCGTCGTGGGGCGTCGATTTCGTCAAGATGGACGATATGAGCCGCCCCTATGACGCGCATGCCGCCGAGATCGAGGCGGCGGCGAAGGCGATCGCCGCCAGCGGCCGGCCGATGATGCTCAGCCTCTCGCCCGGCGAGACGCCGGTGGTGCGCGCCGGCCATGTCGCGCGCCACGCGCAGATGTGGCGGATCAGCGACGATTTCTGGGACGAGTGGGCGATGCTCGAGGCACAGTTCACCCGGCTGGAGAACTGGAACCCGCACCGCGCGCCCGGCCGCTGGCCCGACGCCGACATGCTGCCGCTCGGCCGCCTGCGCATGGGCGAAAGCGACACCCGCTTCGCGCCGGACGAGCAGCGCACCTTGATGACGCTCTGGTCGATCGCGCGCTCGCCGCTGATCATGGGCGGCGACCTGCGCCACCTCGACGCGCCGACATTGGCGCTGCTCACCAACCGCGAGGTGCTGGCGGTCAACCAGGCGAGCACCGCCAACCAGCCGCATTTCGTGGAGGATGGCACGCGGGTGTGGTCGGCGCGGCCCGAGCGCGGCGGCGGCCTCTATGTGGCGCTGTTCAATACCGGAAAGAGCGCGAAGCCGGTCGGCGTGCCGCTGGCGATGCTTGGGGTGTCGGGGACGGTCAATGTCCGGGATTTGTGGACGGGTGCCGCAGACGGGGAGGCGACCGGGCGGCTGGTGCGGACGCTGCCGGCGCACGGGGCCGGGCTGTATCGGCTGGGGTGAGGCCAAGGCCTCACGCCCCCACTCCGTTCGCCCCGAGCGAAGTCGAGGGGATGTTCGAGCGAAGCCGAGAACAGAGACCCGCTCGGAGTGTGGCCCAACCCGCCGTCTCGGCTTCGACGGCCCCCTCGACTGCGTTCGGGGCGAACGGAGGGGGCATCGGGCCGCTGACAAGGGCGCTCGCGGATGCTCCCCTTACACTGCCTCACCCAGCCGCGCCTCCACCAGATCCAGCGGCATCGCCCCGCCCCCCAGCACCACGCCATGGAAGCGCTGCAGGCTGAATCCGCGCTTCGCCCTTGCCTTTTCTCGCAGATCCAGCAGCCGCAACTGGCCCAGCTTGTAGCCCAGCGCCTGCCCCGGCCATGCCATGTAGCGCTCGATCTCGGCGGTCACCTCGCTGTCGGCGGAACCGGTGGTGTCGCGCATGTAGGTGATCGCCCGCATCCGGCTCCAGCGCTTGTGGTGCATGCCGGTATCGACCACCAGCCGCACCGCGCGGAACAGCTCGTCCTGCAGGCGGCCGAGGTCTCCGAGCGGATCTTTCGCATAGGCGCCCAGTTCCGCCATCAGCCGCTCGCTATAGAGCGCCCAGCCTTCCTGATAGGCATTGAAGCTGGCGATGCGGATCATCAGCGGCGCTTCGGGCAGCGCAGTCGCGATCGATCCCTGGGTGTGGTGGCCGGGCACGCCTTCATGATAGCTCAGGGTCGGCAGGCTGAAGCGCGGCACCGCGCGCATGTCGCGCAGGTTGATCCAGTAGGTGCCGGGCCGAGAGCCGTCGAGCGAGGGGCCGTCATAATAGCCGCCCGGCGCCCCTTCCTGCGAGGCGACCGGCACGCGCTTCACCACCAGATGCTGCGTCGGGATCAGGTCCGGCGGCAGCAGGTCCGGATAGCGCGCCTCCGCGGCGGAGACGAGGCCGCGGACATAGTCGAGCAATTCGTCGCGCCCGGCATCGCTGTCGGCGAACTGGTTGGCGGGGTCGCTGGCGAGCGCATCCATCCGTGCGCCGACGCTGCCCCCGGTCAGCCCGCGGGCGCGCAGCAGCGCTTCCATCTCGGCGGAGATGCGCGCGACCTCGTCGAGCCCGAGCGCGTGGACATCCTCGGGCGGCAGCGGCGTGTCGCCGAGCGCGCGGACGTTGGCGGCGTAGAGCGCCGCCCCCTCGGGCTGCGCCCACAGCCCATCCTCCTCGCGCGCGGTCACCAGCATCGCCGCGATCCGGTTGCGCAGCTTCGCGATCGCCGGACGGGCGCGGCGGCGCAGCGCGGTGGTCGCGCGGCGGATCGCGGTGCGGCGCATCTCCACCGACAGGCCGGCCTCGCCGATGCGCTGCGTGAAGCTGCGGATCAGCACATGATCCTCGGCCTTGCCGGCGAGGAAGGCATCGAGCACCGGCAGGGTCCGCATCAGCAGCGCGCGCGGCGGCCGGCAGCCCGCCGCCTCGTCCGCCTTCAGTTTCTCGACGACGCCGGCGAAGCCGCCCTCGAACCCGTCGAGCTTGGCGATCCACGCATCGACCGCGCGCGGCGTCGCGACCGACTGCTGCGAGGCGAGCATGTTGACCGTATCGATATGCGGCCCCGCCACCTGGGTGACGAGATAAGGCACGTGCCCCGAGAAGTTGAACGGGTTGGTGCGGCCATAGGCGATGCCCGCGCTGCGCACGCCATTCTCCAGGATCGCCCCTGCCACCGCCAGCCGCGTCGCGGTGAGCGGGTCGGCGGCGACGCGGATCGTCGCGAGCCGTTCGGCACCCTCGCGCAGCGCGTCGCGCCACGCCGCCTCGCCGGCGGGCGAATAATCGTCCATCCGCCGCGCCGCGGGGCCGCCGTTCATCGCGGCGGGCGTGCCGTTGTAGGTCGCGGTCTCGGGGATGTGCGCGAGCAGTTCGTCGGTCAGCACATCGAGCGGCCCGACCGTGGGCGGCGGCAAGATGCGCGGTGGCCTGGCCTTGGGTTTTGGCCGCGTGGCCGCGAAACCGGGTACGGATGTCGCCGCTAGAGCAAGGCCGGCCACAGTCTGCCGGCGGGAAAACAGGCGCATCGCGTCCCTTTCGATTGTCGGCTCCTTCGTGACATCCGGCGACTTTGCGGGCAACAGGCAGAACCATGATCGAGATCGATTATGAGGGCGCCGTCGCCCGCCTGACCCTGGACCGCGCAGCCAGCCGCAACGCGCTGGGCCTTGCGGACTGGACCGCGCTGGCACAGGCCGCCGCCGCCCTCGCGACCTCTTCGGCGCGCGTGCTGCTGATCCGATCGGCGGTGCCCGGCACCTTCTGCGCGGGATCCGACCTCAAGCAGCTCGCCACATTGCATGAGGACGAGACCGCCCGCGCGCCGTTCCGCGGCGCGATGCGCGCTGCGCTGGACGGCATCGCCGACCTGCCGATGCCGACGATCGCGCTGATCGAGGGCGGCGCGTTCGGCGCCGGCGTCGCGCTGGCGATGGCGTGCGACATGCGCATCGCCTCCCCCACCGCGCGCTTCGCGATCCCGCCCGCGCGGCTCGGCATCCTGTATCCCGCGACCGACGTGAACCGGCTGGCCGAACTTGTCGGCCGCGGGCAGGCGATGCTGCTGCTGACCGGCGGTACCGCGATCGGCGCGGACGAAGCCGCAAGGATCGGGCTGGTCGAGCGCGTCGCCGCGGATGCCGCCGCGTCCGCCGACCAGCTTGCGCAGACGATCGCCGCCAACGCGCCCACCAGCGTGAAGCTGCTCAAGCATATGGTGACCGATTTCTACCCGTTCATCGAGATGGATGGCGATCTGTCGCTGGGGGACCGGCTGTTCGACGACGCGTTCGGCAGCCCCGAGTGCGGCGAGGGGATGGCGGCGCTGGCGGAAAAGCGCCCGCCCGAATTCCGCGGATGAGACCGCGCACCGTCGATGGCGACGCCGGCATCCTGATCATCGGCGATCATGCCTCGGCGCATGTGCCCGACGACATCGCGCTCGGCATCGATCCGGCGCTGCTGACCCGGCATGTCGCGATCGACATCGGCGTGGCGCCGGTCGCCGAGGCGCTGTGCGCGACGCTGGGCTGCGCGGCGGTGCTGGCGACCGTCTCCCGCCTCGTCGTCGATCTCAACCGCGAAGAGGACGCGCCGGGGCTGATCCCGATCGCGAGCGACGGCCATGCCATCCCCGGGAATGCGCTGGATCATGACGGCCGCGCGCACCGGATCGCGCGCTTCTGGCGCCCCTATCATGATGTGGTGGCCGAACGCATCGCGACGACGCACCCTGCGCTGCTGGTCTCGCTGCACAGCTTCACGCCACAGCTTGCCAGCCGGCCGGACGAAGCGCGGCCCTGGCATGTCGGCATCCTCTACAATGAAGACGATCGCGCGGCACGGGTCGCGATCCCGGTGCTGGAGGCGGCCGGCCTCATCGTCGGCGACCAGCTTCCCTATTCGGGCAAAGCGCTCAACGCGACGATGAACCGTCACGGCGAGGGCAGCGGCACGCCCTATCTCGGCATCGAGATGCGGCAGGATCTGGTGAGCGACGCCGCCGGCGTCGCGCGCATGGCCGGATTGCTCGCCCCCGCGATCCTGGCGGCGCGCGAGGCACTGGCGTGAGCGCGTGGGACGCCGGGCGCCCGATCCTGACGGCGGGAGAGACGCGCGCGGCGGAACAGGCGTTGTTCGACGGCGGCATGAGCGTGGAGGCGCTGATGGCCCGCGCCGGCGCCGCGCTCGCCGAACTGGTCTGGCGCCATGCCGGGCCGGTCGACACGCTGATCGTCTGCGGCCCCGGCAACAACGGCGGGGACGGCTATGTCGCCGCCGCGCTGCTGCGCCGGCTGGGCATGACTGTGCGGGTCGCCGCGCTCGCCGCGCCGCGCACCGATGCCGCGCGCCATGCCCGCGATGGCTGGGGCGGCGCGGTCGAGGCGTTCGCGGAGAGTGCCCCGGCGACGGTGCTGGTCGACGCACTGTTCGGCACCGGCCTCACCCGCGGGCTCGATACGGCGGTCGCGACCAAACTCGCCGCGCTCGCGGCCGCCGCCACCGTCACCATCGCCGTCGATCTGCCCAGCGGCATCGCCACCGACGATGGCGCGGTGCTGACCGAGGGACTGCCGCGCTTCGACCTGACATTGGCGCTGGGCGCGCTCAAGCCCGCACACCGGCTGCGCCCGGCGGCGGACCATGTCGGCCGCGTCGTCGTCGGCGAGATCGGCATCCCGACCGACGCCACAGGGCTGCGCGAACTCGCCCGGCCGCGGCTCTCGGCGCCGACCGCGGCCGACCATAAATATAGCCGCGGCATGGTCGCGGTCGCGGGCGGGGCGATGCCGGGTGCCGCGCTGCTCGCCGCCACCGCCGCGCAGCGTGCCGGCGCAGGCTATGTCGCGCTTTCGAACGGCGCCGGCGGCGGGCCGATGGCGCTGGTGCATCGTCCGTTGGAGGCGCTGATCGACGATAAGCGGGTCGGCGCGCTGGCGATCGGCCCCGGCCTGGGCCGCGACAGTGCCGCGCGCGACATCCTGGCGGTGGCGCTCGGCAGCGCGCGGCCGCTGCTGGTGGACGCCGACGCGCTGGTGCTGCTCGGCCAGCCGGGATTGAAGCGCCTCGGCGCGCTCGAGGCGATGGCGATCCTCACCCCGCACGAGGGCGAATTCGCAAAGCTCTTTCCCGGCATCGCCAGCGACCGGCTGAGCCGCGCCCGTGCCGGCGCCGCGCGATCGGGCGCGGTGCTGTTGCTGAAGGGCAGCGACAGCATCGTCGCCCACCCCGATGGCCGCGCGGTGATCGCGCCCGCCGCGCCGGCATGGCTTGCCAGCGCCGGTACGGGTGACGTACTGGCCGGCACGATCGCGGCGATGCGCGCGCGCGGGCTCGATGCGTTCGATGCCGCCTGCGCGGGGTTGTGGCTGCATGGTGAAGCGGCGCGGATCGCCGGACCCGCGCTGATCGCCGACGATCTCGCCGCGGCGCTGCCGCGTGCATTGGAGCAATGTTTGTGAGTGTCATTCTTCGCGTCGCCGCCCGGGGCGATGGCGTTACCGCCGATGGCCGTTTCTTCGCGCTCGCCGCCCCGGGCGACAGCATCGGCGGCGATGGCGGCATCATTCCCGGCCCGCATCATGCCGAGCCGCCCTGCCGCCATTTCCCCACCTGCGGCGGCTGCCAGCTCCAGCATCTCGACGATGCCAGCTATGCGGATTTCCTGAACGACCGCGTGGCCGCCGCGCTTTCCGGCCAGCAGCTCGACGCGCCGATCCTGTCCCCGCACATCTCGCCGCCGTTCAGCCGCCGCCGCGCCTCGCTGCGCGCGGAACGGCGCGGGCGCAGCGTGCTGCTGGGCTTCAACGAGGGGCGCAGCCACCGCATCGTCGACGTCGCCGAATGCCATGTGCTGCGGCCGGAATTGTTCGCGCTGGTCGCGCCGCTGCGCAAACTCCTCGTCGGGCTGCTGCCCGACCGGCGCGGCGGCGAGGTGCGGATGAGCCTGGCCGACCAGGGCGTCGACCTGCTGATCGAGGGCGTCGAGGCCGCCGGGCTCGACGCCGCCGAGTTGCTGACCGCCTTTGCCGAGGCAAACAAGCTCGCCCGCCTCGCGATCGACGACGGCTATGGCCCGCAGACGCGGTGGGAGCCCGAGCCGGTGACGATCACCCTGGGCGGCGTGCCCGTGCCGCTGCCCCCCGCCGCCTTCCTGCAGGCGACCGAGGATGGCGAGGCCGCGCTGGTCGCCGCGGTGCGCGCCGGCATCGGCGGCGCGACGACCGTCGCGGACCTGTTCGCGGGCCTCGGCACCTTCGCGCTGGCGATGGCCGACGGGCGCCGCGTCTATGCCGCGGAAGCCGCGCGCGATGCGGTGTTGTCGCTCAAGGCCGCCGGCGCGCGTGCGCAGCTCCAGCTCTTCGCCGACCATCGCGACCTCTACCGCCGCCCGCTCGACGAGAAGGAATGCGCGCGCTTCGAGGCGGTGGTGCTCGATCCGCCGCGCAGCGGCGCGGAAGCGCAGATGCCCGCGCTCGCCAAGGCCGGCCCGCCGCGCATCGCCTACGCCTCCTGCAACCCCGCGACCTTCGCGCGCGACGCGAAGCTGCTGATCGCAGGCGGCTATCGGCTGGAGCAGGTGATGCCGATCGGCCAGTTCCGCTGGTCCACCCACGCCGAACTGGTGGGGCATTTCGTGCGATGAAGTTCGCCTGGCGAGATCTTCGGCAGCGCATCCCCGGAGACGGGTTGGATACCGCCCGCCGGCGGCTCGCCACATTGGCCGGGGCGGTGCTGCTGGCGCTCGCCGCCTTGCTCTTCGCCAAGGCCGGCGATGGCGCGCAGCGGCTGTTCGCGGCGCTCGCCGGCCATTTTCCTTATGCGCCGCTGCTGGTGACGCCCCTGGTTTTCGCCGGCATCGTCTGGCTCACCCGCCGCTTCGCGCCAGAGGCCAAGGGATCGGGCATCCCGCAGGTGATCGCCGCGGGGCGCGCGCCAGGCACGCCCTGGTCGAACGGCCTGGTCTCGATCCGCGTCGCCATCGCCAAGTTCGTGCTGACCGTGGCGATGCTGGCGTCGGGCGCCTCGGTCGGCCGCGAAGGGCCGACGGTGCAGATCAGCGCCGCGCTGATGGTGGGCGTCCACCGGCTGCTGCGCGTGCCGATCAGCGCGGGCGTGCTGATCGCCGGCGGCGCGGCGGGGGTCGCGGCCGCGTTCAACACGCCGCTCGCCGGCGTCGCCTTCGCGATCGAGGAACTCGCCGCCGCCTATGAGCAACGGGTGGCGGTGCTGGTGATGGGCGCGGTCATGATCGCCGGCCTCACCAGCCTGGGGATCGCGGGCGACTATATCTACTTCGGCGCGATGGGCGACACGATGAAGCTGCACAACCTGCTGCTCGCGGCCCCGCTCGCCGGGATCGTCGGCGGTCTGCTCGGCGGATTGTTCACCCGCGCGGTGCTGGCGTTCGGGCAGAGCGCGGCGCCCACGATCGCCGCCATGCGCGCGCGGCCGATCGCCTTCGCGGGGGGCTGCGGACTGGTCGTGGCGGCGCTGGGCATCGTCACCGGCGGCGCCACCTGGGGCACGGGGTACGAGACCACGCGCCTGCTCGTCGAAGGGCATGGCGGCTCGATCTGGTTCGCGCCGGCCAAGTTCGTCGCGGCGCTCGCGACGACATTGAGCGGCGCACCGGGCGGCATCTTCGCCCCCTCGCTGGCGGTGGGCGCCGGCGTCGGCGAGGTGCTGACCGAATTCTTCCCGCAGTCTCCCACGGGCGCGCTCGTGCTGCTCGGCATGGTCGGCTATTTCACCGGCGTCGTCCGCGCGCCCTTCACCGCGATCATCATCGTCAGCGAAACGACCGCGAGCCGCGGCATGATCATGCCCTTCTTCCTGACCGCGCTGATCGCCGACGCCGTGAGCGGGCTGGTCTGCCGCGAGCGGCTGTATCATGGCCTGTCGCGGGCATTCCTGGCGACGGCGCCCGCGGCCGACGAGGATGCCGAACGCCGCAGCTGAGGTTGCCCGGATGAAAGACATCGTGATCGCCCGCCTCGACGCCGCCGACGATGTCCGCCCACCTACCGTAATCGCCAGCGGAAATTTTCTCCCCCTGTCGATTTCGCCATGCCCCGTTCGTCGTTTCCATGTCAGGCCGGTGAGCCCGGCCCAACGAAGGAGGCAGTCCATGCGTGTGATGGTGTTCGTGAAGGCGACCGAGGACAGCGAGAAAGGCTTCGCGCGGACGCCCGAGACCGAGGCGATGATGGAGGCGATGGGCCGGTTCAACGATGAACTGAGCGCCGCCGGCGTGCTGCTGATGGCCGACGGCCTGAAACCGACGTCGGACGCCAAGCGCGTCGCCTTCGACGGCCCCCGCCGTTCGGTGATCGACGGCCCCTTCGCCGAGGCGCGCGAGCAGGTCGCCGGCTTCTGGCTGTGGGAGGTCAAGGATATGGACGAGGCGGTCGCCTGGGTGAAGCGCTGCCCCAATCCAATGACGGGGCCCAGCGAAATCGAGATTCGGCCGATCTACGAACCGGTCGACCTGGCGTGACCGTCATGAAAAAGGGGGCCGCCGCTGCACGCAGCCGCCCCCTCGGTCGTCGATCCGCGATCAGAAGCGGAAACCGACACCCGCCGCGACATGGCGGCGCTGCAGGTTGATGCCGTAGAACTTGCCGTAATCGGCATAGTTGATCTCGGCGAAGCCGTAAAACTTCTCGCCGAAGTTCACGTCGGCACCGATCGCCCCCTGAACGCCGCCCTTGCTGGCGCTGCCGCTGCCGAAGCTGGTTTCCGCCTTGAACTCGATGCTGGCGTAGCCGAGCTTGCCGTAGACCAGAACGGTCGGCGAAACGGCATAGCCCAGACGCAGGCCGGCACCCAGATTGCCCTCTTCCTTCAGGCACTCGCCACCGTCGCACAGCTCGACGCTGGAGAATTCATAGGTAATGTAGGGGCCCGCGACCACGCGGTCGCCGAGCTTGAAGTCGACGCCGGCCTCGCCGCCATAGGACACGGCGCTGCCGATCTTGTAAACGTCGCCATCCTCGCTGACCGTGGGCGTTTCATAGCCGAGGCGCGCTTCGATGCGGATGCCGTCGAAATCGTCCGCGCTGACATCCTGCGCGCACGCGACACCGGGGACGCTCGCCAAGACGGCGGCGCCAAGCAGATAGATCTTCATGTAATCCCCCAAATCGAACCTGATGTTCAGGCGTCCGGCCAAGATTGACCCCAATTCAGGCCGAACGAGCGCGCGAATAGGGGAGGCACCGGACATCGTCCAGACCTTTTCCATAAAAATTCAATCCGATATGCTATATGTGAAGGCCCCGTAACACATTCGGATTTGGTCACCAGGCGCGGTGACGACAGCCCGGATGGGCTGCCGCGCTGTTCACATGGCCGGCGGCGGGCAGCTATAGGCTTTCCTGTAGGACTGCCCCCAGCACCGCAACAGCGCGTCGAGCACTGCTTTACCCCGCTCCCGAAACGGCGCTCGATCGGCTGGAGCAGGCGGTGCGTTCCGCGTCCGATGTGGTCGCGGCCGCGAACATGGTGGGGCGCATCCTGCCGCAACCCTCTACGCCGGGCTTGACCCCTTCGAAGCCCACGCCAAGCCCAGGCCGCCCGCGCCCGGCGTGATCTGACGAACGCCTCAGGCGAGCGTCAGGTAGATCTCCGCCTCGATCACCCAGTCCGCCCCCATATCCCGCCATTTCGCGGAATAGATGCCGGAGGCCAGCCGGTCGCCACCGCCGGCGGGCACGCCTTCCCATCGACCCTGTTCGAGCGCGATCGGCTCGACCGGCGATGCGGTGATCGCCTCGGGCATGCGGATATAGACGGTGCGCGCGGGGGCGGCGAACTCGCGCTTCCAAGCCATGAGCTGCGCCTTGCGCCCGGCGATCACCGCGCTGTCGGTGCCGGTGACGAGGATCGCGTCGGGCGCGAGGAGCGGGCCGATCGCGGGCAGATCGGCGTCGGCGAGCGCGCGGTTGAACGCGGCGCGGCGCAGGCGGATGGCGATGTCGGGCGCGGTCGCGGTCATGCGCCAGCCTTGGCGGGCGTTCGCGCGCCGCGCAATGGCCACGGTGCGCACGGAACGGGGGCGGCACAGGCACGTTGGGCGCTCGCAACCCGAGGGGTCACCGATGAAGCCGATCCTTGCCGTTCTTCCGCTGCTCGCGCTGACCGCCGCCCCCGCCATCGCGCAGGAGGCCGCGCAAGAGGGCGCGCCGCGCGACCTGTGCAGCGACCGGCCTGGGCTCAATACGTCGGCCTGCACCGTCGATCCCGGGCGGCTGCAAGCGGAAATCGGCCTCGCCGGCTGGACGCTCGACCGCCAGCCCGACGAGCGCAGCGACGAGATCGACGCCGGCGAGATCCTGCTGCGCTACGGCATCGGCGCCACCACCGAGCTCCGGCTGGGATGGACCGCCTTCGGCCATATCCGCACGCGCGACCGGGCAACCGGTGCGATCGACCGCGCGTCCGGCACGGGCGACGTGACCATCGGCCTCAAGCAGAACCTGCGCCATCCGGCCGAATCCGCGCCGGAGCTGGCGGTGGCGCTGCTGCCCTCGGTCACCCTGCCGACGGGGAGCAACGGCGTCGGCGCGGGCGCGTGGAGCGCGGGGCTGATCGTGCCGGCCAGCTACACACTCAACGACACGCTCTCCTTCGAGCTCTCTCCCGAGATCGACGCCGCCGCCGACCAGGACGGGTCGGGCCGCCACCTCGCCTACGGCACCGCCGTGGGTGTCAGCGTGAATCTGACGGACACGGTGACGATGACGCCCGAATTCCAGATCCTCGCCGATCGCGATCCGGCCGATCCTGTCACGATGGCCAGCGCCGCGCTGTCGATCGCCGTCCAGCCCGCCGAGATGACGCAGATCGACGTCCAGGCGGTGGCCGGCATCGATCATGACGCGCCCGACATCGCGCTGTCCTTCGGGCTGACGCGCAAGTTCTAGGACGTTGCCGCGGACCGAGCGAGGCGATGGTCCGGCCCTTCGTTGCCACGAGACGCGCCACCCGCGGTAATACCGCCGGCATCCAGATCAGCGGGCGGGCAGATAGCAGGCGGGCGCGCCGCGAACCGGGCGACGCGCCTGCCCGCCTCATTTGATGACGATGTCGAACTGGCCTTGCGTGTCGATCACGATCGTCGGGCGCCGCTCCGCGACATCGTCACCCTCCTCACCCGCGCCGGATTCTGCGCCGAACGGCCAGGGGCGGCGGAGATCGAGCAGGCGGCGCTTCGCCCGGCGCCTGATCCTGGGCGGCGGCATCGCCACCGCCTCCCAGCAATCATTGGCGATGTAGGCATAGGGAATGGTGCCGTTGCCCGCGCCATAGGGGCACTGGCTGCCCCATGCGGTCCCCCAGCTGTTGCGCAGGATGAAGAAGCCGCCGCCGGGCTGATCGGCATCGTCCTGATAGCCGATCAGGCACATTGCATGTCCGCCCGCGCCGGCCTCGTTGCCGATGCGCATGTTGAGCCGCCCGGTCTGCGTCGCATAGGTGCTCTGGTACCAGCTGTTATAGACCGGCACCGAGAAGCCGACGCAGGATCCCGCCGCCAGCGCGGACTTGATCGCGAAGACATCCCTGGGCCCCAGCACGACCGGTGCGATCCGGTAGTTCGCGGCATCGCCCAGCGCGCCGGCGGGCTGCACGCCATTGTTGTTGCAGGGCGGGTTGGGATTGTAGGGCCACACCGCCTCGCGCGCGGCGCCGATATTCGCGAGCACCTCGGCACCCTTCACCTGCCAGGTGCCGCAGGCGCCCGGCGCGCCGTCGATCAGCTTGATCTGGTGGTAGAGAAATTGCTCGGAGAATTCGACCGTTTCGCCCGAGGCCAGCCGCCAATGCTCGTGCGCCGCGCTCAGCGCATGCGCCACGCATGTACCGCGCGGCCCCTGCTGTCGCACCGGCGGCATGCTCTTGGCGTGGCTGACGCTGGGCGGCAGCGCCGCGGCGGCAAATCCCATCAGCGCGGCGGGCGGCGCGACCGCGAGGCTGGCGATCTCGGCCGCCACCTCGGCGGTCGGTTCGAGCGATCCGAGCGCGAACGCCCCCATCGCCGGTGCCGCGGCGAAAGCGGAGAAGGTCTGTTGGGGCAGCATGGTGGCCGCCGCATCGGCAAGCGCGTCCACGCCGATCGCAGCGCCGAGCACATCGTCGAGCTGCGCCCGCACATCGGGCAGCGCCATGATCGCCGCGACCTGCTCGGCATCGGTAATCCCCAGGTCGCGCAGCGCCGCGATACCCGGGAAATCATCCCCGACCGGATGCCCGCCGAACGCCGAGAAGTCCGATCGATACCCATTGCCTTCCAACGACATCGCGCAATTCCTTTCCCTCCAGAAGGATGAAGCCGGTGCGGCTTCGGATGCGCGACCCTCAGGTGCTTTTCTGTTTATTCGTCCGTATCGGGGCGCAGCGCACCCATCCCATAGTCGGCCGTATCGGCGGGACCGGCCATGCCCAGCCCGCCCTGCTCGCGGCGATGGGCCTCGGTCAGGCCGACAAGCCGGCTGACCTCGCCGGCATCGACCCCGGTCTGTTCGGACAGCGCGGCGACGCCGCCGCTGGTCCTGGCCATCGCGATGAGCTGGTCGGCCGTGGTGATCCAGGCACCCCGCAGCTTCGCCAGCGCCTCGTCGGGCCACAGGCCGAGCTCATCGAGTTTGACGTCCGCAGACATTGAAGGCTTTCCCGAAACATCGATGCCGGGCCGCATGCCTGCGCCACCCGACGGCGCGGCCACGGCCGGGTGTGCGGGCAACGCGCGCTCCTTCGGAGTCGGACGTCCCCGGCGTTCCCGCCTGCCCGGATCATATCACGCCGCCCGTCCGGGTTGAAGACGCGCTGGTGGCACGCTGCGCGATTGCGGCGCGGGGCCCGGCCACCCATATTGGCGCGATGGCGATCCAGATCCGTACCACGCTCGACGAGCCCGATACCGGCCAGAGCTTCGTTCCCCATCGTCCCCAGCGCCCCGAGAAGACCGAGGGCGGCCGGCCGTTCAAGCTCGTGTCGGACTATGAACCTTCGGGCGACCAGCCGACCGCGATCGCCGAACTGGTCGGGCAGGCGCGGCAGGGCGAGCGCGACCAGGTGCTGCTGGGCGTCACCGGCTCGGGCAAGACCTTCACCATGGCGAAAGTCATCCAGACGCTGCAGCGCCCCGCACTGGTGCTGGCGCCCAACAAGATCCTCGCAGCCCAGCTCTATGGCGAGTTCAAGAGCTTCTTCCCCGAGAATGCGGTCGAATATTTCGTCAGCTATTACGACTATTACCAGCCCGAGGCCTATGTGCCGCGGTCCGACACCTACATCGAGAAGGAAAGCTCGGTGAACGAGGCGATCGACCGCATGCGCCACTCCGCGACGCGATCGCTGCTGGAGCGCGACGACGTGCTGATCGTCGCCTCGGTCTCGTGCCTCTACGGCATCGGCTCGGTCGAGACCTATTCGGCGATGATCTTCGACCTCAAGAAGGGCCAGACCGTCGACCAGCGCGAGATCGTCCGCAAGCTGGTGGCGCTGCAATACAAGCGCAACGACGCCGCCTTCACCCGCGGCACCTTTCGCGTGCGCGGCGACAGCCTGGAGATCTTCCCCTCGCACTATGAGGATACAGCGTGGCGCGTCGCCTTCTTCGGCGACGATATCGAGGAGATCGTCGAGTTCGATCCGCTGACCGGCAAGAAGGTCGCGAGCCTCGACCATGTCCGCGTGTTCGCCAACAGCCACTATGTGACGCCGGGGCCGACCTTGAAGCAGGCGATGGAGGCCATCCGCTTCGAGCTGACCGAGCGGCTCAAGGAATTGCACATCGAGGGACGGCTGCTGGAAGCGCAGCGGCTGGAGCAGCGCACCAATTTCGACCTCGAGATGATCGCGGCAACGGGCAGCTGCGCCGGCATCGAGAATTACAGCCGCTTCCTGACCGGCCGGCTTCCGGGGGAGCCGCCGCCTACGCTGTTCGAGTATCTGCCGGAAAACGCGCTGCTGTTCGTCGACGAGAGCCACCAGACGATCGGTCAGGTCAACGGCATGGCGCGCGGCGACCATCGCCGCAAGATCACGCTCGCCGAATATGGCTTCCGCCTGCCGAGCTGCATCGACAACCGCCCGCTGCGCTTCAACGAGTGGGACGCGATGCGCCCGCAGACCGTCTATGTCTCGGCGACGCCCGGCGACTGGGAGATGCAGCAGACCGGCGGCGTGTTCGCCGAACAGGTGATCCGCCCGACCGGCCTGATCGACCCGCCGGTGGAGATCCGCCCGGTCGAGAGCCAGGTCGACGACCTGATCCACGAGGCGCGCGAGACCGCCGCCAAGGGCTATCGCACGCTGGTGACGACGCTCACCAAGCGGATGGCGGAGGATCTGACCGAATATCTCCACGAGGCCGGCCTCAAGGTCCGCTACATGCACTCGGACACCGAGACGCTTGAGCGCATCGAGCTGATCCGCGACCTGCGCATGGGGGTGTACGACATCCTCGTCGGCATCAACCTGCTGCGCGAGGGGCTCGACATTCCCGAATGCGGGCTGGTCGCGATCCTCGATGCCGACAAGGAAGGCTTCCTGCGTTCGGAGACGTCGCTGATCCAGACGATCGGCCGCGCCGCGCGCAACGTGGACGGGCGGGTGATCCTCTATGCCGATCGCATCACCGGCAGCATGGAACGCGCGATGCGCGAGACCGAGCGGCGGCGCGAGAAGCAGGAAGCCTATAACACCGAGCATGGCATCACCCCGCAGACGATCAAGCGCAACATCTCCGACGTGATCAGCCATTTGTCGTCGCGCGACCAGGTGACGGTGGAGATCGACGACGAACGCCCGCACATGGTCGGCCACAATCTGCGCAGCTATATCGAGGAGCTCGAAAAGAAGATGCGCAAGGCCGCCTCCGACCTCGAATTCGAGGAGGCCGGGCGTCTGCGCGACGAGATCCGTGCGCTGGAGGCGGAAGAACTGGGGCTCCCCGAGGCGGAGCGCAAGGCGCCGATCATGGGCCGCAGCAACGAGGGCAAGCCCGGCACGCGCAAGACGCGGTTCGGCAAGACGCAGCGCAAGTTCGGGGGCGGCAGCCGAAAGTAGGTCAGCCCGCCCCGGACAGAACCGCGCGATCCTCGTCATCAAGCTCCACCGGCTCACCCCCGCGGATCAGCTCGGCGAAGCCCTCGTTCGGCGTCATCACCGTCAGCGTGTAGAGCTTGGTGGTGCCGGTGTTCTCCACGACATGCTCCGCGCCGGGGCGCAGCAGCAGCGCATCGCCCCTGGCGAGCGGCAGCGCCTTGCCCTGGCAATGCGCGATACCCTCGCCGTGGAGGACGTAGAAGAATTCGTGCGCGACGCTGTGGCTGTTCGGCGGGGTGCTGCCGCCGACGGTGAAGATCTCGACCACGCAGACGTTGGCGAACCCCTCCGTCTCGGGATCGAACAGCAGCGCGAAATAATTGGTGTCGGCGGGGGCGATGCGGAAGGCGGAGACCGCGGTCGCGCGCGCCAGCAACGCGGCGGGTAGCGTCATGGGGCGGTCCTTATGGCATCGAGCGGATAGGCGCTGATCTCGGCCAGCAAGGTGGCGAGGCGGTGCGCGGCGAAGGCGACCGCCGCGGCACCCTTGGCCGCGGTGGCAGGGCGCGGGTCGCCGACCGCGCCGGACGGGTTCACGTCCTGCGTCATCCAGCCCATGCCGACGCCACCCTCCAGTCGCAGCACCTGATGGTCGCGCTCGATCGTGGCACCGGCGGAGGGGAAATTCTCCATCTTCTCCGCCTTCACCACCTCGGGGCGCAGGTGCATCATCATCGAGGTCTCGATGTCGCCGGCGTGGATGCCGTGGCGTTCCTCGTCGCGATCGAAAAGCCCCTCGGGGAGCCCGAGCGCATAGCTGCTCGCGGCGACCGCGAGGATCGCGTGGCGCACGCGCAGGTCGCGCACCACCACGTCCACCAGTTGCGGCTGGCCGCCGTGCGAGTTGAAGATCAGCAGCTTGCGAAACCCGGCGCGGACGACGCTGTCGGCCACATCGGTCCACAGCGCGATCAAGGTCGCGGCGCCGATCGAGAGCGTGCCGGGATAGGCGCCATGCTCGTTGCTCTTGCCGACGGGAAGCTGGGGCAGCAGGTAGACGGGCACGTCCGCCGCCACGAGGGGCGCCGCCGCCGCGACGATTCCGGCGTTGAGATCGGAATCCACCGAGACCGGCAGATGCGGCCCATGCTGCTCGATCGCAGCCACCGGCATCACCGCGACCGCGCGGGCGGAATCGATGTCGCGGAAATCCTGCCAGCCAAGGTCGCGCCAATGATGCAGCATCAGCGCGCCCCGACCACCGCCGTCAGCGCCGCGCCGGTGGTGACCAGCCCGAAGCATTGGCGGATGTTGTAGAGCGTCGCCTGCGTGCAGAAGTCGGGCGAGGTGGTCGCCGCGCAATCCTCCAGCAGCACGCAATCATAGCCGAGGAAATTGGCGTCCTGCAGCGTGCACATCACGCACTGGTCGAGGTTGACGCCGGCGAACAGCAGGGTCGTGACGCCGAGGTTGCGCAATATGCTGTCGAGCGGCGTGTCCCAGAAGCCGGACATGCGATATTTGTCGACACGGATGTCGCCCGCGGCCGGCGCCAGTTCATCGACCACCGCCGCCGCCCAGCTTCCCGCCTGCAGCACCGGCGCACCATTGGAGGGCAAGGGCGCGCCAAGGCCGACGCCCTCGCCATTCGGATCATAGACGCCGAGCAACGCCGGGCTGATGTTGAGCAGGTCCGGCCGGTTGCCCCAGTTGAGCCACAGCACCGGCACATCGGCGGCGCGCAGCGCGGGCAAGGTGGCGAGCAACGGCGCGATCGGCGCGCGCGCGGGCGCGACGTCCACGCCGATCGAGGCCAGCCAACCGTCCGGGTGGCAGAAGTCGTTCTGCATGTCGATCACGAGGATCGCGGTGCGCGCGAGGTCGATGGTCAGCGCGCGCGGCTCGGCGGCGACGTCGACGATGCGCGGCGCGATCGTCGGGCGGACAAGGTCGACGCGCTCGGGCGAGACCTGCCAGCGATTGTGGCGCGTGGCGCCGAGCGGCTTCATGGCAATGCTTCCTTCCGCCGCGGGCGCGGCGTGATGAGGGTCGCCAGGAACACCAGCGCCGGCACGCAGCCGAACAGCTGGAAGGCGAGCGCGAAGGATCCGGTCGCATCCCGGATCGCGCCACCGGCGAGCGAATTGAACGAGGAGATCGCGACCAATGTGCAGATGATCGAGAACAGCTCCAGATTATGCTTCTTCCCGAAATATTCGAGCAGCAGCAGCGTGGAGGAGAGCGCGGTGAGGCCGACGCCGACGCCGGTCAGCACCGCATAGGTCAGCAGCAGCGCCGGCGTCGTCGCGATCGACAAGGTCCAGACGCCGATCGTCGTGCAGGCCAGGCCGACCAGCAGCAGCAGCTTGCGGTTGACCACCTCGCCGATCGCGCCGCCCAGCAGCCGCGCGCCCACCTGCACGGCGGCTTCGAGGCTGAGCATGCCTGCCGCGACGGCGGGGGTGATGGCAAGCTGGGTGAGATGCGCCACCGACATGCTGGCGACGCAGCTCAGCACGAGCAACTGTGCCAGATAGGCCCCGAAGATCAGCCAGAATTGCGGCGCGCGCAGCGCCTCGCGCACCGCCCAGCCCTCTTCCGCCGCGGCGGCGGGCTTGGCGGCGGCGGCCTGCGCATGGGTGTCGCTGCCGCGCCCTACGATCAGCGTGCAGAGCAGCCCGACGACGACGATGCAGGCGGCGAGCACCATCCACACCATCCGCCAATTGCCGTCGAAGCCGGACATGATGCTGAGCACGATCCACGGCCCGGCGACGCCCCCCAGCGATCCCGAGGTGAAATAGATGCCGAACACCAGCGAACGCCGGCTGAACATCGCCGAGAGGACATGCGTGCCGGGGATCAGCGCGAGCATCTGATAGCCGATGCCGCACAGGATCGTGCCCGCGAAGAAGGGTGTCAGCCCCTGCGCGCGGCTGAGGCAGAGCAGCCCGCCGGCCAGCACGACGGTACCCAGCAGCAATGGCGCGCGCACGCCGAAGCGGCGGATCAGCCGCGCCGGCACGAAGGAGGATGCCGCGCAGGAGACGCCGAGCAGGGTGAAGCCCAGCCCCGCCTGCGTCCAGCTCCACCCCAGTTCGGTGACCATCGACGGCAGGGTGACGCCGAGCGCCGAGAAGGTGGCGGCGAAGCCGAAGAAGAACAGCGCGCTGAACGAGAAGAGAACCGCGATCGCCCAGCGCCCGAGATGCGTCGTCCCCGCGGCATCGGGTGCCGCGGTCAGCCGGGCGGCCCAGCCGCCGGCGCTGCGCGTCGCGATGCTCATGCCGCGAGCCCGCCCTGCCCGCTGATCCACAGCCGGTAGACGAGGCGCTCGTAGCGCGTGTCGTCATAGTCGGTGGCGCGGTGCATGGTGTAGCGATTGTTCCAGACGAGAATGTCGCCGGCCTGCCATTTGTGGCGGTAGACGAAGCGGTCCTGCGTGGCATGGGCGATCAGATCCCGCACGCGCTGGCGGCCCGCATCCGGTTCCTCGCCGAGGATCTCCCTGGTCGATCCGCTGCTGAGGTAGAAATTGCGGCTGCCGTCCGGCCGGGTCAGCACCAGCGGGTGGACGACGTCCGGCGCGCGCTCGGCCTGCTCGGCGGTCACGACCGATCGCGCCTGCGGATCGAGCTGGCCGATCAGATGGACGAAGCTGTGCAGCACCTGCTTGTCTTCGATCGCCGCGCGCTCCGCCTCGGGCAGCGCCTCGAACGCGGCGCGCATGTCGGCCAGCAATGTGTCGGCACCCTCGGGCGGCGTTTCCAGCGCGTAGAGCACGGTCGTATCGAGCGGCTCGCGCAGATAGGAGCCGTCGGTGTGCCAGCCCATGCCGTCGCGGTGGACGCCGATGCGCCTGCCGTCCACTTCCTTGTTGGACAGGATGTAGATCGTCGGATAGCCGGGCAAGGTGAACTGCTCGCGGGTATGATCCTCGAGCGGGCCGAGCGCAGCGCCGAACCGGGTGAGCTGGTCCGGCGTCAGCGACTGGCCGCGGATCACCATCACGCTGCCCTTACGGTAGAGCGCGGCGATCCCGGCGAGTTCGGCGTCGCTCGCGGTCGCCAAGTCGAGGCCGGCAACCTCCGCGCCGAAGCCGTCGCCGATCGGCGTGACGTGGAAGCGCGTCCCGGTGGCTGTGTCGGACATCGTTCAACCCTTGCTGGCAGAGGTGATGGAGGTGACCGTCGCGCCGGTCCGTGCGCGGCGCAACGCCGGCGGCCTGGGGCCGTCGCCGCGGACTTCGGTTTCACCATGCTCGCGCAGCAGCTTGAGCAGGCGGCGACGGACGATCAGGCCGGGATGGTCGGAAATCATCGATCCCTCCTCCCCCGTACTCGCGTCGAGCGGCGCGTCGAAATCGGTCGATTCCAGGATCTCGCGATCCTCCTCGATCACCGCCGCGTCCCACGCCACCAGTTCGGCGGTCGAGCAATCCTCCTCGCGATCGTTGCGGTAGAGGATCTGCGCGATGTGGATGCTGCTGTCGTCGATCGGCGTCGCGCAGTTGAAGATGATGTGGCGCATGCCTGTGGGATATTCGATGTCGAGCCGGCGGCAGAACGGCAGATACCAGCGGTTGCGCAGCCGGCGCTCGACCATCGGCGCATCCGTACCGGTGACACGGTGCGATTCCGGCGGGTTGCGGATCTCCACCGTCGCGTCCGCCTCGAACCCGAATTCGGTTTCGTTGAGCTGGTACTTCTTGGGAACCGGCTGCTCCATCTGCCCGAACGTGCCCTTGTGCACGAACGAGAAATGGGCGTTGTCGAAGGAATTCTCCATGAACCGCAGCGGCGCGGTCTGCCAGCTCTCGTTGAACTGGTGGATGCGGCGATACTCCGGCAGATCATCCTCGACGATCGTCGGGATATCGGCGATCGGCTCGCCCAGGCAGACCCACGCATAGCCATAGCGCGCGACGCAGCGATAGGCGTCGACGCCGAATTCGGGCAGCGGCTTGTCCGCCGCGAATTGCGGGATGCGGGTCAGCCTGCCACCGCGATCATAGGTCCAGCCATGATAGCCGCAGACGATATTGCCCTTGTCGCACCAGCCCTTGGAAAGCTTGGCGGTACGGTGGCAGCAGCGGTCGCGCAGCGCGGCGGGCTCACCTGCGGCATCGAGGAACAGCACAATATCCTCGCCCATCAGCCGGAACGGCCGGGGACCGTCGGCAAGGGCGTTCAGCGGATGCGTCGCATACCAGAACTTGCGCAGCACCGGCTGCTTGGTCGTCAACATTCAACTTTACCCCTGTTCGGCCGGCCCCGCCCCTTAGAGGGACTGGCGGGACCGGCCGGTCTTCACCGTGCCGTCAGAAACGGTACGAAACGGTGCCGAACACCTGACGCGGATTGACATATTCGACACTGGTGGTGAGCGCGCCGTACGGATCGGTGAACAGCGAGTTCACGCCATTCCGGTCGAAGAGGTTCTGCGCCGAGACCGAAAAGGTGAAGGCGCTGTCGTGCGGCGCATATTGGACCGACGCGTTGAAAAGCGTGTAGGCCGGCACCCTGTCGAGCGGGCCGCCATCGAAGATGCGCGAGTTGAAGCTGCCGCGATAGACGACCTCGCCGCGCAAGGTGAGCTGCCCGGCACCGACATCGGCATCATAGGTGGTCGAGAAATTGCCCTGCACGCCGGGCAGCTTGGCGACCTTGTTGCCATTGGTGTTCTGCAGATTGTTCTGCACCGCCGCGATGATCGACGGGTTATAGCCATAGCCCGTCACATAGGGCTGCGGCAGCCCGAGCGCGATCGCCTGGGCGCGGCGGATCGCCAGCGCGCCCTGGCTGTCGATCGTGAAGAAGTCCCCCTTGAACTCGCCCTTCGCCAGCGACAGCATGCCGTCGAACCGCAGGCCGTCCATCGGCAGGATCGAGGCTTCGAATTCCGCACCGTAAATCTCGGCGTGGGGGATGTTCCAGCTGCCGCCCGAATTCACGCGCGGATCCTCCGCCGTGTACTGGTAGTCATCATACCAGTAGTAGAAGCCCGAGGCGTTCAGCCGCACCTTGCGATCGAAGAACTCGTTCTTTGTACCGATCTCCAGCGCGTCGACCATTTCCTTCTTGTAGGATTGGGGCACCTGCACCGAACCCTGGTTGAAGTTGACGCCGCTCGGCTTGTAGCCGCGCGACAGGGTCGCATAGACCATGTTGGTCGGCGTGATCTGGTAGTCGACCCCGAGCTTGCCGGTGAAGGCATCGCTGGTCACGCGGCGCGGGTTGGCCGGGCCGAACTGGTTGAAGAAGTTGATCGGCTGGCCGGTGGTCTTGTCCCAGCTGTAGCGCAGGCCCGCGGTCAGCGAGAGCGCGTCGGTGGCGTGGTAGGTCGCCTGGCCGTAACCGGCGACGGATGTGTGCTGATAGGGGCTGTAGGTCGCGAAGACGATCGGCATGCCCTGATAGGTCAAGGCCGGGCCGCTGCCGAGCGACAGATAATCCTTCAGCGCGCGCTGGCGCAGGTAGAAGCCGCCGACCGTCCAGTCGAGCGGGCCGCCGGCCTGCGAGGCGAGCGAGACTTCCTGCGTGAACGCCTTGCTGCGATCGTTCCAGCGCACGGTGTGGACGTAGAAGCTGCCGGCGAGACGATCGGTGTCGGCGGTCTGCTCCTTCAGCATATACTGATAGGCAGTGACCGACTTCAGCGTCGCGAATTCGCCGAGGTCGTAGGCCAGCGACAGGTCGACCATCCGCGTCTTCAGTTCGAAGGTGCTCGGATAGTCCTGGTCGACGGTGCGTGCGCCCGGCGTGGTGTCGAGCACATTCTTCTGCAGCGCGCCGTTGCGATCGGTGTCGAAGGTCTGCGCGGAGAGGATCGCGGTGAAGGCACTGCTCGGCTGCCACAGCAGCGAGCCGCGCAGGCCGAGATTGTTGGCGTCGTCCAGATCATATTCGGAGCGGTTGGCCACGCCGATCGACTTGCCGTAGCCGTCATGGCGCAGATATTGCGCGCTGACCCGCGCCGCCATCGTGTCCGAAATCGGGATGTTCAGCCCGGCACGCGCCTTCGCATAGTTATAATTGCCATAGCTCAGCGCCACGTCGCCGCTGGCTTCGCCCAGCACCGGCTTCTTCGTGATCACGTTGATCGCGCCGCCGGTCGAGGTCTGGCCGAACACGGTTCCCTGCGGCCCGCGCAGCACCTCGACGCGCTCGACATCCAGCAGGTCCTGCGCCAGCGCCATGACGTGCGCGACGTAGACGCCGTTGATGTGGAAGGCGACGCCCGGCTGCGAATTGGGGTTGGCCGACGTCTCGTAACCGATGCCGCGGATCGCGATGATGCGCGCGCTGCCCTCGCTCTTGGAGATGCTGAGACCGGGCACGATGCCGTTGAGATCGTTGAGTTCGTTGGCGTTGCGGCGCTGCAGTTCGTCGTTGCCGACGACGGTGATCGACAGCGGCGCGCGTTGCAGCGTCGTCTCGCGCTTTTCGCCGACGACGACGATATCGTTGAGCCCCTCATCGCCATCGGCGGCAGGTGCGCGCGCCGAAACATCGGCGCTGGCGGATTGCGCCGATGCCACCCCCGGCATGAGCGCAATCACGGAAGCGCTTCCGAACAGAAGCGCGGATTTGTATATGTTTCTGACCATCATAAGTGACCCCAATATGAATTGCGGTTCACTCCCCCAGCACATGCCGACTTGTGTCTTCGGCTCTTTTTTGTCGTCGTCAAACCCACAGAATGACTGGCGCAATGGCTGATCGCGACCTGTCACCCGACTCCGACAAGCCCGACTAGACCATAGGAGACCGATGCCCCAAAGAACTGTTTTGCTCTCACACCGATGCCTTTAAGGTCTCACTCGAGGCGGGGTCGATCCCGATGCCGCCGGATGGGGATCGACGCATGCTGCACGCCCGCCTGCTGCGCTACATCGACGAAGTCGCCCGCAGGGGCTCGATCCGCAAGGCGGCGGCGCATCTCAACATCGCCTCCACCGCGATCAACCGCCAGATCATCGCCTATGAGGAAGAGCTCGGCACCCAGATCTTCGAGCGGCTGCCGCGCAGCGTACGGCCGACCGCGGCAGGCGAAGTGCTGCTCCAGCATATCCGCAACACGCTGAAGGAGCATGACCGGGCGCATGCGGAGATCGCGGCGTTGCAGGGGCTGCGCGGCGGCAGCGTGGCGATCGCGACCTTCGAGAATCTCGCGGCGAACCTGATGCCGCAGGTGTCGCAGGCCTTCCGCCGCAGCCACCCGCGCATCCAGGTCAATGTGTTCAGCGTGTTCCGCCAACAGCTTCCCCAGGGGCTGGCGAGCGGCGAATATGATCTGGCGCTCGGCTACAACATCTCCTCGACGCCGGGTTCGTCGGTGTTGCACGAGTTCGAGACGCGGCTGGGCGCGGTGGTGGCGGCCGACCATCCGCTCGCCGCCGAGCCGGTGGTGCGGCTGAGCGACTGCACCGCCTATCCGATCATCGTCGGCAACGAGACGATGAGCATCTATGGGATCATCCATGATGCCTTCGCGCAGGCCAATCTGATCTTCCGACCGCAGATCGTCTCCAACTCGGTGAGCTTCATGAAGCATCTTGCGCGGCGGCAGGAGGGCGTGACCTTCATGACGCCGGTGGACATCGCCGAGGAGGCCGCGCGCGGCGAGCTGGTCTATGTGCCGATCCGCGATAGGGTGGTGCGGCCGCAGCCGCTGAGCCTGATCTATCGCAAGAACGGCACGCTCAATTCCGCGGTCAGCCGGCTGGCGGAGGAGATCCGTATCGAACTCCGGGCGCAACTCGCATGACCGGCGACGCCATCCCCACGACGCGCCGCCGCGACGCCGAGCGCACCCGCGCCGCGCTGTTCAGGGCGGCCACGCGCGAGTTCGGGACGCATGGTTTCGCCGGCGCCAGGATCGAGCGGATCGTGGCGGGCGCGGGCTGCAACATCCGGATGATCTACCATCATTTCGGCAGCAAGGCGGCGCTCTACCAGGCGGTCGTCGAGAGTGCTTATGCCGATCTCCGGGCCGAAGAGGCGAAGCTCGACCTCGACCTCGACGATCCCTTCGGCTGCCTCGATACGTTGCTGCGCTTCACCATGCGCTATTTCGCCAGCCACCCGCATCTCGAAGGGCTGATCCGCTCCGAGAACGACACCCGCGCCCGCGTCGTCGGCACCTCCCCCGCGATCCGCGCGTCGAGCGACCGGCTGAAAGGGCGGCTGGAAGCGATCGTCGCTGCGGGCGAGGCGAAGGGGCTGTTCCGCGCCGGCATCGATCCGCTGCAGCTCTATGTCACCATCACCGCGCTCAGCCGCTTCCACCTCGCCAACGGCTATTCGCTGTCGGCGGTGCTCGATACGGACCTGCGCAGCGCCGAATGGCGACGCGGCTGGGCGGATTATGCCGCGGAACTGGTGCGGCGCTACGTCGCGGTTGTATGACGCCATGAAACAACAGCGTTCGCGCTGCGTAGCCGTGGAGCGAAGTCGCTATCCCGGACGGACGCTCACGCGATCCGCGCGGCGACCAGCCCCTTTTCTTCCAGCGCCGCCGCGAACGCCATCAACATTCGGTCTCCGCCCGGTGCCGCGATCAGTTGCACGCCCAGCGGCATGCCCGGCACATCGGCGAGCGGCGCGGAGATCACCGGCAGGCCGATATAGCTGATCGGCTGGGTGTAGAGCCCCAGATTGGCGCGGGCCGGGGCCGGCTTGCCGTCGATCGGGATCACCGGATCGTCGATCAGCGGCGCGGGGCCATAGACGACCGGCGCGATCAGCACGTCATGCTTCGCGAAGGCGGCAGCGGCGTGGCCGCGGAAGACGGTGCGGAACGCCTCCGCCTCGTCATAGGCGGCGCGGGGCAGCGCGGCGCCGGCGATCAGGCGGTCGCGCGTCGCCGCATCGAATTCCAGCGCGCGGGTTCGCAGCTCGGGGAGGTGAAACCGGCCGCCCTCGTAGCCGGTCATCAGGAAGGCACCCGATCGCGCCTGCGCGACCTGCGGCAGTTCCACCGTCTCCAGGCCGCCCAGTGCCGCCGCCAGGCGATCGAGCGCGACGCGCATCTCGGGCGCGAGGTTGCGCTGGAACCAGCCGCCCAGCATCGCGATCCGCGAAGGTGCGGTCGGCAGGTCGCCATCGCCGCGCAACACCGCGTCGACCGCCGCAAGATCCGCCGCCGAAGCCGCGAACGGGCCGATATCGTCGAGGCTGTCGACGAAGGGATAGGCACCCGCCATCGGCAGCGCGCCATGGCTGGGCTTCAGGCCATAGATGCCGCACAGGCTGGCCGGGATGCGGATCGAGCCATTGGTGTCCGACCCCAAGGTGAAGGGCAGCATGCCCGCCGCCACCGCCGCGGCCGAACCGCCCGACGAGCCGCCCGCGAAGCGCGCGGGATCGTGCGGGTTGCGGGTGATGCCCCAATGCGCATTGTCGGTGACGAAGCCATAGGCATATTCGTCCATGTTGAGCGTGGCGACCAGAACCGCGCCCGCTGCGGACAGCCGGCGGATCGCCTCCGCATCCTCCCCGGCCGGCGGCGCATCGCGGCGCATGCCGGCGCCGGCGGTGGTCGGCAGTCCGGCGACGTCGAACAGATCCTTCACGCCATAGGGCACGCCGGCGAGCGGCCCGGGATCGATGCCCGCCGCAACCTTGGCATCGACCTGCCGTGCCTCGACGATCGCGCGCTCGGCGAGCAGCCGCGTCGCCGCGTTGATCCCGTCATTGCGCGCCTCGATGCGCTTCAGCGCCTCGCCCGCGATGTCGACCGCGCGCATCTGCCGGCCGCGGACGGCGGCAGCGATCTGGAGAACCCCGGTCATCCGTTGCGCGCCTCGCGCAGCACCGCCCAATGGCCGGCGAGGAGCCGCGCGTTCATCGCGACGCCGGGCACGCAGCCGGCCGGCATCTCCATCGCCAGCGTTTCGGCGACCGCGGCGGCCACCGCCTCGTCACTCTCGGGCAGCGCAGGCGGGTCGGATGGCGGAGATGCGGTCATGAGGGCCCCGATCGATAAGTAATAATTTTCTGCATAACCCGAAGATTTCGCTTGGCCAAGCGCGCTTGTCCGCCCCGCGCCGCGCGCGTAGGGCGATCATGGATCTTCCACGCCGAACGGGTGAAATCGCGATGTATATGGGGCTGGTTCAGGGGGTGGCGCGCATCGCCCGTGCGGAAACGCTGCCGGGCAGGATCGCGCTGACGCTGGAATTCCCGGACGCGCTGACCGACGGGCTGGTGCTCGGCGCCAGCGTCGCGATCGAGGGCGTCTGCCTGTCGGTGACCGGGATCGACGGCACGTTCATCGGCTTCGACGCGACCAAGGGCACGCTGGAAAAGACCAACCTCGGCACGCTCGGCCGCGACCGCGTCAACATCGAACGCTCGGCGAAAATGGGCGACGAGATCGGCGGCCATATCGTCGCCGGACATGTGTCCGGCACCGCCGAGATCGTCGGCATCGACACCACGTCCGACGAGCATATGTGGATCAAGTTCCGCGTGCCGATGCCCTGGGCCAAATATGTGTTCGTCCACGGCTTCCTGGCGGTCAACGGCTGCAGCCTGACCGTGGCGGAGCAGGACGGCGACGTGTTCACCGTCAACCTGATCCCGGAGACGATCCGCCAGACGACCTTCGGCCTCTATCGCGCGGGCGACCGGGTGAATTTCGAGGTCGAGCACCAGACGATGGTGCTGGTGGAAACGATCGAGCGGACGATGACCGCGGCGGCGGAGCGGCTGTTTCCGAAGTTGGGCTGACGCTCAGGCCTTCGCCTGGGCCGGTCGCCGGCGGATCAGCACCGCCAGCATCGAGACCGCCGTCACCGTCGCCACCGCGCGGAAGGCGCCGTGGCGGCCGAGCACCTCGCTGATCGGTTCGATCACCAGCGGGTTGAGGAAGTCGCCGAGGAAGATCGCCGAATAGAACATCGCGATCGCCCGGTCGCGAACCTCGGGCGCGGCGACCGAGGTCAGCGTCGTGATCATGTGGGGCAGGAACAGGCCGGCGGCGAGACCGGCGATGACGCAGCCGAGCGATGCGATGGCAACGCCCTGCGAGAAGCCCAGGGTCGCGAGCCCGACCGTCCAGAGCCCGAAAACCAGCGCGAAGCAGGAACGCGAACTCAGCCGGCGGCGGACCGCGCCATAGCTGAACCCGCCGATCGCGGCGCCGACCGGCGCCAGCACCGCGACGCGGGCGACGCGCGAGGGTGCGGAAATGCCGATCTCGCCGAGCAGGAAGGACAATTGCGTGTTTGTCATCATCAGCACGATACCGAAGCCGACGATCGCGACATAGAAAGGCCACAGCGCCATCAGCCCTTGTCCAGCCGCGCGTGCGGCCGTCGCGGGCGGCACGACCACCGGTCGCCGGCCTGCCAGCGCCATCGCCAGCAGCAGCCAGCCGATCAGGTAGATCGCGAAGGGCAGCCGCCAGCCGCCGAGCATGCCGAGCTCGCCGCCGATGAGGATCCCTGCGATGCCGCCGATCGACCCCAGCGCACCCTTGATGCCGATCAGCCGCGCGCGCGGCTCGGGCGGATAGAGCGCGGCGATCAGCGCGGTCGAGGCGATGCCGATGAACGATGCCGCTATCCCCAACAGGAAGCGCGCACCGAGCATCAGCGTGGCGCCGTCGCTCCACAGCCCGGCCGAGCCGGTGAGGCCATAGAGCGCCAAGCCCATGATCAGCAGCCGCCACGTGCCGACCAGCCTGATCGCTGCGGCGCTGAGGAAGCCGCCGGCGATCAGCCCCAGCGCCGGCGCGGTCATCACCGCCTGCGACAGCGCGGGACCGCCGTCGCCGAAATGCGCCGCGAGCAGCGGCAGCACCGGGATCAGCACGACGAGGGTGAGCGCGGTCGTCGCCGAGCCGCTCATCAGCGCGAACAGCAGCAGGCGGTCGCGCAGCATCATGCGCTCCCCAGGATCAGCCCGCTGGTGGGCACGCCGGTGCCGGCGGTGACCAGCACCGGCCCATCGCCCGGCACCTGGTTGACCGAGGTTCCGCGCACCTGGCGCACCCCCTCGGCGATGCCGTTCATGCCGTGGATATAGGCCTCGCCCAACTGCCCGCCGTTGGTGTTGATCGGCAGCCGCCCGCCGATCTCGATCCCTTCATCCCTGATGAAATGCCGCGCCCGGCCGGGCGCGGCGAAGCCGAACGCCTCGATCTGCGGCAGCACGAAGGGCGAGAAATGGTCGTAGAGCGTCGCAGTGCGGATATCGCCCGGCGTCACCCCGGCCTGCGCATAGAGCTGTGCCGCGACCAGATCCATTTCGGGCAGGCGCGAGATATCGGCGCGGTAATAGCTCGTCATCATCTGCTGGTCGTCGGCGGCGCCCTGCGCGGCACTGCGGATGATGGCGGGCGGCTGGCGCAGCTTCGCGGCGCGCGCCGCGCTCGTCACCACCAGCGCGACGGCGCCATCCGATTCCTGGCAGCAATCGAGCAGGTGCAGCGGCTCGACGATCCAGCGCGAGGCCTGATGCTCGTCGAGCGTGATCGGCTGGCCATGAAACCAGGCGGCGGGATTGGTCGCCGCGTGGCGCCGGCAGGCGACCGAGACCCGCCCAAAATCCTCCGAGGTCGCGCCCGTTTCATGCATGTAGCGGCGGGCCGCCATCGCCACCCAGGATGCCGGCGAGACGAGGCCGAAGGGCACATAATAGCCGTAGTGCGCCGATTCCGCGTTGGGCACGGGCGGCGGCGTGTAGCCGCTGCCGAAGCGATATTGCGACCGCTCGTTCATCGCGCGGTAGCAGACGACCACCTCGGCGACCCCGGTCGCAACCGCCATCGCCGCCTGCATCACCGGCGCGCAGGCCCCGCCGCCGCCATAATGGATGCGGCTGAAGAATTTGAGCTGGCGGCCGCCGATGTTGCGAAAGACCTCGATCTCCGGATTGTTGTCCATCGTATAGGTCGAGAGGCCATCGACCTCTGCACGATCGATTCCCGCATCCGCGAGCGCGGCGGCGATCGCCTCCACCGCCAGCCGCAATTCGGATCGGCCGCTGTTCTTCGAGAATTCGGTGGCGCCGATGCCGACGATCGCGGCCTGCCCTGCCAGCGGATGCGTCATGCCGTTTCTCCCCGATCGAGCGTGACGGTGGCGGTGACATGCTCGCCGATCGCGTTGCGGCCGCTGACCGCGACGTCGATCCGGCCGTTCTCGACGCGGGCGACGTGGCCGCTCAGCCGCATCGTATCGCCGACGAAGTTGGGCGCGCCCAGCCGGATCTCGACCGCGGCGATCCGCGCGGCCGTGCCGCACCAGTCGGAGACATAGCGCTGGACGAGACCGTTGGTGGTCAGGATGTTCATGAAGATATCCGGCACGCCGGTCGCCTGCGCGGCGGCCTTGTCATGATGGACATTCTCGAAATCATTGGTGGCGATGGCGCCGGCGACGATCGCCGACGCGGTGATCGGCACGGCCAGTTCGGGGAGCGCCTGCCCCACGGTCACGTCCTTCATGCGAGCGGCTCCGTCTGTCCCGAGGCGACCGCGGCGCCGATCGCGGCGAGCATCGGGCTCGCACCGCCCAGCGCCTCGCCGATCTGCGTGGCGGCCAGGAAATAGCGGTGGATCGGATAGGTGATATCTGCGCCCATGCCGCCGTGCAGATGCTGCGCCGCATGGACGACGCGATGGCCACCGATCGCTGCCCAATATTTGGCGGTGGCGATGTCGGCGGGTTGCACGCTGCATTGGTCGATCTGCCACGCCGCGAGCAACGCGGTCGACCGCATCGCTTCCACGTCGATGAAGGCGTCGGCGGCGCGCTGCTGCACCGCCTGCATCGATCCCAGCAGCTTGCCGAACTGGATGCGGTTGCTGGAATAGTCAGCGGTCCGCCGCAGCGCCTCGCCAGCGAGGCCCACCTGCCGCAGCGCCAGCGCGACCTGCGCGCGCTGGACCAGTTCGGTGACGACCGATCCGCCCCCCACCAACGCATCGCCGGCGACCGGTGCACGATCGAGCGTGACCAGCGCCTGCGGTTCGCCGCTGGTCGAGCGCTGCGGTGCGACGGCAACGCCGGGGCCGCCCGGATCGACGAGGAACAGCGCCGGCCCGTCCGCGGTGGTGGCGGTCACCAGCAGCGCTTCGGCCTCGGCCCCATAGGGCACCGCATATTTGACGCCCGACAGCCGCCAGCCATTGCCGTCCGCATCGGCCGTCGCGCCCGGCTGCGCCGGATCGACGCCGCCGACCTCTTCGATCGCCACCGCGACGATCGCCTCGCCGGCGAGTATCCGCGGCAGCCACGCCCGTTGCGCAGCACTGCCATGCGCATCGAGCGCCCAGGCGGCAAGCACGACGGTCCCGGTGAGCGGCACCGGCGCCAAGGTCCGCCCCTGCTCTTCCAGCAGCAGGCCGAGCTCGATCATGCCGAGCCCCAGCCCGCCGCCCGCTTCGGACAAGGCGACGCCGAGCAGCCCGGCCTCGGCCAATGTGCGCCACAGCACCGCATCATAGGGCTGGCCGCTGTCGGCGAAGGCGCGGATCGCCTCGTCGCTGCAGGCATCGTCGAAGATGCGCGCGGCGAGATCGCGCAGGCTGCGCTGGTCGTCGCTGAGGGTAAAATCCATGGACGTATTTCCTTCAGGCCAGCCGGAAGGCGGGGAGGACATAGCCGGGCTCCACCTCGACGAAGTCGGCGACCACGGCGCGGCCGATCGCGACATCCTCGGGCGCAGCATCGCGCATGTTGGCGACGATGCGGACGCCCTCCTCGAGTTCGACCAGCACGATCGGCAGCGGATAATCGAACCCCGGCATGCGTGGCTGGTGCATGATGACGAAGCTGTGGATCGTGCCGCGTCCGCTCGCCTCGACGATGTCGAAGTCGAGGCTGCCGGTGTCCGGATCCATCGGCCCGGGCGGGTGGCGCAGGCGGCCGTTCCAGGACTGGAACAGCAGCTTGCGATCGTTGAGGCCGTTCCAGAAGAAGGCGTTGTCATGGGTGATCGCAGGGCGCGGATGCGGGAAGGCCGATGCCTGCCCCTCGGGCGCCGCAGGCTTCGGCTGCGCGAGATTGGGTTTGAACTTCAGCACCCGGAAGGTCATCCGCCCGACCGGCTCGTCACCAACGGTGAAGGCGAAATCGAGCGTGACGAAATGGCCGATGCCGAGCCCGGTGC
The DNA here is from genome assembly GCF_000512205.2 of Sphingomonas sanxanigenens DSM 19645 = NX02. Lineage (NCBI taxonomy): Bacteria > Pseudomonadati > Pseudomonadota > Alphaproteobacteria > Sphingomonadales > Sphingomonadaceae > Sphingomonas > Sphingomonas sanxanigenens. Next base: position 3,572,932 of record NZ_CP006644.1, read on the forward strand.
GCTTCTCGTCCGAAACGTCGGCGACGACCGGCGTAGAGGTGACGACATCGCCCAGCCGCAGATAGCGCCGATACTCCTGCCGGACATTGGTGGCGACGACGCCGGTGTAACCGGCATCGTCGAACAGCGAGAGCACTGCCATGCCCTCCTCCGCGGTGCGCCCGCCGGGGCGGTAGGGCGCCATCGCCCAGACATCGAGCATCGCCGGCGGCGCGACGATGCCGGGATGGCCGGCGGCGCGCGCGGCATCCTCGTCGAGATAGATCGGGTTGGTCTCCCCCATCGCCTCGCACCAGCGGCGGATCATCGGCAGGTTGACCGCATCGCGCGCGGTCGCCGGGCGGGTGGCGGGCTTGCCGATCCAGCCCCGCGCCGCGTCGAGCAGGGGCGCCATCAGCGTGCCCCCCGCGGCATGCCGAGCCCGACCTGCGCCACCATGTCGCGCAGCACCTCGGCGGTGCCGCCGCCGAAGGTGTTGATCTGGCATTTGCGATATTCGCGCTCGATCCGCCCGCGCAGCACCGCGCCGGGCGAACCGTCGCGGACGAGGCCGGCGGGCCCCAGCACGTCGAGCAGCAGGCGCATCACCTTGATCATCCCCTCGGTGCCGAACACCTTGAGCCCCGAGGCGAGGTCGGCGCGGGTCGAGCCCTGCGCGACCTCCGCCGCCACCCGGTTGCCCATCACCCCGATCGCGCGCAGCAGCGCATAGGCTTCGCCGAGTGCCGACTGCACCCAGGGCACATCGACCAACCGGCCGGCACCCGAGCGCGTTTCTCGCGCCCATTCCACCACCTCGTCGAAGCAGCCATTGCCGGCATAGGTCAGCGCGGCGAGGCCGATGCGCTCATGATTGAGCTGCTCGGCGATCAGCCGCCAGCCGCCATCGACCGCACCGATCACCATGTCCGCGGGCACGCGGACATCCTCGTAATAGGTGACGTTGGTGCGGAACCCACCCACCGTCCAGATCGGCGAGACCGAGAAGCCGGGCAGCCGCGTGTCCATCATCAAGATGGTGATGCCCTTGTGCGGCGGTGCGTCGGGATCGGTGCGGGTGGCGAGGAAGATATAGTCGGCACCCTCGGCGCCGCTGGTGAAGATCTTCTGGCCGTTGACGACATAATCGTCGCCATCGCGCACCGCCCGGGTCCGCAGGCTGGCAAGGTCGGTCCCCGCGCCCGGCTCCGAATAGCCGATCGCGAAGATCAGTTCGCCGGTCGCGATGCGCGGCAATATGTCCCGTTTCTGCTTCTCGGTACCGAGCCGCATCAGCGCGGGGCCGACGGTGTTGACGGTGACGAAGGGGAACGGCGCATCGGCGAGCACCAGTTCCTCGAGCAGGATCTTCTGGGTCAGCGGATCGAGCCCGCGCCCGCCATAGTCGGTGGGCCAGCCGGGCGTGAGCCAGCCGTCCCGGCCCATCCGGCGGATCACCGCGCGATAGGTTTCGCCGGACTCGGCGTTGAGCGTGTCGGCGCGGACCTCGGGGGTCATGATCCCGTCGAGATAGGCGCGGAACTCGGCGCGAAGCGCTTTTTGCGCGGGGGTGAAATCGACGTGCATGGGGCGCTCCTAGCCCCGCCCCTCCAGGGACGAGGGTGGGGTGGTGGGGGTGGTGGGGGGAATGAGGGAGAGCTAAAGCCGGCGGATATGTGCTGGACGGACGGGCCCCACCCCGCCCCCTCCCCTGAAGGGGCGGGGCTCATGAGCGTGGCCCCGCGAACGGCGCTATGCCGAGCCGCGCCAGCACCATCTCATCCAGCGGCACATAGGCGCCTGCCTGCGGGTCGGCGACGAACAGCGGATCCCCGCCACACCGCGCCGGATCATACCCCTCCCGCTGCAGTTCGATCTTCCGCAGCTTGAAGGTCGTGGTCATGTCCGCGCTCGCCGTCAGCCGCACGAACAGCGGCACCGCGTAGGGCGCCAGGTGCGCGGTCGCAAAGGCGTGGAAGGCGGCACCGTCGAAGCTGCCGCCCCCGTCGTAGGTGAGCGCCGCCATGCCCGCGCGTCCCTCCGCCCCCGGAACCGCGACGCCATAGACGTTGATCACCGACGGCCCGGCGAAGCCCGAAAGCACGGTCTCGACTTCCTGCGTCGAGACATTCTCGCTCTTCCAGCGGAACGTGTCGCCGGCGCGGTCGACGAAGAAGAAATAATCATCCTCGTCGAAGCGCACGAGATCGCCCGAGCGGAACCAGCGGTCGCCCGGCTTGAACAGGTCGCGGATCAGCTTGGCCTCGGTCGCCTCCGCCGAGGTATAGCCTTCGAAGAAGCCGGCGACGCCGGTGCCGTCGAGCACCTCCGCCACCAGTTCGCCCACCTCGTGCGGCCCGGCCTCGACGACGCTGCCATCGGCGGCGCGGACATGATCGCCCTGCCCCACATCCCATTTCAGCACGCGGATGTTGGTCGCTTGCGGATAGGGCAGCCGCCCGACCGATCCGGGCCGGTTGTCGACATTGGTGATGCCGTAATTGGCCTCGGTCGATCCCAGCCCCTCGATGATGTTGGAAACGCCGAAGCGCTCGCTGAAAGCGGCCCACACATCGGGTTTCAGGCCAGCGCCGCTCATCACCCGCAGGCTGTGGTCGCGGTCGTCGGGCGATGGCGGCGTCGCCATCAGGTAGCGGACGACCTCGCCGATATAATAGACCGCAGTGATGCCGTGGCGGCGGACATCCGCCCAGAAGCCCGAGCGGCTGAACTTGCGGCGCAGCACGAACGGCCGCCCGGCTGCCAGCGCGACCGAAGGCACGACCATGCCGCCCGCGCCGTGATAGAGCGGCAGCACGCAATAATGGACGTCGGCAGCCCCGAACTGCATCAGCCCGGCCATCATCTCGCCGGCGTTGAGAAAGCGCATGTGGCTCATCCGCGCCGCCTTCGGCAGCCCGGTCGTGCCCGAGGTGAAGATGAGATAGAGCGGATCCGCCATCACCACGCCGCGCCGCCACGCGCGCGGCGGATTCTCCGAGAATGCGGTGGCCATCGCCGCGTCGAGATCGCGCCAGCCATGGTCGCTGCGATCGGCGCCGGTTTCGGACTGCTCGAAGACCAGCCCCGGCAGCGCGGCGGGATCGACGCCATCGACGGTCGCGGCCAGCTCCGATCCGACGATCAGCGCCGTCGCCTCGACCTGGCGCAGCGCATGCCCCAGCACCGCCCCGGTGGCGCTGGTGTTGAGCAGGGTGGTGACGATCCCCGCCTTGGCGAGACCCAGCCAGATCATCACGAATTCGGGCCGGTTGAGCATCAGCAGCGCGACGACATCGCCTTTCGCGAGCCCGGCCGCGCGCGCGGCATGGGCGACGCGGTTGGCGCGCGCGTTCATCTCGGCGAAGCTGATCGCCTGATCTTCGAACAGGATGAACGGCGTGTCGGCGGCGTCGCCTGCGCGCTCCTCCAGCCGATCGGCGGTGGTATAGGCCATGTCGCGCGCGAAGCCGGCGACGCGCTGATAGCCGCGCATCAGCCGCCGCATCGATTCCTCGCGCGAGGGGACGACGAAGCTGCTCATGCCGCCTTCACCGCGAGGCGATCGAGGAAAGCCGTCAACGCGCCCAGAAAGGCATCATTGTCATCGCCCGCGACCATGTGGTGGGCGCCGGCGATCGGCACGACCTCGGCGTCGGGAAGCAGCGTGCGGAACCGCGCCGCGCCTTCCGCCGAGACGATTTCGCTCGCGGTACCGTGAACCAGCAGCAGCGGCTGCGCGACCGCGCGCGCCGCGGCGGACAGGCGCTGGTTGATCGCCTCCATATCCCACCCGTCCTGCGGCCGGACGAAATTGGGATCCCAATGCCAGTACCAGCGGCCGTCATGGCGGTGGCGCAGGTTGCGGGACAGACCGTCGAGCCTTTCGGGTCTTGGCCGGTGCGGCAGATAGTCGGCGATCGCGTCGGCCGCCTGATCGAGCGTATCGAACCCGCCGAGCGTACCCCGCATGAAGCCGACCACCTGCTCCCCACCCCGTTTCTCCATCCACGGCACGATATCGACGAGCACGATCGCCGAGGCGGGTGCACACGGCGCCTCGCCGACCGCGAGCAGGGATGCGAGCCCGCCGAGCGACGCGCCGACCAGCACCGGCGGCGTCGCGAAGCCGGCGATCACGCCGCGCAGATCGTCGGCGAAGCGATCGAGCGTATAGCCGCCATCGCTGGACCAGCCGCTGTCGCCATGCCCGCGCTGGTCGAGCGCGACCGCGCGATAGCCGCGTGCGCCCAGCGCCGCGACGGCATTGCGCCATGCGCCGCGGGTCTGGCCGCCGCCGTGCAGTATCAGCACCGGCATGCCACCCTCCGGCCCGGCGGCATCGGCGACCAGCGCGACGCCGTCGCTCGCCTCATACGTGATCGTCATGCCCACGCGGCGGATGCCTCCGCGGTGTCGGCGATGCGCACGCCGCGAATGCCGAGATGGACGCGCGCCTCGTCGGGCGTCATCGCGAGCACCTCCTCATAACGCATGAAGAAAAGCGGGTCGGACTGGCGGCCGACCGCCGCCCCGCGTTCGACCGCGTCGAGCACCGTCAGCCAGGTCTGCGGATAATGGAGCACCGCGCGGGTGAGGATGCGGGTGGAGCCGAGGATCGAGAAGGCCGAGAGTTCGCCGGCAAGCTCGGGGCTCAGGTGCACGAACAGGTTGGTGAGGCGCATGTAATAGGGCACGACCTCGCCGATGAAATCGAACCCGCCGCCGCCCAATATATGTTCCAGATCATGCTGCTGGCCGGCGCGCAGGTTGAAGTATTCATAGTCGTTCCTGGGCTTGAACGGCGGGACGATATCGACCTGCAGGTCATTATCGACCAGCTGGCGGTAGAAGATGTGGCCGACGGTGCCTGGGTCATAGTGCGCGAGATCGTCGCGGTCGAAGCTGGAGACATATTGCTCGTCGAACCATGCATCGAGCGCCGGGTTGGTCTCGCGCTCCTCCGCGATCAGGGTGTTGATATGCCCGATGTCCTGGATCTGGCGGAGCAGCAGCACGAGCTGGATCGAATCCGAAGGCGTCGGCACGTCGGCGCCGTTGCGCCGCAGCATGTGCGTCGCCACCCAGTCGCGCAGCCGCGCGTCATTGAGATATTTGGAGGAGCTGATCAGCGTGCTGCTGTCGGTCGACAGCGGCACGATGCCCTTCATGAGATAGCTGTAGTCGGTCATGCCAGAACCTCCGGCTGAACTGTGGCGGCGATCTGCCGCGGGACGGGGATGGGGAAGCGCATGATGAGTTGCGCCATGCCCTTGGCGGCGGGATCCAGCCCTGCGCCGGCGAGGATGCCCCCGCCAAGGGCATCGCGCACGACGAAGTTGAGCGCCGAGATGCCGGGCACCGCATAGCGATCCACCTTCGGCGGCTGCCCCTCCGGCGTCAGGTGACGATACCAGTCCCCCACCTGAGCGGCGCCCATCGCCGCCGCGATCCATGGCAGCCAGCTGGGTTCGCGCGCGATGATCGCGACGTTGAACAGGTCGCCCTTGTCGCCGCTGCGGCCCCAGGCGAGGCGGATGAGGTCGACCGCGATCAGGTCGGTGCCGTCCGGCGCGGCGCTGTCCACCGCCGGCTGCGCGGGGTCCGTCTCGGTGCCCTCGCCTGCCGCCACGCTCCAGCTGCGATCGCCCATCGTCACCCGCGCGTCCACCGCGCCGCGCGGGATGAGGAAGGCGAAGATGCCGGTCAGCGGCTGGACGTTGGTCGCGAGGTTGACGCCGGTGCCGACCGACATGGTCGAGATGCCCGAGGCCTGCTCGCGCGCGAACAGCCCCGCGCCTTCGACCATCGGATGATCGGCAGTGATCTTCAGGATGACTTCGCGCGCGTCCCGCACCCGCGCATGTGCGCCGAAGCTCGCCTCCTCGCCGATCACCACCACCGAGGTCGCGGTGAAATCGGGCAGGTTGGCGCCGCGCAGCAGGCTGCGCGCCCGCGCCAGCAGCGCCGCCCCCTGCCGCCGCGCCTTCGCGCCCGCCTGCTCGCCGACGATCGGCGTCAGCCCGACCGTGCGCCAGCCCTTGTCATAGGTGACGCTGGCCTTGAGGAAGGGGGTCGGCGGGCGCCCCTTCGCGCCCGAGACACGGACGCGGTCCGCCCCATCCGGCACCAGCCGCACGTCGCTGAAATCGCAGGAAACGTCGGCGACGATATAGTCCGCCGGGTCGCTGACCTCGTAGAGCAATTGTTCGGCGACGGTGCCGACCGAGACCAGCCCGCCCGTCCCCGCCGGCTTGGTGATGACGACGCTGCCATCGGCACGCACCTCGCCGATCGGAAAGCCGATACCCTCCCAATCCTCGACCGCCTCCCAGTCGGTGAAGGTACCGCCGGTCACCTGCGTGCTGCATTCGAGAAGGTGGCCGGCGAGCGTGCCGGCCGCCAGCAGATCATGATCGTCGCGGCCCCAGCCGAATTCGTGGATCAGCGGCCCCAGCACGATCGCGGAATCGACGACGCGGCCGGTGATGACGATGTCCGCCCCCGCCGCCAGCGCCTCGGCGATCGGGAAGGCACCGAGATAGGCGTTGCAGGTCAGCACATCGTCGGGAAAGCTGGCGCCGGTGAACATGTCGCGGTGGCGCGCCGCGCGCAGGTCACGCACGCGATCGATCAGATCGTCGCCGGATACCGCGGCGACCGTGAGCGAGAGCCCCTCGGCGGCGATCCGCGCCTCCACCGCGCGGGCGAGCCCGATCGGATCGAGCGCGCCGGCATTGGCGACGATGCGGATCTTCTGGTCCGCGATCTGATGCAGATACGGCCCGACATGGACGTTGAGGAAATCGGGCGGATAGCAGGTCGGCGTCGGCGACCGGCGCGCGCGGCCGAACATGCCCATGCTCGCCTCCGCCAGATAGTCGAAGATCAGATAGTCGAGCCCGCCCGCGGCAAGCAGTTGCGGCACGCCGAGCGCGCTGTCGGCGAAATAGGCCGATCCGCCGCCGATCCGCACCACGCGATCCATCCCGTTCCTCTCCCTCTCGTTCGCCGGCGTTGGTGCCGGTCGTCCCGATCGTCGGCATCCTATGGGGAAGGCGCCGACATGGAAGCGCGGCGGATGTTCCGATCCGCGCGCGCCTGTTCCGATCCGTCCGGCCTCAGCCGGCGCGGCCCTCGCTGCGGAAGCGCCCGGGGGTCGTGCCGGTGGCGCGGCGGAAAGCCAGGCTGAAGCTGCTCGGGGTGCTGAAGCCGAGATCGGCGGCGACCTGCTTCAGCGGCACTCCCGTATCGCGTAGCAAGGCCTCGGCGCGGATCAGCCGCACCTCCTCGATCCAGCGGTGCACCGATCGGCCGGTGGTGTTGCGGAAGATGCGCGCGAAGTGGCTGGGGCCGATGTCGATCGTTGCGGCGAGGTCGGCGATGCGCAGGCGCCGCCCGCCCGTCGATGCTACATATTCTTCGACGCGCCTGAGCTGCCAGGACGCCAGCCGCCCACGGTCGTCCTGAGCGCGCGGGGCGATGCGCAGGAAATAGCGCGCGAGATCGATCGTCATCGCCGCCGCCAGCGCATCGACCAGCAGGTCGGACGCGAAACCCGGCGCAAGCGCCTCCGCCGCCATCCGCTCCAGCCCGGCGCGCACGCGTACGTCCCGCACATCGCTGCACCGTGCCAGCAGCCGCGGATCGCCGCGGTCGAAGTCCCGCGGCAGCAGTCCCGCGGCGGTGGAGCAGACCGACAATCGCCGGTCGCCCCCCGCCCCGGTCGCGCTGATCGCCATCCCCGCGGGCACCACCATCATGCCGCCCAGCGGAAGGATCGCGCTGCGTCCGTCCGCGCCCCGATAGATACCGGCGGCGCCGCGCGGCAGGTTGGCGCACAGCGCGATCACATCCTGCCGTGGCCGGCCTGTGTCTCGCGACGGCGTATCATAGCGATAGGTGTAGACGTGGATGCGCGTTCGATCGGTGCGCAGTTCGGCGTCGGTACGCGCCCGTCCCATCCTCTGCTCCTTCATCCCGTCTGCCGCGGGTGGTTCTGGCCGTGGCCGAGTCGGCTCGGCGGTTGATCACCAGCATATTGCGTAGACCACCCGAGCGATACGCTACGCAAAAATCAGGTTCCAGCGTCAACGGGAAAACCGCATTGCGGCGCAATATATGCCATCTTGCGTATCACAATGCCAATTTTTTCTACGCGTTATCGTTGACTAAGCCGTTCTTCCGGCGCTATGCGTTGCCGAGAACAGCATAATCACCCGCGCAAAGCGGGAACGACCAGCAAGGGGAGGATCGATGTCGCACAACAAGACCCGCCTGGCGGCGCATGCCGCCGTCATTGCGCTCGCCGTGGGGGCGAGCAGTGCCCATGCCCAGACCGCGGCGGCCGACCCCGCGCCGGAGGCCGCGCCGCTCTCCGACCAGGGCATTCAGGATATCGTCGTCACCGCGCGCCGCCAATCGGAATCGCTGCAGAAGACGCCGATCTCGATCACCGCGCTCGACAGCGTGGCGCTGGAGAAGATCAACGTCCAGTCGGTCGAGAAGGTTGCGCAGATCGCGCCCAACCTCGTGATCAGCCAGCAATCCTCGTCGCTCTCCGCCACATCGATCAACATCCGCGGCATCGGCCAGACCGATCCGTCGCTGGGACTCGACACCGCGGTCGGCATCTATCTCGACGGCGTCTATGTCGCGCGCTCGGCCGGTTCGATCTTCGACCTCGTCGATCTCGAACGGATCGAGGTGCTGCGCGGCCCGCAGGGCACCCTGTTCGGCCGCAACACCACCGGCGGCGCGATCCAGCTCGTCTCGCGCAAGCCGGCGGACGCGTTCGGCTTCCTCGTGAAGGGCGGCTACGGCACGCGCGACAACTGGTATGGCCGCCTGCGGGTCGACTCCGGCGAATGGGGTGACAGCGGCATCTCGGTTTCGGGCAGCTATCTCCACCGCCAGCGCGACGGCTATTTCGACAATGCGCTGACCCCGGACAGCCAGGATCCGGGCTCGCTCAACGTCGATGCGTTCGCGGTCGGCATCCGTGGCGACTGGGGCGACTTCCAGCTCAGCTACGGCTTCGATTTCGACGATCGCACCGGCGCGCCGGGCTTTTTCCAGACCGTCGCGCTCAGCGCCGACGCCCGCACCTATTACAGCCGCTCGCCCAATTATGGCGGGCCCGCGCTGCAGTTCGTCGGCCCCGACACGCGGCTCTTTTCGGGGCTCCAGCAACCCGGCGGACCAGGCGACACCTACATCTCGCACACGCGCAGCCAGGGCCAGAACCTGACCCTCTCCTACGACTTCTCGGATGCGCTCACGCTGAAGTCGATCACCGGCTATCGCAAGCTGCTGCTGGAAAATGTGCTGGGGCTCAGCGGCCAGGGCGATCTCCAGGGACTGGTGCTGGATTTCGCCTCGCCGACGCTCACCTCGGTCGGCTCGGTTACGCCCTACAACGGCTTTAACAGCCCGCAGCGGCAGAAGCAGTTTTCGCAGGAGGTGCAAGCGCTCGGCAAGGTCGGCGACTTCAACTATGTGCTCGGCGCCTATTATTTCCGCGAGCGCGTGTCGGAACGCAACAACCAGTCGCTCACGCTGGTGCTTTCGCCTTTCGCACTGCCCTTCCTCGGTTTCCCGACTGCGGTGCAGGATGCGCTGGTCGCGCAGGGCGTCGACCTAATCGGCCTCAACCTCAACCCGGTCGCCGCCTATTCGCAGGTCTCCAAATCCTACGCGGCGTTCGGTCAGGTGAGTTGGAAGCCACAGGCGCTGGACGAGCGCTTCGAACTGACCGGCGGCATCCGCTATACCGAGGACAAGAAAAGCATCTTCCTGCAGAACACCTCAAATGGTGTTTCCTCGGTGGTCGGTCCGCCGCGCGGCAATGTGAAATACACCAACACGTCGTTCCTCGGCTCGGTCAGCTATCAGGTCACCCCGACCGCGCTGGTCTATGCGAAGGTTTCGACCGGCTACAAGTCCGGCGGCTTCAATCCGCGCGCGGATACGCTGAACACGTTCGATCCGGAGAAGCTGACCTCCTATGAGGCAGGCACCAAGCTGGACCTGTTCGACCGCCACCTGCGCATCAACGCGGCATTCTTCTACAGCAAATATGACGATCTCCAGGTGCCGCAGTTCGCCGCGGGCACCGGCGGCGCATCGACCCTGCTGGTCAATGCCGGCAGCGCCGACTTCAAGGGCGTCGAGCTGGAGGTCACCGCGGTGCCGACGCGCGGGCTGACGCTGTCGGGTTCGCTGGGCTACACCGATCCGAACTACAAGAGCTTCCTGTTCCGCAATCCCAACACCAACGAGATCACCGACGTCGCCGATACCGCGCGCTTCCCCAACGTCGCCAAGTTCAATTCGAACGTCGCCGTCGAATATGTGTTTCCGCCGATGGATGTCGGCAGTCTCTCGGCGCGCGCCTCCTATTCCTATCGCAGCCACGTCTATTTTTACCCGAATGACGAGGTGAACCCGTTCCAGCAGGATGTGGATTCGCCCGCAACCAACACCGTCGATGCGCGCATCGCGCTCAGCGACATCCCGATCGGCGGCCGCGCCAAGGCTGAAATCGCGGTGCTCGGCGAGAATCTGCTCAACGAGGACCAGGTGCTCTACGGCATCGATTTCGGGTCGCTCGGATTCGGCGGAAAATTCTACAGCGAGCCGCGCCGCTTCTTCGTCGAATTCAAGCTGAGCTATTGAGAGGCGGGACGATGGGCTTCGAAGGCAAGAGCGCCGTCATCACCGGTGCCGCCAGCGGCATCGGCCTCGGGCTGGCGCAGGAAGCCGCGAAACGCGGCATCCGCCTGGTGCTCGCCGATCGCGACGCGGCCGCGCTTGAGACGGCCGCCGATGCGCTCCCCGACGCGCTGGCGGTGCCCACCGACGTCACCGATGCGTCGGCGGTGGAGCGGCTGGCGGAGGTCGCGTTCGACCGGTTCGGCACCGTCGACCTGCTGTTCAACAACGCCGGCATCATGGCGACGGGGCTGAGCTGGGAGATCGCACCGGCACGATGGGACGCCTCCATCGCGGTCAATGTCGGTGGCGTGCTCAACGGCATCCGCGCCTTCGTGCCGCGCATGCTTGCCAAGGGCGCACCGGCGCGCATCGTCAACACCGCCTCGGTCGGCGGCTTCGGCCCGAGCCCACTGATGGCGCCCTACAGCGCGACCAAATTCGCGGTGGTCGCGCTGACCGAGGCGCTGAAGGGCGAACTCGACATGCTGGAGGCGCCGATCGCGGTCAGCCTGCTCGCCCCCGGCCCGGTCCGCTCGGCGATCTTCGACGATCCGTTCGGCGGCGAGATCCATCCGGCGACGCAAAGCTTCGTCGATACGCTGCGCGGCATGATCGGTCAGCATGGCATGGATCCGCAGCCCTTCGCCGAAGCGGTGTTCGACGCGATCGGCCGCGGCGAATATTGGATCGTACCGCAACCCGAGGCGCTCGACCCGATGCTGGAGCAGCGCCACAGGATGATCAGGGACCGCGCGGAACCGCACTTCGCACTCGGGTGAGGCAATAGACCCCGCTCATCGGCGGGCCCGACACGGTCCCTGTATTTCGGTATTGCGGAAGACCGGCAAGCGACCGAGATTGCGCATACGGAGTCGTCCCCGACGTCGCCCGATCGAGACCGACGACCCGAAGCGCGAACGCGTGTCCTGCCTCCGGGCAACCGAGCGACACTGCCCCTCGCCATCCCGCATTGCACAATATTTCGTGGCATATTTGCCTCAGTGCGTATTGATAGCGGTATAATTGCTACGCAAAGCATTGATCTTTGCGATCGTATCGCGCATGGAATGGCAAAAGCCATAATCAACCCGCAAAAGGGAGAGGATCTATGAAATCCATGCGCGCGCTCTGCGTGTCGACGGCAGCGCTCGCCTTCGCCATGGCCGGTCAGGGATGGGCCCAGACCACGCCCGAACCGGCCCCGGCTCAAGCGCAACCCGAAGCATCACCCGAAGATGCGGCGCCGCCCGGTTCCGGGCTCGAAGACATCATCGTGACCGCCGAGCGGCGCTCGGAAAACCTGCAGCGCACCCCGATCGCGATCACCGCGATGACGTCGGCCAGCCTGCAGGCCTCCGGCATCAACGATCTGCGCGGCGTCGTGCAGGCGGCGCCCAGCCTCTATTTCGCACCCTATCCCAGTTCCTCGACCACGCTGGTGCTGTTCATGCGCGGCCAGGGCATCGGCGATCCCAACATCATCACCAAGGATGGCGGCGTCGGTCTCTATGTCGACGGCATCTACCAGTCGCGCCCGCAGGCTTCGACCTTCGACCTTGCCGATGTCGAGCGCGTCGAGGTGCTGCGCGGTCCGCAGGGCACGCTCTACGGGCGCAACACCACCGGCGGCGCGGTCAACATCATCAGCAAGAAGCCGAGCGGCGAGTTCGGCATCCATGGCCTGCTCTCGGTCGGCAATTTTGACTACAAGCGTGCACTGGTGAACCTCGACCTGCCCGAATTCGCGGGGCTTAAGGTCAAGCTGACCGGCCTGTTCTCCGACCGCGACGGCTGGGCCGGCAATGCCCGCGAAACCGGTAGCACGCCCGATGCCAATGATTTCCAGTCGGATCGCAAATATGCGGTGCGCGGTGCGGTGCGCTGGGAACCGACGCCGGACATCACCCTGGACTATGCCGGCGACTATAGCGACCAGCGGACGACACCGGTCCGCTACGTCACCGAGAACGCGTTCGCGCCCTTCCTCTTCCCCGGCTACAATCCGGACCCGGAAAACAGCTACCGCCCGGTCTACCTGCCCTACAGCCACGTGAAGTCGGACGGGCAGACGCTGATCGCCGAATGGCGCGCCAGCGACACGCTGACCTTCCGTTCGCTCAGCGGGTATCGGCACATCAAGGTCGATACCTATCAGGATTATGTCGAATCCTTCCTCGCGCCCTTCTGGGCGTATGACCGGATCTCGTCCAAGACCTATACGCAGGAATTGCAGGCGGTCGGCAGCTTCGCCGACCAGTTCAAATATGTCTTCGGCCTCTATTATTTCCGCGAGACCGCCAACCATATCCTCGCCGCCGACATCGGCACCGGCGTCGCCGGCCAACTGGTGATGGTCGATCGCGACACCAACGCCAAGTCGATCTCCAAGGCGGCATTCGGCCAGGTGACGTGGACGCCGCTGTTCGCGGACGGCAAGTTCGATATCACCGTCGGCGGTCGCTATACCAGCGACAAGCGCACCGCGGATCGCATCCGCACGTCCAACCTGTTCATCGGCGAAACCTCGCCGCTGGTGTTCCGCGGCTTCAACGGCGACGGCATCGTCGTACCGCTGGGATCGGTGGTCGGCGCAACGCGGGTGAAGAACAACAAGTTCAACCCCGCGGTGACGGTCGCCTACCGCCCCTCACAGACCACCTCGCTCTATGCCAAGCTCGTCACCGGCTACAAGGCGGGCGGCTCCAACGAGGCCTCCCCCACCTTCACCCGCACCTTCGGGCCGGAATCGGTGACCAGCTATGAGGCGGGCTTCAAGTCAGACCTGTTCGATCGCCGCGTGCGCCTGAACGTCGCGGCGTTCCTCGCCAAGTACAAGGATCTGCAGCTCGACATCTCCGCCGACGCCGCCGATGCTTCGCTCTCCGACACGTTCAATGTCGGCCGCGCGACGGTGAAGGGCATCGAGACGGACATCACGATCATTCCTGTCGAGGGGCTGACGTTGCAGGCGAGCCACGCCTACACCACGTCCAAGATTCGCAACGTCGCGGCGCCCGCGGGCTCGATCTTCGATCCCGCGATCAACCCGGCCTCGCCGGTCGATGTGGGTGACGACATCACCGGCTATTTCGTACTGCCCTTCACCCCCAGGCATAGCGTCCGCCTTGCCGGCGACTGGGTGATCGCATCGATCGGCGACGGCGAACTCGCCGCGCACGTCGATTACACCTGGAAGGACAAGGTGTTCACCACCGCCGGCGATGGCCCGAGCGTGCCGGCCGGCCGCGACGCGCCGGTCAATGAGAGCTACGATATCGTCGACGCACGGCTGAGCTACACGATCGATCGCGGCGGCGGCCGCAACATCTCGATCGCGCTGTGGGGCAAGAACGTCTTCGACAAGCGCTATCCGGGCTTCGTGATCGGCTCCGGCTCGATCATCGCTGGCTATCAGAACCAGGCGATCTCCTATGGCGATCCCGCGACCTATGGGATCGACGTCGGCTTTTCCTTCTGAAGCAGCCCGAGGCGAGTGAGCCGCGCAAGCATCGCGCGCTCGCCCGCCGCGCCCGGTGCCGCCGGTTCCAGTTCGAGTTCGGCAAGGCCGGTGAAGCCCGCCTCCGCCAGCCCGGCGAAGATCGCGGGCCAGTCCAGCATACCCGCGCCGGGTTCGACCCGGCCGGGCACGTCGGCGATCTGCACCATGCCGATCAGCGCACCGGCCGCCGCGATCGCGGCGACCGGATCGTCGCCGTGCAGCGCGACATGGCCGAGGTCGAGATCGATCCGCACGAACGGATGGTTCGCGGCGCGCACGACGGTGAGCGCTTGGCACAGCCGCTCGATCAGCAGGCCCGGCGCGAAGGCCGGATGGGTCGCCTCGACGCACAGGGTCACGCCCACGCGCCCTGCCCGATCGGCGGCGCGCGCAAGATTTCCGGCCATCGCCTGATATTGCACCGCCAGATCCATCGCCGGCAGCCGCCCCGTCACGCAGGTGACCGCCCGGCTGCCGGTGCGCGCCGCCGCCGCGAGCGTCGCGTCCAGTGCGTCGAGCGCGCTGCCGTCGATCCATGCCGGCGCATCCCAGCGCAGCGGATCATGGACGAATCCGCCCATCTCGAGGCCATGGTCGGCAACCGCCGCGCCGATCCGCGCCTGCAACTCGGGCGCGCGCAGCGCCAGATAATTGTCGGCAACGCCCGCGAACCCCAGCGTGGCGAACAGCGCGATCTGCGCGAGCGGATCGGTGGCGCCGGCGATGCCGCGCAGCAGCGGCGCGTCCGGCGCGCGGACGCCGAGATGCCCGGCCAGGCGTGGCAGGCGGGGGAGGCGGGGCAGGCTCATCGCAGGCGGCCGAGGAAATCGAGCAGCGCCGCGTTGAACGCCTCGGGCTTTTCCTGTTGGACGAGATGGCCGGCACCCTCGATCGTGACGATGCCGGTCAGCCCCGGCACCCGCGCGCGCATCCGCACCTCCCAATCGGGGAAGAAGCCGAAGGAGGGATCGGCGCTGCCATAGAGGAACAGCGTCGGCACGGTCACGTCATGGTCCGCCCAGGCACGGCCGAGTTCCCAATTGGCGTCGGCGGTGCGGTAGGAATTGAGCCCGCCGATCATCCGCCGCATCGGGTCGGGATGGTCATAGCCGGCGACGAAGCGGGCGAATTCGCCCTCGCTCAGCCAGGGCCATGGCAGCGGGGGCGCGGCGGGCAAGGCGTCCAGATAGCCGGCGCCCTCCGACGGCAGGCCTTTCCAGGCCCAGAGATCGCCGTCGGCGCTGAGTGCATGAAAGCTGCGGCGCAGATAATCCGCCAGCGCGCCGCCCAGTTCGCGGTCGGCGGGCCCGACCGTCTGGAAGTAATGGAAATGGACGAAATGCTCCGCCGCCATCGCCGCATAGCGTTCGGTGGGGCGGCGGTCGGGTGACGCCATCGCCGGTTCGGGCGGCGCATCGCGCGGCCGCCGCTCGGCGCCGCCCAGCAGCGCGCGGCCGGCAAGATCATAGTCATAGGGGATGGTCGTGACGAGGCCGCGCACCCGTTCGGGCGCGCGTACCGCAAGGTTCCAGGCATATTGCGCGCCGAAATCCTGCCCGACGATCACTGCCCGTTCGGCGCCATAATGATCGAGCAGCGCGAGCAGCCAAGCCTGCATCCGGTCCGCCGCATAGAGTGCGGGATCGAGCGGCCGGTCGCTGCCGCCATAGCCGAGGCAGTCGATCGCCACCGCGCGCCAGCCCGCCTCGGCGATCGGCTGCATCTGGTGCCGCCATGAATAGGCCAGCCCCGGAAAGCCATGAATCATCAGCACCAGCGGCCCCGCGCCAGCCTCCACCGCACGCAGGCGCAGACCATCGCCGATATCAATCATGCGCTCTGATATGCCCGCATCCATCTCGCATTTCTCATCATTTATGATTAGAGATTCACGCTATACGCAGTCATGATGATAGACAATGACGCATGACGTAGCGTAGACAGCCCTCATGGGAGAGGCAGTGACGATGGTCCGCGACGGCGACGTCGCGGTGATCCGCATCGACGAGCCGCCGGTCAACGCGGCCACCGATGCGGTCTGCGCGGGGCTCGCGGCGGCGCTCGACGCGTTCGAAGCCGATGCGGCGAGCCGTGCGGCTGTGATCCTGTGCGGCGGCAAGGGCTTCATCGCCGGCGCCGACATCAAGGCGATGGATGCCGTCCCCGATGCGCCGCCCCTGCCCGATCTGATCGACCGTATCGAAGCGCTCGACAAGCCGATCCTCGCCGCGATCCACGGGCCGGCGCTGGGCGGCGGGCTGGAACTCGCACTCGCCTGCCATGGCCGCATCGCCGGCGCGGATGCGCGCTTCGGCCTGCCCGAGGTGAAGCTGGGGCTGATCCCCGGTGCCGGCGGCACCCAGCGCCTGCCGCGCCTCGCCGGTATCGGCATCACCATCGACCTTGCTGTGGACGGGCGCGAGATCGACGCCGCCACCGCGCTGTCGGTCGGGCTGATCGACGCGATCGCCGAAGGGCCATTGCGCGAAGCGGCCATCGCCCACGCCCGTACTCTGGCCGGCCAACCGCCGCGCCGTACCCGCGAACTGCCGATGCCGGCGGATGGCCATGCGCTGGTCGAGGCGGCGGCACCCAAGGTCGCAAAGAAGGCGCGCGGCCGTCGCGCGCCGCTGCTTGCGCTCGACGCGATCCGCTTCGGGCTCGACCATCCGTTCGACGAAGCGCTGGCCAATGAGAAGGCCGTCGCGATCGCCGCGTTGCGATCCGAGGAATCGCGCGCGCTACGCCACCTGTTCCTCGCCGAACGCCGGGTGCGCCGCGATGCCGCGGACGCGCCAACGCGGACGATCGCCACGGTCGGCGTCGTCGGGCTCGGCACGATGGGGCGCGGCATCGTTCAGGCGCTGGCGGCGGCCGGCGTGGAAACCATCGCGGTCGCGCGCGGCGATGCCTCATTGGCCAGGGCGCAGGCCGCGGTCGAGAAGGCGTGGGCAAAGCCTGGCAATACGCGGGCCGCGGCGCTGGTCCGCTGGTCGAGCGATCTCGCCGCGCTCGCCGACGCCGATCTGGTGATCGAATCGATCGGCGAGGCGATGGTCGACAAGACCGCGCTGTTCGCGGCGCTCGGCGGCATCGCCAAACCCGGCGCGATCCTCGCGAGCAACACCTCCTACCTCGATATCGATGCACTTGCGGCCGCCTCCGGCCGAGCCGCCGACGTCGCCGGGCTGCACTTCTTCAACCCGGCCCAGGTGATGCGGCTGGTGGAGGTCGTGGCCGGCGCGGCGACCGCGCCGGATGTCGTCGCGACCTTGATGGGCTTCGCGCGGCGGATCGGCAAGATCGCGATCCTGAGCGGCGTGTGCGACGGGTTCGTCGTCAACCGGTTGCTCGCGAAGCGCTCGCGCGAGGCCTATTTCCTGCTCGAGGAAGGCGCCAGCCCTTATGCGGTCGATCGCGTCATCGCCGGTTTCGGTTTCCCGATGGGCCCCTTCGCGCTGGGCGATCTCGCCGGCATCGACGTCCAGCGCGCCGCACGCATCGCCCGCGCCGATCGGCTGTCCCCGCGCGAACGTCGCGCCGACTTCGTCGACCAGCTGTTCGCCGCCGGCCGCCTCGGCCGCCGCGCGGGCAAGGGCTGGTATGCCTATGGCGAGGATGGCAGGCCAGCGCCCGATCCCGAGATCGAGAGCCTCGTCTCCGCGCATGGCGCCCGCCACGGCGTCGCCCGGCGCGCGATCGGCGAGGACGAAATCCGCGACCGGCTGATCCTCGCGATGGTCAACGAAGGCGCGAAGCTGATCGACGAGGGCATCGTGGCCGGGCCGGATGCGATCGACATCGCGCTGGTCCACGGCATCGGCTTCCCGGCTCATCTCGGCGGCCCCATGTGGTGGGCGGACCGGCAGGGCCTGACCGGCGTCGCCACCACAGTCACCCGCTTCGCCGCCGAGCAGGGCGATGAATATTGGCAGCCCGCGGCCGGGTTGCTCGACCGCGCGGCAACGAACCGCACCTTCTACTGACGAGAGGAGAGACCCCATGCGTATCGACGTACCGTCGGCTCAGGCGCACGATCCCTATGGCTACGCCACCGCGCATCTCGCGCCCGAGATCATGACGGCGGGCGGCGCGTTCAGCCACGCCGTCTATCGCCACTCCAAATTGTCGCTGCGCGAGTTCGAGGGCGCCCGCGCGCGCACCGCCGAACTCAATGGCTGCGTGATCTGCCAGCAATTCCGCGCCGCACGCGATCTGGGCGGCATGTTCTCCGGAACCGGCACCCGCGGCACCGTCGTCGACAACGGCCCCGCGCCCGACGAAGCCTATTATGCCGCCGTGCTCGACTGGCGCACATCGCCCCTGTTCAGCGACCGCGAGCGCCTCGCCATCGAGTTCGCCGAACGCTTCGGCACCGAGCCCAAATCGCTCGCCGAGGACGAGGACTTCTGGGCCAAGGCGCGCGCCGCCTTCTCCGACGCGGAGATTGCGGATCTCGCCAATTCGGTGGCGTGCTGGGTCGGGCTCGGCCGGGTGGCGCATGTGCTGGGGTTCGACGAGGTGTGCCTGCCGTTTACGGCCGAAGCGGCGGAATAAAGGGCTTCCGCTCCTCCTCCCCCGTTCGCCCCGAGCGCAGTCAAGGGGGCCGTCGAGCGAAGCCAAGACGGCTTTGGGGACACGCTCCGAGCGGGTCTCGGTTCTCGGCTGCGCTCGAACCACCCCTCGACTGCGCTCGGGGCGAACGGGAGAGGTTTTGGCCACGTCTCGCTCAGCACGTCGTTGGCCTCACAGTTCCGCCACGAACTCCACCATCAGCCGGCTGACATCCGCCGCCCGTTCGAGCTGGATCAGATGCCCCGCCCTGGGCAGCATCTCCACCCGCCGCACGTCGCTGTAGTGGCACGGGATCGCACCGATCGGATCCTCGCCGTGCCAGGCTTCCAGGTCGACGTCATTCTCGCTGCCGATGAAGAAAAAGGGCCGCCCGCTCGGCCGGTGGCGCCAGGCCGCGCGCTGTTCCCAGCGCAGGTCCATCGCGCGGTACCAGTTGAGCCCGCCGGTGAAGCCCGAGCGGCTATAGTCCGACAGCGCCCACTCGAACTCCCACTCCTCCAGCCAGGGCCAGGGCAAGGGCGGCGCCTCCGGCAGCGCGTCGATATAGGGCGTGCCGGGCGGATGCTTCCACACGTCGAGATAATGATAGTCGCCCGACAGCGCATAAAGCACCTTCTGCAGGAACGCGCGCGGCGCCGCGTCGAGCGCGTCATCGGCAGGGCCGACGGGCCGAAAATAATCGATGTGGACGAAATGGCCCTTCGCCCATTCCGCCGCCTCGGCAAGCGGTGCCTTGTCCGGCGTGTCGGGATAGAAGGGGTTCTCGAGCCCGATCACCGCGCGCACGCGCTCGGGGTGGAGGTAGGCGAGATCGTAGATCGCGAACACGCCGAAATCGAGACCCGCGAACACCGCCTGGTCGATCCCGAGATGGTCGAGCAGCCCCACGAGGTCGCCGGTGATGTGCGGCACGTCATAAAGCCGATGGTCGGCGGGCGCCTCGGTCTGGCCCATGCCGCGCAGGTCGGGCGCGATCACCCGCCAGCCGGCGGCGGCGAGCGCCGCGATCTGGTGCCGCCAGCTCAGCCAGATGTGCGGAAAGCCATGCGCCAGCACGATCGCCGGCCCCCGCCCCTGCTCCACCCAATGCATCGCGATGCCGTTGATGACGGCGCGGTGGTGCGTCCATTCGGCCATAGGATCATGCCTCTCCCTCCATGGCGCGCGCGACGATCTCCGCCGCCGCGTCGCGCAACGCCGCCACCGCCGGTTCGATCGCGAGATCGCTGCGGTGGACGACCCAAAGATCGGCGCCGGCCGCGCCCGGCGCAGCGTCTGCCATCCGTTCCAGCGCCGGATCGCGATCGCCGATCGCCGACCACAGCCAGGCGCTGCCGAGCCCGGCGCGGACCGCCTCATGCATCGCGCGCAGCCCGTCTACCTCCACCTCGGCGCGGCCTTCGACCGCCTGATTGAGCCGCGCCCAAGGCTGCGGATTGGCGAGCATCATCGCATGCCCCCAGACGATCGCACGCTGCGGATCGCTGCCGCGCCGACGATAGCGCGCCTGCGCGAACCCGACGACCTTGGCGCCTTCCAGACCGCCCGGTTTGGCCCGCGAAACCGCGAAACCGATGTCGGCAAGGCGCTGGTTGACCGCGGCGATCGCATCGCGCGCGCCGACCAGTTCCAGCGACACCGCCGGATGACGGCCAAGAAACGCCCCCATCGCCGGCAGCAGCAGCCCGGCGATGCCGGCGGTGCCGGCGATGCGCACCGGGCCGGTGATCCTGTCACCCTCGGGCGCGAGATCGCGGTCCAGCCGCGCCATCGCCCGCTCCATCGCGGCTGCCGCGCGCAGCACCGCGCGGCCGGCCTCGGTCGGGCGATAGCCGGTCGTCGTCTGTTCCCACAGCGAACGGCCGGTCGCGCGTTCGAGCCGCGCGAAGCGGCGCCCCACGGTCGTCCGGTCCATGTCGAGCTTGCGCGCGGCGGTGCTGTAATCGCCCGCGCGCACCGCGCTCTGGAACACGCGAACATCGTCCCACTCGATCGCCATGGCGTGCATCCTTGCACAGTCGGAGTGCAGCTTCCAGTCCGCGCTTCCATGATATGATGCCCACAAACGAGGCGCATGACGCCGATACGAACAGCCGACCACGAGGAGAGCGAGACATGGCGCAGACCGCCGATTACCGATTGGGGCCCAACACCTTCGCGCGCGGCTGGCACATGATCGCCGATGCCGCGACCCTGGGCAAGGATCCGCTGCCGGTGCGCTTCTTCGCCACGGACATGGTGCTCTATCGCGGCGAGAGCGGCACGCCGCACCTCGTCGATGCCTATTGCCCGCATATGGGCGCGCATCTCGGCCGCAACGAGACGAGCTATATCGTCCGCGACAATGAGCGGATCGAAGGCGAATCGATCCGCTGCCCGTTCCACGGCTGGCGCTTCGGGCCCGACGGCCGCTGCAACCAGATCCCCTATTCGGATCAGAAGCCGCCTGCCGCGGCGCGCATCCGCACCTGGCCGGTGGTCGAGCGCGCCGGCATCGTCTGGATGTGGCACGACATGGAAGGCAACGAACCCGACCATGAATTGCCGCCGTTCGAGGCGTGGGACAATCCCAACTGGGTGCGCTGGGCGATCGACGATCTCGGCGAACTGCCGCAGCATCCGATCGAGGTGGTCGACAACATGACCGACTTCGCCCACTTCGTGCCGATCCACGGATCGCGCGACATCGAATATTTCTACAACGAGTTCGACGATCATGTGCAGTGGCAGATGTTCGGCGCCGGCCACCGCACATTGGTGCAGGAGGGTGAAGGCCTGCTCGAACTCGACACCTGGTATACCGGGCCCGCGATCCTGCAGTCCTCGATGCGCGGCAGCTTCCCCACCCACATGCTGATCGCCCACACGCCGGTGGAGGATGGCAAGATCCACGTCTGGCACGCGCTGATGGTGGACATGGGCCGCCCCGCCACCGAGGACGACGTGCCGATGGCCCGCGCCTATCAGCAGGCCAGCCGCGAGGCGTTCGCGCAGGATTTCGAGATCTGGGCGAACAAGCGCGCCTGCTTCTCGCCGCTGATGGTCCGCGGCGACGGCCCCACCGACAAATGCCGGATCTGGTATCGCCAGTTCTACAATCCGATCGACGCGGCGCCCGAATTCCAGAAGCGCGTCAACGGCCGCCACACGGTGGTGGACAAGCGCGGCGAGGCGAAGCGGGTGGCGTAAATCCGGGGTGAACGGATTTCCGCCTCTCTCGGTTCGTCCCACGCCCGGTCGTGGGACGCCGGGACCGCAATCGCGCATCCGTTCGGTTGCGCGGGTGACCACCCCCGGCGATCGGATGGGCGGGAGCGAACGTCCCTTGGTCAGGGCCCGGCGGGACGCTGGCGCCTGAAGAAGCGCAGCGTCAGGCGCTGGCTGAACGTCGAGAGCGGCCCGATCCCGCCATCGCTCCCGCGCCGCACCCGATAGGGCAGGACGAGGCGTGGGTCGGCCGGAAGAACGGGATGGCACGGCGCGGATCTGGCCGCTGGGGCGCCAGGCGCGCACGCCCTACCCCGCCACGCTCGGGCGGAATGGCATGGCTCCGGTGCGCTCATCGTCCCCACCAACAGAACCTCGCTGCCTCTGGGCTGCCTCTGCCGTCGACATGCCCGCCATTCCCGCAGGAAAAGGCACGTTTTCTGCATATTTCGGCATTCTGTCCATCCGGCCGCGCCTTTATCCTGCCAATGTTGCCCCATAGGAGCCAAATTGCATGACAGTCGCGTACGGTTGGCAAGCGCAAAGCAAGCGACTTCGCTCAATTATCATCCCGATATGTCTGTCGATGACGACTATGATCTCCGGCTGAGATATTTGGTCGGGATATCGCCATGGTTTTTATGCGCCGTGGAGGAGACGCGGCCCCGCGTTCCAGGACGGCATTCGACTGCTTGACGTCGAAGCCGTGACGGACCGGGACTTCGCGGCTCGAACGAAAGTGGTCGGCCCGCTCCGTTTCATCCGACGTTCCGGACCATCTCAACGACGTTCGCACGATCGAGCATCCCGACTGCCAGGCCGACAGCCATGACAAGGCGCAGGAGAACCACCCCATGAGTCACGCCGACGACGACGCTCACGGCCACGCGGACGCGCGCTTGGATCAGCCCGGCGTAAGCCGCCGGGACGCCATGCGAGGCGCCGCCGTGATCGCTCTCGTGCCGCTGGCCCCTGCGGTCGCGCAGAACGGCGATGGGCCGGCCATCGCGGCCTCGGCCCCTGTCTCCGGCCATCGGCTCCGGCTCAACACCACCGTAAACGCGAAGCCCTTCGAAGGCGATATTGATCCCCGCTCGTCGCTGCTGGACCTGCTGCGTGAGCGGCTGGCGCTGACAGGCGCGAAGAAGGGGTGTGACCACGGCCAGTGCGGCGCCTGCACCGTGCACCTCGATGGACAGCGGGTCGCTTCGTGCCTGACGCTAGCGGCCAAGGTGCAGGGCCGGTCGGTGCGCACGATCGAAGGTCTCGCGGATGGAGAGAAACTGCATCCGATGCAGCAGGCCTTCATCGATCACGATGCGCTCCAGTGCGGCTATTGCACGCCCGGCCAGATCATGGCCGCTGTCGCCTTGGTGCAAGAAGGCAATGCCGGCTCAAGGGAACGGATACGCGAATATATGAGCGGCAACATCTGTCGCTGCGGAGCATATGTGGGGATCGTCGCGGCGATCGAGGATGCCGCGCCGAAGATGCGCCAGGGAACGGGAGCACGCTGATGCAGCCGTTCACCTATGCCAGTCCCCGCTCCGTCGCCGAAGCGGTCGCGGCGTTCGGCAAGGCCGGGCCCGGCGCGAGCTACATCGCGGGCGGCACATCCCTTTACGACATGATGAAGCTCGATATCGCCCGGCCACGCCATCTGATCGATGTCACCGGGATCGAGGGGCTCCGTTCGCTCGAGTCGGATGGCGCGGTGCTGCGTTTTGGATCTCTCGCGCAGATGAGCGCCGTCGCCGCCGACCCAATGCTGCTGCGCGACTATCCGGTGCTCGCGGAATCTCTGTGGAAAGCCGCGTCGCAGCAGTTGCGCAACATGGCGACAGTGGGCGGCAATCTTCTCCAGCGCACGCGCTGCATCTACTTCAGGAACGGCACCGGCAATCCGTCGGCGGTCGGGGTCTATCCCTGCAACAAGCGCGAACCCGGCAGCGGCTGCGCGGCGGTCGGCGGCATCGACCGGGGCCAGGCGGTGCTGGGTCAGAGCGAAGCGTGCACGGCTGTCAGTCCCGGAGACTGGCCGGTCGCGCTGACGGCGCTCGACGCATCGGTCGAATTGCTTGGCTTGGCCGGAGCGCGCACGCTCCCCATCGCGGAGCTTTACCGCCTTCCGGGGACCACGCCGCATCTCGAATTCACGCTCCGGCCGGACGAGATCGTCACCGCGATCATCGTACCGAAGACACCTGCCGGGCGGAGGTCGACCTATCACAAGATCCGCGATCGCGAGAGCTATGCCTTCGCCCTCGCTTCGGCCGCCGTGGCGCTCGAGCTGGATGGCGATCGCGTGCGGCGTGCCCATATCGCACTGGGCGGCGTCGCGACGCGGCCCTGGCGCGCCGATGCCGCCGAGCAGGTCCTTGCCGGGCAAAGACTGACTCCTGAAATCGCGCTGGCTGCGGGACATGCCGCATTGAGCGGTGCCCGCCCGGGCCGGCACAACGCCTTCAAAATCGAACTGGGCGCGCGAACCGTCGCCGATGCGCTGATGATCGCCGCGGAAAGGACCGCCTGATGCCAGCCGCTCCGTTTGACGATCGGGCGCGCTTCGACGCGCGCGACAAGGTGACTGGGCGTACCGCCTACAGCGCAGATGTTCAGCTTCCCAACATGCTCTACGCCATGGCGGTGCCGGCAACGATCGCGAAGGGTCGGGTCGTCGAGGTCGCCACCGCTGACGCGCTGCGCGTTCCCGGGGTCGTAAGGGTGCTGACCGCCGCCGATTTCGGCAAGCCGTCGCCGCCGCCGCCAGGCGCGCGCGGCCTGGGAGCCGCGCCGGCGACGCCGACGATCCTACCCGACATCGCCTATCGCGGCGCGCCGATCGCCCTGGTGGTCGCGGAATCGATCGAAGCTGCTGTCGAAGGCGCTGAGGCGGTCCGCGCGCAATACGCCGCGGCCGCGGCCTTCTCGTCGACGATCACCAGCCCTGGCCGGGTACACGAACCCGTGGAGCCGACCGAAGCGGGCAGCGCCAGTACCGCCATGAAGCGCGCGACGACACGCGTCGACGTCGAGTATGACTGCCCGGCGCAGCATCACAACGCGATCGAGCTGCTCTCGACCGTGGCCGTCTGGGCGGGCGGGCGGCTGACCATCTACGAGGCTGCACAAGGTGCGCAGGTCGTGAAGGCGAACGTGGCCAAGGCGCTCGCGCTCGATCCCGCCATCATCGATGTGAAGTCGATCTACATCGGGGGCGGCTTTGGCCAGAAAGGCACGCCGCAGCGGCAGGCTCCGCTGGTCGCACGTGCGGCCATGCTGCTCGGCCGGCCGGTCAAGCTGGTGATGCCGCGCGGGCAGGTGTTCCACAACGCGTCGTTCCGGCCGAGCAGCCGGCACCGGATCAGGATCGGAGCCGACCCGGCGGGCAAGATGATCGCGGTGGAATATGATGCCGAACACCAGCAGTCCCGCTTCGGCCAGTTTCCGCCCGAATATCATGAATCCCAGCCGCAGATGTACGGCATCGCCGACTATCACGGAACCGCGGCCAACGTCCGGATCGATACGCAAGGCCCGGGGTATATGCGCGCGCCATTCCCCCACCCCGCCTCCTTCGCGTTCGAAGGGGCCGTGGACGAACTGGCGTACAAGCTCGGCAAGGATCCGGTCGCCTTCCGCCTGGAGCATGATGCGACCGTTGATCCCATCAACGGCAATCCCCTGTCGTCGCGCTTCCTCAACGAATGCATCACGGAAGGCGCGCGGCGCTTCGGCTGGGACCGGCGTCGCGCGGAACCGGGTTCGATGGTGCTTCCCGACGGAACCCGCGTGGGCTTCGGCATAGGCTGCGGCGCCTATCCGGCGATCACCTCCGCAAATATCGCCAAGCTCAGAATCGCGGCCGACGGCACCACGCGGTTTGCCGTGTCCGCGCACGAGATGGGCCAGGGCATCCGCACCGTGATCGCGGCCGCCTTGCTGCGCGAACTCGACATCAATCCGGACAGGCTGGATCTTCAGATCGGCGACACGTCGATCGTTCCGCAGCACCTGACCGCCGGATCCTGGGGCACCGCAAGCGTGATGCCGGCCATCGATGCCGCGGCAGCGAAGATGAAGGCCGCATTCGCAGGGTTGATCGCCGGACGGCAGGTGAGCGGCAATATGCATCGCCAGCTTGCAGCCTTGAAACGGCCGTACATCGAGGTCGAGGTGACGACCCTCGCTCCGGGCCAGGACCCCAAGGTGCTCGATGGGCTCCGCAACTATGGCTACGCGCTTGCCGGACCCGAATATCCCAGGTTCACCACGTTCAGCTACATCGCCCATTTCGCCGAGGTACACGTCGAGCCGCGGACCTGCCGGGTACGCGTACCGCGCGTCGTCAGCGTGGTCGACTGCGGTCGGGTGATCTCCCCCCGGACGGCGGAAAGCCAGGTTCGCGGCGGCGTGATATGGGGGATCGGGTCGGCACTTCGGGAGGAAACCGATGTCGACGCCAGGTTCGGCGGCTGGTTGAACAACGACCTTGCCGATTACGTCGTGCCGGTGAACGCCGATGTCGGCGAGATCGAGGTCGCATTCATCGATCGGCCGGATCCGCTGATCAACGCCACGGGCGCCAAGGGACTGGGCGAGGTGTCGATGGTCGGCGCATCAGGCGCGATCGCGAACGCCGTCTTCCACGCCACGGGCAAGCGCATTCGCCGCATGCCCATTCGCATCGAGCATCTCCTGTAACTCCGCCGGCGGAGCGCGTCGGGCGGAGGGCAATGAGATCGATGGACGCCGGTGAGTTGTCCCTGGACAGGAGCACCGTTCGTCCAGCGACATGGCAAGATCGTCGATCATGTCGTCCGCAGCGTCGGGGGCTCGACGGAACGGGATCGGCTGTGCGATCACCCCATTCCCGATCGGTCGCGCGAAGTTGCAGTGAACACTCCACCCCGCCTGGCGATAGCCATCCAGGAACTCCGCATCCTCGCCTATGCCTCGGGTAATTTCGGCAAGGCGATGATCTTTGCCGGCGCAGACCTGACCATCCTCTATCTGCTCACCGATCTGATGGGGCTGTCGGCTACCACCGCGGGAAGCCTGATGCTGGTCGCGCTGGGCGGCGATCTGCTGTTCGATCTGCTCGCGGCACGGCTGGTGATCCGCCTGCGATCGCGCGGCAAGGGCTATCGCTGGATGGTCGGCGCGGCGGCGATCCCCTGCACCGCGGCCTTCGCCCTGATCTACGCGATGCCCGCGCTGGGCGTGCGCCAGATCCTGGCGCTGGCAGTCGCGCTGCTGATGTTCCGCGGCGCCTATGCCGTGATCGACGTGCCGCACAATGCGCTGATGGCGCAGGTGACGAGCACCAGCGAGGCGCGCGGGCGCGTCTCGGGCTATCGGTTGCTGTTCAGTTCGGCGAGTTCGCTCGTCCTCGCGACGATCCTGACGCCGCTGGTGCAGCAGGCCGGCAGCAGCCAGGCTTTCGACCGGCTGGCGTCGACCGGCGTGATCGTGGGCGGCCTGTGCGCGGCAACCCTCATCCTGTGCGCCGCGACATCCCCCGGGGGCACCCGCCGGACCACGCCATCGACCGACGGGATCGATATTCCCCGGCGCGATCCGATGGTGCTCGCCATGGGCCTGCTCGCCTGCCTCACCGGCTTTGCAGCGCCGGCGTTTGGCCGGATGCTGCTGTTCATCGGCACCTATGTCGTCGATCGCCCCGCGCTGGTGCCCACCTTGCTGCTGGCTCTCGCCGTCGGCCAGTTCGCCGGCGTGCTGGCCTGGACCGCGCTCACCCACCGCTTCGGCAAGAGCGTGCTGCTGGCGATGGGCCATGGCGTCAGCGCGGTCGGGATGCTGCTCTTCGCGCTCGCCCTGTCGTCACCGGCCCTGCTCACCGGCGGCGCGCTCATCATCGGCTTCGGCCTCGCCAGCGTCTTCATGCTGCCCTGGGGGCTGCTCGCCGATGCCGTCGATGTCGTCGAATGGCGGCAGGGGCGGCGCTTCGAAACCGGCCTGTTCGCTTATTATCTGGTCGTGGTGAAGGCGAGCGGCGCGGCCTCGACCGTGCTGATCGGCTGGACGCTGGGCGGCCTCGGCTATGTCCCCGGCCAGGGGCAGTCGGCGGCGGTCCAGGCCGGGATGCTGGCGCTGGCGCTCGGCGTGCCGCTGGCCGGCGCCGGCGCCACGATCCTGCTGATGCGCCGCTTCGACCTCGGCCATCGTCGCCACGCCCGGCTGCGCGCCGCGCTGGGCTGGCGGCAGGCCCGGGCGATGGATGCGACCGGTGCGGTACCGGTCAATCCGGGGCGGAGCCCGTTTCCGGGTTGAAGCGCGGATTGGCGAAGTCGATCGGCGATGGCACGATTTTGGCGGGCGGCGTCGCGCTTTCCGCCCAGGCCCGGCACAGCATGTCGCGCAGCATCGCCGCGCCCGCCGCCGTCCGCTCATGGATCAGCGCGCGCACATCCTTGTCGTCGAACCGCGCGAAGCCATCGCGCTTCTCGAGCATATAGACGGTCTCCATCCGGTCGCCTGCCTCGTCGAGGAAGGCCAGCACCGCATCGAACATGTCACCGCTGCGATGGCCGGGCGCGCCGATGCGTGGCTGGATGTCGGCGGCGGTCAGCTTCATCCCATCGACGAAAGCGCTTTCGAACCTGCCGTGGATGGTGCGGTCGCGGGTATAGCCGTTGGGGTTGTCGCCGCGCCAGCCATCGGAATTGACCGAGTCATGCAGCGGCTGTGCGCCATCGCCGATATAATGGCCGAGGCGGATCGTCTGGAACGCGCAATGCCGTTCGGGCACCGAGGCGTCGCCGCCTTCGGCCCGCGCCTTGCGGATCTGCCGCATGCACACGATGAGGCGGTCATAGGCCTCCATCGCCGCGTAGGGCAGCGTGCCGGTCCAGCGCACATTGGTGCGCGCCGCGGTCTCCGGGTCGCTCGCCTTGATCGCTTCGTGATGCTTGAACAGCGCGATGATGAACTCGTAGCGCGAACGCGGGATCGGCTTCAGGAAGCGGAACTGCTCGCGGAACCAGCCATGATTGGGGTCTTCCTCCATCTTGGAGAAATTTTCCGCGTCGCCGCGCCAGGTGTCGGGCAGCGTGGCGGAGGCGGCGATGTAATCGACCTGATCGCGCAGGAAGACCGGGCCGTCATCGGGGATCGCCGCGATCGCCGCGCGGTCGATCACCGCATGGGCGGTCTGGCCCCAGGCCAGCGCGCACTCCGGGCGGAGGAGCAGGACGCTGGCGGCGGCGACGGCAAGCGGTAGGAATCGCATCGGCTTCTCCTGCATTCAGGGATCGAGGGGATCGCGCGGATCGACGCGCGCGGAACGGACCGAGGGGCGGAACGGCAGTTCGGTCGGGGTGAGGCGGGCACCGACCTGGCCGGGCTGATAGCCCAGTTCGCGATCGTTGCGGGCAACGAAGCGCGGATCGGCGATCGCGGCGCTCTGGTGCGGGTTGCAGACGATCAGCGCATCGCGCTCCAGCGGCGCGCCGATCGCCATCAGCAGGCGCGCAGCGTTGCGCAGGTTGGTGGTCGTGTGGCGCGCATAGGGTTCGATCAGGATCGCATCGGCGGGGATGCCATAGCGCTCGATCAGCGCCCGGCGCATTTCCTCGGCCTCGGCGAACCGCGTCGTGCGCGGATGGGCGCGGCCGCCGGTGACGATGAGGAAGGGCGCCTCGCCGGCAGCGAAGCGGTTGGCGGCAAGCCGCAGATGATATTTGCCGAACGGGCTGAGCGGCATGCCATCCACTTCCGGCCCGACCCCGGTGACGATCAACGCGGTGTAGCGATAGCGGCTCCAGTCCAGCGCCGCGGCCCGCGCCACCGCCGCCGCATTGGCACCGCCGGCGAGCGGCTCGAACCCGATCGCGTCGGTGCGATCGCTGACGTCGAGCAGCGCCAGCGCATAGTCGATGCTCGGGTCGAACGCCTGCGCGGAGCCGTCGCGCGGCGCGTGCGACAGCCAGTCGGCGGCCTGCAGCCGGGCCTGACGCTCCAGCGGATCGATCGTGCCCGCCCCGTCGATGTCGGGATAGGCGGGAAGCGCGGCCAGCGC
Organism: Sphingomonas sanxanigenens DSM 19645 = NX02; assembly: GCF_000512205.2. NCBI lineage: Bacteria > Pseudomonadati > Pseudomonadota > Alphaproteobacteria > Sphingomonadales > Sphingomonadaceae > Sphingomonas > Sphingomonas sanxanigenens. Next base: position 3,602,949 of record NZ_CP006644.1, read on the forward strand.
ATAGGTGCGCACGATGGCGTTGACGCCCTCGATCTCGCGCCGGGCCTGCGCCGCGGCGCCATCGTCGAAGGCGGGCAGGCCGTCGATCGCGGCCACCGCGCGGGCGATCGCCTCGGCCTCGGCCGCCGTCCACACCCGCGCCTGGGCGATGCAGCCCGCGTCCGCCGCGCAGGCGGCCGCCCGCTGTGCCCGGGCGGCGAGCAGCGCCGCGATGCCAGGCCCCCGCGCCAGCGCTTCGTGCTTGCCGGGGCTGCGGCCCAGCGCGTCGAACAGCGGGAAAAGCCGCCGGGAAAGCGTGTCGGTTACTGCGTCGCGCGCCGCCCCGGCCGAAGCCGGGACGGACAGGCATGTCATCGCCGCCGCCGTGGCGAAGGCCGCCATGCGGCTCAGGCGACGCGTCATCACCAGGATTTGCTGATCACGAGGCGGAAGTTCCGGCCGAAGATCGGCCGGCCGTAGATCGCCTCCGCGCTTCCCTGCCCGCTCAGCGAGTCGGTGCGGGTATTGCCTTCCGTCAGGCCGTGCGCGTTGAACAGATTGTCGCCCACCACCTGCGCCTGCCAGCTGCCGCGCCGCACCGTCACGCCCGCGCCGATCGTGCCATAGGCCGGCAGCGCGGTGTTGTTGTAGAGATCGACATAGCGCTTGCCCATATAGGTGTAGCGCCCATAGACCGAGATGTCCGTATCCCCGGTCTCGAAATCGAAGCTCGGGCGGATGTTGCCGTAGATCTTCGGCTGGCGGACGATCTGGTTGCCCTCTGCCTGTTCCGGATCGGCACCAGTCGCGCTTTCGAAATTCTTGTATTTCGGGTCGCTGACGGTCAGCGCGCCGTTCAGCCTGAACCAGGGCGTCACCTGCAGCGCGCCGTCGAATTCGATGCCCTTCACTTGCGCCTCGCCGATGAACGGCACGTTCACGTCGTTGCGGCCCGTGGTCGGGTCGAATGCGAGGAAAGACGCGTTCAGCGGATCGAAATTGGTATAGAAGCCCGTCACATACAGGTAGGAGCGGCCCCAGGCGAGCTTGAGTCCCGCCTCGAACTGGTCGGCGACCGTGGTGATGATCGTCGGGTTGATGCTCATCACCGTCTGCACGTTGGGCGGCGTTTCGAGGTGCGAGGCGCGACCATAGACGCCGACATGGCTGCTGAAGTCGTAATTGGCGCCGATCGTCCAGTTGGTGACGTTCGGCTTGAGCTTCTGGTTGAGGATCACGCCGGTGAAGGCACGGGTGGCGTCGTCGGCAAGCGTCGATGCGTCGCCCAGATTGGCCTGCTCGGTCAGCGCGGCCCAGCCTTCATAGCTGTAGCGCTCGTGGCGGATGCCGCCGTCGATGCGCAGCCCCGGCACGACCTCCCATGTATCATTGGCAAACAGCGCGAACATCTTTGCATCGCTGTCGCCTTGGTTGAGCGTGGCGGCATAGTTGAGCACGCCATTGTCGGTCACGCGGCCGATCTCCGTCCCCGCGCCGTTATAGGCGACCAGATCCAGCGTGCGCGGCTTGCCCGCCACCTCGATCAGGTAATTCTGGTAGAGGGTGCGGCTGTCCTCGCCATAGAGGCTGCCATAGACACCCAGCTTGATGTCGTGGCTGCCGAAGCCGGTCTCGAACTTCCGCGCGACCGACAGGTTGACCTGGCCCGAATAGAATTTCGAATGGATGTCGCGATACTGGCCCTGCATCACCAGCCCCGAGGCCGCATAGGGATCATAAGCGGTGTTGGTGCCCGCCAGCGTGTATGCGAAATGGTCGACCGCGCCGAAGGCGGCGGTGGCGCGAGCAAGATATGCGGCGGCGAAGGCGTTGCCGTCGGCCGGGTTGGTGGTGGAGTAGAACGCGGTGAAATCCAGCTTGCCCTGAGTGTAGCCGGCCTTGGCCGACACCAGCCAGCCGTCGAAATCCGCCTCGTACTGCGCGCCGAAATTGAACATCTGCATATGGCGGCCGTCGGACAGGTCGCTGTTGCGGCTCTGGATGGTGCCGGCACCGTCGCGATATTTCAGGTTGACGTTGCGCAGCGTCGGCGAATTCATCGTGCCGTTGAAATAGTCGATATAGGGATCGAGGGAGACGCTGGGATCGCGCGGGTCGGCGATCGGGATCGGCAGATAGAAGACGTTGTGATCGTTGACATAATTGAAGTTGAACTTGATCGTTCCATTCTCCAGGTCATGCCTGATATTGGCACGGATCTGGCCGCCCCGGTCGTTGGCGAAGCCATTGTCGCGATAGCCGTCATGGTGGCGCAGGAAGCCGCCGATCGCATAATAGGTATCCTTGCCCAGCGGCCCGGCCTGATAGGCATCGAGACGATAGAGGCCGGTATCGCCCAGCGTGAGCTGGGCCTTGCCGCGCGGCGTGTCATTGCCGGTCACGGTGATCGCGTTGATGATCGCGCCGGAGTAGCTGGCATAGACCGGCGCCGGACCGCCGCGGACGACCTCGACGCGTTCGGTCATCAGATCCTGCTTCAGGATCGCGTCGCCGCGGAAGAACACGCCGTCATTCTCGTGGAACAGCGGCAGCCCGTCCTGCTGGAAGCTCACGAAGCCGCCATCGTTCGGCAGACCGCGGATGCGGTAGATGTTCTGCACCTCGCCGCCGGTGATCTCGGTCTGGAAGCCGGGCAGCTGCCCGATCAGGTCGGCGAAGTTCACCGGCGCGATCTTCTCCACATCCTCGGCCGAGACGGTGTTGATCGCATAGGATACGTCGAAGCGACGCTGCGCGCGGGTCGACCCCGTCACGATGATGTCACCGCTGCCCTCGTCAGCGGCAGCACCCTCTTCAAGCGCATCCGCAGAAGGTGTGGCATCGTTGGCAGCTGCCTGGTTGGCCTGGGCGTGAGCCGGGCTGGCAATGGCGGCGCACAGCGCCGCGACCGCCGTGCCGGCGGCGAAACAGGTCTTGAGCATTTTTTGACGTCCCCTTTGTCTGGCGGGAGCGCCCCTGGCCACGCAATATGACGCTTTTAATTATTATTGTGAAAATAAATAGGATTCGGTAGCGCCAGGGGCGAGACCGGAGGCGCCGTGAAAATCCCGAACTTCGACAAGGACCAGCGCCGCGTACTCCAGCTGCTGCGGCGCACCGGGCCCTTGTCGCGCTCCGCGCTGGCGGCCGAATTGGAAACCAGCCCGGCCGCGCTGACCCGTCTGTCGCGCGGCCTGATCGACATCGGCCTCGTCGAGGAACTGCCCGAAAGCGAGAGCCATGGCCGGGGCCGGCCCGCGGTGCCGCTCAGGCTGGCGGCGGGCGGCGGCTATGCGGTCGGCGCCACCGCGCACAAGGGGCTGCTCGATATCGCGCTGGTCGATTTCACCGGCACCACCATCGCCATCCACCATGAGGCGATCGACGCGATCACCCCCAAGGTCTTCGCCCGCAAGGTCCGCGCGCTCACCCATCGCATGGTCGAGCGCCACGACCTGCTCGGCCGGCGGATGCTCGGCATCGGCATCGCGGTGCCGGGCCCGTCGCTGTCGGCGGCCGGCGACCGGTGGAGCGTGGTCGACGTGCTGCCGGACTGGCGCGACGTGCCGCTGCGCGACCTGTTCCTCGACGAGTTCGACTGGCCGCTGTGGATCGAGAACGATGCCAATGCCGCGGCGATCGCCGAATTCTATCTCGGCGGGTTGGTGCGCGAATTCTCGACCGTGGTGGTGCTGCTGCTCGGCTTCGGCATCGGTGCCGGCGTCATCGTCGACGGCCGGCTGGTCCGCGGCCAGTTCGGCGTGGCGGGCGAGATCGGCTGCCTGTTCCCCGGCCACCTCCCCCGCCCCAGCCCGCTCGACCTCCTCGCCATGCTGCGCGCCGACGGCTGCCACCTGACCTCGGTCACGGACATCGACGCCGATGCCGCAGATCAGGCGCCGACGATCGCCGCCTGGCTCGACCGCGCGGCAGAGCAGCTCAGGACCGTCTGCAATACGGCATTCGTCTGGCTCGATCCGGGCGCGATCGTCCTCGCCGGAACCCTGCCGCCGGCGATCCTGGAGGGGCTCGCCGACCGGCTGCACCGCGCAGAGCTTGTCACCACGGTCCTCGATCGGCGGCCGCCGTTGCGCGTGTCTGCGCTCCGGGGGTCACCGATCACGCTCGGGGCCGCGCTCCTGCCGATCCATGCGCTGGCGGCACCGGGCTGAGCGAAAGGATGGTCGCCCGCCTATCCAACGGAAAGAAACATATCTTCGGAAGACGCGGCGGCGCGCCGCGCGTGAAGGCGACTGGATGGTCCGGCGGAAACGGCACGCCGGCACGCGCTGCCCCGGCGGTGCCGGGAAGCGTCTTCACCAGCGACCTCGTCGCGATCAGAACATCGGATGCGGATTGAGCGACCGATCGGGTACCGGCTGGAAGACGTCCCAATGCTCGACGATCTTGCCATCCGCAAAACGGAAAAGCTCGACCACCGAAGCGCCGCGGTCGTCGCGCGACAATTTGCCTCGATAGTGCACCGCGGCCAGATCGCCGTCGACGAGGACGCGCTGGACGGCGAAGGACGCGTCCGGGTTCGCGAACAGCGCTTTCAACGCTGCGATCGTGGCATCTCGCCCCTGCCCCAGCCGCTGGTTGTGCTGGATCATGGTCTTGGTGGCGAAACGGGTATAGGCCCGGTCCGGCTGTTTCTTGTTGAAAAGCAGATCGAGGAAGGCGGCAAAGCGTTGACGGTTGCGCGACGCGGTCCCGGGTTCGGGCCGCGCGGCCGGCCGGGTTGGGGCACCCATCGGATTGCTTCCTGCCGCGATCGGCTGCAGCACATCCCAATGCTCGACGATCCGGCCCTTCTGCAGCCGATAGATGTCGGCCACGGCGGCACCGGGCGTGGCCGGATCACCCTGCCCGAACAGATGGACGAGCGCGAGATCGCCATCGACAAGCAGATGCCGCACCTCGAAACGCGATCCGGCACGGGCAAACATCGGCGCCAGCGCATCGACCGCGGCTTGCCGGCCATCGGGCAGGCCGGGGTTGTGCTGGATGTAATCCGGCTCGACATGCGCGGCGAATGCGCCGGCGACGTCGCGGTCGCGGTAGAAGCGCTCCACGAACGCGGTTATGGTGACGCGATTGTCCTCGGTTGATGCAGGTGATGCGGCGATGAGGCAGATCGCGGCAGCAACCGGGGCCCACCGCCTCACAGCGCGCCCTCCCGCAACAGCGATACCGCGTGATCGCAGGCGCGCGCGGTGAGTGCCATGTAGGTGAGCGACGGGTTCTGACAGGCGGACGAACTCATCTGGGCGCCATCGGTGACAAACAGGTTGGGAATCTCGTGCGCCTGGCTCCATTTGTTGAGCACCGAGGTGGCCGGATCATGGCCCATGCGCGCGCCCCCCATTTCGTGGATCGCCGATCCGCCGACGCCGGGCTGGTCGAAGCCCATAATCACATGGCCGCCCGCCGCTTCCATCATCGCCGCCGCTTCCGCCTTGGCATCGGCCAGCGCCAATCGCTCATTCTCGCCATGCTCGAAATGGATGTTGAGCTGCGGCAGCCCTTGCGGATCAAGCCTGGCTGGATCGAGGGTCAGCCGGTTGCTCGCGCGCGGCAGGCTCTCGGCGAAGCCGACGAACACCATCCGCCAAGGCCCGGTCTTGCGGTTCCGTTCCTTATAGGCCTTGCCGATACCGGCGGCGCGTTTCGCCGCGGTCCACCCGCTTTGCAACGCGCCCCCCTGAAAGCTGTAGCCGCGGGTAAAGGCGGCGTCGCGGCGATCGAGGTTGCGGAAGCGCGGGATGACGACGCCGGTCGGCCGGTTGCCGAAGGTCGTGCGATCGTCGAAGCCGGGAATGATCGCCATCGTCGACAGGGTCGAGGCATGGTCCATGATGTGCGTGCCGAGCACGCCACTGCCGTTGGCGAGACCGTTGGGAAAGGCCTCCGATCGCGAACGCAGCAGGATGTGGACGCTATTGAACGCGCCGGCATTGAGGAACACGATCCGCGCGCCATGGCGCTGACGCGCGCCCGTCTTGACGTCGATCGTGCGCACGCCGGTCACCCGCTTCGTCGCCGGATCATAGTCGACCGCCTCGACCAGCGCGTCGGTGATCAGCGTGAGATTGCCGGTCTTCTGCGCGGCGGGGAGGGTCGAACTCTGCGTGCTGAAATAGGCGCCATAGGAGCAGCCCCGCGCGCAGATCGAGCGGAACTGGCATGGCGCCCGCCCCTCCTTGGGCTGGGTGAGATTCGCCGTCCGTCCCACCGTCAGCCTCCGGTCGGGCCAGCGCGCCGAAATCACCTCGCGGACATGCTGCTCGACGACATTGAGCGCCATTGCCGGCTGGAACTTGCCATCGGGCAATGAGGCCAGCCCCTCCGCCGCGCCGGACACGCCGATGAACTCCTCGACATAGTCATACCACGGCGCGACGTCGGCATAGCGGATGGGCCAGTCGGTGCCATGGCCGTCCTGGCGGTTGGCGTCGAAATCATAGTCCGACCAGCGATAGCTCTGCCGGCCCCAGGTCAGTGACCGTCCGCCGAGTTGATAGCTGCGCCACCAGTTGAATTGCTTGCCTTCCGCCACCGCATAGGGATTTTCCCGATCGTTGACGAAATGGTTCTGGGTGAATTCGGTGAAGTGGCGGTTGAGCCGCTGCACCGCGTAATCCGCGGCATAGAGCCGGGCATCGCCCTCGCCGCGGAATTCCATTTCCCATGGCGCCTTGGTCTCGGTTTCATAGCCGGTGCCATGCTCGATCATGCGCCCGCGCTCGATCATCAGCACCTTGAGGCCTTTTTCGGTGAGTTCCTTCGCGGCCCACCCGCCGGTGATGCCCGAACCCACCACGATCGCGTCGAAATCCATGCTCATCCGAAATCCACCGCTGTCCAATCGCTCGACCAGGACCGGTTGTCGGCCGGCAAGGGCAGGTTCGGTTCCCACCGCCCCGGCACCAGTTCATATTGCAGTTCGCGGCTCGCCCCGATTTCGGACGTGTAATAGCCGGTCAGGATCAGCGCCTTGATCTTGCGCCAGGGATGGTCCTTCGCGTCCGCGCCGAAGGCGTCGGCATCATAGGCCTCCAGCACCGCGAACTGGCGGTCCTTCGCGAGCGACAAGAAGTCGCCGCGGCCAAGGCGATTGAGATCATGCGACACGGCATCGAGCAGCACCAGCCCTCCCCGTTTCCGGTCGCCGCCGGCGTTCGAAGCCGTATCTTCCAGACCGTGGATCAGTGCCATTTCGACGAAGGCGGGCACACCCGCCACCACCGCGCCGGCGGTATCGGTATTGGGCACGACGAGATCCGCGAGCCGCGTCAGCAGCAGCTTTTCCGACGCGGCCGCGCCATCCCCCTGCGCCGCGCGCGCGCGATCCCAGATGGCCAGCGGCGTGCCGGCCAGCACGCCCAGCACCAGAGCGCCGCCGAGGATCTGTCGCCTGTCGGGCCCGCCCGCGGGCGAATCTTCAACCGGCGATTGCGACACGTTGCCGCCTTGCGCTGCCATAACCTCTCCCGGCGACGGATCGCCTTGCCCGTTAACGAACTATAATTCTATTTCTGACATGGATCGGCGCCGCTGGCAACGGCTTCATGCGGCGGGCACGCTCGCAGGCGCGGATTCCCTGATACGCAGCCGTCGCGGAATCGCAAAGGCGCTGACGGCCACCCCAAGCAGACCGAGCACGATGCAGCCGCCCGATACGATGAAGGCCTGGATCGACGCCGCACCATCCCCACCCGTTGCTGCCTGGACCGCGAAGAACAATGTACCGATCGCCGCCGCGCCGATCGCGGCGCCAAGCTGTTGCGTCGCCTTGAGCAGGCCGGAGGCCGAGCCGGCATGGCCGACATCGACTTCGGACAAGGTGCAGGGCGGCAGCGGCCCGCCCGCCAGCCCCATGCCGAGCCCCATCATCAGCAGCGGCGGTGCCAGCATGAGCGGGTGCGTCAGCGTGGCGCCGGCGTACTGCATCAGGATCAGCAACCCGACCAGCGCCGCCGCCATCAGCAAAGCCCCCCAACTGACGATCACCGGGCCGAAGCGCGGCAGCGCCTTGCGCGAGAGCATGCCGATCGCGAAGGAGGCGCCGAACGCATAGGGCACATGCGCCAGCCCGACCGCGGCGGCGCTGAAGCCGAGGCCGCGCTGCAACGCCAGGGTGAGCGTGAACAGCAGGCCGCCCGTCGCCACCTGGAACAGCAATATCGTCACCAGCCCGGCGCTGAACGCACGGGCGCGGAACAGGTCCGGCACGATCAGCGCCGATCCGTCGCGCCGCATCCGGGCGATGCTGTATCGCGCCAGCAGCAGTGCGACCGGCACACTCGCGGCCATCATGGCGAACCCCCAGACCGGCCAGCCATAGAGCGGCCCCTGGATCAGCGGGAAGATCAACAGGAACAGCAGCAGCATCACCAGCACCGTTCCCACCATGTCGAGGCGCGGACGGCGGGCCGATCGGCCATCGGGCAGGATCCGCACGGCGCAGACGATCGCGACAATCCCCACCGGCACGTTGACGAGAAAGATCGGCCGCCATTCGAGACCGAACAGGTTGGCGCTGATCAGCACGCCGCCGATCACCGGCCCCAGCACCGCAGCCAGCCCGCCGAGAACGCCGAACAGCCCCAGCGGCGCCATCCTTTCATGGGGGGCGTACATGATCTGGGTCAGCGACATCACCTGCGGCAGCATGATCGCCGCCGATCCGCCTTGCAGCAGCCGCGCCGCGATCAACTGGTCGGGGTCCGCGGCGATGCCGCACAACAACGAGGTGAGCGTGAAGCCGGAAACGCCGATCAGGAAGGCACGCTTGTAGCCGAAAATGTCGCCAAGGCGCCCGCCGGTGATCAGCAGCAGCGCGAACAGCGTGGAATAGCCGGCGACCATCCATTGCACCTGCGCGTCGCTGGCGCCGAACCGCCCCTGCAAGGTCGGGATTGCGACGTTGATGATCGTCATGTCGACCAGATCGAGCACCATCGCGGTTGCGACGATCGCCAAGGCCAGCGTCCGCCGCCGGCCTGACAGTGCCGCCGATGCAACCGGATCCCCCCTATCCACGCCCATAGTGTCACCCACCCCTCCGCCCGCCCACCAATAAGCGAACGATGATTCTAATAATGGTGGATCGTCGATCCTGATCTTGCCGTCAACCCGTCGACAGGCATTGACACCATTGGCCTCCCCAAAATACGAACAAATATTATAATTTTGTTCGAGTCCATGCTCGGACCGATGGGAGAGTGATGCATGAAGAGGGTGCGGTGGACATGCGCAGGCATGGTGCTGGCTTTGGCAACGGGCGCGATGGCGCAAGTTATCGTTCAATCCCCGTATCGCCCGCCCGAGACGGTGCAGCCGATCGCGGTACCGATCGCGCCATCGAAAGAGCGGCTCAAGCTGCTCATCATCACCGGTCGCAGCAGCTACGAGCATGACTGGACGGGGGTGAACAACCTGCTGCGCAAGCAGCTGCAGGAGACCGGCCGGTTCGACGTGCGCGTCGTCGAGGATTTCGACAATGGCACGCTTGAAACCCTGAAGCCCTATGACGTCGTCCTGCTCAACTATCTGGGGCGCTGGAACTATGCCGACCCCGACGAGAAGCGCTGGAGTCCCGCGGCCGAGAAGGCCTTGTTCGACTATGTCAGCGCGGGCGGCGGCATCGTCGTCTACCACGCCTCGTTCAACATGGGCTCACCGAGCTGGCCCGAATTCGAGAAGCTCGCCGGCGGTGTGATGCGCCCTCAGGCGAAGAGCCGGCGTTCGCCGCCGGGCGGCTTCATGGTCCACGTCGTCGATCGCGGCCATCCGGTGACAAAGGGCATGCGCGAATATTTCTGGACGTTCAACGACGACATGTACACGAACATGCGGTTCGATCCGTCGGTGAAGATCCATGTGCTGGCGACCGCGCACGACGCCGCGGCGAGCTATGCCCCGGAGAAGGCCGGGCCCAAATATCCCGCTTATGCCTACACGGCCGACAAGCTTGGCAAGATGCAGGGCATGGACGCCGACCATCCGCAGGTATGGACCGCGGATTATGGCAAGGGCCGGGTCTTCGCGATCCCACTGGGCCACGGCCCCGACACGCTGCAGTATCAGGGCGTGCGCGGCCTCATCGCGCGCGGTGCCGAATGGGCCGCGACCGGCAAGGTGACCATCCCGGTGGAGACCGACGTCCGCGATTTCCCGATCGAACGCGAAGCGCCCGCCGGGAAATAGGCCAATGCGGGAGCGCGGCGTCCCCGCGCTCCCCGGCTCAGTTGCGCAGGCGAACCGCGGCGACCAGGCCCAGTAACGCGATCAGCAGCAGGTTCTGCCCGATCGCGCCACCCAGGTCACCGCGCAGCGCGTGGAAAAGGATCGCGACACATTGGTTGGCGATCAGCGCCACCGCGGCGCCGCCGATCCAACGGTCGCGGCCCGGCAACAGGCCGGGCAGCAGGAGCAGGGCTGCGCACAGCATCTCGCTGGCGCCCACGACGCGCGCCACCGGCGGCGCCAGCCCCGCCACCCACGCATGATGGCGTGCGAGATCGGCCATCGGCGCGGTCATCTTCATGAAACCGACGAAACCGAAAAATGCCGCCAGAGCGATCTGCGCAGCCCACGCGCCCCCCACCCGAATTCGTCGCATATCCTCTCCCTCCATTTTTTAGAATGATAGAACTTGTTCTGATATGGAGGGGCGAGCCGCGTCAATCATGATCTGTCCGCGCCAATTCCCCAGCGGCCGGGAAAATCGTCCCGCCAGTGCCGCAGCCGCATTGACAGCATTGAGCCCAATCAATAAACGAATATCAGTTCTAATTAGAGGCGACAGAGGAGTCGTCCGGCAGAGAGGAGCCCGCGCGCAGTGCGTTCACCGATCGATTTCGTCCGCCGGCTCTCGATGATGCCGCAGGGCGTCACCATCGTCATTGCCGGTTTCCTGCCCATTCTGGCCATCGTGTCGATGTTTCCGGCGATCCCCGCGATCATCGACCATTTCGCGGCGGACCCGGAAGCGCGCTGGAAGGTGCCGATGATGGTGTCGGCCCCCGGCCTGACCATCGCACTGGTCGCGCCCTTTGCGGGCTTTTTCGTCGACCGGTTCGGCCGTCGCCCGCTGCTGATCGGCGCGACGCTGCTTTACGGCATCGTCGGCACGGCCCCCTTCTTCCTCGACAGCCTCAACGCGCTGATCGCTTGCCGGCTGCTGCTCGGCGTGGCGGAAGCTGCGATCCTCACCACCGTCAACACGCTGATCGCCGACTATTGGGACGATCGCGGCCGCAAGGACTGGCTGTTCCTGCAGGGCATCGCCGGGCCATTCCTGGCGTCAGGCGTGATCCTGGTGGCGGGCGCCGCCTCATCGGTACGTTGGAACGGCATCTTCCTGGTCTACGCGGTCGCTTTTCCGATCTTCCTCGCGATGCTGCTCTGGCTGTTCGAGCCGCGCCGGCCTGAAAGCGAGGTTGCGATCACCGCCGGAGCCCGCGAACCGCGGGTGCGTACGCCCTTCCCCGCCGCGTCGGTAACGTTGATCGGTTCGGTCACGCTGGTCGCCTCGGCGCTCTATTATGTGTTCATCATCAGCGGATCGCTCGCCTGGCGCGAGATCGGCGTGATGGATCCGGCGCGCATCGGCCAGTTGACCGCCATTCCCAGCTTGTTCGTCATGCTGGGCGCGCTGGTCTTCCGCCTGATGGGCGGCAAGCCGCATGCGGTCCAGCTCGTCACGTTCTTCCTGCTGCTCGGTGTCGGCCTTGCCGGCATCGGCCTGGCATCGGACTGGCGCTGGATGGTGATCGCGCTGATGGTGCAACAGACCGGCGCGGGCATGGCCGTCCCCACCATCATCGCGTGGGCGCAGACCAGATTGCCGTTCGAGCATCGCGGTCGCGGCATGGGCGTATGGACCGCCTGCTTCTTCTTCGGCCAGTTCTCCAGCCCGTGGCTGGTGCACCAGGCTGAAAACCTCGTCGGATCCATGCAGGGCGCGTTCCTCGCAGCGGGTCTGGTAGGCGTCATCGCCGCCATCGTCATCGGCGCCGCGCGAACCCTGCGCGCGCCCGTTTCCCCCATCGCCGTCGCGGAGTGATTATGACAAGCGAGATCAAGCGGGGCGTCAGCCTCTACAGTTTCCAGCACGAGACCTTCCAGGGCAAGATGAGCCTGGAGGACTGCTTCCGGACCTGCGCCGAGATGGGCGCGCTGGGCGTCGAGATCATCGGCGAGCAGACTTTCTGGGGCTGGCCCGAGGTCGGCGTCGAGGATGCCAAGATCGACGAATGGCACGGTCTGGTCGCCAAATATGGCGCGACGCCGGTCAGCCATGACTTCATGCTCGATTACAAGCGCTACAAGGGCCGGCCGATGCCGTTCGAGGAGCAGGTGGCAAGCGTCCGCAAGGATATCGACTTCGGCGCGCGCCTCGGCATGAAATATATCCGCGCGCTGGTTTCGATCGCACCCGAAGTGCTGGTCGCCGCCGCCCCCTACGCCGAGGAGAAGGGCATCAAGATCCTGATCGAGGTCCACGCCCCGCTGCACTTCGACCATCCCTGGATCATCCGCCATGCCGAGGCCTTCGAAAAGTCGAGCTCGGATGCGCTGGGCTTCCTGCCCGACATGGGCATGTTCCTGTTCAAGTTTCCGCCGGTGTGGAAGGAGCGCTTCATCCGCAACGGCGTGCCGCAGCACATCGCCGACTATATCGAGACGGCCTATGAGGATCGCGTCCTCAGCGAATATGTGATCCTGAACGTGCGTGAGATGGGCGGTGAGGGTGCTGCGCTCGGCATGGCCGAGACGCTGCGCCACAATGCAGCGTTCGAACCCAAGCGAATGCTCGACTTCATGCCGCGCATCCATAACGTCCATGGCAAATTCTACCAGATGGACGAGGATCTGGTCGAACCGTCGATCCCCTATGACGAGATCGTTCGCGTGCTCAAGCAGGGCGGCTACACCGGCTACATCTGCTCGGAATATGAGGGCAATCGCTGGATCGAGGATGCCCACGAGGTCGATTCGGTCGAGCAGGTCCGTCGCCAGCAGGAAATGCTCAAGCGCCTGATCGGCGAACCCGCCCCCACCGCGCTCGCCGCCTGAAGGAGATACCGATCATGTTCGACAAGATGATGCTGTGCGACGAGGGCTTCGAGAATATCGTCGAGAATGGCGAAACCATCGGCTTCGCGCTCCTCGCGCGCCTGCCCTATTATCGTGGCCTCGGCCTTTCGATGATCGAGGATATCGGGCTCACCGTGGATGGCGTGCCCGTTGCGCGGGGCGACGTGCGCTTTTCGGTGCGTGGGCGGAGCTGGACGCTGGATGAGATGGAAACCGAATATGGTGACCGCTGGAACTTCGGCGAGAAGGCGAAGGTGACTGTGCTGCGTCCCGGCGGCCTGACGCCCGGCGCGCACAAGGTGGAGATCGCGGTGCGCATGCGCGTGTCCTACCTGCCGTTCGTGCCGACCACGAAGACCGGCCGCGAACTCCAGCTCGCCGCCTGACGCGTCGATCGATCGCGGCGGCGCGCGCCGCCGCGATCGACACCGCCGATCATCAACGGACCGGGCGGGCCAGCGTGACGCGCGCCGACCGCGGTCGTGCGGTCGATTGGGGAAACATCAGATGCGTAGCACACTCCGGTCATTTGCGATCGCCCGCATGGCGTTGGCGCCAAGTGGCGCAAGCCCGTCCACGGTCGCGCAGCCAGTGCCACCCCTCACCCTGCCGGTGACCGGAGAGGATATGTTCGCCGGCGGCGCCGCGCCGGTTCCCTGGCGTGCCAGCGCAGGGTACGGCATCAAGTGGCGGACGGATCGGGAACCGTCATGGGCATGAGCCAGGAAATCTGGGTCTCCCCCGCGGCGGTGCAGCTGCAGGAACAGGGGCCCGACTATCTCGACATCGTCGACGATCAGCCCTGGTCGGCGCAGTCCGGGTTCCACCGCGGCTTCTCATCCAGCTTCCGCATTCGCCCCGATCGGAAGCTGTGGTTCCACTTTCCCTTTCAGCTGCCGACGCAGGTAACCGTCCATCGCGCGCTGCTGCTGTGGGAAGCCGAGGGTGATGCCGCCATCAACTGGGTGTGCGTCCATCATGGCGGCATGCAGCGCCAGCATCTGTTCGAGCCGGGCACGGCGCTGAGCGGAACGCCGGTTCCGTTCGATCCGCCGGAACAATGGCGCCATTTCTATCCGGCGTCGCATCGGCTGCTCAGCGACCTGCCGATCGCTCCGGCGATCGACAGCCGGTTCGGCGTTCAGCTCTGCGTGCTGGCGCAGGGACCAGGAGTGGTCCGCTTCTACGGCGCCGGGTTGCGTATCCTCGCGCCCTGATCGCGCGCACCACGGTCAACGTGCGGGCGCGCGCAGGAAGGCAGCGCACATGATCGCCAGATCCTCCTTCAATTCCTCCCAATTGCCCTGGTTCGCGGCTTCCGGCGAGGATCCGAGGCCGAGGAAGCGCGCCAGCGTGTAGTAGATCATGCGAAACGCGTTGCCGACCAGCCGCTCATGGTCGGGTCGACCGAATTCGTCCGAGTAACGCAGCATCTGCGCCTGCGCTTCGGCGCTCAGCTTCTCGGCCGAACTGCGGCCAAGCGCCGACATCGAATCATCGTAAATCGCGCGAAACATGATCGGACGCAGCACCGGACTGTAATCCTTGAGCAGCTCGGCATAGGCATGGATGAAATAATAGGTGTAATCGTCGAGCGTGGCGGATTTGCCCGCGACTTCGGCCATCATCCTGTCCTGGTCCTCGCCGATCCGGGCGAGCACCCGGCCGTGGACGGCGCGGATCAAATCGTCCTTGCTGTCGAAGCGCAGGTAGATCGATCCGATCGAAACCTTGCCCGCCTTGCTCACCTCGGTCAGCGTGAAATCGTCGTTGCCGCGCTTCACCATCAGCTTTTCCGCGGCGGTCAGCATCCGTTCGTAGGAGGCGCGGCTGCGCCCCTGCTGGGGTTCGCGGCTTACTTCGGCTGCCGCCGAAATAGAATCGCTCTTCGTTTTCGCTGTTGACACCGGCGGCATATCAATCCTATCACCAATAAGAACGATGGTTCTAATTATGCTATCATTCTGGAAGCATCGAGAGCCAATGTAAACAAGCCGGCCACCGCAGCGCCAATGAGCGCGATTTGGAGGGGACAATGCGTTTTTCGGTGTTTCTCAACGCGCGGTCGATGGCGCCCAGCGAGGATCGCAAACTGATCCAGGACCTCACGGCGCATGCCACCAGGGCCGCCGCACTGGGTTTCGACGCGATCTTTATGCCCGACCATCATTTCAACGGCTATATGCCGATCGCGTCCGACAGCTACATGTATGCGGCCTATCTCGCTGCGCGTCTGCCGCAGATGCATTTCGGTTTCTCCGTGACTTCGGTGCCGCTCCATCATCCGGTCCGCTTTGTCGAGAGGATCAACATCCTCGATCAACTCACCGATGGCAAACTGCTGATCGGTGTCGGCAGTGGAACGACGCCGGAAGAGATGATCGGCTTCGGCGTCAACTATCGCGAGTCCGGCGCGATTTCGGAAAACAACCTCGCGATCGCCGAACAACTCTGGGCGAAGCGGATGGACGATCCCGCGGTGGAGATCGATAATGGGCCGCACAAGGGCCGCGTGCTGCAGCGGATCGCGCCGGCACCCTATACGCCCCGCCATGCCAGGTTGATGCCTGTCGCGATGAAGGAAGCGAGCGCGCGCCGCGCCGCCGAAAATGGCTGGCCGGCCTTCATCCCCGCTTTCACCCCGCCGCAGATCGGCGGCACCGAACCGATGAAGCATGTCGCCAAATTCTTCGGCATCTATCGCCGGATGCTCGAAGAGGCGGGCCATGCGCCCGAGGTGGTCGCCGATGCGCTCGGCTGGACGACGCATACCTACCAGGTCGTCCATGTCGCCGAGACCGACGCGCAGGCGCGCGCGGAGCTGGAGGTCATCCTGCGATCCTATCAGGACGCGATCGAGCGCGAGAACGAGTATAACCGCCGCGCGGAATCGGACGATGCCAACAAGAAGACCGATCGCACGCCCAACGCGCTGACCGACGACTGGATCGGCACCTGGTGTCTCTACGGATCGCCCGAGACGGTGATCGAGCATCTGGCGCCCTATGCGGAGCTCGGGATCGGCAACATCCTGTGTGGCACCACCACCGGGCCGCTGACCGAGGAGCGGCTGCGGCTGGGCGACCAGACGCTGCGGCTTCTGTCTGAAA
Organism: Sphingomonas sanxanigenens DSM 19645 = NX02; assembly: GCF_000512205.2. NCBI lineage: Bacteria > Pseudomonadati > Pseudomonadota > Alphaproteobacteria > Sphingomonadales > Sphingomonadaceae > Sphingomonas > Sphingomonas sanxanigenens. The sequence continues at coordinate 3,619,145 of NZ_CP006644.1, forward strand.
AGGTGATGCCAGCGTTCAAGCCGGCGATCCCGTCGTCGGTGGCCGCGGAATAGATCCGAACGGGCAAGCGGCCCTCGAGACGGCCGCCCCGAGCATGAGGAGAGAATGATGGCCAGTTCCCCTGCCGCCACGCGCCGGCGCATCGTCGGACTGGGCGGGACGTTCCGGCAGGCGTCGTCGAGCGAAAGGATCGTCCGTGCGATCCTCGCCGAGTGCGCGGCACTGGGCGCGGAGACGATCATGTTCGACGGGCCCGCGCTCGCGCGGCTGCCGCACTACAATCCCGAGCATCCTGACCGCACGCCGGAAGAAGCCGCGCTTGTCGAGGCGATGCGAGGTGCGGACGGGATCGTGATCGGCAGCCCCGGCTATCATGGCGGCTATTCGGGTCTGGTGAAGAACGCGATCGACCTGCTGGAAGATCTGCGGCCGGACGCGCGCACCTATTTCGACGGGCGTCCGGTCGGCCTTGCGGTCACCGCCGCCGGCTGGCAGGCGTGCGGCACGACGTTGTCGGCGCTGCGCGATGTGATCCACGCGATGCGCGGCTGGCCGACGCCGGTCGGGATCGCGATCAATTCGGTGGAGCAGCGGCCGTTCGGGCCCGACGGCATGATCGTCGACGAGACGGTCGCCCGCGCCATACGCGCGCAGGCCGAACAGATCATGCGCTTCACGATGATGGAGGCCGCAGCGTGATTTCGGGACTTTCGATCGAACAGCGCGTGGCGATGAGCGCCGGCGCGACGATGTGGACGACCGTCGGCTATCCCGACGCCGGCATCCCGTCGCTGGCGATGGCCGATGGCCCGATGGGCATTGCCAGCGGCCGTGTCGACGAGCGCGATGTCGCGCTGCTCTGCCCCTGCCCCACCGCGCTCGGCGCCAGCTGGGATGTCGACCTGTGCGAACGCGTCGGCACGCTGGTGGGCGGTGAAGCGATCCGCATGGGCGTCGACATGGTGCTGGCGCCCAACGTCAACCTTGCGCGCAGCCCGCTGTCCGGTCGCGCGTTCGAATATTATTCGGAAGAGCCGGTGCTGGCCGGCATCATCGGCGCGGCGTGGGTGACGGGGCTGCAGGCGACGGGCACCGCCGCGGTCGTCAAGCACCTCGTCTGCAACGACAGCGAGACGGATCGCGACCGGATGAACGCGGTTGTCGACGAACGCACGTTGCGCGAGATCTATCTGCTGCCGTTCGAACTCTGCGCGGACGCCGGCGCGGGCGGCATGCTCACCGCCTATAACCGCCTCAACGGTGACTGGTGCGCCGAGCAGCACCATGTGATCACGACGATCGTGAAGCAGGAATGGCGGTTTCCGGGCGTCATGATGAGCGACTGGTTCGGCACGCATTCGACCGTCGCGACGCTGCGTGCCGGCCTCGATCTCGAAATGCCCGGCCCGGCCCGCTTCCTGGGGTTCAAGGCGGCCGAGGCGGTCGCGCAAGGCCTCGTCGATGCCGACCGCGCGACCGATGCCGCGGCGCGGGTCGCCGCTGCGGCGGCCCGCTTCACGGGCGGCAAGCGCAGTCCGATCACCGGAGCGGCAGCGGATGCGCTGCTTGTCGAGGCTGCCGCGGCCGGCTTCGTGCTGCTCAAGAATGAGGCGCAGTTGCTGCCGCTGGTGCCGGGTCGCACCCCGCATATCGCCATTATCGGCCCCAATGCGGCGGCGCCCTGCTATCAGGGCGGCACCTTCGCCAAGATCGCGGTCGCGCCCGATGCTGCGCGGCCGTTGGAAGCGATCGTGGCGCGCTACGCCGGTCATGCCCGGATCGACTATGAGCCCGGCGTCGACCCGCAGCCGCGCCTGCCGTCGATGCCGGTGCGCCCCGCGCGTAATATTGGCGACGGTCGCGACAGCGGCATGACCATCGATTACTTTGACGGCCAGTCGCCCGATGCGCGGCTGATCGCCAGCGAGACCCGCGACACCAATTCGCTGGTCTGGTTCGCGGGCGTGCATGACGATGTCGCAGCGCTCGACCGGCCGGCGCGGATCGTCGCGCGCGGTATCTTCCGTGCGGAGGCGGGCGGCAGTCATATCTTCTACCTCGGGGCGACCGGTCCGGTGCGGATGCGCATCGATGGCCGCGACATCCTTCAGGCGACCGAACCGGTCGCCTCGTCCGACGTCATGGGCAAGCTGAAGAGCGGCGATGCCAACAGCGTCTCCGTGGATCTCGACGCGGGCGCGGAGATTCTGGTCGAGGTCGAGTTCGATTACGCTCCCGCGCGCGTGCACGGCCTGTGGTACGGCATTCGCCGCCCGGACACGCCCGAGGCGATGCTCGCGCGCGCCGTCGCGCTGGCCGGAGAGGCGGACGCGGTCGTGCTGATCGTCGGCGAAACCTCCGACGCCAGCGTCGAGAGCAAGGATCGCCCGCACACGCGGCTGGCCGACGAACAGGTCCGGCTGATCGAGGCAGTCACCGCCGCCAATCCGCGCACCGCGATCGTCGCCAATGTCGGCCACGCCTTCGATTGCGCGTGGGAGGATCGGGCGGCGGCTTTGCTCGTCGCCTGGTATCCCGGCGAGGGCTTCGGCGCAGCGATCGCGGCGGTGCTGGCGGGAGATCGCGAACCGGGCGGACGGATGCCGGTGTCGATCGCGCGCACCGAGACAGACTATCCGGCGTTCTCGCTGACGCCGGACGCCGCAGGCGACCTCCATTATCGCGAAGGTACGCGCATCGGTTATCGCGGCATGGCGAATCCGCGCCACACGCTGGGCGCGGGCTTCGGCTATGCCGACATCGCTCTCCTCGACGCCCGTGTCGTGCCCGCCGAGGGCGACAGCATCGCCATCGCCGCGACGGTGGAGAACCGCGGCGAACGCGCCGGCAGCGACGTGATCCAGGTCTACCGGCGCGCGCCCGAACTGGCGCTCGCTGGGTTCGCCAAGGTCCATCTCGCGCCCGGCGAGCGGCGCGACGTCCGCATCGTCATCGCGCGGCGCCGTCTCCAGACGTGGGACGACGGTTGGCGCGACATCGCCGACCCGCAGCTGTTCGCCGGCCGGTCCGCCGACGACATCGCCTTCGACCTCCCCCTCACTCCCGTTCCGGAGCAGATCCTATGAGCCGCGTCACCGAAATCCGCCATGTCGGTTATGGCGTGCCCGATCTGGCCGCCGAACGCGCCTTCTACGCGGACCAATGGAAGCTGGTGGAAGCCGGCGAGGAGGCCGGCATGGTCCATTTCGCGGCCGAGGGCGGCGAGGAGCTGTATGTCGTCCGGCTGCGGCAAAGCGCTGAGAAGCGCATCGACGTGATCGCGCTCGCGGCGGACGATCGCGCGGCGGTCGACGGGCTGCACGGCCGGGTCGTGGCGTCGGGGTGCCGGATCATCTTCGCGCCGCGGGATCTGGAGACGCCGGGCGGCGGCTATGGCTTCCGCTTCTTCTCGCCGGACGGGCTGCCGTTCGAGATTTCCAGCGACGTCGCGCGCCGCACCCCGCGCCAGTTGTCGCGGTGGGAAGGGGTGCCGCAGAAGATCAGCCATATCGTGCTGCATTCGCCGGATCACCAGGCGCTGGTGCGCTGGTTCGTCGACGTGCTGGGCTTCAGGGTGAGCGACTGGCTGGGCGATTTCATGTGCTTCCTGCGCTGCAATTCGGCGCATCACCGCCTTGCGATCCTGCCGGGGCCGCCCTGCCTCAACCATGTCGCCTATGACATGCTGAGCGTGGACGACATGATGGCCGGGATCGCCCGCCTGAAGCAGAAGGGCACCGACATCCGCTGGGGGCCAGGCCGCCACACCGCGGGCAACAACACCTTCAGCTATTTCACGACGCCGGCGGGGTTCGCGGTCGAATATACGTCCGAGCTGGAAGAGGTGGATTTCGAAGGCCATGCGGCGAAGGTCCACATCCCCGGGCCCAGGGTGATGGACCAGTGGGGCATCGGCGTCGGCGGTCCGCAGACGATGCCGCATCCCGAGCCCGACAAGGGGCTGTTCCAGGCGGTGGAGGCCTGAGCGGTGGCGCTGTTCGAATATTTCCCGAACTATATCTGGAACCTCTCGGTCGCGATCGCGATGGAGAGCGGTGGGCAGATCGGCGAGATCGTCGACATGTGCCAGCCGATCCGCGACGCCGCCGCCGGCGGCGCGGACGCCGGCACGCCGATGTTCATGAAGGCGTGGGCGGCGATGGGCGACAAGCTGCTCGACCTTGCCGGCGAAGACGAAGCGAAGGGCCGCGCCTTCTCCGCGTCGAACAAGCTGGAGCGCGCAGCCCTCTATCTCTTCACCGCGGAGCGGATGCAGGGCCATGGCCATCCCGGCCGGCAGGAAACCTATGCCAGGGCCCGTGACGCCTTCGACCGCTCGACGGCGCTTGGCAGGCTCAACCGCGCGCGTGTCGAGATCCCGCTGGCGACCGGCACCATGCCCGCGCTCTACACGCGCGCGCCGGGCGACGGCGCCAGGCCGGTGGTCGTGTTCTGCAACGGCCTCGATAGCTGCAAGGAGCTGCTCTACTGGACGCGGCTGCCGCACGAACTCGCGCGGCGCGGCATCTCGACCTTGTGCGTCGACCAGCCCGGCAGCGGCGAGGCGCTGCGGCTGCAGGGCCTGCCGGTCGATCCGCACAGCGAGCATTGGGCGTCGAAGGCGATCGACTGGCTGGAGGCGCAGCCCGACGCCGATCCTGCGCGCATCGGCATGACCGGGATTTCGCTGGGCGGCCATTTCGCGCCGCGCGCGGTCGCCTATGAACCGCGCTTCGCGAGCGGGGCGGTGTGGGGCGCCAACCACAATTGGCGCGAGGTGCAGGACAGGCGGATGGCGCGCGAGGGGGAGAACCCGGTGCCGCATTACTGGGCGCATGTGCACTGGGCATTCGGCGCTAAGGATCAGGACGACTTCCTGGCGAAGTCCGAGGCGATGAACCTCAACGGCCATATCGACCGCATCGAGGTGCCGTTCCTTGTCACCCACGGCGCCAACGACCGCCAGATCAGCGTTGCCTATGCCGACGATCTTTACGACCAGCTCGTCAACAGCCCGCGCCGCGAGAAGATGATCTTCACGGCGCGCGAGGGCGGGGTCGAGCATGTCGGTGCCGACAACATGGCCTATGGCCGCGACCTCCTCGCCGACTGGTTCGCCGAGACGCTGGGCGGGCAGACGGCATGACCCGCCGCTTCGTCGACCTGTCGATCACGCTGTGCAACGACGTGGTGAGCGATCCGCCTTTCCTGAAGCCGGAGATCACCTACCAGACGCACATGGATACCGCGCCCGAGCTCGGCATCTTCTTCCCCGGGGTGACGGCGCAGGATACGCCGGACGGCGCTGGGTTCGCGGCATCCGAATGGGTCAGGCTGACCACCCACAGCGGCACCCATCTCGACGCGCCCTATCATTTCCACCCGACCATGAACGGCGGCGAACGCTCGATCACCATTGACGAGGTCCCGCTCGACTGGTGCTTCCGCCCGGGCGTGAAGCTGGACTTCCGCCACTATGCGGACGGCTATGTCGTGACGGCACAGGACGTCGAAGACGAACTCGCCCGCATCGGCCATGTGCTCGAGCCGCTCGACATCGTGCTGGTGAACACGGCAGCGGGCAAGGCGCTGGGCCGGCCCGACTATGTCGATGTCGGGTGCGGCATGGGCTATGAGGCGACGATGTACCTGACGAGCCGCGGCGTGCGCGTGACCGGCACCGACGCGTGGAGCTGGGACGCGCCGTTCGCCCACACCGCGGCGAAGGTGAAGGAGACCGGCGACACCTCGCTGATCTGGGAAGGCCACAAGGCCGGCCGCGACATCGGCTATTGCCACCTCGAGAAGCTGCACAACCTGGAGGCGCTGCCGCCGCATGGCTTCACGGTCAGCTGCTTCCCGCACAAGATCAAGGGGGCGTCGGCCGGCTGGACGCGCGCGGTCGCGATTATCGAGGACTAGGAGAGAATAGATGCGGCTCGCGACGCGCGCGAAGGGGCCGCCCGACGGCCAGCTGATCCTCGTCTCGGCGGACGGCAGCCGTGCGCTGCCCGCCACCGGCATCGCCGCGACGCTGCAATATGCTCTCGAGGAGTGGGACGGCGTCGAAGCGGACCTGCGCCGCCTCGATGCGCGGCTGGCCGCGGGCGAAGGCGAGGTGCTGAACGCGACCGACCTGCTCGCGCCGCTGCCCCGCGCCTGGCAATGGCTCGACGGCTCCGCCTTCCCGACGCATGGCGAACTCATGCAGCAGGCGTTCGGCCTGCCGGCGATCGAGACCGACAGGCCGCTGATGTACCAGGGGATGTCGCATCGCTTTCTGTCTGGCCATGAGGATGTGCCGCTGCCCGACGAAGCGGACGGCATCGACTTCGAGGGCGAGTTCGGCGTGATCACCGATTTCGTGCCGATGGGCACGTGTGCCGCCGATGCGCTCAAGCATGTCAGGCTCGTCATCCTCATCAACGACTGGTCGCTGCGCGCGATCGCGCCCGTCGAGATGAAGACCGGCTTCGGCTGGGTGCAGGCCAAGCCGGCATGCAGCGTCGCGCCCTTCGCGGTGACGCCCGATGCGCTGGGCGATGCATGGGCCGATGGTCGCATCCACCTGCCGCTCGCGGTGACACTGAATGGGGCGTGGTTCGGCCATCCCCATGGCCGCGAGATGGAGGTGGGTTTCCACGACCTCATCGCCCATGCCGCGCGCACCCGCGACCTCGTCGCCGGCACGATCATCGGCTCGGGCACAATCTCCAACGCCGATCATGCGACCGTCGGCTCCGCCTGCATCTCCGAACGCCGCGCGATCGAGACGATCGCGCAGGGCAAGCCCGCCACCGCCTTCATGCGCTTCGGCGACCGCGTCCGCATCCATGCTCCGGCAAACGGCGGCTCCCCGTTCGGCGTCATCGATCAGCGCGTGGTGAGCGGCCGTTCCGCCTGATCCCTGCGACCGTGGGCCAGCAGGTTCAGACGTGTTTCGAAAGCAGAGCGACGCGAATGCCAACCACGACCTTCCCCTTCCCTATCGGTGCGGCATCCGCTTTCGACCGGTCGGATCGTCACTGGTGGGCGTTTCGCACGACCGGTTCGATTCGGCGCGCTCCCGGCCCGCAGAACCCGCTACGCGCGGCGCTGACCTCCTGCACGCTGCTCGGCGATGCCTCGGCGCGCATCACCGACCGAAAATTTGCGTTTTGCACCGCAGCATCTGCGACGCAGATATGGCGAATTTGCGCCAGAAACATCCCACAGATAACTGAGAAAACGGGATTATTCCGGGCATATGGCCTGCTCGATAACCGGAATGATGATTCTAATAATCTTATTGACGCTGCCGAACACCGATATTAAAACCATCATTGTAATTCGTAAAAAGGCTCCCGCGAAGGGGCCGGATGGGGAGGATTGACGATGCGCTTTCGTGCCATTCACGCTGCTCTGCTGAGCACGGCGACTCTGGCCGTGACGGGTACGGCCCATGCCCAGGACGCGGCCGCGCCTGCAAGTACCGCAGACGACGCGCCCGCGAGCATGAGTCTCGCCGACATCGTCGTGACGGCGCAGAAGCGCGCGACAAACATCCAGGACACGCCGATCGCGATGCGGGCGTTCGATGGCGATGCGGTGCTGAAGGCCGGCGTCAGCGATGTGAACGGACTTGCCCGGCTCGCGCCCGATCTCGGCATCACCAACGATACGCAATATACCAAGATCACCGTGCGCGGCATCTCGAGTCAGGATCATAGCGAGACCGCCGATCCTGCGCTGACGATCAATATCGATGGCGAATATATCAACCGGCCGATCGCGCTGAATGCGAGCTTCTTCGATTTGGAGCGGATCGAGGTGCTGCGCGGGCCGCAGGGCACGCTCTATGGGCGCAACGCAACCGCGGGCGCGCTCAACATTGTCGCGGCAAAGCCGAAGCTCGGCGACTTCCAGGGCTATGCCAGCGGCAGCTATGGCAATTTCAACGCCTTCACCGGCGAGGCCGCCGTCAACGTGCCGCTGGGCGAGAAGGTGGCGGTGCGGGTCAGCGGCATGCACAACCAGCATGACGGCTATTTCAACAACGAACCGGCCGGCCGCGGCAGCGCGGGCAATACCGATGCCGTCCGCGCGTCGATCTATGCCGAACCGCTCGCCGGTGTCCGCGTCTATCTTGCCGGTGAATATGTCAACGTCGATACGACCGGCATCGCCCAATATGGCATCGTCGTCGCCAACAATGGCGTGCTCGCCAACCCGGCTTTCGCCAGCGGGATCGTCGACGTCATTCCCTCGACCCCTGCCCTCGAGGGCGGCGGCGTGCCGCTGCGCCTGCGGTTCGATCCGCCGAAATCCTCGTTTCCGCTCGGCAGCCTCGGCTTTACGCGGATCGAGCAATATGCCGTTCGCGGCCGCGTCGACGTTGATGTCGGCTCCATCGGCACGTTGAGCTATATTGGCGGCTACCGTGATGTAAATTCGGACGTGAACCAGCCGCTCAACGGCTTCGCGCCGACCACCTTCGTCCAGATGTATCAGAAGGACTCCGAAACGCAGAGCCATGAAATCCGCCTGTCCGGCGGAGAGGAGGGCGGATTTGTCTATCAGGTCGGCGGGTTCTACTTCAACGAAGACCAGTATATGGCGCAGGGCCTGTTTCTTCCGCTCGCGGCGGGCGGCAGCTTCCTGAACTATTTCTATCGGCCTTATGTCAAGAACAAGTCCGTGGCCGGATTTGCGCAGGCGACGATGCCGCTGATCGAGGACACGCTGAGCGTCACCGCCGGCATCCGCTACACCAAGGACAAGAAATCAGCGCTTTTCATCAACTACGGCCCTCAGTTCGGCCGCGGATCCGCCCCGCCGGCGCAGGATGACACGACACGGCCGGGCCGCGTCGAATTCAATCCGACGCCGCTCGACGACGATCAGGTCACCTGGACGGTCGGCCTCGACTATAATCCAAGCCGCGATCATCTGATCTACGGCAAGGTCAGCACCGGCTACAAGGCGGGCGGGTTCGACAATGTCGGTTCGTTCGGCGCGGAAAAACTGACCGCCTACGAGATCGGGTCGAAGAACAGCTTTGCTGGCCGGACGATCCAGTTCAACGCTGCCGCATTCTATTATGACTATAAGGATCAGCAGATCCCGATCTTTCTCGACACCAGCGTGGGCTCCCAGGTCGTGAACGCCGGCAAGTCGCGGATCTGGGGCATCGAGACCGACACCACCATCCTGCTTTCGCCGAACGACCGCTTCACGGCAACGGTCAACTATCTCGACGCAAAGCTCACCCAGTTCGAGGCGGCGCGGCTGGGCCTGAGCGGAACGATCGCGGACAGCGACCCGTCCACGCCGGGGCTGCAGCCGTTCGACCTCAGCGGCAATCGCCCGGTCCAGTCACCGAAATGGACGATCGCGTTGGGCTATGACCACGACTTCTACTTCGGCGACCATAAGCTGACGGCGAGCCTGTTCAGCCGGTTCAAATCGGCCTATTTCCTGCAGCCGAGCAATTCCCTGGCCGAGAAGCAGGAGGCGTTCACGCAGACCGACTTCACGCTCGAATATTCGGCGCCGGGGGATCGATTCAGCGTGCAGGGCTTCGTTCGCAATATCGAAAACTACAAGCCCTATGCATTCGCCGGATATGTCAACGCCGGCGGGCAGCTTCTGATCAACTATATCTATGGCACGCCGCGCACCTATGGCGTGCGCGGAACCTTCCGGTTCTGATGCGCCGGGCGCCCCAAAGCGAGGATCAAGAATGACGATTTCAGCGTGCGTCGAATGGCTGTTCAAGGATGAGCATGCGGAACTGCCCGATCGCATCCGCGCTGCGAAGGCGGCGGGGCTCGGCGGCGTGGAATTCCATCTGTGGCGCGACAAGCCGATCGACGCGATCAAGGTCGCGCTCGACGAGACCGGCCTGCCGTTGACGAGCTTCTGCGTCGATCCGCGGCGCAGCCTCGTCGATCCCGCCCAGCATGATGAATTCCTCGGCGCGGTCACCGACACGATCGAGACCGCGAAGCGGCTGGGCCGCCCGCCGCTGATCGTCGCATCGGGTTTCATCCGCGAGGGCGTGGATCTCGCGGAACAGCGGGCAGAGGCGGTGAAGGTCCTCCGCAAGGCCGCGGCACTGGCCGAGGCGGCAGGCATCACCCTTCTCCTCGAACCACTCAACACGATCGTCTCGCACCCCGGCATGTATCTTTCGAGCACCACGCTGGCGCTCGACATCATCGAGGAGGTTGGCAGCGACCATCTTCGCCTGCTCTACGACGTCTTCCATTCGCACGTGATGGGCGAGGATATGGAAGCGGTGCTGCGCGGCCGCATCCATCTCGTCCACCATATCCAGTTCGCCGACGACCCCGGCCGCAGCGAGCCGGGCACGGGCACGATCGACTGGCCCGCCACCGTCGCGACCTTGCGTGGGCTGGGCTATCAGGGCGCTTTCGGCCTCGAATATCTGCCGACGCTCCCCAGCGCGGAATCGATCGCGCAGACGCGCGCAGCCACCGGGCTCTGACGGCGTAGACGGAAAGGACGACGCGATGGCGACGGCAAGCGCGACGAACCTGGCCCCGGCTGCCGTCTCGCCCGACCGGCCGGACCGCATCCAGGCCTGGGAGAAGGTGAGCTATGGCCTCGGCGATTTCGCCTGCGGCCTGAGCTGGAACGCGGTGGGCGCGTTCCTCCTTTATTTCTACACCAATGTCGCGCTGCTGCCGGCCGCCGCCGTCGGCACGCTGTTCCTGCTTTCCCGCCTGCTCGATGCCGGCATCGACCTGAGCGTCGGCCTGATGGTCGATCGCACGCGGTCGCGCTGGGGCCGCACCCGCCCCTACTTCCTGTTCGCCGCGCTGCCCTTCTCGATCCTGCTGGTGCTGACCTTCACCACGATCGACGCCTCGGTCGGTGCCAAGCTGGCCTATGCCTATGTGACCTTCACCCTGCTGGGCATTCTCTATTCCTTCCTCGCCGTCCCCTTCTCGGCGCTGATGCCGATGATGACGTCCGACCATGGCGATCGCATGCAGTTGGGCAGCGCGCGTGCGATCGGCACATCGGCGTCGGTGATCCTCGCCACCGTGGCGACGATGCCGCTGGTCGCGTTGCTGGGTGACGGCGACGAGCGGCGGGGTTTCCTGTATGTGGCGGCAATCTTCGCCGTCCTGACCTTCGCCGCGCTGATCAACCTCGTGTTCAGCTGCCGGGAGCGCCACCATGACGCGGCGCCCGCCGCCGGCGCGGTCTGGCCGGCGATCGGCGAGATGCTTCGCAACCGTGCGTGGCTCGTCACCTTCCTGTTCTGCACGCTGAACTTCCTGCGCTTCGGCGTGGTGATTTCGGTCACCGCCTTCTTCGCGATAGAGGTCATGCGCGCGCCCTGGATGATCGGCATATTGCTGCCTGCCGTTTCGGGCACGCTGATCTTCAGCGCGATGATCGCACCGATGCTGTTCAGGCGAACCGGGATCCGCAAGGGCTGCATCGCCGCGCTCGTGATCGCCATCGCGCTGCACGCGGTGCTGCCGCTGGTCGAGGCGCATCACCTGCTGTTCCTTGCCGTCTTCCTCGTCGCGGCGGTTCTGATCAGCCTGACGATGACGGCGATCTTCACGATGGCGGCTGACGCGGTCGACTATCATGAGTGGCAGTTCGGCAGCCGCAACGAAGGGCTGCTCTCGTCGGGCATCAGCCTGTCGACCAAGGTCGGCATGGCGATCGGCACCGCGCTTGTCGCCTATACGCTGGCGATCGCGGGCTATGATCCCAACGCGGTGACCGACGGCGCACGCGCAGCGATCCGCTGGTCCTATTACGGCGCCCCCATCCTCATCATGCTCCTGCAGATCGGCACGATGATCTTCTGGCCGATGGACCGGTTCCAGCGCCCGTCACGCTGATCCGGCCGGCGCGACAGCGTCACCGATAGCGATATCAGCGCCCCTCCCCTCGCTAAGGGTTAACGTCATCGCGGCTCCGGCCGCGATTGACACGTCTGCATAAAATATTACTATTCAATCCGCATGGATGTCTCGGGAGGGCAGATCGAGCGAGAAGATTGAAAAGACCTTGGCTTGCGTCAAGAAGGCAAGTTGATGACGGGCGCCGCCAGGGTGGCGCCTTTGCGCAATGCGTGAATGTTTTATGGCTGATCTCGCGGCGAGCGGCCGAGTCGCAGGACAGGCAGCGCGTTTCAGCTTCGCGCAGAAGGATGGTTTATGAGTTCGTTCGGAAGCTTCCAGAAATTCAGTGAAGGAACGCTTTCCAGCCACGACCAGGTTGCGCGCGCGCTGGGTGCGCAGATCATCAACGGTGTTTACCCCCCGGGCTCGAAGATCCCCGGCGAGGCTGAAATCCTTCAGCGCTTCGGCGTGTCGCGCACGGTGCTGCGCGAGGTGCTGAAGACCCTGACCGCCAAGGGGCTGATCGTTTCCAAGACACGCGTCGGCACAAAGGTGCTCGATCCCAGTCACTGGAACCTCTTCGATGCCGACGTGCTTTCCTGGAAGATGTCTCAGGGGCTGGACGAGGCATTCCACGGCGATCTGACGGAGATCCGGCTGGCACTGGAACCGCGCGCCGCCGCGCTCGCCGCTCGCCGGCGTGATCCCGCCGCAATCAAGGAACTGCGCGACGCGATCGAGGCAATGCGCAACGCCACGGAATCGCGGCGCCATTTCGCCGAGGCGGATTTGTTCTTCCACAAGGCGATCGGTGCGGCTTCCGGCAATGTGCTGCTGCGATCGATCGCCGCGGTGATCGAGACCGCGCTCGTCGCCTCCTTCACCATGACCTCGCCGATCCACGATGCCGACCTGCACGAGCATAATGTCCACAGCCACGAACTGATCGTCGATGCGATCGAAGCCGGCGACGAGGAAGGTGCGGCGGAGGCGATGCGCAGGGTGATCAAGACGCTCGCGCACTGGCGCGCGCAGGCAGACTGAGCGCGAACGCGAATGCCGCGGCAAACGGCGCGGCGGCCGGCCGTCCCTGAGCAACACTCCTTCGTCGAGCAGCTTCGCGCGACGATCGGCCGCGACCGGGTGCTGACCGGCGCGGCGCGCACCCGCCGCTACCGGATGGGTTTCCGTTTCGGCGAGGGCGCGGCGCTCGCGGTCGTGCGGCCGCGCAGCCTGGTCGAGATGTGGCGCGCGCTGCAGCTTTGCATCGCGCATGAGAAGATCGTGATCATGCAGGCGGCCAATACCGGCCTCACCGGCGGATCGACGCCTTCGGGCGACGATTATGACCGCGACGTGGTGATCATCAGCACAACCGCCATGTCGAAAATCCATGTGATCGACGAGGGTCGGCAGGTGATCTGCCTTGCCGGCGCGACGCTCTATGAACTCGAGGCCGCGCTGAAGCCTTATGGGCGCGAACCGCATTCGGTCATCGGTTCCTCCTGCATCGGCGCTTCGGTGCTGGGCGGAGTGTGCAACAACAGCGGCGGCGCGCTTGTCCGCCGCGGGCCGGCGTTCACCGAACTCGCGCTGTTTGCGCAACGCCAGGCGGATGGCGCGCTGCGGCTGGTCAATCATCTCGGCGTCGACCTGGGCGACGGCCCCGAGGACATGCTGGAGCGGCTCGATCGCGGTGCGTTCGGTGCGGTGGACATCATCGGCGACGCGGGCCGCGCCTCCGACCATGATTATGCCACGCGCGTGCGCGACATCGCCGCCGACACGCCGGCGCGGTTCAACGCCGATCCGCAATGCCTGTTCGAGGCTTCGGGCAGCGCGGGCAAGCTGGCGGTGTTCGCGGTGCGGCTGGATAGCTTCCCGAAGGATGAGGACAGCCGCGTCTTCTATATCGGCACCAATGATCCGGTCGAACTCGGCGATATCCGCCGGGCGATGCTGGAGCGGTTCGCCGAATTGCCGATCGCGGCCGAATATATGCACCGCGACTGCTTCGACATCGCCAACGAATATGGGAAAAGCACCTTCTTCGCGATCAACCTGCTCGGCACCGAGCGGCTGCCGATGCTTTACACGATCGGCGCGAAGCTGAGCGCGATCGCCAGCCGCATCGGCATCGGCGCGGACCGTCTGGGGCCGCGGCTCATCCACGGCCTCGCCCGGCTGCTGCCGCGGCATCTGCCCCGCCGGCTCACCGACTATCGCGACCGCTATGAGCATCATCTGATCCTGCGCATGGGCGGTGCCGGGATCGCCGAGGCCGAAGCCTATCTGGGCACGATATTCCCTTCGGCGCGTGGCGACTTCTTCACCTGCTCGCCTGCCGAGGGAGAGAAAGCCTTCCTCCACCGCTTCGCTGCGGCGGGCGCCGCGATCCAGTATCGCAAGGTCCACGCCGATGCCGTGGCGGGCATCATCGCGCTCGACATCGCCCTGCCGCGCAACAGCGTGAACTGGGTGGAAACATTACCGCCGGCGATCGCCGCCCAGATCGTCCACAGCCTCTATTACGGCCATTTTTTCTGTCACGTGTTCCATCAGGATTATGTGCTGAAGAAGGGCGCCGATGTGCACGCGCTTGAACAGGCGATGCTCGATCTGCTCGACGCGCGCGGCGCGGAATATCCGGCGGAGCATGGCGTGGGGCACCTCTATGAGGCAAAGCCGGCGCTGCGGGAATTCTACCGGGCGCTGGACCCGTGCAACAGCTTCAATCCCGGGATCGGGCACAGTTCGAAGCGTGCTCACTGGCACTGAGGCCACCGCCCCGAACCCGCCCCACCCATGGCTGCGAAGCTCAAACGCAATCGGTACGCAGAAAATCGCGGCCGTTTACGAAGTAGCGGTGCTCGATGCCAGTTCCCAGGCTCGGTCCGCCGATTAAGGGGGCCGCCGATTGAAGGTGCGGTTGGCTGCGGCCAGGAACAGTGAGAAATTAAGCATCAGCTTGAAGTTGAGCGGCCTGAAGGAGTTGATGGCGCTGCCGCCATCGGGGTTGACGGCGAAGCCGAACAGCATCGTTTTCAACCGGCTAGACGGCACGGGCAGAGGCCGAATCTTCCTTAAAAGGCCCCTGTGGCTGCGGCGGTCGGCGTCAGCGCGATGCCGATCGCCCGGTACGACGAGATGCCGTTGGAGGAGGCATTTGGCAAACGCCCGGCAGCCAAAATCCGGCAGGAGATCGTTTTCCAATCGATCGGTTGCCGTATCCCGCGGCTACGCGGCGTCGCGCGCCGCCTTCTCCGCCAGCAGATTGGCGCCGATGAGCCCCGATGGCTCGCGGCAGGCCGGCGGCACGATCCGCGCCGCCATGTCTTCCGCGCTCGTTGCGCCACCGAAATAGCCCGCGAGGCGTTCGGCGGTGCCGGCGTGGATCATCGGCAAGAGCGTTTCCTGCTTCATCACGCCGCCGCCCAGTACGATCCGCTCGGGCGCCATCATCAGGAACAGCGTCATGCAGAGCTGGGCGAGATAATCGGCCTCGACCGCGCGGAACGGATGATCGTCGGGCAGATCCTGCGCGGCATCGCCCCAGGCCGCGGCGATGGCGGGGCCGCTCGCCAGCCCTTCCAGACAATCGCCATGAAACGGGCAGATGCCCGCGAACCCGTCATGCAACGGGTGGCGCCGCGGCAGGATATGGCCCGCCTCGGGATGGCCGAGGCCGTGCACGGGATGCCCCTCGCTGACCAGCCCGACGCCGATGCCGGTGCCCACGGTGACATAGGCGAGCTGCTTCACGCCCGGCCCCGCCGCGGCGACCTCGGCGATCGCGGCGGCGTTGACGTCGGTTTCGATCGCGATCGGCACGTCGAGGATCGCGCGGGTGCGACCGAGCATGTCCGTCCCTTCCCAATGTGGCTTGGGGGTGGCGAGGATCTGCCCGAAGCGCGGCGAGGCGGGGTTGAGGTCCACCGGGCCGAAGCTGGCGATGCCGATGCCGCCGAGTGGCCCGTAGCGCGCCGCCTGCGCGAAGAATTCGCCGACTTCGGCAAAGGTGCTGTCGGGATCGCGGGTGCGGACCGTCGCCGTCTCGATCGAGCCGCCGCGCGCGTCGCCGATGCCGCACACGAACTTGGTGCCGCCCGCTTCGATGGCGCCGAACAGGGTCATGGTCGCTCTCCCGGGAGATTGTGTCGCACGTGCCGATGTTGGTCTGTCCGGACCGGCGCGCGCGGGCACGCCGCCGGTCCCGGATCAGCATCCTCGATCGCCGGCAACCTGTCCGATGCGGTCAAGGACCATGACGCCATAGCATGGTCTCTCGCAGACAGCGGTCAGTCGATCGACGATCGGAGCCACGCTCTCCAGCCGAGCGACTGCAGCGGCCGTCGGCGGCCGGGCTGAAACACGGAGCCGATCCAAGCGCAGACCGATTTCCCTGTGGATCCCCTTCCTTCTTTGGCTTGCATGTTCCCCACTATGGCACTTTACGCTCGATAAAGTGCCATGGCGGACACGATGCGCGTTGACGGCACGGTGCCTCGGTGGACCCGACGAAGTGGGCGAAGGCGCCGGAAGATAAGCCCTCTCTGGCCGAAGTGCAGGAGAGCGCCGTTGGCGCCGCCATCGGCCCATTCAGAGCCGATATGCCGCCTTGACCAGATTATAGGCGAGATCCTCCGCCACCGCGAACGCCTCGTCCTGGTCGATCCGGTGTTCGGCAACCAGCTTCGCGAGGAAACCGCAGTCGATGCGGCGGCTGAGGTCATGTCGTGCGGGGACCGAGAAGAAGGCGCGGGTGTCGTCGTTGAAGCCGACCGTGTTGTAGAAGCCGCCGGTTTCGGTCACTTGCTCGCGGAAGCGCTTCATGCCTTCGGGGCTGTCGTGGAACCACCAGGCTGGGCCGATCCGCAGCGCCGGATAATGACCCGCGAGCGGTGCGATCTCGCGCGAATAGGTGGTCTCGTCGAGCGTGAAGAGGATGATCGTCAGCGCCCGCTCGTTGCCAAAGGCGTTGAGCAGGGGCTTGAGCGCGCGGACATATTCGGTGGAGGATGGCCAGTCGTCGCCCTTCGCCTCGCCAAAGCTGTCGGTCACCGCCGGGTTCTGGCCACGCAGCGCGCCGGGGTGGATCTGCATCACCAGCCCGTCGTCGAGGCTCATCCGCGCCATCTCGGTCAGCATCTGGCCCCGGAAGCGCTCGGCGTCTGCGGCACTTGCCTGTCCGGCGGCGATGCGGCCGTAAAGCGCGGCGGCCTCTTCCTGCGGCAGATTTTCGGTATGCGCGGTCGGGTGGCCATGATCGGTCGACGTCGCGCCGCCCTGCTCGATGAAATAGCGGCGGCGGTTGCGCAGCGCGGCAAGATAACCGTCCCAGTTGCCCACATCCTCACCCGTGATCCGGCCCAGTTCGGGCAGATCCTCGGCGAAACGGGGATGTTCTGGATCGGTGACATTGTCCGGCCGGAAGGCGGTGACGACGCGACCGCCCCACCCGCTCGCCCGGATCGCGCGGTGGTGGCGGAGATCGTCGAGCGGGTTCTCGGTCGTCGCCAGCGCCTCGATGCGGAAGCGTTCGAACAGCGCGCGCGGCAGGAACTCGGGCCGCTTCAGCTGCGCGTCGATCTGGTCGTAGATGCGGTCGGCATTGGTCGGCGAGAGACGCTCGGTGACGCCCAATATGTCGTGGAAGGCATAATCGAGCCACATCCGGCTCGGCGTGCCGCGCAGCAGGTGGAAATTCTCGGCGAAGCGGCGCCAGATCCTGCGCGTATCGGTCTCCGTCCAGCCGCCGTCGATCCGCGGCACGCCCAGTTCCTCCAGCGGCACGCCCTGGCTGTAGAGCATCCGGAAGATGTAGTGATCGGGGATGATGAACAGGCTCGCCGGATCGGGAAAGGGCTGGTTCTCGGCGAACCAGGACGGATCGGTGTGCCCGTGCGGGCTGATGATCGGCAGATCCCGGACCGACCGGTAGAGCGCGCGCGCGATCGCGCGGGTTTCGGGGTCGGCAGGAAGCAGGCGATCGGGATGCGGCGCGAGCGGCGCTTCGGTGGTCATGTCGTTTCAGAATCCCTGGGAGGCGCCGCCGTCGACGGGCAGCAGGACACCGGTGATGAACTTGGCGGCGGGCGAGCAGAGGTAGACTGCGGCCAGCCCGATATCCTCGGGCTCGCCGAAGCGGTTCATCGGCGTGCGCTGGAGGATGCGGTTGGAGCGCGCCGGATCGCCGTCGAGCGCCTTGCGGAGCATCGGCGATTCGATCCAGCCGGGGGCGATGGCGTTGACGCGTACCCCCTGCCCCGCCACCTCGACCGACAGCGCGCGCACCATGCCGAGATAGGCGGATTTGGCCGCCGAGTAGGCGATCACCCCCGGCATGCCGATGATCGAGGTCATCGACGCGGTGAACAATATGCTGCCGTGCCCCGCCGTCAG
The DNA here is from genome assembly GCF_000512205.2 of Sphingomonas sanxanigenens DSM 19645 = NX02. Classification (NCBI taxonomy): domain Bacteria; kingdom Pseudomonadati; phylum Pseudomonadota; class Alphaproteobacteria; order Sphingomonadales; family Sphingomonadaceae; genus Sphingomonas; species Sphingomonas sanxanigenens. The sequence continues at coordinate 3,637,420 of NZ_CP006644.1, forward strand.
CATGCCGGGCAGCACCGCGCGGGTCAGCGCGTGCGCGGCGAGGACATGCGTGTCGAGCATGGTCGAGAATTCCTCGACCTCGGTATCGACCGCGAGCTTCTTGAAGTTGATCCCGGCATTGTTGAGCAGGATCGAGACCTTGCCGGTCTTCGCGATGACCCGCTCGACCAGCGTCGGCAGCGTATCGAAGGCGGTGACGTCCGCGGTTTCCCAATGCGCGCCCGCGCCCAGTTCTTCGGCGGCGGCCTGCACCAGCGCGGCGCGTCGGCCGACCAGAACCACCTCGGCACCCGCGGCGTGCAGCGCCCGCGCCATGCCGAGGCCCAGCCCCGAACCGCCGCCGGTGATGAGGGCGACCTCGCCCTCCAGCCGGAATGCCTGCGTGGGATCAAGCGGCACTGCGGCACCCCCGCTCGAGATCCGGCGCGTCCTGATGCTTGTACATCACGAGATACTCCCTGTGGCCCAGTTCCTCGGGCTTGCTCGGCGTTCCCGACGCCACGTCGGCGACCATCGCGCCGAGTTCGTCGGCGCATCGATCCAATGTCATCTCGCCGGCGAGCACGCGGCCGGCGTCGAAATCCATGTCCTCGATCATGCGGGCATAGGTGCGGCTGTTGCCCGTCACCTTGATCAGCGGCGAGACCGGCGATCCGATCACGCTGCCGCGCCCGGTGACGAACAGCACGATCTGGCTGCCGCCGGAGATCAGGTCCATGATCCCCTCGGTGTCGTTGGGGTTGGTGTAGCCGAACTGCATGAAATGGGGATCGGGCACCGAATCCATGATCCACATGCCCGGCCAGGGCGGGGTTTCCCCCACCTTGATCACGCCCTGGATCGGGCGCGATCCGCTCTTGGCGAAGGCACCCATGCTCTTCTCCTCGATCGTCGTCAGTCCGCCGGCGAAATTGCCCGGCGACACCGAATATTGCCGGACGTCGCGACAATAATGCTCGGCCTTGTCATAGGCGGCCTTGAGTTCGGCGCGGGCACGATCGTCGACGGCGCGGGCGAGGATGATCTCCTCCAGCCCGATCATCTCGACGATCTCCTCGCAGATCGCCGAGCCGCCGGCGTCGACGACGCGATCGAACAGCCGTCCCACCACCGGATTGCCGACCAGCCCGCTCGTGCCGTCCGACCCGCCGCATTCGGCACCCAGTGTCAGGTCGGCGAAGCCCATCGGCACGCGCGGCGTCTCCGCATGGATCCGCGCGCGCAGGGCGCGGACGATCGCCTTGCCCCTGCTCGTCGATGAACGTGTGCCGCCGACCTCCTGAATGAAGAACGCGTCCGCAGGTCGCCCGCTTTTCTCCACCGCCTCGGCGATCCGCGCCGGCTGGGTATATTCGCAGCCCAGCCCCACCGAGAGCACCGCACCGACATTGGGGTGCCGGGCGAGCGACAGCACCAGCCGGATCGCATATTGATTGTCGTAGCAACCGGGAAAGCCGATCACCTGCACATCCTCTTCGCCCGCCGCGATGGCGTGGGCGACATGCGCCGCGCACTGGACGGTGTAGATCACCAGCACGAGGTTGCGCACGCCCTTGCGTCCGTCGGGCCGCAGCCAGCCCGTCCATTCCCGGTCGAACGGTTCAATCATAGGCCATGTCCTTGGCGGCCCCCGTCACCGCGTCGAACCCGCCCGAGCGCTCGTCGAAACCGCTTTTGCAGTTGTGGAGATGCACCCAACTGCCGGCGGCGATGGCGGTGCTGGCGCGACCGATCGGGATGCCGAACTTCACCACCGCATCGCCTGCGGCGACGGCGGCAAGCGCGATCTTGTGGCCATGCGCGATCGCCTCGAGCGCACTGATGGCCTCGCCTGCGTCACCCCGCAGCGCAACAGTGTCGCCGGCGGCGGCATCGTCGAGCATGGTCGCGACATTGTCGGCCGCATGGATGCGGAACGCGATCGTCACAGGATGCCATATTTCGCGAAGGCGGCGGTGCTCGACATGCCGCCTTCGATCTCCTTGCGGACGAGCTTTTCGCCGCGCACCTTTTCCAGGGAGCGCTCGACCACCTCGGCCTCATGCTGCCGCGGGATCACGATCACGCCGTCGAGATCGCCGAACACCAGATCGCCCGGCTGCACCGTCACCGGCCCCACCTCGATGCGGCAGCGATAATCGACCACCTTGGTCCGCACGCCCGAATCCTGCGCGAAGCGGCCGCGGCTGAACACCGGCCAATCCTGATCGAGCACCTGCGGCGTATCGCGGTGATAGCCGTTGACCACCGCGCCATTGGCGCCGCGCATCCGGGCCGTCGCGGTCAGGATCTCGCCCCAATAGGCACAGCGCATCGCGCCGCCGCTGGCGAGATAAATCTCGCCGGGCTCCATCTGGTCGAGTGCTTCGGTCAGCTTCCCGAAGGGCTCGGCCTGTTCGCCGTAGACGTCGATCATCAGCACCGGCATCGCGCGGCCGACCAGCTTCATCTCGGTGCGGATCGGCTGGATCGGCTGCGGCAGGAACTGGTGATAGCATCCCAGCGTGTCGAGAATGTCGCCCACGACGGGGGTGTAGAGTTCCGCCCGGAACAGGTCGAAAAGGTCGCGGTCGTTCATTGCGGCTCCATCATCATGGTCGGGTTCGAATGCGCGGCGGGCGGGCGCGGCCCGCGCAGGATGAGCGCCATCAGCAGCACCGCCAGCGGATAGGCGGTCGCGGCACCGATGAAGAGCAGCATGTAGTTGCCGCCGGTGGCATCGAGGATGCGCCCGATCGCCATCGCGACGAACATCCCCATCACCCCGGCGGCAAAGCCGCCGATGCCGATCACCGAGCTGACGGCGGTGGCGGGAACGGTGTCCGAGACGATCGTGTAGAGATTGGCGGACAACCCCTGATGCCCTGCGGCGGCGAGCGCGATCAGCAGCACCGCGGGCCACATCGACGCGGCGCCGGAAACGAGCGCGACGGGCACCGTGCAGGATGCCATGCACAGCATCGCCACGATGCGCGCGCGTAGCACGGGCATGCCGCCCCCGATCAGCCGCGACGAAATCCAGCCACCGGCGATGCTGCCGATGTCGGCGATCAGATAGATCGTCACCAGCGGCGCGATCGAGGCCATCATGTCGATGCCGAAGCGCTGATGGAGGAAACCGGGCACCCAGTTGAGGTAGAACCACCAGACCGGGCTGGTGAGCAGCATGCCCAGCGCATAGGCCCACGTGCCGCGGTAGCGGAACAGCGCGATCCAGCGCGGGCGCGCCACCGTGGCCGGCGTTTCCCCGGCACGGATATAGGCAAGCTCCTCGGCGGAGAGGCGCTTCTGGCGTTCGGGCCGTTCGTAGAAGCGCAGCCAGGCGGCCAGCCAGAGCAGCCCCAGCGCGCCGGCGATCAGGAAGGCGACGCGCCAGCCGAAGGCGGCGACGATGAAGGGCAGGCTGATCGGGGTGACGATGGCGCCGACATTGCTCCCCGCGTTGAACAGCCCGGTCGCCAGCGCGCGTTCGCGCGGCGGAAACCATTCGCGCACGGCCTTGATCGACGCCGGAAAATTGCCGCCCTCGCTCAAGCCCAGCGCGCCGCGCGCGATCTTGAACCCGATCACGCTCGCCATCAGCCCGTGCAGCGCTGCGCTGATGCTCCACCCCGCCACCGCGATGGTCAGCCCGCGCCGCACGCCGATCCAATCCATCAGCCGTCCGCCGAACAGATAGCCACAGGCATAAAGCAGCGAAAAGACCGCGACGATGTCGCCATAGTCGGTCTCCGACCAGCCGAGCTCACCATCGAGTACGGGCTTGAGCAATCCGAATATCTGGCGATCCATGTAACAGATCGTCGTGGACGCGAAGAGCAATCCGCAGACCAGCCAGCGATAGCGCCCGGCCGGTACTGCAGAACTGATTGCGCTCGCCGAAGGCTGAACCGAGATCATTTCCCCTCGCTTCCACATCGATCCGTCTGCCGCGGATGTTAGATCCTGTAAGACAGGTTACTATCAGTACCGCGAGCCACGGCGCAAGTGGCTTTTTGTTGCTGCGGCCAACGCGGCTTGCCCGCCGGCGCGTATCGTCGTTAGACCAGCGTCGCGAAAGGAGACGCGGGTGGAAGAAGGCGGCATCGAAGCTGGCGGGAAGGCTGCCGGCCTGGTCGAGCAGGTCATCGACTATCTGCGTGACCATGTCGCGAGCGAGCAATTGCGCCCTGGCGCGCGCCTGCCGAGCGAGACCACCATCAGCGTCACGCTGGGGGTCAGCCGCCCCGTCGTGCGCGAAGCAATGCGCACTTTGGCGGCGACGGGGCTGGTCGAGCTCGCGGTCGGCAAGCGCGCGACGATCGTGCCGGTCGATGGCGAGATGCTGTCGCGGGTGCTGGGCAATGCGGTGTTGATCGGCCAGGCCGAAACGCAGGACATTCTGGAGATGCGGCGCGGCATCGAGATCGCGATGGTCGCGCTCGCGGCCGAGCGGCGCAGCGATACGGATGTCGTCGAACTGCGCGCGATCGTGGACGAGATGGCGGACTGCCTTGCCGACGGCCCGCGCTATTCGCACCTCGATCTCCAGCTCCACAAGACGCTGGCACGCGCAACCGCCAATCCGCTCTACCCGCTGCTCATCGAGGCGCTCCGCCAGCTCATCGAGGCGTCGATGCTCGCCGGCATCGAGCGTTGGGCGGCCACGCCCGAACTGAAGCATGTTCAGGATCTGCATGAAGCGATCGTGCGCGAGGTCGGCGCGCGCAATCCCTCCGGCGCGGCATCGGCGATGGCGCAGCATTTCGACGACGCGCTGGCCGCTATCCTGGCACCGAGGTTGGGCAGGGCAGAAACATAGCGCTTGCCCTGCTTTTGTCGGCCTCTTATCCTGTAATACAGGTTTAGAGGAGAATGATGTGCGCGTCGAGACGTTCGAGACCTGGATCTGCCGTCGTCCCAAGGGGCTGTTCGACGAGGAGCGCGAAGGTGCCGCGCCGATGCCGTGGAGCTATGGCGTCGGTCGCATCACCACGTCGGACGGGATCGAGGGGATCGCAACCTTCTGGGCAGCGCGATCGGGTGCCGTGACCGACGCCTATCTCGCCGATGTGATCGCACCCGTCATCCTCGGGCGCAGCATCCATGATCGCGAGAAGATCTGGCACGATTTCTGGAACATCGACCGCCACGGCGCCTTCTTCCCGGTCTTCCTGCCGGGGCCCATCGACGTCGCGTTGTGGGACGCGGCGGCGCGCACCGCGGGGCTGCCGCTGCACCGCTATCTGGGCAGCTATCGCACCAGCCAGCCGGTCTATGCCAGCAGCCTCTGGCTGCCTGCCGTCGACGATTATGTGCGCGAGGCGCTGCACTACAAGGAGCGCGGCTTCAAGGCGTACAAGGTCCACCCCTGCGGCCCGAGCCGGATCGACATGGAGATCCATGCCGCAGTGCGCGCGGCGGTCGGGCCGGAGATGGTGCTGATGACCGATCCTGTTGCCGAATATACGCTGCCCGAAGCGATCCGGGTCGCGCGCCATCTCGAGGAACTGGATTATTACTGGTTCGAGGAACCGTTCCGCGATTATGAGCTGGACAAATACGCCAAGCTCGCCGCCGCGGTCGATATCCCGATCGTCGGCACGGAAACGACACGGGGCGGCCCGTGGGGCGTGGCACAGGCGATCAAGGCCGACGCGCTGGACATGGTCCGCGCCGACGTGTCGTGGAAGGGCGGGATCACCGGCACGCTCAAGGTCTGCCACCTTGCCGAGGCGCATGGCATCAATTGCGAACTGCACACCACGACGATGGGACCGATGGACGTCGCCAACCTCCACGTCGCCTGCGCGGTCCGCAACTCGGAATATTTCGAACTGTTCGTGCCGGAAGACAGCTTCCAGATCCCGATGAAACAGAGCCTGCGCGATCTGATGGACGCGGACGGCAACATTCATGTGCCCGAAGGCCCCGGGCTCGGCATCGATATCGACTGGGATCTGGTCGATGCGAACTGCGTCTCGCACCGGCGCTTCAGCGCCTGATCTCCGCTCGCCCCCGATGCGCGCTTTCTGTCGCATGTTCTCGCACCGAGACGGGCATGCTCTCGGCGTCTGGCAGCATCGGAGTAGCCTATAACAGATCCGACGGCCCATCGGGACCAGAGCGCTGACCGGGCGCCGCGCCCATCGACAAGAGCCATTCGCTGAAGAATCCCGCTCCACGATGCCGGAAAAGCCGACGAGCGGCATCGGCTCGGCGGGTATTGGCCGCCTTCCATCGGTCACGCCATGTTCGCGCAATCTTCATCGGCTGTGTTGGGACATGCAAGGTCGTCGGGCGCAAAGCGAGCCATTCGAATCGCTGCCGGACCATCAAACCGATTTGGAAGCGATCAATAGATATGATGCAGCATATATTCTCGAGTAAACGTGCCGCCCTGTTGCCCGCAGGCGTTGTCGCCCTGATGAGCTTGAGCTTTGCGGGATGCGCGGCAAACGCGGCGAGCAAGGGTGAGAAGCGTCGGGAGGACGCGCGCACCTGCGAAAGCTTCGGCGCGCAATACGGCACGCCTGCCTACACCGATTGCATGCTCGATCAGCAGCGCCGGCGCGATACCAAGAAACTCGAATCGCTCGAAGAGACCCGCATGCTGTCCCAACTCGCCAAAGACGGGCAGATCATGGCGGAGCGGGCCCGCTTGCAGCGCTGCGCGCGCGATCCTGACCGGCGTGAGTGCGGGCGGAGATAGCCGATCGTGTCCCGGGTGGTGGTGTAGCTCGTCGGTAGCGAAGCTGACCGGCTGCGCGCTTGCGAACAGCGCTGTAGCAGCCGGTCAGCTTTGCGGGTGGCCATCGGTGATCTTCGGATAGGTTTGGGTTGCGACACTCGAACCGCGCCGATGCTGAGCAGATGCCCGCCATCGCCGCTGCGGATGGTGCGTCTCGATCGGCCCGCGCCGTTCACTTCGCCTCGGGCAGCGGCACTTCCTCATGCGCCGGCTTGTAGATGCGGCCGTCCTGAAGCATCAGCCGGCCGTTGACGAAGGCGGTGCGCACCTTGCGCAGCGCCGCCAGATCCTCGTCGGGATTGCCATCCACGACGATGATGTCGGCCAGCTTTCCAGCCTCGATCGTGCCGAGCCGGTCGCCCATCCGCAGGATCTCGGCGCCGGTACGCGTCGCCGCGACCAGAGCTTCGGCCTTGGTGAAGCCGAGCTCGGTGAAGCTCTGCAGTTCGTTGATATAGGCACCGGGCATGAAATCCGGCCAGTTGACGATCAGGTCGAGCCCGATCCCCATCTTCACCCCCGCGCGGCGCATCTTGCGCGCCATCGCCATGATCGTCGCCTCGTTGAGCTCGAAGCGACGCGAGGTAGAGCCGAAATAGCCGCCCGACGTGCGCGAGATGAGGCGATAGGGAATGAGCGTGGGTACCGAGGCGATGCCGCGCTTGACCATCAATGCCACCGCGGTGTCGCTGCGCGGCAGCGGATGCTCGATCGAATCCACCCCCGCCTTGATTGCCATGTCGATATATTGGGTCTCCGCATCCACCGTTACCGGAAGGCCCAGTGAATGCGCCTCGTCCACCGCGGCGGTGACCTCTTCCTGCGAATATTCGCTGGCCAGCTTGATCAGGTCGGCGCCCTGCGCGAACTGGATGCGCACCGCCTCCCGCCATGCATCGGGGCCGTGGACGGTGCGCGCCATCGCATTGGGATTGTTGTCGTTGGCCAGCGCCGCGGCATGGCCACCGGTCTGGGTGATCAACTGCCCGGCCGCGAAGATGCGTGGCCCCTGGATCTCACCCGTCGCCTGCAGCCGCTTGAGCAGGAACGGCCCGTCGCCATGCGAGGCGACGTCGCGCACACTGGTGACGCCGGATTGCAGGTGGATCGCCATGCGGCGCAGCCCGCGCATCGCCGATTCCGCGCCGCTGGTGTCGCCCTTGGAGAACAGGCTGGTGAGGTCGCCGAGGTCGAGATAGGTCAGATGCGTGTGCAGGTCGATCAGCCCCGGCATCACCGTCTTGCCGGTGACGTCATAAACGGTGGCGTCCTGCGGCCAGTTGCGCTCGCCAGGCTTGAGCACCGCGACGATGATCTTGCCCTGCACCACCACCGTCGCTGGCCGTGCCGGCGCGCCGGTGCCGTCGAACAACCGCCCGCCCACCAGCACGAACGCGCCCTTCGGCGCGTTATGATCCGCCGGCACGGGAATGCGCAGCACATCGTCCGAGGTCGGCACCGATTGCGGCAGCCAGGCATCACGCTTGTGCAGCGGCCGCGCCTCGGGTCCGCCATCCTGCGCGAGCGCCGGTGTCGCCACCAGCGCGGTGGCGAGCAGCAGCCGGGATATCCGTGCGATCATCTGTTCCTTCCCCTCTGTTCGGTTATCGTGGCGTCAGCCCGCCTTGCGAACGGCGATCCACTGGTCGACGCGGCGCTCCAGCAGGTCGAGCGGCATCTGTCCCTGCCCCAGGATCGTGTCGTGAAAGCCCCGGATGTCGAAGCGATCGCCCAGCACCGCCTCCGCTTTGCGGCGTAGCGCGAGAATGCGGATCATGCCGATCTTGTAGCCGGTCGCCTGCCCCGGCATCACGATATAGCGCTGCACTTCGGAGCGGATCTGGTTCGCCGCCGCCGGCGAATTCTCGGTGAAATAGGCAACCGCCTCTTCCTCGGTCCAGCCCTTGGCGTGCAGGCCTGTATCGACGACGAGGCGGATCGCCCGCCAGATCTCGGTCGTCAGCCGCCCGAAGTCAGAATAGGGATCCTTGTACGCGCCCACTTCCTTGCCGAACCGCTCGGTATAGAGCCCCCACCCTTCCTGAAACGCATTTATGTAGAGGAACCGACGGAAATTCGGGATATCGGTGAGTTCCTGCGCGATCGCGAAGTTCATGTGGTGGCCGGGCAGCGCCTCATGATAGGCGATCACCTCGAGCTGCGGGATCGGCATCGCCCGCATGTCCGCCAGATGCGCGTAGAACACGCCCGGACGAGATCCATCGGGCGACGACATCAGATAATGCTGCGCGCCGCCCGGCACCTCGCGATAGGATTCGACCCGCTTCACCACGACGTCCGCCTTGGGCAGGATGCCGAAATAGTCGGGCAGCTTCGTCTTCATGAAGGCGATGTGCGCGGTTGCCGCGTCGATATAGGCCTGCCGGCCCGCATCCGTGTTCGGATAATAGAAGCGATCGTCTTCGCGCATGAAGGTGAAGAATTGCTGCAGCGTACCGGTGAAGCCGACCTTCTGCTTGATCGCCTCCATCTCCCCCCTGATGCGCTTGACCTCGTCGAGCCCGATCTGGTGCACCTGATCCGCGGTCAGATCGGTGGTGGTCGAACTCGCCAGCATCATCGCATAATAAGCTTGGCCGTTCGGGTTCTTGCCGACGCCGGTGGCGACGGCATCCGCCTTGGGCAGTTCGGATTCGAACCAGGCGATGAGTGCCTCATAGGCGGGCTGCCAGCTTTCGGTCAGCGCCTTGGCGGCGGCGGTGCGATAGGCGTCCGCCTTCGCGCCATCGATCTTGCCGGCCTTGACCAGCCCGTCGATCTTGGTCTCGACATCCGTCCAGACCGCGCTCTTGCCCTCGGTGGTGAACGGCGCGCCGGTGATGAGCGCCCGCGCCTGCGGGATCATCGCCGCATAGGCGAAGCGCGGCACGCGCGATCCCGCCGCGGCGTTGCGCTTCGCGATCTCCAGCAATTGCAGTTCGGCGCGCGCGATCCCGCCGATCCGCGCGATATAGGCATCGATGTCGGCCGGCTCGTCGACCTTGTGGATCGACATGAGAAATTGCGGCAGCCGCGTGTGCGACCCGAACAGTTGGTCGAACAAATAGACGTTGCGGCGAAACTTCGCCGCCGCCGCGGCCTCCTCATATTGATAGATCCACAGATCGTAGGAGAGTTGCGCATCGACCGGCAGCACCGCGCGATCGAAGCCGGCCTTGAGCTGCTCCACCGACCGGCGTTGCCAATCGAGCTGCCGGTCCGCGGCCTCCTCGCTCAGATCGTCGATCTTGTCATAGTCGGTCTTGTCGCCCTGATAGGAACGGGAAATCGGGCTGAAAGCGAGCTGCTCCCGGTATCTGGCATCGAACCAGGCATTGATCCGCGCCCGTTCCGCGTCCTGAGACGGCGCGGCGGGGGCCGCCAGCGCGGTCGGCAAGGCCATCGACGCGGCGGCCGCCCCGACCCCGACGAACATCGCTTCTCTTCTGTTCATGCGTAAATCTTCCTTGAGGTTGGAGCGATCGAGGCCATCCGAACGCGATGCGCTATCCTCACCCCCGCGCCGCCGGCTCCGAAAGCCGGGCCGACGCGGAGGCAGGTGTCAGTTTGCGAGCAGGCCCGCGGCGAGACAGTCGGTGATCGCCTCGTCGATGATGGCTACGCCCTTGTCGAGTTCCGCGTGCGAGATGGTCAGCGGCGGCGCCATCCGCATCACGCCGCCCATGCCGGGAAGCTGGACTATGTTGATGTTGAGCCCCAGTTCGAAGCAGCGCCGCGAGACGGCTGCACCGAATCTGACGGCCGGCGCCTTGGTCACGCGGTCCTTGACGAACTCGATCCCCGCGAACAGCCCGCGGCCGCGCACGTCGCCGATGCATTCGTGCCGTTCCTGCAGTTCCAGCAGGCCGCGGTTGAGATGCGCGCCCTTTTCCGCCGCGCGGCTCGTCATCTGGTCGCGCAGGATGATCTCGATCGCCTTCAGGCCGATCCGTGCCGGGAAGGGATCGGAGACGTGGGTGGTGTAGAACAGGAAATTGCGATCGTGGCAGAATTGCTCGATCTCGGGCGAGGTGATCGTCGCCGCGAGCGGCAGGCCGGCCCCCAGCGTCTTCGACAAGGTCATGATGTCGGGCGTGATCCCGTGATGCTCGCACGCGAACATCCTGCCGGTACGGCCGAGACCGGTCTGCGCCTCGTCGGCGATCAGCAGCATGCCGCGTTCCCGGCATTTCTCGTGCAGGCGGATGAGATAGCCCGGCGGCGGCTCGATCATGCCACCCGAACTCAGGATCGGTTCGACGATGACCGCGGCAAGCGCGCCGACGCTCTGGCGATCGATCAACGCGAACGCGTAGTCGAGCATGTCGAGTTCGAATGTGTCGCCCGCCCAGTCCGGCCGGCGGTAGACGTAGGGCGTGGGCAGCGCCATCACGCCCGGAATCGGTGGCCCATAGCCGCGGCGCTTGGCCGAGAAGGTGGTCGGGAAGGCAGCGCCGGTCATGCCGTGCCAGGCGAGGTCGAACGCCAGGATCTCGTAACCGCCGGTATAAAGCTTGGCGAGCCGGATCGCCGCCTCGTTCGATTCCGCGCCGGTACTGAGCAGAATCGCCTTGCTGAGCTTCGGCCCGAGCAGGTCCGCCAGCACCTCGGCCAATTGCACGACCGACCGGGTGAGGAGGCCCGAGAAGAGGTGCACGGGCTCGCTCGCCGCCGCCTTCATCGTCGCGACGATCTCGGGATGATTGTGACCGAGGATCGCGCTCATCTGGCCGGAGGTGAAGTCCAGCATCGCGCGACCGCGCTCGTCATAGACATAGCTGCCTGCCACGCGCTCGATCAGACAAGGCAGGAAGGGTGCGCCGTAGCGGATCAGATTGCGCGACAAATCCTCGACGGAGAAACGGGCACCATCAGAAAAACTATTGGCGGTCAGGGAATCGAACTTGCCGTCGCCTTGCATCGGAATATGCTCTCCAAGCCAACTCTTGGGACATTAGAGGAGCAGAGGATGGCGAGGCGCAACGGAGTAATCTTCAGGCTGAGGCAGATATCTTCTCATGCAAAGAGAACTTCCCAACCTCGATTGGCTCCGGGTGTTCGCGGCGACGGCGACCACTGAGAGCTTCGCCCTGGCCGCGCTCGAATTGCGGGTCACTCCCGGTGCGGTCAGCCAACGGATCAAGGCGCTCGAGGCGTTTCTCGGCGTCAGCCTGTTTCAGCGCCATGCGCGGGGCGTGAGCCTGACGGAGGCGGGCAAGCGCTATGCACAGCGCGTGCTCCTGCCACTCGAACAGCTCACCGTGGCGACGCGCGAGGTAATCTCCGCTGAAACCGTCAAGTCGGTGCGCGTCACCATCTTGCCCGCGCTCGCGCAGCTCTGGCTCGGTCCACGCATGGACGATTTCCACCGCCGGCATGCCAGCGCAACGGTGGAAATCTGGGCGGACGCCACCGTTATCGATCTGCGCACCTCCAATTTCGATGTCGCGATCCGCTATGGCAAGCCGCCCTTCTTCGGCTGCGACCATGTCGAGATCCTTACCGACGAGCTCGTGCCGGTCGCCGCGCCGTCGCTGATCGAGACCGCCGAACTGAACCCCGATGGCCTGCCCGAAGGCGTGCCGCTGATGCTCGATACATATTGGCCGAGTGACTTCGACGACTGGCTGCGCCACACTGGTTGCGCGCGCCCCGCCAGCATCATGACGCAGACCTTCTCGCTCTATTCGATGAGCGTGGAAGCCACGCTCAACGGCCGCGGCTTCATGATCGGCCACACCTCATTACTCTCTGATCTGATCGCGCAGGGCAAGCTGCAGCCGCTATCTCCCCAACGGGCGCCAGCCAGCAACCAATTCTACATGCTTAGCAAATCCGGGCTCGACGTGTCGGAGACGACCATGTCGTTCATGGACTGGGTTTCAATCCAGGCGGGGCAGACGCTGGAACGAATGGCACGGCTATTCTAAGTGAACCGCCCCGGGTTTGCCGGAGGCCCTAACTCCTGAGAGGAAGGGTCTACGATGAGCAAGACGACGAACAAGTTTGCACCGGAGGTTCGCGAGCGGGCAGTCCGCATGGTGCTGGACCACGAAGCCGACCATCCGTCCCGCTGGGCGGCGATCACATCCATTGCAGAGAAGATCGGCTGTTCGGGGCACACGCTGCTGGAATGGGTAAAGAAGACCGAGGTGAACAGCGGCAAGCGCGCCGGCGTTCCCACCGAGTTGGCTGACCGCCTCAAGGCGCTGGAGCGCGAGAACCGTGAGCTGCGCCAGGCCAACGAGATCCTGCGCAAGGCTTCCGCATATTTTGCCCAGGCGGAGCTCGACCGCCCGTTCAAGCGATGACCGCCTTCATTGACGACCATCGTGACGAGTATGGGGTCGAGCCGATCTGCCGGGTTCTGCCGATCGCCCCATCCCCGGCACTGGCCCGCGTCGGCAACTTCGCCGCATTTCTCGAACAGCCATTCGACGACGCCATCAGCTACGCCGCGCTTCGCAAGGCAGAGACTGTCGGTCGTCCCATTGGGTCACCGGAATGGCTCGACGACATGGAGGCGAGAACCGGGCTGCAACTCAAACCCAGGAAACGAGGTCCGAAGCCGAAGGCCGTATAGCGCAGCGCTGTCTTTCAGCGCAGTTCGGCAGGGGTGCGCGGGAATGATCACAGGATGAACCGATGAAGCCCTCCGCTTCTGACCCGCGGTCACTCAGCGCCACGGTTACAGAGCGGACGGATCAGGCCATATCCGTCCACGCTCCGCCGGGGAGGACATCTCTATCTCCCGACGCGGCGCACCCGCCAAACCGAATGCAGCGCTCGACCAAAGGCTGGCCGGCGGTGACGCGGCCGCGGCCGCCACCGACGGCATCATCGCCGACCTCGAAAAGCGTCCCTCGGCCGCCTTCTACCGCAGTCTGAGCGCGCAAGGCGGCAGCCTTGCATCGATCGACGCGGCCGACCATCCTCGCAGCGAAGCCAGCAATCCACGAAAAAAGCCGGGAAGTTCGTCACTTCCCGGCTTGATTTCTCGTGGTGGGCGCGGCTGGGATTGAACCAGCGACCCCTGCGGTGTGAACACAGTGCTCTACCACTGAGCTACGCGCCCTCACCACGACATGTATCCGAAGGTTCTCCGGAAACAGGAAGGCGGCGCATAAGCTGCTGCCGCCGGTCTGTCTACCCCTTCTTTTAACGGGGCATGCCGCCGGGCGAACCGGCAGCGGAAAGGATCAGTTGACCAGATCCTTCAGGCCCTTGCCGGCCTTGAACTTCGGCTGGCTGGACGCCTTGATCGTCATCGTCTCGCCCGTACGCGGATTGCGGCCGGTGGAGGCCTTGCGTTTGGAAACCGAGAAGGTGCCGAATCCCACGAGACGAACCTCGTCGCCCTTCTTCAGCGCGCTGCCGATCGATTCGAAAACCGCTTCGACAGCCTTGCTCGCGTCACTCTTGCTGAGACCCGACACGTCAGCGACCGCGCCGATGAGCTCTTGCTTGTTCATGCCCCGTGAACCCCTTTGAATGAACGACCTTATTCAGGAATCAGGCTTCAAGCCGGCGCGCAGTAAGGAGGCTGAACGCCGGCCTGTAAAGGATAAAGCGGCCCGAAATGACCAAAATGCGTCAGTTCGAAGACGTGTGCCGCGCAACCGCAATCAATGCTTCACCGCATCTCCATCGGTCGGTGCCGGGGCGATTCCGGCGGGCGGCAGCGCCGCCAGTTCATCGGCCTCGGTCCACACGATCGGATCGAGCGGTTGGGTCAGCGCGAGGCGCAAAACCTCGTCGACATGCTTCACCGGTACGATCTTCAGACCCTCGCGGATGTTCGCGGGGATTTCCACCAGATCCTTCTCGTTCTCGATCGGGATCAGCACGGTCTCGATGCCGCCGCGCAGCGCCGCGAGCAGCTTTTCCTTCAGACCGCCGATCGGCAGCACGCGACCGCGCAGCGTCACCTCGCCCGTCATCGCCACCTCGCGCCGCACCGGGATGCCGGTGAGCGTGGAGATTATCGACGTGACGATGCCGATGCCGGCCGAAGGGCCGTCCTTGGGCACCGCGCCCTCGGGCAGATGGATGTGGATATCCTTGCGGCCGAACACGCTGGGCTTGACGCCATAGCTGGGGCTGCGCGCCTTCACGAAGGAATAGGCGGCCTGCACCGACTCCTTCATTACGTCGCCCAGCTTGCCGGTCGTCGAGACGCCGCCCTTGCCGGGCACCGTCACCGACTCGATCGTCAGCAGCTCGCCGCCCACCTCGGTCCAGGCCAGGCCGGTGACGGCACCGATCTGATGCTCCTCCTCGCCCAGGCCGTGACGGAACTTACGGATGCCGGCGAACTCGGAGAGATTGTCCGGCGTCACCGTCACGCTCTCCGCCTTGCCCTCGAGAATGCGGCGCAGCGCCTTGCGGGCCAGCTTCGCGATCTCGCGCTCCAGCGTGCGAACGCCGGCCTCGCGGGTGTAGAACTGGATGAGCGCGCGCAGACCCTCGTCGGTCAGGATGAACTCGCTATCCTTCAGGCCGTGCGCCTCTACCTGCTTCGGCAGCAGGTGTCGCTTGGCGATCTCGACCTTCTCATCCTCGGTATAGCCCTCGAGCCGGATGATCTCCATGCGGTCGAGCAGCGGCTGCGGCAGGTTCAGCGAGTTCGCTGTGGTCACGAACATCACGTCCGACAGGTCGTAATCGACCTCCAGATAATGATCCTGGAACTTGCTGTTCTGTTCCGGGTCGAGCACCTCGAGCAGCGCCGATGCCGGATCGCCGCGGAAATCCTGGCCGAGCTTGTCGATCTCGTCGAGCAGGAACAGCGGATTGCTGGTGCCGGCCTTCTTGAGGTTCGACACGATCTTGCCCGGCAGCGAGCCGATATAGGTCCGCCTGTGGCCGCGGATCTCGGCCTCGTCGCGGACGCCGCCCAGCGACTGGCGCACGAACTCGCGCCCGCACGCCTTGGCGATCGAGCGGCCGAGCGAGGTCTTGCCGACGCCCGGAGGGCCGACGAGGCACAGGATCGGCCCCTTGAGCTTGTTGGTGCGCGCCTGCACCGCGAGATATTCGACGATCCGGTCCTTGACCTTGTCGAGCGCGTAATGATCCTCGTTGAGGATCGCCTCGGCAGCCGGAATGTCCTTCTTCAGCTTGGACTTCTTGCCCCAGGGGAGGCCCAGCAGCACATCCAGATAGTTGCGCACCACCGTCGCCTCGGCGGACATCGGCGCCATCGTCTTGAGCTTCTTGAGCTCGGCGGTGGCCTTGGCCTGCGCTTCCTTGCTGAGCTTGAGCTTGGCGATCTTCGCGGTGAGCTCGGCGATCTCGTCGCCCTCGCCTTCCTCGCCCTCATTGCCCAGCTCGCGCTGGATCGCCTTGAGCTGCTCGTTGAGATAATATTCGCGCTGCGTCTTCTCCATCTGGCGCTTGACGCGGCTGCGGATCTTCTTCTCGACCTGGAGCACGCCCAGTTCGCCTTCCATGAAGGCGAACACCATCTCCAGACGGCGCGCCGGATCGCGCTCGATCAGCAGCGCCTGCTTGTCGCTGACCTTGATCGAGAGATTGGCGGCCACCGCATCGGCGAGCCGCGCGGCGCTGTCGATCTCGCCGAGCTGCCCCGCGGTCTCGGCGGGCAGCTTCTTGTTCAGCTTGGCGTAATTCTCGAACTGGTCGATCACCGAGCGCATCAGCGCCGACGCCTCGGCGCCATGCGCTTCCTGCTCGTCGATGATGGCGACGCTGCCGTTCAAATGCTCGCCGGCGCCATCCAGCGCCTCGAGCGTGGCACGCTGGCGCCCTTCGACGAGCACGCGCACGGTGCCGTCCGGCAACTTCAGAAGCTGCAGTACGGTGGCGATCACGCCCATATCGTACAGGTCTTCGCGGCCAGGATCGTCTTCCGACGGATCGAGCTGCGCGACCAGGAAGATCTCCTTGTTCGCCGTCATCGCGCTCTCGAGCGCGGCGACGGATTTGTCGCGACCGACGAACAACGGGACGATCATCTGCGGAAACACGACGATGTCGCGCAACGGCAGAACAGGAAAACTCTGGGTCATCTGCACTCCGAACGGGCACCCCGGAAGGCGGCGCCCCACGCACCTTATATGGTGTGGCGGTGCAATCCATCAATTCCTGCTTAAAATACCTGCATAGCGATGCATCCATTTGTGATCCGTCCCCGCCCAACGGCGTCGCGAAAACGAACCGTATCCGTAACGACAAGCCGGTTGACGCCTTTTGCCAGCGCGCCACACTGCGCAAAGGGGAGAAGGATGCCGACAGGCGCGGGCGCAACGCCGCAGGCATCCGCCGCGGCGAAGGGGGAATGCGGCGATGGCGCAGCGGGTTTCATTCGAAGACGGGGTAGAGCCGGGGCTGTGGAACCCCGATCTCGCGCCCACCGGCGCGGCCGAGCGCACCTGGCGCTGGTATCATTTCGCGGCGCTCTGGATCGGCATGATCGTCGCGGTGCCGAGTTGGATGCTGGCCGCAGGCCTGATCGAACAGGGCATGTCCGCCGCACAGGCGGCGCTCACCGTGCTGCTCGGCAATGTCGTGATCCTCGTGCCGCTGCTGCTGATCGGCCACGCCGGCGCGCGCTATGGGGTTCCCTACGCGGTGCTCGCGCGGGCCTCTTTCGGGACGCGCGGCGCGCGGCTGCCGGCACTGGCCCGCGCGCTCGTCGCCTGCGGCTGGTACGGCATCCAGACCTGGATCGGCGGAGAGGCGCTGCTGACCCTGCTCGGCATCTTCGTCGGCGCCGACCTGAAGGGGGCGCCGCTGGCCTTCCTCGATATCGGCATCGGCCAACTGCTCGCCTTCCTCGCCTTCTGGGCACTGCAACTCGTCTTCGTCACCAAGGGGCTGACGACGATCCGGCGGCTGGAGACCTGGACGGCACCGTTCAAGATCCTGATCTGCGGCGCGCTGGTCTGGTGGGCGGTGGATGCCGCGGGCGGCCTCGGCCCGATCTTCGCAGCGCCATCGCAATTCGCGGCGGGCGGCCCGCGGGCCGGCCAGTTCTGGATGGTGTTCTGGCCATCGCTTACCGCGATGATCGGCTTCTGGGGCACGCTGGCGCTCAACATCCCGGACTTCACCCGCTTCGCACGCACCCAGCGCGACCAGATGATCGGCCAGGCGCTCGGACTGCCGCCGACGATGGGGTTGATCGCGCTCGCCAGCGTCATCACCACCTCGGCCACCGTCGTCATCTATGGCAGCGCGGTGTGGGATCCGGTGGAATTGTCGGGACGGCTTGCCGGGCCGTTCGTGCTGCTGGGGCTGATCGTGATCAGCATCGACACGATCTCGTGCAACATCGCCGCCAACCTGGTCTGTTCGGCCTATGATTTCTCGTCGCTGGCGCCGGCGCGCATCTCCTACCGGCTCGGCGGCTTCATCACCGCGGCGATCGGCGTGCTGATCATGCCCTGGAAGCTGCTGGCGACGACCGGCGGCTACATCTTCGTCTGGCTGACCGGCTATGGTGCGTTGCTCGGGCCGATCGCCGGCATCCTCATCGCCGACTATTGGCTGGTCCGGCGCGGAGCGCTGGTGGTCGACGACCTTTATCGCGGCACCGGCCGCTACGCCTATCGCGGCGGCTGGAACCCGGCGGCGGTCATCGCCTTCGCGCTCGGCGTGCTGCCGAACCTGCCAGGCTTCCTCGCCACCGCGATGCCGGGCAGCTTCGGCTGGATCGGCGGCGGGTGGACGGCGATCTATGCCTATGCCTGGTTTACCGGGCTGCTGCTGGCGATGCTGAGCTATACCGCGATGATGCGACGCGCCGGCTGAGCCGCGGCAGGGGCATGGTGCTCCTGCCGCGCCCTCGCCTTCAGAACTCCACCTTCGCGCCGATGCGCAGCCCCCACAGCGAGAAGCGTGCCTGATTATCGACCGCCGGGTTGGAGAAGCCCGAATAGCGGTATTGCGCGCACGGATTGCCGCCGCCCGGCACGCAGGCCACGTTCACCACCTGCGTAAGATAGGGGAACGCCACCTGCCGCAGCGCGCCCCAATCCTTGTCGATCAGGTTCAGCACATTCTCGATGTCCGCGAACAGCTTGAAGCGCGCGCCGCGCACGAGCGGCACCGGCACCTCCTGATCGACATGGACGTCGATCTTGAACCAGTTGGGCGCCCGCTGGCTGTTCTTCGGCAGGATCGAGCCACGATATTTCTCGAGACCGTTCGCGGCGATGAAGGCGTCCAGCGCCGCCTTCGTGCCCGGCGCGTCGTAGGTCACGAGCGGGTCGTTGGTCTGCGGCACATAGAGCAGGTAGCGATTGGCATTGCCAGCGGTGCCGAACACCGAGCTGTGCCCGGCGAGCAGGGTCGGATCGTTCATCGTCAGGCTGTACGGAATGCCCGAGCGCAGTTCGCCGAACAGGCTGAAGCGCGTCTTGTAGTCGCCGAAAAAGGCCTTGTCGAAATCGACGTAGAATTTCCAGCTGTTGCGGATCTCGTAGATCGAGGTGCCATAGGCCGCAACATTGGGATCGACCATGGCGTTCTGGCCATAGGTGCCCGAGGCGGTGGTACCGTTCATCGCGCTGACATCGGTCACGTCCTGGAAGGTGAAGCTGCCGCCGACCGACAGGCCCCAGTCCCACGCCTTGTCGATGCGCGCGACTGCGACCAGCGAATGACCCTTGTCGACATTGGTCAGGAACAGATCGGTGTTGGCGCCAGCGGTTGTCGAGGCATAGCGCGGCCGCCCGTCGGGCGTCGTGCCGATCTGGCGAAGGCGCAGATCATAATAGATCGGCGCATTGTTGACGAAGCCGTAATAGACATCGCCACCGACATTCCAGCCGCCGCCGAGGAAGCGCGTGTCGGGGGCATAGTCCACCGACAGGCTGGTCTTCCAGGTCGACTGCAGCTTGAAGTCGGGATCCATCGCATTGACGTTCGCCAGCGCGAGCGATCCGGTGTTGTTGGCGAGATAGTCGGTGACAAGCGGGTTGAAAGTGCGCCCGTCGACATTGTTCAGCGCCGCATCGCAGATCGCCGCGGTCGGGAGGCTGCAGCTGCCGTCGAGATTGCGGTTGATCGTGATCGAATTGCCGAACACGCCCGCGACCGAGAAGCTGTTGCCCAGGAACACGTCGGGCGATCCCCCGCCGAACAGGCCGATGCCGCCACGCACCCGCAATTCGGGCGTCGGCGTCCAGGTGAAGGAGGCGCGGGGCTGCACGATCAGCTTGCCGCTGATCACGTGGGTGTTGGCGAAGCCGTAACGCTCGAGGAAGAAGCGGTTGAGCGGCGGCCCCTCATTCATGTCATAGGTGTCGGCGCGCACGCCGATCGTCGCACTGAAATCGGCGCTTGGGTCCCAGTTCGCCTGCGCGCCGAAAGTGTACTGGTCATATTTGAAGCTGGCGAGCACGTCGTTGAGGTCGCCGGTGATCGATCCGGCCAGGGTCAGCGTGCTGGCGCGGCGGTTCTGCAGGTCCGCGACGGAGTCGAAATAATAGGTGCCGAGCGCGTTCTGGGTGAAGGCGTTGGCGACGTCGAGATGGCTCCACGCGGCGGTCAGCTTGGCGGAGATATCGCCATATTCCCAGCGCACGGCGATGTCGGCGCCATATTGCTTGGTGCGCACGAAGTTGAAGTGGCGGAAGCGATCGGGCCCGAAGAACAGGCGCGACGCGGCCGGGCCGGCGGTGGTACTGCCCACGGAGCAGGCGATCGCATTGGTGTTGGGCAGGCCGTTCTGCTGCGTCGTCGACGAGGGATCGAGGCAGACCGAGAACTCGCTGAACGGAAACTCGCCGAACGGCACCGGCACCAGATCATATTTGCGATAATTGCCGCGGATCTCGGTATGGAAATTGTCCGACCAGTCCGAATTGAGCTGGCCGACGAAGGAATCCACGGTTTCCGGCCGCAGATAATTGTTCGAACTCAGCGTCAATGCGGGCGAACCGACATTGGTGGAGGAAAAGCCCGAGACCGCGCCGACCGTCCCCTCGTTGTGGATATAGGTCATCGACAGGCGGTGACCGTCCACCACGTTCCAGTCGATCTTGGCGGTATATTTCTCGTCGGTCTCCTTGGTGGAAGCGAAGACGCCGCCGGTGTCATAATCATAGACCGAATTGGCGATCGAACCGATATTGTCGATCTGCGCCTGGGTGAGGTTTGGCACGACATTGGCGAAACCGCCGACGCCGATCGAGGTCGGCTGCGATTCTTCCAGCCGCTCGTAGGAGAAGGCGAAGAACAGTTTGTCCTTGATGATCGGGCCCGAGAGGAAGGCGCCCCAGTTCTTGCTGTCGAAATCCAGCCGGACGCGGCCGGAGGGGTTGGTGAGGCCGGGCTTGGTGCGGCTGCCGGTCAGATTGTCGTCGGTATAGGTGAAGAAGGCGGAGCCGGTGAATGTGTTGCCGCCGGAGCGCAGCACGAGGTTGATCGCACCGCCCTGGAAGTCACCCTCGGTAATGTCATAGGGCGCGATCTTGACCGAAAGCTGCTCGATCGCGTCGAGCGGTACCGGGCCGCGCGCGGTCGGCAGGCCGCCGACATTGAGCCCGAAATTGTCCGAGAAGCGCAGGCCGTCGACCGAGAATTTGTTGAGACGCGCGTTCTGGCCGGCGATCATCACGCCGCGGCTCTGCCCCGGATCGATCGTCGCGAAGGGATCGCGGCGGACGATGTCGCGGATGTCGCGCGCGACCGAGGCGACTCCCTCGATCTTCTCGCGGTCGAGCACCGTCGACGGCCCCGGCGAGATCTCGGTCGCGCCGCTCGACGCGGCAGTGACGACGATGTCGCCGCCCGAATTGTCGAGCGCGATCGGCAGGCGCAGCGGCTGGCCGGCGACCAGCGAGATGTCGGTGACCTTGGTCTCGGCATAGCCATCGGCCACGACGGTGACGGTGAACGGTCCGCCGATGCGCAGGCCGGACGCGGCGAAGCCGCCGTCGCTCCCCGTCGTCACCTTCGAGGTCGTGCCGGATGGCACGTGGGTTATGCTGACGGCGGCACCGGCGACGGCCACGCCATCCGCGGTGACGACGCCGCGGATCGACGATGTCGTCTCCTGGGCATAAGCGGGCGCCGCAATCGCGGATGCCGTGGCGACGATGGCAGTGGTAAGAAGCAGATTGCGCATGAAAGACCCCCTTTGTTGCGCGTTTGCTATTTGCCCGGCCGGCTTTGCGACGTGCCGGGCAGCGTTCCCCTGTATCTGTCCCAATCCTTGTCGATCGCCTCGACCACCGGCATGCCGATGAGGAAGGCGGTGTCGAGCGACGCCTGCAGCGCCGACAGCCCGCTGGATTCGGCAACGAGGCTGTCGGCCGCGCCGATACCGGGCGGCGGCGCCGAGTAATTGCTGCCGGTGCGCAGCACGAGCAGGCGTTCGGGATCGACGCGGCCGAGACGCCCGGCCATCGCCAGCGCGCCGGCGACGCCGCTATCCTCCATCGCCGTCATCGCGAAGCGTTCGCCGCCATCGGTCCAGTAGGCGACCCATTTGTCGACATGGTCGTTGAGCAGCTTGCCGTGCCAGAAGGTCTGGCCGCTCGCCTCCGCCCCCTTCAGCACGAAAGGCGGCTTCTGCGCCGCAGGCTGGTGACGATAGGCACTGCGGATTTCGCGCAGCGCCGACGTATCCGGTATCTTGATGCCGCTGGTCAGCGCGAACGCCCAGTCGCGCAGCCCCTTGTTGAGCGGGAACAGATTGTAGCGCGCGTCGCCGCGCGGCGCTTCATAAGGCGTCTTGCGGTCGCGCGGAAACATGCCGGTCGTCCAGCCCGCCGGCGCCTCGCGCGGGTCGACCGCATAGCCATAATCGGTATCGACGACGTCGCCAATCCACGCCGCCGATCCCACCGAAGCCACCTCCGGATTGACCCCGGCGATCGCGGCGACCAGCCAATAGGCGTGGCTGAGATCGAACCGCGCGTCGAGTGCCAGCGCCATCGTCGATGCCGCGGCGCGATTGGTGCCGATACCGGTCGACAGCAGCAGCGCCTTGCGCGCCGGATCGTAGCGCAGATGGCGGAAACCCGCGGGAAACGGCAGCACCTCGGGCATCACCGCGGCCCAGGCCTGATATTCGCCCGCCCGATCGCCGACATCCTCGCCGATCTCGAACGCGGTGACGATGACGGTGCGGATCTCGATCGGCGCGACAGCGCGGCCGACCATGTCCGCAGACGCGTTCTGCGCCTGCGCCGGGAGCACCGGTCCGCACGCCAGCAACGCGCAGCCCATGGCACCAACCAAAAGCTTCAATACGGCCTCCGCCCTGTTGTGAGGCCTCTCCCAACCCCCTTGTCCCCCCGGAGGTTGACGCAGACGCTAACACAATGGAAACGGCCCGCAAGCCCCGCCATCGCTGCGCCATTCCGGGTTGCGCTCTCCTGCGCCATCCTCATTATGCTGCGGCGCATGACGCGATGACGCGGCGCAGCATGAAAGGGGAATGACGATGAAGACGATGCGCCGTGCCGCGCTGTGGCTGACGATGATCTGCGGGCTGGCCGCCGCCCCCGCCGATGCCGCGAGCGAAGCCTTGGACACGACGCCGCGCACCGCCATCATCTCCGCCTTTGCCCCCGAATGGGCGTCGCTGATCGGGCTGATCGAGCAGCCGGTGCAGCGCGACGTCAACGGCGTCGCGATCGTCACCGGCACGATGGCGGGCAAGCCGGTGCTGCTGATGGAAAGCGGGGTCTCGATGGTCAACGCCGCGATGAACGCGCAGATGCTGATCGATCGCTTCGCGGTCAGCCGCATCGTGTTTTCGGGCATCGCCGGTGGTGCGGACCCCGCGCTGGCGGTGGGCGATGTCGCGGTGCCTGCTTTATGGTCGCAGAATCTGGAAGTGGTGATGGCACGCGAGACCGCCAGCGGCTTCCTGCTGTCGCCGGGGGCAGAGGCGAGCGATCGCCCGCCCTTCGGCATGATGTTCCCGCGCGGCATTCGCCTGGGGAGCGATCCCACCCGCTACGAAGCCTTCGCCGCGGATCCCGAACTGGTCGCCATCGCCGCGCGCATCGCCCCCGCCGTCGCGCTGAAGCGCTGCGTCGCGGCGCCAGCCGCGCATTGCCTGCCCGGCACGCCGCGCATCGTCGTCGGCGGCACCGGCGTCAGCAGCCCCGCCTTCGTCGACAACGCCGCCTACCGCACCTATCTTCACAAAAACTATGATGCGCGGGTGATCGACATGGAGACCGCGGCAGTCGCGCAGGTCGCGCACGCCAACCGCATCCCGTTCATCGGCTTCCGCAGCCTCTCCGACCTCGCCGGCGGCGATGCCGGGCCCAACAGCATGACGATTTTCATGTCGCTCGCGGCGGAAAACAGCGCGTCGGTGGTGCGCACCTTCGTCGCCGCCTTGCCCGCCGAAGCGCAGCAAACACGGTGAAAAGGAACAAACGTCATCACCCGGAAAACGGTTCCCGTTCATCTGGGAGCAAAGTTTACACGCAGTGATTGCAATTTACGCATTCAGAATCGATCAGTGCGCATTTGCCACTGAGAGCGCTATCAGCCACATAGAGCAGGCCTTTCAGGCATCCTCTCCTATAAACTTTCAAGGCCGGCCCTTCGGGGCTGGCCCTTTTTTTGCTCAACGCACCTCCACTAGCACGCCGCCACCTGCGCGATAGGCGAAGACGGTGCGCCGGCCGGTGAACCGCGCGATGATGTCGGCGGCGGTCAGGCTGTGCTGGCTCGGCTTCACCGTCGTGAACGCGCCCTCCCCCGCCAGCGCGAACGGCAGCAGCAACTGATCCGCCAGATAGGGCCCTGCAAAGGCATCCGCGCGCAGATATCCTGCCATCCGCTGCGCCGCCGTCTTCGCAAGCGATTCCGCGGAAAGCCCGAGCTTGCCGAAGCCGGTGACGATCTCCGCGCCGTGTTCGAACCGCGCCTCGAGCATCAGCGCATTGCCCGGCCCCTGTTCCTCGGGCAGCTGGCGCACGCCGAACGCCGCCTCCGGCCAGTCGAGCAGCGGCCGCGCGGCCCGCAGCTCGCGCTCGGCGATGCCGTGCGGCAGACCCGCGAACAGGGCGGTGGCCGATACCGCAACCAGCGCGCCGCGATCGACGCACGCGACCGCGCGAAGCCGCGCGGGCACGATCTCCACCTCCACCACGCCACCCCCGCGCGGATAGAAGCCGTGGCGGACGAGCCGCACGCCGACGGTCGCGCCCATCCGCGCGAGCACCGGCAGGAAGCAGCGTTCGATGAAGTCGAACGGCGGTGCCGCCATGTTGTGCGTGCCGCCCTCCAGCACCAGCCGCGACGGCGCATCGGCCGCGAGCAGCGGCATCAGCACGGTCTGCAGCACCAGCCCGGTGCTCCCGGCGCTGCCCACCGCGAAGCGATAGTCGCCGCCGCGGATCGCACCCGGCCGGAACTCGATCGCGGTCGAACCGAGTTCGAGCCCGTCGCAGCTGGCGTTGCCGATCGTGCAGGCGGCGGTCACCGCCATCAGATGCTGCCGCATCAGCCCCGGCTTCTCGCGCTTGCCGCGGATGTTGGTGATCCGGAAGGGCTGGCCGGTGATCAGCGACAATGCACACGCATTGCGCAAAATCTGGCCACCGCCCTCGCCTTCGGATCCGTCGATGATGATCATGATATTTTCCCTGCCCTCGCCCCTGGGGGCGAGGGATACGAAGCCTTGGCGCGGCAGGCGCCTAGGCGCAGTTGGGAGCGGGGGAGCGCGCCTATGGCGCGCGCGGCGCAAAGCGCCGCTCTCCCCTCTCCCAGCTCCGACCAGGGCCCGCCAAGCGGCGGACCCAAGTCTGCGCAACCCTCTCCCCTCCCGGGGCGAGGAAGGTTAGGTGAAACGGGGCGGCATGCCCCCCGGCATGCCGCTTTTTCCCGTTTACCTCCACGGCCGCTTGCGCGACCGGTGAAACGGGGCGGCATGCCCCCGGCATGTCGCTTTTTCCCGTTTACCTCCACGGCCGCTTGCGCGACCGGTGAAACGGGGCGGCATGCCCCCGGCATGTCGCTTTTTCCCGTTTACCTCCACGGCCGCTTGCGCGACCGGTGAAACGGGGCGGCATGCCCCCGGCATGTCGCTTTTTCCCGTTTACCTCCACGGCCGCTTGCGCGACCGGTGAAACGGGGCGGCATGCCCCCGGCATGTCGCTTTTTCCCGTTTCACCCCTTCACGCACACCACCTGCTTGAGCGTGTGGACGATCTCCACGAGATCGGCCTGCGCCGCCATCACCGCCTCGATCGGCTTGTACGCCTTCGGCGTCTCGTCGATCACGCTGTCGTCCTTGCGGCACTCCACGCCTTCGGTGTCGGCGATATGCTCGGCGAGCGTCACCAGCTTCTTGGCCTGGGTGCGCGACATCACGCGCCCCGCGCCATGGCTGCAGCTGTCGAACGCCTCGGCATTGCCGAGCCCGCGCACGATGAACGACTTCGCGCCCATCGAACCCGGGATGATGCCCAGCACGCCCTTGGCCGCGCGCACCGCGCCCTTGCGGGTCACGAGCACATTCTCGCCGAAATGCTTTTCCCGCGTCACATAATTGTGATGGCAGTTGACCGCTTCCAGCTCGGCTTCGAACGGCTTCGCGATCCGGCTGCGCAGCGCCCGGATCACATTGGCCATCATCATCCGGCGGTTCACCGCCGCATAGTCCTGCGCCCAGCCGACCGCCTCGACATACTCGTCGAAATGATCGGTCCCTTCCGGGAAATAGGCGAGGTCCTGATCCGGCAGGTTGATGAACCATTTGCGCATGTCCTGCTTCGCCAGCTCGATGAAGTAGCTGCCGATCGCATTGCCCACGCCGCGCGAGCCCGAATGCAGCATCACCCACACGCGCTGGTCCTGGTCCAGGCACAGCTCGATGAAATGATTGCCGGTGCCGAGCGTCCCGAGATGCACGAGGTTGTTCGTGTTCTTCAGTCGCGGATGCTTCGCCACGATCTGGCCGAAGCGCGCCGCGAGCGTCGCCCACGCCTCAACCACCGCCGGCGGCGGATCGCCCCACGAGCCATGATCGCGCTTGCCGCGACCCACCGAGCGCCCGTGCGGCACCGCCTGTTCGATCGCCGAGCGGATGCCCTCCAGATTATCCGGCAGGTCGCTGGCGACCAGCGAGGTGCGCGCCGCCATCATGCCGCAGCCGATGTCGACGCCCACCGCCGCC
This sequence comes from Sphingomonas sanxanigenens DSM 19645 = NX02, assembly GCF_000512205.2. Classification (NCBI taxonomy): domain Bacteria; kingdom Pseudomonadati; phylum Pseudomonadota; class Alphaproteobacteria; order Sphingomonadales; family Sphingomonadaceae; genus Sphingomonas; species Sphingomonas sanxanigenens. The sequence continues at coordinate 3,664,269 of NZ_CP006644.1, forward strand.
GGAATCACCGCGCCCTTGGTCGGGATCACCGAACCCACGGTCGCGCCGATACCGACATGCACGTCCGGCATCGCCGCGACATGCCTGAACACGAACGGCATCGCCGCCGCGCGCGAAAGCTGCGCGCGCGCCTTGTCGTCGACGGGCACGCCGCGGGTCCACATCTTCACCGGCACGCCGCCCGCGGCGTGCTGCACGTCATACGTCTGGGTCATTACGACCTCCTTCATTGCGGTGCCGGCGACGAGGGTTCGGCGAGACGTTTCCCTGAGCTACCCGGTTGCCCGGGGGCGGAGTCGGACCGCCGACCTTCCGCCGTGGGGCGGACGCTCTGACCTGTAGTCCCGCCAGCATTCGCCGGCTGTGTTGTTGCGAAATCATGGCGACGAGGATTTCGACGGACGCCTACCCGCTCTATCCGCTGAGCTACGGGCCGATTGGCCGGCCCGGCGGGATTCGAACCCGCGACCTGGGGATACCGAGTCCATGTAGTCCGTCAGGCATTCGCCATGCCGTTCAAATCAAATCATCATGCGGGCGACGAGTTGGTCGTGAAACATCAAACTCATGCGTTTACCAATTCCGCCACAGGCACGAAGCCCGGCCGGACTCGAACCGGCAAGATCCTTACGGACCGTGAGTTCCCAATGTAGTTCCACAGGCATTCGCCCTCATGATCCCCCGCAGCCGGGAAAGGCCGTGGCGACGAGGTTGGGTGGAAAAACGGACCTTTCGGTCCATCGTCCAATTCGATGTAGTCCCACCCGCATTCGCCACGGCCTTCCGTTCAGTTCGTCAAACCTCCACTTGCTTGACCAGCTCGACCCAATCCCGCGTCTCGCCCGTGGCGAAGCGTGCGATCGTGTCGAACACCGCGTCGGAGAAGCCCCCGACGTTGAGGATGTCCACCCGGCCCGAGGCCTGCGTGGTGCCGTAAGGCTGGACGTCGACGCAGACGAGCCTGGCCTGGCGGTTGCGCCGCTTGAGCGCGTCCCACTCGGTCATCGTCGCCGTCGCGCCGGAGCGGCCCTTGCTCGCATCGACCCAGGACGCATTGTCCGAGACGATCACGACCAGGTCCACCGCCGCTGCTTCCGCGTTCAGCATCGCCAGCGGGGCCGACACCGTGGTGCCGCCGCCGCCGACTGCCGCCAGCCGCGCCGCGTTGACCGCGACCCGCGCATGCGGATCGAGATCGAGCGGCACCACCCGCGTTTCGAACGGCATCACCCGCGCCTGCCGGTTGGTGCGCAGCATCGCCGCCGCGACCAGCGCCGCGATATCGATGCAGCGAACCTTGGACGACGCGCCCTTGCGGTAGCCGGTCACCGGCGACTGCATCGAGCCCGAGACGTCCGGGCAGATCACGATGTTGCCCTCGACCCGCGGCACCGCCTTCAGTGCCTTTTCCAGCGCCGCCTCGAGCGCGCCCCGCACGCGCAGCGGCACCCGATCGTCGACCTGGCCCAGCGCCACCATCAACTGGTAGGGCAGCGGGCGAACCCGGGCGATCGCGTCCGCATCGGCAAGCCGCGCGGCGACGAGATCGACCGTTCCCTCCACGTCGAACGCGCCGTTGCGCGCCAGCGTGTTGAGGTTCATCCGCAGCGCCTGCCAGCCCATCGTGCCGGCAAGCTCGGACCACTGCTCCGCGGTCAGCGGAAAGGCGGTCAGCCATTCGAACGGCACCGGCGGCAACGGGCCCGAGGGATCCTGCTTCCAGGCCTCGAACGCCGCGATTTCCGCCGGCAGCGCGGCAACGTCATGGGGCTTGCCGATCAGCCAGCCATAGAAGGCACGTCGCGCCGCATCCGCGGGCTTGGGGTGAACCATGCGGACGATATCCGCGAGGCTCGGATCCTTGCCCGTCGCCGCCGCCATCAGGCTGCGCATCGACGCCTGCTCCAGCCACTGCTGGACCAGCCGCTTCGGCCGCGTGCCGAGCGACGCGCGCCCGACCTGCCCCGACCGCATGATCTGCACGAAGCTGCGCAGCATGCGGCCATTGTCGATGACGCGCGCGAACACGCGCACCGCGAGATCGGGCTCGGCGACCGTCAGCCACGCCGCGAGCAGCGCCGGCATATCCTTCATCGTCCCCGTCTTGCGGGCATAGACCGCCGCCTGCGCCGCGAAATACGGATCGACCGCCTTGGCCGCGGCCAGCACGTCGGCCAGCTGCGCGCCGGCGTCGCCATAGAAATTGTCGGCGAGGGTGCCGGTCGCGGCGAGCTGCGCGAGCTTCGCCTCCGGCTCATAGGCATAGGCCGGCGCGCCCTCATGATTGATGGCATTCGCACGCGGCAGGAACTTCGCCACCGCCGACGCGAAAAGAGACCTGTTCGCCATTCTGCCTTCCTCCTTGGGGCGGCCGGCGCATTCCGGCCGCCCTGTTCCGTTTCCGCTGCCGGCCACACGCCGACGCCAACATCATCGCAGGAGGCGTGCCAATTCGCCGACAAGCGCGCCGGATTTTCTTTAATACACTGATTTTAAACGGATAAATTTCTCCAGAGCAATGAACCAGTGGACCACGCCCGATCGGCAGACGACAAAATTCCTATCGATTCCGATAAGAGTTTATCCTAATCGATAAGCATGAAACCCGTCACCGTCATCGGATTCCTCGGCTCGACGCTCGATGCCGCCAAGTTCGGCCCCTCGCGCTGGAACCGCTGGCGACCGTCGGTGGGCATCGCCATGCACGAGGATCTGCGCGTCGATCGCTTCCTCCTGCTCCACGGCGCGCAGCATCGCCGCCTCGCCGATCAGGTGGCGGAGGATGTGCGCGCCGTCTCGCCCGAAACGACGGTGGAGCTCCGCCAGCTCGACTTCGCCGACGCGTGGGATTTCGAGGAGGTCTACGGCAAGCTGCTCGACTTCGCGCGCGCCGAGCCCTTCGATCCGGAGGCCGAGGACTATCTGATCCACATCACCACCGGCACGCACGTCGCGCAGATCTGCCTCTTCCTGCTGACCGAGGCGCGCTACCTGCCCGGCCGGCTGCTGCAGACCCAGCCCAATCGCGGCGGCGGCGGCGGCAGCAGCCCGGCGGGCCGCTGGACGGCGATCGACCTCGACCTTTCGCGCTATGACAGCATCGCCACGCGCTTCGCGATGGCCTCCGCGGAAAGCCAGTCCTTCCTCAAGTCGGGGATCGACACGCGCAACGCCGGCTTCAACCGGATGATCGACGAGATCGAGCAGGTGGCGCTGCGCTCGCGCGCGCCGGTGCTGCTGATGGGGCCGACGGGCGCGGGCAAGAGCCAGCTCGCGCGCCGGATCTACGAACTCAAGCGGCTGAAGCACCAGGTCGCCGGGCCGTTCGTCGAGGTCAATTGCGCGACCTTGAAGGGCGACGGTGCGATGTCCGCGCTGTTCGGCCACCGCAAGGGCGCCTTCACCGGCGCGGTCGCCGACCGCCCCGGCCTGCTGCGCGCCGCCGACACCGGCATGTTGTTCCTCGACGAGATCGGCGAACTTGGGCTGGACGAGCAGGCGATGATCCTGCGCGCGATCGAGGACAAGCGCTTCCTGCCGGTCGGCGCCGACAAGGAGGCCGCGTCCGACTTCCAGCTCATCGCCGGTACCAACCGCGATCTCGGCCAGGCGGTGGCGGCCGGCGGCTTCCGCGACGATCTCTACGCGCGGCTCAACCTGTGGACCTTCAGCCTCCCCGGCCTCGCCGAGCGGCGCGAGGATATCGAACCCAATCTCGATTATGAACTCGATCGCTTCGCCGAGCGCGAGGGCAATCGCGTGTCGTTCAACAAGGAGGCGCGCACCCGCTACCTCGCCTTCGCGACCAGCGGCGAGGCGCGCTGGCCGGGCAATTTTCGCGACCTGATGGCCAGCGTGACGCGCATGGCGACCCTGTCCCCCGGCGGACGGATCGATGTCGACTGCGTGGATCTGGAGATCGGCCGGCTGCGTCGGCTGTGGTCGGCGGAAAGCGGCGACGACGGCCTCGCTACGCTGCTGCCGCCCGCGGCGCTCGCCGACATCGACCCGTTCGATCGCGTCCAGCTCGCTTATGTCATCGCGGCCTGCCGCCGGTCACGCTCGCTGTCCGAAGCCGGCCGCACCCTGTTCAGCGCTTCGCTCGCCCGGCGCAGTTCCGCCAACGACGCGGATCGGCTGCGCAAATATCTGGCGCGGTTCGCGCTGAGCTGGGCGGATGTCGCGCAGTGAAACAGGCCGGTTGAAGAGGGGCGGATCGGAAAGGTCGGGGCCGCCCCGCCATCATCCCCCTCCGCACGTCACTCCATAGCCCGAAACCTCGGGCATCGCCGCATCCCCCACCGTCGTGACCGACAATCTTCCCGCCGCCCCGCGATAGGCGAAGCCGCAATAGCCGAAGCCTGTGCCGGAACAGTCCTCCGCCTCGATCACGCCGTGGCGGATGAGGTCCGCAGCGCGCGGGTCGGTCGGCACCATGTCGGCGCGCACCGGCGTCCAGCCCGCCCTGCCCAGCGCCGCGCGCGCCTTGTCGATCGGCATGCCATAGATATTGGGCACCGCACCCTTCCCCCGGCACACCCTTTCCTCGGGCGCCGGCGCGGTCACCGTCGCCCCGCCGTTCGCGCCCACCGCGAGGTCGGCGACCGGCTGCGAAAGGAAGTCGCCGTTCCAGATGCGCAGGGCGCCGCCCTCGACGGGCTCGGCATGGCCGACGGCCGCCGTGTTGCCGTCGGCGCCGTGGACGATCGCACGCAGCGTCGTGCCTTCGAACAGCGCGATATTGCCCGCGTCCAGCAGGCAGGATCCGCTGGTGCCCTGTTCCACCCGGCCGACGAAGCTGACCGCCTGGTAACGGCCGATCGACTGTTCGGCGGTGACCTTCCAGCCCTTGTTCGCGACCATCCGGCCGGCGGCGCTGCGCGGCGCCTGCAACAGATGGCTGCAATCGCCCTCGCCCGCATCCGCCGGCGCCCGCGGCAGCACCGCCAGCGGCGCGATGCGCACGGCGGCGACGCTGGAGGTGAAGGCCGCCGCCGCGCCGCCGCCACCCTGCACCGCATTGCCGCCACCCGCGGTACGATTGCCCTGCGCCGCGACGCCGCCGGCAACGGTGCCGCCCAGCAGCAGCAAGGCGATGGCGGATAGACTTGGCTTCAACATACAAACGCTCCTCGAACGACCCGTGTTGGCGCCCCCATGTCATTGATTCCCCGTTGGAAACGTGATCGGGATCACGATCCGGCGGCGATCGCGACGAGTTGAGCGCGCGCCCCACCCCCGCCGATTTGCTCCGATCCGGAGGAGATCGCGCTGGTGCCCCCGGGCGACCCGGAACATCTCAGGAACGCAATTCAGGAGGCAAGGATGACGGGTTTGGAAAAAGGCGGAGCGTTCGCGCTGGCATGTGCCCTGATAGTTTCGATCGCCGGCTGCGCCGCGGCACCCGCAAGGCCGGCCGGCGCGCCCTTCCCGCCGGATGTCGAGTCGGATGCCGAGCGTCTCGTCAAGGACACGCCGGCGCTTGTCGCCCCGCCGCTTTGGCCGGATGAGGCCGCAGCCGGTTACAGGCGCCGCATCCGCCTGCTGCTGCTCGGCACCATCGGGCCGGAGCGGCTCTCGATCGAGTTCGCGGAACGGACATCGGGCCGGATCGAGGGGCATGTCGTCCGCGCCCGTCGATCGAGAGGGAAAGGCAGGATGCCATGGCGCATCATCATCGATGAACGGTTCGAGGTCAGCCGGCGGGAAATGGCGCAACTGGACGCGTTGATCGCAAAATCGAACCTGTGGGAATTCCACCCCGAGTTCTGGACCAGCGAGGATATCTGCGTGGACGGCGAGATCATGGTCCTCGAACGGCGCACGCCCGCGGCATACAGCTATTCCGAGGGCAACACCTATTGCACGACGCCCGACAAGGTGAATGCCGTGTGGCTCAAGATGATCGAGATCGCCGGCGGGGATCGCCTGCTGGGCCGGTAGCAGGCCGGCGCGAGGCCGAGATGCGACAGCCAGAGCGACGCCGCCATCGCGTTGATGAAAGGGCATCGACCTGCGGCGGGGCGTTGCGCATGATGGCGCGATGCATCGACGGGAGGGCAGCGGCATGACCATCAAGGCGATCGAGGGCGCGGCCATCCTGGCGGCCCTCGCTTTCACCCCCGCGGCCACGCCGCTGGCGGCGCAGGCGCAGACCAATGCCGTCGCCCATCGTTGGGAGAGCTATGCCAACGCCCGCTATGGCTATGCGATCTGCTACCCCGCCGACCTGCTGGTCCCCGAGCCGGAGGCCGACAATGGCGACGGCCGCGCGTTCCAGGGCAAGGACGGCGCCAGCCTGCGCGTCTTCGGCCATTACAACGCCGCCGAACAGACGATGGCCGAGGCGATGGCCGGCGACGCCTTGGGCCTCGCCCATGACGGCGCCGTGATCAGTTACCGCGCCAGCCGGCCCGGCTGGTATGTGCTGTCGGGCAGGATCGGCGACACCATCGTCTACCGCCGCACCATCGCCGCCGGCGACCGCCGCATGACCTTCGTGCTGCGCTACCCCGCCAGCCAGGCGGCGCTGTGGAACCCGATCACCGCCCGCCTCGGCCGCTGCTTCGCGGCGGGATAAAGCGGTGAGCCTTATACAAGACCCGTCCGCCCTGAGGAGCGGCTGAGCCCCTCGTCTTCGCTCGGGATAAACTTGCCCTACGGGCAAGTCGAAGACGCGTATCGAAGGGTCAAGCTCGGAGCAGGTCCTTCGATACGGGCCCCTTCGACGCCGCCTGCGGCGTCGCTCAGGACAGGCTTCCCCAGGCTCAGTCCCTGCTCAGGACGAACGGTTCGGACCAATCGCTCGCTGCTCCAGCCCTCACGCGCGCAACCTCCTCCGATACGGAGCGGATTGCGATGGTGTCGTTCGATGCCGACCGGCAAATGCCTGTGCAGGTTGAGAATATCGGGCAGAGGACGAAGCGTGGCACGGGTGATCAAGCGTTTTGCAGGCGGACACCACAAGCCGCGCCGCATCCGGAGGGAATTGGCCGCGATCCTGCTGCCGCTGTGGCTCGCCGGCTGCGCAACGCTGTCCCCGCCCCTGCTGGGCGGCCGCGCATCGCGCGATTACGAACGGACACTGTCCGACTTCGGTGAACCCATGATTTGGCGGAAGGCCGACGGCAAAGGCTTCAAGCGCAGACTACGCTTCATCATCATGCCCCAGCTTCTGAAGATCAGGCTCTCCATCCGCATCGAAGAGCCGATCAGGGGCAAGCCCTATGGCGAACTCGTCGTGCTCCGCCGGATGGGAGAAAGCCACTTCTACTGGTCGCTCGACGAGCGCCGCCGGTTCCGGATCAGCCCCGACGATCTCGAGGAACTGAACGACCTGATGGTCGCGTCCGAACTCTGGACCTACGAACGGCAGACATGGCGCGATCCTGCGGATGAGGATGACTATATGTGCATCCACGGCGTGGACCTTCTCTTCGAACGCCGCCTCGACGACACATACTATACGGCAAGCGGCAACGGCTCCTGCGAAGTCCCTGGCGAAGTCCGCGCCGTGCTCTACAAGGCCATGGAGATGGCGGGCGGGCCGGCGTTTCATTTCTAGAGGCTGTTATGGACTTATGAGTCCGAAAGGATTCGAAGGCTTAGATGGAGATTGTCCGCAAGCCCTATCCGTCTGATGTTTGCGATGAAGAATGGTCGCTGGTCGTACCGTATCTAACGCTCCAGCGTGAGAACGCGGGGCAGCGCGAACACAGCCTGCGCGAAGTGTTCAACGGCCTGCGCTATATCGTGAAGACAGGAGCGCTGTGGCGCTGGATGCCGAACGACCTGCCGCCCTGGGCGGCGGTGTATCAACAGACGCAACGCTGGCTGGCGGTGGGCTGTTTCGAGGCGCTGATGGATGATCTGCGTGCCGTCCTGCGCCTAGCTGCGGGACGAGTTGCCGAACCCAGCGCCGCGATCATCGACAGCCGGACGCTGCGCTCCACGCCCGAGAGCGGCGAGCGGGCCGGCTATGATGGAGGCAAGCGCAAGAAGGGGTCGAAACTCCACATGGCGGTCGACACGCTGGGGCATCTGCTCGCGCTGCATGTGACGCCGGCCAGCGCAGAGGACCGCGGCGAGATCGAACGGCTCGCGCGCACCGTGCAGGCCGTCACCGGCGACAACGTCGATATCGCCTATGTGGATCAGGGCTATACCGGCGTGCGCGCTGCCAATGCCGCGGCCGCCCACGGCATCACGCTGGAAGTCATCAAGCTGCCCGAGGCAAAACGGGGCTTCGTTCTTCTGCCGCGCCGCTGGGCGGAGCCTGCCAAGAAGGTTCCGACGATGCAAAGCATCGTTGGGAGGCAGGCGGAGGGCGTCGAGCGATCATTCGCCTGGGCAACCCGTTTCCGCCGCCTCGTGAAAGACTATGAACGATACGCGCACACCTTCGCGGGACTGCACGTCGTCGCTTTCGCATGCATCATGATGAAGCAAGCCGCTGTCATCTCCGCTGGTTCATAACAGCCTCTAGGCAAACGGCTGGCCGCATAGCCTGGCCGGCTTCCGATTTTTTAGCCATAAGAGGCGCGAAGGCTGGCGCGACACGGTGTTACAACCGCTCGGTTGTGACACCCTCGACTGATGCGAAGTCCGCGAGTATCAAGCAAGCCGTGTATCCCGGTTACCACGCTTGATCGCCGCAAGCGGCTTGCAGGAGCATCCGCTTTTGCGACACTCTTCATCGGTCGTTTGTTGCCCGGATTGCGCAGAGACGTTGTTCTGAAGAGGTAGTGAAATGCGCCTAACCTATCGCCTGAAGAACTTCAAAGCATTCAAAGATACGGGCGCTATGAATATAGCACCAATTACAGTCTTATGTGGAGCGAATAGTAGCGGCAAGAGCTCAGTATTAAAGTCTCTGTTGCTAATCAAGCAATCTTCTGTGGAACGTCGTTCCGGACTAGCCAAAGAGGTTCAGTCGCCTCCGCTCCTTCTCAATGGCGAATGGACAAGACTCGGATCATATTCCGATATGGTTCACCTAAAAAATCGGAAGTCGAGTGTTGAGTTTAACTGGAGCGCCGTTGGAGATATTAGAGAAATAGACAAAGAGCTTGGCCCACGATTTAGACGGACCGGAGGGTATCGTGGTGACCGTGAAATCAGAGTACATATCTCTTCGACATTTGCGTCCGACTCAGCGTTAAGTGAGGAGTTGGCGACTTACCTAGCCTCTACTCAGATGACGATTGGTGAGTTAGCGATCGGATTATCAGGCAGCAATTCCCAATCAATGAGATCAGGCATTTATCGGATTCGGATAAATGACGTATCAAAACTATTAAACAGATATGAAAGTAGCTTTAAGCGCTACACAATTTATGAGAATGTTGAGCTGGGGAAGCTACTCGTAAAATCAAGCCATTCAATAGAAACTGGCAACGTGCGAGTACGGCTAGCAGGACCATTTGTTTTAGACCTAGAACCAGTCTTTGACGGCTCTTGGGAGCCGTTCCTAGCTCGACTACTCTCAATCGCTTTATCAGACAGGACGGGGAAGCGGGGCCCTGTGCCAAGCTGGTTTATCGATCTACAAGCGGCAGTTAAGGATTTCGGCGCTGCGCGTGATGATGACAATCTCAAGTCGAAGGCGGCACTATCTGCACGCGTAAATAAGGTTCTTAGCCTAGCTCGATACCTTCTTTTGGATGTTCAAGCGGCATTTCTCCTTGGAAGGATTAGCGTATCTCCACTTTGGAGACAAATTCGGTATCTCGGTCCATTGCGCCATCAGCCGCAGCGATATTATCAATTTGATGATACCGGCGGCATTGACATTGGGGTCAGCGGAGAGTTTACTGTACAAGTCTTGGCTCTAGAAGCTGACAATGTGGTATCCTCTAATCCGATAGCCTCTAACGCCGATGGCGAAGTGACCTTATTAAACCGTCAAGATTTTAGTTTAATAGACCTTACTAATTATTGGTTGGACCTGATGGGTTTGCCATCTGTTACGCCGGCAACGCTTCGCCAATCTCTGTACGAGATGAAAGTCGGCAAGCTTGAGGTGGCGCTTCCAGACGTGGGGTTTGGGGTAAGTCAAGTTTTGCCTATAATAGTTGAGGCGCTTCGCGCCATGCCGGGTGAAACCGTTATTCTCGAGCAGCCCGAGATACACCTTCATCCGCGCGTACAGGCTGTCCTGGCGGACTTTCTAATAGCGCGTTCCAATGATGGCATCAGATTTATAGTAGAGACTCACAGCGACCATTTGGTAAAGCGCCTCGCAAGGCGGATTGCAGAAGGGTCTATTTCCAAAATATCAGAGAGGATTGCTGTATTCTTTGTGGCAGGTGGCGCGGAGGAAGGCTCCGCACCTTCACAGATATTGATTAACGAGTACGGCGAGATCCAGAACTGGCCGCCGGGCTTCTTTGACCAAAACGAGGATCTGTACTGGACAGCAGCCAGCCTCAGGCGAAGGCGCAGTCTTAAGAAAAAGCTGCGGGAGGTAGCGCCAGAGTGAGACCGTATTTGGACCCCAGCTTCTTCCTATTTTCGGACGCTGAATGGGTGAACATGAGCTTTGTCGACCGCTTCGCGGACGTTGTCGATTTTATGCTGAGGGTTCGTGAGAGAGAAAGTCAAATAAGCCTTATTGGCCATTCTCTGAGACTACATATGAGTGAAGATATTCTTGAACATATTCACACATCAAATCCTAGCTTAAATAAACCACCGCGCCCCCATTATTTTAATCAGTATAAAAGTATTGTACTACCTGAACTCATGAGACGGGCAACAATCTGTTCTGACGAATCGTGCCCGCCAATTGATACTTCTGTAGCTCAAGCAATCCCAACCGACGATCAATCCTTGACAGACCTATTGTTTGCCGATCATCTCAACATGTGCCTTTCCTGTTCAAAAAATGATAGCAAGTGTGTGCTGCGAGGCGCGCGGTGTTCTATAGCAAACGATAACCATGTATTCGAATTCTCGGCTTACCTGAATGACGCGAGTATAGACGCGTTAATTGACCCCATAGAAGTTCTTCCCGTGGGTGACGAGGACAACCGACTGGCGAGGCTTGAGCAGGCTATTGCCTCCTTCGTTGCAGTTAGTGGGTTATCAGATGCTCAATGGCGAGGCAGAACAATCGCGAAGGTTGAGATTGGCGACGAGTTCTGGGCCACTTACCGTCAGGCGCAGTTCCACCTGAATCGGGTGTATGCGAAGCGTCTATGCAGCGTGCTCTCCCAAGTGGCAACTGGCTTAAACATTGACACAAATGCGCATGGGATGACCCCGGAGAAATTCACTCACGGCGGCAAAGCGATTGGAAAGTGGAACGCCTACATCTTTAAAATGGGACCCAGCGCGCAAGACCAGAGATGCTCCAGACTATATTATGGCTTTAGCGGCGGATCGCTCGTTCTGTACCGATACGAGCCCGATGCTCACTAGGCCGTAGACTCATAAGTGCGAAGCCACAGTCGCATTGAAGCGAGCTGGACCATGGCAAGGAAGTTGGCGGCGAGCTTGTCGTAGCGGGTGGCAACGCGGCGGAAGTGCTTCAGCTTGGAGAAGAACCGCTCGATCAGGTTGCGCTCGCGATAGAGCCGCTTGCTGAAGCAGGGTTTCCACTTCCGGTTGGATTTCGCCGGGATGTTCGGCGTGGCTCCTTGCTCTTCGATCAGTGCACGGATGCGGTCAGCGTCATAGGCCTTGTCGGCCAGCAGTATCGTATGCGGCCCAAGATGGTCGAGCAGCCTGTCCGCCACCTGCCCGTCATGCGTCTGTCCCGCCGTCAGGCCGAGCCGGATCGGGAGCCCTTGTGCGTCAACGACCGCGTGGATTTTGGTGGTGAGGCCGCCTCGGGAGCGACCGAGACAATGATCTCGATCCCCCCTTTTGCCGTCGCGGCTTGCTGGTGGGCGCGAACGGAGGTGCTGTCGATCATCTGTATGTCGCCATCGTGCGCGGCGGCGATGGCATCCATCATCCGATCCCATACTCCGGCCTTCCGCCATCGCACGAAGCGGTTGTAACAGGTGGTGCGCGGGCCATAGCGCTCGGGCAGGTCACGCCATGGAGCGCCGGAGCGCAGCACCCAGAAGATACCGTTCAACACCCGGCGATCATCGACGCGCGGCACACCTCGCGGCTTGTTGGGCAACAGCGGCTCGATCACGCGCCACTCGAAGTCAGTCAGGTCATATCGGCTCATGCTGGCGCTGAATCACATTGCGCAGCCCACTGAAAGCGGTTTTGCTAAACGACAAATTGGGGGTGCATGTGTCGGAAAATCACTTTGACATCGTATTGGAAGAGCTGACGGACCGAGCTGTTGGCAGACTGCTCAAGACTGACACCTATGATGCCCCGGCATTTGACGCCTTGGAGGACCATATCTGGCAAAAGGCTGAGGAGCTTCAGAGCGAGCCAGCAATCTCGAAGCAGCTCCTCCTCACCATTCGATCGGCTATCGGCGCCATACGAAGCCGGGCAGAGTATCTCCCGGCCGTTCGAGAACAGCTTCACCGCGCGAACGACTTCGATGTACTGCTTGATCGGCTGATCGCGGGGGAACGGCGCGCCGACAGAATGCCAGGCATCCCTCGCATCATCTGACCGCCTTTATGGGTTCACGGCCTAACATGGAGTCACCCTCGCTTGGCCCTTCGACTGCGATCTGAGCAAACCTCGGTCTGAGGGCAATCTAATAGGCAGCGTGGCCAAAGGTTCGCATAGCCATTTTCAGTTTATTAAAACCGCTTTTCACAGCAATTAAGAGTCTTGGTGTCATAGCTGGTAGGTTATGGCACCCCATACCGATCAGCGATTTTCAGCGAGTTTACGGGTTTCAGAAACTCATATCAGGACGTAGGCTTCTGAGATCAGTGACCAAGTGCTTCAATGACCTAAAGCAGTAGCGCTGTTGCCGACGTTATCCTGCCGCTGGCCGCAGGTATCAACGAAAGCGGCCGGTCAGTACGCAGCCGGCGGACGACTAAACCTGATTCGGAAGCAGCCGTCCTCTCGTTGACGAACCACGATATGCCCGCGTCCCGAGAAGTTTACGACAGGATGCCATCTGCGATGGAACGCGTGGATTCGCTCTCAAGATCCGGGATAGCTTCTGCCCCCTACAACGGCAACCCCACATAATTCTCCGCAATTGCCGTCTGCATCGCCTCCGAACTCGCGACATAGTCCAGCTCAGCGGTCTGCATGCGATGCTCGAACGCGCCGTCCTCGGGGAAGCGGTGCATCAGTTTGGTCAGGAACCAACTGAACCGTTCCGCCTTCCAGATCCGCGCCAGCGCTTTCGCCTGATACTGCTCCAGCCCGCGATCATCGCCGCGCGCATAATGCGCGATCAGTGCGTCGGAGAGATAGGCAACGTCGGATGCGGCGAGGTTCAGGCCCTTGGCGCCGGTCGGCGGCACGATGTGCGCGGAGTCGCCCGCCAGAAACAGGCGGCCGTGGCGCATCGTCTCGAACACATAGGAACGCAGCGGCGCGATCGACATTTCCAGCGCGGGGCCGCGGGTCACGCCATTGTCGCTGATCGGGTCGAAGCGCGCGGCCAGTTCGTCCCACAGCCGGTCCTCGCTCCAGTCCTCGACGCGGTCGGTCAGCGGCACCTGGATATAATAGCGACTGCGCGTCGCCGAGCGCATCGAGGCGAGCGCGAAGCCGCGATCGGTGTTGGCGTAGATCAGTTCGGGGTGGCAGGGCGGCACGTCCGCCAATATGCCGAGCCAGCCGAACGGATATTCGCGCTCATATTCGCGCACCGCATGCGCGGGGATCGCCTTGCGCGAGGGGCCGTGGAAGCCGTCGCAGCCGGCGATGAAGTCGGCCTCGATCCGGTGGGTCTCGCCATCCTTGCTGTAGGTCAGCGACGGGGCGGCGCCGTCGACATCGTGGAGCGCGACATCCTTCGCCTCGAACACGATCGGCAGGCCGCGGTCGGGGGCGGCGTCCATCAGGTCGCGGGTCACCTCGGTCTGGCCATAGACGGTGACATGCTTGCCGGTCAGCGCGGCGATGTCGATGCGAACGATATGGTTGGTGCTGGCGAGGTTGAAGCCGCCCTCGATCAGCCCTTCCGCCTTCAACCGCGCGTCCACCCCCAGCCGCGTCATCAGGTCGGTGGTGATCGTCTCCAGCACGCCCGCGCGGATCCGGCCCAACACATAGTCCCGCGACTGGCGCTCGACGACGACGCAGTCGATCCCCTCCGCGCGCAGCAGATGGCCGAGCAGCAGGCCGGACGGCCCAGCCCCGACGATCGCGACCTTGGTCTTCATGATATCCCCTCAATAGGTCTTGCGGCCCCCGGCGCCTGCCGGGGCCGGTGCGTCAGCGCGCGGCTTCGAGCTGCTTTTCCAGCGCGTCGAGCACGCGGTAGCAGGGCATCACCTGCGCCACGCTCGAATTGGGTTCGCGGCCCTCGCGGATCGCGGCGATGAATTCGCGGTCCTGCAGCTCGATGCCGTTGTTGGAGACCGCAACGCCGCTGAGGTCGATCGGCTCTTCCTTGCCGGTCACCAGATCGTCGTAGCGCGCGATCCAAGTGCCGGTGTCGCCGATGTAGCGGAAGAAGGTGCCCAGCGGCCCATCATTGTTGAACGACAGCGAGAGCGTGCAGATCGCGCCGCTTTCCGCCTTGAGCTGGATCGACATGTCCATCGCGATGCCGAGTTCGGGGTGGTGCGGCCCCTCGATCGCATTGGCCTGCACGATCGGTCCCGCCTGATAGGCGAACAGATCCACCGTGTGCGCGGCATGGTGCCACAGCAGGTGATCGGTCCATGAGCGCGGCTCGCCCTTGGCGTTGATGTTCTTGCGGCGGAAGAAATAGGTCTGGACGTCCATCTGCTGGATGTTCAGCTCACCCGCGACGATCTTGTTATGAACATATTGGTGCGACGGGTTGAACCGCCGGGTATGGCCGACCATCGCGACGAGGCCGGTCTCCTGGCTCTTCTTCAGCACCGCCTCGCCATCGGCCAGGCTGTCGCACAGCGGGATTTCCACCTGCACATGCTTGCCCGCCTCAAGGCACTGCAGCGCCTGCGCGGCGTGGAGCTGGGTGGGCGTGCACAGGATCACCGCGTCCAGCCCGGGCTGGTCCAGCGCCTCGGCCAATTCGGTGGTGGCATGGCCGATGCCATATTTGGCGGCGACCGCCTGGGTCGGCTCCAGATTGCGGCCGACGACCGAGATCACTTCGACGCCGTCGATCTTCTTCAGGCCGTCGAGATGCTTTTCTCCGAAGGCGCCGGCGCCGGCGAGTGCGATTTTCACGGGATCAGTCTCCAACGGGTTCGAGGACGACGTGCCCGACCGCGGTGTTGCTCGCGGGCACATGATAATGGCGGTGAAGCGCGCGCGTGGTCTTGCCCAGCGCGCCGCGCATGATCAGCCACATCACCATCTCGATCCCCTCCGAACCGGTCTCGCGGAGATATTCGATGTGGGGGATGTGGCGCAGATCCTGGGTGTCGCCTTCCAGCCGGTCGAGGAAGCGATTGTCCCAGTCGCGGTTGATCAGGCCCGCGCGCGTGCCCTGGAGCTGGTGGCTCATGCCGCCGGTGCCCCAGATCTGCACGTTGAGATCCTCGCCATAGCTGGCGACCGCGCGCGCGATCGCCTCGCCCAGCGCCCAGCAGCGATTGCCCGAGGGCGGCGGATAGGTGACGACGTTGACCGCGAGCGGGATCACCGCCGCCGGCCATTCCTCCGGCTGGCCGAACATCAGCGACAGCGGCACGGTCAGCCCGTGGTCGACCTCCATCTCGTTGATGATGGTCATGTCGAACTCGTCGAGGATGCAGCTCTGCGCGATGTGCCAGGCGAGGTCGGGATGGCCCTTCACATTGGGCACCGGGCGCGGCCCCCAGCCCTCGTCGGCCGGCTTGAACTCCTCGCCGCAGCCGATCGCGAAGGTCGGGATGATCTTCATGTCGAACGCGGAGGCATGGTCGTTATAGACCAGGATCACGACGTCCGGCTTCTGCTCGCGTTCCCACGCGCGCGTCCAGTCGTAGCCGGCGAGCGCCGGCTTCCAATAGGGTTCCTCGGTCTTGCCGAGGTCGATCGCGGCGCCGAGCGCCGGAATGTGGCTGGAGGCCACGCCGGCCGTGATGCGTGCCATCTTACTTGCGATCCTTCAGCGAGCGGAGCCCTTCGGGGGAGCGGCCGCCGGCGATCATCATCGCCTGATAATCCTCAAGGCTCATGCCGCTCATCGTGCTGACCGCCTGCAGGAAGCTCTGCCCGTCGGTCGAGAAGACCTTGGAGAGGAAATAGATGTTGCCGCCGAGATCGAGCAGCCTGTTGTAGTCGCGATCGAGCACCGCCTGCTTCTGCGCGTCGGTCAGCTTCCATTCGTTCAGATAGGCGCGCTCGTCCGCCTTCCAGCGTTCGCGGTTCTCCGCCTTCATCAGGCTCATCGCGAACTGGTTGAGGTGATAGCCCTGCCGCGCGCGCTTCGCGGTGAACACGCGCGTGCCCGGAATATCGTCGAACTCCGCCAGATAGGCGTGGATGTCGATCGGGCCGCCGGTCACAATCCGCGCGCCTTCAGCTTCGCGTCCAGCCGCGGGAAGACGCGGCGGGCATTGCCCTCGAAGATCGCGCCCCGTTCCTCCTCTGAGATTTCCAGCGCGTCGACATAGCGCTTGGTGTCGTCGAAATAAAAGCCGGTGGTCGGATCGATGCCGCGCACCGCGCCCACCATCTCCGAACCGAACAGGATGTTCTTGTTCGCGATCACGTCGGCGAGCAGGTCGACGCCCGGCTGGTGGTAGACGCAGGTGTCGAAGAAGATGTTGTTCATCAGGTGCGTGTCGAGCGCCGGCTTCTTGAGCATGTCCGCCAGCCCGCGATAGCGACCCCAATGATAGGGCACCGCCCCGCCGCCGTGCGGGATGATGAAGCACAAGGTCGGGAAGTCGGCGAACAGGTCTCCCTCCAGAAGCTGCATGAAGGCGATCGTGTCCGCGGCGATATAATAGCCGCCGGTCGCGTGCATCGCCGGGTTGCAGCTTCCCGAGACGTGGATCATCGCCGGCACGTCCAGCTCCACCATCTTCTCGTAGAACGGGTACCAGTAGCGGTCGGTCAGCGGCGGGTGCTGGAAATGGCCGCCGCCGGGATCGGGGTTGAGGTTGCAGCCGATGAAGCCGAGTTCGGTCACGCAGCGTTCCAGTTCCGCGATCGAGTTGGTCATGTCCGCCTTGGGCGATTGCGGCAGCATGCAGACGCCGACGAAGGTCTCGGGGAAGAGGTCGACGACGCGGGCGATCAGGTTGTTGCAGCGATAGGCCCATTCCTTCGCCATCGCCTCGTCACCCACATGCGGCGCCATCGCCGAGGCGCGCGGGGAGAAGATGGTGAGGTCGGCGCCGCGTTCCTTGATCAGACGAAGCTGGTTGGCCTCGATCGTCTCGCGGATCTCGGCGTCACTGATGTCGGGATAGGGCGGCGCGGCCTCGCCCGCCTTGAACGCGGCCTTCTGCGCCTCGCGCCATGCGTCATGCGCCTTGGGGAGGACGGTGTAGTGGCCGTGGCAATCGATGATCAGGCTCATGCGGCTTGGTCCCTTTCGCGCCCCAGCAGGACCGCGAGCTTGTCGTTGAGCGTATGCGGCGCACTGAGCCCGAGGGCGCCCAGCGCGCGCTGGCGCTGCACCGTGCCGCGCGTCATCGCGCTGCCGGTGCCGAGCGCGTCGAGCGTTTTCACCACCTCGTCCATCTCGGCGGCGCGGCGGATGCCGTGGGTCAGCATCCGTTCGAGATTATAATCGGCCTTCGCCGCCCAGTCGGTGCCGGGCCAGCTCGCATTGAGCGCCGCCACCGCCTCGTCGCGGATGCCCGCGGCCTCGGCGGCCAGGATCCATTCGGCGGTCAACGCCTCGAGCCCCTTGACCATCACCGACCGGATCATCTTGATCGCCGACGCCTTGCCGACACCGCCCTCGACGATGATGACGTTGGTGAAACCCACCGCCGCCAGCCGCTCGCGCGCCACCCCGGCATGGGGGCCGCTGACCAGCAGCGGCACGGCGAAGCGTAGCGGGTGGACCGGCGCCAGCACCGCGACATCGACATAGCGACCACCCGCCGCCTCGATCACCCGCGCCGCCGCCCGCTTGGTCTCCGGCGCGACGCTGTTCATGTCGAACCAGAGGGAATTTAGGGGGAGAAAGGGGGCACAATCGTGGGAAACCAGGGGGACTTTATCGGCGGTTACGAGGCAGAAAATCGTCTCCGCGCCGGCCAGCGCCTCGGCCGCGCTGGCGCAGCCGATGACCCCTACGGCCTTGTAATCCGCGCATTTTTCGGCGGCGGTGGCCGGATCTTCGGTCTTCACGTCATAGGCGCGCGCGCCGGCCGCCGCGAAGGCAATTCCTGCTTCTCCAAAGCCGATGAAGGTGAGCGATGACATGGCGTATAGCCAACATAGCGCCCGCGCCGCCGCCAATCGGATTGGCCGCGGGGCTATTCGGTTTCCTGAAGTCTTGTTGCACGGGCCGCCGCATGGACCGCGTCGAGCAAGGCGCGCTGGCGTGCGGTCGGCCGCCAGTTCGCGGGGGTGCTGATGCCGATCGTGCGCCCCGCGCGCGCCAGCGGCGGGCCGATCTGCGCGAGCATCCCGGCCTCCACCTCCATCGCGATCTGATCGGGCGACAGCAACGTCAGCAGGTCGCTTTGCGCGAGCAGCCCGCGGATGACCATCACCGATCCGCATTCGATCGGCACCGCGGGCAGCGCGTGGCCGGCGAACAGCGCCTCCCAATGTGCGCGCAGCGGCGTGCCGGCGGGGCCGACCACCCATTGCTGCGCGCAAAGTTGCACTATGTCGGGTCGCGCACCTGCCAGCGGATGGTCGGCGCGGGCGAAGATGGCGAGTTGATCCGTGAACAGCGGCACCTGCGCGATCTCCGCAGGCGGATCCTCGCGCAGCGCACCCACGGTCAGGTCGATCACGCCATCGACCAGCGGCTCGATCAGTTCGCGCCACGATCCCTCGACGACATCGAGCACCGTGCCCGGCGACGTCCGCAGGAAGGCGGCGAGCGCGTGCGGCAGCAGCAGCGCGCGGCTGAGCGGCATCGCCCCGATCGCGATGCGGTCGACATCGGCGCCATCGCCGCGCGCCTCGACGATGCCCGCGGCGATCTCGCGCTCTGCCAGCCGCACGCCGCGCGCCATCGCCCGGCCGGCGGTGGTCAGCATCACGCCGCGCCCGCGCCGCTCGACCAAAGGCGTGCCGCAGATCTGCTCCAGATCGCGCACCGCGCGGTGGATCGCGGGCTGCGACGCGCCGCTGGCGTCCGCCGCGCCGACGAAGCTTTGCGCATCGCTGAAATGGAGGAAGGCTTCGAGCTGGGTCGCGGTCATCAGCCATTCGGGGCGGGTAAAGCCCCGCGCCGATCGCCGCGCCCCCGCCGCCAGGCAGTCCAGCGCCCGTTCCGCCCGCTCGGCGAGCGCCTGCCCCGCGGCGGTCGGCATGACGCCGTCCGGCCGGCGCTCGAACAACGTCACCTCCAACTGCCGTTCCAGCTTGCCCAAGCCCTGCGTCAGCGCCGGCTGCGACAGCCCGACCACCTCCGCCGCCCGGCTGAGGCTGCCGCGCGACACCACCGCGGCGAGCGCGCGAAGGTGGCGCAGGTTGAGATCGAAGGAACGGACCATCGCTTCACCTATCGCAAAAACTTATCGCAGTCGGCAAGTTCGAACAGGGCGCTGCGCGGCGACGGGCTAGGCTTCCGTCACTTGCCCAGAGGAGTGTCGAATGGCTGGACGCGTCGTACAGAATATCGCCCGCGCCGATGCATCGGTGATCGACGGGCTGGCGGAGGCCGGCGTCGCGACCGTCCATGAGGCGCAGGGCCGCATCGGCCTGCTCGGCCATTATATGCGCCCGATCTACCCCGGCGCCCGCATCGCCGGCAGCGCCGTCACCATCTCCGCACCGCCGGGCGACAACTGGATGGTGCATGTCGCGATCGAGCAGCTCCAGCCCGGCGACATCATCGTGCTCGCCCCCACCTCGCCGTGCCTCGACGGCTATTTCGGCGACCTGCTCGCGACCAGCGCGATGGCGCGCGGTTGCCGCGGGCTGGTGATCGATGCCGGCGTGCGCGACGTGCGCGATCTGACCGCGATGGGCTTTCCGGTCTGGTCGAAGGCGGTGTTCGCCCAAGGCACCGTCAAGGCGACGCTCGGCAGCGTCAACGTGCCGATCGTCTGCGCCGGCGCCGCCATCGAGGCGGGCGACGTGATCGTCGCCGACGATGACGGCGTCTGCGTCGTCAAGCGCGCCGATGCCGCCGCCGTGCTCGACAAGGCCCGCGCCCGCGAGGCGGCCGAGGCCGACAAGCGCGAGACGCTGGCGGGCGGCGTGCTCGGGCTCGACATCTACAAGATGCGCGAAAAGCTGGAGGCGATGGGGCTGCGCTATGAGTGAGGGCGTGCGCTGCATGTGGATGCGCGGCGGCACCTCCAAGGGCGCCTTCTTCCTCGCCTGCGACCTGCCCACCGATACCGCCGCGCGCGACGCTTTCTTGCTGAGGGTGATGGGATCGCCCGATCCACGCCAGATCGACGGCATGGGCGGCGCAGATCCGCTGACCAGCAAGGTCGCGGTGGTGAGCAGGTCGGCGCGCGCGGGCGTCGATGTCGACTATCTGTTCCTGCAGGTGTTCGTGGACCAGCCGATCGTCACCGACAGCCAGAATTGCGGCAACATGCTCGCCGGCGTCGGCCCCTTCGCGATCGAACGCGGGCTGATCGCGGCTGGCGATGGCGAGACCCGCGTCGCCATCTTCATGGAGAATACCGGTCAGGTCGCGGTCGCGACGGTGCGGACGCCGGGCGGCGTGGTCCGCTATGAGGGCGACGCCCCGATCAGCGGCGTGCCGGGCACCGCGGCGCCCATCCCCCTCGCGTTCCGCGACACCGCCGGCTCCTCCTGCGGCGCGCTGCTGCCCACCGGCAACGGCGTTGACGAGATCGACGGCGTGAAGGTGACGTTGATCGACAATGGCATGCCCTGCGTCGTGATCGCCGCCAGCGACGTCGGCATCACCGGCTATGAGGATCGCGAGACCCTGGACGGCAATGCCGCGATGAAGGCGAAGGTCGAGGCGATCCGTCTCAAGGCCGGCCCGCTGATGAATCTGGGTGACGTCAGCGAGAAATCGGTACCCAAGATGATGCTGGTGGCGACGCCGCGAGACGGCGGCGCGATCGCCGTCCGGTCGTTGATCCCGCACCGCGTCCACGCCTCGATCGGCGTGCTCGGCGCGGTCAGCGTCGCGACCGCGTGCCTTGTCGACGGGTCGCCGGCGCAGGCGGTGGCCAGGGTGCCCGAAGGCGCCACCAAGACGCTGGGCGTCGAGCATCCCACCGGCGTCACCGAATGCGTCGTGACCGTGGACGCCGATGGCGCGCCGGTCGAGGCGGGGATGCTGCGCACCGCGCGTAAACTGATGGACGGAGAAGTCTTCGCATGAGCACCGACGAACAAGGCCGGATCAGAAGCTGGACGCTGACGCCGTCGCAGCCGCGCTACGAGCCCCCCGCCGGCGCGGTCGATGCGCATTGCCATGTGTTCGGGCCGATGGCGGACTTCCCGTTCAGCGCCAAGGCCAAATATCTGCCGCAGGATGCCGGCCCCGACGCGCTGTTCGCGCTGCGCGAGCGGCTGGGCTTCGCGCGCAACGTGATCGTGCAGGCTAGCTGCCACGGCACCGACAACCGTGCGACGTTGAACGGCATCGCCGTCTCCAGCGGCACCTGCCGCGGCGTCGCGGTGGTCGATCCGGCGATCGGCGACGAGGAACTGGATGCGCTCCACGCCGGCGGCATCCGCGGCGTGCGCTTCAACTTCCTCAAGCGGCTGGTGGACGATGCGCCGAAGGACAAGTTCCTCCAGGTGGCGCAGCGCATCCAGCGGCTCGGCTGGCACGTCGTGGTCTATTTCGAGGCCGACATTCTCGACGAGATGAAACCGTTCCTCGCCGCGATCCCGACCCCGATCGTGATCGACCATATGGGCCGGCCGGACGTGACGCATGGCCCCGACGGCCCCGACATGACCGCGTTCCGCGCGCTGCTGGACAGCCGCGACGATATCTGGACCAAGGTCACCTGCCCCGACCGGCTCGATCCCGCGGGGGAGCCCTATGCCGATTTCGTCCGTTCGGTGCGCCCGCTGGTAGAGGCCTATCCCGATCGCGTGCTGTGGGGCACGGATTGGCCGCACCCCAATATGGAAACGCGCATTCCCGACGACGGCCGGCTCGTCGACGTGATCCCGCAGATCGCGACCACCGCCGCGTTGCAGCACAAGCTGCTCGTCGCCAATCCGATGCGCCTTTACTGGCCGGAAGAAGCATGACCCGGACGATCGCCGGCCGCGCCGTCCATCCCGTCGGCCTGGGCTGCATGGTGCTGAGCCACGCCTATGGCACGCCGCCGGACCGCGAGGCGGCCGGCCGCCTGCTCAACGAGGCACTCGACCTCGGTTACGACCATCTCGACACCGCCGCGCTCTACGGCTTCGGCACCAACGAAACGCTGATCGGCGAAACCATCGCGCACCGCCGCGACGCCTATTTTCTCGCGTCCAAATGCGGGTTGACCGGAGTCGACGACAAGCGCGTGATCGACGGGCGCCCGGAAACGCTGCGCAGGACGATCGACGAGGCGCTGACCCGGCTCAAGACCGATCGCATCGACCTCTATTATCTCCACCGCTGGGACAAGGCGGTGCCGATCGAGGAGTCGGTGGGCGAACTCGCGCGGATGATCGAGGCCGGCAAGGTCCTGTCGATCGGGCTCAGCGAGGTTTCGGCGGCCACCTTGCGGAAGGCGCATGCCGTCCACCCGATCGCAGCGGTGCAGAACGAATATTCGCTCTGGTCGCGCAACGCGGAACTCGGCGCGCTGGAGGCTACGCGCGAACTGGGCGCCGCGTTCGTCGCCTTCTCGCCGCTCGCGCGCGGCTTTCTTGCCGGCGGCGTGCCCTCGGTCGAGGCGCTGCCGCAGGGCGACATCCGTCGCGCCATGCCCCGTTTCCAGGGCGAGAATTTCGCGCGCAACCGGGCGCTGCTGGCCGAACTCACCGCAATCGCCGTTCATCTCGACGCGACACCCGCGCAACTCTGCTTGCGCTGGCTGGCGGACCGGGCCCCGCATGTCGTGACGATCCCCGGCACCACCAACACTGCGCATCTGCGCGAGAACCTGGCGAGCGAACTTGCACCGTTGCCCGGCGCCGTTGCCGACACGCTCGACCGCCTGTTCCGGCCGCAAGCGATTGCCGGCCCGCGCTATCCCGCCGCGACGCTCGCCGAGATCGATACCGAAGAGTTCGCCTGACGACAGCGGCGGGGCGGCAGCATGCAGCCGTGCCTCAACCGCGACGTCCCAAATTGCTTATCGCTCGAAGCCGAAGCGGCTGAGCAGTTCCGCGCGCGTGGCCGCCTCGCGCTTGCCCGGCGGCACCCGCTTGCCGGTGACGCGCTCGAACCGGTCCGGCCCCACCTGCCGCCACCAGGGCAGGTCGATCGGCCCCGCCTTCTGCTTCAAGTGCAGCAAATATTCGTCGAGCGTCCGAAAGCGCTGTCCGAACGCATAGGGCAGCCCTGCCCGCCCGCCGGACGCACGCTCCGGAGCCGTCGTTTCGACTTGCGCATGCTTGGCGGGATCGGCCTGCGCGCCTTCCAGCGGCAGTGGCCGGAAAGGACTGCCGGCGGTCGCCGCGGCCGCAATGATCAGGCTTATCGTCACGCAACTCAACATGGCGCAAGAATCCTTACATGTCTATTGCCACACTAAGTTTCTTGTGGTCCCTATCGCCCCATCACGAGTATCGGGAGGGTTAACATGGGGTCACCGTTAGTTCGTTTTGACTCGGATGGTTCGATCATCGACAAGAGCGATGCGAAGGCCACCCAAGTCATTGACGCAAGGATTGCGCTGGGTGCAATCGGCGTGCCCGGCAGCGTCATCGCGGCCGAAGCCGACACAACTTTAACCGGCAGCCTGTCTGGCACCGAGACGGAAGATTTGATCGCGATCGAGCTTGTTGCCGGTCAGACCTATAGCTTCGCCTATCGCGGAACCGTCGAAGGTGGCATCGAGGATCCGTATCTGGCGCTGTTCGGGCCGGGCAACGCCTATATTACCGAGGATGATGACGGTGGTGCCGGCCGTACGTCCCAGATCACTTATACCGCGACCGTAACGGGTACGCATTATCTCTATGCAACGTCCTGGTATACGCTCGAATATGGCGATCCCACGCTGGATACCGGCAACTACACCATCGACGTCTGGGAACAGGATCCCGCGAAGGATGCGCCGGATACGATCGAGGGCGCCGAGGTTCTGACCCCCGGTGAGACGACCTTCGGTTATCTGGATTCCGCAACGGACATCGATCTCTACCAGATCACCGCCGAAGCCGGGAAAGTCTATTCCTTCACCTATGCCGGCGGCATCGCTGGCGCCGCCGAACTGGGAGATCCGTTTCCCGGTGAAAATATCGGCTATGTTTCGGTCTACGATTCCGAGGGCAATCTGGTTGCCGATGGTCTCAACTATGAGACCGGCGTCAGTTTCTTCGCGGAGACCGGGGGCACATATTACGTCCAGGTCGAACCCTATGACCCCTCGTTGCTGGGCGGTTATACGCTCGACGTCAGCGAGATCGACCCTTCGGACCTCGACCCGCTGGATTCGATCGACTGGCAGAGTGCCGCCAACGTACCCTTCGTCGATGTCGACGGGGTGCCGACCGCCTATGTCTATTTCGCCCCCGCCGGCGAGAATTTCGGCGAACTGGGTGACGACGGCAACCCGATGATCACCTACGGCTGGCAGCAGTTCCAGATCGATGGCGTGATGAAGGCGCTTGGCGAGTTCGAGGAAATTCTCGGCGTCAATTATGTGATCACCACCGACGTGAACCAGGCGACGTTCCGTCTGCTCACCACCGAATCCGAAGAATATGGCGCCTATTTCTACCCGCGCGATCCGAGCTACGGCACCCAGCAGGGCATCGCCGCGTTCAATCTGCTGAGCGGCGGTTTCACGTTGCCGGCCAGCCTCCAGCCGGGCGGCTTCTCCTACGCCGTCATCCTGCACGAATTCGGCCACGCCCATGGCCTCTCGCACCCGCACGACAATGGCGGTGGCTCGGACATCATGCTGGGCGTCACCGGATCCGACTCGCTCGGCGTCTATGACCTCAACCAGGGCGTCTACACCGTCATGTCCTACAATGATGGGTGGGCGACGCATCCGAGCGGGCCATTGACGTATAGCCGCGCGAACATCGGCTATGGCTGGTCGGGCTCGCTCAGTGCGTTCGATATTGCCCAGTTGCAGACGCGCTATGGCGTGCATGCGCAGAATGGCGGCAACACGCTCTACCGCCTCGATGACGCCAATGTCGTTGGCACCTTCTTCGAGACGATCTGGGATACCGGCGGCACCGACATCATCCGCTACGACGGCGCCCGCGACGCGCACATCGACCTGCTCGCCGCGACGCTCGACTATTCGCCCACCGGCGGTGGCGTCGTTTCCTATGTCGACACCATCTATGGCGGCTACACGATCGCCAACACCGTGGTGATCGAGAACGCCAACGGCGGCAGCGGTGACGACGTCATCCTCGGCAACGACGTCCGCAACATCCTCATCGGCAATGCCGGTGACGATACGCTGATGGGCCGCGCCGGCGACGATATCCTCTACGGCTATGCCGGTAACGACGTCCTCGAGGGCGGCGACGGCAACGACACGCTGCGCGGCGGTCTCGGCAACGACACGCTGGATGGTGGCGACGGCAACGACTCGCTGCTCGGCGAAGAAGGTGACAACATCCTCATCGGTGGCGCGGGCCGCGACACCGTCTATGGCGCCGGCGGCGTGGATACGATTGATGGCGGCGACGGCAACGACACGCTCCGCGGCGGCGTCGACAATGACGTCATCGAGGGCGGTGCCGGTGACGACACCATCCTCGGCGAGACGGGTGACGACATCATCACCGGCGGTGCCGGTCGTGATACGATGCTGGGCGGAGCGGGTGCCGACACCTTCGTGTTCGAGGATGTGACGGACAGCACGGCGGCGTTCCGCGACGTCATCCGTGACTTTGCCAAGGGCGACGACCTGATCGATCTCAGCGCGATCGATTCGGGCGCGGCCGGCGGCGCCTTCTCGCTGGTCTCGTCGTTCAGCGGCACCGCTGGCGAACTCGTCGTCACCAATGTCGGCGCGTTCCAGCAGATCCGCGGCGACGTGAATGGTGACAGCATTGCCGACTTCGCGATCCTCGTCACGGTCACGGGCGGCTCCCTCGCCGCGGCTGACTTCGTACTCTGATACGGAATGCACCTCCCTCCGCCCCGGCGGAGGGAGGTGCGACCGATCGGGAAAGACGGGCACCGGCACAGCGCCGGTGCCCTTTTTTGCGCCCCGGCGGATCGGACGTGGCGCAGAGGAGCGCCGTTCGGTGCAGCCGGATTCCCGCGGCGTCGGGAACGCGTTCAAAATGCCCTTTCGCTCCCTTGCAATTTGTAAGCAACACATACAGTATTGCCTCATAATCAATGGGCTGGGATGAGGAGCCGAGGGCCATGACGTGGATCACCAACCGCTGGTATGTCGCCGGGTGGGATTCGGAGGTCGATCGCACGCCGGTTGCGCGCACCATCTGCGGCGAGCCGCTGATGTTCTATCGCAAACTCGATCGCAGCGTCGTCGCGATGCGCGACGCCTGCCCGCACCGCCTCCTGCCGTTGTCGATGGGCTATAAGGAAGGCGATTCGGTGCGCTGCCGCTATCATGGCCTGCTCGTGGGGCCGGACGGCTGCGCCACCGAGATGCCGATCAAGAGCGAACGCGTGCCAAGGGGTGTGTGCGCGACGCTCTATCCAGTCGTCGAGAAGCATCGCTTCGTCTGGGTATGGATCGGCGATCCGGCGCGCGCCGATCCCGAGCTGGTGCCTGATTTCTGGCCGTGCAGCACGCCGGGCTGGACGTTCGACGGCGGCTATAACCGCGTCGGCTGCGACTATCGGCTGATGATCGACAATCTGATGGATCTCAGCCACGAAACCTGGGTGCATCAGGGCTCGATCGGCCAGCATGAAATCACCGAGGCGCCGATCGAAACCGAAGTGCGCGGCGAGGAGGTGCTGGTGCGCCGATGGATGCCGGGGATCGAACCGCCGCCGTTCTGGCGTGACGCGCTGCGCTCCGCCGGCCCCGTCGATCGCTGGCAGGTCTGCCACTTCCTGCCGCCGTCTTCGGTGCTGATCGACGTCGGCGTGTCGCCGGTCGCCGCGGGCGACACGATCGAACGGCATGATTCGGGCGTGCGCGGATTCGTCGTCGACGCGATGACGCCGGAAACCGAGACCAGCACGCATTATTTCTGGGGCATGGCGCGCAATTTCGACGTCGATGATCCCGGCTTCACCGCTCGCTTCAAGGCGCAGCAGGGCCGTGTGTTCGACGAGGATGTCGAGATTCTGGAGGCGCAGCAGCGCTCGATCGACGCCAATCCCGATCTCAAGCTGCGCGGCTATTCGATCGACGAGGGCAGCGTGCGCGCGCGCGGGATCATCCGCAAGCTGGCCGCCGCCGAGTTGGCCGATGCCGGCTGAGATCGGCCTCGGCGCGCTCGATACGATCCTGGGGCTGCGCATCCGCCGCGCGCATGGCGCGGTGCAGCGGCACTTCGCCGATCATTTCGCCGCGCTCGGCCTCACCCAGAAGCAGGTTTCGGTGCTGTGGCTGGCGGGCGACCACTCCGACCTCGCCCAGACCGACCTCGCCGCCGCGCTCGACATGGACCGCGCGACGACGATGACGATCGTCCACGCGCTGGAGAAGCGCGGTCTGCTCGCCCGTGCCCCGTCGCCGGGCGACCGCCGTCGCATCGCCTTCCGCCTGACCGCACAGGGCCATGCGGCGCTCGCCGCGGCACGGAGCGCGATCGCCGAGCACGAGGCCTGGCTCACCGCGCGCTTTACCGCTGACGAACGTGCCACGCTGGAGGAATTGCTCGCGCGCATTCATGGCTGATTTTGTTGTGTAGCATAACAGTATCTCTCAAGACGGACAGGCGGTGCCTGACGGCGTGGGCGGAACCATAAAGAAGGCGCGGATCGCGCACGGCGAATGACGAGGAGAGAATGATGGCAATCGATCCACGCGCGGTGATCGAAGATGCGCCGATGTCGCGCTTCCAGTGGAGCATCGTCGCGACCATGATCGGCCTCAACGCGCTCGACGGATTCGATGTGCTGTCGATCAGCTTCGCCTCGCCGGGCATTGCCGCCGAATGGGGGATCGACCGCGCCGCGCTGGGTATCGTGCTGTCGATGGAACTGGTCGGCATGGCGATCGGATCGCTCGTGCTGGGCGGCATCGCCGACCGCATCGGCCGGCGCGCGACCATCCTTTCCTGCCTCGTGCTGATGACGATCGGGATGATCGGCGCGGCGACATCCGCCGGTATCGCCGCGCTGTGCATCTGGCGCGTCCTCACCGGCCTTGGCATCGGCGGGATGCTGGCGGCGACCAACGCCGCGGTCGCCGAGGCGGCGAACGCGAAACAGCGCTCGCTCGCCGTCGTGCTGATGGCGGGCGGCTATCCGCTCGGCACGATCGTCGGCGGATCGGTCTCCGCGCTGCTGCTCGCGCACTATGACTGGCGTGCGGTGTTCCTGTTCGGCGCGGTCTGCAGCGCGCTGTTCGTGCCGCTGGTGCTGTGGCGCGCGCCCGAATCGATCGCCTTCCTGATGCACAGCCGCCCCGCCGGCGCGCTGGCGCGGATCAACCGCACCCTCGTCCGCATGGGCCACGCCCCCGCAACCGCCCTCCCCGCCCCAGAGACGACTGGGGCACGCAAGGTGCCGGTCGTCGCGCTCTTCTCGCCTGCGCTGCTGCGACCGACGGTGGTGCTGACCATCGCCTATCTCACCCACATCATGACCTTCTATTTCATCCTCAAATGGATCCCGAAGATCGTCGTCGATATGGGCTTCCCCGCGCCGCAAGCGGCGGGCGTGCTGGTGTGGGCGAGCATCGGCGGCGCCACCGGATCGCTGGTGCTGGGGCTGCTGACCGGCCGCATCCGCGTGCTGGCGCTGACGATCACCGCGATGCTCTTCTCCACCGCGCTCGTCATCCTCTTCGGCCAGGGCCAGAGCGACCTCGCCGCGCTCTCGGCCGTCGCGGCGATGGCCGGCTTCGCCACCAACGCCGGCGTCGTCGGCCTCTATGCGCTGGTGGCGCAAGCCTTCCCCACCAGCGTCCGCGCGACCGCGACCGGCTTCGTCATCGGCATCGGCCGCGGCGGATCGGCACTAGCCCCCGCACTGGCGGGCTTCCTGTTCGCCGGAGGCTACGGGCTGCCGACGGTGGCGCTGCTGATGGCGCTGGGCTCGGTAATCGCGGCGGGCGCGTTGATGGCGCTGCGCGGCCGCGAAAACGGCTGACGAACGACCGGCTGGGCGGCGGATCGATCAAGGCCGCCGGCCCGCTCGCGGCGATACGCCGAAGGCTCGACGGAAGGCATGGCCGAAGGCGCTCTGCGACGTATAGCCCACCGCCTGCGCTGCCTGCGCGACCGCCACGCCACCGCGGTTCAGTGCCGTTCTTGCCGCCATCAGCCGCCACGTGCGCAGATAGGACAAGGGCGGCTGCCCGACCCGGCGCGTGAATTCCGCAGAAAAGGCAGCGCGAGACATGCCGGCGATGCCCGCGAGACGCGCAACCGTCCAGGGTTCCGCCACGTCGGCATGGATGGCCCGAAGCGCCCGGCCGAGCCGCGGATCGGAGAGCGCACCAAGCCAGCCCATCGGCGCCTGCCGACCATAGGCACGGATCGCCTCCACCAGCAGGACGTCGGCAAGACGCGCACTGACGATTTCGCGGCCGGGCAGATCCTCGTCGATCTCCTTGCCGATCAATTGGAGGATCGTCGCGATGGTGCCGGATGCGGGCGCGGCGCCCGATATGATCAGCGCGTCAGGCAGCATGTCGAGGAAGAAGCCGGCTTCGGCGGCGTCGATGGTGACCGTGCCGCCGATTGCGATCACATCGTCTCCGCCGAGACGCGCCACGTCACCGCCGGCGTCGTCATAAACTGCCTGTCCATCGATGGGTGCGAGGCTCGCGTCGCTGGCGACGGTATAAGCGGTGCGACCGAGGAGGCAGACGTCCCCGGCGCTCAGCAACTGCGGGTCTTTGTCCGGGCGCAGCAGCCACTGGCTACCCCGCAGCATCGCGACGAACTTGAGCCTGTCCAGCGCTGGGAAGGCCAGCGCCCATTGGCCAGCGGCCTCCATGCGCGTCCGTCGGCTGATCCGTGCGCCGAGCACGTCGAGAATGTTCGACAGCGGATCAAGGCTCGATTTAGACGAATGCGACAATTCCATGGATTAGATCGCATAGATCATCTTCGCACCGCTGCCTATCTCCTGTTCGAAGGAGACTGATGATGAGCATTGCCGACAAGGTTGTGGCGATCACCGGGGCCAGCAGCGGCATCGGCCGCGCAACCGCCAAACGGCTGGCGACCGAGGGCGCGTTGGTCGTGCTCGGTGCCCGCAACGAGGCGGCATTGCGCACGGTGGTGAAGGAGATCGAGGCGGCAGGCGGCCGGGCGGCGTTCAGGGCGACGGATGTCCGCAGCCGGCGGGACCTCGAGGCACTCGTGTCGCTGGCGGTCGAGCAGGGCGGCCGGCTCGACGCAATCGTCAACAACGCCGGTATCGGCCCCATCTCGCGCTTCGATGCACTGCGCGTCGAGGACTGGGACGCGATGATCGACGTGAACCTGCGGGGCACGCTTTACGGCATCGCCGCCGCGCTGCCGGTGTTCGAGCGGCAACGTTGCGGGCATGTGATCAACATCGTGTCTACGGCCGGGATCCAGATGGTCCCCACCATGGGTGTCTATGCCGCGACCAAGAATGCGGTGCGCACGGCGACCGAGGTGCTGCGGCAGGAGGCCGGGCCGCATCTACGCGTGACCGAGATTTCCCCGGGGATGATCGGGACGAACTTCGTCGACGGCATCACCGACGAAGCGTCCAGGCGGATGATCGAAGACCGGTTCGGCGATATCGCGATTTCACCGGACGCGATCGCAAACGCCGTGCTTTATGCGATGGAGCAGCCGGCCGAGGTCGCCGTCGGCACCATCGTCATCCGGCCGACGGCGCAGGGATGAGCGCCTGACGATCCTGCGCGGCGTTCAGGACCCGACGAGCGAGCGCCGCGCCATCGCCTTTTCGAGGTCGGGATCGACAGTGCAGCGATACGACCCGGCGTCGGCAGCCGCCCCCTTGCCCTGATAGCGCGCCGCCTGCGGATAGGGGCAGAGCTTTCGGGTCAGCACGTCCTTGCCGTCGATGCGTTTCGCGGCGGTGATCTGCTGCGGGGCCTGCCCCCGTTCCACCCAGCGGATCAGCGCCCACAGCATGTCGCGGCCCGGATCGTTCGGCCAGGTGGGCTGGCCGGAGGCGCCGAAGGCGTCGGGGCCGGGGCCGCCGCGGCAGTGATACATGCCGGGAACCATGAACAAGCGCACCGCCTCCCCAAGCCTCGCGGCGCCGCCATGGGCGCGGGCCAACGCCGCAAAATAGTCGATGGTGGGGCCCGCGTTGGTGGAGGGATCGGCCCAGCCTTGGTAGAGGATCGCCTTGCCGCCCGCCTTGATGAACGGCGCGATCGCCAGCTTGTCCGCGCGCAGTTCGGGCATCGCGCGGTTGGCGGCATCGAGATCGGCGGTAGGGCGGAAGCCGTCCTCGTTC
The DNA here is from genome assembly GCF_000512205.2 of Sphingomonas sanxanigenens DSM 19645 = NX02. Classification (NCBI taxonomy): domain Bacteria; kingdom Pseudomonadati; phylum Pseudomonadota; class Alphaproteobacteria; order Sphingomonadales; family Sphingomonadaceae; genus Sphingomonas; species Sphingomonas sanxanigenens. The sequence continues at coordinate 3,696,094 of NZ_CP006644.1, forward strand.
CAGTTGGGGTCGTTGTAGACGCCGTCCGCCCACATCGCGCGCAGCAGTGGAGAGGGCGGCCCCGGGCGGGTGCGGACTCCGGGTAGCAGGCCCCCGTCCATCGCCCTCCCCTGCTCGTCCCTCATCGGCGAGACGATCGTCTTCAGCATCGCCAGCCTGGGGGCGGTGAGACAGCGACCGGTCTGGCCGGGCTTGCACAGCAAGGTCTCGACGCGGAAGCGGCAGGCCATCGGGTTGGCGATGATGCCGTCGACCACCCCATCCGCCGCGTCGCAGGCCGCAGTCGCCTTCGCCTCGTAGAGCGACCAGTCGGCATCGGTCAGCCCGGCGTCCGGCATCTGCTTCTGCTGCAGCGAGAACCACATCATCCGCACCGACTGCAGCGGCATATAGGGCCCCGGCGCGCCGGCGATCACGCCGTCATAATCGCCCGGATAGTTCTGCATTTCCTTCAGCGCCTGCCGGCCGCCCCCCGAGCAACCGGTGAAATAGCTGCGGTCGACCGCGCGGCCATAGAAGGCGGCGGCGAGCCGCTTGGCGGCGCCCGTGGTCAGGTGGACGGCGCGATGCTCATAGTCGACGCGCGCCTTGGGATCGGCCATCCAGCGCGCCTGGCTGGCCTTGTGGCCGCTGTCCGTGGTGACGGTGGCGAAGCCCTCCGCCACACGCTGGCTCATATCGATATAGTTGTAGACACCGGCGTCGCCGCCCACCCCGGCGCCGAGCAACCGGCCGTTCCAATTGGCAGGCAGCCATAACTCGAACCCGATATTGCCCTCGATTACCGCTTCCACACGGCAGAAGGGCACCGAGACCGGCAGCCCGCGATAGGGTCCGCGGCTGTTCGGCGCCTCCCACGCCGGCGGCGGCGCGATGGGCGTGGCGCCGGTGACTTTGACATCGCCCGCATGCGTGCCGGTCAACGCCGCGCAGCCGGCGAGCGCGGCCGCGATCAGCCCTGCCATCAGAACTTCACTGCCGCCGTGACGGAGATCAGCCGCGGGATCGGGTTGGCCGACTGCGGATCGAAGCCGTTGGTGGTGTCGACGAAGGGCGGATCCTCGTCGAACAGGTTGCGAACATCCGCCGACAGGGTGACATGTTCATTGAGTTCATACCCCAGCGACAGATCGAACGTGTCGTAGTTGCTCACGTCCTGCCGCGGCGTGACGCTGTTGTTGAAATAGCCCCGCAGATGGTTCCAGGTGAAGCGCCCGCGCACCCCGCCCCACTTGACGCCGATATCGGCCTGGCTGCGGAAGCTCTGGGTGAAGCCCAGCGTGTCGGCGACGTCGATCAGCCCGGCGCCGGGCACCGCCTCGAACAGATAGTCGAGCAGGTAGGTGCCCTGCACGCCGGCATCGAGCTTCACGTCACCCCATTGCCAGTCATAGGCGAGCACGAAATCGAGCCCGCGCATCAGCGAAGTGCCGAGGTTCTGGCGGCGACCGTCGGCGATGAAGGTGACGTCCGCAGGGTTGATCGCGCTGTTGATCGGCAGGCCCGAGGCGAGCAGCGCCGCGATCTCCGCCTGGCTCGGATCGAACTGGACGAAAGAGTCGTAGACCGGGTTGGTCAGCAGCCCCGGCGTGCCCCGCAGCGCCTGGATCTGATCGGTATAGTCGATACGGAAATAGCTGAGCGAGGCGACGAGCCCCGGAATGTCCTCGGGCGCCGCTTCGACGCCGAACGACCAGGTCTTCGCCTGTTCGGGCATCAGGTTCGGATTGCCGCCGGCGATGCCGATGCCGATCTGGTTGCCCGCCGGCCCCGGCAGCGTATCGAAATAAAGGCCGGCGCCGCCCGCCAAGGTCGACACCTCGGTAAAGGTCGGCGCGCGGAACGAGGTGCCGTAGGTGCCCTTCAACGTCAGCCCCGGGAAGGGCGCGTAGGTGAGACCGATCTTCGGATTGGTCGTGCTGCCGAAGTCGCTGTAATTCTCGTGCCGCACCGCAAGGCTCAGCGACAGCCGTTCGAAGCCGGGAGATGCGTTGCCGGCGCCGACGATCGGAACGAAGAGTTCGCCGAACACCGCATCGACGTTGCGCTTGCCCGAGTCCGCGGTGGTCACCGGCGTCGCCGCCTGCCCGCTCAGCAGATCGGTGAAGGTATATTCCACGCGATGCTCGGCACCCACCGCGATGCGCACGGCGCCGCCGGGCAGGTCGAACAGCGATCCATCGAGCTGGCCGTTGATCACGTCCAGCCTGGTGCGTCCTGTGATGACGAACAGATTGTCGGTGATGCGCGCCAGCGTATCCGGATTGTTGGCGCCGCCGAACACGTTGAGCGCCGTTGCCGGGTTGGTGTCCGCGAGCGCGCGGGCGAGCGCACCGGCGTTGACGCCGGAGCGGCGGCGGTCCGCCACCTCCTCGGATTCGCCGTGGGCGTAATAGACCGTGCCCCGGAAGTCGCCGAACAGGTTGGCCTCGACGCCGCCCGAAACGTTCCATGAGGAAGCGTGATACGGATTGCGGAGCTGGCCCAGTTCCGGAACCAGCGAGTAGGCGACGTTGACCGAGGTTGCACCCGGCACCGGGCTGACGAAGAAGGGATTGGTGCTTGGCACGGTGGCGTTGACCGTCGGGTTGATCAGCACATCGCCTTCGCGCCGCGAATAGAAGCCATCGGCGAAGACGCGGATATCGTCGGTGATGTCCTGGCTGAACGCCCCGACCACGCTGATCCGCTCCTGCGGCGGGATGACATAGTCGCTATCGCCGTAGAAGCAGCGATTGCTGGTGCCGCGCACCAGCGAACCGACATTGGCGCCGGTGACGCCGCCCGCCGGGATCGCATAGGTGCCACCACCAACGGTGATCGTGCCGGGGTTGCAGTTTGTCACGCGCAGGTCACGCCCGCCGCGGTCGCGATTGTCGTTCTCGTAGAAATCGAGCTCCGATCCGCGCAGCACCTTGTTGGAGGTATATTCGGCGGCGATCATCGCGTTGCCGCTGCTCCATTTGTGCCCCGCGATCGCGGCGAACTGCTTCTCGTCGTAGTTGCCGTCGGTAAAGCCGTAGCGGGCACGGGCCTCGATGCCCGAAAAGTCACGGCGCAAGATGAAGTTCACCACACCCGCGACCGCATCCGATCCGTAGATCGCCGACGCGCCGTCCGCGACCACCTCGACGCGGCCGAGCGCGATCGACGGGATTACCGAGGGGTCGGTAAACTGGCCCTGCGTGCCCTGCGGCGGCAAGCGCTTGCCGTCATAGAGCAGCAAGGTCGCGTTGGTCGAAAGCCCGCGCAGGTTGATGCCGGCGCCGCGCGTCGCGTTGGCCGCGCCATTCTGGGCCGAGCCGCCGGCGCGGTTCGCGCCGAGCGAGACGACCTGCGGCACGCGGCGGAGCAGATCGTTGGTGGAGGTGACCGGCTCCTGCGCGATCGCATCTGCATCGATCGCGATCACGTTCGACCCCACCGGATCGATGCCGCGGATGCGGCTGCCGGTAACGACGATCTCCTGCTCTTCCTTCTCCGAAAGCGGGGGCGCCTCTGGCGCGGGATCGGCGGTCTGCGCGAAGGCCGGCAGAGCAAGGCCGAGGGCGAGCGCGCCCAGCGCGGTGCGGCCCATCAGCAGCGTGGATCGGGTGACGGTCATGTCTCTCTCCTCTGGTCGCCGCCCGCCTGTGTCGGCGGTTCGGACGGAGTTGTGTTGGGATCAGGTGGTTTCCGCGCGCGCCGCCTTTACCGGGCGCTGTGAGAAGCGGGGGGCAAGCGAAAGCAACACGATGGCGCCGATCAGGATCGCCGCTCCGGTCAGCTCGGCCGGACGCGGTGCGTTCAGGCCCCAGAACCAGGACAGGATCAGCGCACCGCCGACACCGGCAACGAGGCTCGCTGCGCGCTCCAGCGGCACGCAATAGGCGTTCTCGCGCGGATCGAGCAGGATGATGATGGCGAACACGCTGACGATGGTCAGCGTCACGCCGATGCCGAACAGCGGCAGGATCACCGGATCGGTCCACACCGAGACGAAGCCCCAGCCGAGCGCGCCGGACTGGTTGCCGATGCCGGAGGCGGAGATCGCCGCGAGGATCGCCACCGACAGGGGCAGCGCGAACACCTTCTCCTCGACGAAATATTTGCGCACCGAGGCGGGATCGCCGCTCTTCGACACCTTCGTCATTACCGCGAGGCGGATGAAGTAGCCGATGGTGTAAAGCACCACCGTGAGGATCGCGAGCGGCGGCAGATGGAAACCGCCGCGATCGGAGAGCGTGATCGCCAGCGCCGCGAGCACCATCGCCAGCGCCGTCCAGCTCCACCAGCGCACGCGGCGGCCGAACGCCAGGTCGACGAGCGGCGCGATCAGCAGGATGTCCCCGCGCATCAGCAACTGGATGAACGGGATCGAGACGCCCTCGAAGGTGAAGGAGAGCGGCACGGTGAACAGCACCAGCGCGGTGCCGATGCCGGACAGGAAGGTATATTTGGTCGGCACCGGGATGCGACGGCCGCCGATCATCACGCCATTGGCATCCTTGTGCCAGCCGGACCACCAGATGAAGAGGTAGGTCAGCACCATGCTGATGATCAGCGAGGCCGGCAGCGTCTCCAGCCCGGTCAGCGGGCGCCCCAGCCCGGCGTGCGGCATGCTCGTCACCAGCTTGGTGATGATCACATTGGGCAGATAGGCGATCAGGTAGAGCCCGACATAGGCCTCCAGCGGGAAGGCCGCCGGCTTCGCTGCCACGCCACCGCTCACGCCGCCGCCTCCAGAACAACCATCTCGCTCTCCACGCGATAGCGGGCGTTGAGCCCTGCCTCGGCGGTCACTGCCGCCATGTAGTCGACCACTTCGGCGTGGCGTTCACTTCCACGCTCGACGAAGCGGGGCACCGCATCGCGATCGATGGAGAGCGGCAGGAAGCCGGCGCGCACGATCCGGCCGCCGGCGATTTCCAGCCGGGCGACCATCGACAGGCGCGATGCCTTGGGGAAATTGTAGAGGCTGTCGAAATCGGGCTCCCATTCCTCGGCGAGCACGCGGATCTCGTTGAAGCCCTTCGACGCGGCATGGGCCGGGTCCATGCGCAGGTCGGTGGCGAAATTGCATAGCGAATAGAAGATCGGCTTGCCGTCGATCAGCTCGCAGCCCTTCAGGATGTGCGCGTGGCCGCCGAGGATCGCGTCGGCACCGGCCGCAATGGCGGCACGCGCGATGTCGCGCTGATAGTCGGCGATGGTCGCGCGGACGAAATGGATGCCCCAGTGCAGCGAGACGAGCACCACGTCCGCCACCGCCTTCGCCGCGCGGATGTCCGCCTCCAGCGCCGCCAGGTCCTCGCGGTGCGGGAAGCTGTGGATGCGCGCGGGCGTGCCCGGTTGGTCATGTTCGATCTGCTCGTAGAGCGTGTGCGCGCGCATCGGTGCGCAGCCCGGCCGGCGATCCTCGGCCCAATAGCCGTGCGGAAGGATGCTCGAATAAGCGAGGATGGCGACTTTGGTGCCGTCCCCCAGCGTCTTCACGACCGGCTTGCGCGCTTCGGCGATGTTGGCGCCTGCCCCCACCACCTCGATACCGGCGCGTTCGAGATTGGCCCTGGTCTCGAAAAAGGCGTCATTGCCCCAGTCGAGCACATGGTTGCCCGCCATCGAGATCACGTCGAACCCGGCGCGAGCCAGCGCGTCGGCACCATCGGGACGGGCGAGCACCGCGTGGCGCGCCTGCGGCAGCCGTACACCTTTTGCGGCGAAGCTGGTTTCGAGCTGCGCGAAGGCGATGTCGGCCGCCTTCAGCACATCGCGCGTGGCGTCATAGCTTTCGTCATAATGGTCGCGATCGGGGGCGAGGTCGCCGGCGGCGAGGAAGACATGCGTCATGCCGCGGCCTTCTCGAACGTCACCGGCACCGCGAGCGCGCCGATCTCCGGGAAGCGCGTCGGCATGGGCTCGCCCGCCAGCGCGAAACCGGGTGCGGCAGCGAGCAATTCCTCGAGCGCCACCTGCAGTTCGAGCCGCGCGAGTGCGGCGCCGACGCACATGTGCGGGCCGCGTCCGAACGCGACCGAATCCTTGATGTTGGGCCGGTCGAGGCGAAATTCGTCGGGAGCCTCGAACACATCGGCATCGCGGTTGGCCGAGGCGTAGACGAGCGCGATCGGCTCGCCCGCAGGGATCGTCCGTCCGCGGATGGTCACGTCGCGCACCGCCGTACGCGCGAAACCGCGATAGGGGGTGTAGAGCCTCAGGAACTCTTCGATCGCCGCCGGCACCAGCGCGGGCTCGGCGCGCAGCCGATCCTGCAGCGCGCGATCACGCGCCAGATGCACCGCGATCGATCCGATCATCACGCTGGGCGCGATGATGCCGACCACCAGCACCTGTCGGATGGTGCCGACGATCATTTCCTCCGGCAGCGGCTCGCCATCGACGCGCACCGCGAGCAACGCGCTGGTGACATCCTCGTCGATCGACATGGGATTGGCCTTGCGATCGGCAACGACGCCACGCGCCATGTCGTAGAGCAGCGCGCTCGATTCCTTCGTGGCATCGATATCATTCGCCTGGATCGCAATGTTGTAGCGCTTGCCGACTCGGGTCAGTTCCTCGACCGCCGCGGGCGGCAGGTTCATCCAGGTCGCGAAGGTGGCGATCGGCATGTGCGCGGAGAAATCGGCGACGATGTCTCCCGAGCCTTGCACAACCATCGCCGCGAGCAGATCGCGGCAGATGCGGCGAACCGCCGGCTCCAGCTTCGCGACTCGGCGCTCGGAGAGCAGCGGCGCGATCGCGCGGCGATAGGGCGTATGCTCGGGCGGATCGAGGTGCAGCGGCGGGCGGCGACCGGTGAATGCCACCTTGGGAATGACATTCTGCTGCGAGGTGATGAAGGTCTGCCAGTCCGCGGCGGCGGCCGCGACATCGTCATGCTTCATCAGCGCCCAGAACCCGCCCCAAGCGTCGCTATGCGCGACCGGGCATGTGGCGCGCAACACCGCATAATCGGCATTGGGGCTGTCGAACGTTTCCGGAAGCAGGGGATCGAAGTCATGAGACATAACAATTTCGTACGCCGTCATGAAAGCGCTTGCAAGAGTTTTTGCATCATCGCTGAAATCGGCGCTAAGAAAGCGGTCTATGGCCACCCGCCCGCCCCGCCTCGATGATGTCGCCGCCCGCGCGGGCGTCTCGGCGGCAACAGTCTCACGCTATCTCAACAGTCCAGAGGTGGTGGCAGCGGCGACCGGGGCGCGCATCCGCCAGGCGATCGAGGAGACGGGCTATGTGCCCAACATGGCTGCAGGTACGCTGGCCAGCAATCGCTCCAGGCTGATCGCGGCGCTGGTGCCGGACATCGCCCAATCCATCTTCAACGACACGATCGAGGCGATGATCGACGAACTGGCGAGCGACCGCATCAGCGTGGTGCTGGCGCTGACCGGCGCCGACAATCACCGGTTGGTGCCCGAGATCAACATGGCGCTCGCCCGCCGCGTCGACGCGATCATCCTGACCGGCATCGTCTCCGACGACGAGACGCGCCAGCGGCTGCGCACCGCGGGCATCACGGTAATCGAGACCTGGGGACTTCCCGAGGATCCCATCGACGTCGCAATCGGTTTCTCGCACCGCGCCGCGGGCGAGGAAATGGCGCGTTTCCTGCGCCAGCGCGGCTATCGCCGGCCACATCTGGTGGTGCCCCGCTCGACCCGGTCGGAACGCCGTGCCGGGGGTTTCATCGCGCGCTGGCTGCATGATGGCGGGCCCGAGCCGACGCGGCTCGACGTCAACGTCCCCAGCCATTTCGGCCAGGGGCGCCTGTCCTATCGCGCACTCGCCGACCTGCCCGAGCGGCCCGATGTCGTCGTTTGCGGGTCGGACTGGATCGCGCAGGGGCTGATCGTCGAAGCGCAGGCGGCGGGCATGCGCGTGCCCGACCAGCTTGCGGTCACCGGCTTCGGCAATCTCCGCCTCGCCGGTGACATGCGGCCGACGATCACCTCGGTCGATGTCGATGGCGCGCATATCGCGCGCGAGGTGATGCGCGTGCTGCGCGCCCGCACCGCAGGCACAGAGGTGGAGAAGCGCATCGATGTCGGCTTCCGGGTGATCGCGCGCGAGAGCGCATGAAAGGGCTTGCATAGTCCGGCGAACGCGATAGCTTTATCTCATAACATTTTGGGAGAGCCTGATGCGGTTGGGTATGATGGCGATCGGACTGGCGCTGCTCGGCAGCAGTGCGCTGGCGCAAGGGGACGGCAAGGCGCCGGGCGTCGCCGAACTGGCACAGCGCGAAACGGAAAGCCGCGCCGCCGACAATGCGATGCCCGACACGCCGGGCACCGGCGCCTACCCCGCGATCAAGGAGATCGACCCGACATTGGCCGATCACGTCGTCTATCGGCCGAAGGATCTGGCGAAGCTTGGCGACCGCAAGCTGGCGGTGCTGGTGTGGGGCAATGGCGGCTGCAGCGCCGATGGCGCCAGCGCACGGCAGCATCTCGCCGAGATCGCCTCGCACGGCTATCTTGCGATCGCGCCGGGTGAGATCCAGTCCGGCCCGGACGCGACCAGCACGCCCAGGGATCGGCCGGCCGATCGCGGGACGGGCGTGAAATTCGCCGTCGCCACCACGTGGCAGGATGTCGCCAAGGGTATCGACTGGGCCATCGCCGAAAATAGCCGCGCCGGCAGCCCCTATCGTGGCCGGATCGCGACCGATCAGATCGCCGTCGCCGGGCATAGCTGCGGCGGATTGCAGGCGCTGCAGATCGCGGGCGACAAGCGCATCAGGACGGTGATCGTCCACAACAGCGGCATCTTCGCCGACGGATCCAACCCGATCGCCGGCATCAACGTCGAAAAGTCGCTGCTCGAGACGCTGCACACGCCGATCCTCTACGTGCTGGGCGGCAGGGGCGATGTCGCCTGGCCCAACGGCACCGACGATTATGCCAGGATCACCAGCGTGCCGGCGGTGCTGGTCGATGGCGATGTCGGCCATGGCGGTACCTTCCGCAAACCCGATGGCGGCGAAGTTGCCGGCTTCGCGCTGGCGTGGCTCGACTGGCAGCTGCGCGGCGACCGGCAAGCGGCGAAGCTGTTCGCGGGCGCGGATTGCGGGCTGTGCAAGAACCCGAAGTGGCGGATCGAGAAGAAGGGATTTTGAGCGGGCCGGCCGAAGTGCGCGTTCCCGGCATGGCGGCAGCCGATCGCTGCCGCGTAGCCCACATGCCCCCCCCCGCCTTCGATCAGTTCACGCGCTTCGCCCATAGCGCCGGAGGACGCACCGCGCCGACCAGCGGCCCGCCAGCCTTCCACCGGGATGTAAGCAGGCCGTCACATGCTGGCGCTAGAAGCGCAGAATGGGTCCAGTGTCGAGACAACGCGCCGCGTGGCTGGGGGAGAGAATCTTCCCGCATGAGGCGGCACTGCGCGCATGGCTAGCGCGGCGGCCGCTCACCAGCGCGATGGATATCGACGATGTCGTGCAGGAAAGCTACGCGATCCTCGCCGGGTTGGAGAGCGTGGAGCATATCCGCAACCCACGCACCTATCTGTTCGAGGTCGCCAAATCGGTCGTGCTGCAGGCGCTGCGTCGCTCGAACGTGGTGACGATCGACGCGCTCGCTGAGGCCGAGGCGCTGCAGGTGCCGGCGAACGAGCCCAGCCCCGAGATGATCGCCGCCGACCGGCAGGAACTCGGCCGCCTGGCGACGCTGATCGGTGGATTGCCACCGCGCTGCCGTGAGGCGTTCACCTTGCGCAAGATCCATGGATTGTCGCAGCGCGAGGTGGCCGAGCAGTTGGGCTTGTCCCAAAGCACGGTCGAAAAACACATCATCAAGGCGCTGTCGATCCTCACCGGCGCGATCGGACGTGGCGGAAAGCGCAGCATTGAGTCATCTACACCCCGTGACCACGATGATCCCATCCAGCCCGGACGCGCCGAGGGAGAGCGCCGCCGCCATTGAGCAGGCGGCGTTCGCCTGGGCAGCGCGGGCCGATCGCGGGCCGCTGACGCCCGACGAGGAAGCCGAACTCGACGCCTGGGCGGCAGCCGACAGCCGTCGCGCCGGCGCGTATGCCCGCGCGTTGGCGGCCAATGCCTATCTCGACCGCGCGGTGGCGCTGGGCGCGCATTTCGAGCCCGCGCTTTCCCCCGCCCCGCCGCCGCCGACCGGCGCGATCGGGCGGCGGCGGATGTTCGCGATCGGCGGCGGCGCATTGGCAGCGGCGCTGGTCGGCGCGATCGGCATCGCGACCTATGCACGGCCCGATTCCATCGCGACCGCCAAGGGCGATGTCCGTCGCGTTGCGCTGGCCGAGGGTTCGTCGGTGACGCTCAACACCGACAGCGAAATCCTGCCCGATCTCGGGACGACGACCCGCCGTGTCGATCTGGTTCGCGGCGAAGCGCTCTTCGAGGTCGCCAAGGATCCCGCCCGCCCCTTCGTCGTCTACGCCGATACCGTGCAGATCCGCGCCATCGGAACCAGCTTCACCGTGCGCCGCCACGCCGATGGCAGTGTTGGCGTGCTCGTGCGCGAGGGCGTCGTCGCGGTCAGCCGGGACGGGATCGCGCCGGTGCGGCTGCCGGCGGGCGGCGTGACGCTCGTCCGCCCAGGCAAGGCGATCGCAGCGCATGCGCTGCCCGAGGGCGAATTGAACCGATCGATGGCGTGGCGCGATGGCCGGCTCGATTTGACCGGCCTCTCGCTCGCCGCCGCAGCCGCCGAGTTCGCTCGCTATTCCGATCGACGGATTGTCGTGGATGATCCGTCGATCGCTGCGCTCAAAGTGACCGGGGTTTATTCGACAAGCGATCCGCAGGGCTTCGCACGCGCGGCAGCGCTCAGCCTTGGACTTGCGACTCAGGAGGATGAGAGGGAGATACGGATCAAGCGGGCTCCTTCCTCTCCCGCCGTCCGCCAGGAGTAGAGGCCAAGCCGGGCGAAGGCCTGGATTGAAGGATCGGATGCGGTCTCGGTCGCGGTTTTTCGATGCGTGATTTCCGATCCGCTCCGCCACGCTTCGGCAGGGCCGGAACGTGGGTCGGAAGCCTCCGAAATATTTCGCGCGCGCAGATGGAGGATGCCGCGCACCCCCGGCATCTACCTCATGAAAACGGCACGAATGCCGTATCCAACCTTGGGGGGCACGTTTCATGAACCAGCGGTTCGCGATCGGCTACGGCGTTGCCGTGGCCGCACTGTTTTCGGCTGCACCGGCTCTGGCGCAGCAGCGATCCTTCGATATTCCCGCGCAGCCGATCACCTCGGCAATCTCGGCGTTCGGCCGACAGTCCGGGTTGCAGATCGTCGCCCCGGCTGACGGGATGGAGGCGGTGCGCAGCCGTGCCGTCCGTGGCCGGATCGAGGCGCGCGCAGCCCTGCGTCAGCTCATTGCCGGCACCGGGCTTGAGATCGCATCCGACAGCGACGGTCAGATCGTGCTGCGTCGTTCGCGCGTGCCGGTCCGCGACGCGCAGCCCGAACCGGAGAGCGAACCAGTCGTCGTCGCCGACATCGTCGTGACCGCCCAGAAGCGTGACGAAGCGGCGCAACAGGTGCCGATCGCGCTCACCGGCTTCTCGCGCAAGACGATCGAGCGCCAACAGGTCGATACGCTGCGTGACGTCGCGCGGCTGACACCCGGCCTGCTCGTTTCCGCTTTCAACCAGAGCAGCCCGACGATCGCCGTCCGTGGCGCCACCAACACCTTCACCCAGATCGGCGCCAACAAGCCGGTGGCGGTGGTGATCGACGACCTGTTCGTGCCGCGCAACAGTGCCGCGACCTTCGAGCTTTACGGGATCAGTTCGATCCAGGTCCTCAAGGGCCCGCAGGGCACCTTGTTCGGCCGCAACGTCACCGGTGGCGCAATCGTGATCGACACCGGCAAGCCGGCGTTCGGCGATGTCGCCGGCGGCGTTCGCGCCAGCATCGGCAATTACGATCTTCGGCAGATCGACGGCCAGGCCGATCTTTCCACGGGCGATACCATTGCCGTGCGCATCGCCGGGTCGATCAAGGACCGCGACGGCTTCGGCCGTGACCGGCTGACCGGTCGCGAGCAGGACGATATCCGCAGCCGCAACCTGCGCGGCCAGTTCCGCTTCGCGGCGACCGAAACACTCGAAGTGCTGATCGGTGCCGATTACGCCGAGGATTCGAACGGCGGCCGAACGCTTTCCTCGAAGGGCGCGGGTGACGACGGCAATCGCCGCACCTCCGAACTCGGCTTCGATCAGGGGTTCGACCGCGACCAATGGGGTGCTTCGGCACGCCTCTATTGGGATCTGCCGGCGGGGCAGATCACCTCGATCACCGGGTATCGCGCGTCGAAGTCGGTCGAGGATTATTCGGGCACCGGCACCAGCTTCCGCTTCCTCTCCACCGGCAGCCAGACCGTGAACCGCGATGCCGACGATGTCGGGCTGTTCTCGCAGGAATTGCGCTATGCCAGCCCGAAATGGCGCTGGGGCGACGTCGTCGCCGGCGGCTATTTCTGGAGCGAGGATGCCAAGCGCCAGCTCACGGTCCGCAACCTTGCCGCAGTCACCGGCCGCGAGACCTCCAACGTGCTGACCGACCAGGCGGTGGACACCACCAGCTATGCATTGTTTGCCGATGGCGTGATCCATCTCGGCCGTACCGTCGACCTGACGTTGGGCGTGCGCTGGACGCGCGACGAAAAGACGGCGTCGCTCAACCGGATCGACGCGATCAACCCGGCGGGCAGCTTCACCGCGCGCAACCTGAAAGCAGCATGGAGCGAGGTGACGCCGCGCGCGGTGCTCACCTGGTCCCCCACGCGCGACATCCATGCCTATGCCAGCGTCACCCGCGGCTACACAGCCGGCGGCTTCAACACCGACGCCGCCACCCTGACGGCGCTCGTCACCCCTTTCGATCCGGAGACGGTGACCAATTATGAGCTCGGGCTGAAATCCGAATGGCTTCAGAACCGGTTGCGCGTGAATGCCGCGATCTTCCACATGGATTATCAGGACAAGCAGGAGTTGTTCTTCAACAACCTCACCCGCATCCTGACGATCACCAACGCCGGCGAGGCCACCGTGGAGGGTGCCGAGGTGGAAATCGCCTATCAGCCGCTGCGCTGGCTGAGCCTGTCGGCCACTTACGGCTATCTCGACACCGTCTATGACGAATTCATCATCCCCGGCGGCGCGGTCTACACCGGCAACGATCTCGGCTCCTCGCCGCGCCACAAGGGCTCCTTCGCCGCCGATCTCGACCTGCCGCTGGGCGATGCCGGCTATCTGATTGCCTCCGCCAACTGGTCCTACACCGGAACCTACAACACCGGCGCCGCGGCCGATCCCAATCTGCAGATCAAGTCCTATGATCTCGCCAACGCGCTGATCGGCTTCGAGCCGCCGAGCCGTGCCTGGCGGGCGACGGCGTGGGTAAAGAACCTGACGAACAAGGATTTCGTGCTGACCAACTCCACCCAGGGCGTGCTCGCCGAATATCTCGGCGAGCCGCGCACCTGGGGCTTCACGCTCTCGGCACGGTTCTAAAGATGCGGCTGGACCGGCGCGCCTTTCTCGCCGCGATTGCCGCCTCGGCGGCAGGCCGCGCGGGCGCGGCGACCGGTGATCGCGATGTGGTGGGCGAGGCGCTCAGGCCGTGGCGGCCGGGCGGTCTCGACATCCACCACATTGCGACCGGGCGCGGCGATTCGACATTGGTGATCGGCCCCGACGGATCGAGCCTGATGATCGATGCCGGTGCTTCCAGCACCGTCGCTCCGCCGACGCTGGCACCGCTGCCCGACAGCGGTCGGCGACCCGGCGAATGGATCGCGCGCTACGCGCTCAGGCGCCTTGCCGACACCGGCGGCCGTGCGATCGACGCCTTCCTCGCGACGCACCAGCACCCCGATCATATCGGCGATGTCGATGCCAATGCGCCGCTCGCTCCCGATGGCCGCTATCGCCTGACCGGGGTGAGCGACGTCGATGCGCTGGTGCCGATCCGCCGGCTGATCGACCGCGGCTATCCGGACTATGCCGTTCCCGTTCCCTCGCAGGCACCATTCCAGCGCAACTACCAGGCCTATGTCGCCAGCCGCCGCGCCCGCGGACTTGCCGTGGAACGCTTCCGCCCCGGGGCGCTCGACCAGCTTCGCAGCGGCAGTGCCGCACCGGGCTATGCGATCCGCAACATCGCTGCCAACGGGCAGGTCTGGACGGGCGAGGATGACGCCGTCCGCACCCGGTTCCCGTCGATGGCCGGGCTGCCCCCACGCGATGTCCCCGATGAGAATGTCTGGTCCGCGGCGATCCGTATCTCGCTCGGCCGCTTCGCTTATTTTGCAGCGGGGGATCTCACCTCCAGCACTTATGACGGCGCGCTCCCATGGCGCGATATGGAGAGCGCTGCCGCCGAGGCCGCCGGTCCGGTCAGCGTTGCCGTTGCGCCTCACCACGGCATGTTCGACGCAACCGGCCCCGGCGCCGTCCGCGCGCTCGACGCGCAGGTGTGGATCATCCAGGCGTGGCACGCCCTCCACCCCAGTCCCTCGACGCTGGATCGCCTGCTGAACGGAAGGAGCGCGCGGGTGCCGCGCATTTTCGCCACCGCCATGGCCGATCCCACCGCCACCGCCAGCCCCTGGCTGACCAACCGCCTCGCCAGTCGCCAAGGCCATGTGATCGTGCGCGTTGCGACCGGAGGCGATCGCTATTCGGTGGTGATCACCGACAGCCGGGACGAGCGCGATCGGGTGACGGGAGTGTTCGGGCCTTTCGACTGCCGCAAATGAGGCGGATGGAATGCCGACGGGTCACCGGCAACGACCCGCCCCAAAGCGATGCTATCGAGGCGCTTGATGACCTGGCCGGGTTCGCGCCAGTCAGCCCTGCATCCGCCTCAGAAGTGCAGGTCGATATAGTCCGTCAGGCCATCGCACCATTCGAACTCGCGCAGGCGATAATAAGGGCGGTTCTGGGTGATCCCGAAACGCCAGGCCTTGTCCTTCACGCAGGATCGCCCGGCATCGGGCGTATCGGTGATGCTGATCCGGCCGACGAAGATGAAATAGTCGGTGCCGATCTCGGTGATCCTGCCGTCGAGTTCGAGCCGGCCCGGGCCGCCCTTCGCCACCTGCGAACCGCGCAGCGTCCAGCCCTTGCTGTCGGCGCGGACGCGGGCGGTGCCGCGCGTGTTCCAGTCGATCCACTGCAGGGTCAGCCCCTTGTTGGCGAGCAGCCGCTGCGCCGCCTTGCGGTCTAGCACGCGGGTCGCGCCGGACGCGGGGGCGCCACCCACCACGGGATTGTCCGCCGCCGGGGCGGAAGCCACGGGCAGGAACAGCGTCGAGAGCAGGGCGGCGAGGGTCAGGCGGGCTTGCATGCGTTCGAATACCTCCGGCAGACGCTGGTCACGGACCAGGCGCCATCTAGAGCCTCATCGCCGGCCACTTCAAGTTCGGGCGAGCGCTGACGATGGATCGCGGTCGAAGCCCACATATTCGGGCAACAGGGGAGACGGTCAGCGCGCCGCGCCGGCGCCGCGCTGGCAGGCTGCCACGGAGCCAATCCCCAGCCCGACGCGTTTCCACCCCGAAACGAGTCTTGCCAGCCGCCCCACGCTTGCGCATCGCAGCGGCGGCGCGGTCGGCGGGCAAGCGGCGGCGATGAGCAGGGTGGACGGACGAATGACGATTTCCCGGCAGCGGGTGGAAAATGGTGGGCTGGTCGTGGTGCTGATGCTCGTCACGATCGGGCTGACCCTGATCGTGTCGGGCTTCATCGGCGCGCTGTTCTGGGCGGCGCTGGCGGCGCTGCTGTTCCAGCCCCTGTTCCAGCGCCTGCTGGAACGCTGGCCGGGGCGGCGCAACGCGGCGGCGGCGGTGACGATGCTGATCATCACCATCGCGGTCGTCATCCCCGCGCTGACCATCGCCAGCCTCGTCGTCGAGCAGGCGGCGGGGGTCTATAACCAGATCCGCACCGGGCAGATCGATTTCGCCCATTATTTCCAGCAGATCCACGATGCGCTGCCGCAGCGCATCCAGCATGTCGTCGACAATTCGGGGTTCGATAGCTTCGAACAGGCGCAGCGGCGGCTGAGCCAGATCGTCAGCGCCAGCGCCAGCACATTGGCGCAGCGCGCGCTTTCGATCGGCGCCAATGCCGCGGCCTTCCTGCTGGTGTTCGGCGTGGCCCTGTACGTCACCTTCTTCCTGCTGCGTGACGGCGAGCAGATCGGCCCCGCGATCGTGCGCGCGCTGCCACTGGAGCGCGGCGTGGCGGCGCGGCTGACCGACAAGTTCGTCAGCGTGGTGCGCGCGACGGTGAAGGGATCGGGCGTGGTCGCGGTGGCGCAGGGCGCGCTGGGCGCGATCACCTTCGCGATCGTCGGCGTGCCCGCAGCGTTGCTGTGGGGCCTGCTGATGGCGATCGCGGCGCTGCTGCCTGCGGTCGGCCCCGCGATCATCTGGGCCCCTGTCGCGATCTACCTCTTCGCGATCGGCGACATCTGGCAGGCGATCGTCGTGATCCTTTCGGGCGTGCTCGTGATCGGCCTCGCCGACAACATCCTGCGCCCGATTCTGGTGGGGCGCGACACCGGCATTCCCGACTGGCTGGTGCTGGTGACGACGCTGGGCGGCATCGACCTCATCGGGCTCAGCGGCATCGTGGTGGGCCCGCTGACCGGCGCGCTGTTCATCACCGGTTGGCAGATCCTGGCGGAGCAGCGCGATGCCACGGAAACGGAGGACGCGGAGCATGAGCGGATGGCGCCCCCGGGTGGGTGACGGGCGCCTGACAACCTAAGGGAGTATAAGGCGTTCCCCGTCAGTTCGTCCCCATCGCCGCGATCGCCGCCGGCGCCTTTTTCTGCCCCAGTACCGCCGCCTGCCGCAACAGCGCCCGCGCCTTGGGGCGATCGGCGGTGCCGCCCTCGCCGCGCAGCAGCATCGCTGCGAGGTTGAACATGCCGTCTGCATCGCCGCGCTCGGCGCCCTGTTCGAACCAGCGGCGCGCCGCCCGATGGTCGCGCGGCACCTGTTCGCCGCGGTAGAAATAGGTGCCCATCGCCACCATCGCGGCGCCATCCCCCGCCAGCGCCGCCGCCTTGTACAGCGTGATCGCGCGTTCGGGGTCGGCGGGCATGCCCTCCCCCAGATCCTGCGCGCGAGCGAGTGCATAGAGCGCGCCGGGATGGTTGTGGCGCGCCGCCGCGCGATACCAGGCCAGCGCCTCGTCGCGATCAGGCTTCACGCCGTCGTCGCCCGTCCACAGGATCGCGGCCAGCGCAACTTGCGCCGCCGGCAGGTCGAGCTCCGCCGCCCTGCGATACCAGCGCACCGCCTTCGCCGGATCGCGCGCGGTGCCGATGCCGTCCAGATGCATGTCCCCCACCAGCTTGGCCGCCGGCACATGCCCCACGTCCGACGCGCGGACGAACCAGCGGCGCGCTTCCGCCATATCCTTCGGCAGCCCGTGCCGCCCATTGGCATGGAGATTGCCGAGGATTACCGCCGCCTCGCCCACCGCTGTGTTGAGTTCGGGCCGGGTGGGGTCGAACACCGGGGTTTCGTTGGCCGGGTTGAACGGCGCCGTCGCCGCCCGCTTCAGCCATTTCAGTGCGCGTGCCGGATCGCGATCCTTGCCGAACCCGGCCAGTTCGAGCTTGCCGATGAACAAGGCGGCCTCGTCCCCGCCCTCGCGCAACTGCAGCTTGTCCGCCGCGCGGTGAAAGAAGGTGAGGGATTCGGCATAGCGCCCCTGATCGAACAGCAGGAACGCCACCGGCAACGCGTTGTCGCGCCGTACCACCGTCTCGCGTCCGCGGAAATTGGCGCCGGGGCCGGGCGTCGGGCCGCCATAGAGCGTGCCCGGTCCCGCGCCGGTGCGCAGTTCGGATGCCATGCGCGATCCCAGCACGCCGCCGCGGCTGCCGCCCGGCGCATAGGCATCCAGGCAGGCGGCGAGGCTTGCGGCGCGATTGCTCAGCAGGTTGGCGGTCGCACTGCCCTCCTCCGCCGGGACATCGCCCGCGCCGACATCGTTGCCGCTGGGCTGGAGCCCTTCATAAAGGATGTCGGGAACGGCGAAGCGGGATCGCCCCACCGCCGGCAGCGGCGATCCCGCCGGCACGTCGGGTGCTGCCGCATAGTCCGGATTGCGCGGCAGCCGCGTCGGCACGAAGATCGCTGGCGCCAGGACGCCATGCTCCGCCGCCGTCGCCGAGACCGCCGCGAAATGCGGATCGCGCACCAGCGCCTGGCACGTCGCCCAGCGCGGCGCCTCCGCCCGCGGCATGCGCCGGCCGTCGACGGTGATCGCCCGGCCATCGGTGTTGATCGGCCGGCCATCGCCGTTGGCCGGCAGGTCGGTCTGCGCGGCAGCGGGCAGCGGCGCCGCTGCAATCAGGGCAAGGCAGCCAAGGGTCGTACGGCCAATCGACGCCATCGGTCATCCTCCACGCCCGCCCTGGCCCGACAACGGGCTCTTGCATGATGCTATCAGCGATCATGACAACAGGGAATATGCTTTGCGCGCGAGGGAAGGATACTGTTCCGTTCTTGGGGAACGGCCGGGATACTTGCGGCGTGCGCGGAAGAACGCGCGTATCGCCGAATTGCAGCCGGCGACGGTCCTGCCCCACATCGCCCCTACCCGCCATCCTCCAAACCCCGCATTGTCCCGCCATGGACAATCGCGCGGGCGAAATGCTGGTGTTCGTTCGGGTGGTGGAGGCGGGCAGCTTTTCCGAAGCCGCGCGGCTGCTGATGATGACGCCCTCTACCGTATCCAAGCTGATCGCGCGGCTTGAGGCCCGGCTGGGCGTGCGCCTCGTCGAGCGATCGACCCGGCGGCTGGCGCTGACCGGCGAAGGGCAATTCTATTATGAGCGCAGCCAGGCGTTGCTCGCCCAGATCGACGAGACCGAACAACTCATCGCGCAGGATCGGGCAGCGCCCGAGGGGCTGATCCGGGTGACATCCTCCGTCACCTTCGGCACCGCCGCGCTCGAGGCGATGCTGCCCGCCTTCTGGGAGGCGTACCCCCGCATCAGCATCGATCTCTCGCTGTCCGACGATGTCGTCGATCTCTATCTCGAGCGCACCGATGTTGCGATCCGCGTCGGCGCGCTGCCCGATTCCAACCTGATGGCGCGCCGCATCGGCGAGACGCGGCGGCGCATCGTCGCCGCGCCCGCCTATCTGGCGCGCCACGGCATACCCGAAACCCCCGAGGATCTGGTCGCGCACAACTGCCTGGGGTTCAATTTCCGCCGCACCAACCCGGTCTGGCCGATGCGCGAGGGCGGGCGGATCGTCGAGCGGATGCTGAGCGGCTCGCTGCTCGCCAACAATGGCGACACGCTGCGGCGGATGGCGATCGCCGGCGTCGGCATCGCACGGATCGCCGACTATCATGTGCGCGGCCCGATCGCGCGCGGCGAACTGGTCGAGCTGCTCGCCGACAGTGCCATCGCCGAGAACGACGAGATCCACGCTCTGTTCCGCGGCGCCCGCTTCCTGCCCGCGCGCGTCCGCGCCTTCCTCGACTTCACGGTGCCGCGCCTCCAGCGCTTCCTGGCGGAAGGCTGAAGGCGCGCTTACCGCGCTTATCCCTCGATCGGCAGCGGCGCCGCGGGATTGACCAGCCGCTCGACGCGCAGGTCGCGCCAGAAGCCGGCGGGGATCACCTCGTTCATCGCGGCGCTGTCCTCGGCGATGCGGCCGGGCCGGCTGGCACCGGGGATGACCGCCGCCACCGCGGGATTGGCGAGCGCGAACTGCAGGCCGGCCGCCTTCATGCTGATGCCGTGGCGGTCGGCGATCGCCTTGATCCGCGCCACCTTGTCGAGGATGGCGGGGGTGGCAGGGGCATATTCGAAATTGGGCCCGCCCACGAGCGCGCCCGAACTATACGGCCCGCCGACGACGATGCCGAGGCCGCGTTCGGCCACCCTCGGCATCACCCGCTGCAGCGCACGATCATGATCGAGCAATGTGTAGCGGCCGGCGAGCAGGAAGCCGTCGGGCCGCGGCCCTTCGAGGTCGAGCAGCAATTCGATCGGCTCGACGCGGTTGACGCCCAGCCCCCACGCCTCGATCACGCCCTCGTCGCGTAGCCGGTCGAGCGCCTTGAACGCGCCGTTGCGCGCGCTTTCGAACACCGACAGCCAGTCGTCGCCGTAGAAATCCTGCGCCACGTCATGCACCCAGGCGATCTCGATGCGATCGGTGTTCAGACGCTTCAGGCTGTCCTCGATCGAGCGCAGCGTGGCATCCTCGGAATAATCGTTCACGATCCGGTTGGGGCGGCCATATTTGAAGACCTCGCCCTTCTCGCCCAG
This sequence comes from Sphingomonas sanxanigenens DSM 19645 = NX02, assembly GCF_000512205.2. Lineage (NCBI taxonomy): Bacteria > Pseudomonadati > Pseudomonadota > Alphaproteobacteria > Sphingomonadales > Sphingomonadaceae > Sphingomonas > Sphingomonas sanxanigenens. The sequence continues at coordinate 3,716,391 of NZ_CP006644.1, forward strand.
GTCGCGCGCGCTGACATCCTCCACCTCGTCGAGGATCAGGCGGCCCACCTTGGTGCTGATGACATACGCATCACGCGGCCGTCCGGCCAGCGCCTCGCCCATGCGGATCTCTGCGAGACCCGCACCGTAGAAGGGGGCGTTGTCGAAATAGCGGATGCCGTCGTTCCACGCGGCGTCCACGGTCGCCAGCGCCTCGGCCTCGGGAATGTCGCGAAACATGTTGCCCAGCGGCGCCGCACCGAAGCCGAGCCTGCCGGGGAGAATATCCTTGAGCGCCATGGGTCCATTCCTTCCAATCGGATCCACCAGCGTCCTGTTTACGCTGGCCACGGGGAAAGAATAGGCATTCGCTGCGCCGGCAGAAGCGCGCGCGGGTTCGCATCAGCTTGGAAATGAATTCACGGGTGGATTCAACCCTCTCCCGCACTTCGCGGGAGAGGGCTGAATTCCCTACCCCTGCATGTCTTCCAGCTCGCGTCCCCGCGTCTCCGTCACCATCGCGCGGACGAAGAAGAAGGAGATCGCCGCGAACAGCGCATAGCCGGTGTAGGTGACCGCAAGACCCGGCCAGACCACCAGCGACGGGAAGCTCACCGAGATCGCGGCGTTGGCGATCCACTGTGCGAAGCCCGCCACGGCGAGACCGGAGCCGCGGATCTGGTTGGGGAACATCTCACCGAGCATGACCCACATGATCGGGCCCCAGCTCATGTTGAAGAAGACGACGTAGAGATTGGCGGCGACCAGCGCGATCACGCCATTGTTGCCGGGCAGGGTCACGCCGCCGTCCGCCGCCGGGATCGCGGTGGAGAAGGCGTAGGCGACGACGGCCAATGCCACCGCCATGCCCGCGGAGCCCATCAGCAGCAGCGGCTTGCGGCCGATGCGGTCGACCATCGTCATCGTCGCGAGGCAGGCGCCGATCGAGAGCACGCCCGAGAGGATGTTGGTCTGCAGCGCATAATCCTCGGAGAAGCCGACGGCCTCCCACAGGGTCGCGCCATAATAGAAGACGACGTTGATGCCGACGAGCTGCTGGAAGATGGCGAGGCCAAGGCCGGTCCACACGATCGGGCGGATGCGGCCGCTGGTCTTGTCGATCAGGTCCGACAGCTTGGGACGGTGATGGTCGGCGGCGAGCGAGGCGCGGATCTCGGTGACCTTGCGGTCCGCCTCGGCGGCGCCGAACAGGCGGGTGAGCACCGTGCGCGCCTGTTCCTCCTGCCCCTTCGCCACCAGGTAGCGCGGGCTTTCGGGGATCACGAACAGCGCCACCAGATAGATCGCCGCCGGGATCGCCTGCAGCCAGAACATCCAGCGCCACGCCGGATAGCCCATCCAGAATTCGGCGGTGGAGCCGCCGGCATAGCGCGCAAGCGCGAAATTGGCGACGAACGCGCCGGTCAGGCCGGTGATGATCATCACCTGCTGGATGCTCGAAAGCCGCCCGCGGATCGCCGCCGGCGTCACTTCGGAGATATAGACCGGCGAAATCACGCTGGCGGCCCCCACGCCGAGGCCGCCGACGATGCGCGCGATGATGAACAGCACCGACGAGGAGGCGGCGCCCGCCAGCAGCGCGCTGACGAGGAACAGCACCGCGGCCAGCATCATCACGCCGCGCCGGCCGATCATGTCGGACAGCCGGCCTGCACCGAACGCGCCGATGGAGGAGCCGACGAGGATCGCGCCGACATTGATGCCGATGCCCAGCTTGCCGAGATCGAACGCGCTCTCCAGCCCCTTCTGGGTGCCGTTGATCACGCCCGAATCATAACCGAACATGAAGCCGCCGATCGTCGCGACGGCGACGATCGCGGCAATGAATGCCATGTTGACCTTGGCCGCGTCGGAACCTGCCGTCGTCGCCATCCTCGTCCCTTTCTTATATGTGGTTCAGCTGCCGCTTAGAGATCGGCCGGCGTTACCGGCAGCCCCGCTACCCCGGGGTCGAACGCGAAAAGATTGCCTGCCTCCGGCTGCGCGGCAAGCGCCGCCTCGTCCAGCCCCGCGCGCGCGCTGGTGGCATAGGCGGTGCGCAGCCCGGGGCCACCGAACGCGATCTTGGTGATGTTGGACGCGGGCAGCTTCTGCGTGCTGACGAGGGTACCGGCGGGATCGTAGCGCCGCACGCACCAGCCGCCCCACAGCGCCACCCACAGATGCCCCTCGGCATCGATCACCGAGCCGTCGGGATGGCCATCCTTCTGGTCGATCACGATATGCTTCACCGGCGTGCCCAGCACCCCGTCGTCGCCCACCGGCACGCGCCAGATCACGCCGCCCACCGTGTCGGTGTGGTAGAGTGTGTCGCCATCGGCGCTCACCGCGGGGCCATTGGTGATCGGCACCGGCGGCAGGCCGGTATCGGTGCACACGCCCTTGATGCAGCCGAACAGATGGCCGGTCACGGCACCCTCGCCATCGTCCATGCTGCCGAACCACAGCCGGCCCAGCGAATCGGTGGTGGCGTCGTTCAGCCGGTTGTTCGGCCGGGTCGGTTCGGGCTTGTGGAGCAGCGCGAAGCTGCCCGTTTCCGGATCGAAGCGGTGCAGGCCGGTCTTCAGGCCGACGATCAGCCCGGTCTTCGACGGCAGCACCCAACCGACCTGGTCCGGCGCATCCCAGCGCTTCGCCACGCCCGTCGCCGGGTCGAAGCGGTGGATGTGGCGCTGCTTGATATCGACGAACCAGAGCGCGTCCTCGATCCAGACGGGGCCCTCGCCCAGCGTCGCTTCGACCTTCAGAACCCGTTCGGCGCTCATGCTATCTCCATCCTGCATCGACGAAATAATCGTGTCCGGTGCACATACGCGCATCGTCCGACGCGAGGAACAGGGCAAGTGAGGCGACGTCCGCGGGCTGGATGCGGCCGTCGAGGCATTGCGCCGCGACGATCTCCGCCTCGCCCTCCGGCGTGTACCAGCGCTCCTGCCGCGGCGTCTGGACGTTGCCGGGCACGATCGTCGTCACGCGGATGCCCGCGCGGCCCAGATCGCGCGCCATGCTGCGCGTCATCCCCTCGATCGCCGCCTTGGCGGTCTGGTAGAGGACGAGCTCGGGCAGGCCGAGATGCCAGCTGATCGATCCGAAATTGATGATCGCGCCGCCGCCCGCCGCACGCATCGCCGGCACCACCGCCTGCGCCGCGAAGAACAAGTGGCGCAGGTTGGTCGCCATCCGGTCGTCCCAATATTCGGGAGTAACCGATTCGAAACTGTGGCGATCGTCGTTGGCGGCGTTGTTGATCAGCACGTCGATGCCGCCCAGCTCCGCCGAGAAAACCTCGATCGACGCATTCAGCGCCGCCAGGTCGCGCAGGTCGCACTCCCGGAACAGCGGCGTTTCCAGCCGCGCCGCCAGCGCCTCGCCCGAGGCGCCGTCGATATCGACGAAGGCGACGCGCGCGCCCTGATCGGCGAACGCCTCGACCAGCCCGGCGCCGATGCCGGAGGCGCCGCCGGTGACGAATACGCGCTTGCCGGCAAGGCTGGGGTAGATCGCGCGCGTGCGCTGAGAGGCTTCCACCGCCCCCATCGCCGTCACTTCGCGCCGCCGATCAGGCCGCGCGCGGCGAGGTTGGCGAAGAGCGCGCCGATCCCCAGCGACCAGGCCGGGGCGTCCGCCGAATAGACGACGCGGTTGACCAGCCGGCCCAGCCGGTCGCTCTCGATGCTGACGATGTCGCCCACCTTGTGGGTAAAGCCGCGGCCGGGCTCGTCGCGATCCTGCACCGGCGCGAACAGCGTGCCCAGCAGCAGCAGGAAGCCATCGGGATAATGATGCTCGCTCAACGTCTGGTGGACGAGGTCGAGCGGATCGCGGCTGATTTCGGCCATGTTGCTGATTCCGTCGAGCACATAGCCGTCCGCGCCCTCGATGCGCAGCCGCACCTCGGCGCCGCGGACGTCGTCGATCGAGAAGCCGTCGTCGAACAGCCGCACCAGCGGCCCCAGCGCGCAGGAGGCGTTGTTGTCCTTCGCCTTGCCGAGCAGCAGCGCGGAACGGCCCTCGAAGTCGCGCAGGTTGACGTCATTGCCCAAGGTCGCGCCCACTGCCGTGCCATGGCTGTTCACCAGCAGCGCGACTTCGGGCTCGGGGTTGTTCCAGGTCGAGTCGGAGCGGATGCCGATCTCGGCGCCCGCGCCCACCGTGGAGAGCACCGGCGACTTGGTGAACACCTCCGCATCGGGGCCGATCGCGACCTCCAGATATTGCGACCAGAGCCCATCCTCGATCAAAGCCGCCTTGAGCTCGGCCGCGTCGGGCGTGCCCGGCACCACCGCGCGGATCGAACCGCCGACGCGGCTTTCCAGCCGCTCGCGGATCGCCGACGCCGCGGTCCAGTCGCCCCTCGCCCGCTCTTCGATGACACGCTCGATCGCCGAGACCGCGAAGGTCACGCCACACGCCTTGACGCATTGCAGGTCTACGGGGCTCAGCAGGTCGACCGCGTCCGGATCGAAGCGGCCGAGCACGGTGCCGCCCGCGCCGGAAAAATCACCGGCCTCGACCAGCGCCGAAACGGTGGGCGCCACCCGCGCCATGTCGATCAGTTCACCGCCGATCACGAGCACCGGAGTCGGCCCTTCGGGGGTCGCGATGCGCCCCAGGAAACTGCCCGTTTTCCAGTCCATAGGCAGGATCGACGCTGCTGCGCCGCTTTCGCCGGTCATGTCCCCTCCGCTCGACGCTCGTTGATAGCGCTACCAACGATATATGCACCATTCTGTCAAGCGCGAACGGTTCCGGCTAGTACCGGCCGCGCGCGAAACGAAAAATTTTCGCAAGCTGCTTTCACCAGGGAGATTGACCATGTCCAAAACCAGCATCGGCCGCGATACGAGGCTGTGCATGTCGCTCGCGGCACGCCCTGGCACCTTCGGCTCGCGCTTCCACAACCATCTCTACGAACAACTCGGACTGGACTATGTCTATAAGGCGTTCACGACGCGCGATCTCGCCGCCGCCGTCGCCGGCATCCGCGCGCTCGACATCCGCGGCTGCGCGGTCTCGATGCCCTATAAGGAACGCGTGATCCCGATGCTCGACGGGCTGGAGCCGTCGGCTGCGGTGATCGAGAGCGTCAACACCATCGTCAACGAGGATGGCCGGCTGACCGGCTACAACACCGATTACACCGCGGTGCGGACCTTGCTGGAAGGCGCCGGGCTGGACCGCGCGGCGCCGTTCCAGCTGCGCGGCAGCGGCGGCATGGCCAAGGCGGTGGCAGCGGCGCTGCGCGACGCGGGTTTTGCGCATGGCGCGATCGTCGCGCGCAACGAGGATGCGGGGCGCGCGCTGGCGGAGGCCTATGGCTTCGGCTGGCACGCGACGCCCGGGGACGCGGGCGATGCCGTGCTGCTGATCAACGCGACGCCGATCGGCATGGCGGGCGGCGATGCGGATGCACTGGCCTTTTCGGACGCCGCAATCGACGCCGCAGCGGCGATTTTCGACGTGGTCGCGCTGCCGGCGGAAACCCCGCTGCTGAAGGCCGCACGCGCGGCGGGCAAGGTGACGATCTCGGGAACGGAGGTCGCGGCGCTGCAGGCGCTGGACCAGTTCGTGCTGTACACCGGGGTCCGGCCGAGCGCCGGGCAGGTGGAAGCCGCGGCGAAATTCGCGCGGGGTTAACGAGCACCCGCCACGCTAAAGCCCACTCCCCTTTGGGGGAGAGGGCAGTTCGGCGCGCCTCGACCATCAGCGCACGCCCGCACACCCTGAAACGGGACGGGGGAGAGCCAGCCACACTTGTGGTCGCGACCCTGACAGGCTCTCCCCCTTACCCCTTCCAAAAGCATGGAGAGGGGAGTTGGCGCAGAGGCGCGCCCCACCCTCCGTTCGTCCCGAGCGACGTCGAGGGACGAGGGGGCACGCGCCGAAATCTCAAATTACCTTCGCGTGACTCGTCCCTCGACTGCGCTCGGGACGAACGGAAACAAGGCCCCTCCCTCACTCCGCCGCCGCATACTCCGGCGTCCACATCATGGCCGCGATCCGCGTGCGCCAGTCGTCGGTTGCCACCGTCGCCAGCCCGTCCGCCACCGCCTGCTCGGCCACTGCGGTCGCCACCGTCAGCGCAACGTCGCGCAGCGCGGTCACCGGCGGCAGCAGCGCGGAGGCGCCGTCCGCCGCCTCTGCCAGCGCGCGGGCGGAGGCCATGAACATCGCGTCGCTCACGCCGCGGGCGCCCGCCGCCAGCGCGCCCAGCGCGACGCCGGGGAAGATGTAGACATTGTTGACCTGCGTCACCGGCGTCAGCGCCGCCTTTACCGGCGGGAAGGGGCTGCCGGTGCCGATGATCGCACGGCCTTCCGTCCATGCGCTCAGCATGTCGGGCCGCGCTTCGGCATGGCTGGCGGGGTTGGACAGCGGGAAGATGATCGGGCGGTCCACCGCGGCCGCCATCGCACGTACCGCATCCTCGGTGAACGCCCCCGACTGGCCGGAAACGCCGATCATCACCGTCGGCGCCACCCGCGCGACGATCGTCGCGAGATCGGCGCCGGCCAGATCGTCCGCCTCGCCCGCCGGCCGCGCGAAGCGGCGCGCCGCCTCGCTCACCTGGTTGGCACCCTCGCGGATCAGCCCGTCGCGATCGATCGCCCAGATCGTGGCGCGCGCCGCCGCCTCGTCCAGCCCCTCGGCGCGCATCGCCGCGATCAGCAGCGAACCGATTCCGGTTCCCGCGGCACCCGCGCCGAACAGCAGGATGCGCTGCGCCGACAGCGGCCGCCCGGTGCGCCGCATCGCGCTGAGCAAGGTGCCCACCGCCACCGCGGCGGTACCCTGGATATCGTCGTTGAAGCTCAGCAGCTGGTCGCGATGGCGATCGAGCAGCCGCGCGGCGTTGGCGCCGGCGAAATCCTCCCACTGCAGCAGCGCGCCCGGCCAGCGTTCCGCCACCGCGGCCACGAACGCGTCGACGAACGCGTCGTAATCCGGCCCGCGCACGCGCTCGTGCCGCCAGCCGATATAGAGCGGATCATTGCGCAACCGCGCATTGTCGGTGCCGACGTCGAGCAGGATCGGCAGCAATTCGCCCGGGTGGAAACCGCCGCACGCGGTGTAGAGCGCCAGCTTGCCGATCGGAATGCCCATGCCGCCCGCGCCCTGATCGCCGAGCCCCAGGATGCGCTCGCCATCGCTGACCACGATCGCGCGGACGCGATCATAGGCCGGATCCGCCAGCATCTCCTTGATGCGGTGGCGGTTGGGATAGCTCAGAAACAGCCCGCGCGGCCGCCGCCAGATCTCGGAGAAGCGCTGGCACCCCTCGCCCACCGTCGGCGTGTAGACGATCGGCAGCAGCGCCTCGATATTGTTCGCCACCAGCGCGTGGAACAGGATCTCGTTGCTGTCCTGCAGATCGCGCAGGAAGGAGTAACGCTGGAAATTGTCGGGCAGCGCGCCCAGCGCGCGCCACCGCCGCTCCATCTGCGATTCCAATGTGCCGACGTGCGGCGGCAACAAACCGTGCAGACGGAACCGGTCCCGTTCCTCCTCGGTGAAGGCCGTACCTTTGTTGGTCAGAGGATCGGACAGCAGTTCGCGCGCGCGGGACAATGCGGGGGGCCTCCTGGAAAAGCGTCAGAATCGAAAGCTGAGCCAGCCGGCGGCGAAGGCGGAGTCCCTCAAACCGGCGCGGCGCAGCACGGTGTCGGCGCGCAGATACTCCAACCGCATGGTAGCGCTCAACCTCGGAGAGATGGACCAGACGAACTGCGCACGTGCCACATCGGCCACTTTGCTGCCGGGTACAATCTGCGTGCCGGGCAGCGCAGTGCCGTTGGCGCGATAGACCGCGTCAGTGTTATCGGCGCGCCATGTCCACTGATATTCCAGCGTCGCGCGCACGCGCTTCACCGGCTGGAAGGTGAAATTGGGCGCGATCGCCTTCAGGTTGGTCGGCGTCAGGAACAGCGCATAGCTGTAATAGATATTGTTTCCGAACGGCGAAAAGGCGGTGCGCAGCTTGCCGTGCCCATCCGCGCCGCCGCCGCTGGCATAATCCGCGTGAAAGCCGATGCGCGGCGCGGTGGAGGCGGCGCCCAGCCGATAGGTCTGCGCCATCAGCACCTGCGTCGCGTCGATCTCGCGCCCGTCGAAATCGCCGCTCTGGTGATTGGCGCTCCAGTCGATCGTCAGCCGGCCGACCTCCCCCCACAGCCGCGCGCCGGCATAATTGCGCGCCTCGCGCGCGGTCGTCGCCCCCCAGGTCGCCGCATCGGTGCGCAGCCGCCAGACGAAGGGATCGAGATACAGCTTCGAGCCGCCGAACCAGTCGCGCGGGATCACCACGCCGCCGGTGACGCCCGAGAAGCGCCGGCCATCGTCGACCTTGTCGTCGCCCATGCCGCCGTCGCCGAAGCGCGTCATCCGGAAGTCGAACGCATCGAGCCGCAGCGTCTTGCCGCGCACCCAGCCCCGCGCGCCGTTGAGCACGAAGCGGATCGTGTTGTTGTCGCGCTGCGAGATCAGCAAATTGGGACCGTCGGTGAATTCCTGCCGGCCATAGCGCCCGCCGACGGTCACCCCGCCGACCGCGCCACGCAGCTCGGCAAAGCCCTGCTGGAGCATCAGGTCGTTGCGCAAGGTCGCCGCCGGGGTGCCGAGGTTCTGCCCATCGAGCCCGCCATGCGCGATCTCGCCATAGAAGCGCAGATGCTTGCCGACATGCACGTCCGCGCCGCCGACGAGGCGCAGGATATCCTGCCGCTGGTGCGGCGCCTTGCGCAGCCCGGGGTTGGTGGTGAGGTTGATCCGCAGCCGCGCCTCGCCACTCAACGTGACGTAGACGTCGCCATCATCGTCGAGCGGCAGATATTTGAGCCGGTCGAGGACATCGTCGCGCTTCTGCGGATCGCGATACCTGGTCCAGTCCTCTGCCCAGCGCGAAAGGTTGTAGCCCGCGCTGGTGTTGCCGTCCCCCGCCGCCTCGGCGGGGTAGGACGTGGCGATCGGCGTCGCCGGCTCGCGGGTCTGGCCGCTCTCGGATGGCGGGATATTGGGATCGACGCTGCGCGCGAGCACGACGATCGGCGATTCGGCGCTGCGGGCGATCACTGCCTGCGCGGCGGCGGGCTGGGTCGCTGCCAGCAAGGCCAGCGGGGACAGGGCAGCGGCTCCGGCTGCTGCGCGCAGCCGGCGGGGGGTCATCGACATGAGCGGAACTCCGGGGTGGGTTAGGGCCGGATCACGCGTCGACGGCGGCGGGGGCCGCTGCGGCGGCCTTGCCCGACAGCGTCTCGGCGAGCTGCGCACGGTCGAGCGTGCCTTCCCACCGCGAGACCACCACCGTCGCCACCGCATTGCCGATGAAGTTGGTGAGGCTGCGGCACTCGCTCATGAAGCGGTCCACGCCCAGGATCAGCGCGATGCCGGCGACGGGCACCGTGGGCACGATCGAGAGCGTTGCGGCCAAGGTGATGAACCCCGCGCCGGTGACGCCCGCGGCGCCCTTCGACGAGAGCATCGCCACGCCCAGCAGCAGCGCCTGCTGGCCGAGGCTGAGCTCCACGCCGGTCGCCTGCGCGATGAACAGCGCCGCCAGCGTCATGTAGATGTTGGTGCCGTCGAGGTTGAACGAATAGCCCGCGGGGACGACGAGGCCGACCACCGACTTGGGGCAGCCCGCGCGCTCCATCTTCTCGATCAGCGCCGGCAGCGCGCTTTCGGAGGAGGAGGTGCCGAGCACCAGCAGCAGTTCCGCCTTCAGATAGGCGATCAGCTTGAGGATCGAGAAGCCGCACGCCCTGGCGACGCCGCCCAGCACGACCAGCACGAACAGCAGCGAGGTGAGGTAGAAGGTGCCGACCAGCGCGGCGAGGTTGGCGAGGCTGCCGACGCCATATTTGCCGATGGTGAAGGCCATCGCCCCGAACGCGCCGATCGGCGCCGCCTTCATGACGATCGCGACCATGCGGAACACCGCCGCCGACACATCCTCGAGCAGGCCGAGCACGCGATCCCCGCGCTCCCCGCTCATCGCCAGCGCGATCCCGAACAGGATGGCGACGAACAGCACCTGGAGGATGTTGCCGTCGGTCAGCGCGGACACCATCGTGTCCGGGATGATGCCGGTCAGGAAGCCGGTGAGCGTGGAGGCGTGCGCCTTGTCCGCATATTCGCCGACCTTGCTGGCATCGAGCGTGGCGGGATCGATGTTGAGCCCCGCCCCCGGCTGCACGACATTGGCGACGATCATGCCGATGATCAGCGCGAGCGTGGAGAAGAACAGGAAATAGGCGAAGGCCTTGCCGGCGACGCGGCCCACCGCCTTCAGATCGCGCATCCCGGCGATGCCGGTGACGATGGTGAGGAAGATGACCGGCGCGATCACCATCTTCACCAGCTTGATGAAGGCATCGCCCAGCGGCTTCAGCGCGGCACCCAGATCGGGGTAGAAATGCCCCAGCAGCACGCCGGCGACGATCGCGACCAGCACCTGGACATAGAGATGGGCGTACCAGCGCCGCGGCACATGCGGCGTTGACGGGGTGATCGATCCGGTTGCGACGAGCATCTGAGCGCCTTTCATCCTCTGTCCGCCCGGTTAGCCCGGCGGTTGCGCCAAGCATCGTCCGCCCGCGCATGCGGCCAAAGAGCCGCTATGCAACATTCCAAAATCGCGAATTTTCAGCACTTTGGTTGCGATGGAGGCCGTTTTGCCGGGCAGATTTCCACACGGCGATTGGACACGCCGTGCAGATTTCTGCACAAACCCGCAGATGGTCGCCCCCCGCCCGAATCGCGCGGCATGAGCCTGTTCCGCTCCCGCCTGCTGGTGCCGCTGCTGATCGCGGTGGCGGCGATCGCGGCGGCGTTCGGCCACTTCGCGGGCCGCCGCGCCGAGCTTGTCGCGATCGCGCAGCTGCAGACGGAAGCGGTCGCGGACGCGACCTTGCGCGCCACCCTGCTGCGCGGCGATATCGAGCGCTTCCGGCTGATGCCGGTGGCGCTGACCGAGGATCGCGGCGTGCTCGCCGCGCTCGCCGGCGTGCCCGGCGCGGCGCAAGCGCTCAGCCGGCGGCTCAAGATGCTGGCGCGGGAGACGGGGGCGGAGAATATCTACCTGCTCGACCCACGCGGCCGCGCGATCTCCTCCAGCAATTATGACGCGCCGCGCAGCTTCGTCGGCCAGGACTATGCGTTTCGCGACTATTATCGCGAGGCGGTGCGCGAGGGCGCGGGCGTGCAGTTCGGCATGGGCACGGTCAGCCGGCGGCCCGGCCTCTACGTCTCGCATCGGACGGAGGCCGGCGGCTATATCGTCGTCAAGCGCGTGTTCGGCAGGCTGGAGCGCGACTGGGCGCGCGCCGGCGGGCTGACATTGGTGACCGACACCAACGGCATCGTCGTGGCGAGCAGCGATCCCGCGCTGCGCTTTCGCGCGACCCGCCCGCTCACGCCCGCGCAGGTCGCCTATTTCCGGCAGGAGATGCAGTCCGGCGATGCATCGGTGCGCCCGCTGCAGATCGCCCCTACGCTGAACGGGCGGCTGGTGCGGCTGGAGGGCGATCGCACGCGGCGGGTGAGCGCGCATGTGCCCGCGGGCGACCTCGGCTGGACCCTGCACCTCTACACGCCCGCGGACCCCGCCGCGACGCGGGCGGGCCGCGCGGTGTGGCTGGCGACCGCGCTGGCCGTCGCGCTGATCGCCGCGCTAGCCTGGGCGCTGGCGCTGCGCATCCGCCAGCGCCGCATCCGCACCGCGGCGCTGGAGGAAGAGGTCGCGGCGCGCACCGCGCAACTCCGCGCGGCGATGGACGAGCGCGCGGCCGGCGAGCGCCGCGCCGACGAACTGCGCGAGGAACTGCGCCAGGCCAACCGCCTCGCCATCCTCGGCCAGATCACCGCCGGCGTGGCGCACGAGACCGCGCAGCCGGTCGCCGCCATCCGGTCCTATGCCGCCAACGGCATCGCCTTCCTCGAACGCGGCGACAGCGATGCCGCTGCCGCCAATTTCGGCGCGATCGGCCGGCTGACCGAGCGGATCGGTGCGGTCACGTCCGAGCTGCGCGGCTTCGCGCGCAAGGGCACGGGGGAGATCGTGTCGCTGCGCATTTCCGAGGTGATCGAGGGTGCGGCGCTGATCCTGCGCAACCGGCTCGCGCGCGTCGGCTTCAGCGTCGACCTCGGCGCGGATCCCCCGGTGCGCGCCGGGCGGGTACGGCTGGAGCAGGTGTTCGTGAACCTCATCCAGAACGCGCTCGATGCGCTCGAGGACCGCCGCGACGGCCTCATCGAGATCAGGCTGGATGCCGATGCCGGGACGGTCCGGGTGCGCATCCGCGACAACGGCCCCGGCATCGCGCCGCAGGTGGCCGAGCGGCTGTTCACGCCCTTCGCCACCAGCCGCGCCAACGGCCTCGGCCTCGGCCTCGTCATCGCGCACGACATCATGCACGAGCTGGGCGGCGCGCTCGTCTGGGTGCCGGGCGCGGGCGGCGCCTGTTTCGACCTGACCCTGCAGCGCGCCGCGGCATGAGCGACCGCGCAGCCCCGCCTCGCGTCGCTCTCGTCGAGGATGACGAGGATCTGCGCGCCGCGACGGTGCAGACCTTGCAGCTCGCCGGCTTCGCGGTGGACGCCTTCCCCGCCGCCGAACCGGCGCTGGCGGCGATCGATGCCGACTATCCCGGCGTCGTCGTCACCGACGTGCGGATGCCGGGGATGGACGGCATCGCCCTGTTCCGCCGCCTGCGCGAGCGCGATGCCGCGCTGCCGGTGCTGTTGATCACCGGCCATGGCGATGTGACGATGGCGGTGGAGACGCTGAAGGCGGGCGCATGGGATTTCGTCACCAAGCCCTTCGATCCCGATGCGCTGGTCGCCGCCGTCCGCCGCGCCGCCGAGACGCGCGCGCTGGCGATCGACAATCGCCGCCTGCGTGCACTGGCCGAACAGGCCTCCGCCGAGGTGCTGGTGGGCGACGCGCCGGCGATCGTGCGCATCCGCCAGACCATCCCCGTCCTCGCTGGCGCCGATCTCGACGTGCTGATCGAGGGAGAAACCGGCACCGGCAAGGAACTGGTCGCGCGCCTCATCCACCGCGCCGGCCGCCGTGTGCGCCACGGCTTCGTGACGATCGCCTGCGCCGCAATCCCCGAGGCGCTGGTGGAAAGCGCGCTGTTCGGCGAGGGCGGACGGATGGGGCCGGTTGCCGAGGCGCAGCGCGGCACCCTGTTTCTCGACGATATCGACCAGGCGGTGCCAGCGCTGCAGGCGCGGCTGACGCAGTTGCTGGAGGAACGTAGCTTCGTGCCGCCGCACGGCCGCGACGCGGTGCCGCTCGACGTGCGCATCGTCGCCGCCGCGGGCGGCTCGCTCGACGCCGCGGTGCGCGAGGGCCGCTTCGCCCCCGCACTCTTCTACCGCCTTGCCGGCATGACCCTGACGCTGCCGCCGCTGCGCGACCGGCAGGACGATCTTGCGCTGCTGTTCGCCCACCTCCTCGATCGCGCCGCCGCCCGCCACCGCCGCCCGCCTCCCGCGATCGGCGCGCGCACCCGCAGCCGCCTCGCCGAGCATCGCTGGCCCGGCAATGTCCGCGAACTCGCTCATTTCGCCGAGCGTGTGGTGCTGGGGCTGGAAGCGGACGGGACGGACGAGGCGGGCGCCGGCGCCACATTGCCCGAACGCGTCGCCCGCTTCGAGGAAGCCGCGATCCGCGACGCCTTCCTCGCCGAGGACGGCGATGTCGGGCGGACGGCGGCGCGGTTGGGCATCCCGCGCGAGACCTTCTACTACAAGACCAAACGCTACGGCATCGACCTGGCCGCGCTCAGGCGCCGGGTGAAGGGCTGAGCTCCCCTTTTGCTCACCCCTCGTCCACACCAGCCGCATCGCTGCGCATCTGCCCATGCGCGAGCAGCCCGAACAGCCCGGCGCCGCCGATGATGTTCCCCGCCAGCGCCGGCAGCACGAAGTCGGTCAGCGCCTCGCCGAGCGGCATATGGCCGCTGAGCCACAGGAAGGCGACCTGCGACGATCCGGTGACGACATGGCTGAACCCGCCCAGCGCGATGACATAGGTAAGCAGGGTGATCACCCAGAACTCGCTGCCCTTGGCGCTGGGCAGGATCCACGCGATCGCCGCCATCAGGAAGCCTGCGGGAATGCCGAGGGTCAGCGTCTTCGTCCCCTCCTGCAATGTGAGCTTGCTCAAAATGTCGACCGCGGCGACATGCTGTTCGCGGGTGATGACCACCTCATGCGCCATCAGCCACGCGACGATCACCACGCCTACGAGGTTGGCGAACAGCACGCAGCCCCACAGCCGCAGCAACTGCCCCGCCTTCGCCCAAGTCGGCCGCGCGGCGAGCGGCAGCACCGCGGTCACGGTGCTCTCGGTGAACAGCTGCAGCCGCCCCATGATGACGATGATGTAGCCGACCGGATATCCCGCCAGGAACACCAACTCCGCCCAGCGCGTGTCCGGCAGCCGCATCCGCAGATAGAGTTCGGCAAGCAGCGACGCGCTGATCGCGATCCCCGCCGCCAGCCCGGAGAGCAGCAGCGCCGGCACCGGCCGCACCAGTTCCTCCTCCCCCTGCAGCCGCACCACCTCATGCACCACCATCGAAGAACTCGCCCGCCGATCCTCGACATCCCGCACCTCCTCCGCAGAGAGCGCCGCGTCGGGTTCGTGTTCGTCGTCGTGGGGGTTGGGTTCGGGGGTCATGCGCAGGTCTCGCTGGGGCTGGGTGCGGGCTGCCCGGTGAAACGCGGATCATCGAATGTCGGGGGCAATGCCGCGACGGGAATGTTCGCGGACGTCCGATTGCCAATGCCACCCGCGCGCGTCAGTCTCGCTTCATGCAGTTGGGCAAGCGCACCATGAACCTCACGCTCGCGGTTCTCCTGATCACCATTCTCATATTGAGCGCCGCGCTATACCGCTCCGCGCGCCGCCCGCTCGTGCCACCGGAAGACGCGCCCCTGGTACAGAAGGCGCGTCGGGACTCCCTCAAAATCTTTCCACGGGGCGACGCAAATCGCGCATCGAGTTTTGCGATCGTGATGCGTCTTGAGGATCGATCCTGCGTCGAGCTCCGCTCCCGCGCGACAGACAAGGCCGGAACCTAACTCGCCTGCTACGACACCCACACCGGCAAGATCATCGAAGAGCGAGCATATGGTGGCTTTTGAACGATCCTCAGCGCCCCTATTTCGGTAATTTCGGGGACATAATACTAAACTTGATGCGGAGCGCGCGCGAGGCCCGACGCCCTCGCGCTCGCATCCCGACGATCGCCCCCGCTCCAGCCGCCACCACCACTAATCGTAAATTCCCGATGAGACATTGACCCCACAAATCCCATCGGATATTCCCGATACATGAATACCGACGCCGCGCTCTCGATCCTTGCCGCGCTCGCGCACCCGACACGGCTCGCCGCCCTTCGTCTGCTCATCCGGCATGAGCCGGAGGGGCTGTCCACCGGCGCGCTGGTCGATGCCTCGGGGCTGACGCAGAGCACCTTCTCCACCCACCTCGCGGTGCTGGCGAAGGCGGGGCTGGTGGTGTCGGAGAAGCGCGGCCGTCAGCAGATCCAGCGCGCCGACCTCGACGCGCTGCGCGGATTGATGGTCTATCTGGCCAAGGATTGCTGCCAGGGCCGCGCCGAACTGTGCGAGCCGCTGCTCGCCGAACTCGACTGCGGCTGACGAGGCCCCGATGACGGATGTCGTGATCTATCATAATCCCGAATGCGGCACGTCGCGCAACGCGCTCGCCATGATCCGCAACGCGGCCATCGATGCGACGCGGCGATGACGCCGACCATCCGCGCGGTCGGCGCGGACGACTCGCCATCGATCACCGCGATCTACGCGCATCACGTGCTCCACGGCACCGCGACCTACGACATCGTGCCGCCGACCAAGGATGAGATCGCCGACAAGATCCGGACGATCACCGGCCGGGGCTGGCCCTTTCTGGTCGCGTGCGACGGGCCCGCCGTGGTCGGCTATGGCTATGCCACCCAGTTCCGCGACCGGCTCGCCTACGCCTTCGCCTGCGAGAACAGCATCTACATCGCCCATGACAGGCGCGGTGCCGGGATCGGCAAGCGCCTGCTGCAGGCGTTGCTGGACGCCGCCGAGGCCGGCGGGTTCCGCCAGATGGTCGCGGTGATCGGCGGCGGCGAGCCCGCCTCGGTCGCGCTGCACGCATCCTGCGGTTTCCGGCATGTCGGCCGGCTGGCGGGCATGGGCTGGAAGGCGGGGCGGTGGCTCGACACGGTCTACATGCAGATCGCGCTGGGCGGCGGCACCCTCACCCCGCCCGATGCCGATCGGGCGGATTGAGCGATGTCGCTGTTCGAACGCTATCTCCCCGCCTGGGTCGCGCTGTGCATCGTCGTCGGCATCGCGCTCGGCCATCTGCTGCCCGGCGCCTTCGCCGCGCTCGAGGTCGCGGGTCTTGCCGGCGCCGCCCTCACCCCTCCCCCGCGCTCTCCCGCAGATGCCCGCGCATCACCACCAGCGCGTCGCGCATCGCGCCGAGCTGCTCCACCGTCATCCCCGTCGCCCGCAGGATCTCCTCGGGCACGCATGCCGCTTCCTCCGCCAGCATGCGCCCGGCCTCGGTCAGCGAGACGCGGACGACGCGCTCGTCGGCGCCGTCGCGCTTGCGAGTGACGTAGCCGGCGGATTCCAGCCGCTTGATCAGCGGCGTGAGCGTGCTGGTTTCAAGAAAAAGCTTCTCGCCCAGCTCACCCACCGCCTGGCCGTCGCGCTGCCACAGCAGCACCATCGCCAAATATTGCGGATAGGTGAGCCCCAGCCGGTCGAGCAGCGGCTTGTAGACGCGATTGAAGGCGAGGCCGGCCGAGTAGACCGCAAAGCAGACGAACGGGTCGAGCGCGTCGTCGGGTGCAGCCGGCTTCGTCTTCAGCGGGGAATTGCGCTTTGCCATGCGCGCAATTTAGGTCGTGCACGATATGATCGCAAGATGCGCAGACATCGGGATCGGCGTATCGCGCGCACATGTTGCCTCCCCGACGCTGCGTGCCGGGGAGGAAAAGGGCGGCCGTCACCGCGGCGGGTGAATCACCGCTGCTTCAGCGCCGCCTGCGCCGCCGCCAGCCGCGCGATCGGCACGCGATAGGGCGAGGCGGAGACATAATCGAGCCCGGTCGCCTCGCAGAACGCGATCGAGGCCGGGTCGCCGCCATGCTCGCCGCAGATGCCCAGCTTGATGCCGGCGCGGGTCGCGCGGCCGCGCTCGGCAGCGAGCGAGATCAGTTCGCCGACACCCTCGACGTCGAGGGTGACGAACGGGTCGCGGGCATAGATGCCCTTTTCGACATAGGTGGTCAGGAAGCGCCCGGCATCGTCGCGGCTGACGCCGAGCGTGGTCTGCGTCAGGTCGTTGGTGCCGAAGCTGAAGAATTCGCCCACCTCGGCGATCTCGCCCGCCTTCAGCGCGGCGCGCGGCAGCTCGATCATCGTGCCGACGAGATACTCGACCGAGGCGCCCTTCTCCGCGAACACCGCCTTGGCGGCCTCGTCGACCACCGCCTTCATCAGCTCCAGCTCGCGCCGGGTCGCGACGAGCGGGATCATGATCTCGGGAATCGGCGCCTCGCCGCTGCTCTCCGCCACGGCCAGCGCCGCCTCGAAGATGGCGCGCGCCTGCATCTCGTAGATCTCGGGATAGGTCACGCCCAGCCGGCAGCCGCGATGCCCGAGCATCGGGTTGAACTCGTGCAGCTCGCCCACGCGCCGCTTGAGCGTCGCGACGTCGACCTCGGCAGACTTCGCCACCTCCTCGAACTCGGCCTCGGCGTGCGGCAGAAATTCGTGCAGCGGCGGATCGAGCAGACGGATCGTCACCGGCAGGCCGGCCATGATCCGGAAGATCTCGGTGAAGTCCGCGCGCTGTTCCGGCAGCAGCTTGGCGAGCGCCGCGCGCCGGCCCTTCTCGTCCTCCGCCAGGATCATCTGGCGCACCGCGGTGATGCGGCCGGCCTCGAAGAACATGTGCTCGGTGCGGCACAGGCCGACGCCCTCGGCGCCGAAATCGCGCGCGACCTGGCAGTCGAGCGGGGTCTCGGCGTTGGCACGCACCTTGAGCCGGCGCACCTCGTCCGCCCAGCCCATCAGGATGCCGAAATCGCCGGCCAGCTCGGGCTGAACGGTCGGCACCTTGCCCGCCATCACCTCGCCGGTGGCGCCGTCGATGGTGAGGATATCGCCGGCGCTGAGCACGCGGCCGCCGATCTTCAGCGTTCCCGCCTTGGCATCGATCAGCAACGTACCCGCGCCCGACACGCACGGGCGGCCCATGCCGCGCGCGACCACCGCGGCGTGGCTGGTCATGCCGCCGCGCGCGGTCAGGATGCCCCGGGCGGCGTGCATGCCATGAATGTCTTCGGGGCTGGTCTCGACGCGGACGAGGATCACCTCGGCCCCCAGCGCGGAGCGGGTCTCGGCGGTGTCGCTGTCGAACACGATCTCGCCCGAGGCGGCGCCCGGCGAAGCCGGCAGCCCCTTGGTCAGCACGTCGCGCGGCGCGGAGGGGTCGAGCGTCGGGTGGAGCAGCTGGTCGAGCGCCATCGGGTCGACGCGCGCGATCGCTTCCTCGCGGGTGATCAGCCCCTCATTCGCCATGTCCACCGCGATCTTGAGCGCGGCCTTGGCGGTGCGCTTGCCCGATCGCGTCTGCAGCATCCACAGCTTGGACTGCTGCACCGTGAACTCGATGTCCTGCATGTCGCGATAATGCGTTTCCAGCAGGTCGAACACGCGGGCGAGCTCGGCATAGACCTCCGGCATCGCCTCTTCCATCGAGAGCGGCCTGGCGTTGGCCGCCTCGCGCGCCGCCCTGGTCAGATATTGCGGGGTGCGGATGCCCGCGACCACGTCCTCGCCCTGCGCGTTGATCAGGAACTCACCATAATAGGCGCGCTCGCCGGTCGCCGGATCGCGGGTGAAGGCGACGCCGGTCGCCGAGGTGTCGCCCATGTTGCCGAACACCATCGCCTGCACGTTGACGGCGGTGCCCCAGCTGGCCGGAATGTCGTTGAGGCGGCGATAGACCTTCGCGCGCTCCGACTGCCACGATCCGAACACCGCGCCGACCGCGCCCCACAGCTGGTCGTGCACATCCTGCGGGAAGGGCTTGCCCCACTGCTCCTCGACCAGCTTCTTGTAGGCGCCGACCAGCGCCTTCCAGTCGTCCGCGCCCATATCGGTATCGAGGACGATGCCGCGATCCTCCTTGGCGACCTCGAGCGCTTCCTCGAACGCGCCATGATCGAGCTCGAGCACGACGTCCGCATACATCTGCACGAAGCGGCGATAGCTGTCCCACGCGAAGCGCGCGTCGCCCGAGGTGGCGGCGAGCCCCTCGACGGTCGCGTCGTTGAGGCCGAGGTTGAGGACGGTATCCATCATGCCGGGCATCGACACGCGCGCGCCGGAGCGGACCGAAACCAGCAGCGGATCGGCGGCATCGCCGAAGCGCTTGGCCGTAACGCCCTCGATATGGGCGATGCCGGCGGCGACCTGCGCGCGCAGCTCGTCAGGGAAGGCCTGGCCATCGGCGTAATAGCGCGTGCACATCTCGGTCGAGATGGTGAACCCCGGCGGCACCGGCAGGCCGATCGAGGCCATGCCGTCAAGGTTCGCACCCTTGCCGCCGAGCAGGTTCTTGTCGCCGTTGCCGCCATCGGAAACGCCGCCGCCGAAGCGGTAGACATACTGAGTCATCGGATCCCTTCCCCGTATTTTGTTGCATCGCAACATATGCAACGGCCCTGCTCATGGCGAGTCTGGTGTGGCCGCTGCAAACCTCAATCATCGCGTGCCGGCGGCGGATCAGCCCTCGATCTTCGAGAAGTCCGCGACGCGCTGCACCGCGGCACGCACGCGCACCAGCATGCCGAGCCGCGCCGCCCGCTTGTCGGTGTCGGCATCGTTGACGGTCACGGCATCGAAAAAGGCGTCGATCGGCGCGCGCAGCATCGCCAGCGCGGCCATCGCCCCTTCGAAATCCTCGGCCGCGACCGCGGCGGCGGCGGCCGGCTCGGCAGCATCGAGCGCCGCGACCAGCGCCGCTTCCGCGGGTTCCTGCGCATAGCCCGGCGTGAACGTCGGCGCCGCGGTGACGCCTTCCTTCTTGAGGATGTTCGCCGCGCGCTTGTAGCCCGCGAGCAGGTTGGCGCCATCGTCGGTCGCGACGAAGGATTGCAGCGCCTTCACCCGCGCCAGCAGGCGGACGAGATCATCCTCCCCGCCCAGCGCGAACACCGCGTCGATCAGGTCGTGGCGAACGCCCGCCTCGCGCTGCTGGACCTTGAGACGGTCGGCGAAGAAGTCGGCCAGTTCGCCGGTCACGTCGCGCGCGGTGCCGATGATCGCCTGGGCCTGCGCCACCACCGCGCGCAGGTTCAGCCGCGTGCCGTTGACGAGGATCGTCTGGATCACCTGGAGCGCCGCACGGCGCAGCGCGAACGGATCCTTGGACCCGGTCGGCCGGATATCGCGCGCGAAGAAGGCGACGAGCGTGTCGATCCGGTCGGCCAGCGCGACGCAGGCGGGTATGCACCCCTCGACCGCGGCGACATATTGCTGCTTCAGCGCTGAAACCGTACCCGGCTTTTCGCCGGCCCGCTCGGCATAATAGCCGCCCATGATGCCCTGCAGTTCGGGGAATTCGCCCACCATCTGCGTCGCGAGATCGGCCTTGGCGATCAGGCCCGCACGGCGCGCGGTCTCGGGGTCGCGCTCGGGGAAATAGGCCTCGGCGATCCAGCCGGCGAGTTCGCCGATCCGCTCCGCCTTGGCGCGCAGCGTGCCCATGCCCTCGTAGAACAGCATCGTCTCGAGCTTGGGCAGCACATCGTCGAGCGGAACCTTCAGATCCTGCTCCCAGAAGAATTTCGCGTCGGACAGCCGCGCCGCGAGCACCTTGCGGTTGCCCTCTACGATCAGCGCGCCGCCATCCGCCGCAGCGATGTTCGCAGTGCAGATGAAGGCCGGCGCCAGCTTGCCCGCGGCATCGTTCAGCGCGAAATATTTCTGGTTGGTGCGCATGGTGAGCTGGATCACCTCGCGCGGCACGTCGAGGAACGCGGGATCGAAGCTGCCGAGCAGCGGCACCGGCCATTCGGTGAGGCCGGCATTCTCGATCACCAGCCCCTCGTCCGGCACCACCGTCAGCCCGGCATTGGCGGCGGCGCGGTCGGCGGCCTCGCGGATGATCGCGCGGCGCTTTTCCTGGTCGACGATCACATGGCAGGCGTTGAGCTTGGCCTCATAATCCTCGGCCGAGCCGATGGTGATGCGGCCCGGATGATGGAAGCGATGGCCGACCGTCTCGGCGCCCGAATGCAGCCCGTCGATCGCGATCGGCACCACATCCTCGCCCAGCAGCGCGACGATGCCCTGCAGCGGGCGCACCCAGCGCAGGCTCTCGGTGGTCGCGGAGGCGGTGCCCCAGCGCATCGACTTGGGCCACGGGAAGGCGCGGACGATCGCCGGCACTGCCTCCGCCAGCACCGCGGCGGTCGGGCGGCCGGGCTTCTCGATCACCGCGAACAACACGCCATCGCGCTCGACCAGCGCCTCGCGGGTGAGGCCGGTCTTGCGCAGGAAACCCTCCAGCGCCTGCGGCGGCGCGGCGGCGCGCGGGCCCTTCAGTTCCTCGCTGACCGCCTCGGTGGCGAGGGGCAGCCCACGCGCGATCAGGGCCAGCCGGCGCGGCGTCGCGAAGGTCTCGATCGCCGCCGCCTTGAGGCCGGCGCGGCCGATCTCGTCGGCGAACAGCTTCGCGAGGTCGGCGCGCGCCTTGTCCTGCATGCGCGCCGGAATCTCCTCCGAGAGGAGTTCGAGAAGGAAATCGCTCATTTACCCTCTCCCCTCTGGGGAGAGGAACGACCCGCGCAGCGGGTCAGGGAGAGGGGGCTGATGCGGTCGCGCATAAACATCACACTGCCCCTCTCCTCGGAAGGGAGAGGGAGATTCATAGTGCTCATGCCGCCCACCCGTTCTTTTCCATCCACGCCTGGCAGCTGCCCTTGGCCAGATCGCGCACGCGGCCGATATAGGCTTGGCGCTCGGCCACGGAGATCACGCCGCGGGCGTTCAGCAGGTTGAAGATGTGGCTCGCCTTGATCGCCTGGTCATAGGCGGGCAGCGGCAGCTTGTTGTCCAGGCACACCTGGCATTCCGCCGCGGCATCCTTGAACCACCGGAACAAGGTCTCGGTGTTGGCGATCTCGAAATTATAGGTCGAGAACTGCTTCTCGTTTTCCAGGAACACGTCGCCATAGGAGACGCCGGCGTCGTTGAAGCGCAGGTCGTAGACCCGGTCGACGCCCTGGATATACATCGCCAGCCGCTCCAGCCCGTAGGTCAGCTCACCCGCGACCGGCTTGCAATCGAACCCGCCGACCTGCTGGAAATAGGTGAACTGGGTCACCTCCATGCCGTCGCACCATACTTCCCAGCCGAGGCCCCAGGCGCCCAGTGTCGGGCTTTCCCAGTCATCCTCCACGAAGCGGATGTCGTGGCGGGTGAAGTCGATGCCGATCGCCTTCAGGCTGCCCAGATACAGTTCCTGGATGTCGCCCGGGCTGGGCTTCAGGATCACCTGATACTGATAATAATGCTGCAGCCGGTTCGGGTTCTCGCCATAGCGCCCATCCGCCGGGCGGCGGCTGGGCTGGACATAGGCGGCGTTCCACGGATTGGGGCCGAGCGCGCGCAAGGTGGTTGCCGGGTGGAAGGTACCGGCGCCCATCTCGACGTCATAGGGCTGGAGGATCACGCAGCCCCGGGCGCTCCAATAGGCATGGAGCGTCAGGATCAGGTCCTGAAAGCTGAGCGACTTGGGGTCAGGCACGGTTTCGCCTTCGCTGTTGCAATATATGAAACGGCCGCCGCTTTGGCCGATGGATATCGGCGGGTCAACCGACCGGCTGCGCGGCGGCGGCGATGATCGGCACGAAATCGGCGGCTTTCAGGCTGGCGCCGCCGACGAGCGCGCCGTCCACATCGGGAATGTGCAGCAGCGTGGCGGCGTTGGAGGGCTTCACCGAGCCGCCATAGAGGATGCGCACGCCCTGCCCCGCTTCCCCGAAGGTCGCGACCAGCCGCGCACGGATGGCGGCGTGCATCTCGCCCACCTCCGCGACGGACGGGGTGCGGCCGGTGCCGACCGCCCAGATCGGCTCATAGGCGACGACCAGCATCGCCGGGTCGACGTCCGCCGGCACCGAGCCTTCCACCTGCGCCTCGACGACGGCGACGGCATCGCCCGCGTCGCGCTGGTCCTCGCTCTCGCCCACGCAGACGATCGCGGTGAGGCCGCCGGCGATCGCGGCGTTCGCCTTGGCGCGGACGTCGGCGTCGCTTTCATGATGATCCGCGCGGCGCTCGCTGTGGCCGACGATCGCGAAGCGCGCGCCCGATTCCTTGAGCATCGTCGCGGAAACGCAGCCGGTATGCGCGCCGGCGACATTGGCGTGGCAATCCTGCCCGCCGATGATGAGGTCGGGGCTGCGCAGCGCCGCCGCGGCGATCAGCGTGAAGGGCGGTGCCACAGCGATGTCGACTTCGGGGTAATCGTCCACCGCCGCGCCGATCGCGTCCAGCTCGGCCAGGGCCGACAGTTCGCCGTTCATTTTCCAGTTTCCGGCGATCAACTTCCTGTTGGCCATGATGTTTTGCCCCTTCCCCGTTTTTCCGTCCGATGGGCGTGCGCGATAGCAACCGGCCGGATCGGCTTGCAACACGCTTGAAGCAAACCGTGCCGCCCCCTAAAGCGAGGGCCGTTTTTTCTTTGCCCGTAGGACTTCGATGCTCAACCTTTTCCGCCGCGCACTCAGCTCGAGGGTCGGCATCGTGATCGCGGGCCTGCTGCTGGCAGTCATCGCCGTGGGCTTCGCGATGACCGACATCGGCAACACGCTGAACGGCAGCGGGCAGCAGCCGGGCAAGGGCGACCGGCTGGCCAAGATCGGCGACGAGGCGCTCTATGCCGGCGACGTCCGCCAGGCGATGGAAGCCGCGCTCGATGCCGAGCGTCGGCGCAATCCCACGCTCGACATGGCCGGCCTGATCGCGGCGGGCGGGTTCGAACAGGTGCTCGACGGCCTGATCGCGGAGCGCGCGGTCGACCTGTTCGGTCGCGAACAGGGCCTGCGCGCGAGCAAGAAGCTGGTCGATGGCGAAATCGCCAGCATCCCCGCCTTCCAAGGCGCCACCGGCAAGTTCGACCAGCAGACCTTTCTCCGCCTGCTGCGCGAGAACAATCTGACCGAGGATCAGTTGCGCGACCAGATCCAGCGCCAGCTCGTCGGTCGCCATCTGATGGTGCCGGTTTCCGCTGCCGCCAAGGCGCCGCGCCAGCTTGCCCTGCCCTATGCCTCGCTGCTGCTTGAACAGCGCGAAGGCACGCTGGCGGCGATTCCCGCGCAGGCGATGGACCGCGGCGCGGATCCGACCGCGGCCGAACTCGACCAGTTCTACAAGCGCAACCTGCGCCGCTTCACCGTGCCGGAACGCCGCGTGATCCGCTTCGCGCCGTTCGGCCCGGCGACGCTGCCCAAGGTCGCGCCGACCGAGGCGGAGGTCGCCAAGGCGTTCGCCGATCGCAAGGCGGAGTTCGCCGCGCGCGAGACCCGCACCTTGACGCAGGTGATCCTGCCGACCCGCGAAGCCGCGCTCGCGCTGGCGCAGAAGGTGCGCGGCGGCGCGGCGATCGCCGACGCCGCGCGGGCGGTGGGCCTCGAAGCTTCCAACACCGGCGCGATCGAAAAGGCGATGTTCGCGGAGGCGAGCGCCCCCGCGGTCGCCAACGCCGCCTTCTCCGCCGCGAGGGAGGCGGTGACCGATCCCGTCCAGTCGCCGCTCGGCTGGCACGTGGTGCGCGTCGATGCGATCACCGCGGTGCCGGCGCGCACGCTCGATCAGGTCCGCCCCGAACTGACGGCGGCGATCGACGCGAGCAAGACGCAGGCCGCCATCGCCGCGCTTCAGACGAAGATCCAGGACGCGATCGACGAGGGCGCGACCTTCGACGAGATCGTCGCCGCCAACAAGCTGGGCGTCACCACCACCCCGGCCGTCACCGCGACCGGCGCCGACCCCGACAAGCCGGACATGGCGCCGCCGCCGCAGATGGCAGAGGTGCTGCGCCCGGCGTTCGACGCCGAGGCCGATGACGATCCCGCGGTGGTGCCGGTGGGCCCGCCCGCCCAGCAGAGCTTCGCGCTGATGGACGTCGTCCGCATCCTGCCGCCGGCGCCGCGCCCGCTGACCGATCCGAGGATGAAGGAAGCGGTCACCGCCGACTTCATCGCCGATCGCCAGTCGAAGGCCGCGCGGGCCGTGGCGCTCGCGGTGATCGCCAAGGTCAGCAAGGGCATGGCGCTGGACCAGGCGCTGCGCGAGGTCGGCCGGCCGCTGCCGCCGACCCAGCCGATCGGTGGCCCGCGCCTCGCGCTGATGCAGGGCAACCGCCAGATCGATCCGACCGAGGAGCTGCTGTTCTCGATGCGCGAGAACAGCGTGAAGCTGCTCGCCATGCCCAACCGCGCCGGCTTCTTCGTGGTGCGCCTGCAGAAGATCATCCCCGGCGACGCCAATGCCCAGCCGCAGCTGGTGACCAACACGCAGCGCAGCTTCGACCAGACGCTGGGCGGCGAATATGCCGAGCAGTTCGCCGTCGCCGCGCGCACCGCGGTGGGCGTGGTCCGCGACGACAAGGCGATCGCCAAGCTCAAGCGCGAGCTGAGCGGCGCCCCCGCCGCCGAATGAGCCAAGGGCAGGGCGTGACGGCCGGCGTTTCCGGGGGCGGAACGGGCGACGCGGCGGCGCTCGCCGCGCTTGCTGCGGGGCGCCCGGCGCTGGTCCATCGCCGACAGATCGCCGACACCGACACGCCCGTCTCCGCGGCGCTCAAGCTGATGGAGCCGGGGCGCGGCGACTTCCTGCTCGAATCGGTCGAGGGCGGCGCCGTCCGTGGCCGCTACAGCCTGCTCGGCATCGCCCCCGACCTGATGTTCCGCGCCGAGGGCGACTCGGCGGCGATCAACCCGCACTGGCTGACCGACCGCAACGCCTTCGCGCCGGTGGACGGCGGCGCGCTCGCCGCGCTGCGCGCGCTGGTCGCGCGCTGCCGGATGGACGTGCCGGAGGATCTGCCCCCAGCCCTCGCCTGCCTGGTTGGCTATTTCGGCTATGAGACGGTCGGCCTCGTCGAACGCCTGCCGCGCGCCGGCGCCAGCCCGATCGGCCTGCCCGACATGCTGTTCGCGCGGCCGACCCTGCTGCTGGTGTTCGACCGGCTGGCCGACGTGCTCCACCTCGTCGCTCCGGTCTGGCCCGAAGGCGCGGGCACGCCCGACCAGAAGATCGCCGCCGCGGTCGACCGGATCGGCGCCGCTGCCGCCCGGCTCGCGGCCCCCCTGCCGGCGCGCGCCGAAGACGCGCCCATCGCCGATCCCACGCTGGCGGTGACGCCGGTGCTGGCGCCCGGCCGCTACGAAGCGATGGTGGCGCGCGCGAAGGACTATATCGCCGCGGGCGACATCTTCCAGGTGGTGCTGGCGCAGCGCTTCACCGCGCCCTTCCCGCTACCGCCCTTCGATCTCTACCGCGCGCTGCGCCGGATCAACCCCAGCCCCTTCCTCTACCATCTCGACCTGCCCGGCTTTGCGCTGACCGGTTCCAGCCCCGAGATCCTCGTGCGCGCCCGCGCCGGCGAGGTGACGATCCGCCCGATCGCCGGCACCCGCCCACGCGGCGCGACCGCCGCCGAGGACGCCCGCCTGCGCGCCGAACTGCTCGCCGACCCCAAGGAACGCGCCGAACATCTGATGCTGCTCGATCTCGGCCGCAACGATGTCGGCCGCGTCGCCACACCCGGCAGCGTGACCGTGACGGACAGCTACACGGTCGAATATTACAGCCATGTGATGCACATCGTCTCGAACGTGGTCGGCCGGCTCGACCCGTCGAAGGATGCGCTCGACGCGCTGTTCGCGGGCTTCCCCGCGGGCACCGTCAGCGGCGCCCCCAAGGTCCGCGCGTGCGAGATCATCGCCGAGCTCGAGCCCGAGGCGCGCGGCGCCTATGCCGGCGGCGTCGGCTATTTCTCGCCGGACGGCTCGATGGATTCGTGCATCGTGCTGCGCACCGCGGTGGTGAAGGATGGGGTGATGCATGTGCAGGCCGGCGCCGGCATCGTCGCCGACAGCGATCCCGCCGCCGAGCAGCGCGAGTGCGAGGCGAAATCCGGCGCCCTGCTCGCGGCGGCGCGCGAGGCGCTCAGGCAGGCGACGGAAGCGGGCTTCGGGCAGTAGCCGCTCTTTTCCGCCCCGACGCTGCGTGTCGGGGAGGACAAAGCAGGCTCACATCATCGGCCCATAGCCCAGATAGGTCACCATGAAGCTGATGATCGTCAGCACCAGCCCCAGCAGGAAGGCGCGATAGGCGAGCCCCAGGAACCGGTACTTCTTGCGCTGGAGCACCTGGCCGTTCTGGTAGATGTCGCGCAGCATCGTCCGGAACAGCGTCTCCTCATCCTCCAGCCGGTCGATCACCGCGTCCGCGAACTCTTGCTCGGACATCGTGGTGAAGGTGCCGAAGAACAGGATGTTGCGATCCTCCGCCGGCGGCGTGCCGGTGGCGGGCAGCACCGCATAGACCGCCAGCATCGCCGAGATGAACGAGAAGAAGGCGAGGACCATCAGCGGCAGCGCGAATCCGCCGGCGCGCACCTGGCCGATCGAAATGGTGAACACGACGAAGGTGCCGCCCATCAGGATCGAGGCCTTCTGGTCCGCCATCTGGCTGAGCGCGACGTTGATCTGCTGGGTCGTCCGGATCAAGTGCACGGCGTGAACAGAGAAATTCCGCTTCCGTTTCGATTCGTCTGCGTCCATGCGCCCCCCGCCCGTGTCGCCGTTTTCCTTAAACATGCCCATTTGCCGCCGCAATCGCTTGGCAAGCGCATCGTCACATCGGTAAGGACCGCGCATGACAGACCGTGCCCAGATTTTCGACATCGTCGCCGAGCAGATCGCGCCCTTCAACAAGAAGGGCATCGCGCTGACCGAGAGCACCACCTTCGCCGGCGACCTGGAATGGGACAGCCTGACGGTGATGGACTTCGTCGCCGCCGTGGAAGACGCGTTCGACATCATCATCACGATGAACATGCAGGCCGAGATCGAGACGGTCGGCCAGCTCGTCGACGCCGTCGCCAAGCTCAAGGGTTGATCGCAGGATGACCGAGGCCGCCCAGACCGCGCATGACGCGCGCACGCCCGAAGAGATCGCCGGCGCGCGCGACCTGTTCTCCAAGTTCGACGGGCTGATCGCCGAGCGACAGGCGCTGCTGGATACCGGCGTGCGCGATCCGTTCGCGATCGTGATGGACGAGGTGAAATCGCCCACCCTCGCCATCATCAAGGGCAAGGAAACCATCCTGCTCGGCACCTACAACTATATGGGCATGACGTTCGATGCGGACGTGGTGCAGGCCGGCAAGGATGCGCTCGATGCGTTCGGCGCCGGCACCACCGGCAGCCGCGTGCTCAACGGCACCTATCAGGGCCACCGGGACGTCGAGGACGCGCTGAAGGACTTCTTCGGCACCGACCATGCGATGGTGTTCTCCACCGGCTATCAGGCCAATCTCGGCATGATCTCCACCCTCGCCGGCAAAGGCGACTATGTGGTGATCGATGCGGACAGCCACGCGTCCATCTATGACGGCTGCTTCCTGGGCGACGCCGAAGTCGTCCGCTTCCGCCACAACAGCGTCGAGGATCTCGACAAGCGCCTCGGCCGGCTGCCGAAGGAGGCGCAAAAGCTGGTCGTGCTGGAAGGCGTCTATTCGATGCTGGGCGACATCGCGCCGCTGCCCGAGATGGTCGCCGCGGTGCGCAAGCATCCCAACTGCATGATCCTGTGCGACGAGGCCCATGGCATGGGCTTCTTCGGCGAGCATGGCCGCGGCGTGTTCGAGGAACAGGGCATGGAGGGCGAGATCGATTTCATCGTCGGCACCTTCTCCAAGTCGGTCGGCACAGTCGGCGGCTTCTGCGTCTCGAACCATCCCAAGTTCAACGTGCTGCGGCTGGTGTGTCGCCCCTATGTGTTCACCGCCTCGCTGCCGCCGAGCGTGGTCGCCACCGCCGCCACCTCGATCCGCAAGCTGATGCATGCACAGGACAAGCGCGCGCACCTGTGGGAAAACAGCCGCAAGCTGCACGGCGGCCTCAAGGCGCTGGGCTTCACCTTGGGCAGCGACACGCCGCAATCCGCGATCATCGCCGTCATCCTCACCGACCAGGCACAGGCGGTGGCAATGTGGCAGGCGCTGCTCGAGCTCGGCCTCTACGTGAACATGGCCCGCCCCCCCGCGACCCCCGCCGGCATGTTCCTGCTGCGCTGCTCGCTGTGTGCGGAACACAGCGCGGCGCAGGTGGACCAGATCCTTGAGATGTTCGAAGCAGCGGGCAAGGCGACTGGCGCGATTGCCTGATTCCCCCTTCGGTCTTCTCCCCTCCCGCTTGCGGGAGGGGTCGGGGGAGGGCCTGTCCGGGATAGGTGCGAGCGTCAAAACACGCCCTCCCCTAGCCCCTCCCGCAAGCGGGAGGGGAATGTTTCACCGCACCGCCCCCGACGTCAGCAGCTTCGGCAACAGCACCACCGCCCCCAGCAGCGGCCAGCGCCGCTGCCACGGCCGGATCTCGATCGCGGTGCCGGCGTGGCGGTTGATCTTCCAGGCGAGATAATCGATGCCGCCGGCGAAGGTCAGGCTCGCCTTGGCGAGGCGCAGCACCGACAGCGTCTTGCCCTGCAGCCGCCGCAGCCGCCAGCGCCGCCGCGCGGCAGCCGCGCTCTCATCCTCGCCCAGCAGCGCCAGCGCCGGCGCGGTGAAGGCGCGGTAGCGCGCCGGATCGGCATCCACCATCGCGCCCGGCCGGGCGTTGCGCTCGGCGCGCAGTTCGGCGCCATAGGTCAAGGTGAAGGCCGCGCGCCACAGCGTCAGCGGGTCGCCACCATCCTCCCCCGCCAGCGGCCGCGCCGCGCCCAGCAATGTCGGCGCCGCGCGCGAGACCGCCATGATCGCCCGCCGCCCGGCTTCGGCATCCGCCGCCCAGACCAGTCGGCTCGGCTGCGCGAAGCGCGCCCAGACCGACACGTTGAGCGTCGCCGGCCCGTTCAGCCGGTCGAAATCCGCCTCGCTCAGCACCGCATATTTGGCGGCGAGCCCGTCATGCGCGAACGGGAAGACGTTGGGCGGCAGCAGCCGGTTCGCCGCCGCGCGCCAGCCGCCGCCATAGGCCGCGCGATAGGAGGAGACGATCACGTAGAAATCGAGCATCTGCCCTTCGAGCTCGGCGCTGCGCAGGCAGGATCCGTAAAACAGCACCGCGCGCGCGGCATCGCCGAAGGTCGCCGCTATCGCCGCCGCCATCGCAGCCGCGCGCGGATCGACCGGCAGCGCGAGTTCGGCCGCCACCAGTGCGTCCAGTGTTGCAGGCGTTTCGGCGACCGTCACGGCCATGGCGGCACGGCTCACGCCGCGAGGCGGAGGAACGGCACCGGCGGGGTCGAGCGCAGCACGATCGGCTGACCGAGCTCGGCCTGGAACAGTTCGCCGTCGAGGATCACGCTGGAGCGTTCGCCCTCGATCTGGATCATGTCGCCGCGATCGAGATGGATGCCCGCCATGCGCCCGCGGCCGAGCTTGCCGAACGCCGCGGCGGCGATCGCGCGCACCAGCGCCCATGGGCTCTGGTCCACCGCCATCAGCTTCATCCGGCCGGCGCTGACCCCAACCATCTCGGTGCGGCTGCCCAGCAGCATGCGTTCGAGCGTGGTGACGATCAGCAGCGAGAAACGCCCGCTGAGCTGGCCGTCGCGAATCATCGAGACCCGCACGGGCCGCGGCCGCGGCGGCAGGAAACGGCCGCCGATGCCGAACAGCATCGCGAACAGCACCGCCAGCGCCGCGATCACATGGCTGAGCCCGTTGGGCAGCCCCAGCGGATAGATCTTGTTGCGGCAATAGAGGATCGTGTCCGCCAGCCCGGCGCCGCCCAGGAACATGCCCAGCACCGGCCGGCTGCCATGCGCGCCGCTCGAAAGCTCGATCAGCTCGCGCACCACGACATGCTCGCTGAGGTCGCCGCGCGTCATCTTGACGATGCGGTCGAGCGCTTCAAGCGGATCGCCATGCGCACCCAGATCGAGCGCGATCAGGTTGGTCTTGCCGTTGGGCAGCACCGCCACGGGCGGCGGCGCGTCGCCGAAATGGCCGCCCTGGTGCAGCTCGGTCAGCGCCGCCTGCACGGTGCCGTCGCCGCCGTTGATCACGATCACCCGGGGCTCCACCAGCGCGATCGTGCGCAGGGCCTGGCCGATCTGGTCGACATTCTCCACCTCATAGTGGAAGATCTCGGGATGCGTCGCGCAATAGGCCCGCACGCGCGGCAGCAGCGCACGGTTGCCCGTGGAGCGGGGATTGGACAGAAGCGCGACGCTGGGCATGGTCTATCGTGATCCCTCGATCGGCCGGATCGACAGACCCGAACGGTAATTGAGCACGACATCCACCGTGCGAGTCGCGGCACCGACCGGAATCACCACCGCACTGTGCTTGGGCTTGAGGTTGGTCAGCGACAGATGCGGGTTGCGCGAGAAGCCACCGCCATCGCTCCAGCCCGACTTGCCGTTGCCATCCACGTCGTGCCGCACCGCGACGGCATAATTGCCCGCCGCCGGCAGCCCGACGCATACATCCATCACGCCACTGCGCGTGACCGGCAGGTCGACGCGCTTCAGCCACTTGCCCTTTTCGAGGAACTCCGCGGCGTTGCCGCCATAGATCTGCACGCGCAGCTTGCCGGTGCGCGCCTTGAAACCCTCGACGCGCACCAGCACGGAGGGCCCCTGGCCCGCATCGCAGACAGCCGCGTCGGGACCGAGAGCGCCGGCATAGGCGGGCACCGCCAGCGCCGTCAGCACCAGCGGACCCGCGATCAGCGTCCTCCAAAGTTTCGACATGACCTCACGACTCCTGGAAGCTATAGCCATGCCACAATCGGCATGACCGGCACTGTTGCCCCCATGCCATTGAAGATCGGGCTCGTTTGCGGCCAAAACATGGTCATGGGGCGTCTGAATTTCGAAATGCTGACCGCGACCGACCGTTACATCGCCCGCCTGATCGCCCTGCCGCTGTTCGGCACGCTGGTGATCGCCGCCATGCTGCTCGTGCTCGACAAGATGCTCCGGCTGTTCGATTTCGTCGCGGCCGAAGGCGGACCGGTCAGCGTGGTGTGGCGCATGCTTGCCAACATGATCCCGGAATATCTGTCGCTGGGCATCCCGATCGGCCTCATGCTGGGCATCCTCCTGGCGTTCCGCAAGCTCGCCATGTCGTCCGAGCTGGACGTGTTTCGCGCGGTCGGCCTCAGCTACGGCCGGCTGATGCGCGTGCCGTATATGTATGCCATCGGGCTGGCCCTCGTGAATCTCGCGATCGTCGGCTTCGTCCAGCCCTATGCGCGCTACGCCTATGAGGGGCTGCGCTTCGAGCTGCGCTCGGGCGCGCTCGGCGCCTCGATCAAGGTGGGCGAGTTCACCCGGCTGGGCGCGCGCATGACGATGCGGATCGAATCGAGCCGCAATTCCGGGCGCGACCTCAACGGCATCTTCGTCCGTGCCGAATCGCGCGACGGCAAGTCGCTGGCGGTCACCGCCGAGCATGGCACCTTCATGGCCACGGACGATCCCGACACGATCATCCTGCGCCTGCGCAACGGCGTGCTCGTCCACAACGCGCCCGAGTTCAGGACGCCGCGGGTGCTGGCCTTCACCGGCCATGACCTGCCGATCGACCTGCCCCGCATCGAGGCGTTCCGGAAGCGCGGCGACAAGGATCTGGAACGGACGATCCCCGAACTGGTGCGGATCGGCAAGGATCCAAACCTGCCGAAGAACCTGCGGCTGGAAAGCCGCGCCAACTTCCATTTCCGCATGGCGGAGGTGGCGATGATGCTGCTGCTGCCGCTGCTGGGCATCGCGCTGGCGATTCCGCCCAAGCGATCCTCGTCGGCGCTGGGCGTGTTCATCTCGATCGTGATGATCGTGACCTATCACAAGGTCAACGAATATGCCGAAAGCCTGGGCGCGCTGGGCAAGGTGGATCCGATCATCGCGCTGTGGGTGCCCTTCGCGATGTTCGCGGGGCTGATCTACTGGATGTACCACATGGTTGCGAACGTCCCCGGCGGAGCGCCGATCGCGGCGCTCGAACGCGGCGCGGCGAAGATGGGCGGCGCGGTGAAGGCCTGGCTGCGGCTCGGCCGGCGCAAATCGTCCGAAGCCGCGTGACAAGGGCTATGACCACCCGATGATGAGTTTCTTCCCGTCGCGCACGCTTGCGCTCTACATGGCGCGCATGTTCCTGCTGCGCACCCTGGCGGTGCTCGGCGCGCTGGTCGTCGTTCTCCAGACGCTCGACCTGCTCGGCGAATCGGGCAGCATCCTCGCTTATCCCGGCAACGGGCAGGAACAGCTCTGGTACTATGTGTCGCTGCGCGCACCGCAGATCATCGCGCGCTTCCTGCCCTTCTCGGTGCTGCTCGCCACCCTGATCACGCTCGCCACGCTCAACCAGAACAGCGAGGTGATCTCGATGAAGGCCGCCGGGCTTTCGGCGCACCAGGTGCTGGCGCCGCTGATCGTCGCCAGCCTGGGCGTCGCCGCGGTCTCCTTCGTCTTCAACGAGCGGATCGTGGCGCGCGCCACCGCCACTCTCGCGCAGTGGGAGCATGTGGATTACGGGCCGGTGCCGAAACAGCGCGCGTTGCAGACCAATGTGTGGGTGCGCGACGGCGCGATGCTGATGCGGGCCGGAGAGGTTCATGGCGGCGGCGCCACGACCTGGCTGAAGGACGTCACCGTCTATGACCGGTCGAGCGGCGCGCTCGACCAGATCCTGAACGCGCCGGAGGCTCGCTACGTCGCCGATGGCGGCGGCTGGCGGCTGGCGGGCGGCGCGCGCTTCGACGTCGCGCGTGGCGTGCGCGTGCCGATCGGCCCGGTCACGATCGCGCGGGGCGTTCGGCCCGACCAGTTCACCCTCGCCGATGTCGACGGCGATTCGCTGTCCGTCCGCGAACTGCGCGGCGCGATCGCAGACCTGAAATCGGCGGGCCGGCAGACCGCATCGCTCGAATCCTCCTATTATCACAAATTTTCAGGGCCGCTTTCGGCGGTGCTGATGCCGCTGCTCGGCGCCGTCGCCGGATTCGGCCTCGCCCGTTCCGGCCGGCTGTTCGTGCGTGCGGTGGTCGGCATGGCGCTGGGCTTCACCTATTTCGTCGCCGACAATTTCTCGCTGGCGATGGGCAATCTCTCCGCCTACCCGCCCATGCTTGCCGCCTGGGCGCCGTTTTTCCTGTTCCTGCTGATCGGCGAAGCGGTGCTGATCCGCACCGAGGAGTGATGCGCCGGGTTACGATTGTGGCACGCTATCCTGTGCGCCGTCGAAAAATCGCCTTATTGCGCGGCCAGTAGCGGCTTCCATATACAGGAGCCGGCTTGTGCGCAGGCCCCGAGTCCGTTCGAGGAAGATGACGTGAAGACTGAGCAGACGCTCCGCACCGGTTTCTGGAACCGGTCGCACTATCTGGACCGGATGACGCTCAAGGAATTGACCGTCGCCTATTTCCAGTATCCGGCGATCATCGCCTATCTGACGCTCGCGGTCGTGTCGGCCGGTGTCTATGTGTGGCGCCCGGCGGCGCCGGTGCAGACGCTCGCCTCGATCGCCATCGCCCTCCTCGTCTATCCGCTCGCCTGGTACGTGCTCCATCGCTGGGTGCTGCACAGCCAGTGGATGTGGAAGGTGAAGTGGCTCGCGCCGACCTGGAAGCGCATCCATTACGACCACCACCAGGACCCCAACCATCTGGAGATCCTGTTCGGCGCGCTGCACACCACGCTGCCGACGATCGTGATCGCCACCGCGCCGCTCGGCTATCTGATCGGTGGCGTCGGCGGTGCCGCGATCGCGACGTCCACCGGCCTGCTCACCACCTGCTTCTACGAGTTCTGCCACTGCATCCAGCACCTTGGCTACAAGCCGAAGAGCAAGTGGCTGGCGACGATCAAGCAGCGCCACATGGCGCACCATTTCCACAACGAAAACGGCAATTTCGGCATCACCAACTATTTCTGGGATCGCCTGTTCGGCACCTTCTACGAGCGCGCGGGCGAGCGGAAGAAGAGCCCGACGGTGTTCAACCTGGGCTACACCCAGGAAGTGGCCGAGAAATATCCATATGTCGCGGAGCTTTCCGGTGGCGTCGCCAGCGGCCACCCGCGCAGGCGCAAGCAGGACTGACCCTCCGCTCAACCGTATCCGGGGCGGGGACGCACGACAGCGCGTCGCCCGCCCTTCTTTTTGTTTTGCCCTGCTCCGAAGGCCCGTCAGCCATGTCTGATCCGATCACCGTCACCCCGGTCACCAGCCGCCCCGATCGCAAGGCGTTCGTCGAACTCGCCTATCGCCTGAACGGCAGCGATCCGGCCTGGGTGCCGCCGCTGCGCAACGACGTCTACGAACTGCTGACACCGGGCAAGAACCCCTGGTTCGAACATGGCGAACAGCAGCTCTTCCTCGCCCGCCGCGGCGGGCGGGTGGTCGGCCGCATCTCGGCGCATATCGATCATCTCGCGCTCAAGCAGCCGGTGGAACAGGGCATGGGCCCCCATACCGGCAATTGGGGGCTGTTCGAAGCGGAGGACGAGGCGGTCGGCAAGGCGCTCCTCGCCGCCGCGGAGGATTGGCTGCGCGCCAAGGGCCTCACCCGCGCGCTCGGCCCGATCAGCATCTCGGTGTGGGACGAACCCGGCCTGCTCATATCCGGCTTCGATCATCCGCCGACGGTCATGATGGGCCACAACAGCCCCGCCTATCGCGCCTGGATCGAGGCGGACGGCCACAAGCCGGTCAAGTCGCTCTTCACCTACGACCTCAACATCGAGGAGCCCTTCCCCGGCATCGTCTCACGCGTCATCCAGAGCGGCGAGCGCAACCCGCGCATCAACATCCGCCGCGCCGACAAGTCCCGCTTCCAGGAGGAGGCGACGCTCATCCTCGGCATCCTCAACGATGCCTGGTCGGACAACTGGGGGTTCGTGCCGCTGACCGACAGCGAGATCGCCTATGTCGGCAAGAAGCTGAAGCAGATCGTGTTCGAGGATCTCATCCGCGTCGCCGAGGTGGACGGGGAGGCGGTGGCGTTCATGATCACGCTGCCCAACCTCAACGAGAAGCTGAAGGGCATGGGCGGCACCTTGTGGCCGTTCAACTGGATCAAGCTGTTGCTGTGGCTGCGCGCGCCGAAGATGGAAACGATGCGCGTGCCGCTGATGGGCGTGGTGAAGCGCATGCAATCGAGCCGCCTCGCCAGCCAGCTGGCCTTCATGATGATCGAATATATCCGCCGCGATTCGACCGCAAAATTCGGCGCCACCCGCGGCGAGCTCGGCTGGGTGCTCGAAGACAATCAGGGCATGGTCGCGATCGCCGACATGATCGATAGCAAGGTCAACAAGGAATATGTGATCTACGAAAAGGCGCTGTGAGCCTTAAGCCCCTCCTCTCAGGAGGGGCTTGGTAACCGCTCAATGCCCGCCGCGCATCGTCGCAACCTTGTGCACCACCAGCGCGATCGCGCCGCCCAGGATCACACCGACCACGCCGAAGCAGGCCGCCTCCACCACCCAGTGGACCAGCCCTTGCGCCACCGGCACGGCATGCGCGGCGGCGCCGGCGAGATGCTCGATCCATTCGGGCAGCGGCGTGAAATGATAGTCGTGCAGGCCGTGGACGATGATGCCGCCGCCCACCCAGATCATCGCCGCGGTGCCGATCGTCGCCAGCGCGGAGAGCAGCACCGGCATCGCCTTCACCAGCCCGCGCCCGACGCCCTGTGCAGCGGCCGACTCGCGCGCGGCCAGATGCACGCCGATATCGTCCATCTTCACGATCAGCGCGACGACGCCATAGACGCCCACCGTCACCGCGGCACCGACCAGCGCCAGCACGATCCCCTGTTCCCACAGCGGCACCGCGCCGCCGGACTGCACCTCGGCGAGCGCGATCGCCATGATCTCGCCCGACAGGATCAGGTCGGTGCGGATCGCGCCGGAGATCTTGGCTTTCTCCAGCGCCGCGGGATCCCCGCCCTCCGCCACGTCTTCGGCATGCTTGCCATGGCCGGTCAGCGCCTCGATCAGCTTCTCGGCGCCTTCGAAGCAGAGATAGGCGCCGCCCGCCATCAGGATCGGGGTGATCGCCCAGGGCGCGAAGGCGCTCAGCAGGAGGGCCGCGGGCAGCAGCAGCAGCAGCTTGTTGCGCAGCGATCCGACCGCGATCTTCCAGATGATGGGCAGCTCGCGCTCGGGCGTGAAACCGGTCACGTAGCGCGGGGTGACCGCGGTATCGTCGATCACCACGCCGGCGGCCTTGGTCCCCGCCTTGCCCGCCGCGGCGGAAACATCGTCAAGCGACGCCGCCGCCAGCTTGGCGATCGCGGCGACATCGTCGAGCAGTGCGGCAAGTCCGGAAGCCATGGCCGGTAATATCCCCCTTGTTGTCGTCGAAACGGCGAACCGTCCTAGCCGCCCCCGGTTCCGTGCGGAAGAGAGGCGGTCCGGCGGCCCTATGCAGCCGCCACCGGCGGTTCGGACGCGAACCAGGCGGCGGCGAGATCACGCGCATGGTCGCGCACGTCGACCGGCAGCGTCTCGGTCAATTCGGTGAAGCGCGCGGCGTCATGCGCGTAGAGCGCACGGATCGCCTCCTCATAGCCCGCACGATTGCCCGCCATCGCCGAGAGGAAATGATAAGCAGCGTCGCGCGCCGCGGTGCCGCTGACCCCCTGCTGCCGCGCCGCATCGACCAGCCGGCGCAGCGCGGCCGAGGCACCGCCGGGCTGCGCGCGCAGCCATTCCCAATGCCGGGGCAGCAAGGTGACCTCACCCGAGACCACGCCCATGCGCGGCCGCCCGCGCGGGCGCGCCGGCTCATCCGGTCGCATGTCGAGGTCGATCTGGCGCCCGGTGACGTCGTCGAACACCAGCAGCGTCCCGATATCGTCATGCATATCGAGCGCACGGATCGCCTCGCGCACCGCTTCGGCGCTGCCGGTCGCGATCCAGGTGTCGCCGGCAAAGACTGTGCAACTTTCCATCGGCATTCCTTCCCGCGTCGATCTAGGCGAGCGCCGATGTCCGTTCAATATTATCCGGGTTAAATTATGTGTCTCCCGCCGGAAGACACGACCGCCGCGTCATCCCAGGCTTGAGCGGGCATGACGGAAACATCGGCGCATGCGGCCCCGGGCCGGACGCGCTTACGTGTCTCGCAGGACCGCCCAGGTCGCGGCATGGTCGCTGGCCTTCTCGCGGCCGCGGAACGCCTTGTCGACATTGGCGTCGACCAGCCGGTCCGCGGCGGCGGCGCTGAGCAGCAGA
Source organism: Sphingomonas sanxanigenens DSM 19645 = NX02 (assembly GCF_000512205.2). Taxonomy (NCBI): domain Bacteria; kingdom Pseudomonadati; phylum Pseudomonadota; class Alphaproteobacteria; order Sphingomonadales; family Sphingomonadaceae; genus Sphingomonas; species Sphingomonas sanxanigenens. Next base: position 3,754,926 of record NZ_CP006644.1, read on the forward strand.
TGGTCGATGCGGAACCCCGCGTCGCGCTGCCAGGCGCCCGCCTGATAGTCCCAGAAGGTCCAGATCGGGCCGACGGGATGGCGGGTGCGGATCGCATCGGTCCAGCCCTGGTACAGCAATGTACGGAACTCGATACGGCTCTCGGGCTGCATCAGCGCATCGCTCGCCATCGCAGCGGGCGAATAGACGTCGGCGTCGGTCGGGATGACGTTGTAATCGCCCGCGAGCACCGCCGGCACTTCCTCCGCCAGGATTTCCAGTGCGCGCAGCTGCAGCCGGCGCATCCAGCGCAGCTTGTAATCGAATTTCGGGCCGGGCTGCGGATTGCCGTTGGGCAGGTAGATCGAGGCGACGCGCAGGCCAAGCACATCCGCCTCGATATAGCGGCTATGCTCGTCCTCGGGCTCGCCCTCCAGCCCCTTGCGGACCACGACCGGATCGGTGCCGCGCGCGAGGATGGCGACGCCGTTGAACCCCTTCTGCCCATGCCAGATCGCGCCATAGCCGGCACCGCGGATATCCGCTTCCGGGAAGGTCTCGTCGCTGGACTTGAGTTCCTGCAGGCAGACGATGTCCGGCTTGGTCTCGTCCAGCCATTCCAGCAGCCGGGGGAGCCGGGCCTTGATGCCGTTGACGTTGTAGGTCGCGATCTTCATGGCAGCAGGGTGTAGCGGCGGCCGGGGCGGCGCTCAAACACTTCCTCCCCGGGTTCGGCGCCTAAGCCGTCTCCCGCGAAGTGCGTTGTGACTTGCACTCATCTTGAATGGATTGAGTGGGGCTGCCGCCGCGCCCCCTCGCCCCTACGGGGAGAGGGGGAGTCGCGCGCCGCGTAAAGGTTCGAAGGGCTCAGCACCGCTGTTCGGCTGGCCCTGTTCAGAGCGAACCCGTCAGACTTTTACGCTTGGCGCGACTGCCCCTCTCCCTGGTCCGCTACGCGGACCTTTCCCTCTCCCCGCAGGGGCGAGGGGTAAAAGCGGCCGCGAACGAGAAGTACGCATGCAATCCGGGAGAGGGCTTTTTACGCCACCTCGACCTCGCGCCCGAGCGTCGCGAAGCGCATCAGGTGATAATCCTCGTCGCCCAGTTGATGGCCGATCATCACCAGCCGCTTGGCATAGTGCGACAGCGGCAATTCCCACGTCATGCCGATGCCGCCATGCAACTGGATCGCCTCCTCCGCGACCAGCGAGCCGATATGGCCGATCGAATATTTGGCGGCAGACACCGCGCGCTCGCGCGCCAGCCGGTCGCCGTCCAGCGCCGCCGCGGCGTTGATCGCCGCCGAGCGCGCCTGTTCGATCTCCAGCGCCACCGTCGCCATGCGGTGCTGCAGCGCCTGGAACTTGCCGATCGGCACGCCGAACTGCTTGCGCGTGCGCAGATAGTCGAGCGTCTGCGCCTTCAGCACGTCCATGATCGCCACCGCCTCCCAGGCGAGCGCGACCAGCCCGGCGGCGATCGCCGCCTCGACGATCGGCCCGGCCTCGCCCTGCGCGCCGACCAGCCGCGCCGGCGCGCCGTCGAGCACCAGTTCGCCCGCGCTGCCGCCGTCGATCAGCGGGTAGTCGCGGATCTCGACCCCTGCGGCGCTGCGCTCGACAAGGAAGGTCGAGAGGCCGTCATCGCCCTCGACCCGCGCGGTGACGAGGATCAGGTCCGCCTGCGCCGCCTGCGCGACCACGGCCTTGGCACCGGTCAGCGCCCAGCCGTCGCCCTGGCCACGCGCGCGCGTTTCGATTGCGGCGATGTCATGGTCGCCATGCGGCTCCTCATGCGCGAAGGCGAGGATGGTCTCGCCCGCAATCACGCCGGCCAGCGCATCGACCTCGCCCGCCGCCGCCAGCACCCGGCCGGCGAGCAGGGTGCCGAGGAAGGGTTCCACCACCAGCGCACGGCCGAGCTCGCCGAACACCGCGCCGACGTCGAACGCCGCGCCGCCATAGCCGCCGCTGGCCTCGTCGAAGAGCGCGCCGACGATGCCGAGTTCGGCCAGCGCCCGCCACGTCTCGCGCGACCAGCCCTCCGCCGACGCGATGATGCGCTCGCGGGTGGCGAAGTCGTAATTCTCGCGCAGGTAGCGGCCCAGCGAGTCCACCAGCATCTGGCGGTCTTCACCCAGAGAGAAGTCCATCGTCAGAGCTCCAGGATTGCCTTGGTGATGATCTCGCGCTGCACCTCGTTCGAGCCGCCGAAGATCGAGAGCTTGCGGTTGTTGAAATATTGGCCCGCCACCGGCGCGGCGAAATCGGGGCCCACCGGCGGGCCGTTATAGCCAGCCTCCAGCGCCTCGGCGACGAAGGGCTGGGCATAGGCGCCGGCGGCGCGGCGCATCAGGTCGGTGATCGTCTGGCGGATCTCGGTGCCGCGGATCTTGAGCATCGAACTTTCCGCCATCGGCGCCGCGCCATGCCCCGCCGCGTTCAGTACGCGCAGGTTGGTGGTCTTCATGTTCTCGAGGTCGATCTCCAGCCGCGCGAGGCGGGCGGCGAACTGCGGATCCTCCGCCAGCGGCCGGCCGTTGCGGCGCTGGGTGCGCGCGACCTGCTTCAGCCGCTCGAACGCCGCCATCGAGGCGCCGACGCCGGCGATGTTGGTCCGCTCGTAGGTCAGCAGATATTTGGCGTAGGTCCAGCCCCTGTTCTCCTCGCCGACCAGATTCTCCACCGGCACGCGAACGTCGGTAAAGAACACCTCGTTCACCTCGTAATCGCCATCGAGCAGCTGGATCGGCCGCACCTCGATGCCCGGCGTCTTCATGTCGATCAGCAGGAAGGAAATCCCCTCCTGCTTGCGCCCCTCGTTGGAGGTGCGGACGAGGCAGAAGATCATGTCGGCATATTGACCGAGCGTGGTCCAGGTCTTCTGGCCGTTGACGACATAATGATCGCCATCGCGCACCGCCGCGGTCTTGAGGCTGGCGAGGTCGGAGCCCGCGCCCGGCTCCGAATAGCCCTGACACCACCAGTCGCTGCCGTCGAGGATGCGCGGCAGCCAGTGGCGCTTCTGCGCCTCATTGCCATATTTGATCAGCACCGGCGCCAGCATCGAGAGGCCGAACGGGATGATCCGCGGCGCGTGGGCGAGCGCGGTCTCCACGTCGAAGATGAAGCGCTGCATCACCGTCCAGCCGGTGCCGCCCCATTCGACCGGCCAGTGGTTGGCGAGCCAGCCGCGCGCGTTGAGGATGGCATGCCATTCCTCCATGTCCTGCTTGCCGAGATGCTGGCCGTTCAGCACCTTGTTCGAGATGCGCGCCGGCAGCTTCTCGCGCAGGAACGCGCGGACCTCCTCGCGAAACGCCTCTTCCTCGGGGGTGAAGCTCAGATCCATCGCCCGGTCCTCCTCAAACGATCTCGAACAGCCCGGCGGCGCCGATGCCGCCCGCCACGCACATCGAAACGACGACGTAGCGGACACCGCGCCGCCGCCCCTCGATCAGCGCATGGCCGACGAGGCGGCTGCCGGTCATCCCGAACGGGTGGCCGATTGCGATCGCGCCGCCATCGACGTTGAACCTGTCGGGATCGATGCCGAGTTTGTCCCGGCAATAGACCACCTGGCTGGCGAACGCCTCGTTGATCTCCCACAGGCCGACATCCTCGACCTTCAGACCGGCGCGCGCCAGCAGTTTCGGCACCGCCAGCACCGGGCCGATGCCCATTTCCTCGGGCCCACAGCCCGCGACCTGGAAACCGCGGAACAGGCCCAGCACCTCGCGCCCCTCGGCCTCGGCGGTGGCGCGGTCCATGACGACCTGCGCAGAGGCGCCGTCGGAGAGCTGGCTGGCATTGCCGGCGGTGACGAAGCGGCCCTCGGCCACCGTCTTGCCGCCCTTCCACACCGGCTTGAGCGACGCGAGCCCCTCATAGCTGGTGTCAGCGCGGATGCCCTCGTCGGCCGCCAGCGTCACAGTCTCGCGCCCGGTCTCGCTGCCATCCTTGGCACGGAGGATCTTCTCGGCGGTCAGCGGCACGATCTCGTCGGCATAACGGCCCGCCGCGGTCGCCGCGGCGGCGCGATGCTGGCTTTCCACCGCGAAGCGATCCTGCACCTCGCGGCTGATGCCATAGCGTTCGGCGACGATCTCGGCGGTCTCGATCATCGCCATATAGGCGTCCGGCTCCTGCGCGATCACCGCCTGCGACCGCCAGTCGGGCGTCACCATCCCGGGAAGGCTGGTGTAGGTCACCGACTCGCCGCCGCCGGCCAGCGCCACGTCGATATCCCCGCAGATGATCGAGCGCGCGGCGAGCGCCACCGTCGTCAGACCCGATCCGCATTTGCGATCGACCGAGAATCCCGCCACCGATTGCGGCAGCCCGGCGGCGAACGAGGCCATCCGGCCGATATTGTAGAATTGCTGGCCATATTGGTTGCCGGCACCCCAGAACACGTCGTCGATGCGTTCGGGATCGATCCCCGCCCGCTCGATCGCGGCGTGCATGACATGGCCGGCGAGCACGGTCGGCTCTGTGTTGTTGAACGCGCCGCGGCCAGCGCGGCCGATCGGGGTGCGGGCGGTGGAGACGATCGCGGCTTCGCGGGTCATGGCGGGGTATCCTGTGGGGCGAAAGGGGGGTCAGCGGGGGGCCTTGAAGTCGGCATGCTTGCCGAACTCGGCGCGGGCGATGGCGCGGGCGTGGACCTCGTCCGGCCCGTCCGCAAAGCGCAGGGTGCGCTGATGCGCCCATGCCTCGGCGAGGAAGAAGTCGGACGAGACGCCGCCGCCGCCATGCGCCTGGATCGCGTCGTCGAGGATACGCAGCGCCATCGTCGGTGCCTGCACCTTGATCATCGCGATCTCGAGCTGCGCGGCTTTGTTGCCGGCGCGGTCCATCATGTCGGCCGCCTTCAGGCAGAGCAGCCGGCTCATCTCGATATCGATGCGCGCGCGGGCGACGCGCTCCTCCCACACGCTATGCTCGGCGATGCGCTTGCCGAAGGCGACGCGGGAGGTCAGCCGCTTCGCCATCGCCTCGATCGCGGTCTCGGCGACGCCGATCGTGCGCATGCAATGGTGGATGCGGCCCGGCCCCAGGCGCCCCTGCGCGATCTCGAACCCGCGCCCCTCGCCCAGCAGCATGTTCTCCGCGGGCACGCGGACATCCTCCAGCACCACCTCGCCATGGCCGTGGGGCGCATGGTCATAGCCATAGACCGTCAGCAGCCGCTCGATCCGCACGCCCGGCGTATCCATCGGCACCAGGATCATGCTCTGGCTGCCGTGGCGCGAGCCTTCGGGATCGGACTTGCCCATCACGATCGCGATGCTGCAGCGCGGATCGCCGACGCCGGACGACCACCATTTGCGCCCGTTGATCACATACTCATCGCCGTCGCGGATGATCGAGCTCTGGATGTTGGTTGCATCCGAGGAAGCGACCGCGGGCTCGGTCATCAGGAAGGCGGACCGGATCTCGCCGTCCATCAGCGGGCCCAGCCAGCGCTGCTTCTGCTCCAGGGTGCCATAGCGGTGGAGCACCTCCATATTGCCGGTGTCTGGCGCGGAGCAGTTGAACACCTCGCTCGCCCAGCGCAGCCGCCCCATTTCCTCGGCGCACAGCGCATATTCGAGGTTGGTGAGCGCCGGCCCCTCGAATGCGAACGCGTCGTCGACATGCGTGCGCCCCGACTGCGGCGGCATGAACAGGTTCCACAACCCGGCGGCGCGCGCCTTCGGCTTCAGCGCCTCGATCACCGGGATCACCTTCCAGCGATCGCCCTCATGCGCCTGCGCCTCATAGTCGTCGTTGCGCGGCCGGATCTCCGATTCGATGAAGTCGCGAACCTGATCGCGATACAGGCGCTGACGCTCACTGAGTTCGAAATCCACCGCTCTCTCCTCGGCCGCGTTGCGGAGTCGCGTGTGGCCGCGCTCCGTGGCGGCGATTTCTTGCAGGCGGCGCGCGGGAAGGCAAGCCGGATTTCATACGCACTATTCGATAAATCTCACACAACCTCGAAAAACCCGCTTGGAATGCCATCCCCAATTTTGCAAAATAGCATCAACCAAAGGGAGAGAGATGTGAAGGCTGCCGTTCTGCGCCAGGTGGGCGCCCCGCTGGTGATCGAGGATGTCGCCATCGCCGATCCCGCCCCCCACGAGGTGCGGATCCGCACCGTCGCCACGGGCGTGTGCCATTCGGATCTCCACTTCCTGGAGGGCAGCTATCCGACCGCGCTGCCGACGATCCTCGGCCATGAGAGCGCCGGCGTGGTCGAGGCGGTGGGCAGCGAGGTGCGCACGGTGAAGGTGGGCGACCATGTCGTCACCTGCCTTTCCGCCTTTTGCGGCCATTGCGAGCATTGCGTGACCGGCCATCTCAGCCGCTGCCACGCGCCCGACGTGCAGCGCGGCGCGGAGGACCCGCCCCGGCTCGGGACGGGGGACATGCCGATGGCGCAGTTCCTCAACCTCTCCGGCTTCGCCGAGACGATGCTGGTCCACGAACATGCCTGCGTCGCGATCCGGCCGGATATGCCGCTCGACCGCGCCGCGCTGATCGGCTGCGCGGTGCTCACCGGCTATGGCGCGATCGTCCACACTGCACAGGTGCGGCCGGGCGAGACGGTGGCGGTGATCGGCTGCGGCGGCGTCGGTTTCGCGGCGATCAACGCCGCCGCCATCGCGGGTGCCGCGCGCATCATCGCGGTGGACCGGGTGGCGGCCAAGGAAGCGCTTGCGCGCACCTTCGGCGCCACCGATTTCGTCGATGCCTCCAGCGACGACGCCGCCAAGCAGGTGGTCGCGATGACGCGCGGCGGCGTTCACCACGCGTTCGAGGCGATCGGCCTCGCCAGCACCGCCGAACTCGCCTTCGCGATGCTCCGTCGCGGCGGCGCGGCGACGGTGATCGGGATGATCCCGATCGGCCAGAAGGTGAGCATCGCCGGCTATCAGTTGCTGGCCGAGAAGACTTTGCGCGGATCGCTGATGGGGTCGAACCGCTTCCCGGTCGACGTGCCGCGGATCGTCGACCTCTATCTGGCCGGCAAGCTCAAGCTCGACGAACTGATCTCGCGCCGGATCGGCCTGGGCGACGTCAACGAGGCTTTCACGGAGATGAAGAGCGGCACGATCGCCCGCTCGGTCATCACCTTCGCATGAACGACCCCACCGGAGAGGCTGCCATGACCCACTTCAAGCTGCTGATCGACGGCGCGCTGACCGATGGCGCGCGGACCATGGACGTGATCAACCCCGCCACCGGCGAGGCGTTCGAGACCTGCCCGGTCGCCGACGAAGCCCAGCTTGACGCTGCGGTTGCGGCTGCGGTCGCCGCCTTCCCCGCCTGGTCGGCGCTGCCGATCGGCGAGCGCGCGGCGCGCATCGCGGCGCTGGCAGATGCGCTGCAGGCGCGCGCGGACGCGTTCGCACGGCTGCTCACCGCCGAACAGGGCAAGCCCGGCAACCAGGCGAAGATGGAGGTGATCGGCGCGGTCTTCACCTTGCGCGCCTTCGCCGCGATGCGGCTGGAGCCCCATGTGATCCGCGACGACGACAAGGCGCGGATCATCGAGGTGCGCCGGCCGCTGGGCGTGGTCGGGGCGATCCTGCCGTGGAACTTCCCGGTGATCCTGCTGATGAACAAGCTCGCGCCCGCCCTGCTCGCGGGCAACACGTTGGTCGCCAAGCCCGCGCCGACGACGCCGCTCACCACCTTGCTGTTCGGCACATTGTGCGCGGAGATCCTGCCGCCGGGGGTGGTCAACATCATCTGCGACGAGAATGATCTGGGCGGCGCGCTTTCCGCGCATCCCGGCATCGCCAAGGTCTCGTTCACCGGATCGACCGCGACCGGCAAGAAAGTGATGCAGGCCGCCGCGGCGACGCTGAAGCGCATCACTCTGGAGCTGGGCGGCAACGACGCCGCGATCATCCTCGACGATGCCGACCCGATCGAGACCGCACGCAAGATCTTCCAGGGCGCGATGGCCAATGCCGGACAGGTCTGCATCGCGATCAAGCGCGCCTATGTGCCCGAGGCGATCTACGACGTGTTCTGCGAGGAACTCGCCCGCCTCGCCACCGCCGCGGTGGTCGACGACGGCGCCAAGCAGGGCGCGCAGATCGGCCCGGTGCAGAACGCCGCGCAATATGAGAGGCTCAAGACGCTGCTCGACGAGAGCGCGCGCGAGGGCAAGGTGATCGCCGGCGGCGCGGCCCTCGACCGCCCCGGCTTCTTCATCGCCCCGACCATCGTCCGCGACGTGACCGACGATGCCCGCATCGTCCGCGAGGAACAGTTCGGCCCGGTGCTGCCGGTGCTCAGCTATACCGACCTCGACGATGCCGTCGCCCGCGCCAACGCCTCGGAGTTTGGCCTGGGCGGCTCGGTCTGGGGCACGGACCTCGACCGCGCGACCGACATCGCGCTGCGCCTCCAGTCCGGCACCGCCTGGGTCAACCAGCACATGGCGCTGAGCCCGACCGTACCGTTTCGCGGCGCCAAGCAGTCGGGCGTCGGCGGCGAACTGGGGCTGGAGGGGCTGCACGAATATACCCAGGCGATGATCGTCAACGTCGCGCGGGGGTGATGGCGGCTCGGGGGAGGCTGACGGCCTTTTCTTCACCCCTCCCCTGAAGGGGAGGGGCAAGGGGTGGGGAGCGGCGGCGGGGGCTCAATGCCCCCGGCGGCGCTGTTGTTTCCGCTTGCGCGGAAGCTCGCTACGCTCGCCCCCACCCCAACCCGTCCCCTGAAGGGGAGGGGCTAAAATCCCCTCAAAACGTCGGTACCACCCTGAGTTGCGGCAGCGGCTTCGGCGCGCCTTCGGTCAGGTCCACCGCCGCATCCTTCCAAGACGCCGCCTCGTTCCGGATGCGCTCCAGCCGGGTCACCGCCTCGTCCGCCTGCGCCTTGCTGAAGCGATAGGGCCCTGCGGTCGGCAGGTCGCGGCTCCACAGCCGCTCGAACGCGCGGGCATTGTCGGCATTGAGCGGCCCTGCCAGCGCGTCGCCGAAGGTGATGGTGAAGCGCTCCGCGGCGGAGGCGACGTTGCGGTAGCGGATCCAGAAATGATTGTCGAAATCGAAGTCCGCGATCAGCCGCGCGCCCGCTGCCCTGCCCTTGCCGGCGATGGAACCGAGCACCGCCTCCGGCATATCCAGGTTCATGCCGCCTTCGTCCGCATCCAGCGCGATGCGCACGATGCGGTCACGGTGGCCGGGCGCGCGCCCCTGCAGCAGATCGCGCCAGTTCTGCATCGTGCCGATGATGCCGAAGAAGAAGCCGGATAGGTCGCTGATCGGCCCCTTGCCGGTGATCTCCCGATAGCGCGGCCGCATCGCGGCATTGTTGTGGGTGGGCAGGAAGATCGGATCGGGCATCGGCTGCTTGCTCGAATAGACCAGGTCGATCGCAAAGGTCGGCCAGCGCGGCAGCGGCGCATCGAACAGGTGGATCGGGAAATTGCTGCTGACGCCGCCGTCGGTGAACCAGCAGCGCCTGAGCGGCAGCGTCGCCGCGCCGTCAGCCTCGCATTCGATCTGGTCGGCCGCAGCCAGCGCATCGACGCTCTCGGCGAAGCGCGGCCGTTCCCGGGCCTCGGCGGCGGCGGCATCCGCCGCCGGGTGCGCCGCGGCGGCACCCGCCTTGTCCACATCCAGCTCGTGCAGGGGGATCGCGCTGATCAGCAGCGGGAAGCTGAGGCTCATCCGCGCGGCGACGACGATCGGCATCCGCGCCGCCTCGGGCAGGTGATGATAGGCATGGCCATCTTCGTCCCGCTGCTTAGGGCTGTGCGCCACCATCCAGTCGACCACCGCCGCGGGAAACAGCCGTCTGAACTCGTCCTCGCGGAAAAAGAAGCCGCCCTTGGCGAAGGGCAGGGTCCGCGGTTCCGCATGCGAGATGTTGGTGGTGATGATCGCCAAATCGATTCGCCGCGCGCTCTCCGGCTCGTCCGCATAGGCCGGCGCCTGCCACAGATCGCCGAAGGTCACCGGTCGCCCTTCCGCATCGTCCAGCCCCGCCAGCGCGCGGATCCCGTCATGCATCCATTCGGTCAGCGCGGGCCGGGCAGCGCCGCGACCGCCGAGCCCCGAGCAGAGCCCCATGAAATTGTCGCCCGCCGCGTGCGCCGTCACCCACAGCGCGCGCCACGCGCCCGCCGCCAGCGCGCAGACCAGGGCGGGGAGAAGCGCGGCCAGCGTCCCGCGGACGCCCGCCGCCAGCCAGCCGGTGCCCAGCAGCAACAGCAGCGTGAACAGCATCGTGACCGGCGCCAGCCGCAGCAGCGCCAGCACCCCCTCCGCGAAGCGCGCCACGACGGAAGGCCCGGCCGCCAGCCGCACGATCAGCCGATAGGCCGCGCGCGCGACGGGCGTCGGCTGAAACAACCCATAGATGAAGCCCGGGCGGCCGAGATCGGCCGCGATGGCGGCGAGTCCGTCCATCCCCATCCCCGGCAAACCCGCCTGCCCGTCATTCACCAGCCGCCGTTCGCCCAGCGCCGCCGCCGCTGCCATCGCCGCCGCGATCGCGCCCGCGGAGGTGCCGCCGATATTCTTGAAGCGATAGGCCGTCGCGAGTTCGAGCACCGCGCTGGGATAGACCAGCCCGCTGGTGATCCCGCCCTTCATCACGAGGTCGCAATATTTGGTCGGTGCGCGCATCGATCCTCCTCCGCTCGGCGAAGGCTATCATGCCAATCGGACGCTTCGGTGTCGCCGGGCGGTGGGAAAGCGACTCGCCCTCGCCAAAACAAAAAAGCCCCGGAAAACCGGGGCCTTTCTTAAATTGGTGGAGCCGAGGGGGATCGAACCCCTGACCTTCGCAATGCCATTGCGACGCTCTCCCAGCTGAGCTACGGCCCCGGGAATTTTTCAGCGGGGCAGCCTCGCGCGAACGCAGGCCACCCGCTGACTTCGTGTTGGTGGAGCCGAGGGGGATCGAACCCCTGACCTTCGCAATGCCATTGCGACGCTCTCCCAGCTGAGCTACGGCCCCGGGAACAGGCGGTGCCCTCTAGTGGAGATTTCACCGCCCTGCAAGCCTCAACTTTCGTCGTCGGCCTCTTCGGTGTTCACGCCGAGATCGTCGTCGCCGCCGAGATCGACTTCATCGTCCGGCGAGGGGCTGTCCTCGTCGCCGATGTCCAGATCCTCATTGTCCAGATCCGCGTCGTCGGCGACCTTCGCATCCTTCTTGGGCGCGTCGAACGGCAGCGGCTGCTTGGACTTCAGCACCGGCTCCGGCTCCCATTGGTTGCCGCACTCGATGCAGTTGACGGGATCGTCCTTCCCGAGATCGTAGAAGCGGGTGCCGCACTTCGGGCAGGTCCGCTTGGTGCCCCATTCAGGTTTCACCATGAATCGTTCAATCCTTGCGTAGACGTGATGTCGACAAATGCCGGAAAGCCGGCCGGCCTTAGCCGGTCGGCGAAACGTCGCGCGCCTTGCCATAGCCGGGCGCCACTGTCAAAAGCCCGGCCCGCAACCGCCAGCAATTAGCAGGAAGCCGCGTTCCTTGTCAGCCTCCCATTCTGCCACCGGCCCTTCTCCCCGCACGATCGCCCGTGCCGGCGCACTCACCGGCACCGCCCGGGTACCGGGCGACAAGTCGATCTCGCACCGTTCGCTGATGCTTTCCGCGCTCGCGATCGGCGAAAGCGTGATCGACGGGCTGCTGGAGGGGGAGGATGTGCTTGCCACCGCAGCCGCGATGCGCGCGATGGGCGCCGCGGTGGAACGCGGCGCGGACGGGCGCTGGCGCGTCTCGGGCGTCGGCGTCGGCAGCCTGCTGCAGCCGCGGACGGCGCTCGACATGGGCAATTCGGGCACCTCGACGCGGCTGCTGATGGGCCTCGTCGCCAGCCACCCGATCACCGCCACCTTCACCGGAGACGCGTCGCTGTCGAAGCGGCCGATGAACCGCGTGATAGAGCCGCTCGGGCTGATGGGCGCCGATTTTACCGCCAGCCCCGGCGGCCGGCTGCCGCTGATGCTGCGCGGCGCGGCGCCGGCGGTGCCGATCGCATATCGCCTGCCCGTCGCCTCCGCCCAGGTGAAGTCGGCGATCCTGCTCGCCGGGCTCAACACCCCGGGCATCACCCGCGTGATCGAACCGGTGCCGACCCGCGACCATAGCGAGCGCATGCTCGCCGGCTTCGGCGCCGAGCTGACCGTCGACATGGATGGCGATGGCGTGCGCCATATCGCGATCCGCGGCGAGGCGGACCTGCGCCCGCAGCAGATCGACGTGCCGGGCGATCCCTCCTCCGCCGCCTTCCCCGTCGTCGCGGCGCTGATCGTGCCGGGGTCGGACGTGACGATCGAGAATGTCGGCATCAACCCCACCCGCGCCGCACTGTTCGACGTGCTGCGCGCAATGGGCGGCGACGTGACGTTGCTCAACCCGCGCACCGTCGGCGGGGAGCCGGTGGCGGACATCCGCGCGCGCCATTCGGTGCTGACCGGCATCGCGGTGCCGCCGGACGTGGTGCCGAGCATGGTCGACGAATTCCCGGTGCTGTTCGTCGCCGCCGCCTTCGCGCAAGGGCGCACGGTGACGACCGGGCTTGAGGAGCTGCGCGTCAAGGAATCGGATAGGATCGCCACCATGGCCGAGGCGCTGGCGGCGATCGGTGCGCGCGTGGAAGAGCGTGAAGACGGGCTGGTGATCGACGGCACCGGCGGCGATCCGCTGCCCGGCGGCACCACCGTCGCATCGAAGCTCGACCACCGCATCGCGATGTCGCTGGCGGTCGCCGGACTCGCCTGTCGCGCACCCGTCACCCTCGACGATGCGGCGCCGGTGGCGACCAGCTTCCCCGGCTTCTTCGACCTGATCGGCGGCCTGCAGCGATGATCATCGCGGTCGACGGGCCGGCGGCAAGCGGCAAGGGCACCATCGCGCGCGCGCTCGCCAGACATTATGCGCTGCCGCATCTCGACACCGGCCTGCTCTATCGCGCGGTCGGCCAGGCGCTGCTCGCCGCCGGCGGCGATCTCGACGACGAGGCGGCGGCACTCGCCGCCTGCGCGTTCGACGATGCGCTGCTGGCGGATCCGGCGCTGCGCAGCGAGGCGGCCGGTGCCGCCGCCTCCAAGGTCTCCGCGCACCCGCTGGTGCGCGCGGCGCTGGTCCAGCGCCAGCGCGACTTCGCCAACCAGCCCGGCGGCGCCGTGCTCGACGGCCGGGATATCGGCACGGTGATCGCCCCCGATGCCGATGTGAAGCTGTTCGTGAAAGCGACCCCCACCGTCCGCGCCCGCCGCCGCCACACCGAAATGAGCCGCGCCGGCAGCACGATGAGCTTCGACCGCATCCTCGCCGACATCCGCGAACGCGACCGCCGCGACATGATGCGCGCCACCGCACCGCTGCGCCAGGCCGACGACGCGCTGGTGCTCGACACGAGTTTTCTCGACGTCAACGCTGCGATCCACCGCGCGATCGATCTGGTGGAGAGGAAGCGGGCGGCGTAGGCGAAGACTGCCGTCGCACCCACGCGACCAGTCCCACCTTCCTACGGAAAACACCTCCGTCACCACCCCGTCACACCGCCGCCCCGAAATCCTCATCGTCCCGTCCGCAAACTGCAACGCCACCCACCCGGCAGTGTCACACATCGCCGTTAGCGCCGGCTGCGACGCAACATGTTGGGGGACAGTGTCGTCGCGATGCGCTGGTCAGTCGTTCTGCCGGTCTTCAATGAGGCCGATTATCTGCCGCGAACGCTTGCCTCATTGGCAGCGCAGGATGCGCCGTTCCGGCTGATCCTCGTCGACAACGGCTCGACCGACGGCTGCATCGAGGATGCGCGCCGCCAGATCGAGGCGGCCGGAATGACCGCCACGATCCTTTCCGAGCCGCGGCCGGGGCAGGTCCACGCGCTGCGCCGCGGGCTCGGCGAGGTCGCGACCGAATTCGTCGCGGTCTGCGATGCCGATACGCTCTATCCGCCGCATTACCTCTCTGCCGCGATGCGGCTGTTCGACCGGCACGGCCCCGCCTGCGTCGCCGCCTGCGCCTGGCTGGCGCCCGAGCGGCCGGGGCGGCTGCGGCGGCTGGCACGCGCTGCGCACCGGCTGGGTGCGGCCCGGCTGATGCCGCGGCAGAACCACACCAGCGGCGCCGCGCAGACATTCCGCAGCGCCGCGCTGGCGGAAGCGGGCAGCTATGATCCGGCGATCTGGCCCTATGTCCTTAAGGATCATGAGGTGATGCACCGCGTGCTCCAGCGCGGCCGGCAGGCCTATGCCGCGGACCTGTGGTGCATCTCGTCCGAGCGTCGCGCCGATCGCCGCAAGGTGCGCTGGACCCTCGCCGAGCGGCTTCGCTACCACTTCACCCCGTTTGCGCGGAAGACCGACTTCTTCCATCACTGGCTGGGCCCCCGCTTCGCCGGCCGCGGCCAGGCCGATACGGTGCTGCGCGACCAGAGCTGGACGAACGCGGGGGCCGCGGCATGAGCACCGCTGCCGCCCTCCCCCCCGCGCTGCCGCTGGCCGACGAGCTGCCGGCGCTGATGCCCCGGCGCGCCGCCTGGTCGAACTGGCTGCTGCGGGGTGTGTCGCTGGCGCTGCTGGTCGCGGTCATCGCCGAGATCGTTACCGCGCGGCCGAACCTCGGCGATCTCAGCCTGCCCGCCTCGCCCCTGTTCTGGGCGGCGATTGCGGTGCTTTATTTCGCGCTGCCCGTCGCCGACTGGCTGATCTTCCACACGTTGTGGCGGCTGCCTGCCGCGGGCTTCGCGGTGCTGCTGCGCAAGCGCATCTCCAACGAGATGCTCCTCGCCTATTCGGGCGAGGCCTATTTCTACCTGTGGGCGCGGCGCAATGCCGGGCTGACGACGGCACCGTTCGGCGCGATCAAGGATGTCGCGATCCTCTCCGCCTTTGCCGCCAACCTCGCGACATTGGCGCTCGCCGGTTTCGCCTTGCCCTTCCTCAACCAGCTCGCGCTCGGCCAATATGCCGCGGCGACGATGGTCTCGATCGGCGCGATGATCGCGCTGTCGGCGGTGCCGCTGCTGTTCGCGCGCCGGCTGTTCACGCTGCCGCGCGGGACATTGGCGTGGATCACCGGCGTCCATCTCGCCCGCCTCGCGCTGACCACCGCCGCGCTCGGCGTCGCGTGGCACGTGGTGATGCCCGCCGCACCGCTCGGGCTGTGGCTGGTGCTGGCGACGCTGCGGCTGGTGGTCACCCGGCTGCCGCTGCTGCCCAGCAAGGACCTTCTGTTCGCGACGATCGCGATCTTCCTCATCGGCCATGACAGCGAGGTCGCGACATTGATGGCGACCACCGGCGCGCTGATGCTGGCCGGCCACCTGCTGATCGGTGGCGCGCTCGGCGTCGCCGGGCTGCTCGAACGGGAGCCCCGCGCATGATCGGGCGTCTTGCCATCGCCGCCGCATTGGCGCTGCCGCCCATGACCTGCGCCGGCGCCGCGATCGTCGTTCCGCCCAAGGCCGAGCGCGGGAAGGCCGGCGCCGCCTGCCGCGCCGGCGAGTCGGGCCCGGCCGTCCGCGTCCTCGTCTCCGGCCTCAAGGATCGGGACGGGACGATCCGGCTGGAACTCTACCCCGCCAACGACGAGGATTTCCTCGCACCGGACAAGGTGCTGATCGCCGCCGGCAAGCCCTTCAAGCGCGTCGAGCAGCCGGTGCCCGCGGTGGACGGCACGACGATGTGCATCCGCGCGCCCGCCAGCGGCCGCTATGCGCTGTCGGTGCTGCACGACCGCGATGGTGACGGCAAGTTCGGCTTCCTGCGCGACGGCGTCGGCTTTTCCAACAACCCCCGGCTCGGCCGCCGCAAGCCGGTGGCGTCGGCGGTGGCGCTCACCGTCGGCCCCGGCGTGGCACAGGTGCAGATCGTGATGAACTATCGCCGCGGGCTCGGCTTCGGGCCGCTTTCCGGCGCCGAGCGGACGAGCGCGCGATGAGGAGCATTGGGAGGTCCCCAGCCATGCGCATCGTCGATGTCTGCGAATTCTACGCGCCCGAGGGCGGCGGGGTTCGCACCTATGTCCACGCCAAGCTGAAGGCGGCGGCAGAGGCGGGTCACCGGCTGGTGGTGATCGCCCCCGGCCCCGCCGACCATGTCGCCGAATTTCCGGGCGACTGCCGGCTGGTCACCGTCAAGTCGCCGCCGCTGCCGTTCGACCGGCGCTACGCGATGTTCTGGGATGCGCGGCCGGTCCACGCGATCCTCGACGCCGAGCGGCCCGACATCCTCGAAGCCTCCTCGCCCTGGCGCGGCGCGTGGATCGCCGCCGAATGGCAGGGTGCGGCGGTGCGATCGCTGTTCATGCATCATGATCCGCTGTCCGCCTGGGCCTATCGCTGGTTTGACGGCTTCGTCGCACGCGACCAGGTCGATCGCCATTTCGAATGGTTCTGGCGCTATTTGCGGCGGATGTGCGCGCGCTTCCCGATCGTGGTGTGCGCCGCGCCCAGCCTCTCCGGCCGGCTCGCTGCGGGCGGCATCGCCGGCACCGTGACGATCCCGATGGGCGTCGATGGCGGCGTCTTCTCGCCCGCGCATCGCGATGAGGCGCTGCGCGCGTCGCTGCTCGATCGCTGCAATCTCGACAGCCAGGCGACGCTGGTGCTCGGGATCGGCCGTCACACGCCCGAGAAGCGCTGGCCGGTGGTGATCGACGCCTGCACCATGGTCGCAGCAGAAAGGCCGCTGGGGCTGGTGCTGGTGGGCGATGGCATCCACCGCAAGCGCGTGCTTGAGGCGATTGGCGGCAATCCGCATATCACCGCGCTCGCCCCGACGCACGATCGCGCGCTGCTCGCCCGGCTGATGGCGAGCGCGGACATGCTGGCGCACGGCTCCGCCGCCGAGACCTTCGGCCTCGTCACCGCCGAGGCACGCGCGTCGGGCCTGCCGTTGATCCTGCCCGACGAGGGCGCGGCCAACGACCTTGCCGACCCCGCCTATGCCGAGACCTATCGCACGGGAGACCGCCGCGCGGCCGCGGACGCGATCCGCCGCATGCTCGCCCGCGATCCCGCCACGCTGCGCCGCGCGACCGGGGCCGCGGCTGCGGCCGCACGCACGCTGGATGAACATTTCATCGATCTGTTCGATTCCTATGCGATGATGCTCGAACGCAGGCTGGCGGCGTGATTGCGCCGCGCGCCGGCGAGGGAAGGATCGAACCGATGGGTACAGCGTCCGTTTCGCTACCGCCGTCCGCCGCCGCGCCGCGGCCGCCGGCGAAGGCACCGCGCCGGCGCTCGTTTCGCCCCCGTGGGGCAGCGCTTCGATTGTGGTGGGAATTGCTTGCCGGCCCCGGGCCGCGCTGGCTGCGGCTGCTGCGCTGGGCACAGCGCAACTGCCGCGACTGAGCGCGCGAAAGCCGCGCCGACCCGCCCGGCAATGCTTGCCGGATGACGGACAAATCGCTATGTGGGCGCCGTCCTGCGGGCGGTAGACGCTCGCGAAAGGCCCCGGATCAGGACAGGCGGTGAGTCGCCACCCTGAGCAGGCGCGTCGAGGCCCGGCTCGTGTCCGGCGCTTCCACGCGCCCTTTTCGCTTTGGCGGAGAGGCGGCTTTTTCGCGATGCCGACCCCTTTCGCCGGATGCCGTGACCGGCAAACGGCCGCCGCGGCGTTTTGGCCAAGACCGTCGGAGACAACCGACTGGCCTGAAACGAACGAACGTAAGGAATCCGATTTTTATGGCCACTATGGCACATCCCACCCGTGACGATTTCGAGGCGCTGCTCAACCAGACCCTCGGCGGCGAGAACGCCAGCTTCGAAGGCAAGGTCGTCAAGGGCATCGTCACCGCGATCGAGAACGACCTCGCCGTCATCGACGTCGGCCTGAAGTCCGAAGGCCGCGTGCCGCTGCGCGAATTCGCCGCCCCCGGCCAGAAGGCCGAGATCAGCGTCGGCGACGAAGTCGAGGTCTATGTCGACCGCGTCGAGAACGTCCATGGCGAAGCCGTGCTGTCGCGCGATCGCGCGCGCCGCGAAGCCGCCTGGGACAAGCTGGAGACCGAGTTCGCCAAGACCGCGCGCGTCGAGGGCGTGATCTTCGGCCGCGTGAAGGGCGGCTTCACCGTCGACCTCAACGGCGCCGTCGCCTTCCTGCCCGGCAGCCAGGTCGATATCCGCCCGGTGCGCGACGTCACCCCGCTGATGGACATCCCGCAGCCTTTCCAGATTCTCAAGATGGATCGCCGCCGCGGCAACATCGTCGTGTCGCGCCGCGCCGTTCTGGAAGAGACCCGCGCCGAGCAGCGTTCGGGCCTGATCCAGTCGCTGCATGAGGGCCAGATCATCGAGGGCGTCGTCAAGAACATCACCGATTACGGTGCGTTCGTCGATCTCGGCGGCATCGACGGCCTGTTGCACGTGACCGACCTCAGCTACAAGCGCATCGGCCACCCGAGCGAGATGATCAACATCGGCGACACCGTCCGCGTTCAGATCATCCGCATCAACAAGGACACGCAGCGCATCTCGCTCGGCATGAAGCAGCTCGAGAGCGATCCGTGGGAAGGTGCGGCCGCGAAGTATCCGGTCGGCGCCAAGCTGTCGGGCCGCGTGACGAACATCACCGAATATGGCGCGTTCGTCGAGCTCGAGGCCGGCATCGAGGGCCTGGTCCACGTCTCCGAGATGAGCTGGACCAAGAAGAACGTCCACCCGGGCAAGATCGTCTCGACCAGCCAGGAAGTCGACGTCGTCATCCTCGAGGTCGACGAGGACAAGCGCCGCATCTCGCTGGGCCTCAAGCAGGCGCAGGCCAATCCGTGGGAGAGCTTCGCGGAGCGTCACCCGATCGGCAGCACCGTCGAGGGCGAAGTCAAGAACGCCACCGAGTTCGGCCTGTTCATCGGCCTGGACGGCGACGTCGACGGCATGGTCCACATGTCGGACATCGCGTGGGGCGTTTCGGGCGAGGACGCGCTCAATCTGCACCGCAAGGGCGAGACCGTTCAGGCGGTCGTTCTCGACATCGACGTCGAGAAGGAGCGCATCTCGCTGGGCATGAAGCAGCTCGAGCGCGGTGCCCCCGCGGTCGGCGGCGGCACCAGCTCCGCCTCGGGCCTCAACAAGAACGCGGTCGTCACGGTCACCGTGCTCGCGATCAACGATGGCGGCCTCGACGTGCAGGTCGGTGATGACGGCGTGAACGGCTTCATCAAGCGTGGCGACCTCGGCCGCGACCGCGACGAGCAGCGTCCGGAGCGCTTCCAGATCGGCCAGAAGCTCGACGCGATGGTCACCGGCTTCGATCGGTCGAAGAAGCCGACCTTCTCGGTCAAGGCGATGCAGATCGCCGAGGAGAAGCAGGCGGTTGCGCAATATGGCTCGTCCGACTCGGGCGCGTCGCTGGGCGACATCCTGGGCGAGGCACTCAAGGCCCGCCAGACCAAGAACTGACATCCTGTTGCCGGCCTTCGGGCCGGCACTTGATCCATTTCGAACCGAATGAAACGCCGGGTGGCCGCCAGCGCCGCCCGGCGTTTCATTTTCGGCTTGCGCCAGATTAATTTTCCATCATGCTCGAAGCCGTCCGCGGCACCGTGAAACAGACCGGAAGCGGTTGTTCGGGCAGGCCATATCCGTGCTTCGAGGATTTGGCGGGTCGCTTATCTTGGAGGCGTGGGGCTCCATCGTGTCACACAAGGCTGCGGGGAGCTTGGGTCGCGAATCAAGGCAGGCCGAAAGGGGATCGCTATGATTCGTTCAGAGCTCGTACAAATGCTGGCGTCAGAAAATCCGGATCTCTCACTGCGGGAGATCGAGAAGATCGTGGCGGTCTTCTTCGCCGAGATCAGCGCCCGCCTCGCCGAGGGCGGTCGCGTCGAACTGCGCGGTTTCGGCGCCTTTTCCACCCGATCGCGCGATGCGCGCACCGGCCGCAACCCGCGAACGGGCGAGTCGGTGGATGTGGACGCCAAGCGCGTGCCCTATTTCAAGCCCGGCAAGGACATGCGCGCGCGCCTCAACGTCTGACCCGCTTGACGCCGCGCCCGCGATGCGGCTTTTGCGCTGCGGGCGGACGTGGCGAAATCGGTAGACGCAGCGGACTTAAAATCCGTTTCCCGTTCGGGAGTGCGGGTTCGAGTCCCGCCGTCCGCACCAGCCCGCTGAGCGCCGACCGGAGAATGCGGCGTGGTTTTCATCCTCGGCTCGCGGGTGGGGGGCGCATATCCAGCGTACCTCGGGAGCCATAGGGCCTCGGTACCGGGCCGGCGGGGCGACGCACCTGCCGCCCAGCCCCCACGACCGCTGATAGCTTTTATATCGCCCCCCATCGAAAGCCGCGGCTGGGCAGCGCCCCGGCTTTGCGCCATGACCGCGCTCCAAGCCTGACCGGACGACCAGACCAGAAGACGCCTGACCAGCCCCGATGCCAGCCCCCACGACTGCCGCCCCCTTCCACCCCGCGCAAGGTGCGGGCCGATAATGGCCACGATCGAGCCGCTCTACGCGCTCGCCGGCCTGATGGTGGGGCTGCTCGTCGGCATGACCGGGGTCGGCGGCGGGTCGCTGATGACGCCGCTGCTGGTGCTGATGTTCGGCTTCCATCCGTCGGTCGCGGTGGGGACGGACCTGCTTTATGCCGCCGCAACCAAGTCGGTCGGCAGCGCGGTGCATGGCTGGCGCGGGTCGGTGAACTGGCGGATCGTGGCGCTGCTCGGCGCCGGCAGCCTCCCGGCGGCGCTCGTCAGCCTCGCCATCCTCTCGCGGCTCGGCGGCCCCTCCCCCGAAACCGCGACATTGCTCAAGGCGATCCTCGGCGTCACGCTGGTGCTGACCGCGGCGGCGCTGGTGCTGCGCCAGCCGATCGCGGCGCGGCTCGCACGGCGCGGCGGTCCGGGGCTGAGTGATCGCAGCGTCGCCACCCTCACCGTCCTGCTCGGCCTGGTGATCGGCGCCGCCGTCACCTTCTCCTCGGTCGGCGCCGGCGCGATCGGCGCCACCGTGCTGATCCTGCTCTACCCGCGGCTGCCGATCGACCGCATCGTCGGCACCGACATCGCCCACGCCGTGCCGCTGACGTTGATCAGCGGGATCGGCCACTGGTATCTGGGCGCGGTCGATTTCGGCCTGCTGCTGTCGCTGCTGATGGGTTCGGTACCCGGCATCATCGCCGGCAGCCTGCTGGCGGGCCGTACGCATGAGCGCATATTGCGCCCGCTACTCGCCACCGTGCTCGTGGTCGTAGGGCTGATGCTGCTGTTCTGACCGGTTTTTAGCGGCCCCCGCATTGTCCCCCCTTGCATTTGGCGGGTTTTACCGCCATAAATGCCGCAGCGCATCATGGCCCCAGTTCCGGCCATCATAGCATATCGGCAGCGTGAACGCCCGGCTTGCCCGGGACCGGCCGAACCGATGCGCGCCACCAGGCTTCCCTTTTCACGCGGGTCGTCGACGAACCCCGCGTCGCGCGACGTCCGTCATGGGCGCCGCCCTTCGCACATGATGACGAAAGGGTCTTAGTTGACCAAGTTCTCAGACCTCGGCCTTTCCGAGCCGATCCTTCATGCCCTGACCAACAAGGGTTATGACACGCCGACGCCGATCCAGGCGCAGGCGATCCCGCCGCTGCTGCAGGGTCGCGACCTGTGCGGCATCGCGCAGACCGGCACCGGCAAGACCGCGGCTTTCGCGCTCCCCTCACTGATGCGCCTGACCGACAGCGGCCGCAACCGTCCGCCGGGCGGCTGCCGCATGCTGGTGCTGTCACCGACGCGTGAGCTCGCCAGCCAGATCGCAGAATCGTTCCGCGACTATGGCCGCCAGCTCAAGCTGACCGTCGCCACCGTGTTCGGCGGCGTGCCGATCGGCCGCCAGATCAAGCAGATGCAGCAGGGCGTCGACATCCTCGTCGCCACCCCCGGCCGCCTGCTCGACCTGATCGACCAGCGCGCGCTGCGCCTCGCCAATGTCGAGATCTTCGTGCTCGACGAGGCGGACCAGATGCTCGACCTGGGCTTCATCCATGCGCTGAAGCGGATCGACAAGCTGTTGCCGGCCAAGCGCCAGAGCCTGTTCTTCTCGGCGACGATGCCCAAGACCATCGCGGAGCTGGGTGACCGCTTCCTGACCGATCCGGTCAAGGTCTCGGTGGTGCCGCCCTCGACCACCGCCGAGCGCGTCGACCAGTTCGTCACCTTCGTCAACCAGGCGGAGAAGCAGGCGCTGCTGACGCTGACGCTGCAGGCCGAGCCGATCGACCGCGCGCTCGTCTTCACCCGCACCAAGCATGGCGCGGACCGGGTGGTGAAGAACCTCCAGGCCGCCGGCATCGGCTGCGCCGCGATCCACGGCAACAAGAGCCAGCCGCAGCGCACCACCGCGCTGCAGGCGTTCCGTTCGGGCGAGATCAAGATCCTCGTCGCGACCGACATCGCCGCGCGCGGCATCGACGTCTCGGGCGTCAGCCATGTGTTCAACTATGAGCTGCCCAACGTGCCGGAGCAGTATGTCCACCGCATCGGCCGCACCGCGCGCGCCGGCGCCACGGGCAAGGCGATCAGCTTCGTCGACGGCGAGGAGAAGCAGTGGCTGAAGCAGATCGAGCGGCTGACGCGCGTCGCGCTCACGCCGATGCCGCTGCCCGAAGGCTTCGACATCGCCAAGGCGCGCCTGCCCAAGCCGGTGCTGGCCAAGCCCACCGCGCAGCGCCGCCACGAGGACTCGCGCGGTCGCGGCGATCAGCCGCGGCGTGACGGCGCCCCCGGCGGCGACCGCCCCAAGCGCGCGTTCGGCCGGCGCAAGCCGGGCGGCGTCGGCGCCCACAAGGGCGCCGTCCGCAAGACCGGCGGCAGCGGCGCCGCACGCTGAGCCAGGATACGGCCCGCCCCGGGGATGCCCGGGGCGGGCCGATTGGCTTTAGCGATACCTCGTCCCACCCCTTCTTCATCATCACCGGCGGCCCCGGATCGGGCAAATCGACGCTGATCGCCGCCCTCGCCCAGACCGGCCTCGCCACAATGCCGGAGGCCGGCCGCGCGATCATCCGCGACCAGCAGGCGATCGGCGGCACCGCGCTGCCCTGGGCCGATCGCGCGGCCTTCGCCGAACGGATGCTGGGCTGGGAATTGCGCTCGCACGCCGAGGCGCAGGCGCATGCCGGCCCGGTCGTCTTCGATCGCGGCGTTCCCGACGTGATCGGCTATCTCACGCTATGCGGCCTGCCCGTGCCTCCCCACATGCACCGCGCCGCCGCACTCTATCGCTACAACCCCACCATCTTCCTCGCGCCCTTCTGGCCGGAAATCTACGCGGCCGACACCGAACGCCGCCAGTCCACCGCCGAAGCCGAGGCGACCGCCGCCGCCATGGTCACCGCCTACGAAACCGCCGGCTACCACATCCTCCCCCTGCCGCTCGCCCCCGTCGCGGACCGGGTGACGTTCGTACGCGGCGAGATCGACCGGGCGCTGGCGCAGCCCTGAGCCTGGGAGTTTTGAGGACACGGAATTTCGGGGACACAACTGGAGTGCTGGAGTGGAGTGCCCCCCCTAGATTGAGACAGTGAAATAAGGGACGGCCCTATGGGGAGGGCAGCATGTCCAAGGTTGTTCGACGAAGATTTGGCCGGGCGTTCAAGCTTGAGGTTGTCCGGCGGATGGTGGCCGGCGAGAGCGGGACGGCGTTGTCGCGAGAGTTGGGCGTCAAGCGCACGATATTGTACCGCTGGCGCGACGCGTTTCGCGATGGCGGGGAGGAGGCACTTCGGGACGGCCCCGGCCGGCCGAAGCGGGCAGAGAAAGCGGCGATGGCGCTGGCGCGTGGGCCGGCGGCACGGGCACGCGATCTTGCCGAGGCTCGCCGCCAGATCGCCGAGTTGGAGCGCAAGGTCGGCGAGCAGCAGGTGGCGCTGGATTTTTTCAAGGGTGCCTTGCAGCGCATCGAGGCGTCACCCCCGCCGAGCGACGGCGGTGGCGTGACGGGGTCATCGCCCAGATCCAGGCGATGACGGGTCTGCAAGGCTCTGGATCGGCGCTGTCGGTGGAGCGGTTGTGTCGTTTGGGCGAAGTGAACCGGGCAGCCTTCTATCGACGATGGCAGGACCATGCGCCGAAGCAGGAAGAGACGGCGCTGCGCGACCAGCTTCAGCGGCTGTGCGTGGCGAACCGGCATTATGGCTATCGGCGGATCACGGCGCTGCTGAAGCGCGACGGCTGGCACATCAACCACAAGCGGGTGCAGCAGCTGATGCGGGAGGATAATCTGCTGTGCGTGAGAAAGCCGATCTTCCGGCCGGCGACGACGGACTCGCGCCATGGCTGGCGGATATGGCCCAATCTGGCGCGCCACCTCGATCCGAGCGAGGTCAACCAGTTGTGGGTTGCGGACATCACCTATGTCCGCCTGGCCGAGGCGTTCGTCTATCTGGCGGTCATCCTCGACGCGTTCAGCCGCAAGGTGGTCGGTTGGGCGATGGCGGATCATCTGCGCGCCGAACTGGCGCTCGATGCGCTGACGATGGCGTTGGAACGGCGCCCCGTTGTGGCGGGTGGCCTCGTCCACCATTCGGATCGCGGCATCCAATATGCCTGCGGCGATTACATCGCCCGGCTGGAGGCGGCCGGCATCCTGCCGAGCATGAGCCGGGTTGGATGCCCCTATGACAATGCCATGGCCGAGAGCTTCATGAAGACGCTCAAGCAGGAGGAGGTGAACGGCGCCGACTATCGCGACCTCGCCGATGCCGCGAAACACATCGGCTCATTCCTCGAGGAGATTTACAATCGCCAGCGGCTCCACTCCGCCTTGGCCTACAGATCTCCCGATGAGTATGAACATATCTCGCCAAGGGCTGCTGCGCAGCAGCCCTTGGCCGTGACGGCAAATCGCTGTCCCTAATTGTCGTGTCTCATCGATCGGGGGCACTCCAGGAGTGCAACCCTCCATTGAGACATAGAAGTTCAGGTGACAGGGTCTCGTAGGGTTTGCGGGAGTTGGCGTGTCTTGCACCGGCGCTCGAACTCGGCCGGCGGGGTGTAGCCCAGGGCCGAGTGCAGTCGCTTCCGGTTGTAGATGTTTTCGATGAAGGCGCCGATGTCGGCGATCGTGTCCCAGTTGGTGGTGTAGCTCGTCGGTAGCAAAGCTGACCGGCTGCGCGCTTGCGAACAGCGCTGTAGCAGCCGGTCAGCTTTGCGGGTGGCCATCGGTGATCTTCGGATAGGTTTGGGTTGCGACACTCGAACCGACGGAGATCCCGATGACCGACGACAAGATGAACGTTCAGGCGCTGCTGGGGAAGAGCGCGGATGCCGACTTCCTGCGCGAGATGATCGGCTTTGCGGCCCAGCGGCTGATGGATCTGGAGGTAAGCGGGCTGACAGGTGCCGGCTATGGCGAGAAGAGCACGGAACGTCTCGCCCAACGCAACGGCTACCGCGAGCGCGATTGGGAGACCCGCGCCGGCACCGTCGAGCTGCGCATCCCCAAGCTGCGCAAGGGCAGCTATTTCCCCGGCTTCCTCGAGCCGCGACGGATGGCCGAGAAGGCGCTGACCGCGGTGATCCAGGAAGCCTATATCCAGGGCGGAGCCTGCCAAGGTTCCGGCGATGCGTAGCATCGTTGGAAAGCAGGCGGAGGGATCTCGACGCGCTCGGTCGACGATCTGGTGAAAGCGATGGGGATGAGCGGCATCTCCAGGAGCCAGGTCAGCCGGCTGTGCGAAGAGATCGACGATCGGGTGAAGGCCTTCCTCGACCGGCCGATCGAGGGCGACTGGCCCTATCTCTGGATCGACGCCACCTATCTCAAGGTCCGTCAGGCCGGGCGGATCGTCTCGGTCGCGGTGATCATCGCGGTCGGTGTCAACGGCGACGGCCGGCGCGAAGTCCTTGGCATGGCGATCGGCTCGTCCGAAGCCGAGGTGTTCTGGACGGCCTTCCTGCGCAGCCTTGCGCGACGCGGCCTGCGTGGCGTCAAGCTCGTCGTCTCCGATGCCCATGAGGGCATCAAGGCGTCGGTCTCCAAGCTGTTCAACGCGACTTGGCAACGCTGCCGCGTCCACTTCGCCCGCAACGCCCTGGCCCATGCCGGCAAGAGCGGGCGCAGGGTGGTGTCGGCGTTCATCGCCACCGCCTTCGCCCAGGAGACCGCCGAAACCGCCAGCGCCCAGTGGCGCAAGGTCGCCGACCAACTGCGGCCAACCGTGCCCAAGCTCGCCACCTTCATGGATGACACCGAGCAGGACGTGCTCGCCTACATGACTTTCCCGCCGCAGCATCGCGCCAAGCTGCACTCGACCAATCCCATCGAGCGGCTCAACGGCGAGATCAAGCGGCGCACCAACGTCGTCGGCATCTTCCCGAACGAGGACGCCATCACTCGCCTTGTCGGTGCCATCCTGCTCGAACAGAACGACGAGTGGGCTGTACAGCGCGCCCGGTACATGACGCTGGAAAGCGTCGCTCCGTTCAGCGATAATCCTCTTGTCAGCATGCCCGCCGTGGCTGCCTGATCAATCCGGCCTCGCCGGAGATCGCCGTCACAACGCCGGCGAACCTACACCACCCGGTGGGACACGATCATGTCGGCACGGGCCTGCTCGATGGTGGCGTATGAGCTGGCATCGATCTCCTCGTGCTTGAGGGTCTTCATGAAGCTCTCGGCCTTGGCGTTGTGATAGGGATTGCCGGTCGCTCTCATGCTGATCTGGATGCGATGGTCGTCGAGACGGCTGACATAGTCGGTGCAGGCGTATTGCACGCCGCGATCGGAATGATGGATCAGACTGCCGGCTGGAGGGCATCGGTCGTTCAGCGCCATGTCGAGCGCGGCGATGGCGAGCGTTGCCCGCAGGTGATCCTCCAGGGCCCAGCCGACCACCTTGCGCGAATGGGCATCCAGGACGACGGCCAGATAGACGAAGGCCTAGATGTTTGATCCCAGGCTTTGATGGTGCATTATTCACCGGCAGCTGGAAGGAAGCGCTATGGGCCAGGTACTCCACGGGAGCGCCACAACGACTGAGGCAGTCCGTCGAGCGATACAGCGTAGTCAAGCGAGCCTGAGGGCGCTGGCGAAGCGGCACGGCATCAACCAGAAGACGGTCGTCAAGTGGAAGAAGCGAACCTCCACAGCCGATCTGCCGACCGGACCGAAGGTCGCCAGATCGTCCGTGCTGTCGGTCGAGGACGAGGCGGTGATTGTCGCCTTCCGCCGACATACGCTACTACCGCTGGACGACTGCCTGTATGCCTTGCAGGCCACCATCCCGCACCTGACGCGCTCGTCGCTGCACCGATGCCTCCAGCGCCACGGCATCTCGCGGCTTCCCACGATCGAGGGCGATGCGCCCAATAAGCGCAAGTTCAAGAGCTACCCGATCGGCTATTTCCATATCGACATCGCCGAAGTTCGTACCGAGGAAGGCAGGCTCTACCTGCTCGTCGCGATCGACCGGACCTCGAAGTTTGTTTTCGTTGAACTGCATGAAAAGGCCACCACGAGGGTCGCAGCCGACTTCCTTCGGCACCTCATCGCCGCTGTCCCGTACAAAGTGCACACCGTGCTCACCGACAACGGCATCCACTTCACTGATCCGAAGTATCCGGGCTCCGCAGTCGAAGAGGTCAAGCTCGCGATCACGGCTGGCGAACGGTTCCGCTGCCACTCCTTCGCGCTCGCCTGCGCGCAGAACGACATCGATCATCGGCTCACTAAGCCGCGTCATCCTTGGACCAACGGGCAGGTCGAACGGATGAACCGCACCATCAAGGAAGCCACCGTCAAACGCTACCACTACGACAATCATGACCAGCTCAGGCAGCATCTTGGCGACTTTGTCGCCGCCTACAACTTCGGCCGCAGGCTCAAGACCCTCAAGGGCCTCACACCCTACGAAGCTATCTGCAAAACGTGGCTCAAAGAGCCACACCGCTTTACGTCAAATCCGACCCACCAAATCCC
This sequence comes from Sphingomonas sanxanigenens DSM 19645 = NX02, assembly GCF_000512205.2. Taxonomy (NCBI): domain Bacteria; kingdom Pseudomonadati; phylum Pseudomonadota; class Alphaproteobacteria; order Sphingomonadales; family Sphingomonadaceae; genus Sphingomonas; species Sphingomonas sanxanigenens. Next base: position 3,782,790 of record NZ_CP006644.1, read on the forward strand.
GGGACCAAACATCTAGGCCAATCGCGTCATTCTGCCATTTGAGAAGTAACCCACGCTTTTGTCTGGCCGTTCGGCCTGAACCCTAGATAGGAGCGTGAGACCCTCTTCGTCCAAGACCGTTACTGCATTCTCCGGGAAGCCAGCGAAATGCGCGTCCTCATATTTTCGTTGCCAATCAGAAAGGTCGGACACCAACGAAGCTGAAAGTTCGATAGCGGCGGGTTGGAGGTAGCCGCCATTCACAGCGTCTCGGACGCCCGTGCCTGACAGCATACCGTCGATGAGGAGATCGGTGATCACGCCGCAATCATAGGCGAAGGATCGATTGCCGCAAATGACCGCTTACCACCACTTTCCGACGCTTCCGGGCCGCCATCTTGGCGCCGACCGATGTCTGAAAGCGGAACAAACCGGACTGGCAGCCCTTGGCACGAGATAGAGAAAAGCTGCCGTCGCCCCGCTCCCCGGCCTTAGGCCTTTTCAAAACACGCGGCGGGATCAGGGATGATGCCGCCATCGTCGCATGCGCACACAGGCATCCGGCAGCTCAAAGATGCTGCGGACGAGTTCCATTCCCCCGTCGCGCCCGGTTCGGCACCTGAACGCCGGTTGCCGGCGATCGACGCGCACGGCGCGGCGGGGCATGCATCCCGGAAGGCGCTTCATCCGCCGAACCCATGCCTCACCGTCCGGGCCAAAGTTCGAGGAAAGTGTCGGCGATGCCGCGCAACTGGGATTCGTCCACCCCGGTCGCGGCCGCCACCAGCAACCCGTCCGTCGTCGCTTTCAGGGTCAGCGCCAGATCGCGCGGCGCGATCGACGCCGGAAAGTCGCCGTCGCGCGCCGCCTGCTCGAAACGCGCGATCAACGCGTCGCGCCAATACCGGCCGCGCTGCATGACGAATTCCCGGATGGCCTCGTCGCCCGGCGCATGGCTCAGCGAATGGACGATGCCCATGCTTCCTTTCGGATCGGCGGTGTTGGTCTGTAACGCGATCGTGCCGTACAGCAGATGCCTCGCGACGCCGCGTCCGGACGGTTGCTCCAGCGCGTCGACCATATAGGCGGTCTTCTCCCGTTCGTAGAGGTCCATGACCTTGCGGAACAGATCCTCCTTGTCGCCGAACGATGCGTACAGGGTTGCGCGGCTGATGCCCATCGCCTCGAGCAGCGTCCCGATGCTGGCGCCCGCATAGCCGTGTCGCCAGAACACCCGCATCGCGGCCACCAGCGCGGCGTCGCGATCGAACTGGCGGGGACGGCCGCGGAGGCCGCCCCCGGCCGGCGCCGCCGCGTCCCCGATGGCCGCGGATTCACGATCGTCCGTCACGATCGCCCCGCACGGGGTCGATTTATGGAACGATCGGTATATCTAATCATTTATGGAACGATCGGTATAGTTAATGATCATGTTTCATCGAAACTGCGTCCCCGCGAGGAGAAAGGCAATCATGTCCTACACCCCCGAAGAACAGGCCAATCTGCAAACCGTCACCGGGGCGCTCGACCAAGCCTCCGCCGATTTCCCCAAATTTTTCGAAGCGATCTTCGCGCCCGACGTCGAATGGACGATCGCCGGTAACGGTCCGGTCGCCCGGACCTATCATGGCATGAAGGACCTGTTCGACAATGCGGAAGACGCCTTGTTCGCGCGGTTTGCCGAACCGCTGGCGATCACCACCAGGGGCGTGTGGGCCGATGGCGACAAGGTGTTCGCCCAGATCGACAGTCGCAGTCGCGCCCTCGACGGCAAACCGTACCGGAACGGCTATATGTACATCATGACCATGAAGGATGGCAAAGTCGTCTCGGGCATCGAATGGCTCGACCTCCACGCCTACTACGACATTTTGGACCGGGTCACGGTCTGACGGCGCAAGCGGTACCGCGGCCCGACGCGCGACGGACGCCCGGGCCGGGTGCATTCGCAGGGCTGAACCCGCCGCGCGATCGGCTGGCAGCCCTGCCGCGCCATACCCCGATCCTGTGGGATCCGGCCATCCGCGCGCGCCGCGCCGAGACGCGCGGCGCGCGCCTTGCTTACCCCTTCAGCGCCGCCGCGATCGTCTCGGCGACGGGCGTGGTCGGCCGGCCGATCAGGCGGCCCAGCGCCCCCGATCCGTCGAACAGCGCGCCATTGGCCGCGGCGGCATCCGAATCCGCGATCAGCGCCGCGAAGGGTTCGGGCAGGCCCGCGCCGACCAGCGCGGTGCGATAGGCGGCCTCGGGCATGTCGACATAGGGAATCTCACGCCCCGCCTGCCGCGAGAGTTCTGCGGCGAAACCGGCCAGCGTGAAGGCGGTGTCGCCCGCCAGTTCGTGGATCATGGCCGCGCCCGCATCCTCGACCAGAGCGATCGCCGCGGCCTCGGCATAGTCGAGGCGCGCCGCGCCGGAGATCTGCCCCGTGCCCGCACTGCCGATGAAGGCGCCATGCTGGAGCGCAGGGGCGATCGAGGCGGCATAATTCTCGCTGTACCAGCCGTTGCGCAGCAGCGAGTAGGCGATGCCGCTCGCCGCGATCAGCGCCTCGGTCTCGCGATGCTCGCCCGCCAGCCCCAGCGCCGAGCGATCGGCGTGGAGCAGGCTGGTATAGGCGATGCGGGCGATGCCGGCGCGCGCCGCCGCCTCGATCGCGTTGCGGTGCTGCGGCACGCGGGCGCCGACCGCGTTGGAGGAGATCAGCAGCAGGCGCTCGGCGCCGGCAAAGGCGGCATCGAGCGTCTCCGGCCGATCATAATCGCCGTGGCGGATGACGACGCCCTCGGGAAACAGCGCCGCGGCGGCGGCGGGATCGCGGACGACGGCGGCGACCTGCGCAGCGCCGACGCGCGCGGCAAGCGCGGCGACGACGAGGCGGCCAAGTTGTCCGCCAGCGGCGGTGACGACGAAGCGGGGGGCGGTGGCGGACATGATCGAACTCCGGTCTCGATTTTCAACCTGGTCTCAGATAGAGACCGATGATCGACCCCGAAAGACGGCACTTTGCCGTCACCAGGTTACCGCGGAGGAACCATGCGCGATGCAGCCGAGGCGCTCGGCGCCAAATTCCAGGCCTGGCAGGCGGCAGCGTTCGACGAAACGCGATGCCCGGTCCGCAACCTGCTCGACCGCATCGGCGATCGCTGGTCGACATTGCTGCTGGCAAACCTGGCCAGCGGCCCGCAACGCTTCAGTGCCCTCGCCCGCGCGGTGCCCGACATCTCCAAACGCATGCTGACGCAGACCCTGCGCACGCTGGAGACCGACGGCTTCGTCCACCGCGACGTGCAGCCGACGGTGCCGCCCAGCGTCACCTACTCGCTGACCCCGCTGGGCCGCAGCTTCGCCACGCCGCTGCTGGGGCTGGTCGAATGGGCGGAGGCCAATTTCGCCGATGTCTGCGCGGCGCGGGCGCGGATGGCCGAGGCGGCGTAGGGAGGCGGCGTAGGAACGCCCCGACGACCGCCGGCCGCGATCCCCGCCGCCCCCGGCTGGTAACGCAACCACATATCTTCGCCCCTATCCTGTGCCCTCCTCGCAACAGGCATGCGGAGATCGCCAAAAATCGCACGGCCGCCCGCCCGCACCCGGCAGAATCCGCTTGCCCGCGCGGTGCCGAACGGGCTCTTTGCGCCGGTGCCGGAATGAGCGCGCTATCCACGATGCGCCGGCGGCCGCAGGAGAAGGGTGCACATGCGAGCGACGTGGGACGGAGTATTCCCGCCGACTGGCGGGGCGGGCCGCGAACGAGTCGCCGCAGACCGGCGCCGCGGTCCAGGCGACGGCGCGATCTGAGGGCGCCCCTTCCCCTCCTCAAGGTCAACCGGGCGGCGCCAGGCCGCCATCGCAAGGAGTGCGCATGCAGCAGGATCCCACGTCGGACCGGGTGGTGAAACGGGTCGTCGTCGCCGGCGGCGGCACCGCCGGCTGGGTGACCGCGACCGCGCTGGTGCGGCATCTGGGGCCGCTGCTCGACGTCACCCTGGTCGAATCGGACGAGATCTCGACGGTCGGCGTCGGCGAATCGACCGTGCCCACCTTCAAGGGTTTCCACGATCTGCTGCGGATCAAGGAAGATGTGTTCATGTCCGCCGCGCAGGCGACGTTCAAGCTGGGCATCGAATTCGAGAATTGGGGCCGGATCGGCGACCGCTATATCCACCCGTTCGGCATCATCGGCCGGCGCGCATCGTGGATGGCGCCGTTCCATCATTTCTGGCTGCACGCGCGGGCGCGCGGCTTCGGCGGCGACCTCGGCGAATATTGCCTGGAACATATGGCGGGGGAGGCGAACCGCATCGCGCTCGATGCCGCGCCCAACCTCGGCTACGCCTATCATGTCGATGCGACGCGCTACGCCCGCTTCCTGCGCGGGCTGGCCGAGCCCGCCGGGGTACGCCGCGTGGAGGGCAAGATCCGCGCAGTCGAGCTTCACCCCGAAAGCGGCTTCGTCGACGCGATCGTGCTGGATAGCGGCGAGCGGATCGAGGCCGACCTGTTCATCGACTGCACCGGCTTCCGCTCGCTGATCCTGGGCGAGGCGCTGGGCGTGCCGTTCGAGGATTGGGGGCGCTGGATCACCACCAACAGCGCGGTGGCGGTGCAATCGCGCTCCGTCCGGCCGCCGCAGCCCTATACCTCGGCGATCGCGCATGAGGCGGGCTGGCGCTGGCGCATCCCGCTGCAGCATCGCGAGGGCAACGGCCTGGTCTTCTGCAACGAATTCATGTCCGACGACGAGGCGCGCGCGAAGCTGCTCGCGGAGATCGCCGGCGAGCCGCTCGTCGAACCCTGGCTGCTGCGCTTCAAGACGGGCATGCGCGTCGACAGCTGGTCTCGCAACTGCATCGCGCTGGGGCTGGCGGGCGGCTTCATCGAGCCGCTGGAATCGACCAGCATCCACCTGATGATGGCGGGCGTGACCCGGCTGATCGAGGATTTCCCGTTCAACGGCTGCAGCCCGGGGCTGGTGCGGCGCTTCAACGAGAAGTCGCGCCTGGAATTCGAATGCATCCGCGACTTCATCATCCTCCATTATCACGTCACCGAGCGCGACGACTCCGCCTTCTGGCGCCGCGCGCGGACGATGGAGATCCCCGATTCGCTGCAGGCGCGGCTGGCGCTGTGGCGCGAGGACGCCCGCGCCTACCAGCTCGACCATGAGCTGTTCCGCATCGAGAGCTGGTCTTCCGTGCTGCTCGGCCAGCGTTTTGCGCCGCGCGGCTATCACCGCCTCGCCGAGATGATGCCCGAGGATGCGCTGCGCGACTTCCTCGATCGCACGCGCGGCGAGATCGCCGGCATCGTCGCCACAATGCCGACCCATCCTGAATTCCTCGCCCGCTATTGCCCGGCACCGCCGCCGGAGTGACCGCCGCGGCGGTTGCGCGGGATGGTTGCGCGACGCCGGTTCCAGCCGCATGCTGGGCGCATCCAGGGAGGCACATCATGTTCAGCCATGTCATGGTCGGATCCAACGATCTCGACCGCTCGAAACATTTCTACGATGCCGTGCTCGGCACGCTGGGGTTCGCCGGCGAGCCCTTCCGCCATGTCGCCGCGAGCGGGCATGCGCGGCTGTTCTACGCGCATGACGGCAGCATGTTCTGCGTGTCCGAGCCGATCAACGGTGAGCCCGCCTGCTGCGCCAATGGCGGCACGATCGGCTTCAGATGCGCGTCGCCGGAACAGGTGCAGGCGTTCCACGACGCCGCGCTCGCGCATGGCGGCAGCGCGACCGAGAATCCCCCCGGCCTGCGCGAGGGCGGCGCGCTCGGCCCGCTCCACCTGGGCTATGTCCGCGATCCCGACGGCAACAAGCTGTGCGCGCTTCACCGGCCGGGGTGATGCCGGGGGCTTGAGGCCCCCTCCCTATTCCAGCGGCAGGAACAGGTCCGCCACCGCCTCATGCTCCGGCACATCCGGGAACAGGCTGAGGCGCTGGCAATAGAGCGGGAAGTCGCGCGCTTCCTCGCCGCTCGCAGGCAGCCATTCGCGGTAGAGATAGCGCGCGGCGGGCTCCAGATTGTCGGTGTGGCCGACGACGCGCAGCACCGCACAGCGCCCGCCCGGGATGTTGCCGAGGCGAACCGTACCGCCCCCGGCCCCTTCATCGACCTGTGCGTCGGCGACCGGCCGGTCGGTGCCGACGCACAGGTCGATGCTGTAATCCGCCGGCGATGCCGGGCGCGGTTCGGATCGCCAGATTGTGTAGGTGGGGTGCGTCGCGGGATGCAGCCCCGCGGCCTTGCGCCAGGCAATGAAGCGCCGGATCGTGGCGCCGAGGCCGGCGGGGGCGCCGCGATGCGCCATGATCGCCACCCGCGTTGGGGCAACCTCACGGATCGTCACGTCGTCGGGTGTATAGGTCGTCTGCACAAGCTTGCTCCTCGCATCGTCGAGAGGCCCGAAGGCCGCAAGCCACGGTTCCCAGCCCGGTCCCTTCCGGAACGCCGAGGGCGATTGCCCGAAGCGTTGGCGAAAGGCGCGGGCGAAGGCGTCGGGCGCGTCATAACCGGCATCCATCGCGACCGCGGTGACGCTCTGCGCATCGCGATAGGCCAGCCGGTACGAAGCACGCTTCATGCGGGCGAGCTGGACATAGCGATGCACGGACAGCCCGAAGGTCGCCGCGAACTGCCGGTGGAAATGATATTTCGAAAATGCCGCGACCGCGCTCAGCGCATCGAGCCCGAGATCGTCGTCGAGATGCCGGTCGATATGATCCAGCACCCGCTGCATCCGGGCATGATAGTTCCGGAGCGCCGCCTTCATCGTTCCTGTTCCTCCGTGGCGCCTCCAATTAGGCCCGCGACGGCGGCACGCGCTCGACCGATGTTGCGGTTCGCGCCGATGTAAGGGGCATTGCCGAAGCGGCAAGCGGCGCGCGCACCGCACGTCCCGACGCCCGGGTGTTGCGCGGATCTGCCTTCGACGGAACAAAAAACGCCGTGAAATGATGGTGTCGGGGCGCATCGGGAGGGCCCGTATCGCAATGACCGGACCGCTGCCCAGCCGCCGTGCCCTGATTGCCGCCCCCCTATTGCTCACGCCGCTGCTGGTGCTGGGCGCCGCGACCCAGGGAGTGTCCATGCCGACCGAAGATCCGATCATCGCCTTCGCCCGCGACTTTTCGGGCGATGACGCCGCGATCGTCGCCGCGGCCGAACGCTATCTCGCGGCGCCGCCCACCGACGAGGAAACGATCGGTTTCTACAGCGCCGGCGACTGGCCGCCGCGCCACCGCGCCTTCCTCGCAACCGTTACCTTGCTCGACGGCAAGGAGAAGCTGACCGCGGTGGAGGACAAATACAGCTATGAACTGTTCGCGCTGTGGGCAGAGGCGGGCGTGATCGATCCCGCGACATTGCCGCCCGCGGCGAAGGCGCTGTTCGGGCCGCTGATCGACGGCGCGGTGCCCGATGCCGATGCCGCCGCCTATCGGGCGCGTGCCTGGGACAGCTATGCGCAGGCCACCGCCGAACTGGAGGCGCATATCGCGGCGCGCGGCAAGGCGTTGCTCTCGGTGGATGCGACCGATGGCGACACGATGCTGTTCGCGCTGGTCGCCCCCGCCATCGCCGATCGCTGGCGCAACCGCGCGCTGAGCGAGCATCAAGGCTATCGCGCCGGCGTGCGCGCGCCGATGTGGGACCGGCTCTGGGCGCACCTCGCCTATGCGATGCGCGGCGCGCTGGTGGCGGAGGATCGGGAGGGCTATCCGCCGGGCACGCCGCGGCGGGTGGAAGAGATACCGTTCGCGGCGTGAGGGTGCATGGCAGCCGCACCCTCGCCGGTCATCGGCCCTGGAAATAGGACCAGATCCAGCCCATTTCCTCGTTTATATTCTGGTTCGATTGATTGCCCGACATGATCGCCATCAGGTTTTGCGGCCGCGTCTCCATGTTGGCGAAGAGAAAAGCCTCGTTCTGCAGATTGAAATTCACGGTCCCCTGAGCGAAATTCGGTTCGCCGACGCGGATCAGCAGGCGCCCCCCACCATGATTATGCTGTTGCCCGTCGCTCCAGGCGAGCATCTTCACCGCGCTGCGAATATCGCTCGGCCCGGGCGCGGTCGGGACCGTTCCCCTCGCCTCTATGATCAAATGAAGGTGGGGATGGGCCGTGCCGCCATGTCCGTCGAAGTAGAGATTGCCTTGCTGGGCAACCCAGCCGCGCAATTCATAGGCCTGCCTGACGGCCATGGGCATCATGTAGGGCAATTCAACTCTCCAGCCGATCTTCAGTACGGGAATGGGAATCCATGGATCACAGCGCCCTTCCGGCAGATTGCAGCGGGCGACAATCGCGTTGCGATTGACATCGGCACCACCGCGATTCCGCCACTCGAAGTCGCGACACGTCTTCCAAATCCCCCCGCGATCCACACCCCGCGTTATTTCGGGGACACAATATGAAATTATTATTATTTCGGGGACACAATATGAAATTATCGAGATTGATCCCGGCGAAACTGGCACCGGCGTGCAGATCCAGAAAGATTAGTATTATGTCCCCGAAACTGTACGCTGCAGTTCCGCGCCCATGCGGAACCTCCTCCATTGATTGATCAGCTTCGCACAATCGCTGTGACGAGCGCCAGCTTTACCCGTTGAATAATGTCCTGGCTTTCTGCAGCCGCGCTCCACCACCTCGCCCCCGGCAAGCAAGAAGCGCGGTCGACGTGCAATTGCGGATATTGCCAGCCAGAAGGTCGGGTGGCATCTCCCGCACATGCGCGCCGGCTTTAATCCCACGAGACGAAACCGGAATATCGGCACCGCCAAGCAGGGCCACGGCCAGAATAACCGCATGGTCGTGCCCAGGAGCCGTGATCTTTACGCCGCCTTCGATCGAATAGGGCGTCATACGCGCGAAGAGCATGTGGTTCAGGGTCAACGGGTCGGCTTCATCGTCGAGGCAATACGCGGTGGGTGCCGCCACCCTTGCACCGTCGACGACGTTGCGCACCTTCTCCACATGATACCGGCGTCGGATTGGGTGGGCATCCGCACGATTCTGTTCCGTCAGCCGACGCGAAAGCAATCCATTCTCAATCCGCTGTGGGGACGGCTGATCTACTGGGGTGAGATTTCGACGGCGCAGCGGCGCACGATCGCTACCGGCCCGATGATCATTCTGGAGGCGGTCGACGAGGATATGACGATGCGTTGGTCGTCCGCGCTCGATCCCGACAGTCATGAACAACTCGATCGATTGCGGGCCGATGGGCACGCGATCGACTTTGACGGGAGATCTCACAGGATCACCGTCACGCCGGCTTCGGCGCGCAATACGCAGCTTTATCGAACGCTGCCGCACGAGATCGGGCACTGGTTCGACTGGCTTGAAAAGGTGGAAGGGCCCGGCGCGCGTGGTGAGCCGTTCGATGCGTTGATGGATCGCTATTTTGCCCGGCCAAAAGCCGAGCGCGAAGCTTTTGCCCACCGCTATGCCGATGACATATACAAAAGCCTGTTCGCCCGCGACTCAATACCGTTCGAGCAAGGCTTCAATAATCCGACAGAGAGAAGCGCGCTGTAAACCTCCCGTCATCCCGTACTTAAGACTGCATCCCGATTCTTCTTTCACTTTACGATAGGCCATGTTCCACTTTGGCCAAGATTCTTGCATGCGCAACAGCTTGACTGGGTAAAGCAGAAGAAGCGGGATCCCGGCTCAAGGCCGGGTGACGATGTGTGTGGGGGAGGAGGCAACCAGGATGTCGGCGCGTCCCTCCGCCGAACCGGTTCACACCGTCTGTTGCCCAATCAACCGCGCATAATGCCACGCACTCGGCTTGGGCGTGCGCTTGAAGGTCTGCCGGTTCACCGCAACGAGCCCGAACTGCCGCGAATAGCCGTGGAGCCATTCGAAGCAGTCGAGCAGCGTCCAGTGGAAATAGCCGCGCACGTCGGCGCCGCCGGCACGCGCGCGGGCGAGGCTGGCGAGGGCGCGGTCGAGGAAATGGATGCGGCGGCGGTCGTCGTCGGCGGCGACGCCGTTTTCGGTGATGTAGATCGGCTTGTCGGTCACGCGCGCAACATAGGCGATCACCGCCTCCAGCGCCTCGGGGCGGAATTCATAGCCGGCCTGGGTACGATCGGCATCGGGGGCGAGCGGCAACGTGCCGGCGGGGCCGACGAAGTTGCGGGTGTAGGTCTGCACGCCGATGAAGTCGCCATGCGCCGCCGCGGTGCGCAGCCAGGGGAGGTAGACCGCGTCGCGCTTGGCGTCCGCCAGATGCCCCGCGCCCACGCCCTGTTCCTCGTTGATCGCCAATGTCACCCCGATCGGATAGCGGCCGGCGCCGGCGCGCAGCGCCTCCACCGCGAGCGCGTGCGCGCGCATCATCACCGGCTGCATCGTCGCGACATCGCCCGTCAGCATCGAGACGAAATGCGCGCTGCCGGTCGCGCGCTCGGCGGCGGCCTTCATCGCGCGGAATTCCGGATGGTCGGCAAGGCCGCCCAGGCGCTGCGGCGTCCATGTCACGACCTCCACGACATTGGGTTCGTTGAAGGTGGCGGCGGCGGCGAAGCGATCGCCCAGCGCACGGCCGACACGATCGGCATAGGCGGCGAACCGCTCCGCCGCCTCCGGCCGCTCGAACCCGCCCGCGGCCGCGAACCAGCGCGGGTAGGAGAATTGGACGAGGTTGACGAGCGGGGCGACGCCGCGCGCGCGCGCATGATCGAGCAGCCGCGCATAATGATCGAGCGCCGCCTGCGAGAAGCGCCCCGGCTCGGGCTCGATCCGCGCCCATTCCACGCTCATCCGCAGCGCGTTGCACCCGATGGCGACGGTAAGGTCGATGTCCTCGCGATAGCGATGCCAGGAGTCGCAGGCATCGCCCGAGGGATCGCGGTAGAGCGTGGGGCGAACATGTTCGAGCAGCCAGCTGTCCGACGCGATATTGCCGCCCTCGATCTGATGCGCGCCGGTGGCGACGCCCCAGAGGAAGTCGGTGCTGGCGGGGGCGGGTTTGGGCAGCGGAAGCGCGGCGGCGGTGGTGAGGAGGCCGGTGCCGGCGACCATGGTGCGGCGGGTGAGGGTCATGGGTGGGTTCCGTAGGGCGAAAAGCCCTCTCCCCTTGGGGGAGAGGGTTGGGTGAGGGGCAGATCGGGCGCAGCACGATCTGCGGAATGCGCAGCATTCCAGTGTTCGGCCGACGAGGCTTTACGCCTGGTGCGACTGCCCCCTCACCCGGTGATCCGCACCGCGTTGGAGATGAGCAGGATCCTTCCGTCGGCACCGCGCACCTGTGCGCGGATCGCGTGGCGGGCGCGTGACAGCGCGAGCGGAAAGGTCAGTACCGCCTCCCCCGGCGGAACCGGCCGCGTCGCCAGCACCGTCGCGCCGTCGAGCAGTTCGAGGCGCGCGCCCTTCGCCGCGGCGATGCGGACCTGCGCGGTCAGGCCGCGCGACGCCGCGATCACGCCGCCCATCGCCACCGTGCGGCGCCCGTCGCTCACTGACAGGTCGAGCAGACTCGCCGGGTCCATCGAGAGATCGACGAACACCCGCCCCGCCTTGATGCCGGCGAGGATCGCGGCCTCGCTCAGCCCCTCGGCATGGACCACCGTCACCGGATAGCCCAGCGCCAGCGGCGTGCCCGGCGCGGCGGTGCCGTCATGGCTGTCGCTGCCGCCCACCGCGACCAGCGCGTCGCCGGCGGCGAGACGATCGAGCCAGAAGGGCAGGTTGCTCAGCTTGCCCTCGGGGTCGCCGCCATCCACCGTGGCGATGATGCCGCCGTTGATCGCCTCCACCGCATCGACGCGCGCATAATCGACATCGGGCATCGACCAGCCACAGCCCAGGCAGGTCACCCCGGTCGGGGCGGCGGGATGGTTGATCGATAGCAGCCCGCCGAGCGCATGGACGCGATCGGCGATCTCGTTGAACGTCCGCAGCCCCGGCGCGATGCGATAGTCGATCGGCTCCTCCACCCCCCACACATTGATGTGGCCGTGCAAGGTGGTCACCTCCTGCCCCGCGATCAGCAATGTGCGGTCGAAGAAGGGCTGCAGTTCGCGCATCACCTGCAACTGGCTGACGGTGTTGTGTTCGGTCAGCATCAGGAAATCGAGCGCGCGCGCCGCCGCGCCGGCGATCGTCGCATAGAGCGGACAGGGCACCGTCACCCCCGCAGGGTTGGCGCAGGATCCGTCGCTGTGCCCGCTATGGACGTGAAGGTCGCCGCGATACCAGCCCGGCCCGCGCGAGGGCACCCGCGCCGACAGCCGCTCGCCCGGCTTCATGAACCAGAGTTTCACCGTCCAGCCGAGCGGCTTGCCCGCCGGCAGGAAGCCGACCGAGAAGCGCAGTTGCCACGCGCCCGCGCCGATACGGCCGGGCAGATAGCCCGGCGTCGCATCGGCCGGCGCGAGGGTCACTTCGCTGCGCCGGCTGCTGGCGCCGCGAAAGCCTTGCGCGTCGGCGAGCCCCAGTTCGATCAGGCTTGCCTTCGGATCGCCGTCATGCGCGAGCGCGATGACCAGCCGGCCCGTTCCTTCCGGCACGGTGAAATCGAGGTTGCGATAGGTGGCGCCGTCCGCGGCGGTGAGTTGCCCCTCCAGCACCCGGTCCGCCGCGCGGTCGGGCAGTTGCGCCATCGCCGGCACGGCGAGCGCCAGCAGCATGGCGCCCAGCACGCGCCGCATCAGCCTCACCATGAGCGCGTCACGACGAACCGCACGTTGCGGCCGAAGATCGGGCGGCCATAGACCGCCTCCGCGGTGCCCTGGCCGTTGAGCAGATCGCCGCGGATATTGCCCTCGGTCACGCCATGCGCGTTGGTGATGTTGTCGCCCACCACCTGGAACGCCCAGTCGCGCCACGAAACGGTCACGCCGGCGCCCAGCGTGTCATAGGCGGCGAGCGCGGTCTGGTTGAACAGGTCGACATATTGGCGGCCGCGATAATTCCAGCGCAGGTAGGTCGCGACCTTCGCCTCGCCGAGATCGAAGCGCACCGTCGGGCGGATATTGCCGTAGACCTTGGGCTGGCGGCTGATCTGGTTGCCCTCCACCGCCGCCGCATCCGCGCCGAACTCGTTGACGAGGTTGGAGATGGTGGGATCGCTGATCGTGAAGCTGCCCGCCAGCGAGAACCAGTCGAACGGCCGCACGGTGGCGTCGATCTCCACGCCCTTGGTCTCGGCGGAGCCGATGAAGGTCAAGGTCTGGTCGTTGCGGCCGGTCGCGGGATTATAGGCGATGAACGACGCGTTGTAGGGATCGAACTTGGTGTAGAAGCCGGTGAGGTAGAGCGAGAAGCGCGGCAGATCCACCTTCACCCCCGCCTCATACTGGTTGGCCCGGTTCACCACCGGCTTGCTGCCGAGGATCACCGTCAGCTCGCTCGGCATCTGCGACGCGCGCGAGACGCGGCCATAGAAGCCCAGCCGGCGGGTGAGGTCGAAATTGGCGCCCACCGTCCAGTTGGTGGCGTCGAGATCGAAGTCGACGCGGGTGGCATTGGCGGCGAAGGTGCGCGTCGCATCGTCCGCAAGTGTCTTCGCATTGCCGAGATTGACCGCCACCGAACCGCGGCTGAACCCGCCGAAGCTGTAGCGTTCGTGCCGGATGCCGGCATCGATGCGCAGCCGGTCGCTCAGTTGCCAATTGTCATTGGCATAGAGCGCGTACATCGTGATCTCCGACTTGCCGCCGATCGCGGTGGTGCCATAGCGCAGCACGCCATTGTCGGTGACCGAGCCGAGCGCGGTGCCGGCGGCGGAATAGGCGATCAGATCGAGGGTGCGCGGCTGGCCCGCCACCTCGAGCAGATAATCCTGGTAGCGGGTGGCGAAATCGGTGCCGTAGGCGGAGCCATAGAGGCCGACCGCCACGTCGTGCGTACCGAAGCCGGTGCGGATGCTGCGGGTGACGCGCAGATCGCCCTGGGTGGAGGCGAAATCGCCCGTCGCCGCGCGATACTGGCCGGTGATGACGAGGCCCGATGCCGCATCGGGATCATAGGGCGTGGCACCGTTGGTGCCGCCCACCGCATAGCGCAGCGACGCGACCGGCCCGAACGCCGCCTGCGCGGCGGTGAGATAGCCTGCGGCGAACACATCCGCATCCGCCGGGTTGGTGGTGGAATAGAGCGCGTCGAGATCGACCTTGCCCTTGGTGTGGCTGAGTTTGGCCGCGATCAGCCAGTCGCCGAATTCGCCTTCATAATCGAGGCCGATGTTGAAGAAGCGGGTGCGGCGCTGGTCGCCGAGATCGCGATCGTCGACGCCCACCCCGCCGGCGCCGTCCCCGAACAGCATCCGCGCGTTGCGCAGGCTGGGGGTGTTCAGCGTGCCCTTGAAATAATCGATGAAGGGATCGAGCGAGACCGAGGGGTTGCGCGGATCGGCGAGCGGGATCGGCAGGTAGAAGACGTTCTGGTCGTTGAGATAGGTGCCGTGCAGGCGGATCTCGCCATTGTCGAATTCATGGACGATGTTGGCGCGGAACTGGCCGCCCTTGTCGCCGGGGAAGCCGTTGTCGCGATAGCCTTCGTGATAGCGGATGAAGCCGCCCGCCGCGAAATAGGTGCGCGCGCCGAGCGGACCGGAGGCATAGGCATCCAGCCGGTAGAGATCGGTATCGCCCACCGTCACCTGCACCGCGCCGTGCGGCGTATCGGTGCCGCGCCTGGTGATCTGGTTGAACACCGCGGCGGCGTTGCTCGCGAAGATCGGCGCCGGGCCGCCGCGCACGACCTCCACCGTCTCGGTCATCAGGTCGAGCCGGTTGAGCACGTCGCCCTTGAAGAAGATGCCGTCATTGTCGTGGTAGAGCGTCAGCCCGTCCTGCTGGAAGGTCGAGAAGCCGCTATCGCTGGGGATGCCGCGCACGCGATAATTGTTCTGCACCTCGCCGCCGGTGGATTCGGCCTGGAGGCCGGGGATCTGGTTGAACAGGTCGGCGAAGCTCAGCGGCGCCAGCGTCTTGATATCGTCCTGCGAGAGGCTGGTGACCGCGTAGGAAACATCGAACTTGCGCTGCGCGCGCGCGGTGCCGGTGACGATGATGTCGCCGCCCTCGTCGGCCGAGGCGGCCGCGTCCTCCGGCGCGGGCGCGGTCTGCGCGAACGCCGGCGTGGCGGCAAGGATCAGCCCCAGCGCCGTCAGGCACGGGACCAGCGAAACTGTCTGCGAACGAAACATGGAATACGGCTCCCCCATCGAGATGAGGGCCACCTACGGCCGGCCTGTTACAGGATTAAGACGATTGTTCGATATCTTCCCCGTTATAAAGGCCGAAATTAGATCACTTGTTCAAATCACCGCTGGCGCAACGCGATGCGCTGCTGGAACGCGGCGGAGCGCGCCCAGCCGTCGCGGCCCAGCGCATCGTCATCGAGCACGACGCCCAGCGCGGCGATCACCGCAGCCTGGATCGCGGCGCGGTCGAGATCGGGGCCGCCCGAGATCGCCCTGCTGATCATCGCGCGGACATTCTCCGAACGCCGCCGGCGCATATCGATGGCATAGGGGATGAAGGTGGGGTCGCGCACCGCCTCCAGCGCGACGATGTGCGTCAGCCACAGCACGACGCGGCCGCTCCGCGCGGCATCGACATCGCGATGATGGTCGGCGGCGGCGGCGAAGGCGCCGGTCATGCGGCGATACTGCGCCTCCAGCCCGGCGCGCAGCAGCTCATCCTTCGGGCCGAAATGATGGACGATGGTGGAGGCGGAAACCTTGCCCACCGCCGCCACCGCGCGGTGGGTGAGCGCCGCGACGCCCTGCGCCTCGATCACGTCCGCCGCCCAGCCGGCGATCGCCGCGCGCTTCTCGGTGGCCAGTTCGGGCGCTGCGGACACGCCCGCCGCCGGCCCCGCCGCCGCTGCGACGAGCCGGTCGAACAGCGCATCGTCGCGAAACGGGCCGGTGGGCGCGAACCCCGCCGCCAGCCGCGCGACCGTGGCGTCGCGCAGCAGCCGATATTCGGGCAGGTGGCGCAGCGCGAGCGTGAAGACGATCTCGTCGCGGCAATAGCCGCCGATCGCCGCCGCCAGCCGCGCACCATCGGGATGATCGCCGAGCGCCGCCGTCCAGAACCGGTCATGCTCGGCGACGACCGGCGCGAACCCGGCCACCCCGCCCGGCTGTTGCCCCGCCCAGACGAGCAGTTCGGCGAGGCTGATGGCGAGGTGCGGCTGCTGCGCGGCGGCATCCTCCAAATAGGCGAGGATGATGCTGGCGAGCACCGCCGGTTCGTCGAGCGCCACGCCCGCCAGCCGCGCCAGCCAGCCATCATGCCAAGCGGCCAGCGTCTCGCACCCATCCGCGATCACCGCCTCGACCAGCGCCGCGCGAT
Organism: Sphingomonas sanxanigenens DSM 19645 = NX02; assembly: GCF_000512205.2. Taxonomy (NCBI): domain Bacteria; kingdom Pseudomonadati; phylum Pseudomonadota; class Alphaproteobacteria; order Sphingomonadales; family Sphingomonadaceae; genus Sphingomonas; species Sphingomonas sanxanigenens. The sequence goes on from NZ_CP006644.1 coordinate 3,799,094, forward strand.
CGCCGATCTGATAGTTGAGCGAACCCAGCGAAATCCCCGCCCGCTCCGCCACCGCCCGCAAACTGAGCCCGCGCATCCCCTGCGCGGCGATCACCGCCCCCGCATTGCTGATGAGAGTGGAACGAGACGACATTGGCATCCTGACGAGGGTGGGCAACGGCGCCTGCTTTCGGGCATCGCCGGGCCGGGAGCAAGCGAGCAGGCGGTGCTCCGTCCCCTCGCCTGGGGGATGGCGCGTACGCCCCACTGGCGGACGTCATGATCAAACTTGGTGTTACCGTCAGCGACCCCCGGGTCAAAAAATGCAGCAGGAACTCCGTTAGGAATGGCAGACAGGGGCGGCGCGAACGGCCGAGTGCGAGCAGCCTTCCTGGCATTGCGCAGGATTTCGTCCGTCGCCTTTCATTCCTTAAGCCATTGTTCTCCCCCAGCGTCCGCCGGTCGGCACAGCCCTGGGCAGCGTCATTTTCGGGACTCGATTCCACAGGAGAGATCGAGGTTGCATAAATGAAAACGAGCGGTCACGTTCGCGCTGCACCGTCCCCGGATGCATCGCACGGCAGGTCGCGTGAGCGGAAACAAGCGCCGCCGCGCTTGGCCATCAGCCGGCGGACGCTGCTGGAAGACGGTGCGGGCGCGGTGATCGTGTCGAACGATGTAATGCAAGCCTCGACTAGGGAATGCAGGAAATGCGGAAAAACTGGAATCGGATAACCAAGTTAAAGCTGTCGAGGCTTGTCGCCATCTCCGCTTTCGCTGCGACCTGGTATTGCCCGTCCTTCGTACAAGCCCAAACGCAACATCCCGATCGCACACCGCAGTCGATTCTTTACGGGGTGGCGTATTATGATGAATACACGCCCGCCGATCGCATCGATGAAGACTTCCGGCTGATGAAAGAGGCGAACATCACGGTCGTTCGGATCGCCGAATCGACGTGGGGAACGCTTGAACCGCAGCCGGGCATCTTCAATTTCAGCCATGTCGATCGCATGCTTTCAGCGGCCCAGAGATATGGCATCAAAGTCATCGTCGGCACGCCGACATATGCAATCCCAACTTGGCTCGCCCGTCAGCATCCGGATGTGTTGGTGACGAGACCGGAGGGGCAGGCCAGGTTCGGCGTTCGTCAGAACATGGACATTACGAACCCGCACTATCGCGCAGCGGCTAAGCGGGTCATCGAGAATCTGATCGCCCATGTTGCTCAACATCCGGCGGTGATCGGCTATCAGGTCGATAACGAAACGAAGCCATACGACACGGCGGGATCGAACGTGCAGGCTGCATTCGTGAAGGCGCTGCAGGAAAAATGGGGCAGCCTCGATAAATTGAACAAAGCCTGGGGTCTCGATTACTGGAGCAATCGGGTTAACCGGTGGGAAGATTTTCCTTCGACAACCGGAACAATGAACGCGAGCGTCAAAAACGCCTTCGCCGAATTTCAAAGAGATCTCGTAACGGATTTTCTGGCGTGGCAAACGGAACTCGTTCGCAAGCATGCACGCCAGGATCAGTTCATCACTCAGAACTTTGACCTGGGCTGGCTGAAAACCTCTTACGGTATTCAGCCCGAGGTCAACCATTGGAAAGCAGCCCGACCGCTCGACGTTGCCGGCATGGACATCTACCACCCGACTCAAGATGACCTGACAGGCGTGGAGATTGCCTTCGGCGGCGACCTCGCTCGCTCGCTCAAAGGCGGCGCGAACTACTACGTTATGGAGACCGAGGCGCAAGGATGGGTACAATGGACACCCTATCCCGGCCAACTGCGGCTGCAAGCCTTTAGCCATCTCGCGTCAGGCGCGAACATGGTCGCCTATTGGCACTGGGCTACAACGTCAAACGCGGTCGAGACCTACTGGCGCGGATTGCTGGCCCAAGACTATCAACCGAATGAAGTCTATCATGCCGCGAAGGACATTGGAGCTGACATAAAGCGCCTTGGGCCGAAGCTCGCAGATCTGAAGAAGAGCAATGACGTTGCCATCTATGTCAGCAATCGGGCGCAAAGCGCGTTCGACTCATTCAAGCTACCTGGCAACATCGAATACAACCAGGTGATGCGGCCTTTTTATGATGCGCTATACAGGAGAAATATAGAGGCGGATATCATATCGCCTGATGGAGATTTCGATTTATCGAAATACAAGATGATCGTTGTGCCGGCGCTATATTCCGCAAGCGATGAGGAAATTGCTCGGCTGAATGCTTTTGCCGAATCTGGCGGCCACCTGGTCTATACGTTCAAAAGCGGGTTCTCCAATGAGGACACCAAGGTGCGATACACCAGTCAGCCGGGTGAAATCGCGAAAGCAGCGGGAGTGACCTATCAGCTATTCACCGAACCCAAAGGGGTCAAGATCGGGTCAGAGCCATACGGTCTCAGCGGAAAGGACCTCGAGGCGCGCTGGTGGATGGAATTTCTAACCCCGACGACCGCCAAGGTGATTGCCCGCTTCGAACATCATTCGTGGCCCGACTATGCTGCGATCACCCGCAACTCATACGGCAAAGGGGAGGTAACCTACATTGGCTTCATGCCATCGGACGCGCTGATCGAGGGTGTCCTGACAGACACGGCCAAACGAGCTGGCGTCGTTTGGCCAGATGCAGCCCGGTTCCCTCTTATTGTGCGTAGCGGCACTCTGACGGATGGCAGTCGTGTCCGCTATCTGCTGAACTACTCACGAGAGAAGCAAAATATACCCAGGGAGCTTGCTGACGGAGCAGATCTTCTGACTGGCAAGCAAGCGGCTTCTACAATTGACCCCTGGGGCGTGGTGATCCTAGACGACAGACGTTAAGATGGAGCGAGGGCCTGCTTGTTTGTATCGGTTGGCCTTTGGGGGCCCACCCAGTCCCAGCCGTCCGCAAACAAGCTGAACGAAGGACCGTTTCCGGCATCGGCGTTCAATCGGGCGGACGGTCGCAATCTGGGCGCGTTGCCGGCTGGCTCCTTGCGATCCAGCGGCGCGCCCCCGGGTCGCGAACTCGAAGTCGGGCAGTTCGGCGTCGGTCCGCCGGCGGGGCGCCGGCGGACCTTGGCCCGATCACCAGGGGCAGGTTTCGTTGATCGACGCCGTGAAGGTGCCGGTCGGGCCGTCGCTGCCGAGGAGCGCGACGCGGACGGCTTCGGCGGCACCCTGCTGGACGGTCTCGGTGCCCTCGTAATTGTTGAGCGCAGTCGCCGTAAAGCCGGGCGTCACCGCGTTGACCTTGATGCCTTCGGCTTCAAGATCGATGGCAAAGGCCAGCGTGATGGCGTTGAGCGCGGTCTTGGAGGCGCCATAGCCGGGGTTGAAGGTCGCCCGGTGGGGGTGTGGCGCGGCGTTGACGGTGAGCGAGCCGAGGCCGCTCGAGACGTTGACGATGCGGGCACCCGTCGACCTGCGCAGCAGGGGCACGAAGGCCTGGGTGACGGCGAGAACGCCGAAGACATTGGTTTCCCAGATGGTGCGCACTTCGTCGACGGAGATCAGCGTCGCCCGCGAGCGCTGGACATAGTCCTGCATGGTCTCGCTTTCCTCGCCATTGGCGCGGGAAATGGCGGCATTGTTGACGAGAATGTCGAGGCGGCCGAACTGCCGTTCGACGTGCGCGACAGCGGCCCGGATCGACGCTTCGTCGGTGACGTCGAGTTGGATGGGATGAACGTCGCCGTCGACGGTTTGCGCTGCCGCCTTGCCGCGGTCGAGGTTGCGCGAGGCGAGCAAAACCGTGAGGCCGGCGGCGGCGAGGTCGGTCACGATCTGAAGCCCGATGCCCTGATTGGCGCCGGTGACGAGTGCGATGCGTGGATGTTCAGTCATGGCATGATCCTGTTCCTGATTGGCCGAACAGGAGATGGTTATCGGCGACTGGACGTTCTATATTTAATCGTCCAACTTTATTTCGAATGAGTCCAAAATGGCTGATCCCCTCGCGCAGATCGTCGGCTTGCTGCAGCCGGGCGCGCCATTTTCCAAATGCGTCACCGGCTCCGGACCATGGCGGGTCAGGCGGACGCAATCGCCCAATCCCTATTATGTCGCCGTGCTGAAGGGGAGCGTGCGCTACCGGGATCAGCGGAGCGGCGAGGTCATCGTCAATGCGGGCGATTTCATCCTGATCCCGTCCGCGCAGGACTTCATGATGTGGAGTGACGTGCCCAGCGCCGACAATGACATGATGATCGATCCGGTCATCCTGCCCGGAGGCGCGTATCGGGTCGGCAGCATCGATGGCCCGATCGATATGCGGGCATTGGTCGGCTACTGCATTTTCCAGTCGGACGACGCGACCTTGCTGTCGTCGCTGCTGCCCGAACTGGTCGTGGTGCGGGGCGAGCATCGCCTCGCCATGCTGATGCAGTTGCTCGGCGACGAGGCGGTGGGCAGCAAGCCGGGGCGGGAGATGGTGTTGCAGCATTTGCTGGAGGTCCTCTTGATCGAGGCGTTACGATCGACCGCCGAGCTGGGAGATTCCCCCGGGCTGCTGCGCGGCCTGTCGGACGAGCGGCTGGCCACGGCGATCAGGGGCATGCATGCCAGGCCCGAACATGGCTGGACGGTGGCCGAACTGGCACGCGAGGCGGCGTTGTCGCGATCGGGTTTCCATGAGCGGTTCCAGAGCGCGGTGGGCATGGCGCCGATGGAATATCTGAAGGCCTGGCGATTGGCTCTGGCCAAGGACCTGCTTCGCAAGCGGGAGGCGAGCGTGGGCGAAATCGCCCTGCAAGTGGGCTATCGCTCGGCGAGCGCCTTCAGCGTGGCGTTCATGCGTGACGTCGGCGTGTCGCCCGCCCGCTATGCACGCGAGGCCGCCGGCGCATCGCCCGGCATGGCAGCAGGCGAATTCGAAGGCGCCATCGCCTGATCGGCGAGCGGGGGTCGTGACCATCGGCTTTGGCGGTCTAGTCTAATTTCGGAGACACAATACGAAACTTTGGTCGGGCAAACGCACTGGAGTGCCCCCCTAGATTGAGACAGTGAAATAAGGGACGGCCCTATGGGGAGGGCAGCATGTCCAAGGTTGTTCGACGAAGATTTGGCCGGGCGTTCAAGCTTGAGGTTGTCCGGCGGATGGTGGCCGGCGAGAGCGGGACGGCGTTGTCGCGAGAGTTGGGCGTCAAGCGCACGATATTGTACCGCTGGCGCGACGCGTTTCGCGATGGCGGGGAGGAGGCACTTCGGGACGGCCCCGGCCGGCCGAAGCGGGCAGAGAAAGCGGCGATGGCGCTGGCGCGTGGGCCGGCGGCACGGGCACGCGATCTTGCCGAGGCTCGCCGCCAGATCGCCGAGTTGGAGCGCAAGGTCGGCGAGCAGCAGGTGGCGCTGGATTTTTTCAAGGGTGCCTTGCAGCGCATCGAGGCGTCACCCCCGCCGAGCGACGGCGGTGGCGTGACGGGGTCATCGCCCAGATCCAGGCGATGACCGGTCTGCAGGGCTCGGGATCGAAATTGTCGGTGGAGCAGCTGTGCCGTTTGGCCGAAGTGCCCCGCGCAGCCTTCTATCGACGATGGCAGGATTATGCTCCGAAGCAGGAAGAGACGGCGCTGCGCGACAAGCTTCAGCAGTTGTGTCTGGCGAACCGGCATTATGGCTATCGGCGGATCACGGCACTGATGAAGCGCGACGGCTGGCACATCAACCACAAGCGGGTGCAGCAGCTGATGCGGGAGGATAATCTGCTGTGCGTGAGAAAGCCGATCTTCCGGCCGGCGACGACGGACTCGCGCCATGGCTGGCGGATATGGCCCAATCTGGCGCGCCACCTCGATCCGAGCGAGGTCAACCAGTTGTGGGTTGCGGACATCACCTATGTCCGCCTGGCCGAGGCGTTCGTCTATCTGGCGGTCATCCTCGACGCGTTCAGCCGCAAGGTGGTCGGTTGGGCGATGGCGGATCATCTGCGCGCCGAACTGGCGCTCGATGCGCTGACGATGGCGTTGGAACGGCGCCCCGTTGTGGCGGGTGGCCTCGTCCACCATTCGGATCGCGGCATCCAATATGCCTGCGGCGATTACATCGCCCGGCTGGAGGCGGCCGGCATCCTGCCGAGCATGAGCCGGGTTGGATGCCCCTATGACAATGCCATGGCCGAGAGCTTCATGAAGACGCTCAAGCAGGAGGAGGTGAACGGCGCCGACTATCGCGACCTCGCCGATGCCGCGAAACACATCGGCTCATTCCTCGAGGAGATTTACAATCGCCAGCGGCTCCACTCCGCCTTGGCCTACAGATCTCCCGATGAGTATGAACATATCTCGCCAAGGGCTGCTGCGCAGCAGCCCTTGGCCGTGACGGCAAATCGCTGTCCCTAATTGTCGTGTCTCATCGATCGGGGGCACTCCACGAAACTTAACTCGCTGTCCCCGGAACCCGACCTCAGCCTTTGGTCGGAGGGTGCGGCGCTGGCCCCTCATCGCAGGCGAGCTACTCCGCCGCTTCGCTCTCCTCGCGCGGCTTGTCCGCGTAGGCGGCGACATCCTCGCTCAGATATTTGCTGTTCTCCGCGCGGATCCGCGCCGCGGCATCGTCGTAGAAGAAGGGCAGGAAGGCGTAGCGCCGGCCGGTCCTCACCGGCGTGGCCTCGTGCAGCAGCGAGCAGGAGAAGACGACCGCCCCGCCCGTCTCCGCGCGATAGGATGCGCGGCCGAATTCGGGGAATCGCAGCTCGCCGCCCTCATACTCCTCGGCGTTGAGGTTGATCGTGCAGGCAAAGCGGCGGTGCGCGGTGCCCTTGGTGGTGTTGTCGCGGTGCGGGCGGAAATAGCCGCCGACCGACGAATCATAGCAGGCCACCGTCCAGCGCTCGATGCGGGTGACGTGGAACTGGAAGGCGCGCTGGATCGCCGGCACCAGCGTGCGGATGATGCGGCGGTTGATCGTCTTGCGCAGATCCTCATCCACGATCTCGAAGTCGGACCGCCGCTTGTGGGTATAATCGCGGCGCAGCACGGTCATCCCGTCCTCCTCGCGCATGAAGCCCGATTCGGTGCCGCCGCCAGCGTCGTAAAGCTGGATCAGGTGGCGGCAGAGTTCGGGTTCGAGCACGCGCGGGATCACGAGCACCGGCGCGTGGCCCTGCGGCATCGGCTGCGCCGCCAGCTGCCGGAGCTGCGCGAAGATCTTCTCGCCGTCCGCCACCGGCATCACCGCCAATGTCCGCAGCGCGGGATCGAGCAGCACCCAGTGCGGCAGATAGGCGTCGGGCTTCTCGGGATCGGGCAGCGCGCCATACATCGCGCTGATCTTGCGGTCATAATCGAGGAAATGGCGGATGCCCGGCACTGCGGCGGCAATGCGGCCGTCGGCCTCGTCGCTCCGATCGATGGTGACGCCGAAGAAGCAGGCGCGATCATCGTCGAACAGCGCCCGGTTCGCCTGCACCTGCGCCAGCGCCTGCTGCGCTGCAGGATGCGCGGCGCTGCCATAAAACAGCATCAGCACATAATGCCCGCCCGCGGTGTTGAACGCGAAGTTGGGGTTGCCCGCGAGCGCGGGGGCGTGGAACCAGGGGGCCGGCTGGCCGAAGTTGAGCAGCGTTGCCATGGGCCGAGGTTCTATGGCGGCCAAAACGCCTCGGCAAGCATCCGCGGAGATGCTGACTTCGGGCCAAGTCGCTGCTATCGGCGCGCAATGCTTTCACTCAACGGCATCACCGTGCGCCTTGGCGGCCGCACGATCCTCGACAGCGCCACTGCCGCGCTGCCCCCCCGCTCGCGCGTCGGCCTGATCGGTCGCAACGGCGCGGGCAAGTCCACCCTGATGAAGGTCATCGCCCGGCAGAGCGAGCCCGACGGCGGCAGCTGCGACATGCCCAGGGGCGCGCGCATCGGCTATATCGCGCAGGAGGCACCCTCCGGCGACGCGACCCCGTTCGAAACGGTACTCGCCGCCGATACCGAGCGCGCCGCGCTGCTGGAGGAGGCCGAGCACAGCCATGATCCCGACCGGCTCGGCGAGATCCACGAGCGGCTGAACGCGATCGACGCGCACACCGCGCCGGCGCGCGCGGCGCGCATCCTCGTCGGCCTCGGCTTCGACGAGGAGATGCAGCAGCGCCCGCTCGACAGCTATTCGGGCGGCTGGAAGATGCGCGTCGCGCTCGCCTCGCTGCTGTTCTCCGCGCCGGACCTGCTGTTGCTCGACGAGCCTTCCAACCACCTCGACCTCGAAGCGACATTGTGGCTGGAGAATTTCCTCAAAAGCTATCGCGCGACGATGGTGATCGTCAGCCATGAGCGCGACCTGCTCAACAATGTCGTCGACCACATCCTCCACCTCGAACAGGGCAAGGTGACGCTCTATCCGGGAGGCTACGACGCGTTCGAGACGCAGCGCGCCGAGCGGCTCGCACAGCTCGAATCGGCGCGCGAGAAGCAGGCGACCGAGCGCGCCAAGCTGCAGGATTATATCGCCCGCAACAGCGCGCGCGCGAGCACGGCAAAGCAGGCGCAGTCGCGCGTGAAGGCGCTGGCGAGGATGAAGCCGATCGCCGCGGTCGCCGAGGATCCCAGCCTGTCGTTCGACTTCCCCAGCCCGCAGCAGGCATTGCGCCCGCCATTGGTGACCCTGGACATGGCCGCGGTGGGCTACACCGCGGGCAAGCCGATCCTGCGGCGCCTGAACCTGCGGCTCGACCCGGAGGAGCGAATCGCGCTGCTCGGCCGCAACGGCAATGGCAAGACCACGCTCGCGCGGCTGCTCGCCGCGCAGCTCGCGCCGATGGAAGGGGAGATGAACGCCAGCGGCAAGATGCGCGTCGGCTATTTCACCCAATACCAGGTCGAGGAGCTCGACGGCGCCGATACGCCGCTGGAGCATATGACGCGCCAGATGAAGGGCGCGACGCCGGCCGCGGTACGCGCGCAGCTCGGCCGCTTCGGCTTTTCCGGTGCCAAGGCGACCACCGAGGTGCGCAAGCTTTCGGGCGGCGAGCGCGCGCGGCTGGCGCTGGCGCTGATCACCCGCGAGGCGCCGCACATGCTGATCCTCGACGAGCCGACCAACCACCTCGACGTCGACGCGCGCGAAGCGCTGGTGCAGGCGCTCAACGCCTATGAGGGCGCGGTCGTGGTGGTCAGCCACGATCGCCACATGATCGAGGCTGCGGCGGACCGGCTGGTGCTGGTCGATGACGGCACCGCCACCGATTTCGACGGCAGCATCGAAGATTATACCGACTTCATCCTCGGCAAGGGCCCGGCGGCGGGGGGCAAGCCCAAGGTCTCCGGCAAAGAGGCGCGCAAGGCCGCTGCCGAGGCGCGCGAGCGCAGCAAGGCGCTGCGCGACGCGGTGAAGGCCGCCGAAGCCGAGGTGAAAAAGCTCGGCGACCGCCGCTCGCAGATCGACCGCACGATGTTCGACCGGTCGACCGCCTCCCCCGCGGACGCGAAGCTGACGACGAGCCAGCTCATGCTGGAACGCGGCCGGGTGGAACGCGCGCTGGAGGAAGCCGAGGCCCGCTGGCTGGAGGCGAGCGAAGCGCTGGAGGCAGCCGCCGAGGCGGCTTGAGACCACGGGTTCGTCCGCCAGCAACGCTCGGACCGCGCAATCCTCCGGATAGCGCCCGCCGATCGCGTCGGCGTTCGCCACCACCGCGGCCCAGACCGATGCCGCCGCCGCTTGGCGGATGATGTCGAGTTCGGCCGGCGGCAGCCGCGTGTCGGCGCCACGGCGCCGCCGCGTGCCGCGTGCCGCGAGGGCGCCCTGACCGCCGAAGTCGGCAGGCCAGCAAGCGGTACATCCTGGCGAAGCGCCCTCTCGGGCCCTGTCGCGGGCGCGGGCTCAACAAAAAGGGGCCGGACGGTTTCCCGTCCGGCCCCTTTCCTTTCGTCCTGCCCGGCTGGATCAGCTCGAGAAGTACATGTCGAACTCGACCGGGCTCGGGGTCATCTCCCAGCGGTAGACTTCCGGCCACTTGAGCTCGAGATAGGCCTCGATCTGGTCATCGGTGAACACGCCGCCCTTGGTCAGGAAGCTGTGATCGGCCTTGAGGCTGTCGAGTGCCTCGCGCAGCGAGCCGCAGACGGTCGGGACGGTCGCCAGCTCTTCCGGCGGCAGGTCATAGAGATTCTTGTCCATCGCCTCGCCGGGATGGATCTTGTTCTCGATGCCATCGAGGCCGGCCATCAGCAGCGCGGCGTAGCAGAGATAGGGGTTCGCCATCGCGTCCGGGAAGCGGAACTCGACGCGCTTCGCCTTGGCGCCGGCGCCATAGGGGATGCGGCACGAGGCCGAGCGGTTGCGCGCCGAGTAGGCGAGCAGCACGGGGGCTTCGTAACCCGGCACCAGGCGCTTGTAGCTGTTGGTGGTCGGGTTGGTGAACGCGTTCAGCGCCTTGGCGTGCTTGATGACGCCGCCGATGAAGTACAGGCACATGTCGCTGAGGCCGGCATAGCCGTTGCCGGCGAACAGCGGGTTGCCCTTGTCCCAGATGGACATGTGGGTGTGCATGCCCGAGCCATTATCTTCCTTGATCGGCTTCGGCATGAAGGTCACGGTCTTGCCGTAGGCCTGGGCGACCTGCCAGCAGACATACTTGTAGATCTGCATGCGATCGGCGGTGGTCACCAGCGTGCCGAAGGTCAGGCCCAGCTCATGCTGCGCCGCCGCAACCTCGTGGTGATGCTTGTCGCAGGGCAGCCCCATCTCGAGCATGGTCGAGACCATCTCGGCGCGGATGTCGACGGCGCTGTCGACCGGGGCGACCGGGAAATAGCCGCCCTTGGCGCGCGGACGATGGCCGAGGTTGCCGCCTTCCAGCGCCTTGCCGGTGTTGGTCGGCAGCTCGATATCGTCCAGCTTGTAATAGCTGGTCGAATAGCTGGTCTCGAACTGCACGTCGTCGAACATGAAGAACTCGGCCTCGGGGCCGACATAGACGGTGTCGCCGAAACCGGCCGACTTCACATAGGCCTCGGCGCGCTTCGCGGTCGAGCGCGGATCGCGGCTGTAGAGCTCACCGGTCGAGGGCTCGACGATGTCGCACACCAGGATCAGCATCGGGGTGGCCGAGAACGGATCGACCCACACCGCGTCCAGATCCGGCTTGAGGATCATGTCGGACTCGTTGATCGCCTTCCAGCCCTCGATCGAGGAACCGTCGAACATGAAACCGTCGGTCAGTTCATCCTCGCCGACGACGCCCGCAACCATCGTCAGATGCTGCCACTTGCCCTTCGGGTCGGTGAAACGAAGATCGACCCACTCGATCTCCTTTTCCTTGATCAGCTTCAGAACAGCGCTGGCGTCATTGGCCATGTGTAAAACCTTCCTCGCTCTTTGTTGTATCCAGGGCCGGGCTGGAAGACCGGCCCCCTGATCGTCCGGACGCGATCAGATCGCGTCGGCGTCGCGTTCCCCGGTGCGGATGCGGAGAGCCGTCTCCACGGGAATCACGAAGATCTTGCCATCGCCGATCCGGCCGGTCTGCGCGGCGGCGGCGATCGCCTCCACCACACGCTCCGCCAGACCGTCCTCGACCACCACCTCAAGCTTCACCTTGGGGAGGAAATCGACGACATATTCGGCGCCGCGATAGAGTTCCGTGTGGCCCTTCTGACGGCCGAAACCCTTCGCCTCGGTGACGGTGATGCCGCTGACGCCCACTTCGTGCAACGCTTCCTTCACCTCATCCAGCTTGAACGGCTTGATGATCGCCTCGATCTTCTTCATTCGCGTCTTTCACCCCCCAGGCCCGAACGCATCGGAACCTGCTTTCAAGTCTTATGCCAACACGCGATTCGCGAGATGCCGCAGGATTGCGCCATTCTTCCGATGCTGCAATGCCGAAATAGATGGCAGATGCAACCGTATTGCCTAAAGAATGGGCAATAGGGTGCGCAGCAATTATGCGCCGCAGGACGGCCACGCCCCGTACAAGGGGCGGCGGGACGCGACGACGCGACAGATTATTGCAGGAAGCGTGCCGAATGGTCGGCGCACGGCAGCGGCAGCGGCGCCGCGATCAGTAAGGCGGGCGATCCTTGCCCGTCGGGCTGGTGGTGAAGATCTCGCAGCCATCCTCGGTGATGCCGATCGAATGCTCGAACTGCGCAGAGAGCGACTTGTCGCGGGTCACCGCCGTCCAGCCATCGTCCAGCACCTTCACGTCGGGGCGGCCGATGTTGATCATCGGCTCGATCGTGAAGAACATGCCCGGGCGCAGCTCCGGCCCGGTGCCGGGGCGGCCGGCGTGGATCACCTCCGGCGCGTCGTGGAACAGGCGGCCGAGGCCATGCCCGCAGAAATCGCGGACCACGCCATAGCGGTGCTTCTCGGCATAGGTCTGGATCGCGTGGGCGACGTCGCCCATGCGGTTGCCGGGCTTCGCCTGCTCGATGCCGAGCATCATCGCCTCATAGGTCACGTCCACCAGCCGCCTGGCCTTCACGCCGACATTGCCGACCAGGAACATGCGGCTGGTATCGCCGTGCCAGCCGTCGACCAGCGGCGTCACGTCGATATTGACGATATCGCCGTCCTTCAGCGTCTTGGCGCCGGGAATGCCGTGGCACACGACATGGTTGATCGAGATGCAGCAGCTGTGCGTGTAGCCGCGATAGCCGAGCGTCGCGGGCACGCCGCCGCCGGCCAGCATATGTTCGCGCGCGATATCGTCGAGCTCGCCGGTGGTGACGCCGGGCACGACGTGCGGCGCAAGCGCGTCGAGCACCTCGGCGGCGAGGCGGCCGGCGCGGCGCATACCTTCGAACCCGTCCGGCCCGTGGAGCTTGATCGCACCGGTGCGGGCGGCAACCGGGCTGTCGGCGGTGACGTTCACATAGCTGTCCATGCGCGCGATATAGCGCCGTCGGCGCAATTTTGCGAGGGGGCGGCGAACCGCCGGCCGATCCCCAAGCCCACTTCCCTTCCGCGCCGCAACGGCTAGAGACAGGCGCACATTTTACCGCGAACCGCGGATCGGAGGATCGTGAGCGAAGAGCGCATCTGGACCGCCGCCCTCGTGGTGATCGGCGACGAGATCCTGTCCGGACGAACGCAGGACAGGAACGTCGCGCAGATCGCATTGTGGCTGAACCTGCAGGGCATCCGCCTGGCCGAGGTCCGCGTCGTCGCGGACCGGACGGAGGCGATCGTCGAGGCGGTCAACGCGCTGAGGGCGCGAAACGACTATCTGTTCACCACCGGCGGCATCGGCCCCACGCATGACGACATCACGGTCGACGCGATCGCCGAGGCGCTGGGCGTACCGGTGATCGTCCATCCGCACGCGCGCGCGGTGCTGACCGAATATTATGCCACGCGCGGCGGGCTCACCGAGGCACGGCTGCGCATGGCGCGGGTGCCCGACGGCGCGGCGCTGATCGAGAACAAGCTGTCGGGCGCGCCCGGCATCCGCCACGGCAACATCTTCATCATGGCCGGCGTGCCGCACATCGCCGCGATGATGCTCGATGCGCTCAGCGGCACGCTGGAAGGCGGCAAGCCGCTGGCGTCGCGCACGATGGGCTGCTGGGTGGCGGAGAGCGAGGTGGCGGACATGCTGGGCGCCGCCGAGCGTGCGTTCGAAGGCGTGCAGATCGGCAGCTATCCGTTTTTCCGGGATGGGCGGACCGGCGCCAATTTCGTCATCCGCTCCACCGACCAGACGCTGATCGACGCCTGTTTCGCGCAGCTCGCGGCGCAGCTCGCCGCGGCCGGGCACGACGTGGTCGATGGCGGCATCTGAGCGCCGACGATGGCGCGGATCCTGATCGGCTGGGAACTCGGCGCCAATCGCGGCCATATCGAGCGCATCACCCGCATCGCCGAGGCGCTGGCGGCGACCGGGCATGAGGTCGCGCTGGCGCTGCAGCGGCTCGACGCGCCGGCGGGCACCCTGCATCCGCGCATCAGCCTGTGGCAGGCGCCGGTCTGGCCGCGACTGCTCGTCAACGCCGCGCGCCCCAATGGCCGGCCGGTGGCGACGATGGGCGACATTCTCGCACGCGTCGGGCTCGATCGCACCGAGACCACCGCCGGTATGATCGCCGGCTGGCAGGCGATCCTGGGCGCGGTGGCGCCTGCGGTGGTGATCGCCGACTATGCGCCGATGCTGCTCACCGCCGCGCGCGGGCGCGTGCCGACGATCGCGGTGGGGACCGGATTCGAACGCGTGCCCGCCGGCATGGATCGCTTTCCCAGCCTCAACGGGCGGGAGAGCGCGCATGACGAGGCGGCGCTGCTCGACGGCGTCAACCGCGCGCTCGCGCGGCTGGATCGGGCGACGCTGGCGGGACTGCCCGAGCTGTTCGAGGCCGACGTCTCGCTCTCCGGCTGTTTCGCCGAGCTCGACCCTTATGGCGCGTGGCGCAAGGAAGCGGTGGTGTCGCCGACGATCGCGCGCAGTCTGCCGGAAGAACCGGGCGGCCGCGGCGATGAGCTGTTCGTCTACGGCTTCGAGATCGCGATGGCCGAATCGCCCTTGTGGGAGGGGATCGCGCGCTCCGGCCTGCCGGTGCGCGTGCATGTGCCCAACGCCACCGCCGAATTGCAGGCGCGCTTCACCGAGGCCGGCTTCGCCTATGAGCCGCGCCCGCTGGGGTTCGACCGTATCGCCGAACGCTCGCGCATCCTGCTGAGCCATGGCGGCAACGGCTTCGTCTCCTCCGCGCTGGTCGCGGGCATCCCGCAGGCGGTGACGCATTACGACCTGGAAAAGCGCATCGCCGGCCATGGCGTGATGCGGCTGGGCGTGGGCGGACAGGTCGCGCTGCAGACGATCAAGCCGGAGATATTCGCCGCCTCGCTCCGCGGGCTCTACGACGACGAGACAATCCGCCGGCGCTGCCTGGACCTCGCCCCCTCCTTCCGGGCGCGCGCCGCGCGGCCGCTGGAGGTGGAGGCGGTGGCAGCGGCGATCCGGCTGGCGGCTTGAGCGGCGGCGCGAACCGCCGGCCTTTCCATGAGATCAGCGCATCGCGCGCACCGCATCCGTATCCAGGCAGCGAACCACGTCCGCGCGCGACACGGGCGGCGTTGGCGCAGCGTCCCGCCCCAGCGCCGGAACCGTTACCGGCTTGCCGATCGCCACCGCCGCGAAGCGCCCGGCGATGTCCGGGCGGCAGCGCATCACCGCGTCCAACAGGCGCGGCGGCGTGTCATATCCTTCGTAGCTCAGGCGAAAGGTGCCCCAGTGCACCGCCAGCCCGGTCGGCGCGCCAAGGCGGGCGAAGATTTCCGCGGAGTCTATCGGGCCGACGTGCGCGCCGGTTTCCATCTGGCCTTCGGAGAAGCGGAACGCGCCGATCGGCAGCAGCGCGAGGCGCACCCGCCCCCATTTGCGCGCCTCGGCCGGCCATTGCAGGTCGCCAGCGCCGGTATCGCCGGCGAAGAAGATGTTGCCGCCCGGCGCGGTGACGACGAAGCTGGACCACAGGGCGCGGTTGCGATCGGTGAACCAGCGACTGCCCCAATGATGGTTGCGCGTCACCGCCACGCCCACGCCGTTGCGCACCGCGACATGGCCGCCCCAGTCCAGCACCGTCACCCGATCGATGCCGGCATCGCGCAGAAGCGTGTCGTTGCCGGGGCTGGTGACGATGCGCGGATGGTCGCGATCCCACAGCGTCTTCAGCGTCGCCAGATCCATATGGTCATAATGATTGTGGCTGACGAGGATGAGGTCGATCGGCGGCAGGTCCGCGAGGCGGATGCCCGGCGGCGCGGTGCGCGGCGCGCCGAAGCCGAAAGGCCCGGCGGTTTCCGCCCAAATCGGGTCGGTCAGGATGTTCAGCCCGCGCGTCTGCACCAACACCGTCGCATGCCCCACCCAGGTCGCGACGAGTGCGTCGCCTTCGACGCGCACGGCCGGGCGCGACGGCGTGACGGGCACGGTCGCGGGCCAAAGCGGACGGCCGTCCGCGCCGGTGATCCAGCGGTAGAAGAAGCCGGCGCGGCCGCCGCGGTTCGATCCCGGCGGGCCCGCCAGGTCGTCGCCATCGGGGTTGAAGAAACGCTGCCCGTCGAAATGGCCGCTTTCGGGGCCGCGATAATAGATGCGATCGAGGAAGGGCGGGACGATCTGCACCGCGAGCAACGCAGCGACGACGGCGAAGAACAGCACGCGGCCGGCGAACGCAGCGGTACGGCGAAGGATCGAGATGGTCATGCTCCCGGACAGGCGGCGCGGATCCATCCGCAATCGTCGTTTGAAATCAAGCACCACCTGTTCGGCGGCGCCGCGACCGCCTAGATAGGGGCCATGCTGAAGCGCGCCCTGATCCTCGTCGCCGTCCTGGCCATCTTCCTGTTCGCCGGATGGTTCTTTTTCCTGCGCGGCCAGTCCGCCACGCTTTCGGTCGAGGCGGTGACCGGCGTCAAGCCCACCATCACCCGCCCCTCCAACGAATCGATCCCGACGGTGAACATCGCCGATCCGGTCGGCTGGAAGCCGGGCCAGATGCCGACGCCGGCGGCCGGGCTGAAGGTCCAGCCCTTCGCCACCGGGCTCGATCATCCGCGGTGGATGACCTTGCTGCCCAATGGCGACGTTCTGGTGGCCGAATCGAACAAGCCCAAGGGCGAGCCCGGCAGCTTCACCCAGCGGATCATGGGCTGGCTGATGGGCCGCGCCGGTGCCGGGGTGCCTTCCGCCAACCGCATCTCGCTGCTGCGCGACGCCAATGGCGACGGCATCGCCGAACAGAAGTTCGCGCTGCTCGAGGGGCTGAACTCGCCGTTCGGCATGGCGCTCGTCGGCGAGACGCTCTATGTCGGCAACACCGATGCGCTGATGGCCTTCCCGTTCAAGGTCGGCGAGACGAAGATCAGCGCCAAGGGCCGCAAGATCGTCGACCTGCCAGCGACCAAGCCGAACAACCACTGGACCCGCAACGTGATCGCCAATGCCGATGGCACGCGGCTCTACGTGACGGTCGGCTCGAACAGCAATATCGGCGAGAACGGGATGGAGACCGAGGTCAATCGCGCCGCGATCCTCGAGGTCGATCCCGCGACCGGCCGCCGCCGCGTGTTCGCCAGCGGGCTGCGCAACCCCAACGGCCTTGCGTGGGAACCGGTGAGCGGCACCTTGTGGACCACCGTCAACGAGCGCGACATGCTGGGCGGCGATCTGGCGCCGGACTATCTGACGCAGGTCAACGAGGGGGATTTCTTCGGCTGGCCCTGGGCCTATTGGAGCGGCTATCCCGACAAGCGCGTCCAGCCCGAGCGGCCCGACATGCTCGAATATACACGCCGCCCCGATTATGCGCTGGGGCCCCACACCGCCTCGCTCGGCCTCGCCTTCGCCGATCGCGCGACGCTCGGCGGCCGCTTCGCACGCGGCGCCTTCATCGGCCAGCATGGTTCGTGGAACCGCAAGCCGGCATCGGGCTACAAGGTGGTGTTCGTACCGTTCGGGCCGGACGGTTTTCCCGCGAAGGACGCCAAGCCGGTGGACGTGCTGACCGGCTTCCTCGTCGACGGCGACGCGCGCGGTCGCCCGGTCGGCACGATCATCGACAGCAAGGGCGCGCTGCTGGTGGCGGACGATGTCGGCAATGCGGTGTGGCGGGTGAGCGCAGGGCGGTAAGGCTTCACGCTCGCGACGGACGGAGGGGGAAAACACACAGCTTGACGCCGCATTCGCCCTGTGCGGCTATGCGCGCGTGACCGAGTGGGGGCGTGGATGGAGACGACGAGCAGCCGAACCGCCGAGGCCCTGGTCGTCCGCCCCGTCGGCCGGATCGACGAGACGCGGTGGGAAGCGTTTCGCGACGCACTGACCGCGGCGCTGGCGGAGGCGCGAGCGGCGGGGCTCGCGCTGATCATCGATCTCGGCGCGGTGCCCTACATGTCCTCCCGCGGGCTGCGCGTGCTGACGATCGCGCGGCGCGAGGCCGGGGAGAGCGGCACGCCGATCGCGCTCGCCTGCCCATCGGCGCCGATGCGGGAGATATTGGCAATCAGCCGCTACGACAGGATCTTCGACATTCGCGAGACCATCCAGCGATAGGAGCGACGCCGTGCGCCTGCGTTTCTGGGGAACCCGCGGATCGCTGCCCGTCTCGGCAGACGCCGCCGCCATCGCCGGCAAGATCGCCCGCGCGCTCGTGGCAGCGGACGGGCGGCGCTTCGCCGACGAACAGGCGGCGCTCGCCTTCGTCACCGGCGAACTGCCCTTCTCCGCCGGCGGCGGCTATGGCGGCGCCACGAGCTGCGTCGAGATCGACCGCGGCACCGGCGCTTTCCTGCTGTGCGACCTCGGATCGGGGCTGCGCGGCTTCGGCGGCAGCGCGATCGCGCGCTATGCCGAAGGGCGGCCGCGCGATTTCCGCATCTTCCTGTCGCACCTGCATTGGGACCATATCATGGGCTTCCCCTTCTTCGGGCCGGCCTATGATCCGCAGGCGCGCATCACGATCTATGCCGGCCACGCCGAGGCGCGGGAGGCGCTGGTCCGCCAGCAGGAGGCGATATCCTTCCCCGTGCCGTTCACGGCGCTGGGCGCCGCGATCGATTTCGTCACGCTGACGCCCGGCGAGCCGATCGACATCGACGGGCTCACCGTCTCAGTGATCCGCCAATTCCACGACCATGACAGCTATGGCTTCCGCATCGAGGGCGATGGCCGCACATTGATCTACAGCACCGATTCCGAGCATCCCGTCGACGACATGGAGGGCGAGACGCGGTTCGAGCGCTTCTTCGGCGGTGCCGACACGGTGATCTGCGACACGATGTATTCGCTGGCCGACGCGGTGACATTGCGCGAGGATTGGGGCCATTCGAGCAGCCTGACCGCGCTCGACCTGTGCCGCGCGGCGGGCGCGCGGCGGCTGGTGATGTTCCACCACGAACCCGCCGCCAGCGACGCGATGATCGAGACGGTGCATCGCGAGACCATCCGCTATGAGGAACTGGGCCGCGGCGACGGCCCGCCGATCGAGGTGGTGTGCGCCTATGACGGGCTCGAACTCGACGTCTGACCCCGGCATCCGCGCCGGCCGCGCGCGGCTGGCGGGGATCGTCGCGGGGCTGCTGGTGGTAGCGGCGAGCCTCGCCCCGCAGGCCGACGCGCTGCGCCGGCCGCTGTTCGACCTGTGGCAACGGCTGATGCCGCGCGACTTCGGCGACACGCGCGTGGCGGTGGTGATGATCGACGATGCCAGCATCGACCAGATCGGCCCCTGGCCCTGGTCGCGCTACGCCATCGCGCGGCTGGTCGAGACGATCCACAGCCGCGGTGCCGCCGTCATCGGGCTGGACATGCTGCTGTCGGAACCCGATCCGCGCGATCCGGCCGGTTTCGCCGATTTCTATCATGAACTGCCCGTGCCGGCGGCTGAGGAGGTGCGGGCGCTGACATCGATGGATCGCGTGCTGGCGCAGGTGATCGGCCGATCGCCGGTGGTGCTCGGCCGCGCCGGCATCGCCGCGGAAGAGGACAAGGCAGCGCCGCCGCTGGCGGTCGAGGCGCAGTTCACCGCTCCCCTCCCCGCCGGCGTGCGGGCATGGGACCGGGCGCTCGCCAACATCCAGACGATCGACGATGTCGCCGAGGGGCATGGCCTGCTCAACGGCGATGCCGATGCCGATGGCACCCAGCGCCGCGTGCCGCTGGTGGCGACGGTGGCGGGCACCCCCAATCCGGGGTTCGCGCTCGAACTGGCGCGGATCGCCAGCCGCACCCAGGCGGTGACGCCCGTCGTCCGCAACGGCCGGCTGCGCGCGGTCGAAATGGGCGGGCGGCGGCTTGCGGTCGATCCCGATGGCGCGATGCGGATGCGCTTCGGCACGCTGCCGGCGCATGCGCAGTTTTCCGCGGCGAGCGTAATGGGCGATCCGGCGCCCGCGGATCAGTTCCGCAACCGCATCGTGCTGGTCGGGCTCGGCGGCGCTGGCTCGGCAGACATGGTTTCGACGCCGCTGGCGCCGCAGGGCTATGGCGCGGCGGTGCAGGCGATGGCGGTGGACGCGATCCTCGCCGGGGACAGCCTGTCGCGCCCCGGCTGGGCGCTGTGGGCGGAGCGCGTGGGGGCATTGGCGCTGCTGCTGCTGTTCGGCGGGTTCTCGCCGCAGCGGCGGCCATGGCGCATGGCGCTGCTTGCGGTCGCGGCGGCGCTGGCGACGATCGCGATCAGCGCGGGGGCGTTCGCCGGCGGGCTGCTGCTCGATCCGGTGCTGCCCTTGCTGTCGGGCCTGGCCGCGGGCGCGGTTACCGTGCTGCTGCTCTATGCCGAGGGGCGGCGGCACCAGGCGGCGCTGCAGCGCGCGCTATGGGCCGAGCAGCTCGCCGCCGCGCACAGCGCCGGCGAACTCACCGCCGCGCGCGAGATGCAGCAGGCGATGCTGCCCGACGCCGCGACGCTCGCCGCGCTCGACCCGCGCATCGAGATTGCCGGGCTGATCGAGCCGGCGCGCGACACCGGCGGCGATTTCTACGATGCGATTCGCCTCGACGCCGATCGCCTCTGCCTGTTCGTAGGCGACGTAACCGGCAAGGGCATGTCGGCGGCATTGTTCATGGCGCTCTCCCGCGCGTTGACGCGCAGCGTGCTGTCACGCGGGGTGTCCGACCTCGCGCCGGCGTTGGAAACGCTCAACGCGGAAATCATGCGCGACAATGTCGAGGACATGTTCGTGACCATGGCGATCGCGCTGCTCGACTGCCGCACCGGCGACCTCGCTTATGCCGGGGTCGGCCATGAGGATCCCTGGCTGGTGCGCGCGGACGGCACCCCCACCCCGCTCCGCTCGGACGGCGGCCCGCCGTTCGGCGCGGCCGAGGGCATGGCCTATGGCACGTCAGTTGTGCGGCTGGCCCCAGGCGACACGGTGATCCTGCTCTCCGACGGCGTGACCGAGGCGCAGGACGGCACCGGCCGGACCTTCGGCACCGCGGGGGTTGCGGAGACGCTGCGGAACTGGAGCAATGCCGGCCCGGTCAACGACGCCTGCCGCCGCCTGCACGCCGCCGTGCGCGCGCTGGAAGGTGGCGGCGAGGCGACGGACGATCTGACGGTGCTGGCGTTCCGGTATCGTGGGGATGGGGGATAGGGGGTTGGCACGAGGCCCTAGCGAACGATCACCTCGACCCGCCGGTTGCGCCGTTCATGCCCATCGGGCGGATTGGGGACCAGCGGTTCGCGTTCGCCGCGGCCGACGACCTCGACGATCGTCACGTCCACGCCCGCCGCCTCGAGGATCCCCGCGACCTCCCGTGCGCGATCCTCGGAAAGACTGTCGTTATAAGCCTCCTCGCCGGCGGAATCGGTGTGGCCGACGATCGCGACGTCGGCACCCGGCCGCGCGCGGACCGCCTCGACGAGTTTCGGCACCAGCGCCTGCGAGGCGGCGTCCAGCGCGATGTCATTATTGTCGAAGGTCAGCGCAAAGGGTTCCGGCGCGCGCGGCATCGCCGAGAACAAGGCGGCATGGCGCGGTTCGAGCGATTTGTCGCTCGTGCGCACTTCGGCGCTGCCCGGCCTGAGCCTGGCGCGGCTGTCCGCACGGTCGACGAGGCGGATCTCCCGGCCCGTTTCGGGATCGAGCACCGCGACCGCGCCGGCATCGTCGGAGGCGGTGCCCTCATGCCGCAGCAGGGTGAGCGTTTCGCGGTGCGCGCAGCCTGTCAGCAGCACCAGCGCCGGCAGCAGCGCCGCCACCGCGCGCGTCATTCCACCGTGACCACGAACCGCGTGCCGCGCACGCCGAGCAGCGCCGTGGGCGTGCGGACGCGCATCGCATCGCGCCGACGCTTGGCGATCTGTCCGGAGATCACCGCGAGCGAACCGCGATCGACCTTGGTGAGGAATTCGCCGTCATGCGTGCGCGGATCGAATTCGAACCGCGCGAGGTCGATGCGGCTGTTCGGCCCGGCGGCGAAGCGGCTGTTGTCGACGAAGGTCACGCCGATGCGGCCGTCGCGACCGGTGTTGAGGATGTCCCCGCTCTTGAGCGTCGCGCCCGGCTTCGCCGGCATCGGCACGCCTGCGCGCAGGATGTTCGCCTGTCCGCTGGCGATCTTGACGCGCCCGATCACCCGATCCGCGGGCGCGGCGCCGGTCAGTAGCAGAAGCAATAAAGCGAAAACGGCGAGACGGCCCATCACACCTCTCCCGATCTGGTCGAATTGACGATAGGCTTGCCCGCGATGCGATGCAATCCGCCATCCTTGTACCGTCCCGCCCGGTCTGCGACCGATCGGCAGCCGGTCCCGCGCGGGCGCCGCGCGGGCTTGACCGGCGTCGGATGAGCCAGGCTCGTCACAATCCACTATCATCGGCGGACACGGCAGAACTGCCGCCCGATGACCACGCGATCGCGGCCGCGATCGACGCCGCCGAACACTTCGCCGCCGCGGCCGGCTGCGACGGCGAATGGGCCATGCGCCTGCTGATCCTCGTCGAGGAACTGGTCGCTAACCTCGTCGATCATGGCGACCTGCCCGCGGACAGCCTCATCGCGCTGGCGCTGGCGCGGGTGGAGGATAGGATCCGGCTGGAGATCGTCGACCGCGGCCGCCCCTTCGATCCGCGTACGGCGCCGCCCGACGATGATGACTTTCCGCCCGATGCGGGCGGCGGCGCCGGACTGCGGCTGCTGGCGACGTGGGCGGTGGTGACCAGCTATGACAGCGCGGGGGGCGCGAACCGGCTGACGATCGAGATCGCCCGGCCGCCTAGAACGACGCCGTCAGGTTGAACGAGCCATAGCGCGTCCAGCGCCCCGGCGGCGCGTTGGGGGCGTCGCGGAGGAAGCGGCCCTTGGCGAGCAGCAGGCCGTCGAATTCGAAGCGCAGCCGTTGGCGCATGATCCAGTAGCGCAGCCGCGCCTCGATCTGGTGGCCGGCGAAGGTGCCGGACCGCCCGGTGGCGTCGCGCACGCCGGTGGTAGAGAAGCCATCCTCGTCCGCCGCCGGCCACATTGCGCGATAGACCGCGAACGCGTCCAGCCGCGCGCCGGGTGTCGCCTCCAGCCGCACGCCGGGGGTGACGATGTTGGTGCGGCCGATCGCAGCATAGAGGCCCGAGGGTGCGAAGTCGGCGCGGCGCATGCCGTAAAGCGTGTCGAAGCGGCCATAACGCCCGCCGCGACGATCGCCGCTGGCGCGGTCGAACTCGATCGACAGCCGCGGCTTCCACGCGCCCGGAAAACTGTAACCGAGATCGGCGTGGACGAAGCTAGCGCCGACCGACTGACGCGGCGCGCCCGCAGCAAGGCCGATGCTGGCGTGCCCGGTCTGATAGATCAGTTCGACCTCGCAATCGAACGCACCGGCATGCGGTTCGACGGCGATGCGGCCACCCATCGTATCGAGCGAACGGTCGCGGGTCGGGCGGCCGGGTGCGTCGCGCTCGCCGAGGTGGAAATAGGTCAGTTCCACCATCGCCGGCCCGATCGCGCGCGCCTTCGCTACCTGCCCACCCCACAGCACGGTCTCGAAACTCTCGCGATCCAGCCGCACCGCCGCGCGGCGGATGCCTGCATCATCGTCCGGCCGTCGCTGCTGCGGCAGCATGTAGATCAAGGTCGCCGCCCAGCCGCCGCCGAGCGCCGCATCCGCGCGCAGCCCGGTATAGCCGCTGGTGGTGTTGCGATAGTCGTCGGCAGCGATGAGGCGACGCGAGCCGAGGTTGAGCATCATCCGCCCCGCGGTCAGCGCCAGCCGGCTGCCGGGGCCAAGCGCACCATCGAAATCGGCGCCGACATAAGCCTGCACCGGCTCCATCGCGTTGACCTCGCCGGTCGACACCGGGGTACCCGGATCGTCACCCCACACGCGGCTGTCGTAAAGCTCGACGCCGACGCGCACCTGGTCCGCGCGCCATGTCGCCAGGATGTTCGTACGCAGGTTGACCAGCGCATCCTTGCTGTCGAAGCCGGCGCGCGGCTGGCCGGCGATCGCCTCATAGCGCAGCCGCACCGCGCCCGAGAGCGACACACCCTCCTCCTGCGCCGCCGCCGGCGCGTTCCACAGCGCCGCACCGGCGCCGGTCGCGCAAAGCCAGAAACGGATCACCGCAGGCTTCATGATATAGCTGTTCCCTATCCCATGGTGGATGATATACATATATCATCATGCCGACAACCCGCCCTGCCCGCTGGCTCGCGCTGCTGCACCAGCTGCCGACGAAGCCGCCCTATCTTCGCGTGAAGATCTGGCGGCGGCTGCAGGCGATCGGCGCGGTGCCGCTGAAGAATGCTGTGCATGTACTGCCGCGGACGAGCGCCAACGAGGCCGTGTTCCGCGCGCTGCTCGACGAGATCGTCGCCGGCGGCGGCGATGCGACACTGGTCGATGGCGTTCTGCTCGCCGGGCAGAGCGACAAGGATATCCGCGCGCTGTTCGATGCCGCGCGCGATGCCGATTATGCCGAGATCGCCGATACCGCGCGCCGGCTGATCGAGACCGGCCCCGCGAGCGAGGCCGAGATCGCCCGGCTGCAGAAGCGCTTGGCCGAGGTCGGCGCGCTCGACCCGTTCGGCGCGCATGGCCGCCAGCAGGCGGAAGCCGCACTTGCCGAGCTCGATCGGCGGCGCGGCGAGCACCCCGATATCGCGCGCACCGACGCCGCACCCGACCTGCCGGGCGACCTCACGGGTCGGATCTGGGTGACGCGCAGCGGCGTCCATGTCGATCGCATCGCCTGCGCCTGGCTGATCCGCCGCTTCATCGATCGCGACGCGCGCTTCCGCTTCGTTGCCGGGCGGAGCCATGCGCCCACGCCAGGCGAACTGCGCTTCGACATGGCCGATGCCGAATTCACCCATGAGGGCGAGCGGTGCAGCTTCGAAACGCTGCTGCTGCGCGCCGGCCCCGCCGACGATGCCGCACTCGTCGCGATCGGCGAGATCATCCACGATCTCGACATCGGCGACGGCCGGTTCGGCCGCCCGGAAACAGCCGGACTGGGGGCGATGCTGCAGGCGATCTGCGCGACCAGCGACGCGGATGAAGAGCGCATCGCGCGCGCCAGCGACATATTCGACCAGTTCCACGCCTTCTTCGGCACGCGGGGGACGGCCCGATGAGCCGCGCCGCCGCCGATCATGGCATCGCCTTCGCCGATGCCGTGGCCGTCTGGGCGCGCATCGCGGCGCTCAGCTTCGGCGGGCCCGCGGGGCAGATCGCGGTGATGCACCGCATCCTCGTCGACGAGAAACGCTGGATCGGCGAGGGGCGTTTCCTCCACGCGCTCAACTATTGCATGCTGCTGCCGGGGCCCGAGGCACAGCAGCTGGCGATCTATATCGGCTGGCTGCTGCATCGCACGAAGGGTGGGCTCGTCGCCGGCGCGCTGTTCGTGCTGCCGGGGCTGATCGCGATCCTGGCGCTGAGCTACGCCTATGTGCTGCTCGGCCATCTGCCGCTGATCGAGGGGCTGTTCTTCGGGCTGAAGGCGGCGGTGCTCGCGATCGTCGCGCAGGCGGTGATCCGGGTCGGGTCACGCGCGATGGGCAATGGCGCGATGCGCGCCATCGCCGCGCTCGCCTTCGCGGCGATCTTCCTGTTCGGCCTCCCCTTCCCGCTCGTGGTGCTGGTCGCCGGGCTCGTCGGCTTTCTCGGCGGCCGCGCCGGGCTGACGGCGTTCCGCGGCGGCGGTGGGCACCGGCGCGCAGGCGGCGCGGTGCTCGAGGATCGCGAGTCCGCGCTGGGCGAAGGGCTGCCGTCGCATGCCCGCCCCGATGCACGCTGGTCATTCTCGATCTGCGGCGTGCTGCTGCTGCTCTGGCTCGCGCCCGTCGCCGCGCTGGCGCTGCTGCTCGGCCCCGATCATGTCTTTTCGCGGATCGCGATCTTCTTCAGCCAGATGGCGGTCGTCACCTTCGGCGGCGCCTATGCGGTGCTCGCCTATGTCGCGCAGCAGGCGGTCGATGGCTATGGCTGGCTGAAGCCCGGCGAGATGCTCGACGGGCTCGGCATGGCGGAGACCACGCCGGGGCCGCTGATCATGGTGACGCAGTTCGTCGGCTTCCTCGCCGCCTTTCGCAACGCCGGATCGCTGCCGCCGCTGCTCGCCGCCACGCTGGGCGGGCTGCTGACGACATGGGTCACCTTCCTGCCCTGCTTCCTGTGGATCTTCGCGGGCGCGCCGTTCGTGGAGCGGTTGCGCAGCAACCAGGCGCTGTCCGCGGCGCTGGCGGCGATCGCCGCGGCGGTGGTGGGGGTGATCCTCAACCTCGCGCTGTGGTTCGCGATCCACACATTGTTCGGTCGCGTCGAGAGCATCGCCTTCGCCGGCGGCCGCCTCGACGTGCCGGTGCTTGCCACTTTCGACGCGCCGGCGGCGATCCTCGCCTTGGCCGCGGCGGCGGCGCTGTTCCGCTTCCGCCTCGGCGTGCCGATCGTACTGCTGCTGGCGGCGGCGCTCGGCGCGATCGTGGTGCTCGCCGACGGCGCCTGACGATCCCGCCGCCGGCGGATCGCTGCCGGCACCGTCGTCGCGAGATCGTCATGCATCGAGGTTAATCGACCGGGCGCATGCATCTGCAGGAATCACCCGCTATGGCAAACAACATCGCATGGATCAGGGCAAATCTGCTGCGGTTCGAAGGCGATGTGCGCAAATGGGTGCGCCGCTCCTGCCCCCGCGGCACCGAGGAGGATGATGTCATCCAGGAGGCCTATGCCCGCATCGCGGCAGCGCCCGACCTCGGCCATGTCAGCAATCCGCGCGCCTATTTCCTCACCGTCGTGCGCCATATCGCGTTCGAACAATTGCGCCGCGCAAGGATCGCGCCGATCATGCTGGTGGAGGATTTCGGCGCGTCGGACATCATTGATGAGAGCGCCGGCCCCGATCGTATCGTAGCGGGCCAGCAGGAACTGCGCCGAATCGCCGCGATCGTCGAGGCCTTTCCGGAGAAGATAAGGGAGATATTCCAGTTGCGTCGCATCCAGGGCCTGCCTCAGAAAGAGATCGCCCGCAGGCTCGGCGTGCCGGAAAGCACGGTGGAAAAGCGGGCGGCCAAGGGACTGGCGATGCTGCTCGCAGCGCTCAGGACCGATGACGAGGATGCTGCAGCGGATGATGCGGACGCGCCTGCACGACGGCCGGGGAGCGGTGCTTGGCGCTGAAGCCTGAGAACCCGATCGAAAAAGCCGCGACCGCCTGGGTGATTGCGACCGATCGCGGCCTTTCCACCGAAGAGAGCGAGACGCTCGACCGTTGGCTGGCGCAGGATGTTCGCCACCGCGGCGCCTTCGTGCGGGCGCAGGCGATCTGGTCCGAAGCGATCGGCGATGCCCCGCCTGCCGCACAGCCCCCGCTCCCCCGTGCGCCGTGGGTGACACGCCGGCGCATCCTGATCGGTGGCGGCCTCGCGGCGGCGGCGGCCGGCACCGGCCTCATTCTCGCACGCCCACCGAGCTACGAGACCGAACGCGGCGAAACGCGGCGGCTGGCGCTGGCAGACGGCACCAGCGCGCTCCTCAACACCGCCAGCCGAATGGTCGTCCGCTTCTCCGCGCAGCGCCGCGCGGTCGAGCTCGCTTACGGCGAGGCGTGGTTCCAGGTCGCGCGCGACCCTGCGCGGCCTTTCATCGTCGACGCCGGCGGCCTGCGCATCGGCGCGGTGGGCACCGCCTTTTCGGTGAAGATGGTCGCCATGGCGATAGAGGTGATCGTAACCGAAGGCGTCGTCGCACTGGCGGCCGCGGGCGGGCGCAGCCGCCGCGTCAGCGAGGGTCAGCGTGCCGCCGTGTCGGCATCCGGCGAGATTGAACTCGGCGATCCGGGCGCCGAAGCACTGGCACGGCACCTCGCCTGGCGCGAGGGACTGGTGATGTTCGACGGCGAGACCCTGGCGCAGGCGATCGCCGAGATCAACCGCTACAATCGGCGCCAGATCGTCATCGCCCCTCGCCTTCGCGACATCCGCATGGTCGGCGTATTCCGAACCGGCGATGTCGAGGGCTTCGCCGACGCCGTCACGCGGATCGCGGCGGCGCCGATGCGGCTTGACGGCGATCGGATCCTGCTCGGATTGTAGAGATTGTCGACCGCGCTGGCGGGCATCGAAGCGGCCGTCCGCTTTGGACGGTCGCCGAGCTCGCCGGAATTTCGCGAACCGCAACGAAGCGGCGCTTCGCTACCAATGCGCGAATTCCGCGCGATCCAGGGACGACAGGCCCGAAGCGAACCGCCATTTGAGGTCAATCCCGAATATTTTTCAGCATCGTTGGAGGAAGTCACCGCGCCATCACTCATTCGGGCGGGGGCAGCGCGTGCCTCCGGACAGGGGGCGCGGTGATCGGTCGGCGACACAATCGGAGGTGGTGGGGGGCAGGTTCCCTGGTCCTGGCATTCGCCGCTGCCGAAACTGCGGGTGCCGCACCGCGCCGCATCGACATACCGGCCCAGCCTGCGCGCAGCGGCATCCCGGCGCTGGCGCTGCAGACCGGCCTCCAGATCCTCGCGCGGCAGGATGTTCTGACCGGTCGCCGTATCCGGGCCGTGCGCGGCGATTACGAGCCCCAGGCCGCCGTCCGACTGGCCCTGGAAGGTTCGGGACTCATCGTCAGTTGCCCAAACCAACGAACCTGCGTCATCGCGCGGGCGCCGCGACCGGCGCTGTCATCCCGACCTGCGGTTCGTCGTGCCGCCCCTGTGCGCCCGGCGCTTCGCCCGGCTGCGCCACCCCTGCCGGAAGGCGATGACGAGATCATCGTCACCGGTACGGCAGTACCGCAGCGCCGCTTCGATGCCGGCCTCGCGATCACCACGGTCACGCTCGACCGGATGCATGAGATCGCGCCGAACAACACCGCCGACCTTCTGAAGCTGGCGCCGGGAATCTGGGCGGAAACAACCGGCGGCGCGACCGGCGCCAACGTCTTCGTTCGCGGCTTCCCGACCACCGGTGATTCACCCTTTCTGTCGGTCCACATCGATGGCGCGCCGATCTTCCCGCCGACCGAACTGGTGTTCAGCGAGAACACCACATTGTTCCGCATCGACGACATGATCGAGCGCGCAGAGATCCTGCGTGGCGGCACCAGCCCGATCTTCGCCAACGGCCAGCCCGGCGCGGTGCTCAACTTCATCCAGCGTACCGGCACCGCTGCCCCCGCCGGCGGGCTGCGGCTGACCGAGACCGACTATGGTTCGGTGCGCATCGATCTCTATCATTCGGGCCCGCTTGGGCCGGACACGGTCTTCGCGCTGGGCGGCTTCCATCGCACTTCCCAAGGCCTTCGCAACACACAATTCATCGCCGATGTCGGCGGCCAGATCAGCGCCAACGTCACGCATCGCTTCGCGACCGGCAGCGTGATGGCCTATGCGCGCTACACCAGCGATCGCAACGCCTTCTATACGGGCGTGCCGCTGCTTGCGAAGGGCGGCGGCCGCTTCGCCGCACTGCCCGGCTTCGATCCGCTGGAAGACACGCTGATCGGTGCCGACACCCGCCGCCTCGGCATCGATACCGGCTTCGGCCGGCTGCTGCCGGTCGACCTGCAGCAGGGCCGCGGCCTCGATCTGATCGTCGCCGGCGCGACCTTCGACTGGACGCCCGCGCCCGCCCTCACCCTCACCAACCGATTCAATCTCACCGATGGCCATGCCGACACCGTCGGACTGTTCACCGGCCCGGTGCCGACGACGCTCGACCGCTATCTCGACGACCTTGTGGCGCGCGCCAATGCCGATCCGCGCGTCGTCGCCGCAGCGGGTCGGGCGACGGCAGCTACTGCGATCCTCGCGGCCAGCGGTCAGCCGCTCGACGGCGACCGCTATGTGCTCACGGCCGGGCTGTGGTCGGTCAGCAAGCGCATCACGGCGCTCACCGACGAACTGCGCCTGTCGGCGGCGCTGGGGCCGCACGCGCTGGCCGGCGGCATCTATCTCGCCCATTATCGTTCGGCCGACACCCGCTATGTCGGCAACAATCTGCTGCTGACCGCAACGGACAACGCCCGGCGCATCGACGTGCGCCTCGACAATGGCGTCGTCGCGACCCGCGACGGCTTCGTCAGCGCCACCACCGGCCAGACCGTCGGCAAGAGCGGCGGCACCAACATCGCGCTGTTCGTTCATGATCGCTGGACGCTGTCGCCGGCAACGACGGTCGATGCCGGTCTGCGCGTCGAGCATCAGCGCATCGGCGGGCGCGTGCGCGACGTGCTCGCCGGCCAGGATTTCGACGGCAATCCGCTGACGCTTTACGACAATAATGGCGCGCGGCTGCTCATGACCTCGAACTATGCCGGCAACAAGGCAGTCCGCGTCTCCTGGGCGGCGGGCATCGTCCACAAGACGATCGCCGACCGGCTGATCCTTCACGCGCGACTGAGCCATGGCTCGAACCTGCAGAGCTTCGACAAACTCAGGGTCGGGGGGCCACGCCACGAATCCGCCGATGCGTTCGAGGCCGGAATCAATGCCGCCACGGGGTCGCTCCGCGCTTCGGTCAACGCCTTCGTCAACCGCTTCACGGGGCTGCAATTCTCGCGCTTCGTCGCATCATCCGACGGCAGCGTCGACACGATCGTGCTGGTCGGCGGCGCGCATGCCGTGGGGGTGGAAGTCGACGCCGAGATTGCCGCCGCGCCGCGCGTGACGCTCGGGCTGCGTGGCACCTATGAGGATGGGCGCTATCATGGCTTCGGCGCCAATTCGGGCAATCGCGTCGTTCGCCAGCCCAACCTGCAATTCGCGGTGACGCCGGCTTATTCGGTCCGCGCCGGCGCGGCCGCGATCAAGCTGCGCGCGACTTACGCCTATGTCGGCAAGCGCTATTCAGACGTCGAGAACCTCCAGCCGCTGCCTGCCTATGCGACCGTCGACGCCGGCCTCCACGTCGATTTCGACGATGGGCTGTACGCGGACGTCGTCGTGCAGAACCTGTTCAACCAGTTCGGACTGACCGAGGGCAATACGCGTGCTCTCGGCGCGGTCCTGCAATTCGGAGCGATCATCGCGAGACCCCTGTTCGGCCGGAACCTGAGCGTTTCGATCGGTTACCGTTTTTGAACCCCCCGGCCGACGTGCCCGGCCAACCGACTGCTGATCCATGCGGACCCGCGCCAACGGGCGCCGCCCCAAGCCGATGGCGTGCGCCATCATGACGGGAGACCCTGAATGAGACGAACCTTCGCAATCCTGGCTTCGGCATGCGCCGCGGCGCTGGCGCTCATGCCCGCCGGCCCCGCGCGGCCCCAGGCCGGTGCGGAGCCGCTGCCGCCGCCCCGGGCGCCGCCCCTGTCGGAGGCGCTGCCGCGCTGGAGTCCGGGCGAGCTCGACATCCATCATATCAGCACCGGCCGCGGCAATGCCGCCTATCTGATCCTGCCTGACGGCACGACGCTGCTGATCGATGCCGGCGCCGGCAGCGATTTTTCCAGGCTTCGTCCGCTGATCCCGTTCGACGCGCGGCCCGATGCGAGCCGCACTCCCGCCACATGGATCGCCGATTATATCCGCCAGTTCGCGCCGCCGGGCCGCGCACCGGCGATCGACTATGCGCTGATCAGCCATTTCCATTCCGACCATTATGGTGCCGTCACTGCGGCGAGCCCGCTGTCGGCGAACGGCGCCTACCGCCTGTCGGGCATCACCGAGGTCGCCGAGCTGCTGCCGGTGCGCACGCTGCTCGATCGCGCCGCGCCCGACTATATGGCGCCGATCGACCTGAGAAGGTGCCGTGAGAGCAAGGACAACCCGACCTTCGCCAATTATCTGGCCTTCGTCGATCATCGCCGCGCGCGCGGCGAGGCCGTGGCGGGTCTCACGCCGGGCAAGCTCGACCAGATCGCGCTCGTCCATGCGCCCGCCCGATATCCCCGCTTTCATATCCGGAATATCGCCGCCAGCGGCCGGCTGTGGACCGGGCACGGCGATGGGGTGACCGACTATATCCCCTACGGCGACATCAAGGATTGCGGCTTCGACGAGAACCCGTTCAGCAACGTCATCAGGCTCAGCTACGGCAAGTTCGACTATTATAGCGGCGGCGACATCCCAGGCGTGCCCGCTTACGACCAGCCCTTCTGGCGCGACGTCGAGACGCCGGTCTCGGCGGTGGTCGGGCCGGTCGACGTGATGACGCTCGACCATCATGGCAATCGCGATGCGATCAATGGCAATCTGCTGCGCAACCTGCGCCCCCGTGTGATCGTCCAGCAGAACTGGCTCTCGCCGCAGCCTAGCGAGGAGGTGGTATGGCGGATGGCCTCGCAGGGTTATTATCCCGGCCCGCGCGACGTGTTTTCGACCGGCATGCGGCCGGAAACGCGCGCATCGATCGGCCAGCTGATGGACTCGATCTACAAGAGCTTCGAGGGTCATGTCGTGATCCGCGTCGCCCCGGGCGGCGACAGCTACATGGTCTTCATCCTTAACGACAAGGACGCCCGGCGGCCCCTGATCGCACGGTTCGGGCCCTATATGGCCGACTGATCCTGCCCGCCTGACCCACTGAACCGACCCGTCTTTTTCCAGGCGGAGGCGCAGCAGCGCTTCCGTCGCCGCCCGCGGCTTGCCCGCAAACCAAGCCTTAACACGGAGACCATCGATGAAGACCGTCCTGACTGCCATCCTCACCGCTTCCGCGCTCGCCGCATTTCCTGCCGCGGCGCAGACCCAGCCTGCGCCGCCGCCGCCCGCCGACGATGGCGGCGAGATCATCGTCACCGGTACGCCCGGCGGTGCCGAGCAACGCAAGGTCGATGCGAGCTTCGCGATCACGACGCTCGACGACGCAGCGGTCGCGCGCTTCGGCCCGCAGAGCACCGCCGACCTGCTGAAGGCGGTGCCCGGCGTCTGGGTGGAAAGCTCGGGCGGCGTCGCCGGGGCCAACATCAACCTGCGCGGCTTTCCCGGCACCGGCGACGCGCCGTTCGTGACCATCCAGCTCGAAGGCGTGCCGATCTACACCCCGCCGACCATCGGCTTCCTCGAGAACAGCTCGATCTTCCGCATCGACGAGACGATCGAGCGCGTCGAGGCGCTGCGCGGCGGCCCCAATCCGGTGCTGTCCAACGGTCAGCCCGCCCTCACCACCAATTTCCTGCTCAAGGAAGGCGGCGAGGAAACGCACGGCAGCATCCGCGCCTCGACCTCGACCTACGATCTGCTGCGCGTCGATGGCGTGCTGAGCGGCAAGCTGGCGGACGATTTCTACTACATGATCGGCGGTTATGTGCAGCAGTCGGAGGGCGTCCGCGAGGCCGGCTTCAATTCGGAGAAAGGCCATCAGGTCACGATCAACCTCACCAAACGGCTGAGCAACGGCAAGATCAACCTCTATTTCCGCCATACCGACGATCATGGCGCCTGGTATCTGCCGGTGCCGTTGAACGTCGACGGCATCGATTCCAGCTATGTCCAGGTCGGCCCGGCCAATCGCAACATCGTCGTCGAGGGCCCTTATGGCGAGCGTTTCGCCGCCGATTATGGCGACGGCCGCGGCTTCAAGGGGATCATCGCGGGCGGCAGCCTTGCGCTCGACTTCGACGGCGGCTGGTCGGTTGCCGAGCGCTTCAGCTACCTTGAGGGCGACGCAGACACCTATGGCCTCAGCCCGCGTGGCGGCGCACGCACGATCGGCCAGCTCGGCCTGGCGTCCGCGGCCACGACCAGCACCGGCCGCACGCTGGGGCCCGACGCGGTCGTTCAGCATATTGGCTTCTGGGCGGTGCAGAAGGATATCGACAGCGTCTCCAACGACCTGTCGGTGACGAAAGACGTCGGCCGCGGATCGGTGACGCTCGGCTATTTCGCCTCGCGCTACGGCGCCGAGGATCTGTGGAACCTCAACAACAATGCCCGCTATTTCGAGGTGGGCGGCGGTCGCGAGCAGGTCACCATCGATTGTGCGACGGTCACCAACGCACCGGCGCCCTGCCTCAACGGCACCCGCCTCAACGCGCGCGGCGACGGCCGGATGAACGCGCTCTACGCCGTCGCCGACTATGAGATCGTCGACCGGCTGCGCCTCGACGGCGGCGTGCGCTGGGTCGACCATCGCATCGACTATGTCGCCAACACCGCCGCCGATCCCGTCAAGGGGCTGACCGGCGTCGACAATATCGTCAACGATTATGCCGAACAGGGCATCGCCTGGACGGCCGGCGCCAACTATGCGTTCACCGACGATTTCGGCGCCTTCCTGCGCATCAACGATGGCTTCCGCCTGCCCTATTTCGATGACCTGCGCGGCGGGCAGACGCAGATCGCCGCGG
Organism: Sphingomonas sanxanigenens DSM 19645 = NX02; assembly: GCF_000512205.2. NCBI lineage: Bacteria > Pseudomonadati > Pseudomonadota > Alphaproteobacteria > Sphingomonadales > Sphingomonadaceae > Sphingomonas > Sphingomonas sanxanigenens. The sequence goes on from NZ_CP006644.1 coordinate 3,833,222, forward strand.
GCGACGACCTGTTCTACGACGTTCGCCAATATGAGGGCGGGCTGAAGTTCCAGCAACGCGGCATCGGTCTCTATCTGACCGCCTTCCGCGTCGAAACGCAGGCAACGCGGTCCACCGCACCGGTGGTCGATGCGCCGATCTCGCGCTTCGAGACCGAGAGTCAGGGGCTGGAGTTCGATGCCGACGTCAATCTGGGCAGCGGCTTCGCGGTCGTCGCCGCGGCGACCTATCTCGATGCCAGCATAAGCGCCGACGCCGACCCGACCGTGGTCGGCAACCGCGCGCCGCGCCAGCCACGCTGGCAACTGCGCGTGGCGCCGAGCTATACGTTCAGCCTCGGCGGCGTCGATGGGTCGCTCTACGGCGCGTTCAGCCATGTCGGCGAACGCCAGAGCAACATCCAGAACACACAGCCCCTGCCGGCCTATCAAAAGGTCGATCTCGGCATCGAGCTGGCGCTGGCGAACGGCCTCAACCTTCGCGTGTTCGGCGATAACATCTTCGACGAACAGGGGCTGACCGAAGGCGATCCAAACACATTCGGCCTCAACGCCAACGGCCGCTATATCCTGCCGCGTTCGGTGCGATTCAGCCTGGGCTACGCGTTCTAAGGGAGACGCCGGCTTCCCCCGGGGACAGCTCCGGGGGAAGTTCGATGTGCTTCGGGAGGGCCGATCGCTCTTTCTTGAGGAAAATACCCGGCAGCAACAATGACACCGCCATGGCGCGATCCTCGATGGCGATCAGCAAGACCGCGCCAGCGCCCGTATCGCCGGCCGCACAAATATGGGCCCGTGCTGAAGATGGTGTCGCACCACCAAGCGCCGGCAGTGTCTACTTGACGGTTGCAATGGCCTCGATCTCGATCAGGAAATCGGGCATCGCCAGCGCCTGTACGCCCACCACGGTGTTCGATGCGGGCATCGCATCGCCGTAGAACGCAGCCAACTCCGGGCCGATTGCCCCGAGCATCGACACGTCATAGTCGACGATGAAGGTGCGCAGGCGAAGCACCGCCTCGGGGCCGACCCCCACCGCGTGAAGCACTGCCTTGATATTCGCGAGCGCTTGCCGCGCTTGAAGCCCGACGTCGGAGCCGCCGACGACGTTATACTCCTTGTCCCAGGCGACCTGCCCCGAAAGATGGACGGTGCCGGTCGCTTCGTCGAGAGTTGCGTGCGAGAAGCCGTACTGAACGCTCGGATAGAGCGTCTCGGGATTGATGCGCGTGCTGGTCATGGCAGGCTCCGGTCGGGTTCGGTGGCGAAACGGATCAGTCGACGATCTCGAGCTGATGGCCCCACGGATCGAGGATGTAGAGGTTCTTCTTTCCGGCCAACGGCCCCTCGGTGATGTCGATGACGTCCATCGGGGTGCAGCCGTGCGCGGTGAGATAACGGGCCGCCTTGCTGACGTCATCGACCTTGATGCCGAGATGATGGCCGCCGCGGTCGCAGTTGCGCGGCAGGGTTTCATTGCGATCAGCGGGTTTGTCGTACTGGACGAGCTGAAAATTGAGATTGGCGGTCAGCTTGAGCATGATCAGCGTCAGACGCGCGCCGGGCACGTTGACATGGCTGGCCATCCAGTCGCGGCCATCCTCTCCCAGCGGGATATCGTCCGCATCGAGCGGCCCCATGCGAAACAGTTCGGCGGCGCCGAACACCTCGCAATACCATCGTGCGACGACGTCGGCGTCCGCCACGGTCCAGGAGACGTGATCGGCCTCGATGAAGACTGGGCGGTCGTTGGCTGCATCGGTCATACGAAAAGCTCCGGCTAGACGTACATCAGCCTACGCTGGAGCCTTGGCTGGGCAATGGCGTCCATCGAACGTAGATGTTGCGATGGACGCAACATAGGCTGAACCGCATTCCCCCGCCGGCTGGAATCAGTCACGCGCAGCCAAGAGGTCGCCGACCGATACCGCGCGGGCCGGGAAGCGAACTCGAAAACCTTCCACTGCGCTTTCCGGGCATCGTCGAGCGCTCGCGATCCGGCGCACAAGCGCATGTTCGCAGCTGCGCCCCTGGCAAAGGCCCATTCCCGCCCGGCAGCGCAGCTTGACGGCACTCGCGCCAAACGATTCGCCGACTGCGATGGCATCCGCAATTGCCCGATCCACTTCTGCTGCCGAAATATCCTCACAGCGGCACACCACCGTGCCGTCCGCCGGTTGCGGGAGCCACGGCCGTGGATCGGCGACGGCACGCAACAACTCAACGAACCCAGTCATCGCTCTTCGTTGCCGGTGCGGCTTGCGCATCGCTGCTGCTGCCTCCTGCCTTGCCAAGGCGCCGGCATCCTGCGCCACGGCAAGCCCGGCGATGGCACCTTCGGCCATCGCCACGTCGCTGCCGGCCACGCCCGTCGTCTCGCCCGCGACATAGACGTTCGGGACGGTGGTGCGCATCGCCCCATCATGAACAGCCTCCCAGCCACCCGCCGGATCGCTCCAGCGGACGGCGGCGCCTGCCTGGCGGATCAGATCCGATTGCGGCAGGAAGCCGAAGCACATCGCCGCCAGATCGCAGGCGACGGCCTCGCCGTGCGCCAGTATCGCACGCTCGAGGACATCGCGTCCCGCGCAGCGCTGCACCGTCGTACCGAAGCGCACCGTCACGCCCGCCCGGCGCAACGCGGCCACACCGGCCAGTGCCTCGATCAAGGGGGCGGGTGCCGACAGAGCGCGCGGCAGATGGCGCAGCGCCGTCCTCACCATCGCCGCGAAGGACTGTGCGAAACAGACCGCCACCACCGCGCCACCCGCCTCGGCAATCTGCCGCGCCAGCACGATCATGAGCGGATGGGTACCGAACAGCAGGATGCGCTGGCCCGGCAGAACCTGCTGCGCCTTGACCAACGTCTGCACGGCGCCCGCGCTCATCACGCCCGGGAGCGTCCAGCCCGGAAAGGCGGCGGGCATGTCGTAACAGCCTCCGGCGATGACCACCCGCGCCGCATCGATCCGTTCGACACCGCCCGCCGTGCCCGCAAGCGTCAGCGCGATGCCGCCGGCCGGTCCGGAACCGGGCGCAAGGCCGAGGACGGAGCGGCCGCCCAGCCAGTGCAGACGCGTGTCGCTGCTCACGCGGGCGAGCAACGCGCGCGCCTTGCGATAGGGCCTGCCGTTCAACCAGCCCGGCACCGAAAAGCTTGCGGGCGGCTGACGCAGGATCTGCCCGCCGGGGCGCTGCTGTTCGTCGACGATGCAGGTCGAGAGGCCCGCCGCCAGGGTGCGCTCGGCCGCTGCCAGGCCAGCAGGGCCGCCGCCCACGATGGCCACATCGAACGCGCTCATGCCGTGCGATCCGGATCGTCGGTGCGGATCCGCATGCCGTCCGCTACGGGGACGAGGCAGCTCCGCTGGCGCCGCCAGCCGAGATCCTGGCCGCCGATCCAGACCGTGCATTCGCTGCACGTTCCCATGTTGCAGAACATCCCCCGCGCGCGGCCGGAACGATCGCTGCGAAAGCGGAGCGAGCCCATGAGAAGCGCTACGGCGACCATCTCGCCGGGATGCGCGGTCACGCACTGGCCGTCCACCTCGACCGTGACCGGCCGGGGGCGGGCCACCCCGTTCTCGATCCGCTTCATGGGAGCACCGCAAACGCGTCGAGGTGAGCGAACCGCCGCGGCGTGAACATCTCGAGTTCCTCCGGCACGGAGCCTTCGGCGATGGTGGGTCCGAGCAGCCGCGCCAGCACTGGGCCCAAAGTGAAAAGCGACCCGCCGGCCGCGACGAACAACCCCGGTGCCGCGGCCACCTCGCCGACGATGGGAAGCTGGTCGGCGGAGATGCAGGTCGTGCCCGTCCATGTTCGCAGGAGCGCACGCCGGGCAAGCGCCGGCATCACCCGCGTCGCCACCTCGAGATTGGCACGCAGGTTGGCGGGTTCGACGATCGGCGGCGCGTCATGGTCCGGCCTGCCATCCTGCCTCCGCGCGAGGCGGGCGGGCCAACCGCCGCCGATCAGGATGTTTCCGTCCTCGGTCTGCTTCATCGAGAGGCGGCGGCCGACGTGCTGGATCAGGAAGGGCAGCACGGGTTCGGTGCGATCGGTGACGCTCATCATGAGCGGCGCCGCATAAAGCGGAACATTGAGACCGAGCAGTGCGGCGAGATGCGGCACCCAATGTCCCGCGGCCAGCAGGATGCGGGGTGTCTGCACGCGGCATTCTCCGGCCGGCATCTGCAGCGTCGCCCGGTACGTGCCGTCGCGCGCCATGGAGAGGGCAGTGAGCGTCGTACCCGTACGGATCGTTGCGCCCCGTTCGTGCGCGCCTTGGGCAAAGGCGTCGACGAGAATGCGCGGGTTGGCATGCCCTTCATCGGCCAACCAGGCGGCACCCGCCAGTCCGCCGGCGAGGCAGGGGGCGCGATGGCGCAGGTCCGCGCCGTCCAAAACCTGCGTCGACAGGCCAAGTTCATTCTCGCGCGCCACCTTGAAGGCGAGCAGTTCCAGTTCGGCTTCCGTTTCAGCCACCATCAGGCCGCCGTGCATTACGACATCGAGCGGACGGCCGAGCATCTCCTCCAGGCCACGCCATTCGTCGATCGCGACGCGATTGAGCGACACGATCCGCGCCCCGTCCGCCGCGGCCTTCTCACCCTGTTCGAGGAATCGGCGCTCGATCTGGAAGTGCAGCGAACCGGCATTCTGGCCCGAAGCGCCGGCATTCAGATGACCGCGCTCGGCCAGCAGCACGCGCAATCCCATGCGCGTGAGATGCCAGGCCGTAGCGCAGCCGACGAGACCGCCACCGACAATCAGGATGTCGCAATTGGTGGTCCCATCGCCCATCATCAAAGCATATCGAGCTTCCGCAGCGTCGCGGCAATGCTTTCGCGATCGGCTTCGGTAACGGCCCTCAGCGGCTTGCGCACCGGGCCGCCGGGCAGACCCATCGCGTCGAACCCAGCCTTGAGGATCGCGGGGCCGGAACCGAATTTGCCGACCAGATCGGGAGTATACCACTCCTCCATCAACACGCGGTCCTTGCGGCCGCACGCGCGGGCGCCGTCAATGTCGCCGGCCCAGAACTTGTCGTAGAAGCCGGACTGGTTGCGCCCCAGCACGCCGCCCGCACCCATCGTACCGTCGCCGCCATGGACGCGCAGCATCGTCAATCCCAGTTCGTCCATCGGATAGCCGAAGACGCGGACCTGCTCGCCCAGCGCGAAGACGGTTTCGGCAAAGGTCGTGAATCGCGGAGTGGACTGCTTGATGGCAACGATCGCATCGATGTCGGCGAGGCGGCGCAGGACGTCCAGCGGCATGTCGATGCCGGTACCGGGCGGCCAGTTATAGACGCAGATCGGCAGATCGATGGCAGCACCGACTTCTTCGTAGAACGCGACGATCTCATCCGCCAGCGGGCGCACATAGGGGGGCGGCGTGACGAGCACGCCTTCGAAGCCAGCGCCCGAGGCAGCTTGTGCATAAGCGATGGTTTCGCGTGCCGTAAAGCTGGAGCAACCCGCGATCAGCGGCAGCCTCCTCGCGGCCTGTGCGCCGGCCAGTTCGAAGAGGCGCTTGCGCTCTTCGGGTCGCATGCTCGTCCACTCACCGGTGGTGCCGGCCAGAACCAGGCCGTGCATGCCCTGATCGATCAGCCACTCAAGCAGCAGGCCGAGCCCCTTCTCGTCCAGCGTGTCCTCATCGACGAATGGCGTCGTGATGGCGGGAATATAGCCCCGCCAGTTCACCCGCGAACGCTTGCTCACTGCCATGATTTATCCCTGTTCCTGACCTGCGGATGTCCTGCTGCGGCAGCGCACTCTGCGTTGCGCTTTCCGTCACCTGAAGGTCGATGCCAGTGCGGCAAGTCAGCAGCAATGGCGTGGAGAGGGTCAAAACGTTGCGCCCGCCGCAACGTACGCGGCAAAGTAGAATCCATCTTCAAATTGGTTGTTGTTGCCGCGGCGGAGGATTGCAGCCAGCAAACCGTTCCGCGGGCACGCTTCACTACGCTTGCAGCACGCAGCGCTTTGCTGAAGCATCGCACATCCGGCAGAATAGCCAAGCCGGAATGCCGAGGTGTGTCGCCAAGATGACAGCAACATCGCTCAGGCGGGCTGCGCGAAGGCGAATGCCCTTCGCGGGAGCAGCAGCGAAAGGCCGACCGTGACGACCGCGTTGACGATGAGTGCCACCAGCCCGCGCTCCCAATGCGGAAGCCAGGTCGAGGCGAGCAGCGAAAATGCCGGCAGCCAAAGCACGGCGTAGCCGGCAAGCAGCCCCGCCAGCACCGCCGCCGCGCTCGTCCGGCGCAGCAGGAACGCGCAGTAGACGCCTGGCGCGAGCATGCCGATCGCGGCATAGGCGGACAGGCCGATCTCCACCAGCGATCCGCTCGCCCCGAGCGTCAGGTAGAGGGCGATCGCGGCGAAGCCGACCATGGCGATGCGCGAGACCAGCAGTTCGGTCCTGTCATCGATCGACGGGATCAGTGGACGCAGGATATTGCGGCTGAAGATCGAGCCGCAGGTGAGCAGCAGCACCGATCCCGGCACGAGCGCCAGCAAGGATGCGGTGCCGGCCAGCAGACCCAGCATCCAGGCCGGATACCGTTCCCCGACGAACGCCAGCAACAGCGCGTTGGGATCCCCGCCGGGTGCCTGCGTGCCGGCAAGGAGCGCTGCGAAGCCGAGCAGGATGATGAAGAAATAGGACAGCGAGTAGATCGGCTGGAAGACTGCGTTTCGCCGGATCGTTTCCGTGCTGTCGGCCGAATAGCAGAGCTGGAACATGTGCGGGAAGATGTAGGTGCCAAGCGCCACGTTGATCGCGGAGGTTATCAGCCAGGTCGTGTCCAGACCGAGTTCCGGCTTGAGACCGGGGAAGCGCATCGCTTCCGGGAAGCGCTCGCTCACGCTGCGAAACACGTCGAGCACGGATGCTTCGCCGACCACCCCTGCGATACTCCAGGCCAGCGCCAAAACGACGACCAGCATGAGGATGTCCTTCACCCCGGCGGCAAAGGCTGCGGCGCGCAGCCCGGCCAGGAAGACGAAGAGCACCATCAGCGCAACGGCGACGCAGGCCGCAACACCGGCGCTTATGCCCGGCCCCGCGGCCAACCGCACCACCAGCGTGAGCGCCGTCACCTGAATCTGCACGTAGACCACGAGCGCGACGAGGCCCGCGGCCGCGACGCACACGCCCAACCAGGGTGCGCGATAGCGATGGGCAAAGAAGTCGGCTTGCGTCACCAGCGCATGCCTGCGGCCGTATGACTGGATCAAAGGGGTGAGCCAGTAGCCGACCGATGCCGACAGCGAGACCGAACAAAATGCGAGATAAGCCGGCGCACCATAGGCCCAGGCGAAGCCCGAAATGCCGAGTACGGCGAAGGTGGTGTAGATCTCGCCCGCGTTGAGGAACCAGAACACCAGCGTTCCGAGCTTGCGGCCGCCGAGCGCCCACTCTTCCATGCTCTGGGCACGCTTCTGTTTCCGACGACCGTAGAGGATCGATCCGGCGGTGGTGCCGCCAACGATCAGCAGGATCAATCCAAGGATCATTTCGCAGGACCCGACGTGTCGAGGGCGAAGCGAAAGCCCAGCACGACGGTGGCAAAGAGAATTCCTGCCATCTGCCATACCATCCCGAAGGGCAGGCCCAGCGGCGACCAGCTTACGCCATTCGCCCAGGGGGCGAGGCCAAGTTGCCAGGCGAATGGAAGCAGCAGCAACAGATCGGCACGCCTGAGGCGCTGCACCACATCGGCGTCGTCGGTGGGTTCGGTCATGGATCGCTCTCTGGCTTGGGACACCGGAGCGTGGCCGGACGGCCCGTTGCGTTCAATGACCAAAAGCGTCGCAAATGTTGCGTCAAAGAGAACGGGCGCGCGATCATGCGCGCTGAAGATCCTATGCCGCCGTCGATCGGCGGCGGGGCATCGGCGCTAATGCCGGATCGGCTTGTTCCACTGCCGCAACTGCGCTTCGATCCGCTTGAGCAAGCGCAGCGGCGCCCCTTCCAGCTGACGGCCGGAACGCAGCACCAGGCTGGTCGTCGTCTCCTCGATCGCGTCGTCGGCGATCGGCACGCTCACCATCGTGCCCTCGCTCAGCTCCGACCAGACCGATATCTGCGGCAGGATCGCGACAGCGATCCCGGCACGCACGGCATCCTGCAGGATATGGATCGAATTCGAGGTGATTGCGGGCTGGAAGAACGTTTTCGAGTTCGCCTCGGCCACGCTCAAGATCTGCCGGATGCGGAAGTGCGCGGGGGGGAGGACGAGCGCCTCCCCGGCGAGTTCGGCAATGCTCACGCTGGCCTTGGCGGCAAGCGGGTGGTTTGGCAGCATGATCGCCATGAGGGGCTGCGCGATGACCGAGCGGACGTGGATCTTCATGTCGTTGGGCGTCGAGAAGACGAGCCCGAAATGCGCTTCGTCGTCGGCGATCATGCGCAGGATTTCCTGGGTCGAACCGGTCAGGATCTCCAGCCGGATCTGCGGATTGGCCTCCGCGAATTTGCTGACGAGCGATGTGAAGCTCTTGCCGGCAAATCCCTCGCCGATCGCGGCCGTAACCTGGCCGGTGCGAACGGAACGCAATTCCTCCAGTTTCGCATGGAGCGCTTCGCGGTCGGCGATCTGGTTGCGATAATGGGCGATGACGATCTCGCCCGCGTGCGTCAGGCGTACGCCGCGTCGCCCCTTCTCGATCAGCGCCAGCCCGTACTGGCTTTCCAATTGTCCGATCTGCCGACTGATCGAAGATGGTGCGACGTTGAGCCGATCGCCAGCCGCACGCATCGAACCGGCATTGAGCGCTTCCAGCAGGTATCGCATTCCGGCTTCGGACAAGGCGTGATCCTCAAGGCTCTTACGGAGCTATCGCGCCTTCCTAGCAGGTCAGCGTGAGGGATCGAAGTCCTCGGCAAGCGGCAGGTTGCGCGAACTAGTGCCGACATGGAGGCGATAGGTGCCTCGCGCCATGCGCCAGTCGCGGGTGCTTTCGTCCCAGTAGGACAGCGACCGCGCATCGAGCGGGAACTCGACAGTCTGCGATTTGCCCGGCTGCAGCGAGATCCGGGCAAATCCCTTCAACTGGCGCGGCGGCTCGGCCGCAGCCGCCGGCATGGAAACATAGAGTTGAGCGACCTCGTCACCCGGCACGCTGCCGATGTTGCGCACGGTGGCGCGCACGGTCCATCCGCGACCGCGCTTCGCGACCTCGAGGCCGCTGTACGCGAAGCGCGTATAGGAGAGCCCATGGCCGAACGGATAGAGCGGCGCGATGCCCTTTGCGTCATACCAGCGGTAACCCACCAATATGCCCTCGTCGTAGCGGGCGGTGGTACCGATGCCGGGATAGCGGATTTGCTGATCGGCGGGGCCGTTGACCTCGTCGGCCGGAAAGGTCACCGGCAACTTGCCCGACGGGTTCGCTTTGCCGGTCAGCAAGGCTGCAATCGAGTCGGCGGCCTGCTCCCCAGGATACCAGGCTGCGAGAATGCCTGCGACCTTGTCACGCCACGGCATCAGGACGGGGCCGACGGTGTGAAGCACGACCACGGTGTTGGGGTTTGCCGCCGCAACCGCCTCGATCAGCGCATCCTGGTCGCCGGGCAGCCTCAGGTCGGTACGATCAGCACCTTCCGAAACATGATCGGCGACGAAAACCACCGCGACGTCGGCCTTTCTGGCGGCCGCTACGGCCTCGTCAAGCAGCCTGTCGTCTGGTGCTTGCCAACCGAGCCGCAACTCGTTGGCCGACAGCGTCGGTGCATTGGAATAGGTCAGTTCGAGCGCGACTCGCTTTCCCGCCTCGAGGCGGACCATGCCGTGCGTGGCGAGACGAAAGCTCTGCTTCGGGACATAGGCCACGCGCCGGCCGTCGATGTTCAGTGCGATTTCGCCGCCACCGTTGAGCGAGAAACGATAATTGCCCGTTTTCGGAGGAACGAAGCCGGCCGTCCAGCGCGCGGACCAGAGCGCGGGCAGGCCCTGAACGCCTGCCTTGGGTCCGGCTTCGGCATAGTCGATCTGCGCCTCGCCGCGCGTCACAACGGGTTCACCCGACCAGTCGGGCGAAGCATAGTAGCGGGCGGTCAGGCGGTCGAACGCGGATGCCGGCATGGCCGGCAGCGGCGCGATGCCGAGCGTACCGCGTGCGTAGGTCACCGCAACCCCATCCCCCAGCGCGGCCCTGATTGCGTCGACGGGCGCCTTCAGCGTGCCGACATCCTCGGTCTTGACGAAGCCGCCATACCGCTCGGACGTCTGGACGTTCGGGCCCGCATCATCGCCGATCACGGCGATGGACCTTGCCCTGAGCGGCAGCACGCCACGCTCGTTGCGCAAGAGCACGGTGCCTTGCTCGGCGATCTTCCGGGACAGGACGAGGTGCGCGGGATTGCGCACATTGGCAGCGGCGTCGGCGGCAGCGATCGGCCGATCGACGAGGCCGAGGCGGAACATCGGCGTGACGATCCGCTTCACCATCCCGTCGATATCGGCCTGGGTGATCGCGCCCTTGGCGCGCGCCGCCTTGAGTTCGTTCGGCCCGTAGAATTCGGCAAAGCCGAACGGGCTTGCTCCCCCGGGCATCGAAATGTCGAGCCCTGCTTTCACCGACGGCGCCGTCGACCGGTGCGCGAAATACCAGTCCGCGACGACGAATCCATCGAAACCCCAGCGCTTCAACGCGCCCAGCGTTTGGGGATTTTCGCAGGCATAGAGGCCGTTGATGCGGTTATAGGCGCACATGATGGAGCCTGCCTTCGCCTCCTTCACCACCGCCTCGAAACCCGGATAATAGATTTCGCGCAAGGTGCGCTCGGCAACGATCGCATCGGTCGCTTCATAGGCGGGGCCATCGCCCAGGCGCAGCCATTCCTGATTGTTCGCCGCGAAATGCTTCGGCGTCGCGATCAGGCCGAGCGACTGGATGCCGCTGGTGATAGACGCTCCCAGTTGCGCGGTGAGATAGGGATCCTCGCTCAGCGTTTCCGCAAGGCGGCCCCACTTGGGCGTGCGGATGATATTGATGGTCGGGGCGAGCACCACGTTGCGCCCCTTGCCCGCGTGCTCGGCGCCCAGCGCCTTTCCATAGGCCGTCATCAGGTCGCGATCGAACGTCGCCGCACCCATGACGGGGGCGGGGAACTGCGTCACACCCTTCATGCCGTTGCCGACACCTGCCGGCCCATCGCCCATGCACAGTCGTGGCAGGCCCAGACGGACGATCCCGCTGATATGCCCGACGCACGCGTTCACGCCGGTGCCGTTGGCATCGAGTTCGGTATCGCCCTGGAGCAGCTTCAGCTTCTCCTCGTCGGTCATCGCCGCAACGACCAGATCGGCGCGCTGTTCGGGTGGCCGGCTGGTATCGAGCCAGGGTCGCTCGCCATCGTCCGCCAAGGCGGCGCCGGTCCACAGGCCGCAAAGCGCGATCCCGGAGAGCACGGCTCTCCGGGAGGCGGATGCCATTCGGCGTGCCGTGAGGGCGGACGTCGAGGAAGCAGCCATGACGATCAGAACTTGACCACGCCCGACAGGCTGACCGTCCGTGGACGGTTCATGTAATAGCCCAGCGGGTAAACGCCCGGCACGATCTCGTTATAGTTGATCGTCGTACGGTCGTTGAACAGGTTGGATACGTTGAGGTTGATGGCCCAGGGCCCCTTGCTTACGCCCGCACGCAGTCCGACGAGCCAATATGAGTCGAGCGTCTGGTAGTTGGCGATGGTTGGGTTGAATTTGGTTGCCATGCCACCCTGATAGCTTGCGTCGGCGCCGAATGATGCTTCGGCATCCAAAGCATCGACGAAGGTCGAGTAATTGATACTTGCCGAGCCGGTGAATTCGGGCACGTAGGGAACGCGATTGCCCTTGCGGCCGGTGGCGGGCACCGGGTTGTCCTCGGCGAGCTTGGCGGTGTTGTAATTGCCCGAGAGGTTGATGTTGAGGCCGGCGACCGGGCGGGCTTCGAGCGTCATCTCGACGCCCTTGACCTCGGCCTTGCCGCCATTGCCGGTGTAGCCGAAGGAAACGGTGCCGTTGCTTGCCTGCTGGGACACCTGAATATCCGACCAGTCGATGTAGTAGAGCGCGCCGTTCAGGAACAGCTTGCGGTCCATCAATGTGGTCTTCACGCCCCACTCGTAGCTCCACAGCGAGTCCGAGCCATAGCCGTCGGGAATGACGACGCCAGCGATCGCGGCTGCGGTCTGGTCGTTGGTGCCGCCCGAGCGATAGCCTTGCGCCACCTGGACGTAGGTATTGACCTGGTCGTTGACCTTCCACGCCAGGTTGAAGCGACCGATCAGGCCGTCGTCCTTCGTTTCCAGCGTCGGCCCAGCGCCGGCGCCGGGGGCACCGCCCGCCGCGACCAGCGCTACCGACTGCTGCTCCAGCTTGAAATCGAACAGGCGGCCGCCTGCGGTGAAGGTCACGCTGGGAAGGAATTCGTAGCTGATCTCGCCGAACAACGCCCTTTCCTTGATCTTGGTCGTCACGTCGCGGTTCAGCAGGAGGTCGGCATCGGGAGCGAAGTTGCCGGTTGCGTCCGCAAGCGGCCACGCACTGTTGAAGAAGCGGTTCTCGTTCTGGAAGAAACCGCCGACCAGCACCTGGATCGGGCCGTCGAAATCCGAGGCGAAGCGAAGCTCACCGCTATCGACGCGACGATGCTTGGTCTGCACAAGCGCGCTGCGCCCCTCGCCGTCATAGTCGAGGCCGAAGAAGGCCTGCGCCGCGAGGCTCGCGTCGCGAACGAACTTGGTGTCCCGTACGAACCGCGAAAGCGTACCGGTGAAGGTGCCGAAAGGCTGCTTATAGTTGACGGTAGCGTTGTAAAGTTCACTCTCGTCATCATAAGGCGAACGAACTTCGTCCGCCTGAAAGTTCTTCGGAAGCGGGTTGCCGGCGAAGTCCAGCCGGTTATAGTAATTCTTCGCGTCCTGGTGCACGTCCTGGTACATTGCCGTGACGTCAAGCGTGAGGTCCGGCGTAGCCTGGAGGCGGGCGGTGATGCGGCCGGCTTTGCTCTTCTCCGCGTTGGCGCCGTTGTCGAAGCGGTTGTCGATCCAGCCGGGGAGGTCGGCGTAGAAGCCGGAGGCGCGCACAGCGAGAACGCCCGGAATGATCGGAAGGTTGACGGCGCCGTCGGTCTGCAGTCCGAGCGCGGCGTCCTTGGTGGCGCGCAGCGCGGACTGGACATAGCCCGTGACCCCGCCGTCGGGATCGGCCTTGTTCGTGATGTATCGGATCGTGCCGGCCATCGAACTGGCGCCGAAGGTGGTCCCCTGCGGTCCCTTGAGCACTTCGACGCGGTCAATGTCGAACAGCTTCACGTCGGGCGCCTGGCCGCCGCCATCCTGCGAATTCTCGCCGGTGATGACGATTTCATCAAGGTAGAGGCCAACCGTGCCTGCCCCGGATGCATTGATGCCACGGATGACGTAGCGCTTGTCGCCGGGGCCTTCGTCCTGCACCGAAAGCGCGGGAATCGAGCGGTAGAAGTCGGCGAAATCGAGTGCACCCTTTTCCTTCAGCGCGTCGCCGCCCAGCGCCTGCACTGCGATAGGCGTGTCCTGAATGGTCGATGCCGTGCGCTTGGAGGCGGTGACGACGATATCGGCGCCGGATCCATCGCTCGGACCCGCGGTGTCTTGCGCCTGCGCCGGTACTGCGCAGAATGCGGTGCCGGCCATGATGCCCGAGATGAAGAGCCTCAGCGACCCGTGCTGGCAAGTTTTCATGGAACCCCTTTCCCCTTATTGATTGTGGCCGGTGCAACAGCAAGTCCCCGCTCTCACCGGAAGATGGGAAGGTCACACGGGTACCCGACCGCTTCAATGCTGCCGAAACAGGAGAAACGTTGCGCTCAACGCAACGGCTGGGATTGATCATGATTGAAAATCAATATGATCGCATGGCTTGAGGATGCCCTGCGATTGGGCTCGATCCCGCGCCTATCGGGAAAGCGCCCTCCGCCGCAGCATGCGCTCCGCGACGTGCCAATCTCAGCATGAGGCTGAGGCGGATCTATGGATCCGGGCAAGTCGTGTGCGCGGCATTCACCTGATGCCATACCGGTGCTGGGCCTGTTCCATGGCTGTTGCCCGCGATACTCTGCCGATCGCCTCCGTGGGCGCGCTGCCCCCCCCGCATCTTCGATATTGCGTCTTACCGGGAAATCTATTTGCGACGGAGACTTCACACGTTCGGAAGCGACCGGACTTTTTGTACGGCCTGCCATGTTCTTCTCTCAACTGGTCACACGGCGCCGCTGCCAGATCGATGCGTACCGGCGTGAGGCATCGTCCATTTCGACCGCGGATACTGCATCGGCCGGCGCCATCGACAACCGCGCCATGGATGGTCGTGCGATCCGGACCTCCATAGATATGGAGCAATGCCCAACTGTCGCCGCGCTTCCATCGCTCGCGTGTGTGGAGCCTGTAGGCATCGGGTGCGTCGGCCTTCCCTGCCCGATCGAAGGTGGTCGCGGACATGCCGAGCGGATCGAGAAACGCCGCTGCGTCGCCGCGCGATCCTTTCTCTCCCGCCATTTGGCGTGCGGCTTTCGCTCATCCCAGCAATACGCCCCCTCCTGCGACAGGGCTTGCAATATCTCGGGATCGCGTTGTCGGTCTGCGCGATGCGGAAGACGGCGTTGAGCGGCCGGCGCGCGCACACGCCCTACTTGATGTTCGTGTGTATCGCCCCGGCGGCGGTCAGTGCGTTTTTCACGACCTCGGCATCCTCTTCGGCTATATCGATCGAGATGGCGAGTACGCCGCGCAGCGCGCTATCATCGCGTTCCTCGCTACCGGCCGGGCCGGTGGTCAGATCTGCGCCGTCCACCGCCTGTCCCGCGCTGTTGTCCTTGCCCTCGGGCGCGACGAAGATATCGGTGCGCTCGACCCCATATTCCTGAACCAGCCGCTCGATCGCCAGATCAGCCTCGCGCCGCGTATCGAATTCGCCCGTAACGGTTTTCATTGATCCTGCTCCATGCGACGTCTGTTAAGGCCGAAGGGGGAAACGCGGCGCGCCGTGTCTGGTGCCGTGGCATTGTCATATCATTGGCCGCTGAATGGCCATGGCTGAAGGCTTGCGGCTGCGGCCCATCCGATGTCACATTCGCATGCCCGCGGGTCCAACACCGCCGCGCAGGATCGACATCGGCACGGACCAGCAGCGCGGCGGCCGGCGGGTTGAACAGGGCATTGTCGATGCGCAATCCTGCGTTGCGTTCGAACGACTTTGGCCAATACGTCCACAAGCTCTGGATTCGCGCGCCAGAATGCATCACCCGCAACGCGTCGATCCAGCCCCGCTCAGCCGCGATGGGCGCTTCGCGATCGCGCCGATCTGAACGGAACGTCTGCTCCACCGTTATGCGATGATGCCTGCATTCAATTGGCCGCCGGATCCCTATATTCTCGCCCTGACCGGCATCGGCATGCTGATCGCGTTGGTGACGTGGCTGCCGCTCGCGCTGAAACGCCTGCCGCTGTCCCTGCCGATCGTCTGCGTCGCCCTTGGTGCAGCTCTGTTCGCACTGCCGCAGATCAAGCTCAGCCCGCTGCCGCAGGCCTATCCCGTCCTCACCGAGCGTTTCGCCGAATTCGTCGTCATCATCGCGCTGATGGGTGCCGGACTGAAGCTCGATCGCATTTTCAGCATCCGGCGCTGGGCCGTTGCCTGGCGGTTGCTCGTGATCACGATGCCGCTGGGCATCGCAGCGATCACCGCCATCGGCGTGTGGGTGGTGGGCCTGCCGTGGCCCGCGGCACTGCTCCTCGGCGCTGCGCTTGCACCGACCGACCCCGTCCTCGCTGCAGACGTCCAGGTGGGGCCGCCCCGCAGCGGCGAGGAGGATGAGGTCCGCTTCGGCCTCACCGCGGAAGCCGGGCTCAACGACGGCTTCGCCTTCCCGTTCGTGAACCTCGCGCTCGCACTCGCCGTGGCGACGACGACCGGCGAGCCCTGGGCCACGCAGTGGATCACCCATGCGGTGTTTTGGGAGGTCGGTGCCGGTATTGCCGGCGGCTGGCTGGTCGGCCGGATGTTCGGTTGGCTGACCTTTCATATCCCCGCCGAAAGCAAGCTGGCGCAGACCGGCGATGGGCTGATCGCGATCGCGGCGACACTCGTATCCTACGGGCTTACCGAGATTATCCAATGCTATGGCTTCCTTGCCGTGTTCGTGACCGCGGTGACGCTGCGCGCCTCGCACCGTGCGCATGACTTCCACCACGACATGCATGCGATCACCGAGCAGGTCGAACGGATCGCGATGATGGTGCTGCTCCTGCTGTTGGGCGGCGCGCTCGTGGCAGGTCTGCTCGCGCCGATCGGCTGGGTGGAGCTCGCCGCGGCCATTGCAATCCTGATCATCGTCCGTCCTGTGACCGGCCTGATCGGTCTGCTCGGTTTTCCGGCAGACCGGCGTGAGCGGATGATGCTCGCTTTCTTCGGCATTCGCGGTGTCGGTTCGATCTATTATCTTGCCTATGGACTCAACCACTTCCCTTTTGTGGGCGGCGATCGTCTCTGGGCAATCGTCGGTCTGGTGGTACTTCTCTCGATCCTGCTCCACGGCCTGACGGTGACGCCGCTGATGCGCACATTGGATCGTACCCACGGCCGCGATCCCGATGCGCCGATCCCGCCGCCAGGGCTGCAGGGACCGGGCGGCGCGGAAGCATCTCATGATGTTTAGCAAGCGACTGGCGGCAGCACGGCAAAGTGGACATCCGCGTCCCGCCACGTCCATCTCCCCGCCCGATCACGGCGCTTCAGACGGATGCGGGGCGATGCGCCTCCCGACCAGGGCCTGCCAGCTGTTCGAGATAGGAGCAGAGCATATCAGCGAGCGCATCAGCATAACCGTCGATCTCGTCCCGGGATCGCGGTAGCGTCGAGAAGCTGCTGCCGACAGCGCTCAACGTCGTCTTCATGAGGGTCCCAGCCAGCTCGCGTTGTGCCGGGCTGGCTTGCGGCGCGCTTTCGTCGAGAAAGTCGCGGACGATCTGCGCGCTTTCCGCATGCGCCGCAGTGGCCTCGGGTGCATCCCGGTAGAACGGAGCCGCATCGGCCAGTGCAATCCGGATTCCGGCCTCTTCGCACTCGGAGTTGATGAAGGCATGGACAAGCGCGCGCAGACGCACGCCCGGCGTCCGCGAACGATCTTCGAGAATATCACGCAACAGCGCCGACGTCCGCTGCCACTCGTCGCTTTGCAGCCTGAAGAGAATCGCGGTCTTGTTGGGAAAATATTGGTAGAGCGAACCGACGCTCACGCCGGCGCGCTCGGCCACCCGGGCAGTGGTGAAACGTTGCGCGCCCTCGGCTTCCAAAACCTGAACAGCTGCTTCGAGCACGGCCGCGACGAGGTCGTTGGAGCGCGCCTGGCGCGGCAGCCTTCGCGAGGAAATTCCAACGTTTCGCGGCATTCTGCGGCACCCCCGTCCCAAGGCGAATAGTCAAAGGTGACGAACTATTCGTATTTTTTGCGACAGGCAAACACGTGGAGATCCTCATGACCACCCTTACCACCGCACCTGTCGCGCCGCTGCTCGATCGCCTGTTCGCCGAGGCCGAGGCGCTACAGCCCATGGCCAACCCGGCCTTCGCGGCAATCTCCCCGGAAGAGCGCCAGCGGCTGATGCGCAGCAGGGCCGACTACCGCAACTTCTATGCCCGGCTGAAGGACTATGCGCTGCCGGTTTCGCGCGATACCGGCAAGCTCCTCTACATGCTGGCGCGCGCCAGCGGCGCGCGCGCGATGATCGAGTTCGGCACCTCGTTCGGCTTGTCGACGCTGCATCTCGCGGCGGCGCTGCGCGACAATGGCGGCGGCCGGCTGATCGCCAGCGAGTTCGAACCCTCGAAGGTCGCGCGCGCCGCGGATAATCTGACCCTTGGCGGTCTCGCCGATCTTGTCGAGATCCGGGAAGGCGACGCGCTGGAGACGCTGGCATCGGACCTGCCGGTTTCGATCGATCTCCTGCTGCTTGATGGCGCCAAATCGCTCTACCTCGACATCCTGCAGATCGTGGAAAATCACCTGCGGCCAGGGGCCGTCATCATTGCCGACAACGCCGATCATTCGCCTGAATATCTTGAATATGTCCGCGCGCCCCGAAACGGATATCTGTCGATGCCGTTCGCCGATGAGGTTGAGTTGACCGTTCGTACGGTCTGAGGATCCGGAAAATGCCGCTTGAAACGGGGTCGCCCAGGCGAGAGGCTGGCAGAGCGCCGCACCGGCCTCCGATCCTCATCGGCATCGGCATCGGCATCGCCGGCGACGTCCCCACCGCGGTGCAGATGGCCAAACAGGCATAGCGTGCAGGGGCTGATCATCGGTTCGGGAAGCCAACAGCGGGTCGTCGCCCCCGCAATCGGGGTGCCCGGCTTTCATCGCCGTCGCTAACCGGGCTCAGCTTCCCATTCTTCGCTGTTCGATCAGCTGTGCCAGGCGCACGCTCGTACCGGCGGCGCTGGTCCGCGCGTGATCCGCGCCGACCGTCAAGGCGGTTGCCGCCGCTTCGGCGAACAGACGCCCTCCGACCGATACCACCACGAGTTCGTCCGGGGCGCCGCGGCATTTCGTCACGGTTTCGCGAAGCCGGGCCAAGGCATGGTGGCGCGGCAATGCATCGGACAATGCAATATCCACCGCGTCGGGCCGCTGCGAACGCAATTGCCGCGCAAGCGCCTCGTCGCTGCCGGGGAAAGCGATATCGACGGTCCACCCGGCATTGTTGAACATGTCACCGAGGAGGCTCGGGCCAAGCAGGTGCGGCTCGCCCGGTGCGGTCGCGAGGAGGACGCTGTAGCGGCTCTTCCGGATTTTGTCTGCCGAGCCGCGGGACTGTACGGCGTGACCGGCCAGTTGCAGCATGCTCAAGCCGATCGTCAGATCGATCTCACTGCATTCGTCGGCGAGCCAGGCATCCCCGAGCATGCGCGCCGTAGGCTCCAGCAAATACCTTACCAACGCATCGCCAACCCACCCATCGTTGACAAGGTCGCCGATCAGCGCGTTCAGCCGGCTGTCATCGCCAGCGAGCGCGAAGCCCGCTGCGGCCGGGATGTGGTCGACCAGGAGCGCCGGCCCGGAGGACCCCGCGGGCGAACGCGCTCTTCGGCCGTCCCGACAACAGAGCTGCATGTCCAGGCCCGAGAACAGGCGCGCAGGAACCATATGCTCGCTTAAAATTTCGATGCTGCCATGTCGGGGGTCGTGCCGGATCGATTCCCATACCCGATCCAGGGCGTCGGGCGGTCCTTCGATCGTCTGCAGGTATCGATTGCCGTCGCACAGCAACATGCCGGTGATACCGATGCTGCGATTTCGCCCCCTGGCGGCGCCGACGAGCGACTGCAGTTCAGGTACCGACAACGCTCTGGAGGCCTGACTTCGATATGTAATACTTGCAACCCAGTTGGCCGCCCCGGCGTCACTGCGTTCCACGTGTGCCTGCATCCTATCCTCCGTCCCGTCGGGCAAAGCCGGGCAGGGCGAACCAGCGGCGGCTATCTGGATAGCCCGCTTTGATCCACACAGCGGAAGGCCGTCCGCGGCTTTTGTTGCTCCTCGCAGATGCGCGGAGCTTTCCTTACGCCGGAACCGTCAATCGATTCCTTACAGTCAGTTGCGGCCATCAAGTTGGACAACGACAGGATCGCGTCGCTCGCTGGCCGTCCCACCTCGTTCCCGACCCCGGCTTCGGCCGGTCGGAGACCCAGAGGTTCGACGATGTACAACTTGCCGTCAAGAGCCATTCTCAGGAACCATTTGTGCCGGAAAGCTGTTTCGACTCATTGTTTCGCATCGCCTCTCCGATACGTCTTCGCATCACCCTCGGTACCCCAAAAGGTGCAGGGATGGAAAAATATCTGGACCAGCGGCGCGTAAACATTATTGGACATTCTTCCCCGCCGGGGCAAGAATGCGTAACGGCGGAAAGACCGCGGCGGAGAGACCAAGATGAGGCAATCTATGTCGAATGTGCGCATCGGCGGACCGATTTTGTTGGTGGCAGTGTCAGCGCTCGCGCTGTCGGCCTGCTCCAAATCCAACGAATCGGCGGATACGACGGATGAGGCCGCGCCGACGGCCACGGCAAGCGTAGATAATGCAAGCGCGCCGGCTGCAGGCGCGGCACCCGCAGCGGGTGGCGCGGCAGCAGCCGCACCGGCGGCCGACAACACCGACACGATCAGTGGAGTCAAGTTTGCGAGCTACACGGGCGATGCAGCGAAGGGCAAGACCGCGTTCTTGACATGCCAGACCTGCCATTCGCCCGATGCAGGCGTGAACAAGATCGGGCCATCGCTGCACAGCATCGTAGGCCGAGCGGCGGGAACCATCGCCGGGTTCAACTACACGCCTGCCAACAAGAACAGCGGCATCACATGGACGCCGGAAAAGCTTTTCCAATATCTCGAGGCTCCGCAGCGGGTCGTTCCGGGCACCAAGATGGCGTTCGCCGGCTTTCCCGATCCTCAAAAGCGCGCCGATGTGATCGCTTATCTGGAAACGCTGAAATGATCGAAGGGGTCCGGCAGTTGGCCGGACCCTATTTTGCCCGTGTTCGTCGCGCGAGATCCGCAAGATGGACGGGAAATGACACGATCAGCGGTAGGGCGATCCAGCGCCAGTCCAGCCCCGTCAGCGCTGCGCGAAGCGCGATCAGCATCAGGACACCGGGGGCCAGCCGCATGACGGCATCGGCCAGCGTCCACTTCGCGCGGCCAACCAGCCAGCCAAGCTCCACGAGAATGACCGCAAGCACGATATCGACGGCATGACCGCTGGCGAACATCCACGCCATCGCAGCGCTCAGGAGAATGGTCCGTTAAGATTGACGATCGTCATGTTGAGATATCCGGCGAACGTCACCCACAGCAGATAAGGAATCAGCAGGACCGCGCCGATCATCGAATGCCGCCAGATGACGACGATCAATGCCGCAACGGACAGCCACAGCGCGACGACTTCGAAGAGCGCCCAGTCAGGCCTGTGAATCCGGAAGAACAACAGGCTCCACAGCACATTGAGGAACCCATTCAGCGCGAACAGGCCGACCAGCCATTCGCGTTCCCGCCAGGACGGCGTTGCCAGCCAGCCGGTCACTCCGGCGACCGCGGTCAAGCCGAATATCGCCGTCCATGCAATGCCATAGGCGGCATCGGCCGGCGCCCACCGTGGCTGGATCAGTCCCCGATACCATGGGCCGATCTCGGTGATGGTTGCCCCCAGCAGGGCTACGACCGTGGCTGCCAACAGCGCGACGGCGAGCGGAAACAGCCAGGCGCGGCTCATTGCGCGCCGCCCGCGGTCTGCATCAAATGGCGCATATCCTTCGCAAAGATGCGCAGATAAGCCAGCGGTTTCGCATAAATGAGCCGCTTGTTCATATAGGCTGGCCAGATCAGATTCTGCACGTCCCTATCCTCGCACATAGCGACGAACCGCTCGCGCCGCCGATCATTGCGATACCAGAAATGCTGCATGACCCCCAATATCCAGAACACACGGCCGTGCGCGCGCATGAACCGGCGACGGGCCTGACCGAGAACCCGAGGATTGCCGCAGATCAGAAACTCGCCCACGGCGCGCGCAGCCTCACGGCCCGCCACCATGGCATAATAAATGCCTTCGCCCGAAGCAGGGGCCACCACACCCGCTGCGTCGCCGGTGACGAGAACGTCGCGGCCATTGTCCCACCTGCGCAACGGACGCAGCGGGATGGGCGCGCCCTCGCTCCGAATCGTCTCGCACTTCGTCAGCCCTTCGCGGGCGCGCAGCCGGCGCACCGCGTCGCGCAGGCCGAACCCTTTCAACGCACTGCCCACGCCGACACTTGCGGTTTCGCCGTGCGGAAAGATCCAGGCATAGAAGTCCGGCGACAACGCCGCCTGATAGAAGACGTCGCATCGCCCGCGGTCGAATGCGGCGTCTGCGATGACGGGCGACCGGATGATCTCATGATAGGCGAAGACGCAGGGCATGCGCTCGGCACCCGCTATCGTCGCCCGCGCGACCCGCGAACGCGCGCCATCAGCGCCGATCACGCATCGAGTCGCAACCCGGTGCTCGCTGCCGTCGTCAGGATCCGTATAGACGACCACCGCACCGCCACGCTCGTCACGGTCGATCCGCTCGAACGATCCGGTCCGGCGCTCGGCATCCGCGCTCCGCGCCCGTTCGCGCAGCCATTCGTCGAAGCTGCCTCTGTCGACCATGCCGACGAAGCCCGCCTGCTTGCCCTGCCCCACCGGCATATCCACCGCATTGTCCGATGGCGCGATCATGCGCGCGGAGACCGCCCGACCTACGATCAGATGGTCCGGGATCGCAAAGTCTTCGATGAGTCGCGGCGGTATTGCCCCACCACAGGGTTTGATCCGCCCCGCGCGGTCGAGCAACAGCACGCGGTGGCCGCCTTGCGCCAGATCGGTCGCCGCGGTGGAACCGGCCGGCCCGCCGCCGACCACGACGCAGTCGTAGGCCGTGCTCATGCCAGCGCGTGCTGCGTCAGCGGATGCCGCGATACGCCGCGCAGCGCCAGCGATGCTGCCACGAGAAAGAGCAGCGCCTCGATACCGAAGACGATCGTGAACGTGTCGACCGTCGAACCCGTGAGCCAGCGGCCGACATCGACCCCCACTGCCCCGATCAGCCCGCCGAGGCCGAACGCGATCGCCTGCGCTGCCCCCCAAACGCCCATGCGAACGCCTTCGCGATTTTTCCCGCCCGCCCCCGCGAGCGTCATCATCGCGCCGATCGCCGCAACGGCAAAAACGCCGTTCGCGAAGCCGAGCGCGGCCACGTTGGCAGCCAGCGGCCAGCCTGCGCCGAATCGCGCCGCCAATGCCAACCCGGCCAGCGCCACCGCGGACCCTGCGCAACCACCGACGATCCACCGCCGCATGCCCACCGTGCTTCGTCCACCGAAGGCACTGCCGCCCACACCGACCAGGACCATGCCCGCCAGCACGCCGGCATGCTGAATCCCTGAAAGCTGCGTCGACTCGCCTGGCGTAAGACCGAACATCAGACCTGCGAAAGGCTCGAGGATCAGATCCTGCATCGAATAGGCGAGCATCGCGAGAAAGACGAAGATGGTGAAGCGGAAGGCATCCTGGTCGGCCAGCATCTCGCGCAGCGCGATGCCGAAGCTCGGGGCCGCACTTCGGTTGATCGCGGGTGCGATCGGCGAACGCCCCTCGATGCCCACCACACCCAGCAGCGAAACCGCAAAGGCGGCAAGCACGACACCGCTGGCCACGACCATCAACCGCTGCAACGAGAACGGATCGATCAGCGCGCCTACCACGCCTGCGGTGACGACGATTCCCGCGATCATCATGACCCAGGTGATCGAGGCTGCCGCGGCGCGGCGCTCCGGCGCAACCCGCGACGCCAGCAACGCCAGCAATGATGTGCCGGCGGCACCGACCCCGGCACCGATCAGCGCAAAGGCAAGGATGGCAAGCGGAAGCCCTCCCGACGACCGCGCACCGAGCAAGCCGAGCGCTGCGATGGCCATCAAGACGCCGACTGAGAGCGTTGCCATGCCGAACAGGATCCACGGCGTCCGGCGCCCGCCGCGATCCGACCCATGCCCCCAGGCCGGGCGCGACAACTGCACCGCATAGTGCCACGCGACGAGCGCCGCCGGCAGCGCGGCGGGCAACGCATATTCGACCACCATCACGCGATTGAGCAGCGAAGTCGCCAGCATCACGATTGCGCCGATCGCGCTCTGCACGAGTCCCAGCCTGACGATGCCGAACCAGCCCAACGGGCGCAGGCTCACAGCCCCGCCACTCCGCCGAGCCCAGCCGCCGATGCGAGCATGCCGAACACATACAGCGACGTACCGGTGGCGTTGTACCATGGCGTATTCGCCCGCGGATCACGGAGCAGCCGGCGCATCAGCACCATCTGTCCGAGCAGCAAGGTCGCGACGATGGCCGCTGCAACCTGATGTCCCCATCCCGCCAGCAGCATCACCACGACGATCTGTGGAACAGCCATCACAGCACAGGCGACACGTGCCGCTGGTCCAACCCCCAGAAGCACCGGCAAAGAGCGCAATCCCGTGGCGCGGTCGCCTTCCACAGCCTTGAAGTCGTTTAGCGTCATGATGCCATGCGCGCCGCAACTGTACAGCGCGAGAATGATGAGAACATGTGCGCCGGGGAGCGCGCCTGCCATCACGCTTGCGCCGGTGAACCAGGTAAGGCCCTCATAAGTAAGCGCCACCACAGCGGGCCCCCAGATGCCGCTTACCTTGAAGCGAAACGGCGGCGCGCTGTAGCCCCATGCGCAAAGCAGCCCGATGCAGGTCGCGCCGAACACCCATGGCCCTGTCGTCCAGGCGACGAGCAGCGACAGCAGCGTACCGGCCAGGGCGATCCAAAGGCCCCAACGGCCGGCTATCCGACCCGATGGGATCGGTCGCCCAGGCTCGTTGATGGCATCGACATGGCGGTCGAACCAGTCGTTGACGGCCTGGCTCGTGCCGCAGACCAGCGGACCGGTCAGCAGCACGCCTGCGATCAGGAAGGGCCAGCGATCGGCGATCGGCACACCGGACGAGACCACGCCGCACATGAACGCCCATATCGGCGGAAACCAGGTGACGGGCTTGAGCAATTCCAGGATGTCGCGCGGCGCGGGAACCGCCGTTACGATACTGGGTGCGCTCGACCGTTGCATATAGGCAGCCTAGAACTGCCGCCAGAATGCGTCAAACTGAATTGACGGTTATATGCGTCGCATCGGCTAGACAGTCGGGCTCAGCTATCGCTTGCGACCAGATTGCCCAAGCCATGACGATGGAGCTTGGAATAAAGACTCTGCCGGCTCACGCCGAGGATCTCGGCGGCAGACGCCCGATTGTCGGACGTGTATGCCAAAGCCGCTTCGATGCAGAGCCGCTCGATCATGTCGGTGCTCTCCCGAACGATCTCCTTGAGCGACATCCGACCCACCAACTCGGTGAGCTGATCGACCGAGCGAGGGATTTCCCGCGAGGGCGCCGGCGCATTCGGCATACGGCGGCCCACGGTTCGGATCGTCAGGCCATAACATTCGCTACCGTCGAGCGGAGCGATCACACCCGAAACCTCGACTTCTTCCTGCGCCCCCGCGCTTCCGCGAAGGACCGTAGCGACGTTGCGGACCGAGCCATGTTCGCGAAGCTGGCCGGCAATCAACCCCAGATCGATACCGGGGCGACCGAGCCATGTTGACAGGCTTTCGCCGACCACCCGAGTGGCGGACGGCATCTCGGCGAGTTCGACGAACGCCGCGTTTGCGGTGAGCACATTGAGGTCGCGATCCACGAGAACGAACGCGTCGGGCATCCGCTCGACGACCTCGGTAAGGATGGCGTCGAAGCGGTGCTCAGCCCCGTCGACGGTCGTCGGCTCCACACGGACGATCAGCAAAGGCGTGCCCGACTGCCTGAAAAGACGCGCCGAGATTTTCGCCTCTTCACGCCGGTCGGCAAGTCTCAGCACGATGGGCTCGATATTGTCGGCGGCTTCCGCGGCACCGAGATAAGCGATCAGGTCATCGCGCTGGTCCGGCGATACGATCGTATTGATGGCGTTCCCGATCAGGGATCCCTCGCGAGAACCGCACAGATTGTGCGCTGCGGGATTGGCTTCCCGAATTCTGCGGCTTCTCACATCGACGACCAGCACCGGTTCGGGAGCCATATCGAACAGCATGCGATACCGGGTCTCGACCTGGCGGAGGCGGATGTAATCGCGTTCGAGCGATTGCTGGGTTTGCAGCAACCGCTGCTGCATTGCCGCAGCGGCGCGCATCTCGCGGCCGATCGCTATGAGGCGGTCGCTGTCGCCCAGAGCCATGACCAGATACCGCACCGGGACGTCGCCACCCGCGGCCGGGTGGTTGACCTGACGCCATCTCGGGGGGGCCGCTTCCTTGGCGCCGCTCAACATCTCGGCAGCCTTCGTACGGCTTTCGACCGTCATCGTATCGACCCAGGCTTCGCCGACCCAGTCAGCAAAACCATGGTTGGCAAGTTCGCCCTGTGACACGGCCACATCCAGTATCGTACCTTCGTTCGACAGGATGAAGGTGACGTCCCCGGCAGCAGCGATCAACGACCCCACGACGCCTGCCGACAGCACGCCGGGCAGCACGCCCGGCGTCGTAAAAGCCGTTTGGCGGGTCAGGGCGATTTGCTTGTTCATCGACGCCGTCTGCACTCCATGGAACAAAGAACTAGCGGATGGCGACACCCCGATCGCGGTCCACGACGAGTTGGTTCGCAATCTTCAGCGCAAGATCCGCCTTGGGGGCGGTGGCGTCTGCGCCGACCTCAACCGCAAGATCAGGTTTCGTACTGAATATACGCCCCCCAACCATGATGCAAACCCGCGGGTTTCGGGAGACGTTCCGCAGCGCAGCAATGATCGAGGCGAGTCGGGCAATATTGCAGTCGCATGTGGCGGTCAATCCGACGACGTCGAACCAGCAGTCCGCCGCACGCTTGAGCAATTCGGAGGTGCTGACCTCACATAGCCGGTCGGTGTCCCAGCCATGCCGCCGAAACAGTTCCTCGATCACCACCGTTCCGAAGCTGTGCTGGTCTCCCGGCACCGCTGCAAACAGCGCCCGGTGCGCCTCCCCGCCCGCAATCCGCTCGGGCGGCAATCGCCCCGAAATCTCGTGGACGATCTCCTGGAGCCGCCACAATCCCATCGTCACGTCGACGAAGTCGTAGCGATCGTCCTCCCAATACTGCCCGAGCATACGCGCCGTCGGCGCCAGAAGCTCGACGAGCAAGGTATCGAAGGTTACCCCCCGGGCGAGGATCGCCTCCACGTGGACGAGAAGTACATCAGCCTCCACCAGCAAGACCAAAGGCGCGAATTCCTCGATCTCGACCGCACTGATCGCTGGTTCGCTGACTATCGGTACGACCGCCGCCAAAGGCGCCGCATGCGCGACCATCAAGCGCGGAATGATCTCGCCCTCAATTACGGCTGACAGCGATCTCGCGCGGTCTGCGTCAATCGACAGGCCGAAACCGGGCAATCTTTTCGGCACCGGCGGATTAACCGCAACATGCCCATCCACCCTGATCGTCAAAGCCATTTTCGGCTCTCCCAGCCAATCGGCATCCGCCCCCTGGGAGCGACTATTATTTTATTCGACTCGGAACTTATGCCTCTTCCGTCTCACTAGCAACCAACTCCGCCACCCCGCACCGTCGAGTGTCATAATATATTGACGTCAAAATATATTGACACTTCGCGCCGCATCGGCCTAGTCTCCGGCAGATCAAAAAGGGGGGAGCGATGCGAGCGAATGACCCCATCTTCGCAAGGGCTGAGCGCGGTATTACCCCGCAACTCTACACGCCCGAGGAACGCCGCCGGCGAGACACCTCACGCTGGACGCTGGTGCAGGGTGTGCTCGCGCCTATCCAGTTCCTGATATTCCTCGTCAGCCTGGTGCTGGTTCTTCGCTATCTTGCGACCGGCGATGGCGCAGCGGCGGCGACCGTGTCGATCGTGATCAAAACGATCGCGCTCTACGCAATCATGATCACCGGTTCGATCTGGGAAAAGCAGGTGTTCGGCAAATGGCTGTTCGTCCCTGCCTTCTTCTGGGAAGATGTTTTCAGCATGCTCGTGCTGGCGCTGCACACCGCCTATCTGCTGGCGCTGTCGGTCGGCTGGGGCACCGAGCATGATCGCATGCTGCTCGCCCTCGCAGCCTATGCGACCTACGCGATCAACGCGACGCAATTCCTTCTGAAACTACGGGCAGCGCGCCTGCAGACGCCGCCCTCCAGCATCGCCATGGCGGCATGAACGCCGCGCTGCCCCTTCCGTCACTGGGCTGCGAAACGGCGCCCGTGCTGCGCGAGCGCGGCCAGCGTGAAGTGTTTTGCGGGCTAACCGGCATCATCTGGCTGCACCGCAAAGTGCAGGATGCGTTCTTTCTGGTTGTCGGATCTCGCACCTGCGCGCACCTGCTCCAGTCGGCTGCCGGTGTCATGGTGTTCGCAGAGCCCCGTTTCGGAACCGCGATCATCGAGGAACGCGATCTTGCCGGAATGGCCGACTGCAACGAGGAACTCGATCGGGTGGTCGATCGGCTGCTGGCGCGGCGGCCGGACATCAAGCTGCTCTTCCTCGTCGGATCCTGCCCTTCCGAGGTGATCAAGCTCGACCTGTCGCGCGCGGCGGCGCGCCTTTCGGTCAAGCATGCCGGAGCGACCAAGGTCCTGAATTACTCGGGTTCGGGTATAGAGACCACGTTCACGGAGGGCGAGGACGCCTGCCTTGCCGCCCTGGTGCCGGATCTGTGCGCAGATGCCTCCGAGGCGCCCAGCCTGATGGTCGTCGGCGCGTTGCCCGATGTGGTCGAAGATCAGTTCCTCCGCCTCTTCGCCGCACTCGGCATCCGAACCGTCCACTCGCTTCCGGCGCGCCGATCCGACGCAATGCCTCCGGTGGGGCCGAACACCCGTTTCCTGCTCGCCCAGCCCTTCCTCGGCGAGACCGCACGAGCACTCGAGGACCGCGGCGCCATCCGCCTGGACGCGCTGTTTCCGTTCGGCGCCGAAGGAACGACCAGC
Source organism: Sphingomonas sanxanigenens DSM 19645 = NX02 (assembly GCF_000512205.2). NCBI lineage: Bacteria > Pseudomonadati > Pseudomonadota > Alphaproteobacteria > Sphingomonadales > Sphingomonadaceae > Sphingomonas > Sphingomonas sanxanigenens. The sequence goes on from NZ_CP006644.1 coordinate 3,861,847, forward strand.
TGGCTGCATGCCGCAGCGGCTGCGTTTGCGGTGGATGAGCTGCATTTCCGCCGGGTCATCGCGCCAGGACGCGAACGGGCGAAGCGCGCCATCGCCCACTGCCGCGAGCGGCTGGCGGGGAAGCGCATCACCTTCCTTCCCGACTCGCAGCTCGAAGTGCCGCTCGCGCGCTTTCTCGCGACTGAACTGGGCATGCTGCCGGTCGAAGTCGGCACGCCCTATCTCCATCGCCGTCATCTCGCGCAGGAACTGGCGTTGCTGCCCGCTGGGACGCTGATCAGCGAAGGCCAGGATGTCGACAAACAGCTCGACCGCGTCCGCGCCGCACGACCGGACCTTACAGTGTGCGGCCTCGGTCTTGCCAACCCGCTCGAGGCGGAAGGCCTGACGACGAAGTGGGCAATCGAACTGGTGTTCTCGCCGATCCATGGCTTCGACCAGGCGGGCGATCTCGCCGAACTCTTCGCGCGTCCGCTTCGGCGGCGCGACGTGCTGAAGGTTTGATGCGATGCAATTGACCGTCTGGACCTACGAAGGACCACCGCATGTCGGCGCAATGCGGATCGCGACGGCGATGGAGGGCGTGCACTACGTCCTGCACGCGCCGCAGGGCGATACTTACGCCGACCTGCTCTTCACGATGATCGAGCGCCGGGGCAAGCGCCCGCCGGTAACCTACACCACCTTCCAGGCGCGCGACCTGGGCAAGGACACCGCGGCGCTGTTCCAGAACGCCGCGCGCGACGCGTTCGCGCGCTTCCAGCCTCAGGCCATGCTGGTCGGCGCTTCCTGCACCGCCGAACTGATCCAGGACGATCCGGCAGGCCTCGCCGAAGCGATGCGCCTGCCCTGCCCGGTCATCGCGCTCGAATTGCCGAGCTATCAGCGCAAGGAGAACTGGGGCGCAGCGGAAACCTTCTACCAACTGGTGCGGACGCTCGCCGACCCGGACGCGCGGCCGGCGCCACGCGACGGCCGCCGGCCGCGCGCCAATATCCTCGGGCCCACTGCGCTCGGCTTCCGCCATCGCGACGACGTGATCGAAATCACGCGGCTGCTCGATACGCTCGGCGTCGATGTCCATCTCGTCGCGCCACTCGGCGCGTCGCCGGCCGAGGTGAAGCGGATCGGTGCGGCCGATTTCTCGATCTGCCTTTATCCGGAAATCGCCGACACCACCTGCCGGTGGCTGGATCGTCAATTCGGCCAGAAGACCGTCCGCACCGTGCCGATCGGCCATGGCGCGACCCGCGATTTCGTTGCCGAGGTCGCAGCGCTTGCCGGCGTCGACCCGGCGCGCGCGCTCGATACGTCCAATCTGCCGTGGTGGAGCCATTCGGTCGATTCCACCTACCTGACCGGCAAGCGGGTCTTCATCTTCGGGGATGCGACGCACGCGATCGCGGCAGCCCGCGTGGCGCGCGACGAACTGGGGTTCGAAGTCGTCGGGTTCGGCTGCTACAATCGCGAATTCGCACGTGACGTTCGCGATGCCGCGAAGCTTTACGGCCTTGAGCCGCTGATCACCGACGATTACCTGCTCGTCGAAGACGCGATCCAGGCACTCCAGCCGGAACTGGTGCTCGGCACCCAGATGGAACGCCACATCGCGAAACGACTGCGCATTCCCTGCGCCGTGATCTCCGCGCCGGTCCACGTGCAGGATTTTCCGGCGCGCTATTCGCCGCAGATGGGTTTCGAAGGTGCGAACGTGCTGTTCGATACCTGGGTCCATCCGCTGGTGATGGGCCTCGAAGAGCATCTGCTTACGATGTTCCGCGATGACTTCGAGTTTTCCGATGCAAGCGGCGCCAGCCATCTGGGCCACGGCGCGGCCGGGCAATTGCCGCCGGCAGCCTTGGATGAACGGGCGGCGGTGGCAGTGCAGGAGCCTGCCGCCGATCCATCCACCCCCGCCTCTCCGATCGCGGGGCAGGATCGCTGGACCGCGGACGCGCAGCGCGAGTTGCTGAAGATCCCGTTCTTCGTGCGCGGCAAGGCACGGCGGAACACTGAGAAGTTTGCCGCCGAGCAAGGGCTGGCGACGATCACCCTGGAGACCCTCTATGACGCAAAGGCGCATTATGCCCGGTAGCGCATGCCTCCACGTCGTGATCGTGACCCTCGACAACCACCTCTCGGGGGCGGTGGAACGCGCTGCGGCGCATTTCGTCGCGGACGGCGCAAACATCACCATCGGTTTCCACGCTGCGGCTGATTGGGACCGGGACCCGGCGGCACTGACGCGCTGCATCGCAGACATCGGTCGCGGCGACATCGTCATCGCGACGATGCTGTTCCTGGACGATCATATTCGCGCCGTCCTTCCCGCGCTGCAGGCAAGGCGTGAGGATTGCGCGGCGATGCTGGGGCTGATGTCGGGCAGCGAAGTGGTTCGGCTCACGCGTCTCGGGGCCTATCGTATGGACAAGCCGGCCAAGGGCCCGCTTGCCCTGCTGAAGCGGCTGCGTGGCTCGCCCAAGCCGGGCGGATCATCGGGCGCGGGCCAGATGAAGATGCTGCGCCGCCTGCCCAAGATGCTGCGTTTCATCCCCGGCACCGCGCAGGATGTTCGCGCCTATTTTCTGACGCTGCAATACTGGCTGGCTGGCAGCGACGACAATGTCGTCGGCATGGTTCGCGCGCTTGCGCACCGCTATGCGGGCCATGCCACGCGCGCGGACTCGCCACGCGACTATCCCGATGTGGGGATCTACCATCCGAAGCTCGCAGCCCGGATGACCGATCGCATCGACGCGTTGGCCGCGGCCGGCGCGAAGCAGGGCACGGTCGGCGTCCTGATGCTGCGATCCTATCTGCTCGGGCGCGATACGGGCCATTATGATGGTGTCATCGCGGCCTTGGAAGCCCGCGGCCTGCGCGTCATCCCCGCCTTTGCGAGCGGCCTGGATTCACGTCCGGCAATCGAGGCCTATTTCATGAAGGATGGCCGGGCGACGGTCGATGCAGTCGTCTCGCTCACCGGCTTCAGTCTGGTCGGGGGGCCGGCCTATAACGATGCCCGGGCGGCGGAGACGGTTCTTTCCCAGCTCGATGTTCCGTACATCGCGGCGCATCCGCTTGAATTCCAATCGCTCCAGAACTGGGGCGCCGGCCGTCAGGGGCTGCTCCCGATCGAGGCGACGATGATGGTCGCGATTCCCGAACTCGACGGTGCAGTGCTGCCCAGCGTGTTCGGCGGCCGTGCCGACGGCTCCGGCGACGCCTGCACGGGCTGCGGTCGCGGCTGCACCTTCCCGACCTCGGGCCTGTCGCGCGAGATGCGTTCCTGCCCTGAGCGGGCAGAAGCGCTTGCTGCCAAAGTCTCCCAGCTCGTTGCACTGCGGCGCTCTGCCCGCGCGGAGCGCAAGCTGGCCATCGTCCTGTTCAATTTCCCGCCGAACGCCGGCGCGACGGGTACGGCCGCGCATCTCGCGGTTTGGGAGTCGCTCCATGCGACGCTCGGCAAGCTCTCCGCAGAAGGCTATGCCGTCGCCATCCCGGCCGACGTCGACGGCCTGCGCGAGCGCATCCTCAATGGCAATGCCGCGCGCTACGGTGCCGATGCGAACGTTCACGCGCACATTCCGGCCGACGAGCATGTTCGCCGCGAACCGCATTTGGCGGCGATCGAAGCGCAATGGGGTCCGGCACCAGGCAAGCAGCAGAGCGATGGCGGATCGATCCATGTCCTCGGTGCGCAGTTCGGGAACGTCTTCGTCGGCATTCAGCCCGCGTTCGGCTATGAGGGCGATCCGATGCGGCTGCTGTTCGAGGGCCGCTTCACTCCCACCCACGCGTTCAGCGCCTTCTATCGCTGGCTCCGCGAGGATTTCAGCGCCGATGCGGTGCTGCATTTCGGCACCCACGGCGCGCTGGAGTTCATGCCCGGCAAGCAGACCGGCCTGTCCGGCGATTGCTGGCCTGAGCGGCTGATCGGGCATCTGCCCAACATCTATCTCTATGCCGCCAACAACCCCTCCGAAGGTCTGATCGCCAAGCGCCGGGGCGGAGCGACGCTCGTCAGCTATCTTACCCCCCCTCTCGCCGAGGCCGGGCTCTACAAGGGCTTGAACGATCTGAAGGCGCTGCTCGAGCGCTGGCGCTCGTCACCATCGGACGAAGAGCGCCGCGTGCTGGAACCGATGATCGTGGCATCTGCCGCGGCAAGCGATCTCGAAGCGGGTGACATCGAGGCCCTGTGGGCGCGGCTTTACGAGCTTGAGTGCGAACTCATTCCGGAGGGTCTCCACATCCTCGGCGCGCCGATGTCTGCCAAGACCCGCGCGCAGCTTGCCGCTGCCGGCGCCGACGCGGACCTGGATATGGACAACCGCGAGCTCGACGCACTCGTCCATGCGCTGGACGCGGGCTTCGTCCGCCCCGCGCCGGGAGGCGACCTTCTGAGAAATCCGGAGGTGTTGCCGACCGGTCGCAACATCCACGGTTTCGACCCCTTCCGCATCCCCGGCACCTATGCGATGGCCGAAGGCGCGCGTCAGGCCGATGAACTCATCGCGCGTCACACCGCAACCGCCGCCTTCCCCGAAACGCTGGCGATGGTGCTGTGGGGCACGGACAACCTCAAGTCCGAAGGTACCCAGATCGCCCAGGCGCTCGCGTTGATCGGCGCGCGCCCCCGGTTCGACGGCTATGGCCGCCTCGCCGGCGCGGAACTGGTGCCGCTCGCCGAGCTGGGTCGCCCGCGGATCGACGTTATCGTCACCCTGTCCGGCATCTTCCGCGACCTGCTGCCCTTGCAGACCCGGATGATCGCCGAGGCCGCCTGGATGGCCGCCAGCGCCGACGAGCCGCTCGATCGCAATTTCGTTCGCAAGCACAGTCTCTCCCACGCTGCCAAGCATGACTGCGACCTGGAGACCGCAGCGCTGCGGGTCTTCTCGAATGCGGAAGGCGCCTACGGCGCAAACGTCAACATGCTGATCGACGATGGCGCATGGACCGATCCGGACGAAATCGCCGAAGTGTTCGAGCGCCAGAAGGGCTATGCCTATGGCCGCGCCGGCGTGCCGACGCGCCATGCCGAATTGTTCAAGACGGCGCTGGCAGGTGTCGATCTCGCCTATCAGAACCTTGCATCTTGCGGTCAGCCCGATCTGGTAGTCCAGAAGGGCGACCGCCGGGGGTGGCCACCCCCGGCGGTCGGACGGACGGGACCGAGTGTCCCTTGGTTCGAGCCGTAGTCGAGATCGGTCCGTCCGTCCCTTCAAGTCTGGCCTGAACAGATGAAGGGGAGCAAGTCCCGTATGCAAGGAAAGGTCGAGGACAAGTCGCTGCCGGAGGTCCATGTCGGCGTCGATGTGAGCAAGGCCAATTTGGACATCCACATTCACCCGGTGGGCGAGCAGCTGCGGGTGAGCAACGACAGTGCCGGGCATGACCGCCTGGTCGAGGTGCTCGGCCGGTTCGCGGTGAAGCTGGTGCTGATGGAGCCGACGTCGCGCTATCATCGGGACGTCCAACGCCATCTGCATGATGCCGGACTGCCGGTGGCGCTCGTCAATCCGCTGAGGGCCAGGCTGTTCGCCGAGGCTGCCGGCAAACTCGCCAAGACCGATGCGATCGATGCCGCCATGCTGGCATTGATGGCCGATCGCTTCGGCCTCTCGGCATCCGAGCCGGTGAGCCGGCGGCAGGAGGAGCTTCAGGAACTCGTCAGCGCCCGCACCGCGGCGCTCGCCGAACAGACCGCGCTGCGCAACAGGCTCAGCGTCACGCAGGGCAGCTTCCTCAAGAGCGAACATAAAAGAAGGCTGAGCTCGATCGCCACGCATATCGATCGCATCGAGGTGAAGATCGAGGAACTGATCAAGGCTGATGCCGAGATGACGCGCAAAGCCAAAATCCTGCGATCCATCCCCGCCATCGGCCCCATCAGCACCCAGGCCTTCCTCTCATACCTCCACGAACTCGGCCGCATTACCAACAAGCAGGCCGCAGCCCTCGTCGGCCTCGCGCCCTTCGCCCGCGACAGCGGCGGCATGCGCGGCAAGCGATCCATACGCGGCGGACGCGCCGAGCTCAGATCCACCCTCTACATGGCCGCGCTCGTCGCCAGCCGCCGCAACCCCGACTTGAAGCGCTTCTACGATGGCCTTCTCGCGCGCGGAAAAGCTCCAAAGCTCGCCCTCATCGCCGTCGCACGAAAACTCGTCGCGCTTGCCAACACCCTCATCACCAAAAATCGCGTGTGGGCGCCCAAACCCGCTTGACCTGGAAGACAGATGCTCGACTCCGTCGAGCTGGGCGTGACCGACATCGACCATTATGTCGATGCTCTCGGCGGCATCAGCCGTTCGATCACCCGCGCCAAGGGGAGCAGCGCACCGATCTACATCGTCGACTCCACGCAAGGCACCACCAAGGTCCGCACATTGTCGGAGCAGGTCGATCTCGAAACGCGCACGCGGATGCTCAATCCGATCTGGTTCGAAGGCATGCTGAAGCACGGCTTCGAGGGTGTCCGGAACATCGAGAGCCATGTCACCAATACCATGGGGTGGTCGGCGACCACCGGCCAGGTCCAACCCTGGATCTACCAGCGGATCACCGAGACCTTCATGCTCGACGCCGAGATGCGCGAGCGGCTCGGCGCGCTCAATCCGAAAGCTTCGGCGCGGGTCGCCAACCGCCTGATCGAAGCAAGCGACCGGCAGTTCTGGGCACCCGACGCCGCGACGCTCGCGGCGCTCCATGCTGCCAGTGACGAACTCGAAGACCGCCTCGAAGGCATCACCGCGGTGGCGGCATAAGGAACATATCATGGCCCTGCTCGATCCCCCCGTCCGCCGCCGCGACACGCTGATGACTTCCCGGAACCTCGATGGAGAAGGCAGTGTCCAGGTCGGGCTCGATCCGAGCGATCGGATCGGCACCGCGAAGGTCTTTGCGGTCTATGGCAAGGGCGGGATCGGCAAGTCGACCACGTCGTCCAACCTTTCGGCCGCGTTCTCGCTGCTCGGCAAGCGGGTGCTGCAGATCGGCTGTGACCCCAAGCACGACAGCACTTTCACCCTCACCAAGAAGCTGATGCCGACCGTGATCGACGTCCTCGAGACCGTCGATTTCCACAGCGAGGAACTGCGCCCCGAAGATTATATGTTCGAGGGCTATAATGGCGTGATGTGCGTCGAGGCGGGCGGCCCGCCGGCCGGCACCGGTTGCGGTGGCTATGTCGTCGGGCAGACGGTCAAGCTGCTGAAGCAGCACCACCTCCTGGAAGACACCGACGTCGTGCTGTTCGATGTGCTCGGCGATGTCGTATGCGGCGGCTTTGCCGCGCCGTTGCAGCATGCCGAACGCGCCGTGGTCGTCGCCGCCAATGATTTCGACAGCATCTTCGCGATGAACCGGATCGTGGCGGCGATCGAAGCCAAATCCAAGAACTACAATGTCCGGATGGCCGGCGTGATCGCCAACCGTTCCGCCGCCACCGACGAGATCGATCGGTTCAACGCGGCGACCGGCCTGAAGCGGCTCGCCCACTTCCCAGATCTCGACGCGATCCGTCGTTCGCGCCTCAAGAAATGCACGCTGTTCGAAATGGAATCGACCCCCGAAGTCGATGCCGCCTGCCTCGAATACAAGCGCCTCGCCGCCCTGCTCTGGGCCGGATGCGACCCGCTCGAGGCCAAGCCGATGAAGGACCGCGACATCTTCGAATTCCTGGGATTCGAATGACATGACCACGGCGACCTACGATCGGTTCCGCGAGAGGCTGGAAACCTATTTCGACCGTACCGCGGCGAAAGCGTGGGAACAGTTGACATCCGACGCGCCGGTCAGCGGCATCCGCGCCACCGTCCGGGCCGGGCGGACGGAGATGCGCGACACGCTCCTCTCCTGGCTGCCGAGCGACATGCGTGGCCTGCGCCTGCTCGACGCCGGTTGCGGCACAGGGGCGCTTGCGGTCGAGGCCGCGCAGCGCGGAGCCGAAGTGGTTGCGATCGACGTCGCGGGAAGCCTCGTTGCGTTGGCCCGCAAGCGCGCACCCGCAGGATTGGCCATCGACTGGCGGATCGGGGACATGCTCGATCCCGCGCTTGGCCAGTTCGATCATGTGGTCGCGATGGACTCGCTGATCCACTACCAGCGTCTCGACATCGTCCGCGCGGTGACGCGGCTCGCAGCGATTGCGCGCGGATCGGTCGTCTTCACCTTCGCGCCGCAGACGCCGCTGCTCATGGCCATGCTGGGCGTCGGCCGCCTCTTCCCACGTGGCGACAAGTCGCCGGCGATCCTCCCGGTGCGCGATCGCGTGCTGCGCTCCCTGATTGACGAAGCGATGCCCCATGCCCGGATCGGACGGGATCGGCGGATCTCGGCGAGCTTCTACACCAGCCATGCGCTCGAGGTGATGACCGGATGAGCGGACTGACCGCCCTGAAGGATTCGTTGGCGCGCGCCACGCCACGGCAACGCGTGGCCGTGGCGGCCCGCGTCGAGAGCCTGAAGACCGGTTCCTTCTGGAACGGCGTCGGCAGCGCATTCCTGCCGTTCGCCGATGCCGCGACGGTCGATCTCCCGCTCAGCCGCATCCTGCGGCTGTCGCTCTTTCAGATCTCGGTCGGCATGGCGGCGGTGCTGCTGACCGGCACGCTCAACCGGGTAATGATCGTCGAGCTTGGCATGTCGGCAAGCGTCGTCGCCGCGATGGTATCCCTCCCCCTGCTGTTCGCGCCGCTGCGCGCGCTCATCGGTTTCAAGTCGGATCATCACACATCCTTGCTTGGCTGGAAGCGCGTCCCCTTTATCTGGTTCGGCACGCTGCTGCAGTTCGGCGGATTGGCGATCCTGCCGTTCGCGCTGTTGGTCATGACAGGCGGCGGGACCGGTCCCACCGCCCTCGGCCAGATCGCCGCGGCGGCAGCATTCCTGCTGGTCGGCGCCGGCATGCATACCACGCAGACGGCGGGTCTCGCACTCGCAGCCGATCTCGCCCCCGACGAAGCACGGCCGCGGGTCGTCGCTCTGCTTTACGTGATGCTGCTCGTTGGCATGATGGTCAGCGCGATCGTGATCGGTCGCCTTCTTGCAGACTTCACCCCCACCAAGCTTGTTCAGATCGTCCAGGGCGCCGCCGCTTTGACGATGATCCTCAACCTCTTCGCCTTGTGGAAGCAGGAGGCGCGCAATCCGCGTACGGCGCAAGCCCGAGACGCGCAGCCCGCGTTCCGCGACGTCTGGGCGGTGTTCGTCGCGCGGCCGAAGACGATGCGACTGCTCGTCGCGGTCGGGCTCGGCGCAGCGGCCTTCAGCATGCAGGACGTGCTGCTCGAACCCTATGGCGGCCAGATCCTGGGTCTATCGGTCGGCGGCACGACCTCGCTGACCGCGCTTTGGGCGATCGGCATGCTGGCCGGCTTTGCCTTCGCAGCCCGGCGTCTCGGCGATGGCGGCGAGCCGCATCGGCTGGCCGGCTTCGGCGGCGTGATCGGCATCGGCGCGTTCCTGCTGGTTCTGTTCGCGGGCCCGCTTCATGCGATCACCTTGCTGGGCATGGGCGCGGTCGCCATCGGAATTGGCGGCGGGCTCTTCTCGGTCGGTACGTTGACCGCTGCGATGGCGATCTCCGACGACCATGCGCTCGGTGGCCGTACCGGTCTCGCCTTGGGCGCGTGGGGCGCCGTGCAGGCGAGTTGTGCCGGGGTGGCGATCGTGACGGGCGGATTGGTGCGCGATCTGGTGTCGGCGCTGGCCGTGAGCGGGCATCTTGGCACCACCCTTGCCGGGCCCACGACGGGATACGCGCTCGTCTATTGCGTCGAGATCGTACTGCTCGTCGCCACCCTCGTCGCGCTCGGGCCGCTGGTTCGCCGCGACGCTGCCGCGTCTCCGGCGGCCGCTCCGCGCTTTGGCCTCAATGCTTTCCCGATATGAAAGGGTTACTCCCATGCATCCCAACCTGACCCCCGGGATCGATGTCGCCCTTCTGGTGTTCTGGGCGTTCGTCCTGTTCTTCATCTGCCTGGTCTTCTACCTTCGCCGTGAAGACCGCCGGGAAGGCTATCCGCTCGAAGACGAATTGACCGGCGATCTCGACAGCGTCGGCGGGGTGCTCCACACCGCGTCCACCAAGTCGTTCCTCCTGCCGTTCGATCATGGCATCGTGACTGCCCCCACCCAGGGCCGCGAGCCGGTCGACATCGCGGCGAAACGCACCGATCGCTTCGCGGGCGCACCCTATGCGCCGATCGGTGATCCGCTGGTCGACGGCATCGGGCCGGCGGCTTGGGCGAACCGCGCCAAGCGGCCGGATATCGACATGGAGGGTCATCCCCGCATCGTGCCCATCGGCAATGCGCCGGGCTATCATGTTGCGCGCGAGGACTCGGATATGACGGGCTGGCCGGTGGTCGGTGCCGATGGCGCGGTCGCCGGCCACGTCGCCCGCCTGTGGATCGATACCGCCGATCGCCTCGTGCGCTACATCGAACTTGCGGGCGAAGGCAGGCCGTTGCTGGCGCCGATGATGATGGCAACCGTCCATCGCCGTGGCCGCCGCGTCGTGATCGACGCGATCAACGCGGCGCAGTTCGCGGGCGTGCCGCGGTTGGCTTCGCCCGACCAGATCACGCTGTATGAGGAAGAGCGCGTCCAGGCCTATTTCGGTGGCGGCTACCTCTATGCAAATGCCGGTCGGCAGGAGCCATTGCTGTGACCGAATATGAGAACGAGCCGATCCGCGGCCTGCCGGGCCCGTTGCCCGAGGGCGAGCAGATCCTCTGGCAGGGCGCGCCGGACTGGCGGTCGCTGGCGCGCACGGCCTACCGGACGCGGCTGGTGGCGGCCTATTTCCTGCTTCTGGCGCTCTGGGCCATCGCCGGCGCGACGATCTTTGGCGGAGGCTATCTCGGCGTCGGCATGACGATCGGGCTCGGCAGCATCGGCGTGATCCTGCTCCACGTGCTGGCCTGGTCTTCGGCGCGGACGACGGTCTACACGTTGACAAATCGCCGGATCGTGCTGCGCATCGGTATCGCGGTTCCAAAATGCGTCAATCTGCCGCTTGGGATGATCGGCTCGGTCGATCTTGCCACGCGCGCCGATGGAACCGGCGACGTATCGCTCGTTATAATGGGGCCGGCCAAGCTTGGTATCCTCGCACTGTGGCCCCATGCGCGCCCCTGGAAGATCGCCAAGCCGCAGCCGATGCTGCGCGCGGTTCCCGATGCGAAGGCTGTCGCCCAGCAGATCGCGCGCGCCTGCCGTGCCGCCGACACCGCCCGCCGCGGCGCGACGATGACGTTGCGCACCGACCCCGCACCGAGATTTGCAGAGGCGGCCGCAGCATGAGCACGCACAGCCACGCCGATATGCTTCCGCGCGGTACGTTGATCCTCGCCGGGACGCTGGTGCTGTTCGCCTTCACCGCCACCGCGACCGTCCGCATCGCCCACATTCCGGCGGCGGCGTCTCCAGCCGCGATGCGCGCGGCCCAGCAGATCCAATTGGTGTCCTCGCGCAACCTGCGCTTTTCTGATCGCGCCGACGGTGCGGTGGTCATCGTGGATGCCGACAGGGGCGGTACGGCGTCGATTGTCGAGCCCGGGCAGCAGACCGGCTTCATCCGTGGCGTGATGCGCGGTCTCGCGCGCGAACGAAGGATGCGCGGGATCGGTGACCAGCCGCCCTTCAACCTCTCCCTGTGGCGCGATGGCCAGCTGTCGCTGACGGACAGCGTGACAGGCCGCTCCATCGAGTTGACTGCCTTCGGATCGTCCAACCGCGCCACGTTCATGGCGCTACTGCCGGAAGGCCCGGCGGCATGATCGCGCTGCGCCGCACCTGCTTCGACACGCCCTGCACGGTCGAGCTGGAGCATAGCGACGAATTCCTGTGCGCGCATGTCGCACTGGCCGGCGACGTGGCCATCGGCCCGGGCGACCGCGTCCGCGTCCATGGCGCGCCGATCAGCGTGGGTTTCGGCGAGCGGCGTGTCGTCGAACGGATCGCAACGGTCGAACGGGCGAGCACCGTCGAGCGGTGGTGGACCAAGTTCGCGGGTCATTTCGAAATGGCCGAACTCTACGAAGTCAGCTTCAGCGATCGGAAGATGCCATGAACGCGATTGCCCCGATCAAGCCCGCCGTGAACGCCGATACGATGGCGATCGCGCGCGAGGACACCGTGCTGAGCCCGCGCTTCTACACCACCGATTTTGCGGCAATGGACCGGATCGACGTGTCGGCGGTCCGCGATGAGTGGGATGCGCTGATTGCCGAGATGGCGAGCGACCCGAATCGCCTGCACTTCAAGCGCACGGAAGCCTTCGATGGCGTGATCGAGAGCCTGCCGGACGGCCTGCGGGAAGAGTTCACGGATTTCCTGGTCAGCTCGCTGACCGCGGAATTTTCGGGCTGCATCCTCTACGCGGAAATCGCAAAGCGCGTATCGAACCCGGACATCAAGCAATTGTTCAAACTGATGAGCCGCGACGAAAGCCGCCATGCAGGTTTCATCAACGATACGCTCAAGGACGCCGGCATCGGCATCGACCTCGGCTTCCTCACGCGCACGAAGAAATATACCTACTTCAGGCCGAAATTCATCTTCTACGCGACCTATCTCAGCGAGAAGATCGGCTATGCACGCTATATCACGATCTTCCGCCACCTGGCGAAGCATCCAGAGCTGCGCTTTCATCCGATTTTCAACTGGTTCGAACTCTGGTGCAATGACGAGTTCCGGCATGGTGATGCCTTCGCGATCCTGATGCGGACCGACCCCAAATTGCTGACCGGCATCAACGCGCTGTGGATCCGGTTCTTTCTCGTCGCCGTCTACGCCACGATGTATGTGCGCGATCACAATCGTCCCGCCTTTCACAAGGCGCTGGGGATCGACCCGACCGATTATGATCAGCGCGTGTTCTCGATCTGTTCCGAGATTACGCGCCAGGTCTTTCCCGTCGTCCTCGACACCGACAGCCCCCGGTTCGCGCACGGGCTCGAGCGGATGCGCCGGATTGCCGGTGCGATCGATGCGGCCAAGGCCCAGGGCGGCGTGATCGGCACGGTCAAGCGGGTCGGGCTGATCGGCGCCGCCGCCCTTGCATTCGCGCGGCTCTACCTCACGCCGGTCAACCGCAACACCGCGCCGGCGACCGTTCGACTGGTCCCGGCCTGGTGAGCATCCCCCCACTTTTCTTCGCGCTGCTGATGTGGTTCATCGGCACTGCCACGATCGTCTGGCTGGATAGCCGGCCGCGCGAGACGTTCCGCACCAGCCTGACGCTTGCGGGAATCGCGGCGATCGGCGCCGTCGTGCTGGTCTGGGTGAAGGCCGACGATGCCAGCGCGAACGCGGCCTATCTCGGCTTTGCCGCGGCGATTGTGATTTGGGGCTGGCACGAGATGAGCTTCCTGATGGGCGCCGTCGCGGGCCCCAACCGCTTGGAATGCCCGCCCGAGGCAACCGGCTGGCGGCGCTTCACCTTGGCGACCGCGACCGTGATCCATCACGAACTGGCGATCGCCGCGACTGCGATCCTGTTGTTCGCGGTGACGTGGGGCGAACCCAATCAATCCGCACCGCTTACCTTCCTGCTGCTGTTCGTTTTGCGCGTATCCGCGAAGTTCAACCTGTTTCTCGGCGTCCCCAACCTCAGCGACGAGGTGTTCCCGGAGCACCTCGCCTATCTGAAAAGCTATTTCCGTAAGGCGCGCTGCAACCTGCTGTTCCCCGCTTCGATCCTGTTGGGCAGCGGGATCGCCGGTTGGGCCTGGACTGCCGCGGTATGGGCGCCCGCCGGCAGCGGCGCCCATGCCAGCGGGATGCTGCTGGCCGGGCTGGCCGTTCTCGGCGTGGTGGAACATCTCTTCTTGGTTTTGCCGCTGCGTGACGCCAAGATGTGGCGCTGGGCTTCGTCATCCTCCACCAAGGCGTCAAAAAAATCCGTGATCATCGACCTTTAATCGGGGAAGATAGCATGAACTACGAAGCATTTTTCGCGGCCGAGCTGTCCAAGCTCAAGGATGATGGCCGTTATCGCATCTTCGCCGAACTCGAACGCAAGGCCGGCGCCTTCCCCGCGGCCGAGCAGTTCGTTGCGGAGGGGACCCGCCCCGTCACGGTCTGGTGTTCGAACGACTATCTGGGAATGGGCCAGCATCCCAAGGTGCTCGACGCGATGCACGACACGCTCGATCGCTGCGGGGCCGGTGCCGGCGGAACGCGTAACATTTCCGGTACGACCCACAGCCACGTCGTGCTCGAGGCGGAACTGGCCGATCTCCACGGCAAGGAAGCTGCCCTGCTGTTCACGTCGGGCTATGTCTCGAACTGGGCAGCGCTGGGTACGCTCGGCGCACGGATCCCCGGCTGCGTGATTCTGTCGGACGCGCTCAATCATGCGTCGATGATCGAGGGCATTCGCCACAGCCGGGCCGAGGTGCACAAGTTCACGCACAATTCACCCGAGGATCTCGATCGTCGGCTGTCGCAGCTCGATCCCGAACGGCCAAAGCTCGTCGCGTTCGAAAGCGTTTACTCGATGGACGGCGACATTGCCCCGATCGCGGAGATCCTCGACGTCTGTGAGGCGCATGGTGCCATGTCGTATCTCGACGAGGTGCACGGCGTAGGGCTTTACGGTCCGCGGGGCGGCGGCGTAGCGGAACGCGAGGGGCTGATGGACCGCGTGACCGTGATCGAGGGAACGCTCGGCAAGGCGTTCGGCGTCATGGGTGGCTATATCGCATCCTCGGCCGCCCTGTGCGATTTCATCCGCAGCTTCGCCAGCGGATTCATCTTCACCACGGCGCTGCCGCCCGCGCTTGCCGCCGGCGCCGCTGCCAGCATCCGTCACCTCAAGAGCAGCCATGTCGAACGCGCCCGTCATCGCGATCGGGTCGCTCAAGTTCGCCGCCGTCTCGATGCCTTGGGCATCCCGACGATCGACAATCCGAGCCACATCATCCCGATCATGGTCGGCGACGCGCACAAGTGCAAACGCATCAGCGACTGGCTGCTCGAGCATCACGGCATCTACGTTCAGCCGATCAATTATCCGACCGTGCCCGTAGGCACCGAGCGATTGCGCCTCACGCCGTCGCCGGTTCACACCGATGGCGATATCGACAGGCTGGTGACCGCGCTCAGCGAGATCTGGTCCCAGTGCGAACTCGCGCGGCGGGCGCTCGCCGCCTGAGTGTCAGCGGCGGGCCTGCACCGTCGTGCCGCAATCACGACGGTGTGCCGCGCGGATCCGTTTGGCCGGACGCATCGTAAGCAGCGGCTTGCCTCCACCTTGCGGCCCTGAGCGCAACGCCGCGTCTCCGCGCCCCGATCGATCCGCCGGCGTGCCACCATCTTGCCTACGGGCGCTACGGCGGCGACGCTATTCGATCATGTGCCGGCGCGCCCAGCGCAGGCCCAGGGCCACGCCAACCATGACGAGCGGCACCGCGACCGCCATGCCGATCTCATGCGGAATGATCTCGACCACGCCCAGCAGATAGCCGATCAGCGCGACCAGATAATAGCTGATGGCGACGACCGAAAGCCCCTCGACGGTCTGCTGCAGCCGCAGTTGGAGCTGCGTGCGACGATCCATGGACGAGAGCAGGTCGCGATTTTGCCGTGCGAGGGCGATGTCTATGCGCGTGCGCAGCAATGCGCTCGTCCAGGCCGCGCGCTGGGAAAGGTCATCGAGCCGCGCCGAGAAAGAGTTGCAGGTCCGCAAGGCCGGCATCAGCCGGCGCTCGGTGAAATCGTCGAGCGTCTGATAGCCGCGAACCACGCCGATCCTCAGGCTGGCCAGTCGATCGATGCTGAGTTGCGCATAGGCGCGCGTCGCCATCATCCGGTAGCGCGTCTCGGCGACCAGTCGTGCGAGCTCGGCTGAAAGGAAGGTCAGTTCGTCGAGCAGGCGATCATCTTCCGACGTGCGTTCGGACACCGCCTGGGTGAGTTCGGCGAGGCGCGTCTCCAGGCTGTTGACGGCAGGGGTCAGGCGCTGCGCAAGCGGCAGGCCGAGCAGCGCCATGTTGCGATAATTGCCGAGTTCCTGCAGCCTGAGCAGGAGTTGCGCCGGCTCGTCGCGCTGGAGTCCGCGATCACGGATAAGCAGTCGGCCGTAACCGTCGTCGTTCAACCGAAAATCGGACACGATCTGCGCCAGGCCGTCTGCCACGTCGCAGAAGATGGTCGCCTCGTCCGAGAACCAGTGCGCCACGTCCGCAGCGGAGCGATCCGATCCGCCGTCATGGACGAGTGCGATCTGCGTCGAGCGGATGATTTCGCCCGGCATGCCGTCATAGACCTGGCCGCGCAGGGGATCGAAATCGCTCGGGTGGAAGGGTTCGGCCGTGCTGCCGGGCCGCACCAGCGTGTAGGTCGCGAACTCGGTGTGCCGTTCCCAGATCAGGGTGATGCCGCCGATCGCGACAATCGTGAATTTGGCGGACAGCGGGACCAGAACGGTCGCTTCTGCCATCAGCGCCTCGATGTGCGCGGTCGCGGCCTCCGTATTGGCCTCCGCCAGCACCGTCACGATCTGCATCGCACGGCAGGGAACCGACAGCCGCGGCAGGCGGCGGACGTGCATTTCCTGCGACAGGGCGGCGCGCAGCGGATGATCGCGGATCGTCATGCGCGATAAACCGATCCGGGCAGGACGTCCGCGCCGCCGGGTTTGGCAGCGCGGACCCTTGTCATTGCGAGTCTGTCATCGCCCGGGGGGTTCTAAACGCAGCCGGGACTGTCGTGGCAGCGCCCGGGCCGCCCTCGGCCGGAGCGATCGGCCGGGGACCGCCCCTCAGCACCGGCGCTTGCGCAATCATGCTGACCCCGCCCAAGGGCTTGGATTGGCCCTGGTGGCAGGTCGCACAGCTGACCTTGTAGGGGTCGCCATGCGGCCCCTTGCGATTGACCGGAAAGATCGGTTGCAGCGGTCCGATATAGTCGACGTTGATGTCACGCACCATGCGTATGCCGTAATAGGCCGTGGCGCGTTGCGCGCGACTGAGGCTCCAGGACCGGAAGGACTGGCTGTTGTGACAATAAGTACAGTTCACGCCGAGCGAGGAGCTGATGTGCATCATCAGGCCGTAGCTTTTCTCGGCATCCTTGATCGACACGACATGGCCGGGATTTGGCAGGGCCGTATCCGCAGCGACACGAATACGCCCGTTGCCGTTGAGATACGCCTCTAGCGGATCCGACGGCAATGACGCGAAGCCGACAATCGGGTCCGGCGCGTTCTGACCATGCCGGTTGCCCAGGATCGAGCCGGGGTTCGGCGTGCCGTCGGCGGTTGCCCATATGTTCGCCGGCACAGGGGCGCCGCGATGGCAGGTGTAGCAGGTGACACCGGTCTGTTTGACGTGGCTTGCCCAGCGCGCGTTCACATTCTGCGTCATCTGGACCATGCGCCGGGCGACGACCTTGGTGTATTTCTCATCCGACGCAAGGTTCTCGGGATTGTGGCAGTAATTGCATCCCTGCTCGGGTGGGGCGACCCACTGTGTGATCTCCGCCATCAGATGGTCGAACCTGTCCTTGCTCAGGCCACCCAAGACTTTGAGGTTCTGGTAGCTTTCCGCGGCAGTCGGTCCGCCATCGGGTGGCAGCGGGTAGGGTTCGGGGGGGATCGCCCCCGCCTTGATGACGTTGTCGACGTCGACGATCTGCTCGAGACCGGTTCCGCGATAACCGGTCTGCGTGGTCTGCTTCTTACCGAGTTCGCAGCCGCCCAGCAGCACGATCCCGAAGACACCGACCGCGGTGACGGCGCCAGTCGTGAAGAAACGGCTCATTGGGGCGCTCCTGGCAGGGTTGCAGGATCGGGAATGCCGGTATCGGGATAGCTGGGCGCGTACTGGTGCAACACAGCCCAGAGATACCAGTTATCGACGACGGTGCCGGTCAGCAGGATGCCTATGGCCCCGGTCAGCGGGGTCAGCACCGCAAACCACCACGCCCAGCGATGGATCGATTCCATCGTCGCGTTGAACCCCATCGTCCAGCGCCAGAACAGCGCTGCGCGCTCCGATGCGGTGCCGCGATCGGTGATCTGCTCGATCTCGCGCTCGCCGCCGTAGCGGCCGACGGCCAGGATCGTTGCGCCGTGCATCGCGAACAGCAGCGTGGACCCGTAAAGGAACACGATCGAGAGGCAGTGGAAGGGGTTGTAGAAGAGGTTGCCGTAGCGGATCGAAAACGCTGCGGTCCAGTCGAGATGAGGAAAGATGCCGAACGGAACCGCTTCGGCCCAGCTGCCCATCAGCATCGGCCGGATGAACCCCAGCGTGATGATGAGGAAGATGCCGGCGGCGAACGCCCAGGCGACATGCGTCCCCATGCCCAGGGAGCGGGCGCGGCGGAACGTGCGAAGCCACCACAGGATCAGCGCCGTCGTCATCGAGAAGCCGGCGATCTGCCACCAGCCACCTTCGGCCAGCGGCACGAACAGCTGGAAGCCCCATTGCGGCCCCGGCGGCTCCAATGCGAGCCAGGGCAGCTGGCGGACGAACTGGATCGGATCCCAGTTCACGCTGGCCATCATGTTGAGACCGATGATCTCGAACGCGAGGAACGCAAAGAGCAGCGAGGCCATGCCGAGCGTGCCGAGATAAATCGGTCCGATCTGCGCCGCGCCCAGCTTGCCGAGCCAATAATTGTAGATGCCGGTGCCGCTGCGCTCGAAGGTCGCGTCGCGCAGGGGCGGCCCTGCCTCGAGCGGACCGCGAAGCTGCACCTGGGTGAACATGTTCTGGTAGCGTGGCATGGCGCACTTCCCCCTTTAGGACCAGATCGGCAGGTTGAGCCACCACGTCCACCACTCGGGCCAGCCCCGCGTCCAGAGCGGCCCCGAGATGATGATGCAGATCGCGCTCCAGAAACCCGCCGAGAGGGCGAGGAACAGGCCCAGCCGGTGGATGCCCAGCGTGCCCACCGAGTAGCCGATCGTGTCGCGGAAGAAGGCGTCTTCATATTCCGGCGACTTCACCGCCTCGCCCGGTGCGGGATTGACCGACGACAGCACGAGTGCGCCGTGGAACGCGAGAGCGCCTCCGGTGACGAAGAAGAAACTCACCGCGATCATGTGCGCGGGATTGTAGTGGAAATGGAGGTATTGATAGCCGGTGTTCGACACCCAATCGAGATGGCTGAAGATGCCATAGGGAAAACCGAATCCCCAGGCGCCCAGCATCAGCGGGCGGATCACGACGAGCGAAACATAGGCGAAGATCGCAAAACCATAGGCAAAGGGCACATGATAGCCAATGCCGAGCTTTCGGCAGATCTCGACCTCGCGCAGCGCCCAGGACACGAAGGCCCCGATCGCGCAGATGGTGATGATCTGCCAAAAGCCCCCTTCGCGAAGCGGCGCGAGACCAAGCCCGTAGCTGGTATCCGGCGGGGCGATGCTGATCAGCCAGGGATTCCACGTCGGCCCGAGCGAGGCCGCGTAGAAGATCAATGCGGTCCCCAGCGATGCGGTGATCGCGGTCATGACGCCGAAGAAGCCGACGTAGAAGGGGCCGACCCAGAAGTCGAACAGGTCGCCGCCGATCAGCGTCCCCCCCCGCACCCGGTATTTCCGCTCGAAGCTCAGCAGCGCCATGGCATGTCTCCGTTCCCTGGCAGGCGCCCGGGATCGTTGCTTTCAGATCGTGTCGATGAACGAGGCCGGCTTGATATCCGGCCTCGTCCACCCGCAAGCGCGCACCGGCAGGCCGGTGCTGCCCCGGTCAGGGGGCTGCCGGGCTCACCGGCGCCGTTGCCGCTGCAGGCTGATGCGGACCATCGAGCCAATTGAAGCGATCCGTGCTCAGCAGGATGAAGTGAATCAGCAAAGCCAGCACAAAGAGGAATATAAACAACGCCACCAGCGCGCGGCGGGGGTCGAAGATGAGCCATACTCTCCACATGTCGTGGTTCCTTGTCTTTTACAGCCGAGTTTTCATTGCCTGTTCCAAATGATCGGAATCAGAGCCAAGGCCGCCAGTTCCAGACCAGCACGTGAGCGACGACCGCCACAGCTGTGAAGATAAGGAAGCTCATAACGAAGATCTTGTGGAACTCCTTGGCTTCATCTTGAGTTAGGTAGGTTCGCAGCCCTACCCTTTCGTTCGGATCGTCCATGACTACGTCTCCATTGTTCCCGACGAGGGCAGGAGCGTGAAACGCGCTCCCCGGCGGCATCCTCCCGAGCACGGCGCCCGGGTGGATCGGTTGGCCCGATGCGATCCTTTCGGATCGAGACGGGAAAAGCTGTCCGCGATCATCCGTCGCGGCTTTCGGTCATCGCGAGCGCGAGGCTCTTCGAAGTCACCGAGGGTTCGCCGGCGCGGCGGGCAGCACGTTCGGCTGCATCGCGAATGCGTTTGGCCATCGAGATGCGCACCAGCACGGGCGCGCGCTCTACGGCTGCGTCCAACTCGGCTTTCGCCGCATCCTCCCACATCAACTCGCGCTCGATCAAAGCCGGCGTTGCCTCGGCCCTGTCGAGTTGGCCCGCCAGCGGAAGGATATGGAAGAGCGCGTCGAACAGCGCGTTGCATACTTCCTGAACGAGATAGGTCGCGCCGGAATAGCCCATGAACGGCGTGCCGGTATGCCGGCGGATGATCGCACCGGGGAAACTCGCGGGGATATAGACGCCCCGTCCGCCGGCCTCTGCCATGTACATGCGCTCGTTGAAGCTGCCGAACAGGATGAGCGGCGGGTTCGTCGCGATCATATCCTTGATCGACTGGTTGTCCGACTTCGCGCCTGCGAGGCGCGAAACGCTGAAGTGGCACGGCAATCCCATATCGTCTTCCAGGAACTTGCGGATGCCGCGAGCGTAGGTGTCGGTCGCGACGATGCCGAAGCTTGCGGTCCCGAAGAAATCCTGGGTGACCGAACGCCACAGATCCCACAGCGGCTTGATCGTCGTGTGCTTCTCCCGCTCGATGAACGGCTCCGGATCCAGGCCGGTCAACTCGCCCAATGTGCGCAGGAAGAGCGTCGTCGATTCCAGCCCGATCGGTGCCTGGAGATAGGGGCGCTCGAGCACCTCGCAAATCCCGCGGCCGAATTCGCGATACATGCAGACGTTGACCTGGGCGTCGGCTAGCTTGCGCACGTCGGCGAGGTGGCTGCCGAGCGGGAAGACCATGTTGATCTCAGCGCCGATTCCCTCGACCAGGCGACGGATCTCGGCAAGGTCGGACGGCATGTTGAACGTGCCGTACATCGGCCCGACGATGTTGATCCGCGGCTTCTCACCCGCCTTGAGCGGGCGCGGCGCCGGCACTTTTTTCGGGCCGAATTGCGTCCACAGCCAGGTCAGCGCCCTGTCGCCCGACTGCCACTGATCCTCGTCGATCGTGCGCGGCAGGAACCGCTGGACGTTGGTGCCTTCCGGCGTCACCCCGCCACCGATCATCTCGGCGATCGATCCGGTAACCACCACCGCGGGCAGATCCGGGTCGAGCGTCTTCCACGCGCGCCTCATCGCGCCCTCGGTACCGTCGCGGCCGAGTTCCTGCTCGCCCAGCCCGGTTACGACGATCGGCAGTTCGTGGGGGGGCAGGCCGTCCGTATAGTGCAGCACGGACGTAACGGGCAGATTCTCGCATCCGACCGGGCCATCGATGATGACCTGC
Source organism: Sphingomonas sanxanigenens DSM 19645 = NX02 (assembly GCF_000512205.2). Lineage (NCBI taxonomy): Bacteria > Pseudomonadati > Pseudomonadota > Alphaproteobacteria > Sphingomonadales > Sphingomonadaceae > Sphingomonas > Sphingomonas sanxanigenens. The sequence continues at coordinate 3,883,467 of NZ_CP006644.1, forward strand.
AACCCTTTGATCGCGGTGAACGCGTAGACCGCGCCCCAGTAGCCGCCTGCGCGGTCATGATCGATAATCAGCGTCATGATCCGACATGCTCCTCGGCCTTCGCGGCGGCGATGCGCCGCGCTGCGAGCTTGGCCTTGAACTCGGGCCGATCGACCGGCGTATTCTCCCACACACCGGCGCTCGCGCCCGCCCCGACACCTTCGAAGAACCTGGTCATCCGGTCGAAGCGGTGCTGGTTGGCGAGCGCCGCGTTGACGACCATCGCCAGGCTACCGGCCCCCGCCGGCCCCATCAGCGGCCGCGCCGAGATGAGATTGGTGAAGTAGAGCGCCGGCATCGCCTTCTGCTTGGCATGCTGCACCACCGGAGTGGTGCCGATCGCGAGATCGGGGCCGAACTCTTCGACCGCGGCGATATCCTGTTCCAGGCTGGCGCGGTACTGGACGCGGCAGCCATGGCCCTCGAGCCATTCGCGGTCGGGATCCGACCAGACGGTGCGCGGGCAAGCGGTGCCGACATAGGGCACGTCCGCGCCGCTTTCGATCAGCAGACGCGCGACCAGCAGTTCCGAACCTTCATAGCCCGATACGGTGATCCGCCCGTCGATCGGCCGGGCGGCGAGCGCGCCGGCTATGGCGGGCAGGAACTTGTTCTTCGACGCATCGATCTTGTCCTGGGCGACGCCGCAGGCCTGGCCGATCGCGTCCAGCCACGCCGCAGTACCGTCCCGTCCGACTGGCGCCGAACCGACCACCGAGCGTCCGGCGGCCTCGAACTCGCGGATGCTCGCCGTGTAGAAAGGATGGATCGCGCCGACGACCGCACAGTCCAGCGCCGAATAGAGTTCGCGCCATTCACGCGTCGGCACCACCGGCCCGGCGGCAAGCCCGAGCGGCGCGAGCATCAGCCCGATCCCCGGGGGGTCGGCCGGAAACATCTCACCGAGCAACGTCACCGTCGGACGGTCGGCGCGCTCCTTCGGGGCAGGCACGGGGCCGGCCGCCGCTTCCCTCGAGGCGTAGGCCAGCATGGCGCCGGCCAACACATCCTTGGCTTCGGCATGGGTCGGCACGCCGAAGCCCGGCACGTCGATGCCGATCACGCGTACGCCGTTGATCTGGTCGGGCAGCAGCTGCAGCGGCACGCCCGACGCGGTCGGCACGCACAGATTGGTGACGATGATCGTGTCGTACAAAGCCGGGTCGGCCAATCCCTCGACCGCTTCCTTGATGTCCTCGAACAGCTTGCCGGTGACGAGCGTCTCGGAACTGAACGGCACGTAGCCCACGCTCCGTTTCGCGCCGTAGAAATGCGATGTGAAGGTCAGCCCGTAGACGCAGCAGGCCGAGCCTGACAGCACGCTTGCAGTGCGGCGCATGCGCAGGCCGACCCGCAGCGATCCGAACGCCGGGCACATGGATTGCGGCTGATCGTGCGGACCTTGCGGATAATCCGTGGCATAGCGATCGAGGATCGCGGTCTTGCCGGCTTTCGCCGCTGCGTCGCGCATCGTTTCCTTCGATCCGCAGCCACCCTCTACCGGTATCGGCGCCAGATCGATGCGGTCGCGATCGCGGGAGGGAGCTTGTGTTTCCACGATCAAACCGCGTCGTACACGATTTCGAGGCTCGGCTTGGCGACATAGGCGACGCCGCGCATGTCCGCCTGCGTCGCGGGCCTGAGCGTGAAGTCCGCCCCGGTCACGTCGGCGCTGAACAAGCCGAGCAGCCCATCCTGGTCGAGCGGCGCGGGTCGCAGCGGTGGCGCCTCGGCGACGTTGATCGCGAGCTGTTCGAACAGCGAAGCCCATTCCCCGCCGGGCTTGCCGATGATCTGGTAATTGGCGCTTTTCTTGCGAATATCGTCATTGGCCGGAATGGCCGTCAGCACCGGGATGCCAACGGCTTCGGCAAAGGCGTTGGCCTCGCCCGTGCCGTCATCCTTGTTGAGAATCATGCCGGCAACGCCGACATTGCCGCCCATCTTGCGGAAATACTCGACCGCCTTGCAGACGTTGTTGGCGACGTACAGCGACTGGAGATCGTTCGAAGCGACGACGATGACCTTCTGGCACATGTCGCGCGCGATCGGCAGGCCGAACCCGCCGCACACCACGTCCCCCAGAAAATCGAGCAGGACGTAGTCGAAGCCCCATTCGTGGAAGCCGAGTTTTTCGAGCGTTTCGAAACCATGGATAATGCCGCGTCCGCCGCAGCCGCGGCCGACTTCCGGGCCGCCCAGCTCCATCGCGAACACGCCGTCGCGCTGGAAGCAGACGTCCTCGATGCCGATTTCTTCCCCGGCGAGCTTCTTCCTGGACGACGTCTCGATGATCGTCGGCGTCGACTTGCCGCCGAACAGCAGACTGGTGGTATCTGACTTCGGATCGCAGCCGATCAGCAGCACGCGCTTGCCCTGCTGCGCCATCATGTAGCTGAGATTGGCGAGCGCGAACGACTTGCCGCTGCCACCCTTTCCATAGATCGCGATGATCTGGGTTTCTTTGGTGACCGGACCCGACGGCACCGGATCGGGTTCGAACGACGCTTCTTCGCGCAGCGGCCCCGGATCGAACATACTCATAAGTTTCTCCAGTCCAGGACCATCTTCAGGCAATCGGGATCGGTGAAGGCCTGCGGGTAGGCGCTCGCCGCCTCTGCCGCTGGCCGTGCATGGCTGATGAGCCCGTCCAGCTTCAGCGCACCGCTTGCGATCAATGCCGTAGTCGCGGCGATGTCGGTCGGCGTGAATTCGGCGGCGATGCGCAGCCGTGCTTCGCGCATGAACGCCGGCGCGAACGCGAACGACAGGCGATCGTAGAAGCCGGCCAGTACGATCTCGCCGCCCTTGGCAAGCCGCGGGATGGTAATGTCGAGCACATCCGTCGCGCCGCTCGCATCGTAGATCGTGCGATAGTCGCGTCGGGGATCCGCCGCAGGGTCGATCACGGCATAACCGGCTGCGGCCCGACGTAACGCGTTGGTTTCCCATATCACGGGCGCCGGCATGCCGCGGGCGATTGCCAGCCTGGCGATGAGCCGGCCGAGAATGCCGTGTCCGATGATCAGTTCGGGGGCAGCCCCGCCGGCGACCGCATGATGTGCGGTTGCGGCAAGCGCCAGCAGGATACCCTCGCGGCCGAGGCTCTCGGCTATCGGCATGGCGCGGGCCGACGGCACGATGACAGTGCGCGCCGTGCCTCCGAACAGGCCCTTCGCCTGCACGTAGCAGCTCGCACCCGGCACGAAGACCCATTCGCCGATCCGCCGTCGCGCGTCTTCGCCGGCATCCACAATCCGACCGACCGATTCGTAGCCGGGAACGAGCGGATATCCCATGCCGGGAAAATTCGGCATCCGGCCGGTCCACAACAGCTTTTCGGTGCCGGACGAGATGCCGCTCCAGTCGATCTCGACGCGGACGTCGCCGCTGTCGATCGGATTCAAGGCGAGCGGGCGGAGCGCGAGTTGCTCCGGCGCCTCCAGTATGACCGCGAGTGCGTCCATACACCCTTCCCCTCCGGCATGCGGCCCGGTTTGGACCCCTCTGCATGTGTACTATTATCTAGACGCTTCTAAATGTCAAACATATTGGACATATAGGTCAGCGTCTTGCGATGATCGCTCTCGTGGTGAGCGGCAGCGCCGTCGGGAGGAGACGTGACGACGCGAACCCGGCCTGGCTGAGCATTGCCCTGATTTCGGTGGGGCTCCGTGGCCTGCCCGAGCCCATCGCAAGAAGATAGAAGCCGAAATAGGCATCGCCGGCCGGTTCGGCGCCCGGAGTCTCTGCCATGGGCTCCGTGATGAACAGCGTGCCGCCGGGAGGCAGCGCGGCATGGACGGCACGCAAAAGCGTCAGCGCAGGTCCGTCATCATGATCATGGAGAACACGGACGAGGGATATGATGTCAAAGCCATCCGGCAACGCATCCGAGAGAAAATTGCCGCCGAATATCGTGATTCGCGTAGCCATGCCCGCCGATTCGAGGCGCGATCGGGCACGCTCTCCGACGGCCGGGAGATCGAACAGCGCGAGGTCGAGCCCCGGCGCGCGGGTGCCGACCGCAGCGAGGAACGCCCCTTCCCCACCCCCGACATCGAGCAGGCGGCGGTGTTGGCGAAACGGATAGGCATCGATGGCCTGCGCCGCGACCATCGGTTGCGATGCTGCCATCAGCGCCGAATAGGCCGCCACGTCCGCACTGTTGCCGCTCCCCGCCATCTCCGCATAGCGCCACAGATTGGACAATCCGCCGCCGCCCCCGCCCCGCCTGAGCAACCCCACCGGGTCCGCCAGATCGGCGTAAAGAAGGTGGTGATGGGCAACCATCTCGGCGATGCCCCTGTTGCCGCGAAGCGCCGCGCCTTGGCTGCCGAGCGCCCATCCGGCCCCGAACCGCTCGACGAGGCCGAGCGCCGCCGCCCCGCGCAAAAGGCGCTCGGCTCCGGCCGGGGGAAGATTCGTGCGAGTCGCGATGATTGTGCTGTCCAGGGGACCGTCCGCCAGCAGATCGAGCAGCCCCAATTCGACGCAGGCCGCAAGGATCTGCGAATAGGTGAATCCGGCAACCAGGTCGAACAGGGCACGCGCCCGCCGACGTGCAATCGGTCGCGTGAGCGGAAACCGTGTCGCGAACTGCTGGAAGCGCGGCGATGCCAGCACCCGGTTGCGCCACGCCAGCCAGCGCTCCCTGAGCCGCGAACTTTTCTGAGTGTACGAAACCATATGTCCAGTTGTGTGGACACATGATAGCGTCACGTCAATTGGAGGTCGCAGCGAATGCAGCGTGAGAGCGTAGTGGTCATCGGCGCGGGGATCGGCGGGCTCGTCAGTGCCGCCTTGCTCGCTGCCCGTGGCTGCGACGTCACGGTCCTGGAGGCAGCTGCAGGTCCCGGCGGCAAATTGAGGACGGTCGGCCCGGCCGCGGATGCCATCGACGGCGGCCCCACCGTCTTCACCATGCGGACCGTGTTTGCAGAGATTTTCGAAGCATGCGGCTCTGCGCTGGACGATCATCTCACGATGCAGCCGGCGACCACCCTCGCCCGGCACGCTTGGGATGAAGACCGAATGGACCTGTTTGCCGATCCCGCCGCAAGCGAAGTCGCGATCGGCGATTTCGCCGGCGCGGCGGATGCACGCGGGTACCGTGCGTTCCGCGCCGAGGCCAAGCGCATTTTCGATGCGCTCGACCGCCCCTTCCTGCGCGACACCAAGGTCGATCCGCTTACGCTCGGCTGGCGCATGGGAATGCGCGGCTTTGCCGACTATTGCACCTTGAGGCCGTACACTTCGCTTTGGCGGGCGCTGGGCGGCTACTTTCGCGATCCGCGGCTGCGCCAGTTGTTCGGCCGCTACGCGACCTATTGCGGCTCCTCGCCCTTCCAATGTCCCGCCACGCTCATGTTGATCGCACATGTCGAGGCGAGCGGCGTGTGGCTGATCGATGGCGGCATGCATCGTCTGGCCTATGCGTTGGAAGCACTCGGCCGGGCCAACGGGGTGCGTTTCCGCTACGCCACGCCGGTTTCCGAGATCCTCATCGCGCAGGGGCGCGCGGCGGGGGTGCAACTGGCGGATGGCGAACGGGTCGGCGCAACGTCGGTCATCTGCAACGCCGATCCCGCGGCGCTGGGCTCGGGCCGCTTCGGCCAGGCCGCTCGCGGTGCGGCGGCCCCTGTCCCGCGCCGCCGCCGCTCGTTGAGCGCGATGGTCTGGACGGGACGAGCCCATGCAAAGGGCTTCCCGCTCATCCGCCACAACATATTCTTCTCGGACGACTATGCCGCCGAGTTTGCGGCGCTGGCCAAGGGCCGGCTGGCGGATGCGCCGAGCGTCTATCTGTGCGCGCAGGATCGCGACGGCGGCGCTTCCGCGCAATCGCCGGCCCATCCGGCCGGCGAGCGATTCCAGATCATCGTCAATGCGCCGCCGATCGGCGACGGCGAAGAGTTCACCCAAGCGGAGATCGAGAGATGCACACGGCATATGCTGGACCGCGTTTCGCGGGCGGGACTTTCGCTCGCGTTGGCGCCGTCGACCATGTTGACGACGCCACGGGGGTTCGAGAGCCTGTGTCCGTCGACGGGTGGAGCCCTCTATGGACCGGCCTCGCACGGGTGGGCGGCCTCCTTCCGTCGGCAGGGCAGCCGGACGCGGATCCCTGGGCTTTACTGCGCGGGCGGGAGTACCCACCCCGGCGCGGGCGTCCCGATGGCGGCGCTTTCCGGCCGACTAGCCGTCGAATGCCTGCTCATGGACCGCGCTTCGACGTCGCGGTCGCTCCGAACGGCTATGCCTGGTGGTATATCGACGCAACCAGCGCGGACGGCGCCTACGGGCTGACGATCATCGCCTTCATCGGCAGCGTCTTTTCACCCTATTACAAGCTGAGCGGCCGTCAGCGGCCCGAGAACCACTGCGCCATAAACGTCTCCCTCAACGGACCGCGCGGCTCGGCATGGGCGATGACCGAACGCCCGTCAGCCCGCGTCCATCGTTCAGCCGACCATTTTTCGGTCGGGCCGAGCGGGGTGCGCTGGGATGGCGATACGCTGGTGATCGATATCGCCGAGATCTCGGCACCCTTGCCCTACAAGGTGCGCGGAACGGTGCGGGTGAGCCCGGAGATGATCGGAACCACCGCATTCGCGCTCGATCCCGCCGGGCTGCATCGCTGGCACCCGGTGGCTCCCCGGGCGCATGTCGAGGTGGACATGAGCCATCCGGGCCTGCGCTGGTCCGGTGCGGGCTATTTCGATTCCAACTTCGGAGACGAGCCGATCGAGGACGGCTTCAACGATTGGCACTGGTCTCGCGCGCACCTGAAGAACGACGTTGCCGTGCTTTACGAAGGGCGCCGGCGCGACGGAACGCCGTTCGATCTGGCGCTGCGGTTCGATCGTCAAGGCCGCTGGCACGACGTGGTCCAGCCTGCGCCTGCGCGCTTGCCGCGGACCGGCTGGCTGGTCAATCGTCAGACACGGGCGGACTCGGGAGCGGCGCCGCGCATCCTCAAGACGTGGATCGACGCGCCTTTCTATGCGCGCTCCTCGATCGCGACCCGGTTGTTCGGGGAGGATGTTCAAGCGGTTCACGAAAGCCTTTCGCTCGGCCGCTTTCGCTCACCGATCGTCCAGTCGATGCTCCCCTACCGGATGCCCCGCGCCTTCTGGTGAGGCATCGCCGCGGGCAGCGGCCGCCTTGTCCCGTGCGATCTCGCGGGAAACGGAGATGAGCTGCCATATGCCGATCGCGAACACCGGCACCGCGACGATGGCCATGTCGAGCAGGCTGAAATATTTCCCATCCATCAGGCAAACTCCCCAACGAACGCGTCGATCAGGGACGCAATGTCCTCCGGCTTCTCCTCATGCGCAAGATGGCCGAGACCGGGCAGCGGCACCAGGCGGCCATTGGGGACCATCGCAATAGCCTCCTTGGCGGTCGCAATAGGGATGGCGGTATCGACATCGCCATGAAGGAGCAGCAGCGGCGTATCGAGACGGGGCAGATCGCGCCTGAATGCCAGCAGATCCCAGTTCGCCATCATCGTGATCGCGCCGGAGCAATGGGCCGGCGTTGCCAGCAACTGCTGGTAGCAGGCCGCGCCCGCCGCATCGATCCGCGATCCCGTGCTTCGGGCGAGAAAGCGCGCGGTTTCGCCGGGCACGCGCGCCATCCGCGCGAAAATGTGCGGCGCGAACGGATTGACGAACAGCAGCTTGGCCATGGACGGAAACAGCGTCGCGGCAAGGCCGGGGAAGGGGAGCAGCGCCGCATCCAGCCCGACGATCGCACGCGGCTGCGCCCGGCGTCCATCCAGCGTCATGCGGATCGCAATCGCGGCCCCGGCCGAATGACCGACGAGAACGGCGGGATCGAGTCCGAGCACCGTCATCAGATCGCTTACCGCACGCGCCATCGCCGGCATTGCCAGGCCCCCGCGCGGCCTCCCCACCGTGAATCCATGCCCGGGCAGATCGGGCGCCAACACGCGGAAGCGCGTCGCAAGCAAGGGCGCCAGCGCACGCCAACTGTGCGTCGCGGCACCGGTGCCATGGAGCAGCAATAGCACGGGGGCACCCTCCGCCCCCATGATCTGGACATGCCAGCGCAGTTGGCCGCTGTCGATGAAGCGGCTGAAACCGCGGTTCGGCCAGTTGCGACCCTCGACCTCCCAGTTGGGCCGGTCGCTCACCCCCGTTGCGCCCGGCTTACCGCGGCATGCATGGTGGCTGCGTCGGCGCGGGGCAGCGGCAGATAGCGCGCACCCATCGCGCGGGCGAGCGCCGCGCCCTCGGGTCGAGGTCTGGCGGATATATCGACGAAGGCCGCACCGATCCTTGCCGCACCGATCGCACGCGCCGCCGCGGTTGCGTCTGCCTCCGCCTGGCTGCGGACCGCACGGCCATCGGCAGCGATATTGCCGCGCCCGTCCGTGAGCACCACGATGAACGGGGTGCGACCGCGCGCCCGTGCCGCTTCGGCAAGCGCACGCGCGGCATCGAGGCCGGCAGCCAGCGGCGTCCCGCCGCCGCCGGGAAGCGCGGCAAGCGAGCGGCGAGCCCGCGCGAGCGAACGGGTTGGCGGCAGCAGCAGTTCGGCACCCGTCCCCCGGAATGCGACGAGCGCAACCTGCGCCCGCTTCACATAGGCTTCGGCCAGCAACAGTTCGACCGCACCCTTCGCTTCCGCAAGCCGCGCGAGCGCCGACGATCCGGAGGCATCGACGGCGAAGATGGTGACCACCTCTTCGCGCGTCTCATATCGGCGGATCCGCAAATCGTCGCGCCGGATCCTGACCCGGCCCCCGCCCCCGCCGCGAAGCGTCTGCCAGGGCGCTGCGGCGCGCAGCGTGTCGATCAGCGCAAGCCGATGTCCCCCGCCCGGCACGCCCGCGCGCGCCCCCATCGGGCGGCCGCGCGCGCCAGACTTTCGCCGTTCGCCTGCCCCCCGCGCATTGACCGTTCGACCACGCCTGGCGCCACCCGCCGCGATCCGCGCCAGCATGTCCTTCGGCAGCGATGCGAGCGCGGCTTCGAGAACGACATCATCGATCGGACCGGGTTCGCTGGGCATATCCTCGTCGCGCGCCCCGTCACCCTGTTCCGGCGGCGGCGGCGGTTCGGCTTCCGCTTCCTGCGCAGGGGCCGGGATCCGCGTTGCGCGCGGCGCGAGCACGAGGCGGGCGGCAAGCGCCAGATCCGCCTCACCGATCGATGTGCGCCCGGCCAGGCGGGCGGATGCCTGCGCCGCGCGCAGGGCGAACAGCGGCGCACGCATCGAGGAGATGCCAAGCGCGACAGCGGTGGCCGCCAGCGCCGACAGCGCCTCATCGCCAGGCGCGTCCAGAGACTGCCCGGCGACACGTTCGATGCCTGGCGGAGCGCTCTCTGCCGGACGACCGGCGATCGTCGTGACGTCGATCCAGAAAGCCATCCGCTCGGCCAGCACCACCGGCGGCCGCTCGTCGGGCTCGATGCCATCGTCGAGCGCCACCGTCACGAAGCGCGCATCCGCGCGCAAGGCAATGCCGTCGCGCTCGACGACGACGATGCCGGTGTCGATCACCGCCGCGATCCTCGAGGCGACGGCGTCGGACAAGCGTTCGGCCATGGGCACGATCACCGCACCGCCATCGGCCTCGGCCAGGAGCCCGATCCGGGAGGTTGCGACGCCCCGCGCCAACGTCGCGGTCAGGTCGATGCCGCCGAGCAGCCGCTCATCGTCGATATGGGCGGGGATCCTGCGGATCGGTGCCCCCGCGGGCAAGCCCGTTCGCAACGCCGCGATCACCGCGTCGCGCAGATCGTCGTGCCCGCGCAGCACCATGCCACCGAGCCCGGGGTCCATCGCGCACAGCCGCGCTGCCACGATTGCATCGTCAAGAGCGTCTGGGGCGTCGACCGCGGCGTGCGGCGCCGCGACACCCTGCGTCGTCACGCGTGCAGATCTTCCAGCGCGCGTTCGATGCGCGCGGTCGATCCGGTCTCGTCGAGGACATTGCGGCGCAAACGGTGGCGCAGCGCCAGCGGCGCAACCCTCGCGACATGGTCGGCGGTGGCCGCCGGCGCGCCGTCGAAAGCGGCCAGGGCGCGCGCCGACCGCATCAGGGTCAACTCGCCGCGCAGGCCGTCGGCGCCGACGCTGATGCAGAGCCGGGAGGCCAGCGTCAGAACATCGTCGGGCACCGTCACCGTCGCAAGTGCCGCGCGACCGGCCGCGATCCGCTTCAGCGTCTTTCGTTCGGCGCGACGCCAGGTTTCGACGAAGGCCGCCGGTTCCCGCTCGAACGCATCGCAGCGCCGCAATATCTCGACCCGTTGCACAAGATCCTGCGGCGTCCTTACCTCGACCGAAAGGCCGAACCGGTCGAGCAACTGCGGTCGCAACTCCCCCTCTTCCGGATTGCCGCTGCCGATCAGCACGAACCGCGCCGGATGCCGCACGCTCAACCCCTCGCGCTCGACGACATTCTCGCCCGATGTCGCCACATCCAGCAAGAGATCGACGATATGATCCTCGAGCAGATTGACCTCGTCGATATAGAGGAAGCCGCCATGGGCGCGGGCCAGCAGTCCCGGCTCGAACGCTTTCACCCCGGCGCCCAGCGCGCGCTCGAGATCGAGTGCGCCGACGACCCGATCTTCCGTGGCGCCGAGCGGCAGGTCCACGAACGGCACCGGCACGGTGCCCTTGCGCGGAGTCCCGTCCTGATAGCCGGCTTTCGCGGCGGGAACCGGGGGCAGCAATGCCGCAAGCGCACGCACCGCGGTCGACTTTCCCGTCCCGCGATCGCCGAAGACCATGACGCCGCCGATCCTTGGGTCGATGGCAGCGACCAGCAGCGCGAGCTTCATCTCCTCCTGACCGACGATCGCCGAAAAAGGATAGGACACCCGCATACCCGGTGTGTACCATGCGATGGACACTTCACAAGCACCGCAAGGATGACATGCCAACGCCGATCCTCATTTCAGCCGGCGTCGCGATTCTGCTCGGCCTGGTTGGCGGGCTGATGACCCCGATCGACGACTGGTACAAAAATCTGCGCAAACCTTCCTGGCAACCGCCGAACTGGGCTTTTGGACCCGCTTGGACGATCATCCTGGGCCTTGCCGCGTGGTCGGCTGTTCTCGCCTGGGGGGCTGCACCGGATGAGGCGGCCCGCCGCACGGTCATCATTCTGTTTTCATTCAACGCGCTATGCCATTTTCTTTGGAGCCCGCTCTTCTTTCGCCTGCGCCGACCGGATTGGGCGCTGGTGGAAGTCGTGTTCCTATGGGCATCGTTGGTCGCGCTGATCGTCGGCTTATGGCCGATCTCGCATCTGGCCAGCCTGCTGATCGTGCCATATCTGCTTTGGGTCAGCTTTGCGTCGGTGTTGAACTACACGATCGTGCGGCTCAACCAGCCTTTCGGCTGACGCCTGCGGACGCGCGCATCGACGACGAGCACGGTCGGGCGGTTGGCCTGACGCATCATGTCGCGAAGGTCGGGCCTGCGGCGCTCCGCCAGCTTGGGGCCTCACCTGGGCGCGGCGGGGTTCAATCGAGTATCTGGAGATCGATGTTGCGAAACTCGATCGGGTGCCCCTCCCCCTGCAGGGCGATATAGCCGCGCGTCAACGCCAGGCGCCCGCCGGCAGCCGCGACCAGAGGCTTCGCATCCTCATCCTGCGGATCGAGTTCGACATTGGAATAGCGCAGCACCGGCTTTCCGTCGATGAAGTGGGTGATGATGCCGGACGGCAGCACTTCGAGCTCCGCTTTGGTCCATCGGCCGGCTGCCAGCAGAGGCGCGTTCGAGAGAATACAATGGCGGGGATCGCGCTTGCCCTGGAACATCACCGTCGTTCCCGGCGTGCAGAGGTTGCCTGAGGGTTCTTCGGTGGGCCGCGGCGTGGCGAGCAACTGCATCTCAAGGCTGACCGGAAAATCCTGGTCGCGCCGGATGGTCTCCGGCGGCTGGGCGTGGAACATCAACCCGGAGTTGGTCGCCTGCCATGGCTTGATGCCGGGCAGGGATTCGCCGAAGAGCCGGTACTCAAACCGAATGCGGAAGGCGCCGAGCGGCCGCTTCCAGAACAGATGGCCGAATTCCCCGCTAAACTTGGAATAATGGGCGTGCGATACCCGAATCGCGCCATCCTGAACAATGAACATCTCGAGCGGGTCTTCGCCAAGCGCACGGCCGGTGATCTTCGGGGTCCAGCCATCGAGCGTCTTGCCGTCGAAGATGCGCTGCCACGAGGGCTCGGGGGCCGGTGCCGCCCCAAGAAGCAGGGCGGCGAATGCGAGAGAATATGTCTTCATTTGGTGATTGTGCGGGGTCGCAAGCGGTTCGTCCAGAGCCGATGACCGGCCACCATGGGCTTCTGCGCGACGCGGACCTCGTCCGGTCCGGACCATCATCGGATCTGTCGTCGCAAGGCCGCTAAAGGGCGACCGAGCGCCCATATGGCGGATCCGGATGTTCCGCGTCCTCCCTTGCGGTCCCGGCGAGCCAGCCGTCTTCGCCATAGGTGAACCGCGCGTGGTTGCCGCGGCGGAAGCCGCTGCCATCCCAGGCGATAACCTGCAGTTCGACCTCGTCGTGACGATGGGCGTGGATCCAGTTGAAGCTCTGCAATTCGCTGTTGCGTAGCCGCGTGGAGGTCGCGGTACCGGCCTGCATGACCAGCGCCGAGCCGGCGTTTTCCACCATTTTCCGAGCGGACTGCGCGTAGGTGCGGTGAAAATGTCCGGCCAGCGCGAGGTGCACCCCGGCCTCGCAAACCGCCTTTACCGCATCCCGGTGGCGGCCAACGGCCTGGCTCAGTTCTCCGCCCTCGCCGATCGGCATGGCATAAAGCGGGTGGTGGCTGACGAGGATGCGCGTTTTCGACGATGCGACCGCGCGAAAGCGCTGGTGGATCAGGGCGATCTGGTCGTGACTGATCCGACCATCCTTGATCGTCAGCGAGCGCGCGGTGTTGATCCCCAGCACGGCGATTTCATCATTCTCGAACCAGGGAGCGAGGTCGTTGTCGATGAAGCGCTCATACCGGGCCAACGGGGCACCAAACCGACGAAAGACATCGTATAGCGGGACGTCGTGATTGCCCGGCACGACCAGCGTCCGGAAACCGGCGGCGCGCAGCCGGTTCAGATACGCCGACGCCTCGCGGAACTGATCGACCCGCGCGCGCTGGGTGAAGTCACCGCTGACGATGATCAGGTCGGGTTGGCGCTCCTGCAGCCAAGCTTCGGTGGCGGCGACGATCCTGGGATCATGGGCGCCAAAATGCAGATCGGAAAGGTGCGCGATACGGGCCATCGTGTCTCAACGATAAAGTCGTACGCTGGTTCATCGGGTTTTCGCGCGCGTCAGATGCGCGCCTTCGTTCGCGCCGGTCTGCGCATGGGCTCGCCCGGTGCCGGAATGAACCGGCAACCGGGCAAGGTCCGCCTTTGCCGGTCAGGCCGGCCTTAGCCGAGACCACGCTCCAGAAGCCGCGTCAGCCGCCCGGAGAAGGCACGCGGGTCGAGGGGCAACTCCCCGTCCGCGATCCTTGCTTCGTCGAACAGGAGAAAGGCTGCGTCCTCGCGCAGCGCCTGGTGATCCTCGCCGAGTGCACTGAGCCTGGTGATGAGCGGGTGATGGGGATTGATCTCGAGGACGGGTTTCGCAGCGGCGCCGAGCTGACCGGCACGGGCGAGCAGCCGCTCGAGTTGTCGGTCGACGCCATGATCCGGCGCGACCAGGCAGACGGCGCTTTCCGTCAGCCGCTCCGATGCGCGCACGTCGGTCACCGAGTCGCCAAGCGTGGCTTTCGCGAAGGCGATGAAATCATTGACCGCACTCGCATCCGCGGGAGGCGAACGTTCGCCTTCGGGCAGCGGGATAAGGTCGAGATCCGCCATCCCCTGCGTCACGGACTTGAACGGCTTGCCCTCAAAATCGATGCCGGAGTTCACCCAGAAGCTGTCCACCTGATCCGTGAGCAGGAGCACCTCGATGCCCCGCGCCCGATATCCTTCGAGCTGCGGCGAGGAGGCCAGAAGCTGGGCGTCGGTTCCGTTGGCATAGAAGATGGCGGTCTGGTTGTCCTTGAGAGCCGCGGCATAATCCTTCAGCGATCGCCACGCCTCCCCCGACGACGTCGTCTTGAATCGCGCGAGGCCAAGCAGCGCCTCCCGCCGGCCGAAATCCTCGTACAGCCCTTCCTTCAGAACCGACCCGAAATCGTTCCAGAGCGCGCGATACCGATCGTCATCATGCGACGCGATCTTCTCAAGCTCGCTCAGGACGCGATTGGTGACGCCTTTCTGGATGGCAGACAGCACGGGACTTTCCTGAATCATCTCGCGGGAGACGTTCAGCGGCAGGTCGCTGGAATCCACCAGTCCGCGCACGAACCGAAGATAACGCGGCAGGATCTCGGCCTCGTCGGTGATGAAGACGCGGCGGACATACAGCTTCATCCGCCCCGCGCGTTCGGGGTCGAACAGGTCGAAGGGGCGCGATCCGGGGACGAAGGCGAGCACATTATATTCGTGCAAGCCCTCGGCCCGATAATGGATGGTCAACGCCGGATCATCGAACTGGCCGGCAAGGCTGCGGTAGAAATCCTTATACTCGTCCTCGCCGATCTCGGCCTTCGACTTCGTCCAGAGGGCCGCACCATCGGCGATCTGCCGCGGCTCGGCATCCGGCCCGTCCTTGAGGAAGATCGGAACGGGGACATGACCGGACTGGTCCCTGATCGTCCGCTCGATCAGCGAGGCCTGCGTGAAACCGCCGGCGTCCTCCTTGAGATGAAGCGTCACGCGGGTACCGCGCGCCGGTGCCTCGGAAGGGTCGATCGGCTCGATCGTGTAGGTGCCGAGGCCGTCGGACGACCACAGCGCCGCGGTATCGGCGCCCGCGCAGCGGGAGGCGACGTCGACGCGATCCGCCACCATGAAGGCCGAATAGAAGCCGACGCCGAACTGGCCGATGAACTGATTGCCTTCGACCTCCTTGTCGCTGCCCAGCCGGTCCATGAACGCCTTCGTTCCCGACCGGGCGATGGTGCCGAGCGCTTCGGCAAGATCGCTCTCGCTCATGCCGATGCCATTGTCCTCGACGAGGAGCCGGCGGCTTTCCGAATCGACGGTGACCGTGATACGCGCCTGGGCATCATCGCCGAACAACTGTGGTTGCTGAAGCGCCTCATACCGAAGCTTCTCGCAGGCGTCGGCGGCATTGGAGACGAGTTCGCGAAGGAAGACGTCCTTCTCGGAATAGACGGAATGCACCATGAGGTGCAGCAGCTTCGCCACATCTGCTTCGAACGAGCGGGTTTGTGGTGCGGCGTCGGTCGTCATGGCAGTCGATACTCTCCGTGATGGCTATCGGCAGCCCAGATGGCGGCAACTCCGGACGCTTTCAAGCGCCCGGATCGGCACGCTGCTGCTTACATCTTCAAAGGGCGCTCATATCCGGTGAGTTCGAGATAGCCCCTGCCCCCGCGGGTCTGGACCGCCCCCTCCCAGTAAACCGGCAGCCCGGTGCGCCGGCCGTCCAGTTCCTGCGCGGGAAACAGCGGGCGTAGCCGAAAGCGCGAAACGCCCTCCCTCAGCCGCACCGCCAGTTCCTGCTCGACCGGATAGGTCGCGCCCGTCGCCGGGCTGCGCCACCGCCTGAGCGTCCGGAAAGCGACGTCCCGTGGTTCGAACATCGTGACGCGGCCGTCTGGGTAGCGCATCGAGCCGCCGGCCCACAGCGTGGAGCCATCCTTGCGACGGATGCGGAACGCCATCAGCGCGCGCCCGTCGTCGAAGTTCAGGCCGGTCCAGTCCCACCCCTGCGCGTCGCGCGCGAGATAGTTGGATGACCATTCGCGGTCCAGCCACGCTTCCCCCGTTACGGGGGTGCGCTTGCCCGCGCGCGTCACGTCTCCCCGCACCCGCAAATGCGGAATCGAATAATAATGGCTCGCATCCTCGGGCTGTGGCCCCTTGCGACTGTAGCCGCCGATGCCCTGAAGCAGCGGCGGCTGCGTGGGCGAGAGGGTGAGTGCGAGGGTGAAGCCCTCCGACTTGACCGTGGCGGCCCAGCGGCCGTCGGCGATGCGACGAAGCCTCCAGTCGCGGAGAGTCACGTCGGCGTCACCGACGCGCGCGCTCGCCAATCCGAACCCCTGGCGCGCGGCCCGCTCGTCATGCAGCAGGGTGCCGACCCGCGGATCCGAAAGCGCGGCATGGGCGAACAGCAGCTGTTTGGCGGCAAAACGGCTGGGATTGGCCGGATCCACCGGCGGCCGCGTTCGGAAGAAGGTGACCTGAAAGCCGAGCTGCTCCCCGCCCGCCGTCCGGAGCCAGCCCGTGACGTACCACCATTCGGTGCGGAAGGCAGGATGCGCGCCATGATCGGCGGGGAAGCTCAGCCTCACCCCGGGGCGGACGATCGGATAGCGCATGGTTGCGGGTGCTGCGGCAACACCCGTCGCCAGCAGCGCCGCTATGGTCGCCGTCAGCCGGATCACCAATCCTCCCTCACCGACTGGACGGCGCCGCGCACGGTCGCCCGCCGGCTCGCGAATGCCGCGGTCGCCGCCGCCGCGGCGGTCAGCGCGAAGGCGACCGCCGCCAGGGTCGAGAACGGCACCCGCGTGCTCATCGTCCAGTTGAAGGATTGCGGATTGATCACATGGATCAGCACCTGGGCAAGCAGCAGCCCGAGCACGATCCCCGCCAGCCCGCCGGCGGCACCCACGATCGCGCCTTCGGTCGCCAACATCCGGGTGAGCTGGGCGCGGGTCACGCCGAGGTGGCGCAGCATGCCGAATTCGCGCTCGCGTGCGATGGTCTGGGCCGACATCGTCGCCGCGACGCCCGCAAGCCCGACCAGAATGGCCACCGCCTCAAGGAGATAGGTGATCGCGAAACTCCGATCGAACAGCGTCAGGGCGAAGCGCCGGAGGACGGCGGGTCGCGTGATCTCGACCTGCTCGCGCAACGATGATGGCAGCCGCATCAGGATCTGCCGCGAGACCTCCGCGACATCGCGGTCCGCCGCAACATCGATCTGCGCCTCGTCGCGGCCGTCGTCCCCCGTGAGGCGGGAATAATCCGCCTCGTCGATGACGGCAGCACCGGCCTGACGCGCATAGTCGCGCCAGATGCCGACGACGAGAAAGCGAGCGCCACCCGCAAGCGGCAGCGCGATCCTGTCGCCGACTTCCCAGCCATGGAGCCGATGCGCCGGCTCCGATACCCACACCGGCATCACGCCCGCAGGAACCGGAAGCGCCGGCCCGATGATCTGCGGAAGCGGCGCGTGACCGCCATGCATCTGTCGCGCGATCAGCATCAGCGGCGGGCGATCGGCGGCAATGGTCAGGGGCACCTGGCGGCTGAAGCTGGCCGCTGCCACGCCCGGCAGTTCGGCGATCCGCGCGCGCACGCCCGGATCGAAAGCCGAGCCGCCGGCCGTCCGCATATAAAGGTCTCCACGCAGGACATCGCCCAGCCAGTGGTCGACAGCACCGCGGAAGCTGGTAACCATCGTCGCCATCGCGATCATGAGCGCCGTCGACGCGACAATGCCGCACAACGCGGTCGCAGCCTCGTTCGGCGCACCATGAAGGTGCCGCACGGCCAGCATATACGGCACGTCATGGCCGGAACGCCGCGCAAGCGGGGCGATGAGGATGCGCATGAACCAGGGAACCCCGGCAACGCCGCCCGCGAGCAGCAGGCCCATCCCGACATAGCCGAAGACGGGCAGGCCGGCGATCGCCGGCAGCAGGGAGACCGCCGCGCCGCCCGCCAGCAGAACGGCCGCCGGCCACCAGGGCACCGGCACTCTGGGATCCAGCATGTCGCCCGTGTTCCGCAGCGCTGCCGCCGGTGCCGCGCGCGCCGCGAGACGGGCCGGAAGGGCGCTGCCGGCGCAGGCGGCCATGGTCCCGAGAAGAAAGAAGCTGATCGCGGCCACGGGCTGGAGGGCGATCGAGACGGTCGACGTGCGGAAATAGCCCGCGCCCAGGTCACCGCCGAACCAGTGCAGCGCGGCGGATGCCAGCGCATAGCCGGCGAGCAACCCGGCGGTCGCGCCGACGACGCCGATCGCGAGGCCTTCGAGGGTCAGCGCCGCAACGACGCTCCGACGCGAAAGCCCGAGCGTGCGCGCAAGCGCGAACGCCCGCTGCCGTCGCACCACCGAGAGCGACTGGGCGGAATAGACCAGAAAGCCACCGGTGAGCAGCGCCACCAGCGCGAGCATGTCGAGGTTGACGCGATAGGCACGGGATAGCGCGTCGCCCTGGGCGCCATCGGCCGCTGCCGTGGCCAAGACCGCATCGCCCGGCAGCAGGTCACGTATGGCCTTTTCCGCGATCGACCGGTCAGCGACGACCAGGTCGAGCCGATCGAGCCGGCCCAGGCGGCCGAAGCGCCACTGCACCGCGGCGATGTCCATGACCGCCACCGAAGCGCCATCGCCAACGCCGGGCAGCGAACCAGCAACCTTCACCAGGCGCGTCGTTCCGTTGGCCGTAAGCGGAACCCGGGCGCCGACCTTGGCCCCGCTGGCTGCCATTGCCGCACGTGAAAGGAAGATGGCGTCTTCATCGAAGACGGTGTCGTCCGCCGAGCCCGGGCCCTGCGGTCCCGCGCCGACCAGGGCCGGCGTGACGGCGCTGGCGCGGATGACGTCCAGCCCCAGCAGGCTGACGGGCGCGCGGCCCAGCCTGGCATCGAGGCGGGCAACCGGGCTCACGTCCCTCACTCCGTCGGCCCGGGCGATCACAGGATAGAGACGCTCGTCGAAGCCAAGCGGGCTGGTCGCGCGAACCGAGAGCTCGGCCGCACCGTTCACCCCGCGGATCGCCGCGCTGAACGAAGCCAGCGCGGATCCGTTGACGAGATGAACGGCAAAACCCAGCGCCACGCCGACCGCGATCACGGTCGCCGTCAGCAGATAGCGCGCCGGATGGAAGCGCCACTCGCCGAGAATCAGCCAGCGCAGCGCCAGCCGGGCACGCCAGATTCCGGGCTCAGTTTCCACGTCGTGCGACGAGGCCGTGTGCGGTGAGTTTCAGCACCCTGTCGGCGACCGCCGCGGTGGCATCGGAATGAGTCACGATCACCCCCGCCGCGCCGCCGCCCCTTACCGCCGTGCCGAAAAGATCGAGAACGCGCACAGCGGTCTCCGGGTCGAGATTGCCGGTCGGCTCGTCGGCGAGAATGAGCGCGGGCCGATGGACAAGCGCACGCGCGATCGCCACCCGCTGCAACTCGCCGCCCGACAGATCACGCGCATAGCCGTCGCCGCGCCCGGCGAGACCGACCGCATCGAGCATCTCGTCCGCCCGGCGCTGCGCCTGCCGCTCGTCCGGCGAGATGAGGGCGAGCGGCAATGCGACGTTCTGGCGCAACGTCAGGTAGGGGAGAATATGGAAGGCCTGAAAGACGAAGCCGATCCGCTCGCGACGAAGACGCGTTCGTGCGGTTTCGTCGAGCGCTGCCAGTTCCGTGCCTTCCAGGCACACCATGCCCTTATCGGCATCGTCGAGCCCCGCCAGGATGTTCAGCAGCGTCGACTTGCCGACACCGGATTCGCCGGTGATCGCAACGAGCTCGCCTGCAGCGACGGTGAGCTCGAGCTGCCCGAACAGCTGGCGCGATACCGCTACGCTCTTGGCCAGGCCACGGACCGACAACAGGATCGAAGACGTCGACATGCATCCGCTGTGCGGGAGCGCCGCGGGCTGCGCAACCAGCAATGGAAAGCCGGCGCCCGGAAATCTCATCCGCGGCGGCCGATCCCGCCGCCATCCCCTATCCTCGCGATCCAATCGCGCGCCGCCGGCAGCGCGGAACGCGAACTGCGGGACGCGTATCGGAAGCGACAGGATCGAACGGCGGCGTGCCGACGCTCTTCCTGCGGACGCCCCGGCCACGGCCGCTGCCTGTGGGGTCTTTCGTCCGATCCTGTCGCTTCCTGCTCGCGGGTGTGCCGCGAGCATCTCCGGTGGCGGTGTGGGGGTGGGTGGGCCGCCACCGGATATCGTTCGATCAGGCGAGCGGCACCCTGGCGTCTTCTGCCACGATCAGCCGCTGCAACCGCGGATCGGCAAGGTAGAGCCCGGTCCAGGCGGCGACGCCGAGCAACAGGCAGATAAGCTGCGGGGGGGAGCCGATTTCGCCGAGCCGGAAATGAATGGCGATCGCCCCGCCGAGAAACCCCGTGACCAGCACCGCGCCGAGCGGCGCCGTCGCCGGGATCGCCAGCAGGATCGCGCAGCCCAGCGTGACGAAGGCCAGCCGCGGGCCGGCATCGGCGGCAAAGCCGGCATGCATCATTCCCTCGACCATGAAGGGCGGCGATATGAATTGAAGAAGGCCGTCGAGCGCCAGCAGTCCGGAGACGAGCAGCACCAATGCCCTGCCCATGGCAGGCGCAAAACCATGGATCATCCATGTATCCTTTCGGTGATCGGGGCGGTGTGCGCCTTTGGATCAGGTCCGCGTGACGGCCTTTACCAGCCGCGCGATGTCCGGAAACTCAAGGCTCCGCGCGCCGGTATCGTGATCGCCACCGAGATGAGAGAGAATGACGTGGCACTTGCGGCCGTCTTTCGACGTGCCCGCCTTGAAGCCTTTAGACGCGAGGTGCTGCTGCCGGCCCGCGCGCGCCGCGTCATAGGTTTCCTTGTGCGACCAGTAGGCTTCGAGACTACGGGTCATATCCTTCAGCGCCTCCCACCATCCGCCCACATCGGTCGGCGTGCTGCTATCTGCGAGCTCGGCGGCGGCATCGGCCGCGAAGGCATCATATCCACCCATGCCGATACTGGTGACGCCGGATGCCATCGGGCCGATGAAATCGCCCGCGAACCATGTCCCGACATTCGAGATGATCTTCTTCTTCGCATCGTAGATCTTGTAGGATTCCGCCTTCTCGGACCCGCGGCTCAAGCTCATGAAGATGCGGAACGCCGTATCGCTGACGCCGGTGTCGCCATCGTCCATCGCCTGTGGCGAGGGCGGTGCGTCCTCCACGTAAATGCGTTCCTTGCTGCTCTCGAGCCCCGAGATCAGGTCGGCAAAGCTGTCGGCGGAAAGGATGATCGGGTGAACACCGACCCCCTTCGATCCGAGGATATAGCCTCGGGATGCGCGCATGGCGGGCAACAGGCTGTTGCCCTGAACCGCGAACGCCATCGAACCGAGGCTCTGCACCTCCTTGGTCACCATCCGCATGATCTTCATGACACGTCCTTGTCCGCACGGCCGGGCGGCGCACCACCGGGGTGCACCGCCCTCGCCCCTGATCCGATTACGCCGCGGCGTTCTTCGGGATGTTCCACTTGAACGAGTCGCTGCCGTCCGAAGAACCGGTGTCGCCCTGGCCCTGATATTTGAAGTCGATCTCGGCGAAGTTGAGCGTGATCACTTCGGTCACCTGCTCCGATCCGGCGTTGCCGCCGAACTGGACGTTGGCAATGAACACCTTCTTCATCGTGATGACGACATATTCGAGCGGCTTCTCGCCCGCCTTGCGCACGGTGATCACCGCTTCCGGCACATGCTTGCCGCTCGCGCAGGCCTTCAGCAGCGAGGTGCTGGCGAGATCGACATATTTGGTGACGGCGATGTCGTTGAAGTTCGCCTTGCCCGTGCCGGCACCGCCACCCATGTGCGCGGTGCCCATGTTGCTCATGCCCCAGGTCCAACCGATGATATCGATTTCGTTGGAATGGGTCTGATCCTCGGACTCGCCATTGATGCCCTGAAGCTTCAGGAAGATATCGACTGCCATTTACATATCCTTTTTCGGGAATTGGGAAAGTTGATCAGTTCGCCGCCTTGGGCAGGCGCGAGACCATGCTCAGCGACACGTCCATGCCCTCAAGCTGGTAGTGCGGGATCATCCGGAAGACGCCGCGGTAATAGCCAGGATTTTCCGGGTCCGGGATCACTTCGATCGAGGCGCCCTTCAGCGGCTTGCGCGCCTTGTCCTGCTCCGTCGAGAAGTCCGGCTGCAGATCGACATATTGCATGATCCAGCTCGTGAGATCGCGCTGAAGCACCGGCGCCTCGCGGGTGCTCCCCACCCAGTCGCGCACGATGC
This sequence comes from Sphingomonas sanxanigenens DSM 19645 = NX02, assembly GCF_000512205.2. Classification (NCBI taxonomy): domain Bacteria; kingdom Pseudomonadati; phylum Pseudomonadota; class Alphaproteobacteria; order Sphingomonadales; family Sphingomonadaceae; genus Sphingomonas; species Sphingomonas sanxanigenens. The sequence goes on from NZ_CP006644.1 coordinate 3,905,577, forward strand.
ACTTCAGATAGTGCGCGAAGCGGCAGCTGGCGAAGATATAGGGCAGCCGCGCCGAGAGATTGGCGCTCGCGGTCGCGTCCGGATCCTCATACGCCTTGGGCGCATGCAGCGTCTGCGCGCCGATGAACGTCGCATGGTCGGTGTTCTTCCGGTGGACCAGCGCCATCAGCCCCGCCTTCGAAAGCTCCGCCTCGCGCCGGTCCGAAATCGCGATTTCGGTCGGGCATTTCACATCGACGCCGCCCTCGTCGGTGGGGAAGATCGAGGTCGGCAGATCCTCGACGGTGCCGCCCGATTCCACACCGCGGATACGTGTGCACCAGCCATAGGTCTTGAACGCCTCGGTGATCCGTACCGCCAGCGCATAGGACGCGTTCAGCCACAGATAATTGTCGTGGGTCCCTTCCGCGTCCTCCTCGAACGCGAAATCCTCCACCGGCTCGCTGTTCGCGCCATAGAGGCGACGGCCGAGGAAGCGCGGCAATGTCAGCGCCATGTAACGGCTGTCGTTGGAATCGCGGAACGAGCGCCACGCCATATAGTCGGTCGCATCGAACTGCTTGGCGAGGTCGCGCGGGTTCGCGAGCTGGTGCCAGCCGTCCATGCCGATGAGTTGCGGCGCTGCTGCCGCGATGAAGGGTGCATGCGCCGCGGCGCCGATCTTCGACAGCCCCTTGAGGATATCGATGTCCGGGCCGCTATGATCGAAATAATAGTCGCAGGTGATCGCGCCGAAGGGCTGGCCGCCCAACTGGCCGAACTCGGCCTCGTAGATCCGCTTGAACAGGGGGCTCTGGTCCCACGCCGCATCGCGATACTGACGCAGCATCTTGCGCGTCTCGTCCTTCGAGATGTTGAGGACTCGGATCTTGAGATCACGGCCGGTCGAGGTGTTGCCGACGAGATACCACAGCCCGCGCCACGCCGCTTCCAGCTTCTGGAATTCGGGGTGGTGGAGAATGAGGTTGACCTGCTCGCTGAGCTTGCGGTCGATCGCCGCCTTCAGCGCGTCGACCGTCGTGAAGACGTCGTCGCCGATGATCGTCGCATCGGCCAGCGCGCGCTGGGCGAGCGTCTTGACCGCCTCCTCGATGCGCGCCTGCTTCTGCTCGGTCGCAGGCTTGAACTCGCGCTGGAGGAGCCGGGTGAATTCGTCGCCGTCGAACGTCTCGACGGTGCCGGCGGCGTCCGCCTGCTGCTGCACTGCTTGTACCATGTCGCTTCCTTCGCTCAGGCTGCCGGCGCTTCGCCGTCTTCGGCGGGCTGCGCTTCACCATCGGCATCGGCGGGCGCGGGCGCCGCCGCGGCCAGGCTCTTCATCAGCGCGGGATCCTTGAGGATCTTGTCGAGCAGATCCTGCGCACCCTCGCGCCCGTCCATGTAGAGCATCAGATCGTTGAGCTGCTCGCGCGCCTCCAGCAGCTTGGCCAGCGCGGGCACGTTGCGGGCGACCTGCCCCGGCGTGAAATCGTCGAGCTTGCGGAAGCTGAGGTCGACGCTGAGCTGCCCCTCGCCCGTCAGCGTGTTGCCGACGTTGAGCGTGGTGCGCGGCGCGATACGCTCCATCCGCTCCTCGAAATTGTCCATGTCGAACTCGATGAAGTCGCGGGCATCGACCGGCTTCTTCTCGACCTCCGATTTTCCCGACAGGTCGGACATCACGCCCATCACGAACGGAATCTCGACCTTCTGGCGCGATCCATAGGTTTCCACATCATATTCGATGTGAACGCGCGGCGCCCGGTTCTCCTTGATGAACCGCTGCCCACTCTTCTTTGCAGCCATGTCATGTCCCTCGATCTCTTGGCGGAAACCCGCAGCTCAGGCGCAGCGGCCAAGGCGGTTTTCGAGGACGTCGGTTGCAGCCGCGTTTTGGGACGCGGCGACTGCATTACCATTGTCATCCGGCCGCGATCGGCGCTGGCCACCCCCCGCGCCGCGCGGTTAGCGGGGCGCATGCATGAGCAGCATGGCGCCCTTGGCGGCGATGGCATCGCCCCGTCGCCGCTGACCTACGACCCTCGCGGCTGGATCGTGGGCAGCGCGACCGACGATGCGCGCCCAGCACGATCGCGCCGCATCGTCACCGCCCTCGCCATCGTCGCGGCGACGGGCGCGATCGCCGCCGGCACCTGGATCGCCGTGCCCCGGGCAGGCCAGCCGGAGAAGCCCCCGCCACGCCTTTCTGCCGAAATCGCCCCGCCCGCGCTGCCCGCCACCCGCCCCACCCGGGCGCCATCGCCGCCGACGGACATCCGCATCATCCGCGGCGAGGTGGACCGGACGAGCTTCTATTCGTCGGCGGTCGCGGCCGGCCTGCGCGACACGCTGATCCCCGAGTTCGCGCGCGCGATGGCGCACGACTTCGATTTCCAGCGCGAGGTGGCCCCCGGCGACGTCTTCGAGGCCGCCTATCGCACGCCGGCCGGCGCGCCGCCCGAACCGCTTTATGTCTCGCTCTCCACGCGCGAGCGTTCGGTGGCGCTCTACCGCTTCCGCGTAACCGGCATGACGGAACCCGGCTGGTTCGACGGCAATGGCGACAGCGCCACCCGGTCGCTGCTGCGGACACCCGTCGACGGTGCGCGGGTCAGCTCCTCCTTCGGACCCCGCGTCCACCCGATCCTGGGCTACACCCGACTCCACAAGGGCACCGACTTCGCGGTGCCGGTGGGCACGGCGGTCTATGCGTCGGGCAATGGCGTGATCAGCTTCGCGGGCGTCGCGCGCGGCTATGGCAATTATCTGCGCATCCGCCATGCCGACGGCGTGGAGACCGCCTATGCGCACCTGTCGGGTTTCGCCGAGGGCGTGGCGCCCGGCGCGCCGGTGCAACAGGGCGATCTCGTCGCCCGTTCGGGAAACAGCGGCCTCTCCTCGGGGCCGCACCTTCACTATGAAGTCTATGTGAAGGACGTGCCGACCGATCCGGTCTCGATGGCGACGGCCTCCGCCGGCGGCCTCGCAGACGGCCAGCGCGCCGCATTCCGACGCGCGCGCGACCGGATCGATCGCCTCCGCGCCGCGCGGAGCGGATGACGGCGCCCGGTTGCAATTGCAACAGGATGCCGCCGATCCGCCGCCAAGCTGCAATCCACGCTTCCTAGCCCGCCGGAATGACCCGCCCGCGCCCAGCCATCCCGGACCTATTCCGCACGTCCGCGCAGGATATGCGTGGCATCTTCGACCGAGCCCGGCGCGATGTCCTGCAGGATCGACACGAAATCGAGCGTCACCCAGCCCCGCGCGCGATCGAGCAGCAGCGGCACCGGGCTCGACGGTTCATGCTCGCGATAATAGCGCGCGATCAGGTCGAGATGCCGCAGAACATCGTCGCGCCCGCGGATCGCCCCGGATGCGCGCGGCGCATCGTCCGGCGTGCCCACATCTTCCTCCGCCTCGTCCGCGCCGATTGTCTCCACCGCGTCGCGCGGCAGCAGCGCCACGATCGCGGCGCGCGCGCCGGCGATGAGATCGGTCAGAGGTCGGAAATTGGTGCCCGTGCCGCCGCCCGCCTCCGCAACCAGCACCGCGTCGGCACGGCGGATGCCATCGGCGATGGTATCCAGCGTTTCCGCGATCGCCGCCCATTCGGCGGGCTCGACGCCTTCGACCGCGAGGCGGAACTGGCCATGGCCCTCCGCCGCCTCTCCTTCCTTGTGGAAGCGCATCAGGTCCGCAATCGCGAAGCGGCCGAGGCGGGGATGCGCGAACACCGACACCTGTTCCAGCGGCAGCAGCATCTCGCCGCGGCTCACCAGCGTGTCGCAGGCACCGCGCCGGCTCTCGAAGCCATATTCCTCGAGCGCGGGGTGCATCGCCGCCCAGCATTGCTCGAGGAGCGTGGCGAGGACATGGGCTCCCTCGGCCACGATCTGCAGCGAGCCTGCACGCGCGCCCGCCCGGCACAGATAGACCGGCAGCCAGATATCGCGCGTCCGTTCGGCCTGTTCGCGGATCGCGGCGATGATCGTCCGCCAGTCGGTGTCGCGCTCGGCGTCGGCGATGCCGCTCGCATCGATCGAGACCGACGCATCGAACGCCTGTTCGATCACCTGCCGTTGCGGATCATAGGCGAGATCGGGCCCGCCCGGCGCGCCGTCCGCGAACGGCCTGCAGCTTTCATCGGAGATCCTGTCCATGGCTGAGCCTTGCATCCTTGCTGTCGATCCTCTGCGCCCGACGTCCCGCACGGCAGAGGGGTTGCCGCGATGAACGGATCGGTCGAACGGCAGGCAGCGATAAACATCGATCTCGGCGCAGGCGAGATCAAACTCATTTCAGTTGAAACAGATGAGCGATTGAGTGAGTCATTTTCCATCATCTCCGAGATCGTGACCGAAAAGGAAATCGACCAGGTGCCCAATATGGGCAAACCCGCGCGCTTCGACATCTTCGAATCGAGCCGCCTGGTTCGTCATTTTCATGGACTTCTCGCACAGGTCGATCACGTCATGGAGGATGGCGCCGGTTTTCATTATCGCCTCGTGTTCAAACCATGGACCCACTTCCTGCAGTTCAACCGGGCCTATCGCATCTTCGAGGAGAAGTCGGCGGTGGACATCGTCAAGGAGGTGCTGAGCGCACACAGCCTGCGCACCGACTACAGCCGGCTGCGCGCCACCTACCTGCCCCGCCCCTACTGCATGCAATATCAGGAAAGCGACCTGCAGTTCATCTCGCGGATCATGGAGCAGGAGGGCATCTATTATTTCTTCCGCCACGAGGCGGGCGAACATGTGCTCGTGCTGTGCGACAGCCGCGCTGCCCACCAGCCGGCGCCCGGCTATGGCGCGCTGCGTTTCCCGCGCGCGATGCGGGGAGAGGCAGGATCACCGGAGATGATCTGGGACTGGCACGAACATTATGCCGCCTCGGCCGAACGTGACGTCGTGCTGCAGGCGCATGATCCGGCATCGGCGCGGGTGCTCGATGCAACCAAAGCGGGCCCCGCGCGGAACAAGGCGGAGACGGCGGAGGTGCACGCGCATGTCGGCGGCTTCGATCAGCCGGCGCTCGGCAATCATTGGGCGAAGGTGAGGCTGGAAGCGGCGCAGGCCGCACGGCACCGCTTCAGCGGCCGTGGCGACGCGCTGGGGATCGGCTGCGGCGGCCTGCTCAAGCTCAGCGACGATATCGGCCGGCGCGGCGTCAACGCCGAATTCCTGCTGATCGCGGTCAGGCACCACATTCCCGTCGAACCGCTGCGCTCGGGCGCCAGCCAGCCGGCCCGCTCGGTCGAGATCGAAGCGGTGTTGGCGAGCGCACCCTACCGGGCACCGCAACGCACCGCGAAGCCGGTCGCGGCCGGGCCGGAGACAGCGATCGTCGTCGAAGGCGGCGCGGACGACAGCAATGCCGATCCGCAGGGGCGCGTACGGGTTGAGTTTCACTGGGCCACGCGATCGAAGGCGAAAGCACCCCGGCGCTCATGCTGGCTGCGTGTCTCGCACCCGTCGGCGGGCGCCGATTTCGGCCATTTCGCGCTGCCCCGCAACCGCCAGGAGGTGGTGGTTTCCTTTCTCGAGGGCGATCCCGATCGCCCGCTGGTCACCGGTCGCGTCTATAATGGCGATCATCGCCATCCCTATGGACTGCCCGAGAAACGCACGCGATCGGTCTGGCGATCGCGCACGATCGGCCGCGCGGGCAGCTATGCCGGCGCCGAGAAGCCGCCATCGGGTCCGGCGTTCAACGAACTCAGCTTCGAGGACAAGGGCGGCGCCGAGGAAGTCTATCTGCGCGCACAGCGCGACCGCCGGACCGAGGTGATGCTCGACGACGAGCTGACGGTGCAGCGGGATCGCTCGGCGCGGATCGGCCGCAACCGCAAGACCGCGGTGCGTGGCGACGATGATCTCACCGTCGAGCGGGGAGACATACGCGTCACCGCCCAGCGCGGATCGGTGGTGATCGAGGCCACGCGCAAGCTGGTTCTCAAAGTCGGCATGAACGCGATCGTCATCGACAAGGCCGGCATCAGCATCGCCGGCATGACCGTCACCAGCATCGGCGTGACCACGAACATGATGCTGGGCGCCAAGGCCGAGGTGCAGGGCGCGGTGCTCGCGCGGCTCACCGGCGCCGTCGCGCTGCTCACCCCCGGGCCCGGCGCGGGCGTGCAGGCGGCGCAGCAGATCGCGAAAGGCATGGTCTCCGCCCAGCTCGCTGCGGGCGGGCCGGTGCCGGGGGTCAAGCCATGACCGCCTGGCCACGCGTGCTGTGGAGCGAAGCAGGGCAGATCACCGCCCGCCTCGCCTGGCCGGTCACGCGGGAGGCGACGCTGCCGCCCGAGACCTTCTACGCGGCGCTGCGCGCGGAGGCGATGCTCGCCGAGGCAACGCTGTATCTCGCACAGGCGCTGTCGCGCCGCGATGCCATCGCCTGGGCAGTGGAGGCGATCGCGCGGCACGGCGCGGTGCCCGCGCAACCGGTGCTGGCCGCCGCGCGCGCGTGGCTCGACGATCCGTCGGACGCGCATCGCCATGCCGCCGACCAGCTCGCACGGGAGGCGGTGCCGGGCGGCGCCGAGCACCATCTCGCCACGGCGGTCCATTTCTCCGGGGGATCGATCGCGCCGCCGGACGAGCCGGCGGTGCTGCCGCCCCTGGAGGCATGCGGACGCTTCGCTGGTGCTGCGATCATCGCGAGCGCCACCCGCACGGCCGACTTCGAGGAGGCGCTCCGCGTCGCGCTCCACGAGGGAGAGAGATTTGCGCGCGGTGAACGGGATGATCGCTGGACATGATCTTGACGCTTCACATCGTCGAGCAGCGCGAGGCCGGACCGGAACCGGCGATGACGACGCTTCGCCTCGACCGCCACGGCGCGATCATCGGCCGTTCGGCGCATGCCGATTGGCCGCTGCCCGATCCGCGCAACTATATCTCGTCGCGCCATTGCGAGATCAGCTATCGCGATGGTGCCTATCTGCTGACCGATCGCAGCACCAACGGCACCTTCCTGAACGGCGCGAACGATCGCCTCGCCGCGCCGCACCCGATCGCCGGGGGCGACGAGATCCTGATCGGCCATTACCGCATTCTTGCAACGCTCGACGCGGGCGAAGCCATCGCCGCGAGCGCGCCGGCGCCCTCCCCCGCGTCCGGACCTGCCCCCGATGGCTCGCTCGACTGGCCGTCCTGGCCGACCCCGACGCCCGAAGCGGACGAGTGGGCGCCGGCGATGCCGGCAGCGCCGGAAGCGGCGAGCGGGGTCTGGGGCGACATCCCGGTTGCGCGCGCGCCGGAGGATATGTCATGGGGATCGCCGCCCGCGCCCGCGATCAGCGGCGCCGGCGCACTGTCGGGCCATTGGGCGCCGCCGCATCCCCGCGCGCCGGAACCGGCGCCGGCCCGGCCGGCATCCCTCCCGCCGGCGGACGACATCTGGGCGCGACTGGCCGAAGGCCATCAGGTCGATTGGGGCATGGAGGCGTCCTCGGCAGAACGTGCACAGCCCGCGGAGCAACCTGCACAATCGCCCTCCGCCGCGCCCGATTCCAGCGGCGACGTCTGGGCCGCCTTCCTGCGCGGTGCGCAACTTGCCCCCGGCGAAATCGGTATTCCCGCCGAAGCGGCGGCCGAACTCGCCGGCACCGCGTTGAGGCTGCTGCTCGCCGGGCTGCTGCCGCTGGTCGAGGCACGGTCGCGTGCCAAGGCGCAGATGGGCGCGGTCAACACGATCCTCGAGCTGGACGGCAACAACCCGCTCAAATTCGTCCGGGCGCCGGCGCGCGCGCTCGCGCTGCTGCTCAACCCGCCGCAGCCCGGTTTCATGACCACCGCCCGCGCGATCGACAGCGCCTATCGCGATCTGCAGGCGCACCAGATGGCGACCTTGATGGCGATGCAGGGGGCGCTGCGCGCGACGCTTGACGATTTCTCGCCGGTCGCGATCCGCGGCCGCATGCGCGCGCACCGCGGTGGCCGCGCCGCGCTGCTGCCGATCCTCGAGGATGCCCGTGCCTGGCGCGCCTATGAGGAAGAGTTCGACGGCGTCACCGCCGGATCGAGCGAAGCCTTCATCGACATGTTCGCCAAGGAATTCCGCGCGGCCTATGAGCGGATTTCGGAAGCGGGCGATGGTGCGGTCGCCTGATCGGGAGCGATGCCAGCCCGATGATGGAGCCGCCGGTCGCCCCCTTGCCGGGATAGACGCCCTGCGCAGCTCCGACTCCGGCTTTTGTAGACATGCGATCAACGCCCGTCCGTCGCCGTGCAGGCTGGTCTGTCGTCAGACTCTGAAGCCGGCGGTCACTTCGAGGTGGTGACCGGTCACGAGGCGGGCGGCGTCGGACAGGAGGAAGGCGACCGAACCGACCAGATCTTCCGCCTGCGGCAATCGTCCCATCGGCGAAGCGGCGAAGAAGGTTTGCCGCGCCTCGTCGTCCATCCGGGTGAAAATGCCCGATCCTTCCACGGCACCGGGAGAGAGCGAGTTCGCGGTGACGCCGCGGGGCCCCAGTTCCAGCGCCAACACCTCCACCATGGTGCGTACCGCTGCCTTGGTCGCGGCGTAGGCGCCGGCGTTTGGCGGCGGATAGCGCGCAATCGTGGATCCGGTGGCGATCACCCGGCCGCCGTCCACCACATGCCGCGCGGCCTGCTGCAGCGTGAAGAAGGTGCCCTTCACGTTGATGTCGACGACACGGTCGAGATCCTCTTCGCTCATGTCCGCGAACGGCGCCTCGACATTCTCGATACCGGCGTTCGCAATGACCGCATAAAGTTCGCCCAGCTGCGACCTTGCGTCCGTGAACAATCGCTGCACGTCGGCGCGCGTGCGACTGTTGGCCTTGATGACGACCGCCTCGGCGCCCAGCGCCGCCAGCCGTCCCCGGATCGCCTCTGCCGCGTCCTCATCGCCGGAGTAGCTGAGCGCCAGCCGGTATCCGAGACCGGCCAGGTGCTCCGCAGCGGCGCGCCCGATGCCCTTGGTACCGCCGGTGATCAGGACGATCCTGCCGTTCCCTTCCATCTGCGTCCTCCTCAGATCATGCCGCCATTGACGCGGAGCACCTGGCCATTGACCCACGCACCGTCGGGGCCGAGCAGGAAAGCGACGGCTCCGACGATGTCGCCGGGTTCGCCCAGCCGGCCCAACGGGATCAGCCTGGTCGTGCCTTCGATCTCCGCATCGCTCTTGCCGTCGAGGAACAGCTTGGTCGCCACCGGACCCGGTGCGACGAGATTGACGGTGATCCCACGCGGCGCGAGTTCCTTGACGAGGACGCGGCTCATCGCTTCCACGCCGGCCTTCGTGGCGCCATAGACGCCATAGGTGGGCGGCGAGAGACCGATCACGCTGGTCGAGAAGCTCACGATCCGGCCGCCGTCGCGGATACGCTTGCCGCCTTCGCGCAGGCAGTTGAAGACGCCCTTCAGGTTGATCGCGACATGCCGGTCGAAGGTTGCATCGTCCGTCTCGACGATCCTGGCCAGGTGCATGATGCCGGCATTGTTGACGATCGCGTCGACGCCGCCGAAGGCCTGCTCGGTCGCGTCGAACAGCTGAACGACCTGGGCAGGATCTCTGACATCGGCCTTGACCGCGATCGCGCTGCCGCCCGAGGCTTGGATCCGCTGCGCCAGTTCGATCGCCGGCTTTTCATTGCCGGAGAAATTGATCGTGACCGCCCAGCCATCGCGCGCGAGTCGCTCGACGACCGCTGCCCCGATGCCTTGGGATGATCCCGTTACGATGACCGATCGGGTCGATATTGCCATGTGCAATTCCCTGTGCGTTGAAATCGCACGGGGGACGCACGCTGCGCACCTCTGTTCCGCCCAAGCGCCTGATGCGCAACTTCACCGAAGTTATTGGCGATTTGACCGAATTCTGGCCTCCGCCCGATAGGTCCGGGGCGTGGTGCCCACCCGCCGATGGAAGGCGCTCGAGAAGGATCCGGCGCTCGTATAGCCGCACAGCCGGCCGATTTCGGCGACGGTCATGTCGCCGGTCCTCAGCATCCTGCACGCTGCTTCTATGCGAATTTCGGTCAGGTAGGCGAATGGCGTCATCCCCATGCGCTCGCGGAACCGGCGCACGAAGTGGTGCACGCTGATGCAGGCCTCGCTTGCGAGCGCGGTAAGCGTCAACTCCTTGCCGAAGTGACTGGACATATAGTCAAGCACCCTCGCCAGTTGGCGATCGCCGAAGGCTTCGGGAGCGCGGCGATCGCTTTCGGGCTCCCACCAACCGGCGTGCCTGGCCAGCAGATGCGCCGCGAGGAAGCGGGTCGCCTGTTCTTCATAGATGCCGGGCATTTCATCTTGCATGGCACCGAGGACCTCGCCCGCGAGCGCCGCAATCGTCGGATCCCGCAACACAAGTGCGGACAGCGGCTGGTCCGAGTAGCGGGTTCCGATCCGCCGATATTCCTCTGCGACCTCACCGATGATGGCGCTGGACAGGTACAGGTGGGCCGTCTCGAACCGGTCGTCCGCGTCGAGCGCCTGCCACGACATGCGCGTCGTTTCGCCCGGCCTGGTGAGACCGGCATTTCCGGCCTCGTACAAGGCAGTATGCCAGCGGCCCTGTTTGAAGACCTGGATCATGCTGCGCCCGCGCGTGGCGACGACCAGAGTGACATCCCCTGTGGCGTGCGTCTCGAAAACGTCGGCTTTGCCCTGACCCCGATGATGATCGAGCAGCAGCCCCCGCCAGGGAAGGTCCCGACTGCTGCCGATCAGTAGGTTTGGCTTCACGGACGCGCAATCGAGGCTCAATGGACTAAACATCGCGCTCCTTCGAAGGACGGAATTCATGCGAATCCCGAGGAGGGGGCATAGGCCGATCTTCCGAGATTTGGAAAGTTCGCAGCCGCCGCCTTCCGCAATCATTCCGCAGAAGCGTTCAATGGCACCATCTGCGTCAGCGTCGTCGGTTCGCATGCAACGACGATGAGCGTGACATTGTCGGGTGCACCGCGCTGAAGCGCAAGTTCCAGAAGGCGCTCGGCGGCATCCTCGGGCCGGCGGCGTGACAGCATCGCCGCGATTTCAGCCTCGCTCACCACGCGCGTCAGCCCGTCGCTACAAAGCAGGAAAACGTCATCCGCATGTACCGCATCGCTGCGCCGGTCGAGCACGACGCGATCGTGCACGCCGACCGCGCGGGTCAGGACATGCCCCAGCGGGTGACTGCGCGCATCTTCCTCGCTCAGCAGCCCCTGATCGACGAATTGCTGAACCTGTGAATGATCCGTGGTTAGTTGATTGAGCCGGTCAGCGCGCAGCAGATAGACCCGGCTGTCTCCCACCCAGCGGACGCTGAAGCGTCCATCGCTGACCAGCAAGGCGGCCAGCGTCGATCCGCTGAGCCGGCCGGCGTTACGCCCGGCCATGACGATCCGCGTATTGGCCGCATCGACCGCGCGGACCAGCGCCTCGTCCCCGGCACCATGGCCTTCGGGCAGTTCGATCGACCGCAGTCCCTCGGCGATCGTCGCCGATGCCCATTTGCCGCCGCGATGACCACCCATGCCATCGGCGACCGCCCAGAGTCCGTCATGCACGCGCTCGACGAACGCATCCTCATTGACGGAACGAACGCATCCGACATGAGTCAGCACCGCATGCTCGAACCGCAGCGCTGCGGCCATCACTTTGTCTCCTCAACATCCAGCATTTCGGTAATCAGGCGCCATCCGGGCGAGGTCGGTGTCAGCGATCGCGCCGACATGCCTTCGCCATGCGCCGTCCACAGCCGCGGCGGCGGCGGTTCGACGGCGGGTGACCGCCATGGCGACGCCTCGATCGCATCGAGCGCCGCTTTCAATCGATCGGCGTTCCAAAGTTCGTCGATCGCCTGCCGGCAGCACGCTTCCACAGCGCCGGCGAACGCTTCCACCGCATCAGGCGCCGGCGGGGCCATCGCCCGCGCGCCGGCAACCAGCAGGAAGGCGCGATCGACGCGATCATGGCTCGGGAGGATGGCGCCCACATGCCACTGCCGGTCGATCAGGCCGGGATCGAAGCAGAAGCGCCAGGGCGATGCCGCGCCATGGCGGGCGGCGAAGGCCGCTCCCATTCGGACGCGCGCCTCGTCGAGGCCGGCGCTGCACCATGCATCCCACGCCGCGGCGACACGCGGGACCGCGCGGCGGACGAAATCGCCATGCGCCGGCAGCTTGCCGACGAGATATGGCGCCGCCGTCACAGCCGCACCGGGCAGCGCAGCGACCACAACCCGCCCCGGCCGAACGGATTGGCCCGACCCGGCAACTGTATGCGGAAGGTCGCGAAGGCGTTGCCCTGGCCGAAGGTCGCGCGGATCGCGGTTTCGCCCGCATTCTCCTTCTGTGCGCCGTCCATCAGCCGGAAAAGCGCCCAGGCGCCCTCGGCATCGCGCCGGAACACTTCCTTCTTGCCCGAGAACAGCACCACGCTGGCCGTGGGCAATCCATCGATCGTCCAGATCACGGGCCGTGCACCGCTCGATCCGCGTTCGAAGCGATGCTTCACGCCGCCCGAGGTGAAGACGGCGGCATCCACGCCGCCGCCCAGGACGACGTCGGAGACATTGATCGTGAAACCGCCGCTCAGGAGATCGCGGATGCTGCCGGCCTGCTGGAATCGCTCCGCGCTGGCGGGATCGAATCGTCCCGCCACCGGATCGTCGGCGCGCCATCGCCACACCGGGCCGGCCGTGTCGAGCAAGGGCGCGAGCCGGCCGGTCACGAAGGAATCGAGCTGGCCGCTGGCGCCGAAGACGCGGATCATCTCCGCCCCCGGGGCGTCATTGGCGGCGACGCCGAAAAAGGGATAGCGATCGTCGACAACCGCGCGACAGGCCGGCAGCAGGGTCGCTGCATAGTCCTCGGCGATCGCGCCCTGCGCCGATTTTGCCGCGGCCCCACGACCGGCCCGGCTCGCCTCCGACACGAAGGGCTGGAGCTGGGGCGGTGCCACCGCCCCGCTGGTGACGACATCGCCGACCGCACCCGCGAGTTGCCCCTGCACCGCACCCCCGCCCGCCGCACCCACCGCGTCGGCCGCTGATCGTGCGGAGGCCGCGCGGCGCACCGCATCGACGAAGCCGTCGATGGGCGCGGGGCTGCGGCCATCGCCGACGAACTCGGCGATCGGCCGGAAATGGGCCTGGATCGTCTGGCCCGCATCGAACCCACCGCCGGATGCCTGCCGTGCCAGCCGCGCCGCCACCGCCACGCGACCGCCGACCGGCAGCTTCACGCCCTTCGCGGGGATCGCCAGATCGGCATTCTTGCGGATCTCCAGCAACAGCAACTTGAGGGCCGAAGGCGTCTTGCTGAACGCGCCCAGCGCCGCCGGATCGCCGAAGTAATTTCCGGGTTGCGGCAATGTCGCAACTTTATCCCACGCTGCGACATAGTCCCGCGCGTAGAGCGCGGCGACGCCGTCGCGCAGCCCCGCGAGCCCCTGTCGCGTCGCCTGGCTATCTGCATCGCGGCCGAACACCCACAGGTCGCGGCGCATATCCTGCTGAACGGTCTGCAGGCCGCGCTGATAGCCCAGCCGATAGCCCTCCCGCGTGAACAGCCAGGGCACCTCCAGCGCGACCACCGCCTCGCCATTGGCGAAGGCGAGCGCATCGCCGGCGCTGAGCACGGTCGAGGCCGTCCAGTCCGGCCTGGCAGCCGCGCCGGCACGCTGTCGCAATATCGCATAGGCGCGGTCGCTGAGCGACAAGGTCTGCAGCGCCGCACGGCTGCGCGCGATCAGCGCACCATCCAGCGGCGCACGGCCCTCACGCCAAACCTGCCCCAGGCGCGGATCCGCCAGCATCGCGTCGAGATGCTCGGCAAGCTGGCGGCGCACATCCGCGCGGTCGCCACCGGCGAGCGTCGACCGCTCCCAGTCGTCGAGCAGATAGGCCCGGATCGCGCGGGCATCGCGCGGCCCCTGCCCGCCCAGCATCAGATAGACCTTCAGCGGCTCATAAAGCTGAAGCGGCTGGCCGGCATCCTGTTGCAGTCGCCGTTCGAGCTGGAGCAACAACCGCGGCAGCAGGATCCGCTGCGTCGTTTCAAGATAGGCCTGCTCGGCGGCAGCGGCATGCCCCGCCTGGAACAGCCCCCAGCGCATCATCAGCGGCGGTCCGCCCGCGCGCTGGTCGGCAAAGCCTTGCGGCAGGCCGCGCAGAGCGCGCAGCACGGTCAGTGCCTGTTCGAGATCCGGATCGCTGCCGCCTACCTCGACGAGGTCGATGCCCGCTGCCCGGGCGTCCTGCGTCGCGGCCTGCGCGCCGCCGAGCAGGTCGGTCTGCAGCGCGTGATTGCGCGCGTAGCTGGTGCCGAGCAGCCCGAGACCCGCCAGCGTCAGGATTGCCAGCGCCGCAGCACCGGCGATCAGCGTTCCGCGGCGCCGGGCGATAAAGGCGGCGTCGGGGCGCAGCAGGCCCGGCTCGCTCAGGATCACTTCGGTGAACAGGCGATTGATGAAATAGGCGCGGCCGGCGCGGGACGCGTCAGGTTGAACCGGAGCCGCGGCCGCATAGCTGGCGGCGATCGATCCCAGCATCCGATCGAGCGGCGTGCCGTGCTGGATGCCGCTGGTAAGATAGAACCCGCGAACGATCCCGACCTGGCGCGGATCGGCGGACGGCGCGAGCGCGCCCTCGACGAAGCGATGCAGGCGCGCGCGCAGCGCGTCCACCTGGGCGGGGAAGCCGAGGATCAGCCCGCGCCGCGCCGGATCGGGCTCCTCCTGCAACCGCTTCGCGGTGCGCGCGCCGATCTCCGCTGCAAGCAGGTCGAACTGTTCGAGCAAGGCCGTGGCGCCAACCGGCGCATCCCCCGCCGCCAGCGGCAGGGTGGCGCCCAGCACTGCGCGCCGGCCATCGGCGTTCAGATCGTCGAAGAAGGCCTCGAAGCCCGCAAGCAGGTCGACCTTCGTCAGCATCAGATAGATCGGCACGCGCGCCTGGGTTGCGTTGCGGATGTCCTCGAGCCGTCGACATACCGCGCGCGCATGCGCATCGATCGATGTCAGCGTGCCGCCGGCGAGTTCATCAACGCCGATCGCCACGAGCACGCCGTTGACCGGCTGCGCGGGGCGAAGCCGCGCCAGTTGCGCCAGGAAGCTGCGCCAGCCCGCTGCATCGACCGCCTCGTCCGAATCCTGCGTCGTGTAGCGTCCGGCGGTGTCGATCAGCACCGCCTCGTCGGCGAACCAGAAATCGAGGTTGCGCGTGCCGCCGACCCCGCCCAGCGCCCGATCGGTCAGCGGGAAGCGCAGGCCGGACTGGGCGATCGCGGTGGTCTTGCCCGCACCCGGCGGGCCGACAATCACATACCAGGGACGGCTGTAGAGATAGTCGCGCCGCCCGCCCGCCGCCGTGCGGAGCTGCACGAGCGCGTCGCGCATCCTCCCGGCCACCGCATCGCCTTCTTCACCGGCGGGATCGCCCAGTTCGGCAGCGATCGCATCGGCAGCGCGCGCCGCCCGCCGCAGCCGCCACCAGGCCGCCGCTCCCCAAAGCGCCGCGACCAGCACCACGAGCAGCAGCCGTATCCAGATCGGCCGCAGTGAGAGAAACAGGAAAGGCAGCAGCACCGCCAGGACCAGCGCAGCGGTGATCGCCGCCAGCGCCGAAAGCGTCCACCAGCTTCGCAGCATCTTCATCATCGTGTCGCTTCCTGGACGAGGACGACCTCGACCCGCCGGTTGAGGGCCTTGCCTGCCGGGCTATCGTTGGTGGTGATCGGGCGGCTCGCGCCGAACCCCTCGACGGTCACCCGGTCCGGCGCGCTCAGCCGCGACCGGATCAGCGCCCCCGCCGCCTCGGCGCGGGCCTTGGAGAGCACGACATTGTCCGGGAAGGTCAGGGTCGCGACCGCGTCGGAATCGGCATGGCCTTCCACCCGCACGCGACCGGGCTCCGCCTCGATCGCGGTGCCGATGCGTTCGAACAACGGGCGGGCACGCGCTTCCAGCGCATCCGATCCGGAAGCGAACAGCCCGCCGACCGTCGTGCGGACGCGCACGCTCGTCGCATCCTGCTCCACGGTCACGAGCCGCGCCGCGATTTCAGGCGCCAGGAAGCGCCGCAACCGGTCCCCGGCGGCATTGTCCGCGGGCGCGACCGGCGCCGCGCCCCGCGACAGGCGCAGCGGCTGATCGGGATTGATGGCCGTCAGCGCATCGAGTGCGGGCTGGCCGGTCTGCGCGAGGATCAGCCGCAGCAGCAGCACAGCGAGGACGAGAAGCAGCAGGGCGCCCGCACTGCCGAGCAGCAGCGGCGGCCAAGCGCCGATCCGCCGCATCGGCGTCGGCGTCCCGCGCCAGCGCGGGGAAAGCTCGGTCTGCGACAGCGCGCGGACGTGCGGCAGCGCCGCATAGGCCCGCGTCATCAGGTCATGGAGCTGGCGGCGGCCGTCAGGCGCCACGCGGTAGCGGCCCTCGAAGCCGGCCGCGAGGCAGGCATGATAGAGCTCGATCAGTGCGGCGCTGTCGGCAGGCCGGTGGAGCATCTCGTCGAGCAGCAGCCAGAAGCGGTCACCGCCGATATTCTCGCCGAACGCCCGGACGATCAGGCTGCGCCGCGCCCATTCGGCCCCCTCGCCCGCTCGGCCCGGCAGGTTCTGCGCGATGTCGTCCGCGGTCGCGAGCACGCCATAGCGGGCGCGCCGCCGCGTCTCGGCATCGAGCGGAAGCGCGGTGAGCGCGGCATCGAAGGCGTCGCCCAGCCCGATGGCGATGCGATGCAATTCAGGTAGCGGCAGCCGCACACGGCCGGCGCGCATGCCTGCCATCAGCGCGAGCAACGGCGTCGCGGCGGTGACCAGCGCGTTCCTCACTGCAGCGGGCGGCGGCGGTTGCGGCACATCGTCGTCGTCGGCAAGGGTGCGCGGGCGGGTGGCGGCAGGGGCCGGCCGCAGCGGCGGGACGGGGGCGCTCCCCGGCACGCCCGCTGGACGCAGCATCGTCCGCCCGCCCATCTCGTTCGGCCCATCGCTCATCGCGCCGCCGCCTTCACCCACCACAGCTCCATGCGGAGTTCGGGCCAGTCGCCGGCGACGTGCAGGCCGAGCGCCGGCGCAGTAGCGAAGTCAGACCAGTCGGCAGCGGACCGATCGAGCTCGAAATAGACATAGCCGGGCAGTGCGCGGAGCTGAGGCGGCGGGGTCGGCATCGGGCTCAGCGGGACGCCGGCCAGCGCCGAATCGACGATCTGGCGCATCTTCTGGACCGCGCCGATCTTGGCGACGGCGGGAAAGCGGTTACGGATCTCTTCGGCCGGAACCCGTGCGCTAACCGCAAGATAGGCGCGCCCGCCCATGAACTGCTTGTGGTCGGCGATGCGCGCGGCGTAGGCACCAGGTCCCGCCTGTTGCAGCGGCAGTTGCAGCGCCGAGCGGTCGTAGACCGCGGATAGCGCCGCCTGCAGCGCCTCGACCACCGCCTCGAATACAGGCTGCAGCGCTTCATGGTCATAGGGCGGCAGAGCCGCCGCGCGTCGGTCCGCGCGGGTCAGCGTCGCCAATTCGCCAGCCATGCCGGCGAACGCTTCGTAGAGCCGCTCCGGATGGACGTTGGGCAGCGCGGCGAGATGGCGGAGCTGCGCCACCCAGCGGTTGAGCGCCTGCAGCATCAGGAAGCTCGCGAGGCTTTCCGATCCGGCATCGACCGCCTCCACCGCGCGGACCGCCAGTTCCTCGACGCGCTGCTCGGCGCGACCGATGATGTCGGCGAGGAAACCGGTAAGCCGCGGGCTCGCGCGCACGTCGAGGCAGGGCGGGATGTAGCGATCGTCGAAGGCGATCATGCCGTTGCGCACTTCGCGGACGCGCGCAAGGCCGAGCAGGATGCGCCCCTGGGTCTGGTCGCGCGTGGCGCCGAAGCGCAGGTTGGGCTGCGCGATCTCGATCGGCTCACGCCCGCGCTCTTCGGAAAAACCGTCAGCGACCTCCGCGTCGTCGACGCGGAAGCGCGCGCCCTGGACCTGTTGATCGTCCGACGTGCGGAACAGCACGGCGCCGTCCTGCATCGCCGGCAAGGTGAGGTTGATCAGCGTGTCGCGCGTATCGCCGCCCACCTCGATGGGCGTCGGAGGCGGCAGGTCCTGCGGGAAGGCGAAAGGCGTGCCGTCCGGCAGTACGCCCGAAGCCCGCTCGACCGCGAACTGGCCGAGCGCGGCCAGATCGGCATCGAGCTTCAGTTCGAGCAGACCCCAGGCATAAGGCCTCAGCGACCGCACCCGCGCGACGACCGCTGCCTCGATATGCCGATCCTGCTGCTGGAAATGCTGCGGGCGCAGGAACATGCCCTCGCGCCAGGCCACGCGGCCATTCTGTGTCATGGGATCAATCCGTCCATCTCGCGGTCTCAATGGTATCGGCCGCGGTCTTTGCGCTTGCCGTCGTCGCGCTGCGCGTCCTTGCCGCAGCTATCCGATGCGAGCCGCTTCCAGCGCCGATAGCGGCCACCCTTGCCCTCGATCCGGCCATCGTAGCGGCGCAGCGCCACGTCGCCCGATTGCCCCGCCTGCACCGAACATTCGGCGAAGACGCGGGTGATGCAGGCCGACAGCGTCGCGCGGCCGAGATGACGCCATTTGCCGTCATGCCGCCAGCAGACCTCGCCTTCCTCGGCCTCCGCCTTCGCCTTCACGGGCGGTTCGGATGCGGCGGCCTGTGCCGGCATGGCTGTCGCGGCCTGCCGTACGGCCGGCACCTTTGCCACACGCGCCGGCGCCGCGGGTCGCGCCGGATCGGCGATCGTATCGGCCACGGTGAACCAGGCGACGCGCGTCGACCATTGCTGCGCGGTCGCCGCGCGATCGAGCGCCTGCAGCCATGCCTGTCCGGGCAGCATCCCGCCGCTGCGGGTCGCCCCCAGATCGGGCGCGCCATTGGCCTCGATCAGCGCCACGCCGTTGGCCCCGAGCATCGGCTCGCACAAGGTCACGCGCACGCGCCCGTCGGGCAGGCGACCGACGCGGTCCGGATGCGTGCGCGCTTGCGCCTCGAGGTCGGCGCGGTTGCGGCTGATCACACGCGCCTGCCCGGTCGGCTGGATCGCCAGCAGCGCGAAATCGCGCGTCGGATCGGGCTGTGCCAGCGTGATCACCGGGCGCGCCTGCGATCCCGGTGGGCAGCCCGGCGCCTCGTTGCTGCGCTCGAAACTCGGCTGCTCCGGCTGCAGCGGGGACGGGCCGTCGCTCTCGATCGCACGGAAGCGGCGCAACCCGTCCACGGCCGCGCATTGGCGCGGGTCGAGCGGCATGATCCTGCTGCCGTCGGGCAGGCCCGGCAGCGCGCCGGATCCGGCCTTCGCAAAGGCCGCCGATGCCGCGGCCGCCGGGTCTGCCGCCACGCCGTTCAGCACGGGCGCCGCGCCGTCTTCATCCGACCAGCTCAGCCAGGAACAGGCAACGTCCGGATAGGCGAGAGCGACATGGCTGATCCCCGCCGCCTGAACGGGGGCGGTCACCTCCGGGCTCGCCTCCGGCTCGGGCACGCCCCTGTCGCCGCGGGTGGCACCCCACGCGAGCAGCCCCAGTGCCAGGGGAGCAGCCAGCAGCGGAGCGCGGCGATGCCAGCGCCGCGCCGGCTTTCGGCCGGTGATGGGCGGCCGGGGCGGCACGGGGGGGGCCGGCGGGGGTGTCGCGGGCGCCGGTGCGGGTGCGAACTGGGTCTTTTCGGGGGCAGCAGGCGCCGGTGGCGGCATGGTCGCCGGTCGCGCGCCCAATCCCAGTCGGCGGCGCCAGTCGGTGCGCGTCGGCGCCGGCGCCAGCCCGGTCACGTCGATCGCATCAAGCGCCTTCAGCACATCGTGCATCGATCGCGTCCGCCGCTTCGGATCGGGCGCCAGCATGCAGCTCAGCATCGGGCGGAGCGGATCGGGAATGCCGGCAAGGTTGGGCACGTTGCGCCGGCGGTCGATCGCCTCGGCCAATGAGCTGCCCATGTCCGCCGCCTCGCCGCGCGCATAGGCAAGCAGCACCAGCGCCATGCTGTAGACGTCGGTCCAGGGCCCGATATCCCTGCCGAAGTTCCCGAACTGCTCGGGCGCGACATAGCCGATCTTGCCTGCGAACCCGTCGCCGATCACGGTCTCGCTGCCGATCGCGAGGCTCTTGGCGATGCCGAAATCGATGATCTTGGCGGCACCGATCCCGGCCTCCGGGATCAGGATATTGTCGGGCGAGATATCCCGATGGATCGCGCCGGAATCATTGGCCACCGCCAGCGCTTGCGCCATCCGCCGCCCCAGCGCGACGACGTCCGCGAGCGTTGCCGGCTTGCGAACGAGCAGCGACGAGAGTGGTCGGCCATCGATGAAATCTGTGACGATATAGGTCGCATCATAGGCGGGGTCGCGCGCCAGGACGCGATACTGCACGATCGCGGGATGCGACAATTGGGTCAGGATCCGCGCTTCCTTGCGGAACATCGTCTGGACGCGTGGATCGCTCGCAAGATGGCGGTGGACGACCTTGATCGCGACGCGCTCGTCGGTTTCCACGTTCACGCCGGCGAACACCTGCCCCATCCCGCCCCGCGCGACCGGCCGCTCGACACGGTAAATGCCGTTGAGCACGACGCCGGCGGTAATCGGTCGCGCCTCGCTATCGCCCGCCGCCGCCGTCGCGCCGGGATAGGAACCGCCCGGATCCGAGACCTGCGGCAGCGAACCGGGGCTGAACCGCAGTTCCGTCGCCGGCGCCTCATCATCCTCGCCGGTCATTCCGCGGCGTCCAGCAGCGGCGCAGAGGCGGGCCGGCCGATGCGATAGGCGAAGCGATCCTCGTCGACGCCGACGCGCAACGCGGCGATCGCATCACCCTCTGCCTGATGCGTCAGGAACAGCCGCGCGATATCGGGCAGCAGCTGGTTGGTCAGGATCGCATCGATGATCCGCCCGCCCGATGCCGGCTCGGTGCAACGCGCAGCGACGAAATCGATCACGCTGTCGTCATAGTCCAGCGCGACGCCATGCGTGTCGGCGACCCGCCGGCGAATGCGTTCCAGCTTCAGCCGCACGATCCGGTCGAGCATCTCGCCCGACAATGGTCGATAGGGCAGCACGATCAGCCGGCCGAGCAGCGCCGGCGGGAACGTCTGAAGCAGCGCCGGGCGGATGGCGCCGGCCAGTTCCTCGGGCTCGCGCGCCACCTCGCCATTGCCGGTCAGCGTCGCGATCACATCGGTGCCGACGTTGGAGGTGAGCAGGATCAGCGTGTTGCGGAAGTCGATATGCCGGCCTTCCGAGTCCTCCATATAGCCCTTGTCGAACACCTGGAAGAACATCTCGTGGACGTCGGGATGCGCCTTCTCGACCTCGTCGAGCAGCACGACCGAATAGGGCCGCCGCCTGACCGCCTCGGTCAGCACCCCGCCCTGGCCGTAACCGACGTAGCCGGCCGGCGCGCCCTTCAATGTCGAGACGGTATGCGCCTCCTGGAACTCGCTCATGTTGATGACGATCAGGCTGTTCTCGTCCGAGTGGAGCAGCTCGGCGAGCGCATGCGCGGTCTCGGTCTTGCCGACGCCCGAGGGGCCGCACAGCATGAACACGCCCACCGGCTTCTCGGGATCGTCCAGCCCGGCGCGGCTTGTCTGGATGCGCCGCGCGATCATCTCCAGCGCGCCATCCTGTCCGACCACGCGCTGGCGGAGCCGATCCGCGAGCGCGAGCGTCGCGCCGATATCGTCCTTCACCATCCTGCCCATCGGAATGCCGGTCCAGTCCTGCACCACCGCGGCGATGGCCGCGGCATCGACTTCCCCGAACACCAGCGGGGCATCCCCCTGAAGCGTGCGCAGCGCGGCGATGGCGGCGTCGAACGCCGCGCCGTCGTCGCTTCCGGCGTCCGCCGTCCGCGCCGTGCGGACTGCGGAGATCAGCCGCTTCTCCTCGGCCCAGCGCGCCTCGATCGCGGCCAGCGCCGCCGCTTCGCCCTCGCGTTCCGCCTCCAGATCGACAATCGTCGCGCCGTCCGAATAGCGCCCGGCCGCCTCGCGCCGCGCCGCTTCGAGTTCGACATCGAGCAGTTCGATGCGGCGGCGGCGATTCTCGACCGGCGCCGGCGTGCCATGATGAGAGACGGCGACGCGCGCCGCCGCGGTATCAAGCAGGCTCACCGCCTTGTCCGGAAGCTGCCGCGCATGGATATAGCGCTGCGACAGGCGAACCGCGGCCTCGAGCGCTTCGCCCAGGATCAGCACGCCATGATGGGCTTCCATCACCGGCCGGACGGACCGGAGCATGGCGATTGCGGTGTCGGTATCGGGCTCTCCGACATGAACCGGCTGGAACCGGCGGGTGAGCGCGGGATCCTTCTCGAAATATTGGCGATATTCCGCCCAGGTGGTCGCCGCGATCGTGCGCAGCCGGCCGCGCGCGAGCGCCGGCTTCAGCAGGTTCGCGGCATCGCCGGTGCCCGCCTGCCCGCCCGCGCCGATCAGCGTATGCGCCTCGTCGACGAACAGGATGATCGGCTGCGCAGCCGCCTCCACCTCGTCGATCACCTGGCGCAGCCTTTTCTCGAACTCGCCCTTCACGCCGGCCCCGGCGGAAAGCAGCCCGATGTCGAGCGCGCGCAGCGCGACGTCCACCAGCGGCGGCGGTACGTCGCCATCGGCGATGCGCCGGGCCAGCCCCTCGACGACCGCGGTCTTGCCCACGCCGGCCTCGCCGGTGAGGATCGGGTTGTTCTGGCGGCGGCGCAGCAGGATATCGATCATCTGCCGGATCTCGGCATCGCGGCCGATCACCGCATCGATCTCGCCGCGCCGCGCCTTGGCGGTCAGATCGATCGAGAAACGCTCCAGCGCCTCGCCCACCGCCAGGGGCTGTGGTGGGCCGTCGCCGATCGCCGCGGCCGGCGCGTGCTGCTCGCTCGATCCCTTGACGATGGCGTCGAACTGCTGCTCCAGCCGCTCGGCAACGATCGCGCGGAACGCCGAGGAGATGGCGAACAGCGCGTTGCGCAAGGTCGGCGTGGTCAGCATTGCCAGCAGCAGTTGGCCGGTGCGGACACGCCCTTCGCCGAACCGCAGCGACGCGATCAGCCAGCCCTTTTCGATCGCTTCCTCGATCTGTGGCGAGAAATCGCTGATCGCGGTCGCACCGCGCGGCAGCATGTCCATCGCACGGACGAGATCTGCCGCCAGAACGGTCTCCGCAACACCGAAATGCGCGCGGATCAGCGCCACATCGTTCTGCTGGTCCTGCAGCAGCAACTGCAGCCAGTGGACGAGTTCGACATAGGGGTTGCCACGCATGCGGCAGAACGCAGTCGCGCTTTCGATCGACTTGAGCGCGGTGGGGTTGAGCCGCCCGAACAGGGCGGACCGGCTGATGCCCGTCATTGCTGTATCTCCTGCATGGCCGATGCACCTGATCGGGCGCGGCCGCGTAATCTGGTATCGGTGCGGATGCGTGACGCGCGCTGGTCCGGCGCCAGCCAGCTGGTCCAGCCGAGCGCGCCGCGGCCGCCCAGCCGTGCGGGCGGCGCCAGCGCCTCCGGCAGGGCGAGCTCGATCTCCCATTCGAGGTGCGGAGGCGCGAACGCCGCCAGCGCCTCGCCGACCGCGGCGAAGCGCCGGCCTCCAGGCAGCAGCGCCTCATAGTCGCGCAGGCCGGCCAGCGTGATGGTGACGCGAAACGCAGCATCCGCCATCGCGACGCGCCCGCCAGCGACCGCATCCTGCCCGAGCATCGCGAAACCCTGCCCCAGACGCGTGCGATCGGCGGCTTCGATGGACCGCCAGCGCGGCACATATTCGGTCAGGCGGACCGGCGCGCGCAGCAGGTGGGCAAGCGCATCCTCCAGCGCCACCGCGCTGCGGCGGCCGACATAGAGCGCAGCGTAGCGCAGCCGCGCCGCTGCCGGCAGCGCCGCATCCGCCGGCACGCCGACCACGGCACCCGTCAGGTCGCCAAGCATCACGGTCAGCCGGTCGTCCGCGGGGCGATCGGCGCTGACATGCGGCACCGCCGCCGCCCAGGCGCGGTAGAAGAATTGCAGCATCCGGCCGGCGAGCAGATCGAGGAAATCGCCGAACGGCCGGCTGGCGGCGTAACGCTGCTCATAGGATGCGAATTCGGTGAGGTGGAGCGGCATCGGCCCCATCGGTCCGGTGAGCCCGAGCCAGTGGCCATCGACCCGGCCCCGCCCCTGCGCCACGCTGATCGCCTGCACCGACGCCGCGGGGAAGGCGAGCGCGGGCGGTTGCCGCAAGGTGACCAGATCCTGCGCCGGCAGCCGCGCCTCACCGATGCGCGGCTGCCCCGGCGCGCGTGCCTCGGTACCGCGCAGCAGCGCGAAGGGCGCGTAACGCGCCGCCGCATCTGCCGCCCGCGCGAGAAAGCTCAGATGGGGCGGCGACGGCTCAGGCGCGCTGGCCATTGCACGAACCTCCCTTCATGAACGCTCTCGAATGCGGTCTCGGTAAAGCTGTTGACCGCGGCGAATTCTGCAAGGAAACGCTCGACGACCGCGCCGAACAGAAACATGCGCGCCTCATCGAAACTCG
This sequence comes from Sphingomonas sanxanigenens DSM 19645 = NX02, assembly GCF_000512205.2. Taxonomy (NCBI): domain Bacteria; kingdom Pseudomonadati; phylum Pseudomonadota; class Alphaproteobacteria; order Sphingomonadales; family Sphingomonadaceae; genus Sphingomonas; species Sphingomonas sanxanigenens. The sequence continues at coordinate 3,930,046 of NZ_CP006644.1, forward strand.
CATCGTCCAGCCGGATGAGCACCCCCTCCCCGTTGACGAACCCCTTGGCGGCGCCGGGGGCGCGGCGCATGACCGGCCGCGCATGGATGGCGAGGACGCCATCGATCTGACGCCGATGCGCCGCTTCCTCGGGCCGCGCATAGAGCGCCAGATGCTCGCGCAGCGCAGCAGCGTCGCCATCCGCGCCGATCAGCGCGCTGTAATTGGGCGTCAGATGCGCGATGACGCGCCAGGCGGCATCGCCGATCGCCAGAGGCGGCCGCGGTCGGGTCGGCTGCACGATCGCGCGCACCGCGCGCACGGGCACGCCATGGACATGAAAATCGGTGGCGCCGCCGAGCCGCAACCGCAGCGGCAGTTCCCGGTTGGTCACCAGCGCCCGCACCGCCAGCTCGCGCACGCCGTCCAGCGCCTGCGGATCGCCGGGTGCCGTCAGCCCGATCCAGCTTTCCGTGCCGAGATAGTCCGTGCGGCGGCGCGCGCGCTGCTCTCGCGTCGACAGCCGGCGATGGCGCAACCGCACGGTGTATGACAGCGCATGATCCCAGTCGTGCAACAGACCGGCGCGATCGTGCAGCGGCGCAACGGGACGGCCATCGGCCCCATCCTCGCCATGCGCGGTGACCGTGAGGATGCGGAACAGCTCATAATCCAGCGGGCGGGCGCGGTCGGCGATGAGCTGCCATTCATGGTCGAAGCCGCTGACGGCGACGCGATCGAGCTGCTTTTCGAAAAGGTTGATCGCCGGCGTCGCGAACAGCCGGAAATTGCCGGCATGAACCGCGCCTGCCAGTGCCGGCACGGCGCGGCGGAAAAACAGCACCACGTCGCAGCGATCGGTGCAGCCTGCAAAGGCCCTCGCCAGCCCTTGGAGACCGACGAAGTGGAAGCGCTGCGGCATCGCGAAATATTCGGACAGCAGCCGATAGCCGCGGAACGATGGCAGGCTCGCGGGGAGCAGCGCATCATCGTCGTCGAAACCGATCTGCACGGGCAGCGGCAACGCCGCCGGCGTCACCCCGTCAGGCGGACCGGCCGAGACGGCAACGCAATCGCCGATCAGCTGACGATACAGCTCACCCGGCACGATTTCGGCGCCGTCTAGGTGGATCGGGAGCGACCCGGGGGCGAGGTCGCGCAGGCTGGCACCTGCCTGCGCCTCGATGCGCAGCCGCAGCCCGGCGCGCGCATCGGCGGGAATAGCCGGATACAGGCCCGAAAGGCTTGCCGGCGTCGGCAGATATTCCGCCTCGACGATCCGGAACGGCCAAAGGGTGACGGGGTGCGCGGTGCGGAAGGCGACGCGCGTCGCCCCCTCATCCCCCGCCACCGCCTCGAGCAGCGTACCGCGCTCGATCGCGACGCCCTCGCCAAGCGCGGCTTCGCCCTCGCGCGGCTCGAAAGCCACCACGCACATCGACGGCGTCGGCGCGACATAATGCGGCTGCAGCGCCGAAAGCAGATATTGGGTGAATTGCGGGAACTGGTCGTCCAGCTTCAGCCTGACGCGCGCGCCAAGAAACGCCACGCCTTCGAGCAGCCGTTCGACATGGGGGTCGGGTTCGCCCGGCGCGTCGAGGCCCAGGCGACCGGCAACCGCCGCATGCTCGATGCCGAACGCGCGCGCGGACTCCCGCAGATAGAGCAGTTCGTCATTATAGGCGCGGAGCAGCCGGGGATCCATCACGCCCCCGACAAGGCGACGGCACCGGTGTCGATCTCGACATCGGTGCGGACCTCGACATCCATTGCCGCAACCGCGGCACTGATGTCGCCCCGGATGACGAAGGACACCACATTGGGCCGGGCATCTTCCTGCGCTGGCTGAACCGTGACGCTGTCGGTGGCGATCCGCGGCTCGAAGAGCTGCACCGCGCGCCGCATCTCGTGCGCGCGATCGTCGATCGCCTGGCGATGAAGCAGCTTGCCGGAAAGATCCCCCAGGCCATAATTGAGCACTGAACTCGCCACGGCGGTGCAGTCGTCCAGGCTCTGCGCCGCGGCGAAGTTGGTCGTGTTGAGCAGCCAGTGCAATTCCCGCAACACGGTGGCGCGCAGCGCTGCCTCGTTGAACCGCTCCAGTCGCGGCGCGCTGTAGACGCGCAGGTTGGAACGATCGAGCGCGGCGCCGGCAGCCTCCGCTTCGCTGCCGCCGTCAAGCACGATGCCGGCGGCAAGCTTGTCGAACAGGGTCGGATTGAAGCGGCTGGCCATGTCGTGAATGTCGGCGCGGCGGGCTGCACGACGATTTCGCCGGGCCCGCGCTGTGTTACGATTGTCGCAACCGACGCCGTCAGGCGAGCGCGCCGCTCGCGAGACTGAGATGGAAGCCGAGCAGGATGAGGACCATGCCGGTAACGCGATCGAGACCCGCCATCACCTGCGGGCGTTGCAAGGCCGGGCGGATCAGGCCGGTCGCCACCGCAAGGAGGACGAACCAACTCGTGGCGAGCCCGACATGGGCAAGCGCGAGGGTGAAGGCGGAATCGCCCGCGCCCGCGCCCTCCGGCACGAATTGCGGCAATAATGTCAGGTAGAACAGGCCAACCTTGGGGTTCAGGATGTTGGTCGTGAAACCGCGGCCTGCGGCTTGGGCCAGCGTCGGCGCTTGCGGCGCGGCGGCACCCGCCATGGAGAAGGCGCGGCGCGGCGCCAGCAGCAGGTTCACGCCGAGCCAGCCGAGATAGGCGGCCCCTACCCATTTGAGCGTGACGAACAGTATCGGGAACGCTGCGAACAGCGTGCCGACGCCGAATGCCGCCGCGCTGCCCCAGCACAGGCAGCCGATGCCGATGCCCAGTGCCGCGGCGGCACCATGCCTGGCCCCCTCGACCGCGGCGGTGCGCAGCACCATCGCGGTGTCGAGTCCAGGCGCCATGGTAAGGATCGTCGCCGTTCCCAGGAAGGCGAGGAGCGTATCCGAATTCATTTTGGGTCTCATCCAGCCAGCACCCGAAGTCCGGTCGCCGAAAATGCGCCGCGGCTGCTGCATGTTGCGACCGGGCATCTGACGATCTCGCGTTGCGGTACAGCTTCAGTCGTCGCGGCTGCATGTTTCATCTGTAACCTTCGCAGCGCATGCGGTTCATGACGTTCGTAATCGTCACCATGGTCGATGGCACAGAAATGTAGCGGCGCCGACTTAACCCCGCCGGCAGAATCGCGGCACCGTTCTCGATGACCCGAGCGATGGCGTGCGTCCCTTCAAGATGAGTATGCGTAAATGAAGATCATCATCGCGGCCACACCCGCCACAGGGCATCTCAACCCCGTACTCGGCGTCGCCCGAACGCTGATCGATCGTGGACATGAGGTTCATGTCTTCACCGGTCAGCTATTCCGCGCGCGCGTCGAGAGCGTCGGCGCACGATTGCATCCCCTCCCCGCGTCCGCCGAATTCGACGCGCTGGATCTCGACAGCAGCTTTCCCGGCCGCGCCGGCCTAACCGGCATGGATATCTTGAATTTCGACTTCAAGCACATCTTCTTCGGCAACCTCGCCGCGCAGTATCGGGGCCTTCAGGCGCTGATCGCCGAGATCGAGCCCGACGCGATCATCGCCGACGCCTTCTTCTTCGGGATCGTGCCGCTGATGCTCCAGCCGCGCGCCAACCGCCCGGTCATCGCCATCTGCGGCGTCACCTTCCTGGGGCTGCCCCGTGCGGACGGGCTGCCGCACGGTCCCGGCCTGCCATTCCTCGACGCGGACGAGCGGCCGGCCCAGGCGGCCGAGATGCGCGCCGGTGCCGAGGCCGCGATGCGTCCCATCCAGGACATGTATGAGGCGGCGCTGCGCGACGTCGGCGTCGAGCCGGTCGGCACTGCGCTGGGCGTAACCACCAGCCATGCCGACATTTTCTGGCAAGGCGGCGTCCCCGAGTTCGAATATCCCCAGACGGACCTGCCGCCGCATGTGAGCTTTGCCGGGCTCTGGCCGGCGACGCCCGCGCCGGCGCCCTTGCCGGACTGGGCGCTGGATCTCGACACCGGGCGCCGCGTCGTGTTCGTCACGCAGGGGACGGTGGCCAATGGCGATCTCGACAAGCTCGTGCTGCCGACGATGCGCGCGCTTGCAGACCGGGACGATCTGCTGGTGATCGGAACCGCCGGCGGCCGCGATCCGGGCGATCTGGCCGACAGCATCCCCGCCAATGCCCGTCTTGCGGCCTATCTGCCGCTCGACTGGCTGCTGCCGCGCGTCGATGCGATGGTGACCAATGGCGGCTTCGGCACGGTCATCCAGGCGCTCGCCGCGGGCGTTCCGCTGGTCGTCGCGGGCGCCACGGAAGACAAGCCGGAGGTGGCGGCGCGCGTCGACCGCTCGGGTGCGGGCATCGACCTGCGAACCGAACGTCCCGACGAGACGATGCTTCGGTCCGCAATCAGCGCATTGCTGGACGCGCCCAAGCATCGCGCCGCCGCATCGAGGCTGCGTGATGCCTTCGCGCGTCATGACGCCGGCCGGATCATCGCCGGGCAGTTGCACCAGGCGGTGGCAGCGCGGCACGGTTCCGACCGACAGGAACCCATCGCCGCCGAGTGAAGCGTGCTATAATTTTTCAATCTTGGCGCTTCGGGGTCGGCAAGGGCCAATCCTCTGCCTATCTTTCCATTCGAATTCAGCAGCGAGAACAAAGTCATGGCGAGCGTACCAACCGCGCCAGAACCCGGCACCTTGCAGTTCGGACGCGTTCTGGTGATCGACGACGATCCAGCGATGCGTGAGATGATCGCAACCTTCCTCAGCCGCCACAATGCGTCGGCCGTGGGGTTGGGCGATCCCGACCATGTCGTTCAGCAGATCGATGGCGGCGGTTTCAACCTGGTGATTCTCGACGTCCAGCTCGGCGACAAGGACGGGTTCGACGTTCTGCGCCGCATCCGCGAGCGATCCGACATCCCCGTCATCATCATCACCGGCCAGCGGCAGGACGAGATCGATCGCATCATCGGCCTGGAGCTGGGCGCGGACGATTATCTGACCAAGCCGTTCAGCCTGCACGAACTGCTGGCACGCGCCCGCGCCACGTTGCGCCGCCAGGAAGTGGGCCGGCAATCTCAGCGGCTTCCGGTGCAAAGGGGCGGCTATCGCTTCAACGGCTGGACGGTGCACCGCAAGACGCGCTCGCTGACGGATGCTGCGGGTCAGGACGTTCCGCTCACCAAGGGCGAATATGCGCTGCTGGTAGCCTTTCTCGATGCGCCCAATCGCGTGCTGTCGCGCGAGCATCTGTTGCAGGCGACGCGTACGCATGAGGACATCTACGATCGCAGCATCGATGTGCAGGTGCTGCGGCTCCGGCGCAAGCTGGAGCGCGATCCCGCCAATCCGGCGTTGATCCGTACCGAACGGGGGGTGGGCTATATCTTCGATGCCGTGGTCGAACAATTCTTCTGAGCCCGCTCGCCGGGCCCGCCGCCTGGCGGGCCTGCTCGCCTTCCGGCGCCGCCCGGCACGTCCGGGCGAGACCCCGCGTGACATCCGCTTCGGCCTTCCCCTGTTGCTGGTCGGCTGCGCGTTGCTGTCGCTCGCGCCGCTGCTGTCTCAGCCCGACAGGTTCATGCCAGAGCCGCTTGCCGCGATGCCGCGATGGAGCGACGAACCGATCCAGCCCATCCTGACGCCTCCCGTCGGCGATCCCAAGCGGGTCGCGCTCGGCCGCGACCTGTTCAACGATGGGCGGCTGTCGGGTTCGGGCAAGCTGCCCTGCGCTGCCTGCCATGACGTCGCCGCCAACGGATCCCTGCCCGGGCGCGGCAGCATGAGTCTGGACAATCCGACGGTGTTCAACACCGGCCTGAGCTTCCGGCTCGGCTGGCAAGGCAGAGACAGAACGCTGGAAGACCAGGCGCTCGCCACGTTGAAGACGCCTGCCATCGCGCATGGCGTGCCGCTGGAGCGGATGATTGCCCGGCTCCGCAATGACGCCGAACTGATGGAGCGCGCGCGCGCTGTCTATGGCCGCGATCTCGATCAGGCTGCGGTGGTCGATGCGATCGCGGCCTATGAACGTTCGCTGGTCACCCCCGGAAGCCGTTTCGACCGCTGGCTTACCGGTGATCAATCGGCGCTCAGCGCGCAGGAGCGGCGTGGCTATGCCCAGTTCAAGCAGCTTGGCTGCATTTCCTGCCACCAGGGTCGCAACGTCGGCGGCAATCTGCTCCAGCGTCACGGCATCTTCCGGCCCCTTGCCTCGCCCAACCCGCGCGTGTTGCGCGTGCCCAGCCTGCGCAATGTCGAGGTAACCCCGCCCTACTTCCACGATGGCAGCGCACCAACGCTCGAGATCGCGGTCACGCGCATGGCGGCATCGCAACTCGATGTCGATCTCGGCGCGCAGGACGCCGGCGACATCGCCGCCTTCCTTCGATCGCTGACCGGCACATATCAGGGGCGGCCGCTCAGACGGACGCGGCAATGAAGCTGTTCGATCGCATCGCCGTCGCACTGCTTGTGGCATTGTTGAGCTGGCTGATGTTCATGGGCTCCAGCACCTCCGATCCCGCGGCAGTGGAGGCGCGCGGCGCGCTCGATGCGATGCTGTCGCACGAGGATGCGCTGCGCCGTGACGTGCTGAGCGCCCGCGCTGGCCTGCTCAACAATTACGATCCGATCGCCGCTGACATCGCCGGCATGGACCGCGCTGCGCAGACGGTGGATCGTCGGCTCTCGGGAACCGGCGCGGGCCATCTTGGCAAGGCGCTGATCGAACGGGTGCGACGGCAGGAGGCGCTCGCCAACCGCTTCAACTCGATCGATGCGTTGCTCCACAATTCGCTGGCCTATCTGCGAACCTACAGTCGCGACTTGACCCTTCAGACTGCCGCGACGCCGCTGCGACCGTCGATCGACCGGCTGTCCAGCGCGATGCTCAACCTTACGTTGGTCAGTTCGGCCGCGGCGAAGGCGGAAGTCGCCGGTTCGCTGGACGCGCTGGCACGCCAGTGCCGCACATTTCGTTGCCCGCCAGACGTCGACCGCCTGCTCGCGCATGGCAGGCTGCTCAACGCGCTGCTGCCGGAGGCCGGCGAAACCGTCGAGGCGCTGATCCGCAGCGATCAGCGTTTGCCCGACGCGATCCGCGCGGCGCTGCTCGACCGCCAGACCAACGCCGACACATGGGCGCGCCGGTACGGCGTGCTGCTGTATATCGCCTCGCTTCTACTCCTCTATCTATTGGTCCGCTGGGGGCTGGCGATGCGCGCGCATGCCGCAGCGCTCGGACGGCAGGCGGCGCTGGAACATGCCATCGCCAATCTGTCGCGCACGCTGCTCGGCACGCCGGTGGACGATCTCGATCGGCGCATCGTGCCGACGCTCGGCGAACTCGCGGCCGCGATCGGCGCGGATGAGGCGCTGCTGCGGACCGCCCAGTCAGGAAGGATCCGCGCATGGCCGGCGGCCGAAGGCGTGCTGGAACGCTTCTGGCCGGTGCTGCTCGAGCATCTCCCCGCCGAAGCGCATGACCACAAGCATCGCGTACTGCGCATCTCCCGCGCACGTGCCTCGCCGGGCAGCCCGGTGTGGCGCGCATTTGCCGCCACCGGGCTGCAATCCTGCCTGTGCATCGTCCAACGCGCGCAGAGCGGCAGCCGCCAAACCGCCAGCCTGTTGTGTTTCGGTTTCAAAGCCGAAAGCGGCTGGGATGCGAAGGACGCCGCGATACTGGGCGCGGTGCTCGATTCGATCATGCTCGCGTCGGATCGCGCGACCGCGGCGGACGAACGCAGGCGCCTCGAGGCGCGGCTGGCGCATGCCGGGCGGATGGAGGCGGTGGGCGCCTTCGCCAGCGGTATCGCCCATAATTTCAATAATCTGCTGGGTGCGATCACCGGTCATGCCGAAATGGCATTGGATGTCGTTCGCCCCCGTTCGACGCTGAAACCGCATCTTGAGCAGATCGAGCTTTCCGCCGCGCGCGGTCGCGATCTCGTCAAGGCGTTGCTCGGTTACGGCCGTCGATCGCAGAGGAGCCGAACCCCTACCGACCTCGACGCGCTGGTGCGCGAAACGTGCCAGCTCGCGCAGGCGGCGATCGGCAACGCGCACGAGATCGAAGTCAGCGGCAAGATCACCGACGTCCCTGTCGTAACGGATGCCACGCAACTCCAGCAGACGCTCCTCAATCTGTGCAGCAACGCAGCCGACGCAAGCCGCCCTGGCACGCCGATCCGCATCCGCTGCGGGCGGGTCGATGTGCGCGAGGGCGTGGACGCGCCCGACGAACTGGAACATGGCCCCTACGCGACGATCGCGGTGGCAGATGAAGGCATCGGCATGTCGCCGGAGGTGATCCGCCAGGCTTTCGAACCCTTCTTCACCACCCGCCCTTCCGGAACCGGGCTCGGCCTGTCGACCGCGCGCGAAATCGCGCGCGAACATGGCGGCACCCTGACGTTGTCGAGCGTGCCCGGCATCGGCACCACCGCAACGATCTGGATTCCCCTCACGGCGGCGGCGCTGCCGGACGCCGAGCAGCGGGATGCCGATGCACCCCTTCCGGCGGATGGAGCCGGCCAGGTCGTGCTGCTGCTCGCGCCCACCGATACCGAGCGGCTGAGCGCAGAGGATCTGCTGGCGGCGCTCGGCTACGAACCGGTCGGGTTCACCGACGGGTGGGCCGCGGTGGCGGCGCTGGAGGCGGCGCCGTCGCGGTTCGATATCGTGCTGGCGATGGGGCCAGCGGACGACAATGGCATAAGCTGGCTGTTCGAACGGGCGCGCAGCCGCCATCCCGGCGCGCCGCGCGTGCTCGCCTGCCACGCGCCGCACGGCCAGAATGTCGATCTGCTCTCGCGCTCTGGCGCCACCAATGTCGTCAACCTGCCGCTCGAAGCCCGCGGAGTCGCCGCGGCGCTGGCGGGTTGAGCGCCGGCGTCCGGAAGCAAGAGCCGCCCGCAAGCCTCCGCCCAGATCCGACCGCCCCGCTGGGAACCGCCACATGGCGCCGCACGCCATAGCATCGCCATAGCGTCAGCCGGCGGCGCCCCGCACGGGGGGAGTTGAGCAATTGCTGCCTCGACAGATGGGCGATGCCGCTGCAGGCGGGGTGATGCTTGAGCACTTCTGTCATGCCGCCTGCGGTTTCCAGCCAAGGCCCGTCACGCTGCGATTCGGCAGCCGACGCCAGCCAGATCGCGATGTTTGCGCCGAAGGCAGTCATCCGCTGGATGGCGATGTGATTAGATTCCGTCGAAACCGCGCCGGACAGGTGGGTGATCATGGTCACCTCCCATCCCTCGCCGAGCGCCTGGATCACCGGTTCGGCGAGGCAGATCTCGGTCCACAGCCCGGCGATGGTCAACTGCTCGCGACCTATGGCCTTCACCACGTTCACCACCGCCGGATCCTCACGTGTTGATGAAGACGCGGACGAACACCTGCCGGTCGGGGAACATGTCGGTGATCTTTGGGAAAACAGGGCCGCCGCGATCGACGATAACTCTGGTCAGGCGGAGTCGATAATCGCTTGTGCCATTCCACCAGCCATGCGCGTCGCCAAGGCGCGTTGCAGCGGCACATAATCCTGCGTGTCGGTCGGAGCGGCGAACTGACCCGACCAGATAATCCGGTCGGACACGTCTTCGACGAGCGTCACGACAACCGTCGTTTGCCGGGGCGTCTGCCGCACGCTGACGCGCGCGCGGAGATCCGCACGCCCTTCGCCTGAAACGACGGAATAGCCCGCCGGCAGCTTGTGGCTGACCTCGGCGACAAAGCTCTCCCGCAGCCCTGCATTGAATTTGGGGAACAGCACATACTCGCAAAGTCCCTCGACCGGCTCGATGGCGACATGATGTCGGGTGGGGAACATCGCGCCGTGCGCCCATACGGCTCCGCCGATCGCCATCGTGGTGAGGACGCCTCCTATGGCAGCAAGCCTCCCCGCTTTTCGCCTTCGCGCCGGCGGAGCCGTGGCAGTATCGGCGAAGGTTGCGATGAAACGATAGCCCGACCGCGGCCTGGTCTGAATGAAGCGCGGCGCATCGGCGTCGTCGCCGAGCAGGGTGCGGATACGGCGAATGCAGGTATTGAGCGCCGCATCGCCACCGGTGCCGGCGCGGGGCCAGAAACGGTCCAGCAATTCCTGCCTGCCGACTATCCGGTCGCGGCTGTTGATAAGATAGGCCAGCACCTCGACGACCTGCGGTGCGGCGTCCAGCGGCACATCGTCCCGGAAAATCTGCAACGCAGCAGGATCGAGGCGGAATTCGGCAAAGTGAAGCATATCTAACCACCCGGGAAGCGACCGGCAGCGCGGCATCATCATTGAATGTCAGATCAGGTCACGAAATGTCACTCCGTCTTTCTGCCACGGCACGATAGCCGATCGGCCTCCGCCACGCATCCATGACGAGGGTTCCATTGTCGTACACGCTGCCGCCCTTCATGCCCGACAGACGCCTGATTCTCGGCCTGGGCCTGTCTAGCGTCGCGGCGTCCCTTTCGCCTGGGTTGGCGAGGCAAGCGACCACGACCGACCGCAGCATCGACGACTTGCTCGACGCAGCGGCGCTTGCCTATGGAACCATCGGCTATTCGGTCGCGGTGCTCCGGCGCGGCAGTCTTGTCTACAGCCGCCATGCCGGGCTGGCGGACCGGGTCAGGGGAACGCCGATCACCGACCGTTCGGCCTATCCGATCTTTTCCATCTCGAAGCTGTTTGTGGTGGTCGCGCTGCTAAAGGCGCGCGCGCTGGGACAGATCGATCTCGACATGCCGCTCGAGCGGATCCGGCGGAGCCTCCCGGCAGCCTGGCGCACGATCTCGCTGGCGCAGGCGCTCGCGCATGTCTCGGGCCTGCCGGACTACATCCCCGATCATGTGGCGCCCAGCGCAGACCAGGCGTTCGCCGAGATTCGGGATCTGCCGCTGCGCTTCGCACCAGGCACGCGCAACGACTACAACCAGACCAACTTCCTGTTCGCGAAGGAATCGCTGGAACAGGCAACCGGCAGGCCGCTGACCATGCTGGTCGCTGGCCAGTTTCGTGCCGCCGGGATGCGGCATACCGGCTATGCGGACACGGGTGCCGGCGTGCCGGGACTGGTGACGACCTATCGGTCGCTTCCCGCGCGCGATGGTCCGCCCGTCGCATATGTGCCCGAGTCCGGCCCGCCCTATACCTATGGATCGAGAGGGGTCCGCACGACACTTCCCGACATGGTGGCATGGACGCGGATGCTGCTGCGCGGGGCGCTAATTCCGACCGGCGCCTTGCATGCGTCCTGGAAACCGTTCGCGATGCCGGACGGCACCGCCGCATGGCACACGCATGGCTGGGAGTATTACCGGCACGACGACGTGACGATCGTAGGCCATGGCGGAGGGGTGCGGCTCGTCTGGCGGCATTTTTTCCGGACAGCGGACCCCTCCGATTGCGCGACGGTGATCTATTTCGACAATGGTGGGCGCACGACATTCGACCGGCATCGACTGGCGGCCCTGATCGCGAACCGGGTGATGCCGGGGGCCGCCCGATCGGGTGAAGAGCGGGAAGAGATGCTGTATCGGGGGTTGGCGTCCGGGCGATGGGATCAGGCTGTCGCACGGCTCGCCGCGAACCTGCCGGCCGGCGACATCGAGGCGATCGTCAATCGCGTCGGCTACGACGCCATGAACATCCTCGACGCGCGGGCCGCATTGCCGGTGTTTCAGTGGAATGCGGCGCGATTTCCTCGGTCCGCCAATGCGCTCGATAGTCTCGGCGAAGCCTGGCGCGCGGCCGGCCGCGTCGATCGGGCGAAAGACAGCTACCAGCGCGCGCTTGCGCTCGATCCCTCGAACACCCGGATCCAGGCGGTTCTGAAGGAGCTCGACGGTCCCGCGGCCGACCGCTGACGATCGACCGCCGGCCGCGAAGGGGCGTGGCGAACGTCAAGCGGCTGCCGAACCAGCTCCTGGCAGCGACCGGCACGCAATGGATTGTTCACGGGCATGACGTGACAGCAGGCCTCGGCTAGCCGCTTGCACTTACCCATGCAGGCTCATCAGCGAGTCCATCAGCCCATCCTCCGCGCTGGAGCAGACGCCGATCACCAGCGCCTCGTCGCAGCCGTCGGCGACGACGTAGGCGTGGCCCATCAGCGAATCGATGTAGATGCCCTGACCGACATCGAGCGTGACCGGATCATAATATTCGGTGTGCACCTCGATCCGCCCCTCCAGCACATAGATGAACTCCTCGCCCTTGTGCCGCACAAGATCGCCGAACTCGTCGGCGCTGCGCGCGCGGATGCGGGTGATGATCGGGATCATCCGCTTCTGGCGGAGATCGGTGCAAAAATAATGATAGTCGTAATTGTCGGTCGTCACGCGAACCGCCTTGTCGACGGTGCCGATGCTGCGGCGGCCGGTGACCTGCGGCGCCGCTTCCTCCTCGCCCTCGGCGAACAGGTCCGACATGCGGATGTTGAGCTTCTGGCTCAGCTGCTGGAGCTTGTCGTAGCTCAGGGTCAGCCGGTCGTGCTCGACCTTGGACAAGGTCGAGACGGGGATGCCGGACTTCGCGCTCATCTGCTTCAAGGTCCAGCCGTTGCGGGCGCGGATGCCGCGCATGACCTCGGCGAGGGTGGGCGGCTTGCTACGCGTCGCCATCACCGGCTCCATTCCAGGTTTGACAATTTTCCAATCAGGATCATTATGTCTCTATCGGGTCACAATCAATTGGTCCTTGGTAGGACCTCGCGCGGGCTGCCGCAAGGTTTAGCACGGCGCGCCTTGAAGGGGGATGCCATGCATTTTCTTCGGAAGCTGATGTTCGTACTGGCGGCGTTCGCCGCCGCTCCGCTGGCCGCGCAGGGGCCAGCCACACCGCCCTCCGCCACGGCAACCGAAAGCGTAGTGCCACCACCCGCGCCGCCTGCCGGCGGGCACGCGCTCACCCCCGCGGATCTCGAGGCTTGGCTCGACGGCTTCATGACCTACGCGCTGCAGCGCGCGCAGATTCCGGGCGCGGTCGTCGTCGTCGTGCGTGGCGATGGGCCGGTGCTGCAGAAAGGCTATGGCTATGCCGATCTCGCAGCTCGCAAGCCCGTCTCACCCGAGACAACGCTTTTCCGGCCAGGATCGATTTCGAAGCTCTTCACCTGGACGGCGGTTATGCAGCAGGTGCAGGCCGGCAAGCTCGACCTCGACGCCGACGTGAACCGCTATCTCGACTTCAAGATCCCGCCCTATCAGGGCAAGCCGATCACGTTGCGCAACATCATGACGCATACCGCGGGCTTCGAGGAATCGATCCGCTATCTGATCAGCAGCGATCCCAACGCGGCGATGCCGCTGAAGACGCTGATGCCGCTGGCGCTGCCCGAGCGCGTGTTCGCGCCCGGCACCACCCCGGCCTATTCCAACTATGCCACGGCCCTTGCCGGCTATATCGTCGAGCGCGTCAGCGGCGAGCCCTTCGACGCCTATATCGAGCGCCACATCTTCGCGCCGGTCGGCATGCGACATGCCAGCTTCCGCCAGCCGCTGCCGGCGTCGCTGCGGCCCTTGATGTCGAACGGCTATGCCACGTTGGCGGACAAGCCCAGGCCGTTCGAAATCGTCTTGCCCGCCCCCGCCGGCAGCCTTTCCGCCTCGGGCGCGGACATGGGGCGCTTCATGATCGCGCATCTCAACGACGGCGGTCCGCTGCTCAGCCCGGCGACCACCAGGCTGATGCACGACTATCGCGCACCCGGCGTCGGCCCACTCAACACGATGGCGCTGGGCTTCTACGAACAATGGGTCAACGGCCGCCGCGCGATCGCGCATGGCGGAGATACCGAGTGGTTCCACTCCGATCTCTGGCTGTTCCCGGACGCCGATATCGGCCTCTATGTCTCGCTTAACAGCGTCGGCAAGGACGGCGCGGCGCATGCGATCCGCAACGGGCTGTTCCATCAGTTCGCAGACCGTTACCTGCCTGCCACCGGCCGCCCCGACACGCGTGTGGTCGACGCCGAGACGGCACGCCGGCACGCGGCGATGCTCGCCGGCCATTATGTCAGCAGCCGCGGCTCGTTCACCAATTTCATGAGCGTGCTCGGCCTGCTCGGGCAGCCGGAGGTGGTGGTGGGCGCCGACGGCAAGATCGCCATGCCCGGCCTCGACGGCCTCAGCGCCGGCGCACGCGACTGGGTGGAGGTTGCGCCCTTCGTCTGGCGCGACACCGGCACCGGCGAACGCCTTGCCGCCGAGGTCAGGGATGGCCGCGTCGTGCGCATGAGCCTCGATGCCGGATCGCCCTTCATGGTGTTCGAGCCGGCAAGCCCAGGGGTGAACAGCGCGTGGCTCAGCCCGGCGCTGGCCACCGCCTTGCTCCTGGTCCTGATCGCCGCGATCGGCTGGCCGGTTCGCGCGCTGGTCCGCCGGAATTTCGGCGCGACCTTCCCGCTGGCCGGTCGCAGCCTGCGCGCCTGGCGCCTGTCGCGCCTGTTCTGCTGGCTGGTCATCGCGGCGGTCGCGGGCTGGATCGCGCTGGTGATGATCTTCACCGCCGATATCGGCGCGGTCGGTGGTCCGCTCGACGGGCTGATCCACCTGCTGCGGGTGCTGACCCCGATCTCGACGCTGGGCCTGCTCGTTACCACGGCCTGGCATCTCTGGCTGACCTTCAGGGACAAGCGGTCCTGGACGATGAAGCTGGGTGCGGCGCTACTACTGCTCGCCGCGCTGGTGCTGGTGTGGGTCACCCTGCGCTTCCACCTCTATGGCTTCGGGATGGTCTACTGATGGCAGCACCGTCCAATGGGGGACTGGCGCTCAGCCTCGCGGTCGAGCGCTTCCCCTACCACCGCCCGTTCCGCATCTCCGGCCATGTCTTCACCGAGACCGCGCTGCTCGTCGCCGAACTGTCGGACGGCGCGCATCGCGGCCGCGGCGAGGGTGCCGGCGTCTATTACCTTGGCGACGATATCGGCCATATGCTCGACGAAGCGGAGCGCGTGCGGCCCGCGATCGAGGCCGGGGCGACGCGGGCCGAGTTGCAGCGCCTCCTGCCGCCCGGCGGCGCCCGCAACGCGATCGATTGCGCCTTCTGGGAGCTTGAGGCCCAGCGGGCGGGCCGGCCGGTGTGGCAGCTCGCCGGGCTTGAGGCGCCGCGGCCCTTGCCATCGACGCTGACATTGGGCGCCGACGCGCCGGCAGCGATGGCGGAGGCCGCGCTGGCGATCGACCGGGCCGCGCCGATCAAGGTCAAGCTCACCGGCGATGTCGACGAGGATCTGGCGCGCATCGCCGCGATCCGCGCCGCGCGGCCGGACGCGTGGATCGGCGTCGATGCCAATCAGAGCTATAATCTGCAAACGCTGCCGCGCCTGATGCCTGGATTGCTCGGGGCAAAAGTCGCGCAGCTCGAGCAGCCGCTCGCGCGCGGCCGCGAGGCCGATCTCGACGGGTTGGAACGGCCGCTCCCCTTCGTCGCCGACGAAAGCGCGCTCTCGCTCGGCGACACGGAGGCGCTGGTCGGGCGGTTCGACGCGGTCAACATCAAGCTCGACAAATGCGGGGGGCTGACCGAGGGGCTCGCGATCGCCCGGCAGGCGCGCGCGCTGGGGCTGGACGTGATGGTCGGCAACATGATGGGCAGCAGCCTGTCGATGGCGCCCTCCTATCTGGTCGGCCAGCTCTGCGACATCGTCGACCTCGACGGTCCGACCTTCCTCGCGCGTGATCGCCATCCTGGCGTCGTTTACGAAAACGGCATGATTCATTGCCCGCAGGCAATTTGGGGCGCCGCATAAGATTCTTATCCTAATTGGGTTGACAGTTTTCCAATCAGGACATTAGTCTTCGAAACGAAACAAAGCTGAAAGGGAATCCGGAATGACCCAGTCATTCCCGATCACGCGCCGTGCGATCGTCGCTGGCGCGGTCGGCACGGCCTTGTCTGCGCCCCTGATCAACCGGGGGAGCTTCGCCTTCGCGGCGGCACCGGGCCGGACCTATTCCCGCCGGGCGGTGGATCTCGTCGCATCCTCGCTCGTCATCGACATGCTGGCGCCGCTCAAGATCACCCTGGCGGACGATTATGTCGCGCACCGCCTGACCGATGCCGAGGCTGCCGCGTTCCGCACCAGCGGTATTACCGGCTTTCACAACAGCTATGGCCTCGGCGGGCCCGACGCGCGGACCAAATCGCTGGAATATATGGCGGGCTGGCAGGGCTTTGCCGGGCGCAACAGCCATGTCTTCACGTTGGTCGACACCGCCGAGGATCTCGATCGCGCCAAGCGCGACGGCAAGAGCGCGGTCATCATGGGGCTGCAGAACGCCGAGCATTTCGAGCGGATCGAGGATGTCGCGCTGTTCCGCAGGCTCGGCCTGCGCTGCGCGCAGCTGACCTACAACAGCCAGAACCGCATCGGATCGGGCTGCACCGATCGCGTCGATGGCGGCGTCAGCGATTATGGCGCGGCGATCATCGCCGAGATGGAAAAGCGGCATATGCTGATCGACCTCTCGCATTGCGGCGACCGCACCACGCTGGACGCCATCGCGCTGGCGAAGGGCCCGATCGCGATCACCCACAGCAATGCCCGCGCGCTGATCGCGCATCCGCGCGTCAAGACCGACGAGGCGATCAAGGCGCTCGCCGCCAAGGGCGGCGTGATGGGCATCACCGGCGTGCGCATGTTCGTGCGCCTGACCGATCCCACCAATGTCGGCCATATGGCCGACCATATCGACCATGTCGCCAAGCTGACCGCCATCGAGCATGTCGGCATCGGATCGGATGCCGACCTCAACGGCTATGACGACATGGTGCCCGCCGAGTATGAAGCGCTCAAGAGCGCCTACAAGGGCAGCTACGCCTTCCGTGACCGGATCGACATCGATGGTTTCGACCATCCCGCCAAGGTCTTCGACCTGACCGAGGAACTGATCCGGCGCCGCTATTCCGATCGCAACATCGCAGCCGTGCTGGGTGGCAATTTTCGCCGCCTGCTCGGCCAAGCCTGGGGGACGCAATCATGATGACGAAGCGGGGCCATTTCTTCGCGGCAAGCCTGATCGCGCTTGCCACAGCATCGCCGGCGATGGCGCAGGCTCCGGCGGGCGAGCCGCGCGAGGGCGACATCATCGTCACCGCGCAGAAGCGCCAGCAGACCTTGCAGGAAATCCCGCAATCGATCTCGGTGGTCGGCGGCGAACAGCTCGACCGGCAGCAGGCGAAGGGCTTCGTCGACTATGCCGCGCTGGTCCCCGGCCTCAGCCTGCAGCAGGCCAATCCCGGCGAGACGCGCATCGTGCTACGCGGCATCAACACCGGCGGCGCCAGCCCGACCGCGGCGGTCTATATCGACGACACGCCCTATGGCCCCAGCACCGGTCAGAGCAATGGTGCGACGCTGGCCGGTGACATCGACACGTTCGACATCGAGCGCGTGGAGGTGCTGCGCGGCCCGCAGGGCACTCTCTATGGCGCCAACTCGCTGGGCGGTCTCGTCAAGTTCGTCACCACCGAACCCAAGCTCGGCACGGTCGAGGGCAAGGTGCAGGCGGGCGCGGAAATCACCAGGGGCGGCGGCGAGGGCTGGAACGCCAATGGCGTGATCAACCTGCCGCTGGGCGACATGCTGGCGGTGCGCGTCAGCGGCTATTACCGCAAAGTCGGCGGCTTCATCGACACCGTCGGCATCGCGCGCAAGGATGCCAACGACTATGAAAGCTATGGTGGCCGCGCGTCGCTTCTGTTCGCTCCAACCGACGCGTTCTCCGTCCGCCTGACCGCGATCGCGCAGAACATCCGGTCCAACTCGCGCGCGAGCTTCGATGCCGATCCGATGACGCTGGAACCGCTGGCGACCGATCCCAACACCGGCGCATCCACCGCGGGCCGGATGACCCGTTCCGAATTCTATCCCGAGCAGAACAACGTCGATTACCGGCTGTACAACGGCACGATCGGATGGGATTTCGGCCCCGCCACGCTGACCTCGGTCACCAGCTACGGCACGCTCGACCAGAACGAGGTCTATGATGCGAGCTACCAGCTCCCGGGCATCGCCGACGCCATTTATGGCGGGCCCGGGGTGCCGCCGCTGGGCACCACCTTCCCCGCCTTTGCCGGGCAGAAGAAGTTCACGCAGGAATTGCGGCTGCAATCGACCGACAGCGACCGTTTCGAATGGCTGATCGGCGGCTATTACACGCGCGAGAAGGGCCAGCTGTTCCAGCGTTACCTGCCCTTCGAGCTGGGCAGCGGCGCGGCGATCGATCCAGAACTGACCTTGCCCGCCGGCCCCGGCGGCGCGAACGTCACCTTTCCCAACTTCCTCAGCGCCGACCTGAGCTCGCGCTATCGCGAATATGCCGGCTTCGGCAGCGTGACCTGGTATGTGTCCGACCGTTTCGACATCACCGCGGGCGGGCGCTACAGCCATAACAGCCAGCGGACGCATCAGGTGCTCGATGGATCGCTGCTGTTCTTCTCTGGATCGACGGTGATCCCCGACATCGTGATGGGCGACTCTTCGGAGAATGTCTTCACCTGGTCGGTCGCGCCGCGCCTCGAGCTTTCGGACAATGCGGCGCTCTATGCGCGCGTCGCCAAAGGTTATCGCCCCGGCGGTCCCAATGTCGTACCTCCCGGCGCGGGCGCCGGGTTCCCGACGCAATATGCGGCCGATACGCTGGTCAGCTACGAAGCCGGCATCCGCGCGGAAACGCCCGATAACAGCTTCGCGATCGACGCCTCGGTCTATTATCTCGACTGGCGCGATATCCAGGTGCTGGTGGTCTACGACACCGCGATCGGCCCGGTCGGTGCCGACGGCAATGGCGACAGCGCGACCAGCAAGGGCGCCGAGGTGACCGCGACGTTGCGGCCGGTGCGCGGCCTGAGCGTGGTGCTCGCCGGCGCCTATAACGATGCCAAGCTGGACGAGGATCTGCCCGAGGGCAACGGCGGTTTCGAAGGGGACAGGCTGCCCTACGCGCCCAAATGGACGGTCAACCTGTCCGCCGACTATGAATGGGCGCTGGGCGGCAGCGCGACCGCCTTCGTCGGCGGCAGCGTGCGGATGCTGAGCGACCAGGTCACCGACTTCGACGACAATTACCAGACGACCTTCGGCCGCCGCCTGACCATCGACAGCTATGCCGTCGCAGATCTCCGCGCCGGCATCCAGTTCGACCGCTACACGCTGTCGGTCTACGCCAGGAACCTCACCGACAGCCGCGGGCTGACCAGCGCCGCGGGCTTCGGCACGCGGCCGGGCACCGCCGTGCTCGCATCGCCGATCCGGCCGCGGACGCTGGGCTTCACGCTCGGCGCCACTTTCTAAGTGCAGGAGTAAATCTATGAATGCGCCGACAGGCCGTCTGGTCGAAAGCCTGACGCTGCCGCAGCCCTATCTGCTGTTCCTGGGCGACACCACCGAGGCCGGCTTCGCCAAGACCGCCTTCGGCCTCGCCGACTGGGCGCCGGACCGCTGCGTGGGCGAATGGGCGGCAGCGGGCTGCACCGTCACCACCGGCCTTCCCCTGCTCTCGCCGGCCGAGGCGAAGGCGGCGGGCGCGCGGTCGCTGGTGATCGGCGTCGCCAACCAGGGGGGCGTGATCGGCGAGAGTTGGATCGCGGTGCTGGTGGACGCGATGGAGGCCGGTCTCGACATCGTCAGCGGCCTTCACGCGCGGCTCGGCGCGGTTCCCGCGCTGGCGGAGGCGGCGAAGCGCACCGGCCGCCGGCTCATCGACATCCGCACCCCGCCCGCCGACATTCCCGTCGGCACCGGCCGCAAGCGCACCGGCAAGCGGCTGCTGACCGTCGGCACCGATTGCGCGCTCGGCAAGAAATATACCGCGCTGGCGCTGCACCGCGCCTTCGCCGCACGCGGGCTCGACGCCGATTTCCGCGCGACCGGCCAGACCGGCATCATGATCGCCGGCGGCGGCATGCCGATGGACGCGGTGGTCTCCGACTTCGAGGCAGGTGCCGCCGAGATGCTCAGCCCCGATGCACCCGACGATCATTGGGATCTGATCGAGGGCCAGGGGTCGCTCTTCAACCCGGCCTATGCCGCAGTGTCGCTCGGCCTGCTGCATGGCAGCCAGCCGGACGTGTTCGTGGTGTGCCACGATCCCAGCCGCAGCGTGATCCTGGGACTGGAGGATTTCGCGCTGCCCAGCATCGAGGAGGTGATCGACCTCACCATCCGTCTGGGCCGCCGTACCAATCCCGCGATCCGCTGCGTGGGGGTGAGCCTGAACACGTCGCGCTACAGCGCGGAGGCGGCCGAGGCGCTGATGGCGGCCGAGCGCGAACGGCTGGGGTTGCCGGTGGCGGATCCGATCCGTGGGGGACCGGGTTTCGCGGCTTTGGTCGAGAATTGTCTCGGATGAGCACAAGGGTTCCGCACCTGCCCCTCTCTCCTCGGGGGAGAAGTTGGGGATCTCGGCCTGTTTTCGCCCCTCCCCTTCAGGGCAGGCGCTAAAAAATGGCCACCCGCTTCCAACGCTATCTCCTCCCCGGTTTCGCGCTGAAGGCGGTCATCATCGGCGGCGGCTATGCCACCGGCCGCGAACTCGCCGAATATTTCGTTCCCGCCGGCCCGTGGGGCGGGCTTGCCGCGATGCTGCTTGCAACCGTCGCGTGGAGCCTGATCGCGGCGATCACCTTCGCGCTCGCCCGCGCGATGGACGCCTATGATTACCGCGCCTTCTTCCGGAAGCTGCTCGGTCCGGCCTGGGTGGCGTTCGAGGCCGCCTATCTGATCTTCGTCATCCTTATCCTCGCCGTGTTCGGCGCCGCCGCCGGGGCGATCGGTGCCGCGACCTTCGGCTGGCCGGCGGCAGCCGGATCGGTCCTGCTCGCCGTGGCGATCGTCGCGGTTACCGCCTGGGGCACCGGCGCGGTCGAGGAGATGTTCAAATATGTCTCGATCCTGCTCTACAGCGTCTACGCCCTGTTCCTGCTGCTCGCGCTGGCGACGTTCGGCGGGCTGATCGGCCAAGGGTTCGCGCAGGCGCCGCCGCCGCAGGGCAACTGGATCGCGGACGGGCTGACCTACGCCAGCTACAACATCGTCGGCGCGGTCGTGATCCTGCCGGTGCTGCGCCACCTGACCAGCCGGCGCGATGCGATCGTCGCCGGCATCATCGCGGGCCCGCTGGCGATGGCGCCGGCGATCCTGTTCTTCGTCGCGATGATGGCCTTCTATCCGGCGATCGGCGCGGAAACGCTGCCATCGGACTTCCTGCTGCGCCGGATGGGCGTGCCCGCCTTCCACATTCTGTTCCAGGTGATGATCTTCGCCGCCTTGCTCGAAAGCGGCGCCGGCGCGGTCCATGCGGTGAACGAGCGCATCTCTGGTGCGATCGAGAGCCGTGGCCGTCCCCCTATGGGTGCACGGCCACGCGCCATCATCGGCGCCGCCATCCTTGCAGGCTGCATGTTCGTTGCGGCACGCATCGGCCTCGTCGACCTCATCGCCAGCGGCTATCGCTTCCTCGCCTGGCTGTTCCTTGGCGTGTTCGTCGCGCCCCTGCTCACCATCGGCGTCTATAGCCTGCTCCGTACGGAGACTTCATCATGAGCCCTGCCCGTTTGCTGCTGCTGCCCCTGCTCTGCGCGCTGGCGATGCCCGCACGCGCCGAGCCACCCGCCGATCTCGACACGATGGTCGAGGCGCTGCGCCGGAAGATCGGGGCGCCGGGCGTCTCCATCGCGGTTGTCGAGAAGGGCAGGACGACGGTCGCCCGCGGCTGGGGGGTGCGCAAGCTGGGCGCGAAGGACGCGGTAGATGGCCAGACCCTGTTCCAGACCGGATCCACCGGCAAGGCGATGACCGCCGCTGCGCTTGCCATCCTTGTCGACGAGGGCAAGATCGCGTGGGACGATCCCGTCATCAAGCACATCCCCTGGTTCCACATGTACGACGCGTGGGTGACGCGCGAGATCACGATCCGCGACCTGCTCGTCCATCGCAGCGGGCTCGGGCTCGGCCAGGGCGACCTGATGTTCGTGCCGCGCACGCACCTCACCCGGCGACAGACGGTGGAGCGCGTCGCCTTCCTCAAGCCGCGCACCAGCTTCCGGTCGGCCTATGCCTATGACAACATCCTCTATGCCGTCGCCGGCCAGCTCATCGAGGAGGTGACCGGGCAGCGCTGGGAGGATTTCATGCGCGATCGGGTGCTTGGCCCGGGCGGCATGAAGCAGGCGACCAGCGACAGCGAGGATCGCTTCCGCACGCCCAACCGCTCCTGGCCGCATGCCCGCCTCTCCGGTGCGCTGCGCGGTCTCGGGCCGCAGCAGGTACTCGAGGAGCGCGACGAGTTGGGCCGCAACGGTGCGCCTGCCGGGGGGCTGGCGCTGAGCGCGGAGGATATGGCGGCATGGCTGAAGATCCAGCTCGCCCATGGCGCGCTGCCCGGCGGCGGCCGCCTGTTCAGCGAGGCGCAGGCGACCGAGATGTGGACGCCGGTCGTCTCGATGCCGATCACGCCGCTGCCCGAGAGCCTCAAGCCCGCGCAGCCCAGTTACCAGGCCTATGCGCTGGGCTGGCAGGTGCAGGATTATCGCGGCCACCGCATCATCCAGCACAGCGGCGGCGTGTTCGGATCGATCACGCGGGTGGTGCTGATCCCCGATCGCGACATCGGCTTTGCAATCATGATGAACTCCGAGGACAGCGGCATGATCCTCGGCCTCTATTATGATCTGCTCGATCATTATCTCGATCAGCCCGATTATGGCTGGACGACGAAGTGGCAGGACTGGTTCGAGGCGCGGCTAGAGGATGGCCGCAAGTTCCTTGCCGCCACCCGCGCCGTGCCGCCTGCCAAGGTCGGTCCCTCGCTGCCGACCGCACGCTATGCCGGCCGCTATCGCGACCCGTGGTATGGCGACGTCGTGGTGGCATCGGGCCCGCGCGGCCTGACCATCGATTTCACCTCGACCCCGCGCATGGCGGGCCGGCTGGAGCATTGGCAATATGACAGCTTCGTCACCGCATTCGACGATCCGGCGATCGAACCGGCCTATGTCACCTTCGCGCTCGATGCGGAGGGCAAGGTGACCGGGGTGACGATGAAGCCAGTCAGCAAGATCGCCGATTTCAGCTGGGATTATCAGGATCTCGACCTGCGGCCGGTGGAGGCTGGTAAATGAAGCGGCTCATTCCCCTGTTCGGCGCCGCTGCGCTCGCCGCCTGCTCGCCCGCGACGGACGGAACCTTCCCCCGCGCCGGAATCGTCCCGCTGCCGCACGCGAAGATGCTGGTGCTGGACACCCATATCGATACGCCGTTGCACTTCACCCGGCAGGGCTGGGACTTCGCCGAGCGCCACGATCTCGCGACCGACCTGTCGCAGATCGATATTCCGCGGATGAAGGACGGCAATCTCGATGGCGGCTTCTTCGCGATCTATACCGATCAGGGGCCGCTGACCGCGCAGGGCTATGCCGACGCGCTCGCCTTCGCGCGCACGCGTTCGGACCTGATCGACAGCGTGATCGCCGCCAATGCCGACAGCATCGCTCCCGCGCTGACCGCGGCCGATGCGCGGCGGCTGGAGAAGAACGGCAAGCTGATCGCCTTCAAGTCGATGGAGAACAGCTATCCGCTGGGCGAAGACCTGAAGCTGCTCGACGAGTTCTACAAGCGCGGCGTGCGGCTGGCGGGCCCGGTGCATTCCAAGAACAACCAGTTCGCCGATTCAGCCACCGACAAACCGCGCTGGAACGGGCTGAGCCCGCTCGGCAAGCAATGGGTGGCGGAAATGAACCGGCTCGGCATCGCGATCGACGCCAGCCATGCGTCGGACGCGGCGTTCGACCAGCTTCTCGATCTCTCCCGCTATCCGATCCTGCTCTCGCACTCCTCGCTGCGCTCCGCCTACGACCATGCCCGCAACCTTGACGAGGGGCGGTTGCGCAAGCTGGCGGCGAAGGGCGGCGCGATGTGCATCTCGACGATCTACATGTCGGAGATGAACCTTTCGCCCGAGCGCGCCGACCTGTTCGGCAAATATGAGCATATGGATGCGATGTCGCCCGCCGAGCAGGCCGACTTCATCCGCCGCTGGCACGACCTCGACAAGAGGGAGTCGATGTGGGCGGCCGATTTCGAGACCTATATGAAGATGGTGCTGCTCGCGATCGAGGTCGCCGGCGTCGACCATATCTGCTTCGGGGCCGACTGGGACGGCGGTGGCGGCCTGAAGGGCATCGAGGATATCACCGCGCTGCCGAAGATCACCGACCGCCTGCGCGCGGCGGGCTATTCGGATGCCGATATCGAGAAGATGTGGAGCGGCAACATCCTGCGCGTGGTCGCGGCGCAGGGACAGTAGAGGCGTGCCAATCATCGATCCGCGTTCGCCATAGGCGCTGACGCTGGCGGTAAATTTTTCTGTCGGCGCCACTGAGGTGGCGCCGCATCCACATCGTCTGCGCCGGACTGCCAACGCCTCCGGAGACGATGATGATCCGATACCTGCTCCCTGTGCTCGCGACCGCGCTGCTGGGATCGCCCGCCCGGGCCCAGACGACGCTCGACACCACTGCGCCGACGACCGTGGCGAATTCACCCGCGAACACGGAAGAGGATGACGGCAGGATTTCCGGGCTGATCGCGCTCGGCGGCGGGGTCATTCCCGCTTATGAGGGCGCCGACAAATATCAGGCGACGCCGTTCGGGCTGGCCGCGGTGCGCTATCGCGGGATCGAGTTCAACCTGGCGGGGCCGGAACTCAAGGTGGACTTCGGCGGCGGCGGCAGTTTCCTGTTCGGCCCGGTCATCGGCCTCTCCAATTCGCGGTCGCGCAGCGATGCGGACGGGCGGGTGAAGCTGCTCGACACGATCGGCAACAGCGCCAGCTTCGGCGGCTTCGTCGGCTATCGCTTCGGCGGCAACGAAGCCGGCCAGGGCCGTTTCGTGGTGTCGCTGCAGGCGACGAAAGACAGCAAGAAGGAAAAGGGCGTAACGGTCGACGCCGGGCTCAGCTATGCCGCGATCCGTACGCAGCGGGTGTTCGCCACCTTCGACATCTCGGCGCGGTTCAACGACAAGAAATATACGCGGACCTTCTTCGGCGTGACCGAGGCGGAGTCCGTCGCCTCCGGGCTCGACGCCTATCGCCCCGGCGGCGGGATCAGCCGCGTCTCCGCCGGCGTCACCGCGGGCTATCAATTGTCGCGCCATTGGGGGGTGATCGCGCGCGCGGGCGGCGGTACCTTTACCGGCGACGCGGCGGACAGCCCGATCGTGAGGGACGGCTCGATAAGCTACGGGCAGGCGCTGCTCGGCATCTCCTACGCCTTCTGAGCGATGCCGCCCCTCCCCTCCGCCCTGTCGGCGCTGGAAGCCGAGGTCGTCCGCATCGGCCTCTTGCCGCGCGAGCGGCCTGCGATCCTCGCCATGGCGATCGCGGGGCCGCTGCGGCGGCTGCTCCACACGGTGTTCGGCACGTCGGCGGCGCGGCCGCTGGCCGATGCGCGGCTGGAGGCGTTGCGGGCGATGGCGGCGGCGATCGGGCGCGGGCACGAGCCGGGTGCCGAACTGGTGACGGCGTTCACCGCGGCCGGCTGGACCGCGGTCACGATCGATCTTATCCGCGCCATCGCCACCGGCACGCCACGATCGTCGCCCCGCGTCTGGCGGAGAAAGCGGCGGCCGGTTGCAGCAATCGCACGGCGTGGCAAGCTGGCTGTGGTACCGCCACCGGCGCAGGCGGCGAACGACATCTAGATGAACAGGACGATGCTGATCCAACAGGACGACTGGTCCCACGCTTACGGCCTGCACCGCGCCAGCCTGCTGCGCCTGCTGATGGCGCGCACCGCGATCCGCAGCGAGGCGGAGGATCTGCTGCAGGAATTGTGGATCAAGCTGCAGCAGAACCCGCCGGAAGAGGTTCAGGATGCGCGCGCCTATCTGTTCCGCATGGCGCAGAATCTGGTGAAGGACCGGCTGCGCGCGCGCCAGCGCCGCATGGAGCGCGACCGTCGCTGGGCGGACGATGTGACCGACTTCGCGGCGGCGGCCCTCGATGCGGTCGACCGGCGCAAATCGGCGGAGGAGGAGTTGCTCGACCGCGAGGAGGTCGCGACCCTGGCCTCGGCGATCGCCAACCTGCCCGATGGCGCGCGCCGCGCGTTCGAACTGCACAAGCTGCACGGCCTCAGCCATGCCGACGTCGCGAACCGGCTGGGGATCAGCAAGAGCGGCGTGGAAAAGCATATGGCCGTCGCGATGAAGAATCTGAAACGCACGCTGCTGGAATGGGGGACGTCGCAATGACGACACCGGTCGTGCACAGGGATGGGGAAAGGCGCTGGCCATGACGGGACGGTCGCACGAAGACAATATGATCGTGGAGGAGGCACTGGCCTGGCAGGCGGTGCTCGCCCGCGACGATGCCGACTGGGACGGCTATATCGCCTGGCTGGAAGCCGATCCGCGCCATCGCGAAGCCTATGACGCGATCGATCTGGTCGATGCCGCGGTCGACACGCATCGTGTCGCGGTGCGCGACGTGCTTGAGGCCCCAACCTCGGTGCCACCCGGCCGCTTCCGTCTGCCGCGCCTGGCCTGGGTGATCGGCGGCGGCATCGCCGCGGCGCTCGCGTTCCTGATGGTGCTGCCGATGCCATGGGCGACGCAGTCGGTGCGCAGCTATGCGGCGGAAAGCCGCGCCCGCACCGTGCAACTGGCGAACGGCACCACCGTCACGCTCTCCCCGGCGAGCAAGATCCTTGTCCATGGCGAGGCGGCGACGCGGATCGAACTGGCGCAGGGCGAGGCCTATTTCGACGTGCGGCACGATCCGTCGCGCACGCTCACAGTGGCCGCCGGCCCCTACAGCGTGACCGACATCGGCACGCGCTTCTCGGTCAACCGGACGGAGGATGCCTTCCGCGTGGCGGTGTCCGAAGGCGTCGTCAGCATCGCTTCCCCTCGGATGGAAACGGTGCGCGTCGCAGCCGGGCAGCAGCTCGTTTCGGCGGACGATACGCCGCGCCTGTCGGCGGTCGCGGCCGACGATGTCGGAAGCTGGCGATCGGGCCGCCTGTCCTACAGCAATGCGCCGCTCTCGCTTGTTGCGGCGGACATATCGCGGTACGCGAACGCGCCCGTCATCATCGATCCTTCGCTGGAGAATGCCCATTTTTCGGGGAGCCTGGTTATCGGCGACGGATCGAGACTGGTGGACGACCTCGCGACGATCATCGGCGCGCGGGTCGTCCGCGCGGAAGGCCGCGTTCGGCTCAGCGCTGCTGCTGGTCGCTGAGACGATCGGCGGCACCAGCCCCGCCGCCGCGCGCGAGGCAACCCACGCGATCGACATTCCGGCAGGGTCGCTGGAAAGCGCGCTCGCGCGCTTTTCCGAGCAGACCGGCGTTTCGATCGGCGTCGCCGGCGCGCTGCCGCGCCTCGTCACGCGGCGCGTGGCCGGGCGGATGAGCGCCGATGCGGCGCTGCGCCGGCTGCTCAAGGGCAGCGGGTTGCGCGCCCGCCGCGCCGGCGCGACCTACCGCATCGAACGCGCGCCACGGTCCGCGCCGCCACCACCTGCTCCGATCGCCGAACCACCGCTGTCGCCGCTGACGGCGCCCGACATCATCGTGACCTCGAAGAAGCGCCCCGAACTGCTCGCCACGGTGCCGATGTCGATCTCGGTGATCCCGCTCGCGCCGTTCGGCGAGGGCCCGGCGACGCCCTCGAGCCGGGACATCACCCTCGGGGCCGAAGGGCTCGCCGAAACCAATCTCGGCCCCGGCCGCAACCGCCAGTTCATCCGCGGCGTCGCCGACAGCCCGTTCATCGGCAAGAGCCAGTCGACCGTCGCGGTGCAGATCGACGATACCCGCGCGACCTTCGACGCGCCCAATCCAGACATGCACCTGATCGATGTCGAACGCGTCGAGATCCTCAAGGGACCGCAGGGCCCGCTCTACGGATCGGGTGCGCTGGGCGGCATCTATCACATCGTCACCCGCCGGCCCGACCTCGACCATGCCTCGGCAACGCTGCGCCTGTCGGGCGAAGGCGTTCAGCATGGCGGCGTTGCCGGCAGCGTCGAGGCGGTAGCGAACATGCCGCTCGCCGATGGCCGGCTGGCGGTGCGCGCGGTCGGCTATCGCATCGTCAGGGCGGGCTGGATCGACAATGAGGATGGCCGCACCGACAGCAACTCCACCCGCGTCGCGGGCATCCGGCTGGGGCTGCGCTGGCGACCCGCCGACGACTGGACGGTCGATCTCGGCGTCGCGCAACAGGATATCGACGCCCGTGATACCCAGTATGTGCTCAGCGGCAATGATGCGCTGATCCGCCCCAACCGCATCGCCGAGCCCACCGACAATGATTTCGGCATGGCGCATGCGACCATCGAGGGCCGGCTGGGTGGGCTGCGGCTGGTTTCGGCGACCAGCATCGTCGGCCAGGGGTTCGACACGGTGCTCGATGCCAGCGCTGCCTCCGCGAGCTTCGGGCTGAAGGGTGCGGCGCGCTTTTCGGATCGCCGCACCTATTCGTTGTTCAACCAGGAACTGCGCCTCTCCCCCTTCGATGGCGGCCGCTGGCTCGTCGGCCTTTCCGTGCTGGGCGCACGCTCCAAGGGGGACGCCACGATCACCGACGAGGCCGGCGCGTCGCGGATCGTCGACACGATCAACCGCCGGACGGTCGAATATGCCGTGTTCGGGGAGGCATCCTGGCCCCTGCTCGGCCGGCTCGACGCGACCTTGGGCGCGCGCATCTTCCGCACCGTCTCCCGCGACATGGCCGCGGAACCCGAGGGCGAACGCATCCGGCTGCGCACCAAGACCCTGGTCTCGCCCAGCGCCTCGCTGTCGCTGCCGCTGGCGAATGACGGCATCGTCTACCTCCGCTATGCGCGCGCCAAGCGGCCGGGCGGCCTCGCCGTATCCGACGGCGAGGGGGTCGGCACCTACGACGCCGACCGGATCAACACGATCGACCTCGGCGTCCGCAAGGCGACCGCGGACGGGCGGCTGGCGCTGTCGGGCAGCGGCTATTTCACCTGGTGGGATCGCGTCCAGTCCGACTATCTGCTGCCCAACGGGCTGATCTCGACGCGCAACGCCGGCTCGGCGCGGATCATCGGCATCGAGGCCGCGCTCGACTGGCGGCTGGGCGGCGGGCTCAGCGTCTCGGCGGGCGGCGCCGTCCAGCACAGCCGGCTGCTGCGCGGCGCGGACGGCGAGGCGCTCGACAATCGCCGCCTTCCCGTCGCCCCGGCGCTCACCGGCCGCGTCGAGGTGGCGCAGGCGATCGGCATTGCGGGCTGGCGCGGCGAGGCGGCGGTCCAGGCCAATTATATCGGCAGCGCGCGGCTGAGCTTCGACAGCGACCTCGACCGCCAGATGGGCAACTATGCCGTGGTCGCGGCGCGGCTCACCGTGTCGCGCGGGCCATGGACCGTGGGCGCGACGCTCGACAACGCGCTCGATCTCGCCGGCGACAGCTTCGCGTTCGGCAACCCCTTCTCGATCCGCGAAGGCCCGCAATATACGCCGTTGCGGCCAAGGACGCTGATGCTGTCGATCGCGCGGCGGTGGTAGACCGCCTTCAGCCGATCGTATCCGCGTCCTCCGCCAGCGCCTCGGCATCGCCATCATCGTCGCGTTTTCGCATCGCCGTCATATGCCAGGCCGCCGCCCAGCGGCCGAACAGCGGCGCGAGCAGCACGACGAGGACGATGCGCGAGATCTGCATCGCCATGATCAGCGGCAGGTCCACCGCGACGCTCGCCGCCACGACCAGCACCGCGTCGGTGCCGCCGGGGTTGAGCGCGAGATAGGCGGTGAGAAAGTCGATGCGCATGATCTCGGCGAAGAGCAGCGCAAGCCCGGTGCTGAGCGCGAGGATGGCGAGGATGCAGAGCGCGATGCGCGGCAGGAGCCGCGCGCTTTCGAGCAGCGCGGCGCGGGTGAAGCTGAGGCCGATGTGCCAGCCGATGATCGCGAACGCCGCCGCGACGCTGAGCGGCGGCACTTCGAGCCGCAGCCATCCTGCCAGCTGCAGCGCGATGCCGCCGAACACCGAAACGAAGATCACCAGCGTCTGACGCCCGAGCAGCAGCGCGGCGAGCGTTGCGGTGCCGGCCAGCGCCGCGGTGCAGAGCACGGCGAGGGGCGGCCCCAGCGCCAGCCAGGAGGTGGCCGGCCCGCCCGGCACGATCGTCGCACCGCCGGCGTGGGGCTGGCCGAACAGGATGCCGACCAGCACCACCACGAGCGCCGCGGCGACGACGCGCAGATATTGCATCAGCGCCACCAGCCTTTTGTCGCCGCCATAGGCTTCGGAGAGCAGCACCATCGCCGAGGCCCCGCCCGGCGACATTCCCCAGATCGCCGAGGTGCCGGGCAACCAATGCAGCCGCGCGGCGACGAAGCCGAGCAGCATGATCAGCACGGTGAGCAGCAGGTTCATGCCCAGCAGCGCGGGCCAGGACGGCGCCAGTTCGAGCAGCACCGGCGCCGTCATCGACCGGGCGATCAGGCAGCCGAGTATCGCCTGCGCGAGAGCGGTCAGCCAGCGCGGCAGCTTCAGTCCGGGCCGCATGTCCGCCACCCAGATCGCCGCCACCATCGGCCCCAGCATCAGCGCGGCGGGGAGGTTTACGAGGCGCAGCCCGGCGGTGAGCGCGATGGAGACGAGGAGGAGGATCGCCCAGGTGACAGGGCGGGCGTGCCAGAGGCGGATGATGGCGGTCATTGCCTACGCAGCCTCCTCGGCCCCCTCCCCTTCAGGGGAGGGGTTGGGGTGGGGGCGAGCGCAGCGAGCTTCCGGCAACGCCGGAAACAGCGACGCCGGGGGCATTGAGCCCCCGCCACCGCTTCCCCACCCCTTCCCCCTCCCCTGAAGGGGAGGGGCTGATATGGGCTCACCCTGCCATGAGCGCATCGACCACCGCCTTGCCGCAATCCTCGGTGCTGGCCGTCCCCCCCAGGTCGCGGGTGCGATATTCCGGGCGGGCGAGCACCGCCTCGATCGCGTCGAGCACCAACGCCGCCGCCCTGGGCTCGCCGAGATGGTCGAGCATCAGCGCGGCGGACCAGATCTGGCCGATCGGGTTGGCGATGCCCTGGCCGGCGATGTCGGGTGCGGAGCCATGGACCGGCTCGAACAGCGAGGGGAAGCGCCGTTCCGGGTTGATGTTGCCGGCGGGGGCGATGCCGATCGTGCCGGTGCAGGCCGGCCCGAGGTCCGACAGGATATCCCCGAACAGGTTGGAGGCGACGACCACGTCGAACCAGTCGGGATGCTGTACGAAGTGCGCCGCCAGGATGTCGATATGATATTTGTCGCAGCGTATCTCGGGGTAGAGCGCAGCCATCGCCTCCACCCGCTCGTCCCAATAGGGCATGGTGATCGAGATGCCGTTGGACTTGGTCGCCGACGTGACATGCTTCCTGTCGCGCCGCTGCGCGAGGTCGAACGCATATTTCAGGATCCGGTCGACACCGATACGCGTCATCACCGTTTCCTGCACCACCACTTCGCGATCGGTATCCGGAAAGATGCGGCCGCCGATCGAGGAATATTCGCCCTCGGTGTTCTCGCGCACGACGTAGAAATCGATGTCGCCGGGCTTGCGGTTGGCGAGCGGGCTCGGCACGCCGGGCATCAGCTTCACCGGGCGCAGGTTCACATATTGATCGAACTCGCGGCGGAACTGGATGAGCGATCCCCACAGCGAGACATGGTCGGGTACCGTCGCCGGCCAGCCGACCGCGCCGAAGAAGATCGCATCATGGCCGCCGATCTGCGCCTTCCAGTCGGCGGGCATCATCGCGCCATGCTGGAGATAATAGTCGCAGCTCGCGAAATCGAAATGATCGAAGCGGAAGCTGCAGCCACAGCGGGAAGCCACCGCCTCGAGCACGCGCAGCCCTTCGGGCACGACTTCCTTGCCGATGCCGTCGCCCGCGATCACCGCGATCCTGTGCGCATTGTCCCCGATCATCTTGGTCACGCTCCGTCCCCCCGGCCGGGCGGATCGATCAGGATCGCCCGGACATCATTCACGTTCGTCAAGGTCGGCCCGGTCACCAGCAGGTCGCCGAGCCGGTCGAACAGGCTGTAGGCGTCGTTGCGCGCGAGATGGTCGCGCGGCGAGAGCCCCAGCGCCGCGGCCCGCGCGAACGAGGTCTCGTCGATCACCGCGCCGGCATTGTCCTCGGTGCCGTCGATGCCGTCGGTATCGGCGGCGAGCGCCGCGATGCCGGGGCAATCGCCCAGCGCATCGAGCAGCCCGAGCAGGAATTCGACGTTGCGCCCGCCCCGGCCGGGCCCACGCACCGTCACGCTCGTCTCCCCGCCCGACAGCAGCACGCAGGGCGCCGCGACCGGCTGGCCGTGCGCGCGCACCTGCCGGACGATCCCGGCATGGACGGTGCCGACCACCGCCGCCTCCCCCTCGATCGCGTCGCCGAGGATCGAGGCCGTGTAGCCGGCGGCGCGCGCCACCGCGGCGGCGGCTTCGAGCGCGTCCTGCGCCGTCGCGATCACCCTTACGCCGCCCGAACGGACCGTTACTGCCCCCATGCCGCCCTCAAGCCATGCCGCGATCGGCGCCGGCGGCACGATGCGGTGGCGCGCGATCACCGCGCGGGCGGTTTCGGGGCCCGACGCGTCGGCGATCGTCGGGCCGGATGCGACCAGCGCAGGATCGTCGCCCGGCACGTCCGAGACGATCAGGGTCTCGACCCGCGCCGGCGTCGCCGCCGCCGCCAGCCGCCCGCCCTTGATCAGCGAGACCTGCCTGCGCACGGCGTTGATCTCCGCGATCGTCGCGCCCGAGCGCAGCAGCGCCCGGGTCAGCGCGCGCTCGTCCTCCAGCGAGACGCCGGGGGGCATGGCGGGCAGCAGCGCCGATCCGCCGCCCGAGATCAGGCACATGACGAGATCGTCGGCAGTCAGCCCGGAGACCGCGGCGAGCAAGGCCTGCGCCGCCGCCACACCCGCCGCGTCGGGCACGGGGTGCCCAGCCTCCAGCACGCGAATGCGGTCGCACGGCACGGCATGGCCATAGCGCGTCACCACCACGCCTTCGATCGGCCCCGCCCAATGCGTTTCGACCGCGCGCGCCATCGCCGCAGCCGCCTTGCCCGCGCCCACCACCACCGTGCGCCCCCTGGGGCGCGGCGGCAGATTGGGCGGCACGCAGCGATCGGCGCCGACGCGTGCCACCGCGGCGTCGAACATCGCGCTGAGCAGTGCCCGGCGGCGCATCCTCACCGTCCGTCGACCAGCAGGCATTCCTCGGGCGGCGCGCCGCCATCGAGCACCGCGACCACCGAGCGTGCCGCGACCATGTTGGTCCGCGCGATGCCTTCCTGCGAGGAGGCGCCGGAATGCGGCGTCGCGATCACATTCGGCAGTTCGATCAGCGACCGGGTGATCGACGTCAGGGCGGGATCGGACTCGCTCAGATAGACGTCGAGCCCCGCACCCGCGATCTCGCCCGCCCACAGCGCCTCCAGCAAGGCCTCGTCATCGACCAGCCCGCCGCGGGCGGTGTTGATCAGATAGGCCGATGATTTCATCCGCGACAGCGCATCCTTGCCGATCAGCAGGCGCGTCGCCGCAGTCAGCGGCGCGTGCAAGGTCACATAGTCGCTGCGTGCCAGCAACGCCTCGAAATTGACAAAGGTGACAGCGAATTGCCCAGCGAATTGGGCGTCGGGAGCGCTGCCGGCGAGCGCGAGGATCTCGGGCTCGAAGCCCTGCAGGCGCCTCACGACGCTGCGGCCGATGCGGCCGAGACCGATCACCCCCACCGTCTTGCGATAGAGATCATTGCCCAGCAGGATCGACCAGTTGCCGTCGATCATGTTGGCCTGCGTCTCGCGGAAGCGGTGGCCGACCGCGAGCATCAGCGCGATCGTGTGATCGGCGACCGATTCATGATTGCCGCCGACCGCGATGCAGACGACCTTGCCGAGGTCGGCCGCGGCGGCGAGGTCGATCCGCTCATAGCCGACGCCGCGGCGCGAGATGATCCTGAGGCCCGGCAGTTCCGCCATCAGGTCGCGCGTGACGCGGGCATGGCCGACGATCCACCCCGCCGCGCCCTGCAGCCGTTCGACCAGTTCGGCATGGGAAAGATTGCCGTCGGCCTGCCCCTCCGGCAATTCGGCTTGCACGACCTCGCAGCCGGCCTGTTGCAGATAGTCGATCGCCGCTTCGTCGAAGAAGCGCTGGGTGACGACGACGCGGCGGTTTTCAGAGGGCATGCACGGCTCCGGCATCGGCGCGCGCGCTGGGCGCCGCCTGGGGACAGATGATCCCGGCGACAGGATTGCCAAAGGGGCCGGCCTTGAATCGCGGGAGTCGCTCCGCCTCGACATCATGCGTCGCACCCGCCCTGCCATTCTCGATCAGGCACATCCCGGCGGCGATACCGCCGATGTCGAACGCGATCGGATCCTGGCCGAACTGCCCCTTCATACCCGCCTCATCCTCGCTTCCGCCTGCATGTGCAGGCCGCTTAGCAGCCACGATTTTTTGCATCCAATTCACTGTTCCTATCATTTAATTCGCAGCGTGACATGGTCCCAATGCGCGGCCCGATGCTTGCAAAACCAGTGTATTGACGGCATGCAGGGAAATGGATTCAGAATGGCTCGAGGATTTCCTCACCCTGATCGACAGCGGCGGCTTCTCTCGCGCGGCCGAGCAGCGCAACGTCAGCCAGCCCAGCTTCAGCCGCCGGATCCGCACGCTCGAGGACTGGGTGGGCGCCACCCTCGTCGATCGCAGCACCCACACCATCCGGCTGACCCCGGCGGGCGAACGCTTCCGGCTGGTGGCGGAAGAGACGCTGCGCCGGCTGCAGCTTGGCCGCGAGGAAACCCGCGCCATCGCCAAATCGAGCGCGGAGACGCTGCGCTTCGCCTCCACCCATGTGCTGTCGCTGACCTTCTTCCCCGCCTGGCTGCGCCGGCTGGAGGCCGACCAGACGAACAATGCGCGCATCGAGCTGGTCGCGGACAATATGATGGGCTGCGAGCGGCTGATGGTGGAAGGCCGCGCGCAGTTCCTGCTGTGCCATCACCACGAGGCCGCCCCGACCAAGCTCGGCTCGGACTTCCGCTCGGTGGCGCTCGGCACCGACTTGCTGCTGCCGGTGATCGCACCCGGCCTCGCCGCGCGCGGCGCCATCGAACATGCGCCGCAGCTCTGCTTCACCGCGGAATCGGGGATGGGGCGGATCCTGACGGCGGCGTGGGCGGCGGAAGGGCGCGAGCCGCCGCCGCAGCCGGTGTTCACCTCGCACCTCGCCAGCGTGCTGACCGCGATGGCAAAGGATGGCCGCGGCGTCGCCTGGACCGCCCTGGGCCTCGTCGAGGAGGATCTCGCCTCGGGCGCGCTGATCCGCGCCGCCCCCGCGGCGGGCGACGTGCCGATCGAGATCCGACTGTGGCGCCCCAAGGCGCGCCAGTCGCCCGCGGCCGAGGCGCTGTGGCAGCGGATCACGAAGCGGTAGCGGATCGCTGGGCGTGGATCGCGCG
Source organism: Sphingomonas sanxanigenens DSM 19645 = NX02 (assembly GCF_000512205.2). NCBI lineage: Bacteria > Pseudomonadati > Pseudomonadota > Alphaproteobacteria > Sphingomonadales > Sphingomonadaceae > Sphingomonas > Sphingomonas sanxanigenens. Next base: position 3,965,526 of record NZ_CP006644.1, read on the forward strand.
CCGGACCCCGGCAGCGCGCGGCGCAGCGGACCGATCGCGACCCGCACCGGGACGATGCCGGCCACACGGCCGCGCCTCAGCTCCCGAAACAGACCAGCTCATCCGTCTCACACCCACAGCGGCAGCGCGCCGGTCAGCAGCAGCATCGCCAGCAGGAACAGCGACGTGAGCACCGCATAGCGCAGCGCGAACCGCTGCACGTCGCCGACCTCGAGCCTGAGCAACCCCGCCGCCAGATAGACCGCGGCGAGCAGCGGACTGAACGAGTGCACCGGCTGCCCGACCAGCGACGCACGCGCGATCGCCTCGGGCGGGATGCCGAAGGAGGCCGCGGTCTGCGCGATCACCGGCACGATGCCGAAATAATAGGCATCGTTGGACATCAGGAAGGTCATCGGCATGCTCAGCAGCGCAGTGAGCGACGCGAGATAGGGCCCCAGCGCCGGCGGCACGACGTGCAGCAGCGACGCCGCCATCGCATCGAGCATGCCCGTGCCTGCGACGATGCCGGTGAAGGATCCGGCGGCGAACATCAATGCCACCACCATCACCACGTTGAACGCGTGCTGCTCCATCCGCGCGCGCTGCTCCTTGAGCGACGGATAGTTGACGGTCAGCGCGATCGCGAAGGCGATCATCATCAGCGCCGGCGGCGGCGCGACGCCGGTCATCATCGACACCATCAGCGCGATCGTGAGCGCGAGGTTGAACCAGATCAGCCGCGGCCGCCGCTCGGGCGGCACCACCTCGTCGTCACGCGCTTTGGTAGGCTGCGGCGCGGAGGGCGACCAGTTCAGCCGGCGGCGCTCCATGCGACCGAAATGCCAGGCGAGCACGAAGATGCCGATCAATGTGAGGATCATCGCCGGCAGCATCGGCACGAAGATATCGTGCACCAGATCGACCTTGAGCGCGGCCGCGGCGCGCGCGCTGGGGCCGCCCCACGGCACGAAGTTCATCACCGCGTTGGTCAGCGCGAGCAGGGTCGCGAGGATCATCGGGTTCATGCGGACCGCGTGGTAGATCGGGAGCATCGTCGAGATCACGATCAGCGCGGTGGTGGTGCCGTCTCCATCCACCGAGACCAGGGACCCCAGCGCGACGGTGCCGATCGACACGCGCATCGGATCGTTGCCCACCATCCTGACGGTGCGGCGGACGAGCGGATCGAACAGCCCGGCGTCCATCATCACCGCGAAATAGAGCACGGCGAAGGACAGCATCACCGCGACCGGCGTGACGTCCGCGACGCCCTTGAGCATCATTTCGCCGAGCCCCGCACCGGCGCCGGCGATCAGCCCGAACAGGACCGGGATGGAAACGAGCGCGACCACCGCCGACAACCGGCGGGTCATGATCAGCGCGATGAAGGTGAGGACCGTGCCGAACCCGAGCAGCGCAAGCATCATCATTTGGATCCAGAAAGCATCGCGGCGCTTTCGCGCCGGCGAAGGTTGATGCTAGACGATCGATCGCCATGGCAACGAGCAGTTCCAGCCCCCCCGCCAGACCGGCGCTTCGCCACCACGCCGAGACCCGAGCGATGCGCACCGAGCCGGCGACGATGACGGTGCTGAGCTATGTCCGCGAACGGATCGTGACGGGCGTGATCGCGGCCAACAGCCGGCTGAGGGCCGAGGCGCTCGCGACCGAACTGGGCGTGTCGCGCACGCCGGTGCGCAGCGCGCTGGCGATCCTCTCCGCCGAGGGGCTGGTCAGCTACAGCATCAACCGCGGCTATACGGTGCGCGAGATCACCTTCCACGACGTGCTCGATGCGATCGAGGCGCGCGCAGTGCTGGAAAGCCGCGCGTGCGGGCTTTCCGTCGACCATGGCTGGAGCGCCGAGGGGCTGGCGGCGCTGGGCGCCATGGTCGCGCACGGACAGGCGATCGTCGACGGCGGACTGTGGTCCGAGGCGATCGAGCATGACTGGTACGCCAACAACCGGCTGTTCCACTTCACGATCGTCGCCGCGTCGCAGAATGTGGTGATCCGCAACGCGCTGCGGATGACGCTGATCCATCCGATCTTCGGCGACATCGCCCGGCTGTGCCCGGCGGTCGCGCAGTTGGTGCCCCAGCGCCATCGCGCGATCCCGGCGAAACCGCCGCAGCACATCCTCAAGTCGCAGGCCGACCATGGCCATATCCTGGCGGCGATCACCGCCGAGGATGCGCCGCTGGCCGAGCGCCACATGCTCGAGCATGTGCTGGACACGAAGCACCGCCTCGCCACCATCGCCACGCGGCGATGATCGCGGCGGCATAGCGCGCCGCACCCCGCCCGCGGCGTCACGGGCCTTTTGCATCCAATAGAGCGCGACACCCTCCTGCGACCGGCTGTTCTGCATCGTTCGGCCGCTTCCGCCGTGTTGCGGAAATGCCAGTTCTCGCCCTTGCTGCCTGAAATTTCTCCGGATGACCATAACGGATTTTGCATAGAATCATTGATTGACGGAATGGATGCAAAATTCATAAACCGACACCTGATAAGGCCGGCATGGCCATCAAAAAGACCGGAGAGGGTGTTCGAATGGCGGGACCACGCATCAATCAACATGCCGGCGCACTGGCGATCGCCTGTGCGCTGGCGAGCATCGGACAATCGGTACATGCGCAGACCCGTCCGGCCGACGCGGCCGCGGACAATCGGCCCGCCCAGCCGGATGCCGATGCGGTGGCGGACATCATCGTGACCGCGCAGCGTCGCAGCGAGAGCCTGCAGAACGTGCCTGTCACCGTCACCGTCTTCGGCGCCGAACAGATCGCGCAGGCGCGCATCCAGGGGGTCAACGACATCGTCACGCGCACGCCGGGCCTCAGCTACGACGCCTTCCCGGCAAGCCAGCCCCGCCTCGCGGTGCGCGGCATCGGTTCGTCCGACCGCGGTGCGGCGGGCGACCCCAGTGCCGCGGTGTTCCTCGACGAAATCTATCTCGGCCGCCCGGCCGCGGTCGCGTTCGATGCGTTCGATATCGAACGGATCGAGGTGCTGAAGGGGCCGCAGGGCACGCTCTACGGCCGCAACGTGGTGGGCGGCGGCATCAACGTGATCACCCGGCGGCCGGACACGTCGGCGACCGACGCCGCGGCCGAGTTCAGCTATGGCAATTACGACCGCGTCGACGGCGTCGGCTTCGTCAACCTGCCCTTCGCCGCCAACACCGGCGCGATCCGCGCCAGCGGCGCCTATCGCTCGCATGACGGCTATGCCCGCAACACCTTGCTCGACGAGCGCGTCGACGATCAGGACACGCTGAGCGGCCGCGTCCAGCTCTATGCAGAACCGACCGAGCGGCTGAGCGTGCATTTCACCGTCGACGGCACCCGCGACCGCGCGACGGGCCCCGCGCAGCATGTGCTCGACCTCGATCCGACCGATCCGCTCTCCGCCGCCTATACCGTCGATCGCGATCCCAAGACGACCGCCGGTTCGTTCGCGGGCTACCAGAAGCGCGACACGTTCGGCGTCCGCGGCGAGATCGACTGGGATCTCGATTTCGCGACGCTGACGGTCCTCGGCTCGTTCCGCGACCTCGACTATCGCTCGCGCTACGATTTCGACGGCGGCAACCCTTCCACCAACCTCGTCGACATCAGCGGCGGCGAGGAGGAGCAATCCGAGCTGTCGAGCCAGGAGGTGCGGCTGTCGTCGCCCGCCGGCAGCGCGATCAGTTGGGTCGCCGGCTTCTATCATTATCGCCAGCAGACCGAGCGGTCGGACATCTTCAGGCTCGACACTTTATTCGTCGCACCGATCCCGCTGACCGAGATCTACGACCAGCGCGCCACGCTGGACAGCATCGCGGTGTTCGGCGACGTCACCGTGCCGATCACCGAGACGATCAGCCTGATCGGCGGCGCCCGCTATTCGCGTGACGACAAGACCTACAATGTCGGCAACCTGCGGAGCGATGCGCCGTTGCGGGGCGAGGAAATCTTCGACGTCACCGCCTCGAAACGCTGGGACGACGTCACCTATCGCGCGGGCATCAACCTCAAGCCGGCGCGCGACCATCTGCTTTACGGGATGGTCTCGCGCGGCTTCAAGAGCGGTGGCTTCCAGGACACGCCCTCCAGCGCGGAGGATGCGCTGACGCCCTTCGATCCCGAGACCGCGCTCCAGTATGAGATCGGCCAGAAGAGCCGCTTCTTCGGCGGCAGGCTGGTCTGGAACAACACGCTCTATTACATCGATTATAGCGACTTGCAGACGCGGCAGGTGCGGCCCGACGGCTCGATCCGCACCAACAATGCCGGCAAGGCGACGATCAAGGGCTATGAAACGCAGCTCGACGCGCGCCCCTTCCCCGGCTTCGCCATCTCGGCCGCCTATGCCTATACCCATGCGCGCTTCGACCGGTTCGACGATGGCGGGGTCGATCGCTCCGGCAACACGATCTCGCGCACGCCGACGCACAAGCTCACCGTGTCGCCGTCCTATACGCTCGGCCTCGGCGGCGAGCTGGAGCTGACCGCCGCCGCCGACTATCGCTACGAAAGCCGGATCTTCGACGACAACAGCAACCAGCCGCCCGAAATCCGCCCCCACACCCATTTCGTCGACGCGCGGCTGATCCTGGCCGGCATCGCCGACCATTGGTCACTGTCGCTGTGGGGCAAGAACCTGACCGACGAGCGCAGCCGCACCTTCCAGTCGGTTTTCCTCGGCGCGAGCTTCGGCACCTACAACCCGCCACGCACCTATGGCGTGACATTGGCGTGGAAGCTCGATGGCCGCTGATCCGACAGGCGGCCCCACCCTTTCCCATCATGGAGTGAAATTATGAGCCGGCCCCTTTCGGCCCCTGTGAAGATCATCGTGCCCTGCGGATCGCTGGGTGCCGGCGTGAAGCAAGACGAAGTCGATTACGGCCTGGCGCAGGGCGCCCAGGCGATCGCGTCGGACGCCGGCTCGACCGACAGCGGCGCCGCCTATCTCGCCACCGGCAAGTCCAAGAACAGCCGCAGCGCGGTGAAGCATGACCTGACCATATTGATGAAGGCGCATGCCAAGGCGGGCATCCCCGTGATCATCGGCACGTCCGGACAGGCCGGCGGCGACATCAACCTCGACTGGACGCGCGACATATTGCTGGAAATCGTCGCCGAACTCGGCATCAACCCGAAGATCGCCCTGCTCTACAGCGAGCAGGAGAAGGACCTTATCAAGGCGCTCAACGCCGAAGGGCGGATCAGGCCGCTGCCCCCGCTCGGCCCGCTCGACGACGCGACGGTGGACGAATGCGACCATATCGTCGCGCTGATGGGGGTCGAGCCCTATATCGCCGCGCTGGAAGCGGGGGCCGACGTGATCCTCGGCGGCCGATCGACCGATACGGCGGTGCTGGCCAGCTTCGCGATCTGGAAGGGCGCGCCATGGGGGGCGGCGTGGCATGCGGGCAAGATCGGCGAGTGCGGCGGCCAGTGCGCGGTCAACCGGCTGACCGCGGGCGTGCTGCTCAGCCTCGATGCGGACGGGTTCGAGGTCCAGCCGCTGGCGCTCGACAATCAATGCACGCCGCTCAGCGTCTCCACCCACATGCTCTACGAGAATACCGATCCCTATCGGCTGACCGAACCGGGCGGCGTGCTTGAGGTCAGCGGCGCGCGCTACGCGCTGCTGGAGGATGGCCGCACCACCCGCGTGACGGGTTCGGTGTGGGAGGAGCATCCCTATACGATGAAGCTGGAGGGGGCCGGCGGCGGCATGTTCCAGACGATCATGCTGGTCGGCATCCAGGATCCCGACGTGCTGCGCGACGTTTCGGGCTTCCATGACCGCTTCCTGGCGGCACTCTATGCGCGCACCCGGCAGTCGATCCCGGCGGAGGAGCTGGGCGACTTCCACATCTCGCTGCGCATGTATGGCTGGAACGCGGTGGACGGCGCCGCGGTGCCCGCGGGCACGCCAGCGCCGCGCGAATTGGGGGTGCTGTTCGTCTCGACCGCGCGGACGCAGGAACTGGCCAACGCGATCGCGCACAGCTGCAACCCCTATTTCTTCCATTACCCCGCGGTGATGGACAAGGAATTGCCGAGCTACGGCTTCGCCTTCTCCCCCGCCGACGTGCCGCGCGGGCCCGTCTACGAGTTCAAGCTCAACCATGTCGTCGCGCTCGACGATCCGATGGCGCTGGTGCGCACCGTCTGGCTCGGTGGCCAGGCCTGACCGCGCGCAGAAAGGACAAGCATATCATGGCCAAGATCCGCGACATCTGCCCGCACATCCGCTCCAAGCAGGCGGGGCCCTTCTGGATCACGATCGACCTGTGGTTCGACGGACCGCAAGCGTTCGAGACATATCATGCCAGCCCGGCGCTTTCGCCAGACCTCTTCGCCCGTCTGTTCGGCACCGATCCGGCGCTGGTGAAGCGCATTCCGGCGCCGGACCTCAATGTGCTGAAGATCTCCTATCCGCGCGCGACGTCGCAAGGCGGCATGGTGGAGCGCGACATGCATTCGGGGCAGCAATATGTCCGCCTGCTCGACGTCGAGCTCGATTGATGGCGGTGCCGCCGCCGGCGCTCGTCACCGACCTCCTCGCGGGCGCGGTGGCGCAATGGCCCGATCGCGTCGCGCTCGACTTCATCGGCCGGAGCATGACCTATGCGGCGCTCGACGCGGCGGTGGGGCGCGTCGCCGCCGGGCTGCAGGCGCTGGGGCTCGCCTCGGGTGACCGTGTCTGCCTGTGCCTGCCCAACAGCCCCTATTATGTGATCGCCTATTTCGCGGTGCTGCGTGCCGGCGGCATCGTCGTCGGCACCAACCCGCTCTACACCGCGCGCGAGATCGGCCATCTCGTCGCGGACTCGGGCGCGAAGATCGCCTTCGTCATCGATCTGCCCGCGGTCCACGCCAAGGTCGCGGCGGTGGCGTCGATCGCGCACATCATCTCCTGCCCGATGGCAGCGGCGCTGCCGACGCTGAAGGGGCTCGCCTATCGCGCGCTCAGGCGTGGCGATATCCTCGATCGGCGCGCCGCCGACGCTCGAACCACCCCCTTCCGACACCTCGAACGCACCCCTAACACCCCCTTATCGGTCTCCCGGACGCCCGATGACGTGGCGGTGCTGCAATATACCGGCGGCACCACCGGCCTGCCCAAGGGGGCGATGCTCACGCACGCCGGGCTGGTCGCCAACTGCCTGCAGGTGGCGGCGCACGACAGCACGCGCACGGCCGGGCCCGAGACGGTGATGGCGGTGCTGCCGCTGTTCCACGTCTTCGCGCTCACCTCCGCCTTCCACGACGCGATCCAGACCGGCGCGCGCATCGTGCTGCTGCCGCGCTTCGAGATGGCAAGCTTCCTTGCCGCGATGAAGCGCACGCGGCCGCACCGCCTCTATGTCGTGCCGACCATCCTGATCGCGCTCAATGCGCTGCCCGAGACCAAGCTGCCGTCCACCGCGGCGTTGCGGCTGTGCGTGTCGGGCGGGGCGCCGCTGCCGCCCGAGGTGCGCAGCCGCTTCGAAGCGCGTACCGGCGCCCGGGTGGTGGAGGGCTATGGGCTGACCGAGGCGTCCCCCACGGTGACCTGCAACCCGGTAGACGCCCAGCCGCGCGACGGCAGCGCCGGGGTGGCGATGCCCGGCACGACGATCATCATCCGATCGCTCGAAACCGGCGAGCCGCTGGCTATCGGCGAGACCGGCGAGGTCTGCGTGTCGGGTCCGCAGCTGATGAAGGGTTATTGGAACCGGCCCGCCGAAACCGCGGAGGTGCTCGTCGACGGCCTGCTGAGAACCGGCGATGTCGGCTATCTCGACGCCGACGGTTATCTGTTCCTCGTCGATCGCATCAAGGATCTGATCCTGTGCGGCGGCTACAACGTCTATCCGCGGGTGATCGAGGATGCGCTGTACGAGCATGAAGCGGTCGCCGAGGCGGTGGTGATCGGCGTACCCGACGACTATCGCGGCGAGGCGCCCAAGGCGTTCGTCGTGCTGCGCCCCGGCGAAACCGCCTCCCCCGCCGAACTGCGCGGCTTCCTCAGCACGCGGATCAGCAAGATCGAACTCCCGCGCGAGATCGAGATCCGCGACACGCTGCCGCGGACGCTGATCGGCAAGTTGTCGAAGAAGGGTAAGCGTGGCCTGAGGGCCGCCTTGCCCGTTTGGCCGTAGCCGGGATGCTTATCGTCTTTGACGAGGGCGCGGGCGGTGCGGGAGGTTTTCGGTTCTGAGACTGGTCGTACGAGCGCTCGTACGACTGGTCGTGTGGAGGTGGTCGGCCGGGTATCGGGCCGACGGAGCTGGTCGGACGCGGAGAAGCTGGAGATCCTGGCCGAGGCGTTCCGGCCGGGCGTGCGGGTCCGTGATGTCATCGCCCGGCGCGAGGTGTCGAGCAGCCTGATCTATACGTGGCGCAAGCAGGCGCGGCTGGGCAAGCTGGGCGGGGTCGCGCCTGCGCTGCCGGCATTCGCCGAGGTGCGCGTGGCCGATGTCGCCGCACCTGCGCCGCAGCCGGCGACATCCACGTCTGGCCTCATCTGCATCGAATTTCCGGGTGGCGTCCGAGTGAGCGTGGACGGGTCGGTGGACGCCGGCGCGCTGGCGCGAGTGTTGTCGGTGCTGCGTTGAGCCCCACGCCGTTGCCGACGCGGGTGTTCCTGGCGTGTGGCGTCACCGACATGCGCAAAGGGTTCGATGGCCTGGCGGTACTGGTGCAGCAGGTGCTGGCCCAGAACCCGCACTCGGGCGCGTTGTTCGCGTTCCGGGGCAAGCGGGGTCATCTGGTCAAGCTGCTGTGGTTCGATGGGCAAGGCCTGTGCCTGTTCTCCAAGCGGCTCGACCGGGGTCGGTTCGTCTGGCCGGTGACCGCGACGGGCACGGTGACGCTGACGCCGGCACAATTGTCGATGCTGCTGGAGGGCATCGACTGGCGTCGCCCAGAGCGGACGTTCACGCCGACGCTGGCGGGGTGAAAACGGCGGTTTTGCGACGCTTTTTCTCGCCCGTCGATGCGTGATCTGTTATGAAATGCGGGTGCTGGAAGCGCCTGTTTCCCCTGCTGATGCCACCGCGCGGATCGCCGCGCTGGAGGCATCGCTCGCCCGGGCGAATGCCGCGCTCGCCGCCCGCGATCTGCTCATCGACACGTTGCGCGGGCAGATCGCCCGACTGCGGCGGATGCAGTTCGGTGCCTCCTCCGAGAAGTTGGGCCGCGAGATCGAACAGCTCGAGCTGGCGCTGGAAGAGCTGGAAACGGAGCGGGATGTTTCCGAAGTCGAGACTGCGGCGCCTGGAGTAGCGCCGCGCCTGGCACCGGTCCGCAGTCTGCCGGAGCATCTGCCGCGCGAGGAGGTCGTCCACGAGCCGGCGTCCGGTATCTGCACCTGCCCGGACTGCGGTGGTGCGCTGCGCCGGCTGGGCGTGGACGCGCACGAGATGCTCGACATCGTGCCGGTGCGCTGGCGGGTCGTGCGCAACGTCCGCCCCAAATACAGCTGCCGGTCTTGCGAGAAGATCGTCCAGGCACCCGCGCCGGTCAGCGCTGTGGCGCGGGGCAAGGCGACCTTCGCGACGCTGGCGCACGTCGTCGTCTCCAAGTTCGACCACCATCTGCCGTTGTACCGCCAGGCCGAGATGATGGCCGCGCAGGGGCTCGAGATCGACCGCTCGACGCTCGCGGGCTGGGCCGGGCAAGCTGCAGCACTGCTCGACCCGGTGGTCAGCCGTATCCGTGACGAGGTGCTCAAGGCCGACAAGATCCATGCCGACGACACGCCGGTGCCGGTGCTCGACCCCGGCCGTGGCAAGACCGCGACCGGGCGGCTGTGGGTGTACGCCGCCGACGACCAGGCGTCCGGCAGCACGACACCGCCCGCAACATGGTATCGCTTCACGCCCGACCGCACCGCGGCGCACCCGCAGGCGCATCTCGCCGGCTTTCGCGGCTTTCTCCAGGCCGATGCCTATGCGGGCTATGACGCCCTGTACCGCGGTGGCGTCACAGAGGTGGCATGCTGGGCACACTTCCGGCGCAAGGTGTTCGACCTGCACGAGCGCCTCTCCACGCCGCTGACCACCGATATCCTGGAGCGCATCGGCGCGCTCTATGCCGTCGAGGCGGAGGTGCGTGGTCAGCCGCCGGATGTACGCCGTCGAGCGCGACAGGAACGAAGCCAGTCGCTGGTCGACGCCTTGCGCGAGGTGCTCGACGCTGCCCTTCGCCGCCTGTCGCCCAAGTCCGACATGGCCAAAGCCATCGCCTATGGCACCAAACGCTGGCCGGCGCTGTGCCGCTTCCTGGGTGACGGGCGTCTGGAGATCGACAACAACATCGCGGAGCGGGCCCTGCGCGGCGTCGCCGTGGGAAGGCGCAACTGGCTGTTCGCGGGTTCGCGCGCAGGCGGCGAGCGAGCCGCCGCCATCTACACCGTCATCCAGACCTGCAAGGCCAACGGCGTCGACCCGCAGGCCTATATCGCCGATGTCATCGCCAGGGTCGCCGGCGACTGGCCCGCCACCCGCTGGGACGAGCTGATGCCGTGGAACTGGGTGCCCCAGACAGATCAGCCAACAGCCCAAGCCGCATAAACTGCGGTCCTCACGCCACGCTTACGAAGAAGGAGCTGCGGGAGGAATTGCCGGCGGGTGGCGGGTGAACGGATGCCGGGCGGGCCGCGGCGGCCTGTTCGGAAGGGCACAAACGAAAGCGGCCGCCGATCTTTCGATCGGCGGCCGTTTCGAGCCTCTGTTGGAGGCGTTATGTGAATGGGTTCTGGATGCACCGTTGTGTGATTGCGCTGGCTTCAAAGCCTGGCGGCGCCCTACTCTTCCATCGCTTAAGCGATAGTACCATCGGCGCAGTCTGGTTTCACGTCCGAGTTCGGGATGGGATCGGGTGGGTCACAGACGCTATGGCCACCAAGCTGTGGAGCCAGCGCAATGTTTTGCGGTGTTTGGGTGATCGATGTTTTGAAGGCTGGGAGCCATAACCGGACAGCCCAGGGCTGTCGTTGATGGTGAGACTCTCAAGCGCGAATAGAGCAATTAGGACCGGTTAGCTCCATGCGTTACCGCACTTCCACATCCGGCCTATCAACGTGGTGGTCTTCCACGGCTCTGTGAAATCTTATCTCGAGGGAGGCTTCCCGCTTAGATGCTTTCAGCGGTTATCCCGTCCATACATAGCTACCCTGCTGCACCGTTGGCACGATGACAGGTCCACCAGAGGTATGTTCAACCCGGTCCTCTCGTACTAGGGTCAACTCCTCTCAAATTTCGACGCCCACGGCAGATAGGGACCAAACTGTCTCGCGACGTTCTGAACCCAGCTCACGTACCACTTTAATTGGCGAACAGCCAAACCCTTGGGACCTGCTCCAGCCCCAGGATGTGATGAGCCGACATCGAGGTGCCAAACAACCCCGTCGATATGAGCTCTTGGGGGTTATCAGCCTGTTATCCCCGGCGTACCTTTTATCCGTTGAGCGATGGCCCTTCCACGAGGGACCACCGGATCACTATGACCGACTTTCGTCTCTGCTCGACTTGTCAGTCTCGCAGTCAGGCTGGCTTATGCCATTGCACTCTAACAGACGGTTTCCAACCGTCCTGAGCCAACCTTCGCGCGCCTCCGTTACTCTTTGGGAGGCGACCGCCCCAGTCAAACTACCCGCCACAGAGGGTCCCTGCACCGGATGACGGTGCGAGGTTAGACATCAGAAAACAACAGGGTGGTATTTCACCTATGGCTCCACACCGGCTGGCGCCGATGCTTCAAAGCCTCCCACCTATGCTACACAGTTCTTTCCTAATGCCACTCTGAAGCTGCAGTAAAGGTGCACGGGGTCTTTCCGTCTAACCGCGGGTACTCCGCATCTTCACGGAGAATTCAATTTCGCTGAGCATGTGCTGGAGACAGTGGGGAAGTCGTTACGCCATTCGTGCAGGTCGGAACTTACCCGACAAGGAATTTCGCTACCTTAGGACCGTTATAGTTACGGCCGCCGTTTACCTGGGCTTC